>NZ_JBIATY010000001.1:0-1263005 GCF_042892235.1 Streptomyces sp. NPDC001816
GTAAGGCTCCCAGTAGACGACTGGGTTGATAGGCCAGATATGGAAGCCCGGTAACGGGTGGAGTTGACTGGTACTAATAGGCCGAGGGCTTGTCCTCAGACGCTCGCGTTCACTGTGTTGGTTCTGAAACCACGAACAGCCGTCGGTTGTTGATTGTTTCATAGTGTTTCGGTGGTCATAGCGTGAGGGAAACGCCCGGTTACATTCCGAACCCGGAAGCTAAGCCTCACAGCGCCGATGGTACTGCAGGGGGGACCCTGTGGGAGAGTAGGACGCCGCCGAACAAAATTTGAAAAGGTCGGACCCTGAACTTCGGTTCAGGGTCCGACCTTTTTACGTTGTGCTTAACGTGTCGTTCACGTTGCGCGCCGAGCATCCAGCACATGGGTACTGCTGCAATGCTCAGGGCCGCCGGCGTCGGAGTCGGTGACGAGGTCGTCGTACCGGCCTTCGGGAACGTCGAAGTGGCCGAGGCCGTGACCCAGGCGGGTGCGCTCCCGGTGTTCGCCGACATAGATCCGGTCACCTACTGCCTCGACCCGTCGGCTGTCGAAGCGGCCGTAACTCCTCGAACCGTAGCGGTCGTTGTCGTTCACCGATTCGGCCGGCGCGCGGACATCACACGGCTGCACGAGGTCGGACAGCGGCACGGACTGCTCGTCCTGGAACAGGGTGAGTCCGAGGCGCCGTACGACGAGATGGCGCAGCGCAGGGAGCGGGCCGCCTATCTCGACGCCAAGCTGAAGGGTGTGAGCACCCCGGACGGGGGCGACGGACACACCTACCAGCAGTACGTGGTGCGGGTGCCGGGCAATGGCCGGCCGGACCGCGATGCCTTCGCCCGGGCCCTGCGGGCCAGGGGAGTTGAGTGCCGCGTTCCCGTGAAGACGCCCGTGCACCGGCTGCCCGAGTTCCGGCGCTGTGTGGCGCTGCCGGCGACCGAGCGGGCCGCGGACGAGACGCTCGCGCTGCCCGTGGACGCCTCCCTGACGAAGCGTGAGATGCAGCGGATCGTCTCTGCCTGCAACGCCCTTGGGGGTTTGCTTCAGCCCGCCTTCTGAACGGGCACCGAACGAATTTGGGAAACGGGCCTGCTCGGGGTACTCTTTTCTTGTCGCCGCGAGGGAAACCTCGAAAACGACAAGGCCCCTATAGCTCAGTCGGCAGAGCGTCTCCATGGTAAGGAGAAGGTCAACGGTTCGATTCCGTTTGGGGGCTCGACAAAGAAGGCCTCGCCCTATCGGGCGGGGCCTTCGTCGTATGTGCGGGTGCCCGGGCGGGCCCGGGGGCCTCAGTCCTTGTGAAGCCCCGGGACCCGCATCGCCAGGATCGCCATGTCGTCGGACGGGGCGTCGGACGCGAAGCGTTCCACGGCGCGCATGATGCGTGCCGCGACCGCGCCCGCGGTGAGCCCGGTGCAGGTGGTGAGGACGTCGGCGAGGCCGTCGTCGCCCAGCATGCGCGTGCCCTCGCGGCGTTCGGTGACGCCGTCCGTGACGCAGAGGAGGACGTCACCGGGGTCGAGCGTGACCGTCTCCTCGTACAGCTCCAGGTCCTCGATGACGCCGAGCAGCGGCTGGGGCTCGGCCGCAGCCGACACCGTGCCGTCCTGGCGCAGCCGCAGCGGGAGGGGGTGGCCGGCGCAGACCACCTTCAGCTCGGCGCTGCCGTCCTCCTGCGGCCGCAACTCGCCGTACAGCAGCGTCAGGAAGCGGCTGCGGTCGCCCTCGTCGAGGATCGCGGAGTTCAGGCGTTCGAGGACCGCCGGGCCGGACAGGCCCTCGCGGGCCAGCAGGCGCAGGGCGTGCCGGGCCAGGCCCGTGACCGCCGCCGCGTTCGGGCCCGTACCGCAGACATCGCCGATGGCGAAGCCGTAGGCGCCGTTGCCGATCGGGAAGAGGTCGTAGAAGTCGCCGCCGACCTCGTTGCCCTCGCCGGCCGCGCGGTAGATGACCTCCACCTCGACGCCGTTGATGTGCGGCAGGCCGGGCGGGAGCAGGCTGCGCTGGAGGGACTGGCTGATCGCCGTGCGCTCCGAGTACAGGCGGGCGTTGTCGAGGGCGAGTGCGGCCCGGCGGCTCAGGTCCTCGGCCAGTTCGAGGATCTCCTGCCGGAAGTGCTCGTCGGTGGGCTTGCCCAGGGTCAGCATGCCGATGACGCGGTTGCGGGCGACGAGCGGCAGGACGACCGTCTCGCCGCCGACGGCGGAGGCCGTCGCGAGCGTCGGGCCGATGCCCGAGGCGACCTGGTGGGTGGGGCCGCCGGACAGGCCGAGGCTGCGCATCGAGGAGCGCAGGGCCGCCTGGTGGGCGACTTCGCCGGGGGCGGTCCAGACCCGGGCGCCGGGCGTGGGTACCGGGTCGGGCGCGGGGACCTTCGACAGCAACGACTTGATGCCGTCGATGAGTTCCTCGTCCTCGTGCAGCACGTACGACAGGTATGGCTCGGAGGCCTGGTCGGCGATCGTGTAGACGGCGCACCAGGTGGCCAGTGTCGGGACCGTCATCTGGGCCATCAGGGCCAGGGTCTGGTCGCGGTCCAGGGTGCCGGCCAGCAGGTCGGAGGCCTCGACCAGGAAGCTCAGGGAGCCGCGGCGCAGCCGCTCCAGCTCGCCGAGGCGGGCCGATTCGACGGCCAGGGCGATGCGGTCGGCGGCGAACTGCAGGCGCAGCGCCTCCTCGTTGGAGTACCGGCCGGGTGCCTCGGCCGCCACGCCGAGGGAGCCCGTGAGACGGCCCTCGACCTTCAGCGGGACCGTGACGACCGAGCGCATGCCGGTGCCGGACAGCAGCGGTACGGCGCCGGGTACGGCGGTGAGGTCGTCGTGGACGGCGGGCATGCGCGCGGAGCCGTAGCGGCCGGGGCCGGCCTCGACCGGGACGCGGGCGAAGCGCTGGCGGGCGGAGGGCAGGCCGGTGGAGGCCCGGACTTCCAGCTCGGTCTCGTCGTCGGTGGCCAGCAGCAGGAACGCGGAGTCGCCGTCGAGCATGTCGCGGGCGCGCTCGACCGTGCGCTGCAGCAGGCCATCGAGGTCGTCCGGGGCGGGGGAGCCGATGAACACCTCGAAGGGGTCGGTGCTCTGGCCGTCGGAGCCGGTCGTCTGGTCGGTGGCGGGGACGCGCAACGGCGTCTGCAGGACGGCGCGTTCGTGGTCCCGTACCAGGAGGCACACGGTGGAGGGTTCGCCGCCGGTGTCGCGGACCCTGAGGTGGGAGGCGTAGACCGGGGCCACGCGGCCGTCGGCGCCGCGGACGCCGTAACTGCCCTCCCAGCGTGAGAGCTGGAGGGCCTCGGCGATGCCGGTGCCGGTGCCCGGGGTGTGCGGCCAGGCGGCGAGGTCGGTGAGGGGTTTGCCGATGACATCGGGGGCCGGGTAGCCGAACAGCTCCTCCGCGTCCTCGTTCCAGGAGCTGATGGAGCCCTTCCGGTCGATCTGGAGGACCGCGACACGCACCCGGCCGTCGGCGAGCGGGAGGAGGTCGGCGGGGAGGGAGGGTCCGGCGGCGCGGGTGCCGACCGGACGCTCGGGCAGGTCGATATGGAACCAGACGTTCTTGTGGGTGGGGGTGTAGTCCACGCCCCAGCGGGCGGCCAGGGCCGCGCACAGCTGCAGGCCGCGGCCGCCCTCGCGGTCGGGGCTGCCCATGGAGGCCGGCGAGGCCTGGAGGGGGACTTCGCGCTCCGGGTAGCGGTCCGAGACCTCGATGCGCACGCCGTCCTCGGTGCGCAGGCACAGCACTTCCGCGTGTGTGCCCGCGTGCACCACTGCGTTGGTCACCAACTCGCTGGTGAGGACCACCGCGTCGTCGACGACTTCGGCGAAGCCCCAGCCCTGGAGGGTGTCTCGGACGAAGGAACGGGCGGTCGCGACGGATCGCCCGACGGGCTCGAAACTGGCAGCCGCGCGCGCGGTGATCACAGAACTCCTCGGCCGGTTGTCGACGTGCAGGGCAGCGTGGCCGTCCGGCTCGCGCCGCTGCTGCGGCATCCGCTCGCCCGTCGGCCGTGGCTCCGGGGTATGTCCCCCGGGGATCAGTCCGGTGGTCATGGTCTGCGGCCGCCCCTCCGATGCCCGCTCGTGCTCGTGCCACCGCCCAGGCCGGTCGGACCGGTGTGGCTGGACAGCCGCATGCAAGGTTACTTACCTTCGCCCTCCGAGCGGATGCCGGTCGCCGGTGTTTACGCCCCCAGGGTGTGCGGACGATGTGCGAAGCTGCCGAACTGTTATGGCCTGGTTCGGACAGGGTGAAACACTGGGCAAGCTTCTGATGAAGGTCCGGTCATGCTGCGTGTGTTCCGTGTACGGAGGGCAGCAGCCCCTGGTGTGGCCGGATCTCGTCTGGCAGAAATACCGAGCAGTGACGAGTACGCGGAAGTATTCGGTGATCCGGGTGATCGGCCGGCCGGGCCGACGCGGTGAGCACGGCAGTGATGGTCTACCCCTTCGGGAGGGACACAGTGGAGTCTGGCGCAGCGACGCGGGGCACGAAGACGCGCGCGAAGGGCGGACCGTCCCTGGGCAGGAACGGCGGCACCACCGCCGTGGACACGGCTGCCCTGAACCGGCTGCTGGCGGCCCTCGTGTCGATGCGTGACGGAAACTTCCGCAAACGGCTCACGGTGTCCGGCGACGGCGTGATGTCGGAGATCGCCGCCGTCTTCAACGAGGTCGCCGACCGGAATCTGCATCTGACCGGCGAGCTGTCGCGGGTGCGGCGCATGGTCGGGCGTGAGGGAAAGCTCACGGAACGGCTGGAAACAGGCGCCTGCGAGGGTTCGTGGGCGGCCGCGATCGACAACTCCAACGCGCTGGTCGACGATCTCGTCTGGCCCGTCTCGGAGGTCAGCCGGGTCCTGACGGCGGTGGCCGAGGGTGATCTGTCGCCGCGGATGGACCTGCGCACCCAGGCGCCCGACGGCACCGGGCATCCGCTGCGGGGCGAGTTCCTGAAGGTCGGCCGTACCGTCAACAATCTGGTCGACCAGCTGTCGACGTTCACCGACGAGGTCACGCGCGTGGCCAGCGAAGTCGGCACCGAGGGCAAGCTCGGTGGCCAGGCCCGGGTGCGCGGTATGTCCGGTTCGTGGAAGGATCTGACCGAATCCGTCAACACGATGGCGAACCGGCTCACCGCTCAGGTGCGCGACATCGCCCTGGTGACGACGGCGGTCGCGCGGGGTGACCTGTCACGCAAGGTCACCGTCCATGTCGCCGGCGAGATGCTGGAGCTGAAGAACACCGTCAACACGATGGTGGAGCAGCTGTCCTCCTTCTCCTCCGAGGTGACCCGGGTCGCCCGCGAGGTGGGCACCGAGGGCATCCTGGGCGGCCAGGCGCAGGTGCCCGGGGTGGCCGGCGTGTGGAAGGAGCTGACCGACTCCGTCAACACGATGGCGGGCAACCTGACCGCGCAGGTGCGGGGGATCTCCCAGGTCACGACGGCGGTCGCGAACGGTGACCTGTCGCAGAAGGTGACGGTTCCGGCGCGTGGCGAGGTCGCGCAGCTCGCCGAGACGATCAACCAGATGACGGAGACGCTGCGGATCTTCGCGGACGAGGTCACACGTGTGGCCAACGAGGTCGGTGGGGAGGGGCGGCTCGGCGGGCAGGCGAACGTGCCGGGCGCGGCCGGTACGTGGAAGGACCTGACGGACTCCGTCAACACGGTGTTCCGGAATCTGACCACACAGGTGAGGGACATCGCCGCGGTGACGACCGCCGTGGCGAGCGGCGACCTGTCGCAGAAGGTCACCGTGGACGTGGCCGGCGAGATGCTGGAGCTGAAGAACACCGTCAACGGCATGGTGGACCAGCTGTCGGCGTTCGGTTCCGAGGTGACCCGGGTCGCTCGGGAGATCGGCGTCGAGGGTGAACTGGGCGGCCAGGCGCAGGTGTCGGGTGCGGCCGGTACGTGGAAGGACCTGACGGACTCCGTCAACACGGCGTTCCGCAACCTGACCGGTCAGGTGCGCAACATCGCCCAGGTGACGACGGCGGTGGCCAACGGTGACCTCTCCCAGAAGGTCACCGTCGACGTGTCCGGCGAGATGCTCCAGCTGAAGAACACCGTGAACACGATGGTGGACCAGCTGTCCTCGTTCGCCGACCAGGTCACGCGGATGGCCCGGGACGTGGGTACGGAGGGCCGGCTGGGCGGTCAGGCCCAGGTGGACGGTGTCTCGGGCACCTGGAAGGAGTTGACGGACTCCGTCAACTTCATGGCCGGAAACCTCACCTCGCAGGTGCGCAACATCGCCCAGGTGACGACGGCGGTGGCCAACGGTGACCTCTCGCAGAAGATCGACGTCGACGCGCGCGGGGAGATCCTGGAGCTGAAGAACACCATCAACACGATGGTCGACCAGCTCTCCGCCTTCGCGGACCAGGTGACCCGGGTCGCCCGCGACGTGGGTACGGAGGGGCGGCTCGGCGGTCAGGCGCAGGTGCCGGGCGTGGCCGGTGTGTGGCGGGACCTCACCGACTCCGTGAACGGCATGGCCGGCAACCTCACCGCCCAGGTGCGAAACATCGCCCAGGTCGCCACCGCTGTGGCCCGCGGTGACCTCTCCCAGAAGATCACCGTGGACGCGCGCGGGGAGATCCTGGAGCTGAAGAACACCCTGAACACGATGGTCGACCAGCTGTCGTCGTTCGCCCAGGAGGTCACACGTGTGGCCCGTGAGGTGGGCACGGAGGGCATCCTCGGCGGTCAGGCCGAGGTCCAGGGCGTCTCCGGCACCTGGAAGGACCTCACGCAGTCCGTGAACTTCATGGCGAACAACCTGACGATCCAGGTGCGCAACATCGCCGAGGTCACGACGGCGGTCGCCAAGGGCGACCTGTCCAAGAAGATCACCGTTGACGCGAAGGGCGAGATCCTCGAACTCGTCACGACCGTCAACACGATGGTCGACCAGCTGTCCAGCTTCGCCGAGCAGGTGACCCGGGTGGCCCGTGAGGTGGGCACCGAGGGCATCCTGGGCGGCCAGGCGCACGTTCCGGGTGTCACGGGCATCTGGAAGGACCTGAGCAACAACGTGAACCTGATGGCCAACAACCTGACCATGCAGGTGCGGAACATCTCCCAGGTGGCCGCGGCCGTCGCCAACGGTGACCTGACGCGTCAGGTGACGATCGAGGCGAGCGGTGAGGTGGCGCAGCTCGCCGACACCTTCAACACGATGGTGAAGACGCTGAGTTCGTTCGCCGACCAGGTCACCAAGGTGGCCCGTGAGGTGGGCACGGACGGCATCCTGGGCGGACAGGCGCACGTACCGGGCGTGGCCGGTACGTGGAAGGACCTCACCGAGTCCGTGAACCAGATGGCGTCCAACCTGACCGGTCAGGTGCGCAACATCGCCATGGTGACCACGGCCATCGCCAAGGGTGACCTGACGAAGAAGATCGACATCGACGCCCGCGGTGAGATCCTCGAACTGAAGACGACGATCAACACGATGGTCGACCAGCTGTCCAGCTTCGCCGAGGAGGTCACCCGGGTCGCCCGCGAGGTGGGCACCGAGGGGCAGCTCGGCGGTCAGGCACGCGTGCGTGACGTCGACGGCACCTGGCGGGACCTCACCGAGTCGGTGAACGAGATGGCCGGGAACCTGACCCGGCAGGTGCGCGCCATCGCGCGCGTGGCGACCGCGGTGACCCGCGGCGACCTCAACCTGAAGATCGACGTCGACGCGTCCGGCGAGATCCAGGAACTGCAGGACTACATCAACAAGATGATCGCCAACCTGCGCGACACCACGATCGCCAACAAGGAGCAGGACTGGCTCAAGGGCAACCTCGCCCGCATCTCCGCGCTGATGCAGGGCCGCCGGGACCTGGAGGACGTGGCCTCGCTCATCATGAGCGAGCTGACGCCGGTGGTCTCCGCGCAGCACGGGGCGTTCTTCCTGACGATGCCGCTGATGGAGGGCCAGGACCTCAGCGGCGACGCCGAGGACCGCTACGAGCTGCGGATGCTCGGCTCGTACGGCTACTCGATGGGCTCCATGCCGACGTCGTTCCGGCCCGGTGAGGCGCTGATCGGCACGGCCGCCAAGGAGAAACGCACGATCCTGGTCGAGAACGCGCCCAGCGGCTATCTGAAGATCTCCTCCGGGCTCGGCGAGGCCCCGCCCGCGCAGGTGATCGTGTTGCCGGTCCTCTTCGAGGGCAAGGTGCTCGGGGTGATCGAGCTGGCGTCCTTCACACCGTTCACGCAGATCCAGAAGGACTTCCTCAACCAGATCGCCGAGATGATCGCGACCAGCGTCAACACCATCTCGGTCAACACCAAGACCGAGCAGCTGCTGAAGCAGTCGCAGGAGCTGACCGAGCAACTCCGTGAGCGGTCGGCGGAGTTGGAGAACCGGCAGAAGGCGCTGCAGGCCTCCAACGCCGAACTGGAGGAGAAGGCCGAGCTGCTGGCCCGGCAGAACCGGGACATCGAGGTGAAGAACACCGAGATCGAGGAGGCGCGGCAGGTTCTGGAGGAGCGCGCCGAACAGCTCGCGGTGTCGATGCGCTACAAGAGCGAGTTCCTCGCTAACATGTCGCACGAGCTGCGTACGCCGCTCAACTCGCTGCTGATCCTGGCCAAGCTCCTCGCCGACAACGCGGACACCAACCTCACCCCGAAGCAGGTGGAGTTCGCCGAGACCATCCACGGCGCGGGCTCCGACCTGCTCCAGCTGATCAACGACATCCTCGACCTGTCGAAGGTCGAGGCGGGCAAGATGGACGTCTCCCCAACGCGTATCGCGCTCGTCCAGCTCGTGGACTACGTGGAGGCCACCTTCCGGCCGTTGACCGCGGAGAAGGGCCTGGACCTGTCCGTACGGGTCTCCCCGGAGCTGCCCGCGACCCTGCACACCGACGAGCAGCGGCTGCTGCAGGTGCTGCGGAACCTGCTGTCGAACGCGGTGAAGTTCACCGACTCCGGGTCGGTGGAGCTGGTGATCCGGCCCGCCGGTGGCGGTGTGCCGCAGGTCATCCGTGAGCAGTTGCTGGAGGCCGGCGCGCTCAGCGATCCGGACGCGCCGCTGATCGCGTTCTCGGTGACCGACACCGGCATCGGTATCGCGGCCAGCAAGATGCGGGTCATCTTCGAGGCGTTCAAGCAGGCGGACGGCACGACCAGCCGCAAGTACGGCGGCACGGGCCTCGGCCTGTCGATCTCGCGGGAGATCGCACAGCTGCTCGGCGGTGAGATCCACGCGCAGAGCGAACCGGGCCGCGGCTCGACGTTCACGCTGTACCTGCCGCTGCACCCGAGCGAACTCCCGCCGCAGGGCTACCAGCAGTCCGTGACCCCGCTGGGGGCCGGCGAGCTGGTCGCCTCCGCGGCCGAGCTGTCGTCCGAGCTGTCCGCCGTGGAGTTCGAGACGCCGGCGGAGGTGAAGTCGTACCAGGAGACGCAGAACGGCGCCGCTGCGCTCTTCCGGCGCCGCCGCCGGAGTCTGCCGCCGGTCGAGCACCGGCCCGAGCAGTGGGCGACGGTCGGCGAGCAGGAGAGCACGCCGCAGCAGGCGCGCGCGGTGCGGTTCGGCGGCGAGAAGGTGCTGATCGTCGACGACGACATCCGCAACGTGTTCGCGCTCACCAGCGTCCTGGAGCAGCACGGGCTGTCGGTGCTGTACGCCGAGAACGGCCGCGAGGGCATCGAGGTGCTGGAGCAGCACGACGACGTGGCGGTTGTGCTGATGGACATCATGATGCCCGAGATGGACGGGTACGCGACGACCACGGCGATCCGCAGGATGCCGCAGTTCGCCGGGCTGCCGATCATCGCGCTGACCGCGAAGGCGATGAAGGGCGACCGGGAGAAGGCGATCGAGTCGGGCGCCTCCGACTACGTGACGAAGCCGGTCGATCCGGACCATCTGCTGACGGTCATGCGGCAGTGGATGCGTGAGGAGTGACGGGGTGACCGGCGCGGATGTGAACGCTGCGGGAACCCTGGGTGTGCACGCGGAGTTGTCGTTCCGAAGGGACCGGGGACGTGTGGGAATCCCGGATTCCGGGAACTTTCCGGTCTCTCGCGGCGTTTCCGTTGCGTGCACAGTGACATCGCGGTGACAGGGTGTGGCGACAGGCGGGGTGCGGCTACGATGACCGGCACAAGGACGGGCGGCGAAAGGGAGTCGTCCCCTGGGGCGGCGCCCGGTGTACCGCCGGGGCGAGGAGGGCGGGCCATGGTGCAGAAGGCCAAGATCCTCCTGGTCGATGACCGGCCGGAGAATCTGCTGGCGCTGGAGGCCATCCTCTCTGCGCTCGATCAGACGCTGGTGCGGGCATCGTCCGGGGAGGAAGCGCTCAAAGCACTGCTCACGGACGACTTCGCGGTCATTCTGCTGGATGTCCAGATGCCGGGCATGGACGGTTTCGAGACCGCCGCGCACATCAAGCGGCGGGAGCGGACCCGGGACATCCCGATCATCTTCCTCACCGCGATCAACCACGGTCCCCACCACACCTTCCGGGGCTACGCGGCGGGCGCGGTCGACTACATCTCCAAGCCGTTCGACCCGTGGGTGCTGCGCGCGAAGGTGTCCGTCTTCGTCGAGCTGTACATGAAGAACTGCCAGCTGCGCGAGCAGGCGGCGCTGCTGCGGCTCCAGTTGGAGGGCGGCGGCAAGGGCGCGGTCGGCGGCAAGGAGCCGGCCGGGCTGCTCGCCGAGCTGTCCGCGCGGCTCGCGGCCGTCGAGGAGCAGGCGGAGGCGCTGTCCAAGCAGCTGGACGACGAGTCCGCGGACGCGGCGGCGGTGGCCACGGCCGCCCATCTGGAACGCAAACTCACCGGGTTGCGCCGCGCGCTCGATGCGCTGGAGCCCGGCACGGGCAGCGGGGCCGCGTCGGTGCCGACGCAGAACTGACGCTCGCGGGGAGCGCAGTTGCCCATGAGCGTGCGTCAGTTCCGCGCGCCGGCAGGGGCGACACGAACGGGTGAAGCAGTGGGCACGCGTGTCCACTGTCGTCTCCCCCGGTAATCTCACACCCATGGCCTCACGTCCCTCCGCAGCCAAGAAGCAGCCCGCGAAGAAGGCGGCCGCTCCCGCGAAGGCTCCGGCGAAGAAGGCCGCAGCGAAGAAGGCCCCGGCCAAGAAGGCGCCCGCCAAGAAGGCTCCGGCCAAGAAGGCCGCGCCCCCCAAGCCGGCACCGAATCCCACGGGGGGCGTGTACCGGCTCGTGCGCGCTGTCTGGCTCGGTCTCGCGCACGCGGTCGGCGCCGTCTTCCGGGGCATAGGGCAGGGCGCGAAGAACCTCGACCCGGCCCACCGCAAGGACGGCGTCGCGCTGCTGCTCTTCGGCATCGCGCTGATCGTCGCCGCCGGCACCTGGGCCGATCTGCGCGGTCCCGTCGGCGACCTGGTGGAGATCCTGGTCACCGGCGCCTTCGGCCGGCTCGACCTGCTGGTGCCGATACTGCTCGCGGTGATCGCCGTACGGTTCATCCGGCACCCGGAGAAGCCGGAGGCCAACGGGCGCATCGTGATCGGCCTGTCCGCGCTCGTCCTCGGCGTGCTCGGCCAGGTCCACATCGCCTGCGGCTCGCCCGCCCGCAGCGACGGCATGCAGGCCATAAGGGACGCGGGCGGCCTCATCGGCTGGGCTGCGGCGACCCCCCTGACGTACACCATGAGCGAGGTGCTCGCGGTACCGCTGCTGGTGCTGCTGACGATCTTCGGGCTGCTCGTGGTGACCGCCACCCCGGTCAACGCCATCCCGCAGCGGCTGCGTGCGCTCGGCGTGCGCCTGGGCCTGCTGCCCGACCCGGAGGAGTACGAGCCCTCCGAGGACGACACGCGCTACGAGGAGCAGTGGCGCGAGGAGCTGCCCGCGCGCGCCCGAAAGCGCCGGAGCGCCCCCCCGGCGTACGACCCCGACAACGCCGAGGAAGAGGCCCTCTCGCAGCGCCGCGGCCGCCCCCGGCGCTCGGCGGTGCCCCAGCCCGATCTGCAGCGCCAGATGGACGCGGTGGACGTCGCCGCTGCCGCCGCTGCCGCCCTCGACGGTGCCGTCCTGCACGGCATGCCGCCGTCCCCGCTCGTCGCCGACCTCACCCAGGGCGTGAGCGTGGGCGAGCGCGAGGAGACCACACCGGTGCCCGCGCCGTCGCCGGAGCCCACGCCGGCACCGGTTCCCGCGCCCGCCGCGCGCCCCAAGCAGGAGAAGCTGAAGGTCGCGAGCGTCCCCGACCTCACGAAGGCGGCCCCCGAGGCGCCCCGTGACCTGCCCGCGCGCGCGGAGCAGCTCCAGCTCTCCGGGGACATCACCTACTCGCTGCCGTCGCTGGACCTCCTCACCCGCGGCGGCCCCGGCAAGGCCCGCAGCGAGGCGAACGACGCGATCGTCGACTCCCTGCGCAACGTCTTCTCCGAGTTCAAGGTGGACGCCGACGTCACCGGGTTCACCCGTGGCCCGACGGTCACCCGCTACGAGGTCCAGCTCGGCCCCGCCGTCAAGGTGGAGCGGATCACCGCGCTGACCAAGAACATCGCGTACGCCGTGGCCAGCCCGGACGTGCGGATCATCAGCCCCATCCCGGGCAAGTCCGCGGTCGGCATCGAGATCCCCAACACCGACCGGGAGATGGTCAACCTCGGCGACGTGCTGCGCCTCGCGGAGTCCGCCGAGGACGACGACCCGATGCTGGTCGCCTTCGGCAAGGACGTCGAGGGCGGGTACGTGATGCACTCGCTGGCGAAGATGCCGCACATGCTCGTCGCCGGTGCGACCGGTTCCGGCAAGTCCTCGTGCATCAACTGCCTGATCACCTCGGTCATGATGCGGGCGACCCCGGAGGACGTCCGGATGATCCTGGTCGACCCCAAGCGCGTCGAGCTGACCGCCTACGAGGGCATCCCGCACCTGATCACGCCGATCATCACCAACCCCAAGCGGGCCGCCGAGGCGCTGCAGTGGGTCGTGCGCGAGATGGACCTGCGCTACGACGACCTGGCCGCGTTCGGGTTCCGGCACATCGACGACTTCAACCAGGCCATCCGCGACGGCAAGGTGAAGCTGCCCGAGGGCAGCGAGCGGGAGCTGCAGCCGTACCCGTACCTGCTGGTGATCGTGGACGAGCTGGCGGACCTGATGATGGTCGCGCCGCGGGACGTCGAGGACGCGATCGTGCGCATCACGCAGCTCGCGCGCGCGGCCGGCATCCACCTGGTGCTCGCCACCCAGCGCCCGTCGGTCGACGTGGTCACCGGCCTGATCAAGGCCAACGTGCCCTCCCGGCTGGCGTTCGCCACCTCCTCGCTCGCCGACTCGCGGGTCATCCTCGACCAGCCAGGCGCCGAGAAGCTGATCGGCAAGGGCGACGGCCTGTTCCTGCCGATGGGCGCGAACAAGCCCACCCGTATGCAGGGCGCGTTCGTGACCGAGGCCGAGGTCGCGGCCGTCGTGCAGCACTGCAAGGACCAGATGGCGCCGGTCTTCCGGGACGACGTCACCGTCGGCACCAAGCAGAAGAAGGAGATCGACGAGGACATCGGCGACGACCTCGACCTGCTGTGCCAGGCGGCCGAGCTGGTGGTCTCCACCCAGTTCGGGTCGACGTCCATGCTCCAGCGCAAGCTGCGCGTCGGCTTCGCCAAGGCCGGGCGGCTCATGGACCTGATGGAGTCCCGGAACATCGTCGGGCCCAGCGAGGGCTCCAAGGCGCGTGACGTTCTTGTGAAACCTGACGAACTGGACGGCGTGCTCGCGCTGATTCGCGGGGAGTCTGTCGGGTAGGGCAGCGGGCCGCCCGGCGTGTCGGGTTTACGCCGGGTGGCGGCAGGACCGTGATGCACCCGTTAGAGAGCGGCGAGCAACCGTTTCCCTTTGTTGCACGTCAAGTTGAGCGAGAGGACAGGTTCGGGGCTCAGTGTGGGCTTCGCGCCTGGCCCGCCGTTGGGATGAGCGGCCGTTCTGATGGCGTACAAATAGCACCGCCCGGTCGCCCCATCCTTTCGGACCCCCCTAGACTGAACCTCCAGCACAGGTGGCTCACACGCTCGAAAGGCGCCCCCGTGTCCATCGGCAACTCCCCTGAAGACGAGCGTCCGTTCCAGGACGCGTCGGAGGAAGCCCGTCCCTCAGTGGGACGCGCCCTGAAGCAGGCGCGCATCGAGGCCGGGCTCACCGTCGACGACGTCAGCAGCGCCACTCGTGTCCGCATCGCCATCGTGCACGCCATCGAGGCGGACGACTTCGCCCCCTGCGGCGGAGACGTGTACGCCCGTGGGCACATCCGCACGCTGGCCAAGGCCGTACGCCTCGACCCCGCACCGCTGATCGCGCAGTTCGACGCCGCGCACGGCGGGCGGCCCGCACCCACTCCGGCGGCGCCCCTGTTCGAGGCGGAACGGATCCGCCCCGAGCGGCGCGGGCCCAACTGGACCGCGGCCATGGTCGCCGCGATCGTCGCCGTCGTCGGCTTCGTCGGATTCACCGCCTTCAAGGGCGGCGACAGCGGGAGCGACGCCAAGTCGCAGGTGGCCGACGGCGCCACCTCGCCCACCCCCAGCAAGGCCGCCTCGCCCACGCCCAAGAAGGACAAGCCCGCCGCACCGACCTCCGAGGCGTCCGACAGCGCCATCGCGGCCGCCCCGCAGGACAAGGTGACCGTCCAGGTCAGCGCGGCGGGTGGGCGCAGCTGGATCTCCGCCAAGGACCACAACGGCCGGATGCTCTTCGACGGGCTGCTGAAGAAGGGCGAGTCCAAGACCTTCCAGGACAGCTCCAAGATCAACCTGATCCTCGGTGACGCCGGCGCGATCCAGCTCTACGTCAACGGAAAGAAGATCGAGGACAACTTCCAGCCGGGCGCTGTGGAACGCCTCACGTACACGAAGGGCGACCCCGAGGCCGGATGACGGGCCCTTGGGGGAGCGGACGCGAAGGGGTTGGCCAAGATCGGCCAACCCCTTCGACATGGGGTGTCTGACAGACGAAGTAGTCTTGAGCCCATGCCTGAACGCCGTACCGTCGCTCTCGTCACTCTCGGCTGCGCCCGTAACGAGGTGGACTCGGAGGAGCTCGCAGGCCGTTTGGAGGCGGACGGCTGGCAGCTCGTCGAGGACGCCGCGGCCGCCGACGTCGCCGTGGTCAACACCTGTGGCTTCGTCGAAGCCGCCAAGAAGGACTCCGTCGACGCCCTGCTGGAGGCCAACGACCTCAAGGACCACGGCAGAACCCAGGCCGTCGTGGCGGTGGGCTGCATGGCCGAGCGGTACGGCAAGGAACTCGCCGAGGCGCTGCCGGAGGCCGACGGCGTGCTCGGCTTCGACGACTACGCCGACATCTCCGACCGCCTGCAGACCATCCTGTCCGGCGGCATCCACGCCTCCCACACCCCGCGTGACCGGCGCAAGCTGCTGCCGATCAGCCCGGCCGAGCGGCAGGAGTCGGCCGCCTCGGTCGCGCTGCCCGGCCACGGCCCGGCCGACCTCCCGGAGGGGGTCGCGCCCGTCTCCGGCCCCCGCGCGCCCCTGCGCCGCCGCCTGGACGGCGCCCCGGTCGCCTCGGTCAAGCTCGCCTCCGGCTGCGACCGGCGCTGCTCCTTCTGCGCCATCCCGTCCTTCCGCGGCTCCTTCATCTCCCGCCGTCCCAGCGACGTGCTGAACGAGACGCGGTGGCTGGGCGAGCAGGGCGTGAAGGAGATCATGCTGGTCTCCGAGAACAACACCTCCTACGGCAAGGACCTGGGCGACATCCGTCTGCTGGAGTCCCTGCTGCCGGAGCTGGCCGAGGTCGACGGCATCGAGCGGGTGCGGGTGAGCTACCTGCAGCCGGCCGAGATGCGCCCGGGCCTGATCGACGTCCTGACGTCCACCCCGAAGGTCGTCCCCTACTTCGACCTGTCCTTCCAGCACTCCGCGCCGGACGTGCTGCGCGCCATGCGCCGCTTCGGCGACACGGACCGCTTCCTGGAGTTGCTGGACACCATCCGCAGCAAGGCTCCCGAGGCCGGTGTGCGCTCCAACTTCATCGTCGGCTTCCCCGGCGAGAGCGAGGCGGACCTGGCCGAGCTGGAGCGCTTCCTGAACGGCGCCCGCCTGGACGCCATCGGTGTCTTCGGCTACTCCGACGAGGAGGGCACGGAGGCGGCGACGTATGAGAACAAGCTCGACGAGGACGTCGTCGCCGAGCGCCTGGCCCACATCTCCCGGCTCGCCGAGGAACTCGTCTCGCAGCGTGCCGAGGAGCGCGTCGGCGAGACCGTGCACGTCCTCGTGGAGTCCGTGGACGAGGAGGATGGCGTGTACGGCCGT
Source organism: Streptomyces sp. NPDC001816 (assembly GCF_042892235.1). Taxonomy (NCBI): domain Bacteria; kingdom Bacillati; phylum Actinomycetota; class Actinomycetes; order Kitasatosporales; family Streptomycetaceae; genus Streptomyces; species Streptomyces sp. NPDC001816. The sequence continues at coordinate 16,264 of NZ_JBIATY010000001.1, forward strand.
GCCGCGCACCAGGCGCCGGAGACGGACGGACAGGTGCTGCTCACGAGCGGCGAGGGCCTGAGCGTCGGACGTATGGTCGAGGCGAAGGTGGTCGGTACGGAAGGTGTCGACCTGGTTGCCGAGCCGCTGACGGGCTCGCTCGCGTGTAGTGAGGAGGCGGGCAGATGACCGGAGTCCCGGCATCCGCCGCGGGCGGCTCCTCCGGCGCGCAGGGCGCGCGGGGTTCCGCCGCCGCTGCCGACGGCGCTGTTTCCGAGGTCTCCGGTTCTGCTTCCGACTCCGCTGCCGAAGGTGCGAAGCACCCGCGCGGCGCGAAGATCGCGGCCGCGGCCGTCAACCAGGCCAGCCTGTGGAACGTCGCCAATCTGCTGACGATGCTCCGGCTGCTGCTGGTGCCCGGTTTCGTGGCGCTGATGCTGGCGGACGGCGGCTACGACCCGGCCTGGCGCTCGCTGGCCTGGGCGGCCTTCGCCGTCGCCATGATCACCGACCTGTTCGACGGGCATCTGGCGCGCACCTACAACCTGGTCACCGACTTCGGGAAGATCGCCGACCCCATCGCCGACAAGGCGATCATGGGGGCGGCGCTCATCTGTCTGTCCGCCCTGGGCGATCTCCCGTGGTGGGTGACGGCCGTGATCCTCGGCCGGGAACTCGGCATCACCCTGCTGCGTTTTCTGGTCATTCGCTACGGCGTGATCCCCGCGAGCCGGGGCGGCAAGCTCAAGACGCTCACCCAGGGCGTGGCTGTCGGGATGTACGTCCTGGCACTGACGGGGTGGCTGGCCACCCTGAGGTTCTGGGTGATGGCCGTGGCGGTCGTCCTGACCGTCGTCACCGGCCTCGACTACGTGAGACAAGCCATTGTGCTGCGCCGGCGGGGAATCGCCGAGCGCGCGGCCGCGTTGGAGGAGAAGGAAGCGTGAGTTCCCCGGCCACCGAACTGGTGCGACTACTGACCGTGAGGGGCGAGAGTCTCGCCGTTGCGGAGTCGCTCACCGGTGGTCTCGTCGCGGCGGAGATCACGGCCGTCCCCGGGGCGTCCAAGGTCTTCCGGGGTTCGGTCACCGCCTACGCCACCGAGCTGAAGCACGAGCTGCTGGGCGTCGACGCAGCTCTGCTGGCGGTGCAGGGGGCGGTGGATCCGCAGGTCGCGGCCCAGATGGCAGCCGGGGTCCGCAAGGCCCTGGGAGCCGACTGGGGCATCGCGACGACCGGGGTCGCCGGGCCCGAACCGCAGGACGGCAAGCCCGTCGGGACGGTCTTCGTGGCCGTCGACGGGCCCCTCACGTCCGACTCCGGTTCTGCCGGTGGCGGAAAAGTGGCAGCCCTGCGGTTGAACGGCGACCGTGCGGAAATTCGTATGGAGAGTGTACGGAGCGTACTCGCACTGCTTCTGAGAGAGCTTGCGGGCGAACAGACCGGGAACGAGCGGGCACAGGATACGGAACGGAACGGGGGGTTTTGATGTTTACAGCCCTGAGTGAACACGACATCGCTCCCCGCACGGCCGCGGCGCGAGGCGGTACGGTGGGGCGAGAAGGATGCGGCTACGCGGTCCGAGGAGGGAGCCACCGATGATTCTGCTCCGTCGCCTGCTTGGTGACGTGCTGCGTCGGCAGCGCCAACGCCAGGGCCGTACTCTGCGCGAAGTCTCCTCGTCCGCCCGAGTCTCACTCGGCTATCTCTCCGAGGTGGAGCGGGGGCAGAAGGAGGCTTCCTCCGAGCTGCTCTCCGCCATCTGCGACGCGCTGGACGTACGGATGTCGGAACTGATGCGTGAGGTGAGCGACGAACTGGCGCTCGCCGAGCTGGCCCAGTCCGCCGCGGCCACCGAGCCCGTGCCGGTCCGTCCGGTGCTGGGTTCCGTGTCGGTGGCCGGCGTGCCACCGGAACGGGTGACCATCAAGGCACCCGCCGGGGCGGTGGACGTGGTCGCCGCGTGACGTCCGTGTGCGCGGCTTAGCGACCCGGATAGGTGTCAAGCCCCGGCCGGGCTTCCTCAGGGAGACCTGGGGAGCCCGGCCGGGGCTTCTGTTTGCTCCGGGCGTGTGATTCGTGTCTCTTTTGCCTCCATTTGCCGGTATTCGGTGGGGCGGTCATCGTGGAGGGACGTGCCTGCGCCGAAACCGCCGGAGGAAAGTGGATGTACGTCGTGAAGAGTCCGTTGCCCGATGACGATCTGAAGACCGTGTCCGAGGCGCTGCACGGCGCCCTGGTCGACCTGGTGGACCTCTCGCTGGTCGCCAAGCAGATCCACTGGAACGTCGTCGGACCCCGCTTCCGGTCCATCCACCTCCAGCTCGACGAGGTCGTCGACGTCGCCCGCACGCACTCCGACACGGTGGCCGAGCGGGCGTCCGCCCTCGGTGTCCCGCCCGACGGGCGCGCGGCCACGGTGGCCTCCGGCAGCGGCATCGAGGCCGCTCCGGCCGGCTGGATCAAGGACACGGACGCGGTGCGCACGATGGTGGACGCCCTCGGCGCGGTGATCACCCGGATGCGGGAGCGGGTCCAGGGGACCGGGGACGCGGATCCCGTGTCCCAGGACATCTTCATCGGGATCACGGCGGATCTGGAGAAGCATCACTGGATGTTCCAGGCGGAGAACGCGTGAGGGTGTCGGAGAGCCCGGTGTTGCATCGGTGAGCCCTCGGTGCGCCTCCCGCGCGGGTCACGAGGCGTTCTAGCTTCCCGCTGGAGGTGGCGGCCATGGTGGGGCGGATACTGCGCTGGGGGGCCGCGCTCGGGCTCGGGACGCTCTGGTGGTGGGCTGTGCTGCGGATCGCCGTGGGGTCCGGCGCCGGGGTGCTCGAAGGGGCCGTCGCGGTCAGCGGGTGGGGGCTGAGCGTGCTGCCGGTGCACTGTGTGGCCAAGGGGCGTGCGGTGGGAGCCGTGGAAGCGGGGCGGTGGGCGGCCGCCTGGCGGGTCGAGTGCGCTACCAGGGCATCGCCACGCCCCCGTTCGGACGCAGGATCTGACCCGTCGTGAACGCCGACGCGTCCGACGCCAGGTACAGCACCGTGTGCGCGACGTCGTCCGGCTCGCCGACCCGGCCCAGGGGGGACATCCGGGCCATCAGGGACTCGGTGTGCGCCTGTGCCTCCCGGTCGTGACGGTCGGTCATGGGCGTCCGGATCCAGCCCGGTGCGACCGCGTTGACCCGGATGCCGTGCCGGCCGACCTCGGTGGCCAGCGTCTTCGTCAGCTGGACCACGGCCGCCTTCGCCGCGCCGTAGCAGAGCAGTCCGGAGCCGCCGGTGTCGACCGCGCCGGAGGCCATGGTGACGATGCTGCCCCGGGTGCCGTGGGCGAGCATCAGCCGGGCCGCCCCCTGGCAGGCGTACAGCACACCCTTGAAGTTGACGCTCAGGACCCGGTCCAGATCCTCGTCCCGGGTCTCGAGGACCGGGCTGCTGTGCATGATTCCGGCGATCGCGGCCATGACGTCCAGGTGTCCGCAGGAACGGACGGCCGCCGCGAGGGCGGTCCGGTCGGTGACGTCGACGACGTGCGTGCGGGCCGTGCCGCCGCGGTCCTCGATCAGCTTGGCCGTGCCGTGCAGGCCGTCCGCGTCCAGGTCGGCGCAGTGCACCGTGGCTCCCGCCGACGCGAGCAGGACGGCGGAGGCCCGGCCGATGCCGCCGGCGGCTCCGGTGACGAACGCGGTGCGTCCGGTGAGGTCGTACGCCTTGAGGGGCATACAGGGACGGTACGAGCGATTCTGACGGTCCGTCAATTAGTCGGGCGGGGATAGCGGTTGCGCCACTGCTGCGCCGTCCCCGGTGCCGGTGCGGGGCCCGCCTGGCAGGCCGGGCACCAGTAGGTGGGGCGCTCCTGGGATCCTTCGCCCTGGTCGGCCACCCGGACCGGCGTGCGGCAGCGCAGGCAGGGGCGGGAGGCGCGGCCGTACACGAACAGGTCCTGCCGGTGCAGACCCGTGGTCTGGCGGACCGGGCGGTCGCGGTTGGCCTCCAGGAGCTTCTTGGCGAGGGCGGGCAGCTTGGCGGCGCGGTCCGCGGGCAGGGCGCCGACCGGCAGCCAGGGCGTCACGCCGAGCAGGAAGCACAGCTCGCTCTTGTAGACGTTGCCGATGCCGGCGAGATTGCGCTGGTCGAGCAGGGCCTCGCCGAGGGGGCGGGCGGGGTCCGCGAGGAGGTTGGCGAGGGCGCGCTCGGGGTCCCAGTCCGGGCCGAGCAGGTCGGGGCCGAGGTGGCCGACCACGCGCTCCTCCTCGCCGGTGCGCAGGAACTCCAGCACCTGGAGGCGATAGCCGACGGCGGTGCGATCGGCGGTGGCGAGGATCGCCCGGATCTGGTGCGCCGGGCCGCCCCGCCAGCGCTCGTCCGTGCCGTACACCTTCCAGGCGCCCTCCATGCGCAGGTGCGTGTGGAGGGTCAGGTCCCCCTCGAAGCGGGTGAGCAGGTGTTTGCCGCGCGGGGCCGTGCCCAGGACCGTACGGCCCGTGAGGTCGACCGTCGCGTATTTCGGCACCCGGAAGTCGCTGCGGGTCAGCACCTTGCCCGTGAGGGCCTCGTGCAGGCGCCGCGCGGCCTGCCAGACCGTGTCACCTTCGGGCATGCGTCAAGGGTGCCACGGTGGGGTGACGCGGGGCGGCCGTGCCCCGGGAACGCCGTGCTCAGGCTCTCAGGCGCAGACCGCGCGGGGTGGCGATGAAGCCCGCCGCCTCCAGCAGGGCGCCCAGGGGAGAGGTCAGGGCCTGGGCGCCGTTGATCCGCTCCACCGTGACCGTGCCGAGCGAGCCCGCGCGGGCTGCCGCGGCCAGGGCCTCAGCGGCCGTGTGCAGCCGTGGATCGTCGGTGGCGGCGGCATCCGGGTCGGAGGGCCAGGCCAGCAGCGTCTTGCCGCCGCGCTCCATGTACAGCGTCAACTCGCCCTCCACCAGCACGACCAGGGAGCCCGCCTTGCGGCCCGGCTTGTGCCCCGCTCCGTTCGGCGGCTCGGGCCAGGTGAGTGCCGCGCCGTAGGCGTTGGCGGGGTCGGCCGCGGCGAGGACCACGGCGCGCGGGTCGGGGGACGACGAGGGCGTGCGGCGGTCGCCGAAGCCGCGGTTCGCCGGTGAGCCGTACGGGGAGGCCGTGCCGCCGCCACGGGGGCCGCCGTAGCCGGGGGAGGCAAAGGGGTCGGCCGGAGCGAGGTCGCGCGGGGAGACGTACTCGTCGGCGCGACGGTTCTCCGCCGGCCAGGTGAAGTCGCCGGGCGTGGCCGGGTGGTCCTCGGGTGGCCAGATGAAGTCGCCGTCGAGGCCCGGGTGGGCGAGTCCGGCGTCGGCCTGGTCGAAGACGTTCGGGGTGGTGTGGCCGCCGTCGGGGAACAGCGGGTTTTTGCCGCCGAAGCCGTTCGGGACGCCCGGGGCGGGCAGGCCCTCGCCGCGTTCACGGGCGTTGGACACCGCGCGGAGGCGGTCGACCGCGCCGTCCATCGCGAACTGGGCGGCCCCCAGACCCTCGACCACGTAGCCGCGCCGCGCCTGACCGCTCTCCTCGAACGCCGACAGCACGCGGTACACCGCCGAGAAGCCGCCCTCGACGCCCTCCGCGGCGACCGCCCCCCGGGTGACCACGCCATGCCGGTCGAGGAGGGTGCGGGCCAGCGCGTGGGCGCGCACGGTGGTGTCCGGCTCGGCTGCGGGAAGCAGGGCCCAGCGGCCGGCCACCGTCGGCGGGCCGGTGCGGGAGGCGGGGCGGGCGGCGGCCGTCAGGGAGCCGTAGCGGCCGCGCGGGACGGTGCGCTTGGCGCGGTGCGCCGTCGAGCCCGCCGTGCGGCCCGAGCCCAGCAGGGAGCGCATCGGGGCGAGGGTGTCGTTGGTGAGCCGCCCCGACCACGCCAGGTCCCACAGGGCGTCGGCCAGTTGGGGATCGGTGGCGTCGGGGTGGGTGGTGGCGCGGATCTGGTCGGCGATCTGGCGGAAGAACAGGCCGTAGCCGCCGGAGAGCGCGTCCAGGACGGACTGGTGGAGCGCGGTCGGCTCCAGGGGATGCGGCGGCGGCAGGAGCAGCGGGGCCGCGTCTGCCATGTACAGGGAGACCCAGCCGTCCTTGCCGGGCAGGGCGCCCGCTCCGGCCCACACCACCTCGCCGGCGGAGGTGAGTTCGTCGAGCATCGACGGCGTGTAGTTCGCCACGCGGGAGGGCAGGACCAGTTTCTCCAGCGCGGAGGCCGGTACGGAGGCGCCCTGCAACTGCTCGATGGCGCGCACCAGTCCGTCGATGCCGCGCAGTCCGTGGCCCTTGCCGATGTGCTGCCACTGCGGCAGGAACTGTGCCAGGGCGGCCGGCGACACCGGCTCCAGCTCGTGCCGCAGCGCGGCCAGGGAACGGCGGCGCAGCCGGCGCAGTACGGCGGCGTCGCACCACTCCTGGCCGATGCCCGCCGGGTGGAACTCGCCCTGTACGACACGGCCGTTCGCGGCCAGCCGCTGCAGGGCGCCCTCGGTGACCGCCACGCCCAGGCCGAAGCGGGCCGCCGCGGTGACCGACGTGAAGGGGCCGTGGGTGCGGGCGTAGCGCGCGAGGAGGTCGCCGAGCGGGTCCTTCACCGGCTCGGTGAACGCCTCGGGGACACCGACCGGCAGCGCCGTGCCGAGCGCGTCGCGCAGCCGGCCCGCGTCCTCGACGGCCGCCCAGTGGTCCGTGCCCGCGATGCGGACCCGGATGGCCCGGCGGGTACCGGCCAGCTCCCGTGCCCACTGCGGCTCGGCGCCCCGCTCCGCCAGCTCGGCCTCGGTCAGCGGGCCGAGCAGGCGAAGCACGTCGGCCACGCCCTCCACGTCCTTGACACGCCGGTCCTCCGTCAGCCACTGCAGCTCGCGCTCCAGCTCGGCCAGCACCTCCGCGTCGAGCAGCTCGCGCAGCTCCGCCTGGCCCAGCAGCTCGGCCAGCAGCCGGGAGTCCAGGGACAGCGCGGCGGCGCGGCGCTCGGCGAGCGGGGAGTCGCCCTCGTACAGGAACTGGGCGACGTACCCGAACAGGAGGGAGCGGGCGAAGGGGGACGGCTCCGGGGTGGTGACCTCGACCAGGCGGACCTTGCGGGACTCGATGTCGCCCATCAGCTCCACGAGGCCGGGGACGTCGAAGACGTCCTGGAGGCACTCGCGGACCGCTTCCAGGACGATTGGGAACGAGCCGAACTCGCTCGCCACCTGTAGCAGTTGGGCCGCCCGCTGGCGCTGCTGCCACAAGGGCGTGCGCTTGCCGGGGTTGCGGCGCGGCAGCAGCAGCGCACGGGCCGCACACTCCCGGAACCGGGAGGCGAACAGGGCGGAGCCGCCGACCTGGTCGGTGACGATCTGGTCGACCTCGCCCTTGTCGAAGGCGACGTCAGCCGCGCCCACCGGAGCCTGCTCGCTGTCGTATTCGGTGCCCGCCTTCATGGGCTCCTGGTCGAGCAGGTCCAGGCCCATCAGGTCGGCGTCGGGCAGACGCAGCACGATGCCGTCGTCGGCGTGCATGACCTGCGCGTCCATGCCGTACCGCTCGGAGAGGCGGGCGCCGAGCGCGAGGGCCCAGGGGGCATGCACCTGGGCGCCGAAGGGGGAGTGCACGACGACCCGCCAGTCGCCCAGCTCGTCGCGGAAGCGCTCGACCACGATCGTGCGGTCGTCCGGGACATGGCCGCAGGCCTCGCGCTGCTCGTCCAGGTAGGACAGGACGTTGTCCGCCGCCCACGTGTCCAGGCCCGCCGCGAGCAGGCGCAGCCGGGCGTCGTCCTTGGGCAGCGAGCCGACCTCGCGCAGGAACGCGCCCACCGCGCGCCCCAGTTCGAGCGGGCGGCCCAGCTGGTCGCCCTTCCAGAACGGCAGCCTTCCCGGCACGCCCGGCGCGGGGGAGACCAGCACCCGGTCGCGCGTGATGTCCTCGATGCGCCAGGAACTCGTGCCCAGCGTGAAGACGTCCCCCACCCGGGACTCGTACACCATCTCCTCGTCCAGCTCGCCGACCCGGCCGCCGCCCTTCTTGGGGTCGGAACCGGCGAGGAAGACCCCGAAGAGGCCGCGGTCGGGGATCGTGCCGCCGGAGGTGACGGCGAGGCGCTGGGCGCCCGGCCGGCCGGTGATCGTGCCGGCCACGCGGTCCCACACCACGCGCGGGCGCAGCTCGGCGAACGCGTCGGACGGGTAGCGGCCCGCGAGCATGTCCAGGGTCGCCGTGAACGCCGACTCGGGCAGCGAGGCGAAGGGGGCGGCGCGGCGGACCGCGGCGAGCAGGTCGTCGAACTGCCAGGTGTCCAGTGCCGTCATGGCGACGAGCTGCTGGGCCAGCACGTCCAGCGGGTTCGCGGGGACCTTCAGGGACTCGATGGCACCGGTGCGCATCCGCTCGGTGACCACGGCCGACTGGACCAGGTCGCCCCGGTACTTGGGGAAGACCACGCCGGTGGAGACGGCGCCCACCTGGTGCCCCGCGCGGCCGACGCGCTGGAGCCCGGAGGCCACCGAGGGCGGGGACTCGACCTGCACGACGAGGTCGACGGCACCCATGTCGATGCCCAGCTCCAGGCTGGAGGTGGCGACCACGGCGGGCAGCCGGCCCGCCTTCAGGTCCTCCTCGACGAGGGCACGCTGCTCCTTGGAGACCGATCCGTGGTGCGCACGGGCGATCACCGGGGGCGCGCCCTGGGCCGCACCCGAGCCGCCCATCAGCTCGGCCGGGGCGTGATGCTCCTCCAGCGTCTCGCCGGTCGCCCGCTCGTAGGCGATCTCGTTGAGCCGGTTGCACAGCCGCTCGGCCAGGCGCCGGGAGTTGGCGAACACGATCGTGGAGCGGTGGGCCTGGACCAGGTCGGCGATCCGCTCCTCCACATGCGGCCAGATCGACGGCTTCTCCGCCCCCTCATTGGCGTCGGCCGCAGGGGAGCCGCCCAGCTCACCCATGTCCTCGACCGGGACGACGACGGAGAGGTCGAACTCCTTGCCGGACTCCGGCTGGACGATCTCCACCTTGCGGCGCGGCGAGAGATACCGGGCCACCTCGTCCACCGGGCGCACGGTCGCCGACAGGCCGATCCGGCGGGCCGGCCTCGGCAGCAGCTCGTCCAGCCGCTCCAGGGACAGCGCGAGGTGCGCGCCGCGCTTGGTGCCCGCGACCGCGTGCACCTCGTCCAGGATCACCGTCTCCACGCCCGTCAGCGCGTCACGCGTGGCCGAGGTGAGCATCAGGAACAGGGACTCGGGGGTGGTGATCAGGATGTCCGGCGGGCGCGTGGACAGCGCGCGCCGCTCGGCGGCCGGGGTGTCGCCGGAGCGGATGCCGACCTTCACCTCGGGCTCGGGCAGGCCCAGGCGCACGGACTCCTGTCGGATGCCGGTCAGCGGGCTGCGCAGGTTCCGCTCGACGTCGACCGCGAGCGCCTTCAGCGGTGACACGTACAGCACCCGGCAGCGCTTCTTCGGGTCGGCCGGGGGAGGGGTCGAGGCCAGCTGGTCCAGGGCGGCGAGGAACGCGGCCAGCGTCTTGCCCGAGCCGGTGGGGGCGACCACCAGCACGTCCGAGCCCTCACGGATGGCCTGCCACGCGCCCGCCTGGGCCGCGGTGGGCGCGGAAAAGGCCCCCGTGAACCAGCCGCGGGTCGCGGGCGAGAAGCCGTCGAGGGCTCGATGTGCGGAGCTGACCATGCCACCCATCCTGCACCCGGCCACTGACAATCGTGCTGACCTGCGAAAAACAGGCGGGAGCGGGCCGACGCGGGTGTTCGGCGGGCGGGACGGACAATGGTCGTATGGCGGGTTCACCGGAGCGGGCGCGGCACTGGCGGTACGAGGAGCTGCCCGGCGTCGACCTGCTGCGGGCCCACTACATCCGCAAGACCTTCGTCCGGCACACCCACGAGAACTTCGTGATCGCGGCCATCGCCGACGGTGTCGAGGTCTTCCACCACGGCGGCTCCGACGTGTCCGCCGGCGCGGGCGCCCTCGCGCTGGTCAATCCGGACACCCCGCACACGGGCCGGGCCGGCGTTCCCGAGGGCTGGCGGTACGGTGCGGTCTATCCCTCGCCCGAGGTGGTGGCCGGGATCGCGGCCGAGACCACTACGATCCGCGGCACACCCGGCTTCGTCAGCCCGGTCCTCGACGATCCGTACGCCGTCCGCCTGGTCCATCAGGTGCTCCGCGCCGCCGACGAGGGCAACGCGCTGGCCGCGGACACCCTGCTGCGCGTGGCCGTCACCAGACTGCTGCAGCTCAACGGCGGCCCGCTGCCGCAGCGGCGGACACGGACCGCCGGAGCGCGGACGGCGGCACGCGCGCGGGCCGTGCTGGAGGAGCGGATGGCCGAGCCGCCGACCCTGGAACGCCTCGCCACCGACCTCGGAACCAGCCCGTTCGCCCTGCTGCGGGCGTTCCGCGACGCCTACGGCATGCCGCCGCACACCTGGCTGACCGACGCCCGGGTGCGCCGCGCCCGGCTGTTGCTGGACGCGGGCACGGCACCCGCCGAGGCGGCCGTCGCCGTCGGCTTCACCGACCAGCCGCACCTCAACCGGCACTTCACCCGGATCGTCGGCGTCCCCCCGGGCGCCTACCAGCGCGAGCGCAAGAACGTACAAGACCTGGGCTGACGGCCGCCCGTACCGTCCGGGCGTGGCACAACAGACAGCACTCGTGGACATGGCCGCCGACGGCACGGAAAAGCCCGACTCCGCCGTCGTACGAGACGCCCTGGGCGTCGGCGTCGCCGTCGGGCTGTCCGGGGTCGCCTTCGGGGTGACCTCGGTCGGCAGCGGACTCGGACTCCTGCAGACCTGCGCGCTCAGCCTCCTGGTGTTCACCGGCGCCTCCCAGTTCGCCCTGGTGGGCGCGCTCGCCGCCGGCGGCAACCCGTTGACGGCCGCCGCCGGCGCGTTCTTCCTGGGCGTGCGCAACGCCTTCTACGGGCTGCGGCTGTCGCAGCTGCTGGCCCTCCCGCGCGCGGTGCGGCCGTTCGCCGCCCAGTGGGTGATCGACGAGACCACGGCGGTGACCCTGGCCCAGCCGACCCGGCGGGCCGCGCGGATCGGGTTCACCGTCACCGGGCTCAGTCTCTACGTGCTGTGGAACCTCACCACGCTGCTCGGCGCGGTGGGCGCGAAGGCCATCGGGGACAGCGACGCGTGGGGCCTGGACGCGGCCGGGCCGGCGGTCTTCCTGGCCCTGCTCGCCCCGATGCTGAAGACGTCCACCGAGCGCGTGGTCGCGGGCCTCGCGATCCTGCTGGGCCTCGGCCTGCTGCCCGTCCTGCCGGTCGGCGTACCGGTCCTGGTGGCCGCGCTGGCGGCACCGGTTGTGCTGTTCGCCGAGGGCCGGCGCAGCGGTCGTACCCGACAGGACGCGGCGGGCGGGCAGGGTGAACAGGGTGAGACGGACGAACAGGATGTTGAGATAGGCGAACAGGATGTTTCGGGTGGATCGGGGGAGGGTCGATGAACACGTGGATCGCGATCGCTGCGACCGCTCTCGGCTGCTACGTCGTCAAACTCGCCGGACTGCTCGTCCCCGCCGACGTCCTGGAGCGGCCGTTCGTCCGGCGGCTCGCCGCCCTGCTGCCCGTCGCCCTGCTCGCCGCGCTCACGGCCCAGCAGACGTTCGCCGACGGGCACGTGCTCGTGCTGGACGCGAGGGCCGCCGGACTCGGCGCGGCCGCCGTGGCGCTGGTGCTGCGCGCACCGTTCCTGCTGGTCGTCGCGGCGGCCGTGGTGGTGACGGCGGGGGTGCGGGCGATCGGCGGGTGAGCGCGGCTGGGGCCGGCGGGCTCACCCAGGTCAGTCGGGCTCAGCCCACGAAGCGGCCGTACGCCCTGAGGGTGCGCAGTGCCTCGATGGTCACCATGGGGCGCGCCTCCAGCGTGGGAGCCGGTGCCCAGTGGCGCCAGCGGACGGGCCAGCCGCCGTCCTCCTCCTGCTCGGCGGCGAGGAAGTCCACAGAGCGCGCCATCTCCTCGTCCGTGAACCACGCGCGCGCGAGTGATTGCGGGCTCTTCGCGAAGTCGTGCGGGAAGTGGTGCTCGCCCGGGGCGTAGCCGGGAGCGACCGGGAAGGCGTCGAGATGATCCGGGTCCAGGGCCGCCAGCCGCTGCTCGCGCACCAGGCGGCCGAGACGGTCAGCAGCGGCCTCCGCGCGCGGGCGGTCGGGGGCGGAGTCCAGGAAGGCCACGGCGGCCTCCACCTCGTAGGGGTGGGACTTCTCCAGGGACTCCACGGCCTGCCAGCAGAAGTCGGTGGCCCGGAACAGCCAGGCGTGCCACACCTCGTTGCGGTGCAGCAGCCCGACCACGGGACCGGTGGCGAGCAGTTCGCTGGGAGGGTCGTCCACGACCGGGACGAACGGGGCCGCCGGGTAGCCGCGCTGGCTGGGATGGATCGCCGGCAGGGCGCCGTCCGCGGTGGAGACGGAGGTCAGATAGCGGCACACCCGCTCCACCCGCTGCCCGCCGCAGCGCCCGACGGCGTCCAGGACGCGCAGCGCGTGACCGGTGTGCAGGGGCTGGCTCACCGGGCCGCGCAGATCGGGTTCCAGCGCGTGGCCGTACCCGCCGTCCTCGTTGCGGTAGGCGTCCAGCGCCGCCTCCACCGGGTCGGCGGCGCCGTTCAGGAAGTGGTACGCGAAGAGCCGCTGCTCCAGCACACGCGCGGTGAGCCAGACGAACTGTTCGGCGCGGAAGAGCGGGGAGCGCGCCGGAGGCGCAGGGGGCAGGGAGGAAGCTCCTGTTTCGGCCATGCGACAGACCGTAGGGCGGAAAGCGGTCTCGGCAAGCGGTCCCGGGCGGGCCCCACCCCCAGGGGCGGGATACTGGAGTCATGCGGTTGACGGTCTTCTGGCAGCGGATGGCGGAACACTTCGGTCCGGGGTACGCCGACACCTTCGCGCGCGATCATGTGATGTCGGACCTGGGCGGGCGCACGGTGCACGAGGCACTGGACGCCGGCTGGGACGCCAAGGACGTGTGGCGCGTGGTCTGCTCGGTCATGAACGTGCCCGGAGAGCAGCGCTGACCGGGCACGAACTTCCCGGGTGGGCATCGGGTTGTCGGCGGCGTGGGCGAGACTTGGCCCGTGGCACCCACTGACGAGACCGTGCCGGTCGACCGGCACGCAGCATCCCCGACCGCTACGAGGACGCCCGACCGGCCGCCGGCCGACGCCGCCGCGCGGGGCGGCCGCATGCCGCGCTGGCTGCCGCGCGCCATGGTGCTCGCGCTCGCGCTCATAGCCGCCTTCCAGCTGGGCAGCTGGGCCTTCCACCAGCTGACCGGGCTGTTGATCAACATATTGATCGCGTTCTTCCTGGCCCTCGCCATCGAGCCCGCGGTGAGCTGGATGGCCGCCCGCGGCATGCGCAGGGGACTCGCCACCTTCCTGGTCTTCCTCGGCCTGCTGATCGTCAGCGCCGGCTTCATCACGTTGCTCGGCTCGATGCTGGCCGGCCAGATCATCAAGATGGTCGAGGGCTTCCCCGGCTATCTGGACTCGGTCATCAACTGGATCAACGAGACGTTCCACATGGACCTGAGCCGCGTGGACGTCCAGGAGGGTCTGCTGCACTCCGACTGGCTGCGCAAGTACGCGCAGAACAGCGCGGCCGGAGTGCTCGACGTGTCCGCCCAGGTGCTCGGTGGCCTCTTCCAGCTGCTGACGGTCACGCTGTTCTCGTTCTACTTCGCCGCCGATGGTCCCCGGCTGCGCCGCGCGCTCTGCTCCGTCCTGCCGCCCGCGCGCCAGGCGGAGGTGCTGCGGGCGTGGGAGATCGCCGTCGACAAGACGGGCGGCTATCTGTACTCGCGCGGTCTGATGGCGCTCATCTCCGGGATAGCGCACTACATCCTGTTCCAATCCCTGGGCGTGCCGTACGCGCCCGTGCTCGGTGTCTGGGTGGGTCTCGTCTCGCAGTTCATCCCGACCATCGGCACCTACCTCGCGGGTGCCCTGCCGATGCTGATCGCGTTCACCGTGAACCCCTGGTACGCGGTGTGGGTGCTGATCTTCGTCGTGGTCTACCAGCAGTTCGAGAACTACATGCTGCAGCCCAAGCTGACCGCCAAGACCGTCGACATCCACCCGGCCGTCGCCTTCGGCTCGGTGATCGCGGGCACCGCGCTGCTGGGCGCGGTCGGCGCGCTGATCGCCATCCCGGCGGTCGCCACGCTGCAGGCCTTCCTGGGCGCGTACGTGAAGCGGTACGCCGTCACGGACGATCCCCGGGTGCACGGACACCGCACGCGGGGGCCCGGCCGCCCAGGCGGGCGCACCCGCATACGACAGCTGTGGGAACGGCGGCCCAGCACGGAGGAGTCCTCGTAGGGGCCTTTGCCCGGGGCCGTGGTCAGTACGTCAGGACCGCCCACACCGCGGCGGCGGCGACGGCCGCCGCGTAACAGCCCACTGCGGTGGCCACGACGCGCCACCGCGCGCGCTCGCTCCAGGACGTGCGGGACAGCAGCCAGGCGAGCAGCGGGGGGACCAGGACGGCGTGCAGGCTCACCCCGTGCAGCGGCTTGAGCGGGGCCGTCGAGTGATAGGCGGCCTCCTGGTGGCCGGTCCGGGTGAGCACGACCCCGCGCGCGATCATCGCCGCGCCCGAGGCCAGCGCCACGAGCAGGATCGCGAACCCCGAGCGCACCGCGAGCGGCATGCCGGCGGGGCCCGTCGGCCGGTGCCGGAAGGACGCGACGGCGAAGACGGTGAGCAGCGCCACCAGGACACCACCGCCCACCGCGAGCGTCATGGACACCGCAGTGTCGAAGGGGGTCTCCATGTTCAGGTGCGAGGGCGCCCGGCGCCACGCCTGAAGGGTGATGCCGCCGACCTCCACCACACAGTCCACGGCGAAGACGACGAGCAGGACGGTGCGCAGCCGCGCCCCGATGCGCAGGTACGACGTGACCCAGGTGATCGCGATCAGCGTCACCCCGAAGGAGAGCCCGAACGTGACGGGCTTGCGCCAGGAGACGGGGCCGTCCCAGGGGCCGCCGTCGACCGCGAACACCACCAGGTGGGCGAGACCGGAGAGGACGAGGAGCAGACCGGTCGCGTGACACAGGCGCTCGGCGGGGCGCGGATTCTTCATGGCCCCAGGCTTCCGGGAGCGGGCCGTGCGGTCGTCGTCCGGCCGAAGACACCCGCTCTACGACGCCGGGAGTAGCGGCGTGTGCCGCGGCGCGGAAGGGGGCTGCGGGCACCGCGTGGTGCGCTTGACACGAAAATCGAACATCCATTCTTATGGAGGCTCGGGCAAGGCTTCAGACGGGGATTTCGGCGCGTTTCGTATCGAGATGTCCCCTTGTTATCCACAGGCCGGGCCGACGTCGGGGCGCATTGTCAGTGGCAGGCGTTAGCGTCTTTGACGTGAAGCGATCGACTCAAGCAAACCGGGTGGAACCCATGGCAGGAACCGACCGCGAGAAGGCGCTCGACGCCGCGCTCGCACAGATTGAACGGCAATTCGGCAAGGGCGCGGTCATGCGCATGGGCGAGCGGTCGAGGGAGCCCATCGAGGTCATCCCGACCGGGTCGACCGCACTCGACGTCGCCCTCGGCGTCGGTGGTCTGCCGCGCGGCCGTGTCGTCGAGATCTACGGCCCGGAGTCCTCCGGTAAGACGACCCTGACCCTGCACGCCGTGGCCAACGCCCAGAAGGCGGGCGGCCAGGTCGCCTTCGTGGACGCCGAGCACGCCCTCGACCCCGAGTACGCGCGCAAGCTCGGCGTGGACATCGACAACCTGATCCTCTCCCAGCCCGACAACGGCGAGCAGGCCCTGGAGATCGTGGACATGCTCGTCCGCTCCGGCGCCCTCGACCTCATCGTCATCGACTCCGTCGCCGCGCTCGTCCCGCGCGCGGAGATCGAGGGCGAGATGGGTGACAGCCACGTCGGTCTGCAGGCCCGACTGATGAGCCAGGCCCTGCGGAAGATCACCAGTGCGCTCAACCAGTCCAAGACCACCGCGATCTTCATCAACCAGCTGCGCGAGAAGATCGGCGTGATGTTCGGCTCCCCTGAGACCACGACCGGTGGCCGGGCTCTGAAGTTCTACGCCTCGGTGCGTATCGACATCCGCCGCATCGAGACCCTGAAGGACGGCACGGAGGCGGTCGGCAACCGCACCCGCTGCAAGGTCGTCAAGAACAAGGTCGCCCCGCCCTTCAAGCAGGCCGAGTTCGACATCCTCTACGGCCAGGGCATCAGCCGCGAGGGCGGCCTGATCGACATGGGCGTGGAGCACGGCTTCGTCCGCAAGGCCGGCGCCTGGTACACGTACGAGGGCGACCAGCTCGGCCAGGGCAAGGAGAACGCGCGCAACTTCCTCAAGGACAACCCGGACCTGGCCAACGAGATCGAGAAGAAGATCAAGGAGAAGCTGGGCGTGGGTGTCCGGCCGGAGGAGCCCTCCGCCGAGCCGGGCGCGGACGCGGCGGTGACCACCCCGGCCGCGGACGACGCCAAGGCGGCTCCCACCAAGGCCACCAAGCCCAAGGCCGCCACTGCCAAGAGCTGACCCGTGACACGACGAACCGACTGGGCCGAGTACGAGCACGCCACCCCCGGTGCCCCACGGGGGAGGGGCAGCGGCGGCGACTCGGGCTCCGCCACGGCCGGTGACGACGGGTACGGCGACGGGGAGCACGGCGGGGCCGGGTCACGGGGCGGTCGGGGGCGCGGCCGTGGCCGTCGGCGGGGCGGCTTCGGGGAGCCGCCCGGTGAGGACGAAGGCACCCCTACCTCGTCGAGGGCCGAGCGGGGGGAGTCTTCGGGGGACCCGGCTGAGCGGGCGCGGGCGATCTGTCTGCGCCTGCTCACCGGGACCCCGCGCACCCGCAAGCAGCTCGCGGACGCCCTGCGCAAGCGGGAGATCCCCGAGGATGTGGCCGAGGAGGTGCTGTCCCGGTTCGAGGAGGTCGGGCTCATCGACGACAGCGCGTTCGCGGACGCCTGGGTGGAGTCCCGGCACCACGGCCGGGGGCTCGCCCGCCGCGCACTCGCCCAGGAACTGCGCACCAAGGGCGTCGACTCCGCGCTGATCGACGAGGCCGTCGGCCAGCTCGACTCCGAGCAGGAGGAGGCGACCGCCCGCGAGCTGGTCTCCCGCAAGCTGCGGGCCACCCGTGGCCTCGACCGCGACAAGCGGCTCCGGCGCCTCGCCGGCATGCTCGCCCGCAAGGGCTACCCCGAGGGCATGGCCCTCCGCGTGGTCCGCCAGGCCCTGGAGGAAGAGGGCGAGGACACGGAGTTCCTCGAGGGCGAGTCCTTCTGACGGCCGGCGCCCCGTGTGGCGGTGGGGTTAACCCCCGCCCAAGACGCCGGGCCACCGCAGTGCTTCCGGACCCGTGCACGCGCGAGTGTGTATGCATGCCCCGGACCACGGCCCACGCCGAGGCCGGCCGGCGCACGGACCCCCGAGACGCACAACAGAAGAGAGCCCGCCCCGATGATGCTGCGTTACGCCCTCCAGACCGTCCGCGCTCGAAAGGCGGGCTTTCTCGGCGCCTTCCTCGCCCTGATGTGCGCGGCCGCGCTGATCACCGCCTGCGGCACCCTCCTCGACACCGGCCTGCGCGGCACGATCCGCACCGAGCGCTATGCCGCCGCTCCCGTCGTGGTCTCCGCCGACCAGTACGTCCACCAGACCACCGTGAAGCACAAGAAGGGCAAGGCCAAGGTCAAGCACAAGGCGAAACCCGTCGCCGAACGCGCCTGGCTCTCGGCGGACCTGCGCGAAACCCTCGCCCGCACCCCCGGCGTCGCCCGCGTCGTCCCCGAACTGACCTTCCTCGCACAGCCGTTGACCCCGGCCGGCACCGACGGCCGTACCGCCTACGGGCATGCCTGGGACTCCGCGGCGCTGACGCCGTACCGGCTGACCACGGGCAGCGCGCCCGAGGCCGCCGACGATCTCGTCATCGACGACGACCTCGCGGCACGCGCCCACCTCCGCCCCGGCGACCGCCTCACCGTGCAGTCGACGCAGTCCCCGCGCAGCTACCGGATCACCGGTATCGCCACACCGGCCACCGCCGTCCGCCACCAGACGTCGCTGTTCTTCGCCACCGGGGAGGCCGAGCGACTGGCCGCGCACCCCGGGCAGGTCACCGCGTTCGGCGTGCTCCCGGCCAAGGGCACCGACCCGACGGCGGTGCGGCAGGCCGTGGCGCGGGCACTGCACGGCACCACCGCGCAGGTCAGCACCGGCGACGCCCGCGGGCCCGTCGAGTTCCTGGACGCGGCCGCCGCCCGCACCCGGCTGGTCAGCATGGGCGGCGCGATGGGCGGCACCTCGCTGCTGGTGGCGGTACTCGTGGTCGTCGGCACCTTCGCGCTCTCCGTCCAGCAGCGCCACCGCGAACTCGCCCTGCTCCGCGCCATCGCCGCCACGCCCGGACAGATCCGCACGCTGCTGGGCCGGGAGGCACTGATCGTCGGCGCGGCGGCGGGCAGCGCCGGCGCCCTGCTCGGGCTGCCGCTGGGCAGCTGGCTGCACTCCAGGTTCGTCGCCCTCGGCGCCGTACCCGTCACGCTCCAGCACACCGTCAGCGTCTTCCCACCGCTCGCCGCCCTCGCCGCCACCCTGCTCGGTGCCTGGGCGGCGGCCCGGATCGCCTCCCGCAGGATCGCCGGGATCCGCCCGGCGGAAGCCCTGGAGGAGGCCAGGACCGAGCGCACCCGCCCGGCCTGGGGGCGTATCGCCGCCGGTCTGCTGCTCCTCGCCGGTGGAGTCGTCCTCGTCGCCGTCCTCGCCTCCCTGCGCACCGAGCCCGCCTCGACTCCCGTGACCTTCCTCGCCGTCGTCGTCCTGTCCACCTCCGTGGCCCTGCTCGGCCCGCTGCTGGTCAAGGCGGCCGCGCTGCTGCTGGCCGGTCCCCTGCGGCTCACCGGTCACGGCGGCCGCCTCGCCACCGCCAACCTGCGCGGCAACGCCACCCGGATGGCCTCCGTCGTCACCCCCCTCACCCTGCTCATCGGCATGACCTGCACCGTCCTGTTCGTCCAGTCGACCCTCGGCGACGCCGCCCGGACGCAGGCGCGCGAGGGTGTCACCGCCGACTGGGTCGTCGCCGCCCAGGGGCCCGGTGTCCCGGGCGAGGCCGCACGGCTGCTGCGCGCGCAGCACGACACCGTCACCGAGGTGGTCCGCACGACCGTCCGCATCGGCCTCGACAAATACCCGGCCCAGGGCGTCACGCCGACCGGCCTGACCCGCACCTGGGACCCGAAGGTCACCGCCGGCTCCCTCCGCGATCTCGCCCCCGGCACCGTCGCCGTCAGTGAACTGGCCGCGGACCAGCACCACTTGAAGCCCGGGAGCCCTCTGAAGCTCACGCTCGGCGACGGCACGCCCGCCACGCTCACCGTCGCCGCCGTCTACGACCGGGGTCTCGGCTTCGGCGACCTCACCTTCGCCCACGACCTCGTGGCCCGGCACATCGACAACCCGCTCGCCTCCTCCGTCCTCGTCAGCACGACCCGTACACAGACACAACTCTCGACTACGCTGCGTGAGTTCCCGGGTCTGCGAATTCTTTCGCCGGCCGCCGCGGATTCCCTCCAGGCCGACCGGCAGCAGGCGAACGCCGAGGTCAACTACCTGGCCATGGGGCTCGTGCTGGCCTTCACCGCCATCGCCGTCGTCAACACCCTCGCCATGTCGGTCGCTGAGCGTGTCCGGGAGTTCGCCCTGCTCCGCCTCGCCGGAGCGACCCGCCGTCAGGTGCTGCGCGTGCTGCGCACCGAGGCGCTGTCCGTGCTGCTGCTCGCCACCGCGCTCGGCAGTGGCATCGCCCTCGCCGTACTCACCGCGTTCAGCCTCGGCATGACCGGCCGGGCGGCCCCGGCGGTCACACCCCTGCTCTACGTCGGTGTGATCGCGATCGCCGCCCTGCTCGTGCTCGTGTCCAGCGCCCTTCCGGGACGCGCGGCGCTGCGCGTCCCGGCGGTGACGGTGGCCACGGCGAAGGAGTGAGCTGTAGGGAGTAGGGGCAGGCCCTGGCCGCCGCCCCGCTGAGCCTCCGTCAGCCCTTCACCGGCTCCACCGGCAACCCCTGCGTCCGCCACGCCTGGAAACCGCCTACCAAGTCCGTCGCCCGGTGCAGGCCCAGCTGGTGGAGGGAGGCGGCTGCCAGGCTGGAGGCGTAGCCCTCGTTGCAGATGACGACGACGCGCAGGTCGTGGCCGGTGGCCTCGGGGACCCGGTGGCTGCCCTGGGGGTCGAGGCGCCACTCCAGTTCGTTGCGCTCGATGACCAGTGCTCCGGGGATCACGCCGTCCCGCTCGCGCAGGGCCGCGTACCGGATGTCGACCAGCAGGGCCTCACCGCGGCCTGCCGCCTCGTGCGCCTCCCGTGCCTCGATGCGCCGGTAGCCCGCGCGGACCCGCTCCAGCAGGTCGTCGATGCCCACCGGCCGTGTCTCCGTACCGCCGCTCACTGCCAGTCCTCCGGGCGCTCGACCTGCTCCAGACGCAGCACCTGACCCGTGCGACTGTAGCGACGGATCCGCGGCAGCGGCGGGTAGTAGGCATGGACGGAGATGGCATGCCGGTCCGGGGACTCGTTCAGCACCTCGTGCACGTGGTGGCGGCCGAAGGAGCGGCCCTGTCCGGCGGGCAGCCGGCGCTCGCGGTCGACGCCCTCGGTGAGTTCCAGGGTCTTCCAGCCGTCGGTGGGCAGCCGGGCGGCCAGCGAGTACTCCTTGAGTTCACCCGCCGCGGTGAGGAAGGCGCCCACCGAGTCGGCGTGGTCGTGCCAGCCGGTGCCGGTGCCGGGCGGCCAGCCGATCAGCCAGGCCTCGCTGCCGCCGGGGCCCTCGAGCCGCACCCAGGTGCGGCCCTCCGGATCGAGCGGCAGCGAGGCGATCAGCTCGGTGTCGGCGGCCGTGCGCCGCGCGAAGTCGAGGAGGTCCGCCTGGGTCGGCGCCGAGCCGGCGGTACCGGCGGTGGCAGCGGGGGAGACGGAGGGGGATACAGACACGTGCACCGTCCTGAAGAAGGTTCGCCGAGCGGGCGCACAACGGCGCCCGGAGAAAGAAGAGGGGGAGCGAATTCAGCAGGACGGGCGACACACACAGCCCGCGTAGCGGACGAGGTCCATATGGACCCTCCGCCACAGGCGCACACAGGTGTCGGTCACGATCCGGAGTACAGCACGCTGCTGCACTCCGGTCAACTCACCGTCACCATGTGGACAGAGGGTGACCGGGCACGGCGTCAGCGCGCGCCGGAGCCGGCCTCCGCCTCCGCCTTCTCCTCGTTCTCCTCCTCCTTTTCCTCCTTCTCCTCCTGCACGGCGCCGCCGAGCGTCGCCTCGGCCGCCGCGTACAGGTCGGCCGGACGCACCCCGCTCAGTGCGGTGACCAGGTGGCCGTCGGGGCGCACGAGCAGCACGCTGTGCGCCGGCGCACCCGGGTAGTCCTCGGCGACCAGCAGCTCGGCCGGGTGCGGAAGCGCCGCCACCGCGGCGGCGAGCCGGGGCATGACCCCGGCGGACACCCAGTGTTTGCGGTCCCACACGCCCGTGCCCGGGGCGATCAGCACGACGAGCAGCGCGCCACGGCCCAGCCGGTCGCGCAGCTGTACGAAAGAACCGTCCTCCGCCGTGACCCGCACATCGGCGACCGGTGAGCCGAACGGGGTGTCGACCGGGATCTCCGCCTCCAGATGCCGGGGCGTCAGCGGCGAGTCGGCGTACGTCCCCGGCGCCCCCACCGAGCCGCGCCCCAGATGACCGTCCGTGAGCAGCGCGTCGTGGCCCCGGGCGGCGCCCGGGACGTAGTGCCGGAGCGCGCCTCCGCCGCGCAGCACCGGCAGCAGCTGGTCGGCGGCGCGCAGCCGGGCGGCGACCACCGCGCGGCGCTCGGCCTGGTAGCTGTCGAGCAGCGCCTCGTGGTGCCCGTGGTGCCAGGCCGGGGCCAGCTTCCAGGCCAGGTTGTCGGCGTCCCGGAGACCCTCGTCGAGCCCCTGGGTACCGAGCGCGCCGAGCAGATGGGCCGCGTCCCCGGCGAGGAAGACCCGGCCGGCGCGCCAGCGCCGGGCCAGCCGGTGGTGCACCGTGTGGACACCGGTGTCGAGGAGGTCGTACGCCGGTGTGGTGCCGTCCGTCCAGCCCGCGAGGGTCTCGCGGATCCGGGCCACCAGGATGTCGGGCGTGACCAGGTCCTTGCCCGGCGGCAGCAGCCAGTCCAGACGCCACACGCCGTCCGGGAGGGGGCGGGCGGTCACCTCCCCGGCCGAGGGCCCGGACGACCGCCACGGCGGCATCCGATGGAGCAACGCCTGGCCCTCCCACGGAAGTTCCACCCGCAGGGCCGCGACCGCGTGCCGCTCCACCGCCGTACGGCCCGGGAAGCGGATGTCCTGCAGCTTGCGCACGGTCGAGCGGGGCCCGTCGCAGCCGACCAGGTAACTGCCGCGCCACCAGGTGCCCTTGGGGCCACGGGTGCGGGCGGAGACGCCGGAACGCTCCTGCTCGATCGAGTCGAGCCGGCTGTCCGCGGCGACCTCGACCAGCGGCTCGTGCGCCACCGCCGCACGCAGGGCACCCGTGAGGACGTGCTGGGCGAGGTGCAGCGGGGCCGTGGGATCGCCCTCGTCGAAGGTGATCTCGTTCAGCACCTGCCGGCGCCTGACCGACCGCCATCCGGTCCATCTCACGCCGTGGTCGCCGACGGCGACTCCGGTCAGCCGCTCCAGCAGGGCGGCCGTGTCCTCGCGCAGCACGACGGTGCGCGCCGGGCGTGGGTCGTCCTTGCCGGGGCCCTCGTCCAGGACGACGGAGGGCACCTCCTGACGGGCCAACGCCAGGGCGAGCGTGAGCCCGACGGGCCCCGCTCCGACGATGATCACCGGGTCCACGGTGCGGCGCCCCCTGTCCGCAGCGGTGCCCTGACGGACATGGAGGAACAGGAAGGTGAAGCGGGGTGCACGATCACAGAATGTATGCAACCCATTGGCAGAGTTTGCGTCAAGTGACCAGAGGCAGTGGCGATCACGCCACTGCCTCTGGGTGACGCATTCGGGTTTGACCTGACGTCAGACTGCGATTCCCGTTCCCGCGGCGCCCGCGATGTTGACGGTGTCGTCGACACCGAGCACCGCGCCGGTCGACTTCTTGCGCCGCCGCAGCCGCCCCTCAAGCCAGCTCGCGAACGAGGTCAGCGAGAAGTTGATGACCACGAAGATCGTGGCGACGATCGTGAACGAGGCGATGGTGTTGGCACCGTAGTAGCCGCTCATCGTGTTGGCCGAGGCGAGCAGTTCGGGGAAGGTCAGGACCGCGCCGCCGAGCGCCGTGTCCTTCACGATCACGACCAGCTGGCTGACGATCGCCGGAAGCATCGCGGTGACCGACTGCGGCAGCAGGATGAGCCGCATCACCTGGTTCTTGCGCATACCGATCGCCATGGCCGCCTCGGACTGGCCCTTCGGCAGGGCGAGGATGCCCGCGCGGACGATCTCCGCCAGCACCGACGCGTTGTACAGCACCAGACCGGTCACGACTGCGTAGAGCGGACGGTCGTCGGAGGGGACGTCGGTGTACTGGGCGAACAGGGCGAGTCCGAAGATCATCAGGACCAGCACCGGGATCGCGCGGAAGAACTCCACGACCATCGCGACCGGGACACGTATCCATACGTGGTCCGAGAGGCGGGCGATGCCGAGCACGGCGCCGAGCGGGAGCGCGATGACCATCGACAGGGCCGCGGCCTTCAGGGTGTTCTGCAGACCCGGCCAGATGTACGTCGAGTAGGCCTCGGTGCCGGTGAAGAACGGCTTCCAGAGCACCCACTCCCACTGGCCCTTGTCGTCGAGCCCCTTGTACACCCACCACAGGACGGCCGCGAGGACGACGAGGAAGCCCGCCGTGTAGAGGATGTTGCGCCGCTTGGCCCGGGGGCCCTGGGCGTCGTACAGGACCGAACTCATCGCTTCACCGCCACCTTCTTGCCCACCCAGCCGAGGATCAGACCGGTCGGCAGGGTCAGGCAGCAGAATCCGAAGGCGATGAACGCGGAGATCAGCAGCAGCTGTGCCTCGTTCTCCACCATCTCCTTCATCAGGAGTGCCGCTTCCGCCACGCCGATCGCGGCCGCCACCGTCGTGTTCTTCGTCAACGCGATCAACACGTTGGTCAGCGGGGCGACGGCCGCGCGGAACGCCTGCGGCAGCACGATCAGGCCGAGAACCTGCGTGAAGCTCAGGCCGATGGCCCGGGCCGCCTCCGCCTGGCCGACCGGAACCGTGTTGATGCCGGCGCGGATCGCCTCGCAGACGAAGGCCGACGTGTAGACGGTCAGCCCGAGCACCGCCAGCCGGAAGGTGCTCGTGTCGACCTGGTCCGACCCCAGGGTGATATTCAGCGTGTCCTTCAGGCCGAGCGAGGCGAACAGGATGATCACCGTGAGCGGGATGTTCCGCACGATGTTCACGTACGCGGTGCCGAAACCGCGCATCAGCGGCACCGGGCCCACCCGCATGCCGGCCAGCAGCGTGCCCCAGATCAGGGAGCCCGCGGCCGACAGCAGCGTGAGCTGCACTGTCGTCCAGAAGGCGCCCAGCACGTCGTACTTGTCAAGAAAGTCGAACACGATCTCCCGCGCTTCCGCGTGTAGGGATGCCCGGGTGCGCCGCCCTCACGGACGGCGCACCCGCCGGGCGTTGCCTCAGCTCTTGATGTCGCCGATCTTCGGAGCGGGCTCGTTCTTGTAGCCGGCCGGGCCGAAGTTCTTGTCCACGGCCTTCTGCCAGGAACCGTCGGAGACCATCTCCTCCAGGGCCTTGTTGATCTTGGCCTTGAGGTCGCTGCCCTTCTTGACGCCGATGCCGTAGTTCTCGTTGGTCATCTTGAAGCCGCCGAGCTTGAACTTGCCCTTGAACTGGGACTGGGCGGCGTAACCGGCGAGGATCGAGTCGTCCGTGGTCAGCGCGTCGATCGCCTTGCTCTGCAGACCGGTCAGGCACGCCGAGTACGTCGGGTACTGCTGCAGCTGCGCCTTGGGGGCCAGCTTGTCCTTGACGTTCTGCGCCGACGTCGAGCCGGTCACCGAGCACAGCTTCTTCTTGTTCAGGTCCGCCGGCGACTTGATGGTGTTGTCGTCCGCGCGGATCAGCACGTCCTGGTGGGCCAGCAGGTACGGGCCGGCGAAGTCGACCTTCTGCTGACGCTCCGGGGTGATCGAGTAGGAGGCCGCGATGAAGTCGACGTCACCGCGCTGCAGCATGGTCTCGCGGTCGGCGCTCTTCGATTCCTTCCACTCGATCTGGTCGGGCTTGTAGCCGAGCTTGCCGGCCACGTAGGTCGCCACGTCGACGTCGAAGCCCGCGTAGCCCTGCGGGGTCTTCTGACCGATGCCGGGCTGGTCGTACTTGATGCCGATGGTGATCTTCTTGCCGCCGCCGGAGGAGCCGTTGTCGTCCTTCTTGTCGCCGCCGCACGCGGTGGCGGACACGGTGAGGGCCAGTACGACGGCGGAGGCGGCGGTGACCTTGCGGAGCTTCATCGTGAACATCCTTTGAGTGGTGAGGAACGCGGTCCGTGAGGGACGGGTGGCCCCGGTGGTGCCCGGGGCGCGCGGGCTCGGTGCCGTCAGTGGTGCAGGATCTTCGAGAGGAAGTCCTTGGCCCGGTCACTGCGCGGATTGCTGAAGAACTGGTCGGGCGCAGCCTGTTCGACGATGCGGCCGTCCGCCATGAAGACCACCCGGTTTGCAGCCGATCGTGCGAATCCCATCTCGTGGGTGACGACGATCATGGTCATGCCCTCCCGGGCGAGCTGTTGCATGACCTCGAGGACCTCGTTGATCATCTCGGGGTCGAGGGCCGAGGTCGGCTCGTCGAAGAGCATGACCTTGGGGTCCATGGCCAGCGCCCGGGCGATGGCGACGCGCTGCTGCTGGCCGCCGGACAGCTGGGCCGGGTACTTGTCGGCCTGGGTGCCGACACCGACCCGGTCGAGCAGGGCACGGGCCTTCCCCTCGGCCTGCTTCTTGTCCGCCTTGCGGACCTTGACCTGCCCGAGCATCACGTTCTCGAGCACGGTCTTGTGCGCGAAGAGGTTGAAGGACTGGAAGACCATCCCGACGTCGGCGCGCAGCCGGGCCAGCTCCCTGCCCTCCTGGGGCAGCGGCTTTCCGTCGATCGTGATGGTGCCCGAGTCGATCGTCTCCAGGCGGTTGATGGCACGGCACAGGGTCGACTTTCCGGACCCGGAGGGCCCGATGACCACGACGACCTCACCGCGGTCGATCGTCAGGTCGATGTCCTGGAGTACGTGCAACGCGCCGAAGTGCTTGTTGACGCTCTTCAGGACGACCAGTTCGCCGGACGTGGCCACGTCTTCCTTGGCCACCGATACTTTGGTCATCGCTCTCAGGCTCCGTCCTCCTCGGTTTCGGTGGACAGTAGTGATGGCCGGTGACCAGCGTCATCACATCTGAGGGGAATCTGAGCATCACGATCCGATAGCAATCGGACACGTGTCGTAGCACTTGAGACCCGTGCGCATATCGGGGGGATAACGGAAGCGGCAGGCAACCGGAACCCCCTTGACGCCGTCCTTCTCCATCGGCGTGACTTCCATGGTGCACGCGCGCGTGCGTGCGATCTACAAGCCGAACGAGAACCGTGACCGTATGACCGCTGAACCGGAGGGGGCCGGGATGAGACTGCTGCTCGTCGAGGACGACAACCATGTCGCGGCCGCGCTGTCCGCGGTCCTCGCGCGGCACGGATTCGACGTCACCCACGCGCGCAGCGGCGAGGAGGCCCTCCAGGCACTCGTCCCCGAGGGCGCCGGATTCGGCGTGGTCCTGCTCGACCTGGGCCTGCCCGACCAGGACGGCTACGAGGTCTGCGGCAAGATCCGCAAGCGCACCAGCACCCCGGTGATCATGGTCACCGCGCGCTCCGACGTCCGCTCCCGCATCCACGGGCTCAACCTGGGCGCCGACGACTACGTGGTGAAGCCGTACGACACCGGGGAACTGCTCGCCCGGATCCACGCCGTCAGCCGGCGCACCGCCCACGAGGACGCGGCACCGGGCGCCGAGACCTCGCTGCGGCTCGGTTCCGTGCTCATCGAACTGCCCAACCGCCAGGTCAGCGTGAACGGTTCGGTGATCCAACTGACCCGCAAGGAGTTCGATCTGCTCGCGCTGCTCGCCCAGCGGCCGGGCGTCGTCTTCCGGCGGGAGCAGATCATCAGCGAGGTCTGGCGCACCAGCTGGGAGGGCACCGGCCGCACCCTGGAGGTGCACGTCGCCTCCCTGCGCGCCAAGCTGCGCATGCCCGCGCTGATCGAGACCGTACGCGGAGTCGGCTACCGGCTCGTCGCGCCGGCCGCCTAGCGGGGCCGGGTGCGCACACGGCTCCTGCCGCTGCTCATCGTCCTGATGGCGGCCGTACTCCTCGCCCTCGGCCTCCCGCTCGCCGTCAGCGTGGCCGCGGCCCAGCAGCAGAAGGTGGTCGTCGACCGGATCGACGACACCGCGCGCTTCGCCGCGCTCGCGCAGTTCGTCACCGACGCGCCGAGCGGATCCCGCCGTACCGTCCCGGACGAGCGCCAGGAGACGCTCCGCCGCGAACTGGACAGCTACTACGGCGTCTACGGCATCCGCGTGGGCGTCTTCTACGGCAACGGCTCGGTCATGGCCAACGCCCCGGACGACTGGGTCGTACCGCAGACGGGGGAGGTCCGGGAGGCGTTCGGCGAGGCGCTGCTGAGCCGCCGCAGCCACGACCCCCGGCAGGTCTGGCCGTGGCAGCGCAGCCGGCTGATCGTGGCCTCGCCGGTGATCCGGGACGGGGACGTCGTGGCGGTCGTCGTCACCGACTCGCCCACCGCGCAGATGCGTTCGCGGATCCTGTTCGGCTGGCTGTTCATCGGGGCCGGCGAGATCGCCGCGATGCTGCTCGCCGTGGGCGCCGCGCTGCGGCTGACCGGCTGGGTGCTCCGGCCGGTCCGGATCCTGGACGCCACCACCCACGACATCGCCACCGGGCGCCTCAAGTCCCGGGTGGCGGTCGCCGGCGGGCCGCCGGAACTCAGACGGCTGGCCCGGTCGTTCAACGAGATGGCGGACAACGTCGAGGACGTGCTGGAGCAGCAGCGCGCCTTCGTCGCGGACGCCTCGCACCAGCTGCGCAACCCGCTCTCGGCGCTGCTGCTGCGCATCGAGCTGCTCGCCCTGGAGCTCCCGCAGGGCAACGAGGAGATCGCCTCGGTCCGCACCGAGGGCAAGCGCCTCGCGCAGGTCCTGGACGACCTGCTCGACCTGGCGCTGGCCGAGCACGCCGAGGCCGATCTCAGGCTGACCGACGTCGGAGCCCTGACCGAGGAGCGGGTGGCCGCCTGGTCACCGGCCGCCGCCGCCAAGGGCGTCCGGCTGGTCGGCGACTGCCCGCCCATCACCGCCTGGGCCGACTCGATCACCCTGTCCAGCGCGCTGGACGCGGTGATCGACAACGCCGTGAAGTTCACCCCCGAGGGCGGCACGGTCGAGATCGTCGTCGCCTCCAACGGCGACACCTCGACGGTCGTGGTCACCGACACCGGCCCCGGCCTCACCGACGAGGAACTCGCGCGCGTGGGCGACCGCTTCTGGCGCAGCGGCCGCCACCAGAACGTCAAGGGCTCGGGTCTGGGCCTGTCCATCTCCCGCGCCCTGCTCGCGGCGGGCGGCGGCTCGATCACCTACGCGCACCACGAGCCGCGGGGACTCCAGGTGACCGTGGCGGTGCCGAGGAACCCGGACGGCCTCTGAGGCCGCACCGAACAGGGCCTCGCACCTGGGCCCTCACCGAGTAGGCCCCGACCGTCCAGGGCTTCACCGACTAGGGCTTCACCGACCGGTAGTACCGCCGGGCGCCCTCCTGCAGAGGCAGCGGGTCGGTGTAGATCGCCGTACGAAGGTCGACGAGCTGGGCCGAGTGGACATGGGCGCCGATGCCGTCGCGGCTCTTGATCACCGTGCGGGTCAGCCACTCGGTCAGCCGGGGATCCATGTCCTTGCGGGTCATCAGCACGTTGGACACCGCGATCGTCGGCACCGCGGTGCCGTGCTGCACGGACGAGTACGCCGTCTCGGGCATGTTGGTGGCCCGGTAGTAGCGGGCGGCGTCCCCGCCGGCGTGCAGCTTGGTGACGAGGTCGCCGTCGATCGGTACGAACCGGAAGGCGGACTTCTTGGCCAGCTCGACCAGTCCCTTGGTGGGCAGCCCGCCCGACCAGAAGAAGGCGTCGATCTTGCCGTGCCGCAACCGGTCAGGGCCGGTGTCTATGCCCTCCGCCATCGGAGTGATGTCCTTGTGCGGGTCGATGCCCGCGGCCCTGAGCACCCGGTTCGCGATCAGCCGCACCCCGGAGTCGGGCAGCCCGGTGGCCACCCGCTTGTGTCGCAGGTCCGCGACGCTGTCCACCCTCGAGTCGCGCGGCACGATCAGCTGTACGTAGTCGTCGTAGAGCCGGGCCACACCGCGCAGCCGGTCAGCGCCGCTGCGGTGCTGCAGCTCGTACGTCTCCACCGCGTCGGCCGCCGCGATCGTGAAGTCGGCCTTACCGGTCGCCACCCGCTCGACGTTCTCCTGTGAACCAGCGCTGTTCAGCAGCTTCACCTGCAGCCCCGGCATGTCCCTGGCCAGCTCGGTGCGCAGCCGCTCGCCGTACTCCTGGTAGACCCCGCGGGGCGTGCCGGTGCTGAAGACGATCGTCCCGCTCGGCGGGGTCTCGCCCAGTGGCAGCAGCCACCACAGCAGCAGCCCGAGAGCCACGACGCCGACGGTCGCGCCCTGGAGCGCCCGGCGCCTGCCGATACGGGGGAACACCTTGGACATGCGGGTGATCCTGCCAGGCCGTGCGCGGGGCTGACCAGGGCCGGGGTCACTCCGGGGCCCTCGGGAGGGGCGGAGGGAGTGTCGGTGGCGGCCGTTAGAGTCGCCGTATGAGCTCTTCGCCCGCCCGTTTCGTCCGTGAGTTCCACCGCGCCTTCGGCCTCGACGCCCGCACCACGCCGACGGAGGTGGGATCCGAACTGGCCGCGCACCGCGGGGAACTGCTCGCCGAGGAAGCCGCGGAGGTCGCCGAGGTGTCGGTCGAGGGCCCGCTGGACAGGCTCGCGCACGAACTGGCGGACGTGGTGTACGTGGCGTACGGCACCGCACTGGTCCACGGGATCGATCTCGACGAGGTGATCGCCGAGATCCACCGCGCCAACATGAGCAAGCTGGGCCCGGACGGCCAGGTCGCCCGCCGCTCCGACGGCAAGGTCCTCAAGGGCGAGCACTACCGGGCGCCGGACGTGTCGGCCGTGCTGCGCCGCCAGGGCTGGATACCCGGCGGCGCAGCCTGAGGTCCTAGGACGACAGGGAGCCGCCCGCCAGCTTCCACTCGCGGTGCAGGGAGCCCAGCGGAACGCTTCGCTGCAGCACCGGCGTGCCGAAGATGGAGAGCTGGATCCGCAGGGTGCCCGAGAGGTCGACGCCGCCGTACACACCCCAGGTGCCCTCGGCCTTCACCTCGGGCTTGTCGGAGGAGGCGGTGACGGTCCCGGAGGCCTCGCCGCGCAGGTACGGCGCCAGGTCGGCGGAGACGCCGACGGTGCCGTAGAGGCCGACGGTCGCCTCGGCGCCGAGGGCCGCCTTCACGCTCCCGGCGGTGGTCAGGGAGGCCCGGACGGGCGTGCTCTTCATGTCCGACGAGCTGACCGGCGTCCACCCCTTGCCCACCCCGAAGGTGCCGCCCGCCTTGAAGTCGCCCTTGAGGCTCTGCTCGACGTCGACGGTCACATGTCCGTCGGCACTGATCTGGAAGTAGCAGGTCAGGTCGAGGTTCACGACGACGGGGACCGGGCCGACCTGCAGAACGGGGTCGGCGTGCAGCTTGGCGAACGGGATCCGCAGCGGGGCGTTGGTGGTCGCGGCGGCCCGGCCCTTCACGGCCCACCCGGAGGTCCAGTCGCCGGAGACGCCGAGGTAGGCCGAGCCGGGCGCCGCGTCGGTCCCGGTGCCGCCGTAGCTGAAGTCGACCTGCGGGGCCACCTGGACGAACCCGGACACCGAGGCACTGGCCGAGGCCGGGGCGCCCTCGGCCGTCTGTACCTTGGCGCCGACGTCGAGCCGGAGGCTGCCGAGCGGCACGGTCCCGCCCTTGGGGCCGACGTGCACGTCCCCGGTCTTGGACCAGGAGACCTTGACGTCGGGCAGCAGCTTGTCGACGGTGAAGGAGGACGGGTCGACCGGCACGGTGCCCTTGGCCGTGTCGTCGCCCAGCAGCGCGTTGAGCGCCGCCGGTTCGGTCTGCACCTCGGTGCCCCGGTCGCTCTCGCCGATCACCTTGGTGACCTTGGCGAGCAGCCCGTGCGGGGCCCCGGGCGCCGGGGCGCTGGCGATGACGTCACCCACGGCGGTCTTCTGCGGCGCCGCCGAGGAGGTGGGCGAGGAGGTGGGCGAGGGGGTCGCGGGGGACTGCGAAGTCCCCTTCCTCGCCGGTGCCTTGGAGATGACGGCGCGGCGGGTCCGGCTGTCGTACGAGCTGACGGTGAGCGTGGTCTTGTGCGCCCGTCGGCCTGTGCCGGAGGTGCCGGCCGTGGCGGTCGCGGTGGCGGCGGGGGCCGCCGCGACGGTGAGCGAGTGGCCGGTGTCGCCGGTGGGGCCGTCGGTGGCCCGGACGTCCTGGCCCTGGCCCGTCGCCGATGGTGCGGCGTGCGGCGCGGGCGAGGAGCAGCCGGCGGCGAGGAGGAGGGCGGTCACGGCGAAGGCGGGCAGGAGGGCACGGCGGTGCCTCGTGCGTCTGCGCAAGGTCGGTCCTGGGGTGAAGTGGGGGGTGAGGAAAAAGGGCAGCACCGATGGCCGGCTACCTATGGGTAGAACCGGCCGGTAACTCGGTGGTGAGCCATGAGCATGCCATGGCTGCGGGCACAGACCCCGCACAATTCGGCCACAACCCAACGTGACCTGGAACACGGCTAGTTCAGGCCGTGCGGTGGCCGGATTCCGGCCAGGGGCGGGTCCCGCTCGGGGAGCGGATGCCGGTCGGGGAGCGGATGCCGGTCATGGGGGCGGGTCCGTCGACCCGCCCCCATGACCGGGCGGAGGTCAGCCCGTGAGCCCCCTGCCGCCGAGCCGGGTCAGCAGGCCGGAGAGCAGGGCGATGTCCTGCTCGCTCCAGGCGGGGCCGGAGAAGATATCGGCGGCCGTCTCCTCGGCCGTGGCCAGCATCTCCTTCAGCCGCTCCCGGCCGGTCCCGGTCAGCGACGCGTAGGCCACGCGCGCGTCACGGGCGTCCGACTCGCGGGTCACCAGCCCGATCCGCTCCAGGGGTGCCAGCCCGCGGGTCACCCCGGAGGCGGTCAGCCCCAGCGCCTCGGCCAGATCGACCCGGCGCATCCGGCCACCGGGCGCCTGCCCCAGGCGCAGCAGCAGCGTGAAGTCGGCCAGGCTCACCCCGTGCAGCCCGCCGAGCCGGGCGTCGAAGCGCCGCACGAGCGCCGTCTGCGCCCGCACCAGCCGCAGCGCGGCGTCCAGGGCGTCACTCATCACTCACCGGCACTCCGATCGCCGCCCTCCTGTTGATTGCCATCTCCTTGACTACTCAAGTTTATGCGCCGCTGGAACGCGCGGCGCGCCGCTGCCGCTTCCCCAAGGGCGCCTGGGAGAGGTCCTCCGCGCTGGACCGGAGGTTCTTGAAGCCGTAGCCGCGCTCGGTCAGCCATGCCTTCGCCGCTTCCTCGGCCCGCTCGGTCGCCTCCAGGACGTCCTCCTCTTCCTCCCCCGTGTCCGAGAAGCGGAAGACGAAGGCGGGCCGGGCGGCGATGTCGTAACTGAGGTGCCCCTCGGGCGTGTAGGCGGCGTGCAGCACGTCGTGCCGGGCGGCGTCCGCGAGCAGTTCGGCCCGCTGGGCCTCGCTGAGCCCGTCGAAGGCGCCGCGGACGGTGATACGGAAGGTTCGGGTACTCATTGCGCGACCTTAGGCACAGCGGGCGGCACGCCTCCACCGGGTTTCCGGCACGAAACTAGACTTTGAGGGAAGGCGGTGGCGTTCCATGCCGTACGTGACTGTGACCGGGCTGAGCCATCCCGGGCTGCTCCGCGAGCGGAACGAGGACAGTCTCGTGGTGGGCCCGTGGACCCTGTGCGCCACCGTGACCGAGAGCCCGCAGACCCTGTTCTTCCCGCTCGGGACACCTCTGGTCGTCGCCGTCGCGGACGGACTCGGCGGGCATCCCGGCGGTGACCTGGCCAGCGCGCTGGTCGTGCGCCGGATCGCGTCGATCGGCCCCGGCCTGAGCAGCGAGGACGCCGTCCGCGACGCCCTGAGCGCCTGTAACCGCGCGGTGTACCTGGCCGCCGGCGGCGACGAGGCGAGCGACCTGGCCGCCATGGGGACGACGGTCGCCGGCATCGTCCTGCAGCCCGGCTCCCTCATGGTGTTCAACGTGGGCGACAGCCGGGTCCTCGCCGCCTCCGACGACGGGCTGCGCCAGCTGAGTGTCGACGACAGTCCACCGCTCGAACCCGGGCAGCGCACCACCTCCCTCGTCACCCAGTGCCTGGGCGGCAGCCCCGGCTACCGCCCCATCCGCCCCCACGTGGCGGCCGCGCCCCTGACGCCCGGCGACCGCTACCTCGTCTGCACCGACGGCCTGACCGATCCGGTGCCGCCGGAGGTCGTGGACGACGTCATGCGGGAGCGCGAGGACAACCGGGCGGCCTTCGAGCTGTGGAAGGCCGCCATCGCGGCGGGCGGCCCTGACAACATCACGCTGGCGGTCGCGCGCGTCGTGGACGAGTAGCCCAGTCCCGGCCCGGGCCGGGATGACCCTGGTGGATGGTCAGCGCGTTGCCGAGCGCGATCAGCACCACCGTGCGCGAGGAGTGGTCGGCGGGGGTGGCCCGCTCCAGGGACTCCGGTTCGCCGACCAGCTGCGCCAGCTCCTGGTCGGACTCGGCCTCCATGGCTTCCGCTGTGTCGGTCGCGGTCTCGGCCGTGGTGTCGGCCCCGCTGTCCGAGTCCGGGCTGGTGGGCTGGGCCGGCGAGGTGCCCGGCCGGTCGGCCATCGCGTACAGCGTCGTACGCAGTTCATCGGCGAACGGAATCCCCTCGGGCAGCACGTCCAGCAGCGTCTCCGGATCGGAGAGGTCGGTCCGCGCCATGTGCGACAACGCGTCGCGTAACTGGACCAACTCTCTTCGTACTTCCGGGGGCAACGGCAAATCCTCGGCCTCCTCGGCCGGCGCCAGGAACTCTGCGATCACGGCGGGCCCCGCATCGGGCCCCGTCTGCCGGGCGTGGTCGAAGACGGACCAGAAGTCCGTGGTGGTCGCGGAGGGGCTCTTCGCCATCAGCAGGAGCAGCGCCGCCCACCGTCTGTCCTCCGCGGTCGCCGCCGCGCCGACGGTCGTCGCCGGATCCCGTACCTCGCTCAGCAGACGGTGGGCCCGCTCGCGGTCCTCCGGCGTGCCGAGCCCGGCCCCGTGCCGCATGGCGAGCAGGGCGCCGAGCCGCACGGAGACCATGGCGAGCAAGGGTCGGTCATGGTCCAAGAGGTCACACAGCGCGCTGAGTTCGGGGACCGGGGCCGTCGAACTCGGCGGAGGACACCGATCCGGATCCCACCCGGCTGATCAACTCGGCGACCCGCTCGGTCACATCGGTCACCCAGGCCCGCAGCCGTGAACGCCGCCGCTCTCCTCGTCGCTCACCGTTCCCCCCCGTCCACCCACCTCGTCCCGTGGCCCATGAATACCCCGAGGCGGCTCCTCCGCCGCCGTCTTCGCCGCAACTCCCTCACGACAACCGGAATGTGCCCGGTAGGCGCCCGGATCGATCATGTGGTCGGTGGCCGGGCGAACACCGGGCGACGTCCGGGCCGGGTGTTCACGGCGCCCGGATTCCGCTGCTTCGCTGGGGCCGGGACGGAACGACGGACGGAGGAGGCGTGGACGTCGGGGGAGCGACCGCGCTCGTGGTCGCGGTCGTCGGGGTCGTCGGGACGCTGCTGTCCGCGCTGCTGACCCAGCGCGCGGCCGACCGCAGCCGCCGACGCGAGCAGGAGCACGCCGAGGAACTGCAGGAGCGGCGCAGGCAGGCCCAGGAGCTGCGGTCGTGCTACGTGGCGCTGAACACCTCCGCCCGGCACTATCTGGCCGCGCTCACCGACCAGTTGCACGCGCTGGACCGCACCGAGGACGCGAGAGTCGTACGACAGCGGCTCACCGAAGCCCGTGACCAGTACCGGGACGTGTACGCGGAGGCGCAACTGCGGGTGCCGGAGTGCGTGCTCGACCTCGCGGGCGACTTCAGCCGTGACCTGGGCACGGTCTACGGCATGGTCCGGCGCCTGGACGAGGGCGCCCCGCGGGCCGGGGACTCGCCGGTCGTCGTGCAGCAGGGCATCGATGCGCTGTGGGGCGGGCTGCGGCGGATACGACGGGCGATGAGGGTCGAACTGGGCGCCTCCTGGGTGGATTTCGGGCGATGAGCACCCGAAGGACTGGATCTTGTCGCCACCGGTCCGGTGGATCGGCATAGTGGCGTTCGGGCCAGGGGCTGTCGAGGACCCGGAAAGGCAGGACATGCCGGTGAGCGACGAGGAGAGCGGCGGCGTACGGGGGCTGCGCGCGTGGGCCGCGGACGCAGCGGAGCGGGTCAAACGGCTGGTCCCCGCCATGGGGGACGGCGCGGTGGTGCCGCTGCGGGCCTACGACGCATCCGTGGCCGAACTCGACCAGCTGGAAAGGCTGCTGGACCATGATCCCGGCCTGCGCAGTGCGGTGAGCGTATGGCTGGCGGGCGCGCTGACCTTCCGGCAGATCGCCGGGGGAGGCCGTCCCGGGGACCGGGAACGCGGGGAGAAGCTGCTGCGGGACGTGCGGGATCCCGCGACGGCGCTGGGAGCGACGGCGACCGAGGAGGACCGGCGGTGGGCGGCGTTGTTCCTGCTGCCGCTCCTTACGCCGTTACAGCCACAGCAGGGCGGGTTCGGCGTCCGGGAGGGGAGGGCGCCGCGGGTCGCCGCCGAATCGCTGTGGTCTCTGGCCGAGGCCTATCGCGAGCGCGGTGTCCGCAACGAGGACGTGCAGGACGTCGCCGCCCTGGAGGCCGCCAAGGAGGCGCTGACCGCGCTCGCCGCCGACGTCCTCCTCCAGGACGGTGCGGAACACGGACTGCTGGCGGCCCGCGCCGGAGCGAGCAGGGGTGTGCGGGCGGCCCTGTGGGGGGCCTCGCAGGGCCGGCTGCACGAGGCGGTGGCCGCGCTGGAACTGGGTCGGGCCCTGGTGCTGCACGCGGCGTCGACCTCGTCGGGCGTGCCCGAACTCCTGGACGCGGGCGGGCACCACGCGCTGGCCGAGGCGTGGCGGGCGGCCGGTACGGCCGAGGGCCTGGATGCCGACGACGACGGCGTCCCCGGCGAACTGCCGAGCACGCTGCGCCGCCAGGCCCTCGAAGCCCTCGGCTACCGTCGGGAGGGCGGCCTGCTGAGTACGCCCACGCTGAGCGAACTCGCGGACGGGATCGAGGAGAGCGGCGCCGACGCACTCGTCTATCTGGTCCCCGGCGAGGGCGAGAACCCCGGCGTGGTGCTCGCGGTGAGTCCGCGGCTCGGCGCCGCGGTGGGGGTACGGCAGTTGCTGTCCGGCGCCGGGAGCGGCCCGTTGGAGCGCTACCTCGACGCCACCGCCGTACGGGACGCCGACCGGAACGATCCGTCCGCCGAGGAGGCCTGGGAGGAAGCCCTCACCGCGCTCTGCGACTGGGCCTTCGAGGTGCTCCGCCCTCTCCTCGCCGAGGTGGAGGAGCGGCTCGCCGCGGAGGGCGAGCGGGGCGACCGGCCGCTCAGGCTCGTCCTGGTGCCCTGCGGGCGACTCGGCATCGTCCCCTGGCATGCCGCGCGTCTCCCGGAGGAGGCGCCCCACACCCACCTCTGCCAGACCACCGTGATCAGCTACGCGGCGTCCGGCAGCCAGTTCCTGCGGACGCTGAGGCGCGCGCCGCGCGAACCGGCGGCCGCCCCTGTCCTGCTGGCCGACCCGAACCTGGACCTGACCCATGCCGAGGTCGAGGTCATGGCCCTGCGTGACGCCTTCTACAGGCGGGCCCGGATGTGCGGCGGGATCTTCGAACTGGCCGACGACGAGCTGACCCCCGGCACGCCCGACGACGTCCTCGCCTTCCTCGCCGACGGGACCTCGCTGCTCCACGTGGCCTCGCACGGATCGGCGGGCACGCGTCCCACGGTCTCGGCGCTGCATCTGGCCGCGCCCGAGGACACCGGGGAGACGCCGGCGGACGAAGCGGGCCCGGGCCGGCTGACGGTGACCCGGCTCCTCGACCGGCCGGACCAACAGGCCGCCCGCGAAGGGCCGTTGGTCGTCCTCAGTGCCTGCCAGACCGATCTGAGCACCCGCGACCACGACGAGGCGCTGACCCTCACCACGGCGTTCTTCGCGGGCGGCGCGCGGGATGTCGTCGGATCACGGTGGACGACCCAGGACAGCGCATCGGCGCTGCTGATGGCGGTGTTCCATCATCACCTGACCGTCGAGGGGCTCAGTCCCGTCGACGCGCTCAGGGCGGCACAGCTGTGGATGCTCGACCCGCACCGCACGAACCCGGGCTCGCTCGGCGGCGAGCTGCTGCGGCAGCTCGCACGCCCCGACCTCGGCCGGATCGCGCTCTGGGCCGCCTTCATCCACCAGGGGCATCCGGGCCCGGGAGCGACGGGACCCGGAAGCCGTGGAGAAACAGAAGCAGGTACCGAAGGGGGGAACGCATGAACGACGGCGGTACGAGCGACGGCCCCGGCGGCTCGACGGAGCGGCTGCTCGTCCTGATCGGCGAGCACCGGGACACCATCCGCGAGGCGCTCGACGACGAGCAGTACGCGCTGCTGCTGGCCCGGCTGGAGGCCCTCGCGGCCACGGACGCGGCCGACGGCAGGGCGGTGCGCAGGGCGTCCCAGGGGGTTCGTCTGGCCCTGCTGCCCCTGCCGCTTGACCATCATGTGCGCAGGGCGCTGGACTCCGTACGACTCGTCGCGGCGCCCCCCGGGCCGAGAACCGTGGTGGAGGCGCGCGAGTTGATGGCTCTGCTGACAACCCTGTCGACCGCCCCCGAACCGGCGTACGGCACGGCGTCCGAAGAGGACCGGATGCTGCTCGGGGCGCCGGCCCTCTCGGCCGACGAGGCGCGGGTCCGCTGCGGCGGCGCGCCACCCCCCGAGCTGATCAGACTGACGGATCCCCGGGACGGCGACCGCTATCCGGAGTTCCAGTTCGGCGAGGGCGGTGGCACCCCGCGCGAGGTCGTCCTCCGGGTCAACCGGCTGCTCCTCGCCGACATCGACCCCTGGGGCGCCGCGGCCTGGTGGCTGGGCGGCAACACCTGGCTGGGCGGGACACCCGCGTCGCTGCTCGGCCGGCTGCCGGACCACCGGCTGGTCGGCGCTGCCACCGTGCTCGTGGAGGGGGACTGATGAGCGACTTCTTCCCCATGATCGAGTTGGAGTTGCGTCCCAACCGTCTGGTGATCCCGGCCGGCACCGAGCTGTGGCGGGTGCACCAGTCCAAGTACGCGCCGGACCGGTTCAGCCCGAAGCTCGCGGACATCCACTTCGGCGGGGGCCGCTTCGAGGGCACGGTGCTGGATCCGTACCACAGCCTGTACCTGGCGGACACCCGGCTCACCGCCCTCGCGGAGAGCGTGCTGCGCTCCCGGCCCTTCGAACTGCCGGTCGGCATGCGGCGGATCCCCTACGGCGCCGTCTGGCGGCGGTCGCTGAGCGGCCTGCGCACCCGGTGCGCGCTGAACCTGGTCTCCCTGGTCGACGGGCAGGATCTGGCCGCCGTCTGCCAGGACTCCACGCTCCTGGAGGACGAGAGCAACTACGCGGTCGCGCGGCGCTGGTCGAGCGAGATCCGGGCGCAGGCACCCGATGCGATGGGGCTGGTCTGGGAGTCCCGGCGCAACCGCGCCCAGCGTGCCCTGGTGCTCTTCCACGACCGCTTCGAGCACTGCGACGGCGGGCCGCTGGAGGTGCTGCAGGACGGCGGCATCCCGGACCTCGGCTCCCAGGAGGGCATGAAGAAGGCCAATGAGATCCTCGAACCGCTGCGGGCCGTCATCTCGGAGCCGGTGTGGCAGTGATGCGGGGACGGCCCGTCCTCCTTGTCGGTGGCCGAGACGTGATGCCATCGTGGGCGCATGGCATCGTCCCTCCCTGACCATGCGTCACTTCTCCGTGAACTCAAGGAGGTCAGGCGCGCCGGACTGGTGAGGCTGCGCGGGCGCGCGCTGCCCGGCCTGGAGTCGGCGGCGCAGTCGGTGCCCGCGACCGGCGCCCGGACTTCCGGCGCGGCCGTCGAGACGCTGCTGCGGCTCGCCGTGTCGCGCCTGGACGCCGGGACCCTGCGCACCGCCGCCGAGTACACCCTGGGGCTGGCCCAGGGCACCCGGGACTGGCCCGCGTCCTCCCGCCGGGCCCGCGCGGCCTCGGTGTACGGGGTGAGCGTCGAACGGTTCCGCAAGGACCACGAGGTGATGGTTCTCGGGCAGATCGCCGAGCACGTGCTGCGGCTGGCGGCGGAGACGGCCGCGGCGCCCGGAGCCGCCGCCGTGGCCGAGGAGGGTGTCGGCACGCACCGGACCGTGCGGGTCATGGTCGACGAGCGGCCGGTGACGCTCAGCCTCCATGTGCACCCGGTGGACCTGCTGCGCGACGTGGACGTGGTCGTCTCCCCGTCCAACGTCCACTTCGCGCTGCCCGAGCCGTACAAGTCGTCGGTCGCCGCCTCGCTGCGCCGGGCGGCCTCGGTGCGCGGCGTCACCGGTGACGTCCTGGACGACCCGGTCCACGACGAGCTGAACAAGTGGGCGTGCCGGAACGGCACTTCGGGGCGCGCCGTGCTGCCCGGCACCGTGGCCGCCACCGGTGCAGGGGCCCTGGCCGCACAGGGCGTACGACGGATCTACCACGCGGCCGTCGCCGTCCCCCGGGCCGGGACCAACGACTACGACGTGCTGCCGTCCGACATCACCAGGGCCGCCTCCCGCGCGCTCGCGCTCCTGGCGGAGGAACACGACCGCTTCGACCCGCCGCTGCGCTCGGTGTGCTTCCCGCTGCTCGGCTCCGGCCGCGGCGGACTGACGTACGACGTCAGCCTGGCCGCCGTATGGGCCGCCGTGGAGGCGGAGTTGGCCCGTGGGGCCGGGTGGGACGTCCACTTCCTGGTGCGTACGCCCGCGGCGGCGGCGCTCGTGGAGCGCATACCCGCCGGGATCCGACCACCCCACGACCCACGGCCGCCCGGCCGCCCCGATGGAATGGGAGAAGACCCCCGCTCCGCATGAGGGGTGCGGGGGTGGGCGAGCGGGTGCGAGGGGGGAGCCCGCTCGCCCGAAGTTCCGCTGTGGAAGGCTGCCCTTGGCGCCGTGTGGCATGGCCCTTGTCGTTCAGAAAGGTGACATTCAGTTATATTCGTGTCATAACAAGATTTTCAGTGCTCTCTACGTTTGCCTCTTCACATCTCCCTTGATCGCACACGCGTGACGGAAGGTGTGATGGCTTGTGATGCGAAGGATTGCTGTTTCATCGCTTGTGCTGGGAGCGGTGAGTCTTGGTCTGGCGTGTCAGTTGTCGGGGCCCGTAGCTGCAGCTCAGGAATCAACGGGCGCCGCACTGTCAGGAAGTACGTCCGCGAAAGTGCAGCGGAACGTGTCCCCGGCCGGGGTTCGCGGGATTGTCAGGGCGAGGAACGGCTTGAGTATCCGCGCCCAACCGACGAGCCTCTCTGCCGAGTTGGGCCATTACTCATGGGACGACCGGATCAGCATTGACACCGGGGCCACCGGGGCACGCGGGAGGTCTCACCCAAGGCGGGGGGACGGCCTCACCGCGCCAGTGTGTCGGCCACCTCCAGGTCCGGCAGGTCGAGCGAGCAGATCCGTTCGGCCTCGTCGGCGGGGATGCCGAACTGGCGCAGGAGGCCACGGACGACCAGGCCCGCGGACGTCGCGTCGTCGCGGTCGGGCTGCGCGTGCAGCAGCGCGCCCAGTGCCAGCGCGGCGCCCGCCGTCACCGCCGGCGCGAGGTCCAGGTCCTCCACCTCGAAGCGGCCCGCGTCCACGGCGGCGCGGATGTCGTGGAACGCGCGGGGCGCCAACCCGCGGTCGGACTGGGTCAGTTCGAGTCCGTGGTGCAGCAGGATCCGGCTCAGCTCCGGATGCCGGCGGTGCAGCCGGCCGGTCATGCGGAAGCTCTGGGCGACCTCGTCCTCGTCCGCCCCGACCAGCACGTGGCCTGGCGCGGAGACGCTCCGCCCGCGGA
Organism: Streptomyces sp. NPDC001816; assembly: GCF_042892235.1. Taxonomy (NCBI): domain Bacteria; kingdom Bacillati; phylum Actinomycetota; class Actinomycetes; order Kitasatosporales; family Streptomycetaceae; genus Streptomyces; species Streptomyces sp. NPDC001816. Next base: position 57,560 of record NZ_JBIATY010000001.1, read on the forward strand.
CCCGCTGCACGTCATCGACCGCATCCGGGGCGCCCACCACTGAGCAGGCAACAGCGGGCCTTCCTCGGCTCCCTCCACGTCCTCAGCGCAATTCCGCATCGTCCAGTGCGAAGCCGTACCGTCCCTGCAACCGGACGAAGCGCGCAGAGGTCACCACCCGCGGCTGCTCAAGACCCGACGCGGTGCGTTCGAAGCACACCACCTCCTCGTGCCCGCCCGGCCCGATCGGCTGTACGAGGCGGCCGCCCTCGCGTACCTGCGCGACCAGCGGCGGGGGCACCTCCGGGAACGCGGCCGACACGAGGACCGCGTCGTACGGAGCCAGGTCCGGCACGCCCGCGCTGCCGTCGCTGACCCGCAGCTCCACGTTCCGTACGCCGTGCCGGGCGAGATTCGCGCGCGCCTGCCGGGCGATGCTCGGCCGCACCTCGACGCTGACCACGTCGGCGGCCAGCCGGGCCAGCAGCGCGGTCTGGAAGCCGAGGCCCGTACCGACTTCGAGGACATGCTCGTTCCCGGCCAGACCGAGGCTCTCGATCATCATGGCGGACAGCGACGGCTGCGTGGTGACCTGGCGCTGCCCGATCGAGACAGGGACGTCCCGGTAGGCGGCGGCCACCTCACCGGCCGGGACGAATCCCGCACGGGGCGTCGTGCCTACGGCTTCGAGCAGTCGCTCGTCCCTGATCCCGGCGGCTCTGAGGGCTCGCACGAGATCGTCGGGCCCCCTCGGACCGGACACAGAACTCATGGGCGGATCACCACCACCAGGCTAGGCGCCCGCTCCGGGAAAACAGCGGGCAAGGGGATGGAGACGAGGCCCTCGGACTCGGGGTTGCCGTTCTCGGCGCCACGGCGATCTCATCGCAAGGAGTCGCCGGGGTCACCGCGGTGCGAAGCCGGCTTCTTCGATGCCGACCACCGGCCAGTGGACGACACGGCCCGGCGGTGCGTCGAGGTCCTCGCACAGCAGCACAAGTTCCGTCGCCCCGTCCGGAACACCGGACAAGTTCAGCGGTGGTGGACACGTTCCCCGCGTCCTCGGTGTACCAGGGCGGAAGACGGTGATGGTCCGTCCTGGAAGACGGGGCTCTCCAGCGTTCGGCGATCTCGTACGGCAGCTGGGCGGCGAGCTTTCCGCCGGTCCGGCGGGGATGCACTCGGCGAGCGTTGCAAGAGCTGCGCTCGTCGCCCTTTCTGCAGCGCCACGACTGTCCAGCCGCGCCCGTGCCTGCACCCGGCCGATGAACTCCTCGTGGCGCCTGTCCCGCCACCTCCTGCCCGGATCCGCGCGACCCCGCCATTGCGGGTAACCAGGGGCGCCTTCCGTTAGGCGGGTCCCGAAACCCAGGATCATCACGTAAAGTCACTAACGTGACAGTGAGTGATGGCGTGTACGCCTTCGGGCCACCGACCGGCCGCCTGACGATCAGGACCAGCCGTGCCGGGCTGGGGCGGAGAGCGGGACACGACCTTGCGATCGAGGCCACTCGTTGGGCCGGGGACGCGGTGGTCGTCACCAGCGATCCAGGGAAGTCGTCGGTGACCGTGACGGTCGAGACCGGGTCGCTGAACGTACGTGAGGGAACGGGGGGAATCAAACCGCTCACCGACGCCGACCGCGCCGAGATCAAGCAGACACTTGAGAGTGAGCGGCTGCTGCACGCCGCGGACCACCCGACCATCACCTTCCGCTCCACCGCCATCACGGGAACGCCCGACGACTTCGAGATCACGGGGGACCTGACCATCAAGGGCCGAAGCCATCCGGTCACGGTGCACGGCGGCAGCGACGGCGATGGCCAGGTGTGCGGCTGGGCCACGCTCGCCCAGTCCACCTGGGGGATCAAGCCGTACACCGCGTTTATGGGTGCGCTGAAGGTGGCCGACGAGGTCCGGATCGAGTACGCGGTGACCGAGCTGCAGCCGCCACCCGGGCCGGCGTAAGGGGCGTGGTGGGAAGCCCGGTTCGATACGGCAGCTCCATCACTGCCAGGCGCAGGCCAGGTGCCTGCCGGCCGCAGAGTTCGCTGTACGGTGGCGCGGCTCGGGGCATGGTCGCCCCGCCGATGGCGGCGGCGACCCGGGTCCTGCCCTGGTGCATGGCCAGGATCTCCTCCGCCGCGTGCGCCAGGCTGCCCGGGTGCTGCCGCAGTTGCCGTCACGAGCAATGTCCCGGGACGGTGCCTTGGCCAACTGACGCCACTCGCCCCTCCAGTTCCTCTTCGACGGCTTCGGGCCGGGCGGCCACCTCGTCGACGAAGCCCCAGAAACCGCTCGTGCTCCTCCGGCTGCGGCAGTGCTTGCATCCGATGACGAGACGGCGACTGCGGTTGCCGTCGGAAGGCTGACGGATTACGAAGTAGCGCCGGACGTCCTCGATGTCCGCCGGACGTCCTCGATGTCGTGGACCTGCTCCTGCTCGACTCGGGGCGGTACGCGATGTAGATGTCACCTCGCTCGATGACGTCGTTCCCCATGTGCACGCCCGGTTTGCCGAGGTCGCGGTGCCGGTCAAGCCGTCATGGCGGGGTGGGCGCGGACCGCTTGCTCGCCGGACGTGCGGTCCATCAGTCCCAGCAGGCGTCCTTCCGGGTCGGTGACGACGATGGTGTCCACTCCGGCCTTCGCCATGCGCTCCAGGAGCGGACCAAGCGGCTCGTTGGCCCTTACGGTCGCGGGTCCCGGGCGCATCACCTGCTTCACGCCGACACCCGGGTGAGCCTCGGCCTCACGGCGCCGCAGCAGACCGGTGACCACCTGGTCGTCATCCACCACAACGCCCACGGCCTGCCCCGCCTCACGCATGCGGTCCAGCACCAGACCAGCCGGCGCATCGGCCCGGCAGGTGACCACCGTGCGCCGTGCCACGTCCCCCGCCGACAGACTCTCTGCCGCCGGGCCTTCGGTGGGCAGTCCGGCCGCCAGCCAGTCCGCCTTGCCCGGAACATAGTCGTAGACCTGGCGGAAGCCGAGCTGTTCCAGCTGAGCGGCGGCCCGTGGGCTCATGTCGCACAGCCAGTCCCAGCAGTACACGACCACCGGCCGGTTCGGATCCAGCCGGTTCCGTGCCTCGCGGTCCAGATCCCGCAGCCACAGGTGTACCGCCCCGGGCAGGTGCGCCTGCTCGTATTCCTCGCGTGGCAGCACCTCGACCAGCTGCGCCTGCTCCTCCTCGACGAGCCGGCGCACCTTCTGTCGATCCATCACACGTGTCGGCATCGCTCCCACCTCCTCGGTTTTCGGCTCCGTGGTGACCGTCGACCGCGGTCGGCCGTTGTCCAGGCCGCACCGAAGGGTGAGGATCATCGCTTCCCGGGGACGGCAGGCCGCTCTGGGCGCGTGATGTCCTGCGGCGACGCCGCACTGTCCGCCTCATGGCCGAAGCGCAGCGAGTACATACGGCCTTCTACGCCCCATTCTCCGCCGGCCGGCTTCAGTCCGGCATCGATCGCGCGCAGGCTGGGGCGCCCGATATGGGCGTAGACCAGGCGCCGCACCCCCTGCTGTGCGGCCTGCTCACCGATGGCGCGGACGCTCGCGTGGCCGCCCACACCGCCCCGGAACCGTATGGGCCGGTCCCAGGCGGCTGCCTCGGCGAACATCAGGTCGGCCCCCGTGGCCCAGGCCGGAAATTCCCAGAACTCCGGTGCCCAGACCACCACCACGTCTCCGGCTTGGATGCGATATCCGTACGCGGGGTGCGAGGTGTGGACCACCGGACGGCAGCGCACCAGCACCTCTCCGACCCGCAGGTCGCCTGCGCGTATGCGGACATCACGCATGGCCGCCCGTCGGCGCAGTACCGACCGCAACTCGGAACTCTCGTCGGTGACCAGCCACGCGTCCAGCCGCCCGGGGGGCGGTTCGGCCCCGGGTCCGCCGTCGAAGGCCACCCGGTGCCCCGCGCACCGCAGCAGCAGGCCCGCCGGGGCGAACCGGGGCGAGTTCATCGCTCCCACACCGGGGAGCGTCAGCCGCAGCCAGTGGTACATGAAACCTCCCACGCGCGCCCAGGCCATGCCCGTGGTTGCGGGTGCCGGGCCGAAGGCGGATGCAGCGACTTCACACGGCTGACCAGGTCGTCGAACTCGGCCAGTGATCGGCCAGTGAATCGTCGAGTACCCATTCGGGTGCTGCTCACGCTGTACGAGAGACGAGGGCGTCGCAGTCGGCCGAAAGGTGCGCGTCGGCTTGCCGCTTCCTGGTGGGGCGAGCAGCCTGGGCGTTGTGACGCTCTCGCACGGCACGCTGTCCCACCGGCTCATCGCTGATCATCTCGTCGACGGTGTGATGGAGCCGGGCCAGGAGATCGGGCTGCGGATCGACCAGACGCTCACCCAGGACGCTACTGGCACCCTCGTGATGCAGGAGCTGGAGGCTCTCGGTCTGGACCGGGTCCGTACCGAGGTCAGCGTCCAGTACGTCGACCACAACCTGCTCCAGGCGGACGAGCGCAACGCCGAGGACCACGCGTTCCTGCGCTCCGCCTGCCGCCGCTTCGGCATCTGGTACTCCAAGCCCGGCAACGGCGTCTCCCACCCGACCCACATGCAGCGCTTCGGCATCCCCGGCAAGACGCTCGCCGGATCCGACTCGCACACCTGCGCCGCCGGGTCGCTCGGCATGCTCGCCCTGGGCACCGGCGGCCTGGAGGTCGCGCTCGCCATGGCCGGACGGCCCCTGTGGGTGACCATGCCGGAGATCTGGGGCATTCGCCTGACCGGCCGGCTGCCGGAGTGGGTCAGCGCCAAGGACGTGGTGCTGGAGCTCCTGCGGCGCCACGACGTCAAGGGGGCGGTCAACAGGATCCTGGAGTACCACGGCCCCGGCATGGAGCATCTGTCCGCGATGGACCGGCACGTCATCGCCAACATGGGCGCCGAGCTGGGCGCCACCACCTCCGTCTTCCCCGCCGACGACGCAGTGCGCGCATTTCTGCGCGCCGAGGACCGCGAGGCCGACTTCCGTGAGCTGGCCGCCGAGCCGGACGCCGTCTACGACCTGACCGACGAGGTCGACCTCGCCACCCTCCAACCGCTCATCGCCCGCCCCACCTCGCCCGGCAACGTCGTCCCGGTGCGCGAGGTCGCGGGCGAGCCCATCGGTCAGGCCGTCATCGGCTCTTCCGCCAACCCGGGGCTGCGTGACTTCGCCATCGCCGCTGCCATTGTCGCCGGCCGCCAGACCCACCCGGCCGTCAGCTTCGACGTCAATCCGACAGGCCGTGAGATCCTCGCCGACCTCACCAGGATGGGCGCCACCTTCGACCTGATCGCCGCCGGGGCCCGTATCCACCAGGCCGGCTGCCTGGGCTGCATCGGCATGGGCCAGGCCCCGGCCCCCGGCCGGAACAGCCTGCGCACCTTCCCGCGCAACTTCCCCGGCCGCTCCGGCACCGAGGAGGACGCCGTGTGGTTGTGCTCCCCGGAGACCGCCGCCGTCTCCGCCCTCACTGGCACGATCACCGACCCCCGCGCGTGGGCGGCCGCGGAGGAGATGCCATACCCGGACCTGCGGCTGCCCGAGCACGCCTCCGTCAACCGCGCCATGCTGGAGCCCCCGCTGCCGTCCCAGGACGCTGCTCAGGTCGAGCTGGAACGCGGCCCCAACATCTCCGGGCTTCCCGACTTCGACCCACTTCCCGACGAACTGACGGGCCCGGTCCTCCTCAAGTGCGGTGACAACGTCTCCACCGACGAGATCTCCCCGGCCGGAGCGAAGGCGCTGCCGTACCGCTCGAACATCCCCAAGCTCGCCGAGTTCACCTTCACCCGGATCGACCCCGACTACCCCCGGCACGCCGCCGACCTGGCCGCCGACGGCAGACCCGGCCACCACTTCGTCATCGGAGGGGAGAACTACGGCCAGGGCTCCTCCCGCGAGCACGCCGCCATCACCCCACGCCACCTCGGCCTGCGCGCGGTCATCGCCAAGTCCTACGCCCGCATCCACTGGCAGAACCTGGCCAACTTCGGCGTCCTGCCACTGGAGTTCACCGACCCGGGCGACTACGACCGCATCGACACCGGCGACCGGCTACGGCTGGCCGGCCTCCACACCGCCCTCGCCCCGGGAACCGAGCCTCTGCTGCTGTTGCACAACACCAACAAGGACGAGACCTACCAGGTCCGGCACCGCCTCTCCGACGGCCGGCGGCGCACCATACTCGCCGGAGGAACGATCGCGGCCCTCGCCCGCGAGGAACAGCAGAACCCGGGAGACACCGGCGCCGACACCCTGGCCACGACGACGGAGCCGGGCGACCTCAGCAACAGCGGCGGCTGAATTCCTCTCCTGATCCCACCTTTCCCACGGCGTGTCAACAGGTGCAGACAGTCCTGTGGCGAGCACGAACACGAAGTCCATGAATGCGGTGCCGTACTCGCCGTGGCGGACCTGACCGTCGTCCTCCGACGTCGGCGGAGAGAACGCGTATGGCCCACTCACCGGAGGTGAACCGCGATGACGCTGCCCGTACGACGTCGGTCCGGAAGCCTGTTGGACAGGCCCTTCGCCGGCTTCGGCTGGGGTGAACCCATCGCTGCCGAGTTCGAGGATCTGTTCGAGCGCATGAACAGGCTGCTGCAAGGTGCCGCCGCCGCTCCTGGCGCCGCACTGGCCTGGTCTCCTGCGGCGGACATGCGAGAGACCGACGACGCCTATGTGATCGAGGCAGAACTGCCCGGGATCAGGCGGGACGACATCGACATCGAGATGAGCGAGCGGGAGCTGCGCATCACTGGGGAGTACAAGGAGCGGGAGCGTGAGGGTGTCCTGCGTCGCACCACCCGCCGCACCGGCCGTTTCGAGTACCAGAGCCTGCTGCCCGCCGATGTCAGGGCGGAGGAGGTCAGCGCCACCCTGCACGAGGGCGTGCTGACCGTCACCGTGCCCAAGACACAGGCTGTCAAGCCGCGGCATATCGAGATCACCGAGTCCTGACCCCGCCCGGTGCGTGTCGCGAAGCCGCCGCACGGCGGGTCCGTGTCTGGGCGGGGTCGGCCCCGCCGTGCGGCGGCCGATCTGCCGGCACAGGGAGGCGCGACCACTTGCTGATGCCCCACGTCAGGACCGCGGCCGCTGCGCTGCGCGCCCACCGGTCCGCATGGGCCGGTCTGCTGCGGGATCCGCTGAGCTCGCTCAGCTACCGCCGGCTCGACGACGCCGCGTACACGCTCTGCCGCTCTGCGCGGCAGTGGGCTTATGGTGGTCAAAGGGACTTTCCTCGGGCAGCGAGCCGAGCAGTCGTGTACGCATCGTGTACGCCGCTTCACCTGCTTGCCCTGCTTGCCGGTCTGCGGGGCGTCATGCGAGTCGAACTGATCCAACCCGCCGCCAACGTGCTCTTCGATGTGCCGGACGAGACGCACGCGGAGATCATCGCGCTCATCGACGCGGTCACCGAGGACGCGCAGACCCGGGCCCCGGACCTGGCGGCAGCGTTCGGCGAGTGGTGCTGGCTCGTCTACACGGTCCACGGCGACGTGATCGAGGTACTGGACGTCGGTTGCGCATGGTGAGCCCCTGATCGGTCGCGTGACTGTCACCGCGTATCGGGCCGGGACTCGTAGTGCAGGCTGTGGAAACGACCGGCCTTCTCGCGCCCTGCGGGGTCGCCGCCCAGCGCCCGTACCGCCTCGATCGCATACCGCTGTTCCCGCTCGCCGGTGAAGAGGCGCTGCGGATAGGTGCGGGAGACATCGACGGTGGTGCTCAGACCGTGCGCGGCCAGTGCCCGGACGATCGGGTGGTACGACACGGTCCGCAGAACGAACGCGCTGACCCACACCGGCCTTCGGGCGCCCTCCAGCAGTGCCGTGAATGTGCGGGCGGTGACATAGCTGTCGCCGCCTGTCAGCGTGACGAGGCCGACCTCAGCGAGCGTGCGCCTCAGACCGGGACTGGGTGGGGCCTGTTCCAGGTCGTCGGTGAAGGCGGCGTCCAGGAGCCCCACCTCCAGCGCGTAGTGCACGGCGGGTGCCGCGACGTCCAGGCCGAAGACGGGTACCGCGTCCGGTCGGCGTCGCTCGGCGTAGAACTCCTTGTCCTGTGCCGCGAGTTCCGCCGTCGACATGGTCTGGCGGTCGGGGGAGGAGTACCGCTCGTACATCTTCGCCAGCGTGACGTCGTGGTTGAGCAGCGCGGCGTTGATCCCGTACGAACAGCACACGTCCAGCACCGCCGGCCTGCCGGGGCGGCCGTCGTCGAGCGCGGCCCGGTTGGTTGCTGCCTGCCGGAAGACCGGCTGGGCATGATGCGGGATCTCGTACTCGAGCGGGGCAAGCCGCCGGAAGTAGGCGCGGGGGTCCGGACGGTCGTAGATGTCATCGAACCGCGACTTGCCGCCCACCACGCCCTCGGTATCGCCAGGGCCGGATTCGGCCATTCTGTACTCCTCCTCCTGGAACATTGATGTACATCCATCATGTCCCGCCTTCCGTGCCGGGGACGTCTGCCGCGCACGGCCGAGCACGGGGCACACCGGGGCGTCCACGTCCACCCACTGACACCGGCGGCGTTCGACGCGCGCAGGCCGGCATGAGCGGCTCAGCAACGGGGGACACGGTGGGCATGGAAGGCGCACCTGTGACTGTGCAGCCGCCGGGCCCTGACGGTGGTCGGCGGGTCACGATCCGCGGTGAGTTCGTCGGCACCGCATACCACCTGCTTGATGTCGTGGAGTTTCTGCGTCAAAAGGGCCTGCCGGAGACGGATACGACGGTCGAGGACCCAGACCTGATCGAGTGGCGCGGCGGTGGGCCGACAGTTTGGGCGGCGGATGAGTGACCCAAGGGCATCGGAGCCTCGTGCTCGGCTGCCTGCCGGTCGTCCTGCCGGAGCTGCCGAGCCACCGAATGATCTCCTGACAGCTGGCGATCACGATGCGCTCGGCGAGCAGGTTCTGTTCCAGCATCGTCCGCAGGTCCGTGCGGGGCGGAGTGGTGGAGTCGGTGTGCGTTCGCTCAGCCGGCGTCGCCGGATCGAAGAGGCCGCCGTCGTAGAGTTCCGCCACTTCGGCAACGGAGCGCAGCCCGCGGTCGGCCACGCCGACGAGGAGGTCGTCGCGGTCCAGGGCGAGATGGACAGCCACGGTCGTGGAATCGGCACCGGCGTGGCGTATCGCGTTGGCGACCGGTTCGCTGACGGCCAGCAGCGCCGCGTCGACCAGTGCGGAACCCGGGGCGACCACAAGCTCCACGAGAACCTGCTGTGTGGCGACCCGTGCCGTGCACACCGACGCCGATGCCGTGCTCACCGTCACCACATGCGCTGACCACCCGCAGCATGCCGCCGCGTACCTCGGCTTCGGCGGCGGCCCAGTCCGCGGCCAGCCGGCTGTGCGGAGACGTCCGGCCGGCCTGGACCAGTCGGCTGGGCCTGCGCAGAACCGACCTGGAGCCCGCTCGTCGAACAGCGGAGGATCGTCGCCCGCGATCGCGTCGACGTCCAGCTCCTCCTGGAAGGGCGCCCCGATCTCTTACGGACCACCACCACATCGAGCGGGGCCTGCAGCGCCGCAGCCACTTCCCACCGATGGCGCTCACGCAGCCTCGTCTTCGACGAGGGTGTCGAGCTGCCGTCTGGCGCGGGTGAGGGAGCGACGGCAGCGGCTGAGCCCCTGCCATGCGTTGCCCCGGACGGAGAGGCGATCCTGCAGCGTGCGCAGTGTCCATCGTTGCGGACCGAGTTCCGGGTCGTCGAGTTCGTCCCAGCTGATGGGGGTCGCGATGGGGGCGTGGAGGCGGGCGCGCACGGCGTAGGGGGCGACCGAGGTCTGGGCGTAGGCGTTGCGTTGGGTGTCGAGGTAGAGCCGGCCGCGGCGTTTGTCCTTGCGGGGCGCTGTGGTCAGCTTGTCGGGGTGGCGAGCGGCCAGCAGCTCGGCGGTGCTGCGGGCGAACGCGCGTGCGGTGTCGAAGTCGGTGCGACGGTCGAGCAGGACCAGCAGGTGCAGACCGCGGGAGCCGGTGGTCATCACCGCGGGCGCCAGCCCGAGGTCGGTGAGGAAGTCGCCGAGTTGCCGGGCGGTCCATCGGACGATCTCGAAGTCGTCGGCCGGAGGGTCGAGGTCGAACACCAGCCGGTCGGGGCAGTCGAGACGGTCGGCGCGGCTGAGCCAGGGGTGCGGGGTGATGCACGCCTGGTTGGCGAGGTAGGCGAGGGTGGCGGCGTCGTCGCAGACCACCATGGTCACTGTGCCGCCCTCCTTGGGGACTTCGCGGCGCGGTAGTAGTCGACGAACTCGGCCTTGGTGATTCCGTCGTCGGGAAAGAGTTCCTTGTCCGGGTTGGACAGCGGCACACTGCGCCCGCCGATACGGATCTCCTCCTTCGCTGTCCGGCTCATCCCTTCCCTCCTTTCGGCCGTTCCCTGACCACGTGGGCGGCCGGCTTGTCGGCCCGTAGGCCGAGATACCGCGGGTGGCGCAGCTTGCCGTCGCCGGTCCACTCGGTGAAGCCGATCTCGGCGACGAGTTCCGGCCGGACCCAGTGGGCGCCGCGTTCGCGTACGTCGTCTCCCGCGAACGGCTGGTCGTCGTGTTCCAAGGAGTCCAGCCGCTTGCGCAGGCGCGTCAGGGTGTTTCTGTCGTAGCCGGTGCCGACCTTTCCCGCGTACACCAGGCGCCGGCCTTCGTAGTGGCCGACCAGCAGGGCGCCGAATCCGACGCGCTGCCCCTGCGGCTCGGTGAAGCCGCCGATCACCAGTTCCTGCCGATGGCCGCATTTGAACTTCAGCCAGTTGGTTGACCGCCGGGAAATGTACGTGCTGTCGGCTCGTTTGGCGATCAGTCCCTCCCAGCCGCGCTCGCACGCCTGGTGCAGATACGTCTCGCCCGTCCTGTTGCGGTGGGGGGTGAAGCGGAGCGGAGAGGTGTAGGTCAGGGCGCGGCGGAGCAGGGCCTTGCGGGTGCGCAGCGGCAGGCCGGTGAGATCCTTTCCGTCCAGGCGCAGCAGGTCGAAGACGTAATAGGTGATCGCGATCCGGCTGGCCCGGGCCTGGTTTTCATCTGTGACGCCCAGGCGCTGCTGGAGCCGGGTGAAGCTGGTCCGGGTGCCTTCGAAGGCGACGACCTCGCCGTCGACCAGGAAGTCGTGGCAGGACTGGCGGGCGAGGGCGTCCGCCGCTTCGGGGTAGGTCGCGGTGAGTGTCTGGCCGCTTCGGGAGAGCAGCCGGGCTTCTGCCCCGTCTCGCAGTCCGAGGCACCGTTCGCCGTCGAGTTTCCGCTCGTAGATCCAGGCGGGATCGGAGAACGGGGTGTCGGTCAGCGTGGCCAGCATCGGCTTCGGGCTGCGTGCCGTCGCCGGACGCAGCAGCCTGCGTTCCTCCCCGGACAAGTCGTCCAGGAGGCTGTCAGCAGGCACCTTGAAGCCCCCTTCCAGGTGCGCCCGAGTCGCGGGGACGGCTCTCTCCTGCCTCGTACCGCCCCTCTTGTGTCCCCCGTCGGGACGGCAGCAAACGCCGTCAGCCGTGGGTGGGCGCGCCCCGGCTTCGTCCGCCGCTACTGGCGTGGCGCGGAGCCTGAAGCTATCTGCCTCAGCGTGCGCCCGCTACGCGTGGAGCGCGCCCGGGACGGTGCGGGCGCGTCCCGGTCGGCGACCCGATGGTCAGCCCGCTTGACCAGCAACCAGGCCTCATCCCCGCCGTCCTCGCCCTTCCGGAAGCGGGTGAGGGCGTAGCCGCCGTGCAGCTTGGCTCCGTCCAGCCAGAAGGACGCGTGGCCGTGTTCCAACGCCTCGCCCATGGGTGTCTCGCGGCCCTTGCTGTCGGGCAGCGGGTGATAGGTGCCCTCGTCCCAGATGAGTACCGTGCCCGCGCCGTACTCCCCTTCCGGAATCGTGCCCTCGAAATCCTGATATTCCAGCGGGTGATCCTCGGTGGGCGTGGCCAGCCGCTTGTCGTGCGGGTCGCTGGAGGGCCCCTTGGGGACCGCCCAGGACTTGAGCACCCCGTCCACCTCAAGCCGGAAGTCGAAGTGCATCGTGCTGGCGTCGTGCAGCTGGATCACATACCGGCACTCATCCCTGGCTCGGCGGTTACCGCCTCCAGGCTCCTTGGTCTTGGAGAAATCGCGCTTGCGGTGGTATTCCGCGAGGGCATCTTTCGCGTTCATGGCCTCCTCCCTGGCCATTGCCGATGCCTGCCGCGCTCGGCGGACGGCCCTCGTAGGAGTCCCTCGTAGGAGTCCGCCCGTGAGCGCGTTGTCCGGGTACCCAGGTGCCGTTGATACCTTCCTGGCAGGAGCGCCGGAGTCTCCGCCCGGGAGTTCCGGCCGTTCATCGAGTTCCTCGGCCATCGCCACGACGCGTGGGCCGTCGACCTTCCGGCCGGCCGGCGCGCGGGACTGGCAGCGTACGGCCGCCCGCGCAGGCAAGATCGGCCTTCTGACCGGCGTGGATGCCGCCGCATACCCACGCGACTTCGCCGGCTTCGTCCGCTCGCACCAGGAACTGAGCAAGATCCGCACCCGCTATCCGCTCCCGCTGCCGCTCGACGCCGCCGGCGCGGCCACGGCACTCACCGCCCGAGACGAGATCGTCTGGCGTCCGATGTGTGCGAACCGAGCCTGCGATGACCGGACAGGAGGGCCGAAACGGCGGTCTCCGCGAAGCGCCTACCCTTGACCCATGACCATCAGCAGCGACCGGAGCCCCGCAGTGGACGTAGCAGCACCCAAGACCTACGAAGTCCGTACCTACGGGTGCCAGATGAACGTCCACGATTCCGAGCGATTGTCCGGGCTGCTCGAAGACGCCGGGTACGTGCGCGCCCCCGAGGGGTCGGACGGGGACGCGGACGTCGTGGTCTTCAACACGTGCGCGGTGCGCGAGAACGCCGACAACCGGCTCTATGGCAACCTCGGTCGCCTTGCCTCCAAGAAGGCGAGCCACCCCGGTATGCAGATCGCGGTCGGCGGCTGCCTTGCGCAGAAGGACCGCGACACCATTGTGCAGAAGGCGCCCTGGGTGGACGTCGTCTTCGGCACGCACAACATCGGCAAGCTGCCCGTCCTGCTGGAGCGCGCCCGCGTCCAGGAAGAGGCGCAGGTCGAGATCGCCGAGTCCCTGGAGGCGTTCCCCTCCACGCTGCCGACCCGGCGCGAGAGCGCCTACGCGGCCTGGGTCTCGATCTCCGTCGGCTGCAACAACACCTGCACCTTCTGCATCGTCCCGGCCCTGCGCGGCAAGGAGAAGGACCGCCGCACCGGCGACATCCTCGCCGAGATCGAGGCCCTGGTCGGCGAGGGCGTCTCCGAGATCACGCTGCTCGGCCAGAACGTCAACGCGTACGGCTCCGACATCGGCGACCGCGAGGCCTTCAGCAAGCTGCTGCGCGCCTGCGGGAACATCGAGGGCCTGGAGCGTGTCCGCTTCACCTCCCCGCACCCGCGCGACTTCACCGACGACGTGATCGCCGCCATGGCCGAGACGCCGAACGTGATGCCGCAGCTGCACATGCCGCTGCAGTCCGGCTCGGACACCGTCCTGAAGGCGATGCGCCGCTCCTACCGGCAGGAGCGCTACCTCGGGATCATCGAGAAGGTGCGGGCCGCCATCCCGCACGCCGCGATCACCACCGACATCATCGTGGGCTTCCCGGGGGAGACGGAGGAGGACTTCGAGCAGACCCTCCACGTCGTCCGCGAGGCGCGCTTCACGCAGGCGTTCACCTTCCAGTACTCCAAGCGGCCCGGCACCCCCGCCGCCACCATGGACGACCAGATCCCCAAGGAGGTCGTCCAGGCGCGCTACGAGCGGCTCGTCGCCCTCCAGGAGGAGATCTCCTGGGAGGAGAACAAGAAGCAGGTCGGTCGCACCCTGGAGCTGATGGTCGCCGAGGGCGAGGGCCGCAAGGACGGCGCCACCCACCGCCTGTCCGGCCGCGCCCCCGACAACCGCCTGGTCCACTTCACCAAGCCGGAGCAGGACGTCCGCCCCGGCGACGTGGTCACCGTCGAGATCACGTACGCCGCCCCGCACCACCTCCTCGCCGAGGGCGCTGTCCTCGCCGTGCGCCGCACGCGCGCGGGCGACGCGTGGGAGAAGCGCAACGCCGCTCAGGCCGCCAAGCCGGCGGGTGTGATGCTGGGGCTGCCGACGATCGGGGTGCCGGCGCCGCTGCCGGCCGCCACGAGCGGCTGCGCGCTGGACTGAGCGCACCTGGAACCGAGGGGCAGGGGGGGCGGAACATGGCGCACTGGGTGGTTCTCGCGCAGTTCGGTCACGGGGACGAGTACCGCAGCGATGAGGCGGCGCGCTTCGAGGGCACCCTGGAGGAGGCCCGCGCCCGCCTCTACGAGCTGGCCTGCACCCATCGCCCCCGCCACGGGCTGCGCCAGCAGCGCCGTGCCGTCTACCGGATCGGGGACGGGGACGCCTACTACGCGGACATCGAGGGTCTGGTCTCCACGTTCCGCGTGATCTACCGGCTTGCCGAGCTGGTGTGGAGCTCCGACCCGGTGCCACCCCCCTGGCAGTAGGCTCCCGATCATGCTTGTCGCCGCAGCCGTCTGCCCCTGCCCGCCGCTGCTCGTGCCCGAGGGCGCCGCGGGTGCCGCACCCGAAATGGACACCGCGCGCGCGGCGTGCACTGACGCGCTCGGCGTGCTCGCCGCCGCCCGCCCCGACCTGCTGGTGGTCGTCGGGCCCGCCGAGCAGAGCGGGCGCGGCCGGCACCCGCAGGGCACCCCGGGCTCGTTCCGGGGCTTCGGCGTCGACGTGGACGTACGCCTCGGCCCGGCCACGGACGCCGCACCCGACCGTGAGCTGCCCACGTCGCTGGCGGTCGGCGCCTGGCTGCTGGAGCGCACCGGCTGGGCGGACGCCCCGATCGAGGGTCTCGGCGTCGGGGAATCGCTCGCGCCCGAGCGATGCGTCGAGGCCGGACGGGACATCGCCGCCCGGGCCGGGCGGGTGGCGCTGCTGGTGATGGGCGACGCCAGCGCGTGCCGCACACTCAAGGCACCGGGATACCTGGACGAGCGGGCGGCGCCCTTCGACGCCGAGGTCGCGCGTGCGCTGGGAGCGGCGGACGTGGCGGCCGTCGAGGCGCTGGACGCCGAACTGGCGCACGAGCTGAAGGCCTCCGGCCGCGCGCCCTGGCAGGTCCTCGCCGGCGCGGCCGAGGACGCAGGCCTGAGCGGGGCACTCCTCTACGACGACGCCCCGTACGGCGTCGGGTACCTGGTCGCCACCTGGTCCTAGGGGCCGCCCGGCGGTGGAGCGGTCTTGGGCGTCGTCCGGTGGTGCGGGAGTCCGAGGTGTTGTCCGGTGGCGAAGAAGCCTGAGGCGTCGCCCGGCGGTGCAGGAGTCCGAGGTGTTGTCCGGCGGCGGAGAAGTCCGAGGGGTCGCCCGGCGGCGGAGAAGTCCTGGGCGTCGTCCGGCAGCGGAGGTGCTCTGGACGTCGTCCGGCGGTGCAGATGCCCCAGGCGTCACCCCGCCGCGGAGACGAAACGGCGGACGGCCGGGAGCGTTGGTGCTCCGCGGCCGTCCGCCGATCCGCGTGTCCGTCAGGAAGCCGGTGGCGGGCCCTCCGGCCGGGTCGGGGTCGCGGCGTCGCCGGTCTCCGGACCCTCCTTGTGCGCCAGGCGGTCCATCGCCCCCTTCGCCTTGTCCGTACCGGCGTGGATCTTGTCGCTGTACTTGCCCTTGGTCCGCTCGTCCACGGCCTTGGCGGCCTTGTCGAGGCTGTGCTGGACCTTGCCCCCGTGCTTCTGGGCGAGGTCAGACACCTTGTCCCTGGCCGGGGCGAGCTTGGCCTTCACGTTGTCCATCAGACCCATGGTCCACCTTCCCTCACGGGGACAGTCATGTGCGGGCGCCCTCACCGGCCTCGCTGTCGGCGGCCTCGTCCGCGGACTGCTGCTTGGGGATCTCGGCGCTCTCGGCCGCGCCGGACTCGGCGGCCTTGGCCTCCGCCGCCTCGCCCTCGCGCCCGTCCTCGGCCGGCCCCTTCGCCTCCGCTGCCCGATCCGCTTCCGCCACCGCCTCGGCCGCTCCCGACTCGGTGCCGGTCTGCACCTCGTCGGGCGCCGCCTCCGGCGTCGTCTTCGACCTGCCGAAGAGCCGTGCAAAAACGCCCATATCCACTCCTTACGTTACTCGTGCGGGCGAAATCCCGCGTCACCCGGTGCGTCCGTTTGCGCCGCCCGGGTCACCGTGTCCGGTGACCGGCGGGCACCTCGGTGCAACGACGCGGGATGCGCACCGTCACGTAACTCGTTCGAGGCGCGGTCGTGAGGTTTGGGAGACTGGTGCGGTGAGCAGTGCATCTTCCGCCCCCCGCGTCATCGCCGTCGTCGGACCCACAGCAGCCGGAAAGTCCGATCTGGGCGTTTTCCTGGCCCAACGACTCGGCGGCGAGGTCGTCAACGCCGACTCCATGCAGCTCTACCGAGGGATGGACATCGGCACCGCCAAGCTGACGCCCGAGGAGCGCGGCGGCATCCCACACCACCTGCTGGACATCTGGGACGTGACCGTCACCGCCTCCGTCGCCGAGTACCAGAAGCTGGCCCGCGAGCGGATCGACGCCCTGCTCGCCGAGGGCCGCTGGCCGATCCTGGTCGGCGGCTCCGGCCTCTACGTCCGCGGAGCCGTCGACAACCTGGAGTTCCCCGGCACCGACCCCGTGGTCAGGGCCCGTCTGGAGGAGGAGCTGGTGCTGCGCGGCTCCGGGGCGCTGCACGCCCGCCTGGCCGCCGCCGACCCCGAGGCCGGCCGCGCGATCCTGCCCAGCAACGGCCGCCGTATCGTCCGCGCCCTGGAAGTGATCGAGATCACCGGGCAGCCCTTCACGGCCAACCTTCCCGGCCACGACTCCGTCTACGACACCGTCCAGATCGGCGTGGACGTCGCCCGCCCCGAACTCGACGAGCGCATCGCGCGCCGTGTCGACCGGATGTGGGAGGCGGGCCTCGTCGACGAGGTGCGCGCCCTGGAGGCGCAGGGGCTGCGCGAGGGCATCACGGCCTCGCGCGCGCTGGGCTACCAGCAGGTACTCGCTGCGCTCGCCGGGGACTGCACCGAAGCGGAAGCACGGGCCGAGACCGTACGCGCCACCAAGCGCTTCGCGCGCCGCCAGGATTCATGGTTCAGGCGCGACCCGCGGGTGCACTGGTTGAGCGGGGCCGCGGCGGACCGCGGGGAACTTCCGCGGCAGGCCCTGGCGTTGGTCGAACGACCGGTCACAGCCTGATCACGTGATGGCATCGGGATGCGCCGCCGGTCATCGGGGCGTGCGGCGCCGTGCCATCATCGTGCTTCGATCGACCAAGTGGAGTCCTAGTTGGGAGGGCGCGTGGCGATGGAGGCCGGCCCTCGCGACACCGCACAAAGTGCCGAGCACGTCACTACAGACGGTGACGAGCCGGACCAGCGCGAGGACTCTCTGACCGACCTGACCGACGACGGGCCCGACGAGACCCCGGGCGGCGTGACCGCCGACGGGCCGGAGCCCGAGGAGATGTACGCGAGCGGTCCGGAGGTCGAGGTCGAGCTGCGCCCGCAGCGGCGACTGCGCATCTGGCAGCTCGCGCCCATCGTGGCCCTGGCCGCGGGCGGCTCCCTGATGTTCGCCTTCCCGCTCGCCTTCGACTTCGGCGACAGCGGCGCGGTGATCGCCATGCTGGGCCTGCTGATCTGCTCCTGCGCAGCGGGCTGGGGGATGATGGCCGCCCGCCGAGTGGGCTACACATGGCCGGGCCTCCCGGCCCGCGGCTCGGGCCGCCGCCCGGACTGGCGGGTGGTGCTCGGGTACATGCTGCTGGTGGCCGTCGTGGTCACCCTTGCCGTCTGGCGCGTGGCAAGGCTCCGCTGAGGCACCCGGTCCCGCCCCGTCGGTCCCCACCGACCCGCGGCTCGACCACGCCCTTCCCTTACGATCGAGGAATGAGCACGCGCGCGCGGATCCCCTTCCTCAAGGGCCACGGCACCGAGAACGACTTCGTGATCGTCCCGGACCCCGAGAACACCCTCGACCTCACGCCGGAGGCCGTCGCCGCCCTGTGCGACCGCCGCGCCGGCATCGGCGGCGACGGGGTGCTGCACGTCGTACGGTCCGCCGCGCACCCGGAGGCCCGGGAGATGGCCGCCGAGGCGGAGTGGTTCATGGACTACCGCAACGGCGACGGCTCGATCGCGGAGATGTGCGGCAACGGCACCCGGGTGTTCGCCCGCTACCTCCGGCACGCCGGACTCGTGGGCGAGGGCGACCTCGCGATCGCCACGCGCGCGGGCGTGAAGAGCGTGCACATCGCGAAGACTGCGCCCAATAGCGGCTCGGCCGCGGGTGACGTCACCATCGGCATGGGCAGGGCCCGCCTGCCCGAGGGCGAGGTCTCCGTGAGCGTCGGCGAGCGCAGCTGGCCCGCGCGCAACGTGAACATGGGCAACCCGCACGCCGTCGCCTTCGTCGAGGACCTCGCGCACGCCGGCGACCTGTACGCCCCGCCGCCGGTCAGCCCGGCCGCCGCGTACCCGGACGGGGTCAACGTCGAGTTCGTCGTGGACCGCGGCCCGCGTCACGTCGCGATGCGCGTGCACGAGCGCGGCTCCGGCGAGACCCGCTCCTGCGGCACGGGCGCGTGCGCGGTCGCCGTTGCCACCGCCCGGCGCGACGGCGCCGACCCGGCCGTCACCGGCACGCCGGCGACGTACACCGTGGACGTGCCCGGCGGGCGCCTCGTCATCACCGAACGGCCCGACGGCGAGATCGAGATGACCGGACCCGCCGTGATCGTCGCCGAGGGCGAGATCGACTCCGAGTGGCTGGAAAACGCGCTCCGCTGACTGGGGAAAACCGTGCAGCGAGCGGCTCCTGACGCCGGGTTCGGTGATTTCCGGCGGCCGGGACCGTTCGAAACCGCGGCCGAGTGCAGGGCAGGTGACGCAAACTCTAAACCTCCTCGTCGTCGCTCAATTGGGTGATCCGTTTCACGCTCGGCGAGAGGCGGTCAGTCGCACGCGGTGGGCTCGGTAGCATCAAGCACCGGCACGGACGGGGGAACGTCGCCATCCCTGAGCCGCGCATGCCCTGGGCTCCGTCCGCCGGTCGACGAGCCGGAGGTGCCCATGAGTGCGGAGGCCACGAACCCTGCGACCCCTGGCCCGGTAGCGCCCACGGCGCCCACAGTGGCCCGCAGGAAGTCCCGGGCCCGGATCGACCTGCGCAGACTGGGCCGGGCCGCGCTGCTCGGCCCCGCCGTTCGCGGCAGGCTGCCCGACGCGATCAGCCACGTCGTGGACGCGCACCGTGCCCACCACCCCGACGCGGACCTCGAACCCCTGCGCCGCGCCTACGTCCTGGCCGAGTCCTCGCACCGCGGCCAGATGCGCAAGAGCGGCGAGCCGTACATCACGCACCCGCTCGCCGTGACCCTGATCCTCGCCGAACTCGGCGCCGAGACCACCACCTTGACGGCCTCTCTGCTCCACGACACCGTCGAGGACACCGATGTGACGCTGGACCAGGTGCGGGAACAGTTCGGCGAGGAGGTGCGTTATCTGGTCGACGGCGTCACAAAGCTGGAGAAGGTCGACTACGGAGCGGCCGCCGAGCCCGAGACCTTCCGCAAGATGCTTGTCGCCACGGGCAGCGACGTGCGCGTGATGTCGATCAAACTCGCCGACCGCCTGCACAACATGCGCACCCTCGGCGTGATGCGCCCCGAGAAACAGGCGCGGATCGCCAAGGTCACCCGCGACGTCCTCATCCCGCTCGCCGAACGCCTCGGCGTGCAGGCCCTGAAGACCGAACTGGAAGACCTCGTCTTCGCCATCCTCCACCCCGAGGAGTACGCGCACACCCGGGAGCTGATCGCCGCGAACGCGGCCCGCACCGACGACCCCCTCGCGGAGATCGCCGACGAGGTCCGCGGAGTGCTGCGCGAGGCCGACATCCCGGCCGAAGTCCTCATCCGCCCCCGCCACTTCGTCTCCGTCCACCGCGTGGCGCGCAAACGCGGAGAACTGCGCGGCGCCGACTTCGGCCGCCTGCTGGTGCTCGTGAACGAGGACGCGGACTGCTACGGCGTCCTCGGTGAACTGCACACCTGCATGACGCCGGTCGTCTCGGAGTTCAAGGACTTCATCGCCGTACCGAAGTTCAACCTCTACCAGTCCCTGCACACCGCGGTCGCCCGCGCGGACGGCCAGGTCGCCGAAGTCCTCATCCGCACGCATCAGATGCACAAGGTCGCCGAGGCCGGCGTGGTCGCCCTCGGCAACCCGTACGCACCCGGCTCCGACGACCCGGCCGACGGCGAGCGCGCCGACCCCACCCGTCCCGGCTGGCTCTCCCGCCTCCTCGACTGGCAGCAGGCCGCTCCCGACCCGGACACCTTCTGGTCCACCCTGCGCGAGGACCTCGCCCAGGACCGCGAGATCACCGTCTTCCGGCCCGACGGCGGCACCCTGGGCCTGCCCGAGGGCGCCACCTGCGTGGACGCCGCCTATGCGCAGTACGGCGAGGACGCCCACGCCTGCATCGGCGCCCGCGTCAACGGCCGCCTGGCGACTCTCAGCACGGTCCTGAGGGACGGCGACACGGTCCAGCTCCTCATGGGCCAGGACCCGGCCTCCGAACCCTCCCGCGAGTGGCTGGAGCACGCCCACACCCCGGCCGCCCGCATCGCCATCCAGCGGTGGCTGGCCACGCACCCGGCCGCGGATGCGGAGGGCGGGGCCGAGGGGGCGGACGGGACCGTCGCGGCCGCGGCGAGCGGCGCGGAGGGCGAGTCCGCCAGAGCCGGCGCGAGCACCGCGGGCCCGGGAGGCGGCGCGGCCGCGGCGAGCGGCACGGCCGTCCGGTCCGCCGGGACCGACAGTGCCCCCGCGGGCCGCCCGCGCGGCGCCGACGTCCTGGTGGACCGCCCCGGGGCCGCCGTACGCCTCGCCGGGTGCTGCACGCCGGTACCGCCCGACGAGATCACCGGCTTCGCCGTACGTGGGGGAGTGGTGACCGTGCACCGCGTGGGATGCGCGGCGGTGGCGCACATGAAGAGCCGGGGGCGCGCGGAGATCGGTGTGCGCTGGGGTGACACCACCGCATGCCGGGTCACCCTGGTCGCTGAATCGTTCGGCCGCCCCCATCTGCTCGCCGACCTCACCGAGGCGATCGCCCTGCAGGGCGCCGAGATCGTCTCCGCGACCGTGGAACCGCCGAGCCAGCAGCGGGTGCGCCACACCTACACCCTGGAGCTGTCCGACGCGGCCCACCTCCCGGCCCTCATGCGCGCGATGCGCGACGTGGCCGGGGTGTACGACGTGAACAGGGCCCAGCACCAGGCGCCGGCTTCCTGAAGCGCCACCGGGCGTCCCGAGGGAAGAGCCGCCGGGCTTCCTGAGAAAGGAGCTCCGGACCAACCCGTTCGGGTGGGCCGGGCGCGCGTCGCCGCCGTGGCGCTCGCGCGCGCTGGTAGCGGTGTTGCATGCCGCTCACCCCCCGCCCGCGCGCGAACCACCGGCCCCTGCGCCGCCGGACGGCTGCCCTGCTCGCCTCCGCCGTCTCCGGCTGCCTCCTCGCCGCCGCCGCACCCGCCCAGCCTCTGGGCATCGGCGACCGCCTCTTCCCGTACCTGGGCAACCCCGGATACGACGTGGCGTCGTACGACCTGTCCTTCACCTATCCCGGCTCCAACGACAAGCCGCTCCAGGCCGTCACCACGATCGACGCCCGGACGACCACCGACCTGGACCGCGTCAACCTCGACTTCGCGCACGGCAAGGTCGCCTCCGTCGAGGTCGACGGCCGCCGCGCCGGCTTCACCGGCACCGGCGAGGACCTGGTCGTCACACCGGACCGCCCCCTGCACGAGGGGCACTGGACCCGGATCGTCGTGAAGCACACCAGCGATCCCGTCGCCGGCAAGGACGGGGACGGCGGCTGGGTGCGCACCTCCGACGGCCTCGCCATGGCCAACCAGGCCGACGCCGCCCACCTGGTCTTCCCGTGCAACGACCACCCGTCCGACAAGGCGATGTTCACCATCCACGTCACCGCCCCGAACGGGTACACCGCCGTCGCCAACGGCGTACCGGCCGGAGCGAACCGGGTCGGCACCACCACCACCTGGACCTACCGCACCGAGCACCCCATGGCCACCGAACTCACCCAGGTGTCCATCGGCCGCTCCGCCGTCCTGCACCGTGAGGGACCGCACGGGCTGCCGGTCCGGGACGTCGTGCCCAGCGCCGACCGCAAGGAACTCGAACCCTGGCTCGCGAAGACGCCCGACCAGATCGCCTGGATGGAGAGCAAGGTCGGCACGTACCCGTTCGAGACGTACGGCGTGCTCATGGCACAGGCCTCCACCGGATTCGAACTGGAGACGCAGACCCTCTCGCTCTTCGAGAAGCGCCTGTTCACCGAGCCCGCCTACCCCAAGTGGTACCTCGAGTCGGTCATGGTGCACGAGCTGTCCCACCAGTGGTTCGGCGACAGCATCAGCCCGCGCACCTGGTCCGACGTCTGGCTGAACGAGGGCCACGCCACCTGGTACGAGTCCCTCTACGCGGACGAGAAGGCGCACAAGCCCATGAAGGACCGGATGAAGGCCGCCTACAGCGCCTCCGACAGCTGGCGCGCCTCCGGCGGCCCGCCCGCCCGGCCCAAGCCGCCCGCGCCCGGCCAGAAGATCGGCATCTTCCGACCCAACATCTACGACGGCGCCGCGCTCGCCCTGTACGCCCTGCGCCAGGAGATCGGCGTACAGGCCTTCGAGCGCCTGGAGAAGCTGTGGGTCAAGCAGTACCGGGACTCCGCCGCCACCACCGCCGACTTCGTCCGCCTCGCCTCGACCGTCGCCGGCCGCGACCTGAGCGGATTCCTCAAGGACTGGCTGTACGGCGAGAAGACCCCGCCGATGCCCGGCCACCCGGACTGGAAGAGCATGAAGCCGGCCAAGGACGCCAAGAACGTCAAGAAGCCCGAAGGCGCCCGGCACAGCAAGGGCCCGGCCCGGAAATAAGGCGGTGACGAGACGGGCCGTACCGTGCGACCATCTTCAGGTCGGCGCGGCACGGACACGGGAATCTCCCGGGGTGCCCACGCGTTCTCCCTATGACCGCCGAACCGGCATTCGCATCGACGTAAGGATCCAATGACCTCCTCTTCTTCCCCTTCCCAGGACACCAAGCGCCTCGCGCACGACTATCCCGAAGGTCTTCGGGCCGATGCCCTGATGGAAGAGGACGTCGCCTGGAGCCACGAGATCGACGGCGAGCGCGACGGCGACCAGTTCGACCGCTCCGAACGCGCGGCGCTGCGCCGTGTGGCGGGCCTCTCCACCGAGCTCGAGGACGTCACCGAGGTCGAGTACCGACAGCTCCGCCTGGAGCGGGTCGTGCTCGTCGGGGTGTGGACCACGGGAACGGCACAGGACGCGGACAACTCCCTCGCGGAGCTGGCCGCCCTCGCCGAGACCGCGGGCGCGCTCGTGCTCGACGGCGTGATCCAGCGCCGCGACAAGCCCGACGCGGCCACCTACATCGGCTCCGGCAAGGCGCTGGAGCTGCGCGACATCGTCCTCGAAACGGGCGCCGACACCGTCATCTGCGACGGTGAGCTGAGCCCGGGCCAGCTGATCCAGCTCGAGGACGTCGTCAAGGTCAAGGTCATCGACCGTACGGCCCTGATCCTCGACATCTTCGCCCAGCACGCCAAGTCCCGAGAGGGCAAGGCGCAGGTCGCGCTCGCGCAGATGCAGTACATGCTGCCGAGGCTCCGAGGCTGGGGTCAGTCGCTGTCCCGCCAGATGGGTGGCGGTCGCGGCGGCCTCGCCACCCGTGGCCCCGGTGAGACCAAGATCGAGACGGACCGGCGACGGATCCGCGAGAAGATGGCGAAGATGCGCCGGGAGATCGCGGAGATGAAGACCGGCCGCGAGATCAAGCGCCAGGAGCGCCGGCGCCACAAGGTGCCGTCCGTCGCCATCGCGGGCTACACCAACGCCGGCAAGTCCTCCCTGCTCAACCGCCTCACCGGCGCGGGCGTCCTGGTCGAGAACGCCCTGTTCGCGACCCTGGACCCGACCGTCCGCCGCGCGGAGACCCCGAGCGGCCGCCTGTACACCCTGGCCGACACCGTCGGCTTCGTCCGGCACCTGCCGCACCACCTGGTCGAGGCGTTCCGCTCCACCATGGAGGAGGTCGGCGACTCCGACCTGATCCTGCACGTGGTGGACGGCTCGCACCCGGCCCCGGAGGAGCAGCTCGCCGCCGTGCGCGAGGTGATCCGGGACGTCGGCGCCACCGACGTACCCGAGATCGTCGTGATCAACAAGGCGGACGCGGCCGACCCGCTGGTGCTCCAGCGGCTGCTGCGCGTCGAGAAGCGCTCCATCGCGGTCTCGGCCCGCACCGGCCAGGGCCTCGAGGAGCTGCTCGCGCTGATCGACACCGACCTGCCGCGGCCGTCGGTCGAGGTAGAGGCGCTCGTGCCGTACACGCACGGCAAGCTCGTCGCCCGCGCCCACACCGAGGGCGAGGTGATCTCCGAGGAGCACACCGCGGAGGGCACCCTGCTCAAGGTCCGGGTGCACGAGGAACTCGCGGCCGACCTCGCGCCGTACGTTCCGGCGCAGCTCGCCTGAGCCTCCCAACACAGCCGGAAGGCCCGCCCCCTCGCGCGAGGGAGCGGGCCTTCCGCCGTGTCCGGGTCACCGGCCGCCGTACGTCTTGCTCATGTTCTCGTAGAGGGCCTGCGCCTCCTGGCCCAGCTGCGGGCCGGCGAGCCAGGTGTTGTTCGTCGGGCCGATCGACGTGTTCGAGACCAGCTCCGTCTTGCCGTTCACCACACGGAACCAGCCGCCGCCGGAGGAGCCGCCGGTCATGGTGCAGCCGATCCGGTACATCGTAGGCAGCGACGAGCTGAGCGACAGCCGGCCGGGCCGGTCGAGGCACTTGAACATCTTCAGCCCGTTGAACGGCGGCGCCGCCGGGTAGCCCCAGGCGCCCATGGTCGCCACCTCGGTCGCGGACGGCGCCGAGAAGTCGACGTCGAGGGCCGCCCCGACCGTCTCCTCCAGCGACTTCGCCCCGGACTCGGGCTTCACATGCAGCACCGAGTAGTCGTACGCCGCACCCGCGCCGCCCGTCTCCGAGCCGCCCTGGATCCACTCGTTCGAGGTCGAGGCCCAGTCCGCCCACCAGGTGCCGTACGGGGCGACCTCCGAGGTCGTCGCGTTCGCCAGCTCCGACTCCGGCTTGCCGAGGTCGTTGTACGACGGCACGAAGGCGATGTTGCGGTACCAGCCGCCCTCCTTGCCGGCGTGCACGCAGTGACCCGCCGTCCACACGAGGTTGGACTTGCCCGGGTGGTTGACGTCCTTGATCACCGTGCCGGAGCAGACCATGTGGCCCTCGGGCGAGTCGAAGAAGACCTTGCCCACGGGGGCCGCGTTCCGGTGGTACGGCGTCTTCTCCGCCACGGCCCGGACCGGCTGCGGCTCCGGGTCGCTGACGCCCTGGTCGGCGGCGGCGTCCTTGGTGGACAGCGTCTTGTTGGCCTCCTTGGCGGACTTCATCCGCTCCGGCTTCCACAGACCCTGGATCACCGGGTTGACGAAGTCCTTGGCCTCACTGAGCCACTTGTCCTTGTCCCAGTTCTTCCAGCCGCCGTCCTGCCACTTGTCGACATCGATGCCGTGCTTCTTGAGCTTGTCCTTGATGTCGTCCGGGATGTGGACCTTGCCGTCGTCGGTGGCCTGGGAAGCGCCGGCGCCGGCCCGGCTGCCCGCCTTGTCGTCGTCGGAGCCGTTGCAGGCCGTGGCCGTGAGCGCCAGGGCGGCGACCAGGCCGGTCGCAGCGAGGACGGTACGGCGACGGCCCGTCGAGGACCTACGTGCGGAACGCATTGGTGCGATAACCCCCGTTGAAGCTTTTGATGACATCCCACTATGCCCGTGGGACTGGGGACGGACGGCGGCGAGACGGTGAAGGTTCCTGTCAGACGCCTCGCCACCGCCCATGCCAGGGCTGTGCCCGCGGACCTACCGCCCGGCGAACTTCTTGCTGACCGAGTCGTACACGCCCTTGGCCACCTCACCCAGGCGGGGACCCGCAAGCCAGCCCGAAGTCACCGGGCCGATGGACGTGTTGGACACCAGGGCCGGCTTGCCGTCCGCGCCCGTCTCCACCCAGCCGCCGCCGGAGGAGCCACCGGTCATCGTGCAGCCGATGCGGTACATCGTCGGGTCCGGCTTGCTGATCGACAGCCGGCCCGGCTTGTCCTGGCACTGGTACGCCAGCTGACCGTCGAACGGAGCCGCCGCCGGGTAGCCGGTCGCCGTGATGCTCCGCACCTTCGGCACGGCAGGGGCGTTGAAGTTCACCGGGAGCGCGCCGCCGACCGTCTCCTCCAGCGACTTGCCGGCGTTGCCCTGCTCCGGCGTCACATGGATCACGGAGAAGTCGTAGGAGGCACCGTTGCCGCCGGTCGCACCGCCCTGGTCGATCCACTGCTGCGAGGTCTTCGCCCCGTCGGCCCACCAGACGCCGTACGGCGCGACCTCTTCCCTGCTGACGTTCTGCAGCTGGTCGGCCGACTTGGCCGCGTTGTTGTACGACGGCACGAAGGCGATGTTGCGGTACCAGCCGCCGTTCTTGCCGGCGTGCACACAGTGACCCGCCGTCCAGATGAGGTTGGACTTGCCCGGGTGCGCCGGGTCCTGCACGACCGTCGCCGAGCAGACCATGGTGCCCTCGGGGGAGTCGAAGAAGACCTTGCCCGACGTGGCCGCGTTGGTGTGGTAAGGCGGCCGGACCGCCTGCGCCTTCACCGGCGCCGGGGTCGGGTCCGTCACGCCCTGGTCACCGGAGATGTCGTTGTCGTCGACGCCCTTGTCCTTGTCGGGGTCGTTGGCGCCCCGCATCCGGTCCGGGTCCCACAGGCCCTTGATGATCGGGTTGATGAAGTCGTTGGCCTCGCGCAGCCAGTCGTCCCTGTCCCAGTTCTTCCAGGCGCCGTTCTTCCACTTGTCGATGTCGAACCCGTGCTCCTTGAGCTTGTCCTTGATGTCGTCCGGGATCTGGATCTTTCCGTCGCCGGTCCCGTTCGCCGTCGCACTGGCGGTCGGCTTGCCGTCGGCGTGGTCGTCGCCGTTGCAGGCGGTGGCGGTCAGCGCCAGCGCCGAAGCGAGGGCGACCGCCGCCAGCACGGGGGAGGTTCTGCGGGACGCGCCCCTCCCGCGGCGAACGGTGAACGACGGCCGTATGGATCGCATGCTCTTGACTCCCCCTGCTGTAAAGGAATTCGGCGCTTCGGCCACGGCACCGGCCAGGAACTCATGGGGAGTTCATGACGGTCTCACGGCCTTCTGGGAACGGGACCACACACTATGCGCTCGCTGTGGGGGACTTCCGACGGAAGCGCAACAGTTCCGTCACGGCAAGGATCTTGAGGCAACCCGTAACCCGCAGGCCCGTGAGCTGTTGGTAGCGGTGGGGGTCCTGCTGCCTGTGCCCGGTCCCCGTGGATCAACTCGCCTCTGGACAGCGTGGAGGACAGCGAGCCGTGGCCGTGACCGAATCGGTGGCTGAAGGGGCGCACGGGGGAGCGCGTGCCGTGCACGAGGGCATCCTCAGGCGCCAGTCGGCGCGCGAGTCCGCCGCGCGCACCTACGCACGGGCCCTGCCCATCGTGCCCGTGCGGGCCCGGGGGCTGACCATCGAGGGCGCCGACGGCCGCCGCTACCTGGACTGCCTCTCCGGCGCCGGAACCCTCGCCCTCGGCCACAACCACCCGGTCGTGCTGGAAGCCATCCGCCGCGTCCTCGAATCCGGTGCCCCGCTCTCCGTCCTCGACCTGGCGACCCCCGTCAAGGACGCCTTCATCACCGAGCTGTTCCGCAACCTGCCGCCCGGGCTCGCCGACCGCGCCCGCGTCCAGTTCTGCGGACCGGCCGGCACCGACGCGGTCGAGGCCGCCTTCAAACTGGTCCGGGCCGCGACCGGGCGCACCGGCATGCTCGCCTTCACCGGCGCCTACCACGGCATGACCTCCGGAGCCCTGGCCGCCTCCGGCGGCGCGGGCGACGTACGGGTCGCCCGCCTGCCCTACCCGCAGGACTACCGCTGCCCCTTCGGCGTGGGCGGCCCGTCCGGCGCCGAACTCGCCGCCCGCTGGACCGAGTCCCTCCTCGACGATCCCAAGTCGGGCGTGCCGCTGCCCGCCGGGATGATCCTCGAACCCGTCCAGGGCGAGGGCGGGGTGATCCCGGCCCCGGACGACTGGCTGCGCCGCATGCGGCAGATCACGGCCGACCGGTCCGTCCCGCTGATCGCCGACGAGATCCAGACCGGCGTCGGCCGCACCGGCTCCTTCTGGGGCGTCGGGCACAGCGGTGTCACGCCCGACGTCATGGTCCTGTCCAAGGCCATCGGCGGCAGCCTCCCGCTGGCCGTGGTCGTCTACCGCGACGACCTCGACGTCTGGCAGCCCGGCGCCCACGCGGGCACCTTCCGCGGCAACCAGCTCGCCATGGCCGCGGGCACCGCCACCCTGGCCCACGTCCGTGAGAACGGCCTCGCCGAGCGGGCCGCCACCCTCGGCTCCCGAATGCTGTCCCACCTGCGCGAGCTCCAGACGGAGTTCCCCTGCGTCGGGGACGTCCGGGGCCGCGGCCTGATGATCGGCGTCGAACTGGTGGACCCGGAGGGCGAGGGGACGGGGCCGGGTGAACCCCCCGGCGCCGGCGACCACCACGTCACGATGAGCGGGCTGGAACCCACCCGCACGCCTCGCCCCGCCGACCCCGAACTCGCCGCGGTCGTCCAGCGCGAGTGCCTCGACCGCGGCCTCATCGTGGAGCTGGGCGGCCGCCACGACAGTGTCGTACGGCTCCTTCCGCCGCTGACCATCAGTGACGAGCAGGCGGCAGCCGTGCTGGACCGCCTCGCCGACGCGGTGGCCGCCGCGGCCCGCCATCAGCAGCACCGCGGCCGCCGCCAGGGCCGGCAGGACGGCCCTGCCCAGGGCACCGGCTAGAAACCGCACACCGGCGCCCGCACCGCCGAAGCTGCAGAGCCCGACACGGCCCGCACCACACCCCCTCGCCACCAGGACGCCCCACCGACCACGGCACGACGACCGAGCGTGCCCGACCGAACGAGAACAGTCCCGCCCCACCCCAGACCACCCCCGAGGAGCCGTCTTGAACGCCACCCCCACACCCGACGGCAGGTCCGGCAGCCCGGACGACCAGGGGGACTCCGGCACCCAGCCCTCTCCGGTACCGCTCGCCGAGTCGGTTCCCCCGCAGAAGAGGCGAACCCCGGACGGCACGCGTGCGGGAGAGCTGGGCGCCGATCCGCTGGACGACCCCGACCCCCGCACCGCGGCCCAGGCCGCCGCCGTGGAGAACCTTCTGCGCTGCTGGGTACGGGAGACGAACCTCGCCGCACCCGCGACCAACACCCTGCGCGTGCCGCTGCCCAGCAGCGGCACCGCCCTGATCGCAGCGATCCGCCACTGGTCCCCGACGGGCTGGCACCGCTTCGGGCCACCCCGTCTCGCCGGCGTCCTCGAAACGGCCCCACCGGTCGACGCGGTCACCCTCGCAGCGCTGCTCGCCAGGGAGACACCCGGGGACAGGGAAGGCGCCGACCTGGTCGCCAGGGTGGCCGACTCCCTGCGCCACACCGCGATCTTCATCCGCGACCGCCGCGCACACCCGGCGGACGGCCCCGACCTGTTCCTCGGCGCTGAGCAGACCCTTCTCCTCGGACACCCCCTGCACCCGACCCCGAAGAGCCGGGAGGGCCTGACCGAGGCCGAGGCCCGGCTGTACTCGCCGGAGCTGCGCGGATCCTTCCCCCTGCACTGGATGGCTGTCGCCCCCTCTCTGCTCGCGACCGACTCGGCCTGGACCGAGCGCGGCCGTCCCGTCCCCGCCGACCACCTCACGCAACGACTCGCCGGGACCGCCCTGCCGCTGCCCGACGGATACTGCGCCCTGCCCCTGCACCCCTGGCAGGCGCGCGAGATCCGGCACCGTGAACCGGTCGCCGCCCTGCTCGACTCCGGCGCCCTCCGCGACCTCGGTCCGCTCGGCTCCGACTGGCACCCCACCTCCTCCGTACGCACCGTCCACCAGTCCGGCGCCCCGGCGATGCTCAAGCTGTCGCTGGGCCTGCGCATCACCAACTCCCGTCGCGAGAACCTGCGCAAGGAACTCCATCGCGGAGTCGAGGTGCACCGACTGCTGCGCAGCGGCCTGTTCAAGCAGTGGCAGGCCGTGCACCCTGGCTTCGACATCGTCCGCGACCCGGCCTGGCTCGCCGTCGACGACCCGGACGGCCGCCCCGTGCCCGGCCTCGACGTCGTGATCAGGCACAACCCGTTCGCCCCGACCGACGACGTCGGCTGCGTCGCCGGTCTCGTCTCGCCCCGGCCCCTTTCCGAACCCGGCACCAACGCCGCACCGGTGCACGGCCCCTGGTCCCACCGGTCCCGACTGGCCCAGCTCGTCGCACGGCTGTCCGCCCACACCGGCCGTCCCGTCGGAGCCGTCGCCGCGGAGTGGTTCCTGCGCTACCTCGAACAGGTCGTCCGGCCCGTGCTGTGGCTGGACAGCGAGGCCGGCATCGCCCTCGAGGCCCACCAGCAGAACACGCTGCTTCTGCTCGACCGCGACGGCTGGCCCGCCGGCGGCCGCTACCGCGACAACCAGGGCTACTACTTCCGCGAGTCCCGGCGAGCCGATCTCGACGCCCGGCTGCCCGGCATCGGCGAGCTCAGCGACACTTTCGTCTCGGACGAGGTCACCGACGAACGCTTCGCGTACTACCTCGCCATCAACAACGTGCTCGGCCTGATCGGCGCGTTCGGCTCCCAGCGCCTCGCCGACGAGCGTCTGCTGATCGCGGCGTTCCGCCGTTTCCTCACCGACGTCGCCTCGGGCCCCGTCGCCCCGCGCTCCTCGCTGCCCGGCCTCCTGCTCGACTCACCCGTCCTGCGCTGCAAGGCCAACCTGCTGACCAGGCTGCACGGCCTAGACGAACTCGTCGGCCCGGTCGACACCCAGTCCGTCTACGTCACCATCGCCAACCCCCTTCACTCCTGAACGAACCGCACCGTCTTCCGTCATCTCCGAGGGCCATCCCCCTTCGTCTCCTGAGAGGAGCGCTCCGTGCCTCCCACCGACGCGAGCGCCGGCACCGGCCCCGGCTCCGTCCCCCTCCACCCGGGCGGCGCCGTGCCCTGGGACATCCAGGGCGCCTGGGACAAGAGCGCCGGGGACAAGAGCGCCGGGGACAAGAGCGCCCGGGACACCGCGTCCTTCGGGGACGGCGAGGACACGCTGGACCTGCGCCTGCCCGACGAGTTCGTCACCCAGTTCGTCGCGCCGCGCCTTGCCGACGGCCTGGACGACCTGCTCGACCACGTCCCCACCTGGGGGCCGACCCCCACACCCGTGGGCATGTTCCAGCTGGTGCCGGTGCGTCTCGAACACGACCTGCCGCTCGTCCGGCGCTGGATGAACGACCCCGCCGTCGCCCCGTTCTGGGACCTGGCCGGGTCCCACAACAAGACGGAGAGCCACTTGCGCGCCCAGATCGACGGCGACGGACGCAGCACTCCCTGTCTGGGCGTGCTGGACGGCACCCCCATGAGCTACTGGGAGATCTACCGGGCGGACCTGGATCCACTGGCCCGCCACTACCCGGCCCGTCCGCACGACACCGGGATCCACCTCCTCATCGGCGGCGCCGCCGACCGAGGGTGCGGACTGGGATCCGCCCTGATCAGAGCCGTGGCCGATCTGGTCCTCGACCGTCGCCCCGCCTGCGCTCGAGTCGTCGCGGAGCCCGATCTGAGCAACACCCCCTCCGTGGCCGCCTTCCTGAGCGCAGGCTTTCGGTTCGCGGCCGAGGTCGACCTGCCCGGGAAGCGGGCTGCCCTCATGATCCGGGACCGAGTCCTGCGCGGTCTGATGTAACGCCACGTGACGGCGCGTTCACATGTTGTACGTCCGGCGGGCCGCTGTGGTTCCCGCTCGTCCGGAACGAATTTCGGAGCCCGCCGAACGAGCCGAACGAGCCGAACGTGCCGCCCGCCCCCGCCCCGAGCCCGTCCCGTCCCAGGAGCCCCGGCCGTGATCCCACCCCTCGTACCAGCCTTGATCGCCCGTTTGTCAGTGCCGGGCCGTAGGGTGGTCGGGCTATGACGAAGCCCTCACTCCCCGAACTCCTGCATGCCGCTGTCGCAGCCGTCGGCGGCACGGAGCGCCCCGGCCAGGTGACCATGGCCGAATCGGTCGCCGAGGCGATCGACGACGGATCCCATCTGCTGGTCCAGGCCGGCACCGGCACCGGAAAGTCGCTGGGCTATCTCGTGCCCGCGCTCGCGCACGGGGAGCGTGTGGTCGTCGCCACGGCCACACTCGCGCTGCAACGCCAGCTCGTGGAACGGGACCTGCCCCGCACCGTCGACGCCCTGCACCCGCTGCTGCGCCGCCGCCCGGAGTTCGCCATGCTCAAGGGCAGGTCGAACTACCTGTGCCTGCACCGCCTGCACGAGGGCGTGCCGCAGGACGAGGAGGACGGACTCTTCGACCAGTTCGAGGCCGCCGCGCCCACCAGCAAGCTGGGCCAGGACCTGCTGCGCCTGCGGGACTGGGCCGACGAGACCGAGACCGGCGACCGGGACGACCTCACGCCGGGCGTCTCCGACCGTGCCTGGTCCCAGGTATCGGTGTCCTCGCGCGAGTGCCTGGGCGCGTCGAAGTGTGCCTACGGCGCCGAGTGCTTCGCGGAGATGGCCCGCGAGCGGGCCAAGCTCGCCGAGGTCGTCGTCACGAACCACGCGCTCCTGGCCATCGACGCCATCGAGGGCGCCCCGGTACTCCCGCAGCACGAGGTGCTGATCGTCGACGAGGCGCACGAGCTGGTCTCCCGCGTGACCGGCGTCGCCACCGGCGAACTCACGCCCGGCCAGGTCAACCGTGCCGTGCGCCGAGCCGCCAAACTCGTCAACGAGAAGGCCGCCGACCAGCTCCAGACCGCCGCCGAGGGCTTCGAGCGGCTGATGGAGCTGGCCCTGCCGGGCCGTCTGGAGGAGATCCCGGAAGATCTCGGCTATGCCCTGATGGCGCTGCGGGACGCGGCCCGCACGGTCATCTCCGCGATCGGTGCGACCCGTGACAAGTCCGTCCAGGACGAGGACGCGGTCCGCAAGCAGGCGCTGGCCTCGGTGGAGACGGTCCACGACGTGGCAGAGCGGGTCCTGAACGGCTCCGAGTGGGACGTCGTCTGGTACGAGCGCCACGACCGGTTCGGCGCCTCCCTGTGTGTCGCCCCCATGTCGGTCTCCGGGCTGCTCAGGGAAAAGCTCTTCGCGGACCGCAGCGTCGTCCTCGCCTCGGCGACCCTCAAGCTGGGCGGCGACTTCAACGGTGTGGGTGCCTCCCTGGGGCTGGGTCCCGAGGGTGTGGAGGGCGAGGATCTCCCGACCTGGAAGGGCATCGACGTCGGCTCGCCCTTCGACTACCGCAAGCAGGGCATCCTCTACGTCGCCAAGCACCTCGCCCGCCCCGCGCGAGACGGCGAGCGCACCGACATGCTGACCGAGCTGACCGAGCTGATCCAGGCGGCCGGTGGCCGCACCCTCGGACTGTTCTCGTCGATGCGGGCCGCCCAGCTCGCCGCCGAGGAGCTGCGCTCCCGGATCCCCGAGTTCCCGATCCTGCTCCAGGGCGAGGAGACCCTCGGCGAGCTGATCAAGAACTTCGCGGCCGACCCCAGGACCTGCCTCTTCGGCACGCTGTCGCTGTGGCAGGGCGTCGACGTCCCGGGCCCCAGCTGTCAGCTGGTCGTCATGGACAAGATCCCGTTCCCGCGCCCCGACGACCCGCTGATGAGCGCCCGCCAGAAGGCGGTGGAGGAAGCGGGCGGCAACGGCTTCATGGCGGTGGCCGCGACACATGCGGCCCTGCTCATGGCCCAGGGCGCCGGCCGCCTCGTACGGGCCTCCGGGGACCGCGGTGTGGTCGCCGTACTCGACCAGCGGCTCGCCACCGCGCGGTACGGCGGCTACCTCAAGGCCTCACTGCCCGACTTCTGGTTCACCACGGACCGCAACCAGGTGCGCAGGTCGCTCGCGGCGATCGACGCGGCCGCGAAGCAGACGGAAGCCCAGTGAGCCCCTCCCACCTGGGCCGTTAGGACCAGGTGGGCTGCACGGCGGCTCTGGGCTGAGCCGAACGCACAGGGCCCCGGAACCGGCGCAGGGGTTCCGGGGCCCGGTCAGGGAGCGGGCCGCCCGGCCCGTCCGCCGCAGCGGTCACACGCGCCGCAGCACGGCGACGACCTTGCCGAGGATGGTCGCGTCGTCGCCGGGGATCGGCTCGTAGGCCGAGTTGTGCGGGAGGAGCCAGACGTGGCCGTCCTCGCGCTTGAAGCGCTTGACTGTGGCCTCGCCCTCGAGCATGGCCGCCACGATGTCGCCGTTCTCGGCGACCGGCTGGCGGCGGACGGTGACCCAGTCGCCGTCACAGATCGCGGCCTCGATCATGGAGTCGCCGACGACCTTGAGGACGAACAGTTCGCCGTCACCGACGAGCTGCCGGGGGAGCGGGAACACGTCCTCGACCGACTCCTCCGCGAGGATCGGGCCACCGGCGGCGATACGCCCGACCAGCGGGACGTACGACGCCGCGGGCTTGCCGGCAGTGTCCGTGGGCTGCACGGTCACGGCCTGGTCGGAGCCGCGCACCTCGTAGGCGCGCGGGCGGTGCGGGTCGCGGCGCAGGAAGCCCTTGCGCTCCAGCGCCATCAGCTGGTGGGCGACCGAGGACGTGCTGGAGAGCCCGACGGCCTGGCCGATCTCGCGCATCGACGGCGGGTAACCGCGCCGCTGCACGGAGTCCCTGATGACCTCGATCACCCGGCGCTGCCGGTCGGTGAGTCCGGAGCTGTCCGCCCGGATGCCTGGAGGTCGGCCCGGCAGGGAGCGCTTGTGCCCCTCAGGATTCGTGGCTTCGTTCATCGCATGTACCGGCTCGACTCGGCCCTGGGAGCGGTCCTGGGCAGTGATGGTGGCACTGTCTGCGGTGGTGGTCACGTCGGCCCCTCTCGATGGTCTCCCTGCTGGACAACGGTAGTTGCTTTCGAAAGGTTGCGCCAAACACACGTTCGAGTGAAAAAGTGCGATTCACCTGACGCGATCATGTGTCCGGGTGTATGGCTAACGCGACCTCTGGCCGACTCCGGCCGACAAAAGCGCCCATTGTTGTACGCTTCACCGCCGGGGTGGATCACCTCGTGGGTTGCTTCCCCAGTCTGCCACCCGGAACCCCGTCAACCGGGATCCGGGTCCCTTCGTACCGGAGTCCTACGCGTCCTCCGTGCGGCGCCCACGCTATCTCCGCAAGTGTCCTGGCGGTACGTCCGCACGCGCGTGTTTTCACAGGTGGCGGGGTGACTGGGCCGTACGGGTGTGTACGTCCGCGACACGCGCGAGCTGTCGATGTATCAGCCAATCCCCACATCTAGTGGTTGGATTGCTACAGCAGCCCACAAGTTGTGGTCCCCCGGGTCCGAGAGGCCTCTGCGATCGCCTATGCTTGGGGCTGCTTCGAGAGGCCCCTGAGGCCTCTGGGGGCTGTTTAGTCTGCTGTGAGGAGGGTTGGAGATCATGCACTGCCCCTTCTGCAGGCACCCCGACAGCCGCGTGGTCGACAGTCGTACGACCGACGACGGCACGTCGATCCGCAGGCGCCGCCAGTGCCCGGACTGCTCCCGTCGTTTCACGACCGTGGAGACGTGTTCGCTCATGGTGGTCAAGCGGTCCGGAGTCACCGAGCCATTCAGCCGTACCAAGGTCATCAACGGCGTGCGCAAGGCATGCCAGGGGCGGCCTGTCACCGAGGACGCACTCGCCCAGCTGGGTCAGCGGGTCGAGGAGGCGGTGCGGGCCACCGGAAGCGCCGAGCTGACCACCCACGACGTGGGCCTGGCCATACTCGGCCCGTTGCAGGAGCTCGACCTCGTCGCCTATCTGCGATTCGCCTCCGTCTACCGGGCGTTCGACTCGCTCGAGGACTTCGAGGCCGCCATCGCGGAGCTGAGGGAAGCGACGCGAGGCCCCGCCGCGGACGACGAAGACGCGGGAGCGGGGAGCCAGGAAGACGATCGCGGGCCCGGCGGGACCACCCAGGTCCCCGTGCCCGCCCACGCCGCCGACTGACCGGCGGGCCGGAACCCGACGGAGACCCGGGTTCCGGCCGGGAGGCGGCGAGCCAAGGCCTGTTGCGGGTGGATCTGAGGGTGCCTGCAACACAAGACAGAACACCGTGTCACGGGAACATCGTGGCACTTCAGGGCGTTTTAGCCCGTAGAGGGAGGCGGCATGACAGAGACGGCGAGCGGTCCGGCACGAGGTTCCCGAGCGAAGGGCGCCAAGGCCACCAAGGGGCTGCGTATCGAGCGCATCCACACCACCCCTGGCGTACACCCGTACGACGAGGTCGAGTGGGCGCGCCGTGACGTCGTCATGACCAACTGGCGCGACGGCTCGGTCAACTTCGAGCAGCGTGGCGTCGAGTTCCCCGACTTCTGGTCGGTGAACGCGGTCAACATCGTCACCAGCAAGTACTTCCGGGGTGCCGTCGGCAC
This sequence comes from Streptomyces sp. NPDC001816, assembly GCF_042892235.1. Classification (NCBI taxonomy): domain Bacteria; kingdom Bacillati; phylum Actinomycetota; class Actinomycetes; order Kitasatosporales; family Streptomycetaceae; genus Streptomyces; species Streptomyces sp. NPDC001816. The sequence continues at coordinate 94,171 of NZ_JBIATY010000001.1, forward strand.
CCCGCAGCGCGAGGTCAGCCTCAAGCAGCTGATCGACCGCATCGTGAAGACGTACCGGAAGGCCGGCGAGGACCACAAGTACTTCGCCTCGCCCGCCGACGCCGAGATCTTCGAGCACGAGCTGGCGTACGCCCTCCTGCACCAGATCTTCAGCTTCAACAGCCCCGTCTGGTTCAACGTCGGAACCCCGCAGCCCCAGCAGGTCTCCGCCTGCTTCATCCTGTCCGTCGACGACTCCATGGAGTCGATCCTCGACTGGTACAAGGAAGAGGGCATGATCTTCAAGGGCGGCTCCGGCGCCGGCCTGAACCTCTCCCGCATCCGCTCCTCCAAGGAGCTGCTGTCCTCCGGCGGCAACGCTTCCGGCCCGGTCTCCTTCATGCGCGGCGCCGACGCCTCCGCCGGCACCATCAAGTCCGGTGGCGCCACCCGCCGGGCCGCCAAGATGGTCATCCTGGACGTCGACCACCCCGACGTCGAGGACTTCATCGAGACCAAGGTGAAGGAAGAGGAGAAGATCCGCGCCCTGCGTGACGCGGGCTTCGACATGGACCTCGGCGGCGACGACATCACCTCGGTCCAGTACCAGAACGCCAACAACTCGGTCCGTGTGAACGACGAGTTCATGAAGGCGGTCGAGCAGGGCGGCAAGTTCGGCCTGCGTGCGCGCATGACCGGCGAGGTCATCGAGGAGATCGACGCCAAGTCCCTGTTCCGGAAGATGGCCGAGGCCGCCTGGGCCTGCGCCGACCCGGGCATCCAGTACGACGACACCATCAACCACTGGCACACCTGCCCGGAGTCCGGCCGGATCAACGGCTCGAACCCCTGCAGCGAGTACATGCACCTGGACAACACGTCCTGCAACCTGGCCTCGCTGAACCTGATGAAGTTCCTGAAGGACGACGGCAAGGGCAGCCAGTCCTTCGACACCGAGCGCTTCCAGAAGGTCGTCGAGCTGGTCATCACCGCGATGGACATCTCGATCTGCTTCGCGGACTTCCCGACCCAGAAGATCGGCGAGAACACCCGCGCCTTCCGCCAGCTCGGCATCGGCTACGCCAACCTCGGCGCCCTGCTGATGGCGACCGGCCACGCATACGACTCGGACGGCGGCCGCGCCCTGGCCGGCGCCATCACCTCCCTGATGACGGGTACGGCCTACCGCCGCTCCTCCGAGCTGGCCGCGGTCGTCGGTCCGTACGACGGCTACGCCCGCAACGCCGATGCCCACAAGCGCGTCATGAAGCAGCACGCCGACGCCAACGGCGTGGCCGTCCGCATGGACGACCTGGACACCCCGGTGTGGGCCGCCGCCACGGAGGCCTGGCAGGACGTGCTGCGCCTCGGCGAGCAGAACGGTTTCCGTAACTCCCAGGCGTCCGTCCTCGCCCCGACCGGCACCATCGGTCTGGCGATGTCCTGCGACACCACCGGTGTCGAGCCCGACCTCGCGCTGGTGAAGTTCAAGAAGCTCGTCGGCGGCGGCTCGATGCAGATCGTCAACGGCACCGTCCCGCAGGCTCTGCGCCGCCTGGGTTACCAGGAGGAGCAGATCGAGGCGATCGTCGCCCACATCGCCGACCACGGCAACGTGATCGACGCCCCGGGCCTCAAGCACGAGCACTACGAGGTCTTCGACTGCGCCATGGGCGAGCGCGCCATCTCCCCGATGGGCCACGTCCGCATGATGGCCGCGATCCAGCCCTGGATCTCCGGCGCCATCTCCAAGACGGTCAACATGCCGGAGACGGCGACCGTCGAGGAGGTCGAGGAGATCTACTACGAGGCCTGGAAGCTCGGCGTCAAGGCGCTCGCGATCTACCGCGACAACTGCAAGGTCGGCCAGCCGCTCTCCGCCAAGAAGAAGGAGGACGAGAAGGCCGAGGTCACCGCGAAGGCCGAGGAGACGATCCGTACCGCGGTCGAGAAGGTGGTCGAGTACCGCCCGGTCCGCAAGCGCCTCCCCAAGGGCCGCCCGGGCATCACCACGTCCTTCACGGTCGGTGGCGCCGAGGGCTACATGACCGCCAACTCCTACCCGGACGACGGTCTCGGCGAGGTCTTCCTGAAGATGTCCAAGCAGGGCTCGACTCTCGCGGGCATGATGGACGCCTTCTCCATCGCGGTCTCCGTCGGCCTTCAGTACGGCGTGCCGCTGGAGACGTACGTCTCGAAGTTCACGAACATGCGCTTCGAGCCGGCCGGTATGACGGACGACCCGGACGTGCGGATGGCGCAGTCGATCGTCGACTACATCTTCCGCCGCCTGGCGCTGGACTTCCTGCCCTTCGAGACGCGCTCCGCGCTCGGCATCCACTCCGCCGAGGAGCGTCAGCGTCACCTGGAGACCGGCTCCTACGAGCAGTCCATCGACGAGGTCGACGTCGAGGGCCTGGCCCAGTCGGCGCCGCGCGCCCAGGAGCTGAAGGCCGTCGCCACCCCGAAGGTCGAGGCCGAGGTGGCCAAGCCCGCCCCGAAGCAGGCGCACACCAGCGCCGAGCTGGTGGAGATGCAGCTGGGCATCCAGGCCGACGCCCCGCTGTGCTTCTCCTGCGGCACGAAGATGCAGCGCGCCGGCTCCTGCTACATCTGCGAGGGCTGCGGCTCGACCAGCGGCTGCAGCTGATGACACGCGGTTCCTGAGGTAAGGGGCGCCGGCCATGGGCCGGCGCCCCTTACTTTTGCGGTTGTTTCTCCGGGGTGCGCGGGGCGCCGTAGCCTCCGTTCATGACCACACCTCAGCGGTACGACGCCGACATCCGCGACCTCTCCGAGGCGGACCGGGCCATGGCCCTCGACACCCTGGCCGAGGACCTTCGTTCACCCGATCCCGTGGTGCGCGACGACGGCGCCTACCTCGCGGCCGTCCGCTGGACACCCGCGCTCCGCTCCGGGGAGCGTGGCCGGCTGGGCGACCGTATGACCGTTCATCTGAAGGACCCGGTCGTGCAGGCGCGCAGTTTCGCGCCGCTCGTCCTCGCCCGGATCGTGGAGGCCGGCGACTGGCGGCCGCAGTGGTGGGACGCCTTCGCGGACTGGTACCCCAGAGAGGCGGATCTGCGCGGTCATGATCCGGACCTGGGCTGGGTGCACGCCGCCGCTCACGGAGCGGATCTCCTGGCGGTACTCGCCCGGCACCCCGGCCAGCCACCCCAGCCGCTCGCCGAATTGGCCACCGCCCGGTTGCTGGCGCCCACGGATCACCTCTTCGACGCGCAGGAGGACGACCGCCTCGCCTACGCGCTCGCGCAGATCCTCGCCCACCCCGCCCTCACCGAGGCCGACTCGGTGCGCTGGCTGGCTCCGGTCGCAGCGGCCTTCCGTACCGGCGAGCCCGGCCCGGTGCCGGCCTGGGCCTCCAACGCCATGCGCACCCTGCGGATGCTCTACGTCCTGGCCGACCGCGGGGTGAGCAGGCGCAACACGGACGAGCTGCCGCGCTCGCCCACCCACCGCGAGGCCCTCCTGGAGGAACTGGCCCGGACACTCGCGATCGTGGCCCCCTACACGGCCTGAGTGTCAGGACTGGTTCGCCCTGCCCATGACCCGGGTGAAGGTTGCCGGATCCTCGTCGAAGCCGTGGACACCGGCGCGGAAGTTCCACCCGCCGGACTCGTCCCGCACGAACTCGGCGATCGTGGCCGCCGTGGCCCCGAGGACCGAGCCGAAGTCGTCCTCGGCGAGCACGGTGTAGCCCTCACGCACGCGCATGGCCGGGTTGAGCACATTGACGAACGTCCTGGGCCCGGACTGCTGTTGGATGACGACACCGATCACCACGCGCGCGTACCGGCTGTCGAGCCGGTCCAGTTCGAGCGTCATGACCTCGTCCCAGCCGAATCCCTTGCCGTCCGTGCTGTCCCGGTTGAGGAAGATCGTGCCGTCCGGCGAGCGGCTGCCATGGTGCACCAGATAGGCCGGAGTTCCGTACGGGTCACCGGACACGAAGGTCGCGGCTACGACGTCGAGGTCTGTGGGCGGCTGACCCGCAGGACTGGGGTCCCACTTGAGGGCGACCTCGATCTTGCGGTTTCCCTTGCTGAAGCCGGTCACCGGGCTCCCTTCCCCCCTGAAGATCCTTCTTCCCCAACTTCCTTGGAGCCGGGGTTCCTTGTTCATCGTGCCACGCGCGCGGGGGCGCACGCGCGGGCGATCTCCGCCGGAGCGTGACCGGCGCCACGCCCGGTGGCCTTACGATGGCGCGGTGCTGGTCAAGTGGATTCGCTGCACCGTGGTGGACCGCCGCGGCTTCGAGCGGGGGCAGCGGAAATGGGCGGGGCTTCTGGGAGAGCCGGGTTTTCGGGGGCAGGGTGGAGGCTGGAGCCGGCAGCGGCCGGGAGTGGCGCACATCTTCGCCTTCTGGGAGAGCCGTGCCTTCTACGACTCCTTCATGGCCCGCTCCCACGACCGCCTGGCGACCGCCCAGTCCGGCACGTTCAAGGACGCCCAGGTCAAGCTGTTCGAGTACCGCTTCGACGTGAAGACCGGCTTCGAGCCCCGGTTCACCGACTCGGATCTGATCCGCGTGGCCCTCTGCCGGGTGCACGAGGAGCGCGTCGAACACTTCACCCTCATGCAGGAGAAGGTCTGGAACCCCGCGATGGCCGGCTCACCCGGCATGATCCGGGGCATGTTCGCCGAGGCGCCCGAGCACGAGTTCATGGTCCTGTCCATGTGGCGGTCGGCGGCCGAGCACGGCAAGTACCGCACCGAACGGGTGGAGCGCCTTGCCCTGCGTGCCCAGACGGAGGCGGACATCGCCGCCCTCTCCGGAGACATCGTGGAGCTGGAACCGTCCTGGACGGTCTGAGACAGTTGGAAAATCCAACGTATGAATGGCATGCCGGGAGCGGTTCCATCCACGGGATTCGTGTGACCTACGCCGTATGGGACCCGTTCGAGTGCTCGACCGTCCCCGGCACGATCTAGGGTTTTGGCATGGCACGACCACGGCGCATCGTCCTTGTCCGGCACGGCGAGTCAACGGGCAATGTTGATGACTCCGTGTACGAGCGGGAGCCCGACCATGCTCTCGCGCTGACCGAACGCGGCTGGCGGCAGGCCGAGGAGACCGGCAAGACGCTTCGGGAACTGTTCGGCCGGGAGCGCGTGAGCGTGTACGTCTCCCCGTACCGCCGTACGCTCGAGACCCTGCGCGCCTTTCACCTCGACCCCGACCTCATACGGGTGCGGGAGGAACCCAGGCTGCGCGAGCAGGACTGGGGCAACTGGCAGGACCGCGACGACGTACGCCTGCAGAAGGCGTACCGGGACGCGTACGGCCACTTCTTCTTCCGTTTCCCGCAGGGGGAGTCCGGCGCCGACGTGTACGACCGGGTCGGCGGCTTCCTGGAGAGCCTGTTCCGCAGCTTCGAGGCCCCCGACCATCCGCCGAACGTGCTCCTGGTGACTCACGGACTCGCGATGCGGCTGTTCTGCATGCGCTGGTTCCACTGGACGGTCGCGGAATTCGAGTCGCTGTCGAACCCCGGGAACGCCGAGATGCGGATGCTCGTTCTCGGGGACGATGACAAGTACACCCTCGACCGGCCCTTCGAGCGCTGGCGGGACCCGGTGCCGAACTGGGTCACCGGATAGAGTGGCAGAGCGATGACCGCTGATTCCTCTTCTTCTCTCCGGCGCCTGGAGCGCGCCCTGGCCAGCCTGCGCGGACTTGCGGTGGGGGACGCGCTGGGCTCGCAGTTCTTCGTTCCGGTGAACTACCCCCTGCTCAAGAGCCGCGAGGCGCCCGTGGGCCCCTGGCAGTGGACCGACGACACGGAGATGGCCTGCTCCGTGGTGGCCGTCCTGGCCGCCCACCAGCGCCTCGACCAGGACGCACTGGCCCGCTCCTTCGCCGAGCACCACGACTTCGACCGCGGCTACGGCCCCGCCGTCAACCGGCTGCTCCGCCTCGTCCGGGAGGGCCAGGACTGGCGTGAGCTGGCCGCGGGGCTCTTCAACGGACAGGGCTCCTGGGGCAACGGCGCCGCGATGCGCATCGCACCCCTGGGTGCCTGGTACGCGGACGATCCGGAGCAGGCGACCCACCAGGCGGAGATCTCGGCCTATCCCACGCATCAGCACCGTGAGGCCGTGGTCGGCGCGATGGCCGTCGCGGCAGCCGCCTCGCTGGCCGCCTCGCCCGACGGACCGCCCAGCCCCGAGGCGCTCCTCGACGGTGTCATCGCCCTGGTGCCGAAGAGCGCCGTCGGCGCCGGGCTGCGCCGTGCCCGGGACATGCTCGACTACGGCGACGCGGGCACGGTCGCCGCCGTTCTGGGGTGCGGACGCCGTACGAGCGCCCATGACACCGTCCCCTTCGCGCTGTGGTCCGCGGCGCGGTCCCTCGCCGACTTCGAGACGGCGTTCTGGACGACCGCCCAGGTGGGCGGAGACGTGGACACCACCTGCGCGATCGTGGGCGGTGTGCTCGCGTCCGGCAAGGCGGGGGCGCCGCCCGCTCAGTGGGTCGAGCGGACCGAGGCGCTGCCGGACTGGGTGCCCGCAGGTCTCTGAGGGCCCTTCCGGTCTCTGCGACTCTCCGTGCCTGCCGGGAACTCTGCGTGACTGTCGCCCGTTGTCCCAGTATCCGCCGCCCGCGTCGAGCCGAACGAGGCTCGGCTCGGGCAGGCGGCGGACCAGGATCGGGAGGGTATGGGCAGTGCCGGTCGTCGTTGTGCTGGGGTCAGCCCATTCCCGGGCCCGCCGTCCCGGCGAGGGCTTCGAGGTCGCTCCTGCGGACCTTGATCGCCATCCAGGCGGTGAGGAACGCGAGTCCGGCCATCGCCACGGCCGGGATGAAGGCGATCGAGATGCCGTGGGCGAGCACCTCGCTCCCCCAGGGCGCGGGCAGCTGGTGCGTCTTGGCGAACTGCGCCTGCTGCTCCGGCGTGCCCTGCGCGAGGAACTTCGGCAGCTGCTTCTTCGCCTCGTCCGTGCTCGCCGAGCCGAAGACGGTGGTCAGGATGGAGAGGCCCAGCGAGCCGCCGACCTGCTGCGTGGCGTTGAGCAGTCCGGAGGCCGCACCCGCCTCGTGCTGGGCGACACCGGAGACCGCCGTGACGGTGACCGTCACGAAGTTCAGGCCCATGCCGAAGCCGAAGATCAGCATCGGGCCCAGGACCCCGCCGACGTAGGAGCTGTCAGGGGTGATGAAGGTCTGCCAGAACAGCCCGATCGCCACGAGCGCCGAGCCGGTCATCATGAACGGCTTGGGGCCGAGCGTGGGCAGGAACCGCTGAGACAGACCCGCGCCGACCGCGATGGCGACCGTCACGGGGAGGAAGGCCAGACCGGCCTTGATCGGGCTGTAGCCGAGCACGTTCTGGACGAACAGCACGATGTAGAAGAACATGCCGAACATCGCCGCCGCCAGGCTCAGCATGACCACGTAGGTGCCGGAGCGGTTGCGGTCGCGGAACATCTTGAGCGGGGTGATCGGTTCCTTCGCCCGCAGCTCGGTGAAGACGAAGGCCAGCAGAAGCACCACCGCCGCGCCGAACGAGCCGAGGGTGAGACCGTCCCGCCAGCCGTCCTCCGAGGCGCGGATGAACCCGTACACCAGCGAGGCCATGCCCGCCGTCGACGTCAGTGCTCCCGCGATGTCGAACCGCCCCGGGTGCCGCTGGGACTCGCTGATGTACAGCGGAGCGAGTGCGGCGATCAGCACGCCGATGGGCACGTTGACGAAGAGCACCCACCGCCAGTCGAGCCAGTCGGTCAGCATGCCGCCCGCGAGCAGGCCGATGGCACCGCCGCCCGCCGACACCGCGGCGAACACACCGAACGCCCGGTTGCGCTCGGGGCCTTCGGGGAAGGTGGTGGTGATCAGCGCGAGCGACGTGGGCGATGCGATCGCGCCTCCCACACCCTGCAGGGCTCGCGCGGCCAGCAGCTGCCAGGGTTCCTGGGCCAGGCCGCCCAGCAGCGAGGCGAAGGTGAACAGCAGGATGCCGGTCATGAACACTCGACGCCTGCCGAGGATGTCGCCGGCCCGCGCGCCGAGGAGCAGCAGACCGCCGAAGGTGAGCGTGTAGGCGCTGACCACCCAAGTGAGGTCCGTGGTGCTGAACTTGAGCGCGTCTTGAATGTGCGGGAGCGCGATGTTCACAATCGTCGCGTCGAGCACCACCATGAGTTGGCAGGCCGCGATGACGGTGAGCGCTATGCCGGGATGCCCCTCCCGGCGGGCCGCTCCTGGTTTCTGTTCCTGGATGAGCTGAGAGGTTGTCACTATGGGTCCCCCACAAAGGCGTTAGTGAACGCTCGCGTTCACTGTCGCGTCAACGGTAGTGAGTCCCCAACAGTGAACGCAAGCGTTCACTTAATCCTGTGTCGCGTATCGCGTCCCCCTTGCTGCGGCGCGACGCAGCCCCGCCCCGGAACCCCCGCTTCCCCTTGTCTGCTGGAGAAACTCAGATGGTTACCTCGCGCTGGACGGCCGCCCCTGCTCGGGCGGCTTCCCCTCGTCGGCGCGGTGCGGTGCTCGAGCGCGCGATCCTGGACGCCGCTCTGGAGCAGCTCAGCACGGTCGGCTGGAACGGCCTGACGATGGAGGGTGTCGCGGCCGGCGCCCAGACCGGCAAGGCCGCGGTCTACCGTCGCTGGCCCTCCAAGGAGGATCTGGTCGCCGATGCGCTCGAGGCCGGACTGCCCCGCTTCGAGGGGGTGCCCGACCTCGGCAGTGTGCGCGAGGACCTGCTGGCCCTGTGCCGGCGAGCGCGGGACGCCATGTTCTCGCGCCCTGGTTTCGCGTTGCGCGCAGTGATTCACGAATGCGATCCGGCGCAGGCTGAGCGCTTCCATGGTGTGATCTTCGAAGGGGTAGTCGAGCCGACCCTCAAGCTGCTGCGCGAGGTCGTCACCCGTGGAATAGAGCGAGGGGAGGTGCGGTCCGACGCGGCCAATGGCTACGTCTTCGACGCCATCCCGGCGATGATGATGTACCGCTCGAAGATGTGCGGCTGCGAATGGAATGAGCAGGATCTGGAAGAGATGATCGACCAGCTGATGCTTCCGCTGTTGCGGCCGCACGGCGCCTGATTCCGGCCGCCGGTGACCTCCGTGCCGACCGGGGGACCTGGGGTGTCGCGCGAGGATCCAGGCGGCGTACGCTAAGGGCGCCATGCCGTACGAACCGCCCACCCATACCGTCGAGCGCTCCCTGCGCGCCACGACCGGAGCGAAGGTCATTGCCGGTGTCGACGAGGTGGGGCGGGGCGCCTGGGCAGGGCCCGTCACCGTCTGCGCGGCGATCACCGGACTCCGCCGGCCGCCCGAGGGCCTGACCGACTCCAAGCTGCTGACCGTCAAACGGCGCATGGAACTGGCCGAGATACTGCAGTCGTGGGTGACGGCTTATGCCCTGGGGCATGCTTCCCCCGAGGAGATCGACGACCTGGGCATGACCGCCGCACTGCGGCTCGCCGCCGTCCGTGCCCTGGACGCCCTGCCGGTCCGCCCCGACGCCGTGATCCTCGACGGGAAGCACGACTACCTCGGTGCCCCGTGGAAGGTGCGCACGGTGATCAAGGGCGACCGGTCGTGCGTGGCCGTTGCAGCGGCGTCGGTGATCGCCAAGGTTCAGCGCGACAAAATGATGGCCGAACTGGGTATCGACCATGCAGACTTCAGGTTTGCGGACAACGCCGGGTATCCGTCGCCCGTGCACAAGGCCGCACTGGAGGAGCGGGGACCCACCCCGTACCACCGCTTGTCGTGGGCGTATCTTGATGCGCTGCCCCAGTGGCGGCACCTCAAGAAGGTCCGCAGCTGGGCGGACGGAGGCGCTCCGGAAATCGAGGGTCAGCTCGGCTTCGATTTCTGACGGTTCCGCTCGCACTGATGTGCCACCCGGTCACCCGCGCCGCACCAACGTTTGATAGATATCAGCTCATGCCTCTCATTCCCGAGGAGCCTCAGATTCACGAGAGTGCCCAGGGTCCCCGCGCCACGCCCGCCAGCGGCCGTACCGCGCCGACCCCTCGCCCCGTACCCGGCCCCCGCCCCGCGGCTCCGTCGCGCCCCGGTCGTCCCGGCCCTCAGCGGCCCACGCCGCCGGTGCAGCGGACGCAACGTGACGTGGCTCCGGCCAAGCCAGGCCCGTCGGGCCCCTCCGCTGCCGCCGCCCCGGCGGCTACCCCGCAGATCCAGCTGATCCCGGCCTCGGCCGAGGGTGCGCTCGACGCAGCCGACGAGGCAGTGGACCTGCTCCTGGACTCGGGCCGTGCCCCCGCGGACGTGCTGGTGATCACCACCGGTTCCCAGCACCCGTGGGCCGAGCACGAACTGTCCTTCGGTGAAGCCTCCTACTGGGCGCAGCATGACGCCGGTGACGACGTGTTCTACACGGACGCCGCCCTCGCTTCCCGTGCCGCGTCCCGCCCCGTGGTCGTCGTGGCCGTCAACGGCGGTTCCGCCGCCGCTGCCGCCACCGCCCTTCCGCTGGCCCACTCCCGGGCCGGTGCACTGCTGATCGTCTGCGGTGACCCGCAGCAGATCAACTCGGTGCTGGGCGCGAGCGTCTGAGTCCCGCCCGGCACCTAGGGGTGCCGGGGCGGCGAAGGCAGCTCCGAGGGCATCCGCACGGTGCTGCTTTCGGCATGCCCGGATGACTGGCGGTGGCCGTTCCTCCTCCGGGGACGGCCGCCTGTCGGACCGTCCGGGCGGTCGTGTGGAGGCTGTGCGTCCGGGTGCCGGGCGGACCGCGCGGGTGTCGTGCGGACCGTGCCGCACCGCGTACGAGCCTCGGTGTCGCGTGACTCGTACGCGGCCGAACCCGGAGCCGAGCCTTCAGCGAGCAGCCGCGCGGCGCAGCACCTCGGAGACCGGGCCGCCGGTGCGAGGTGCCGGGGCCGGGACTTCCGACATGGCGAAGGGCTCCGGCTGCGAGTGGGTGCTGGGCCGGCGTCCGCCGCGCCCCTCGCCGAGCACCTGCCAGCCGTCACCGGTCAGCGTGATGTACGCCCCGCAGCGCAGCCCGTGCAGTGTGCAGGCGTCGCGCAGCCCCCACATCCAGGCACCGTCCTCCTCGGTCCAACGCGCGTCGCCCTCACGGCAGTAGAGCAGCACGGCGGTGCGCACCGGGGTGCGGCGGCGCAGGTCGTGCGGAATGACCCGGCGCAGCTGGGCGAGCAGCGCGTTGCGGAACATCCAGCCGTCGGCCGGCGCCGGACGGCGCAGGAACGAGGCGCTGGCGCACAGCCGTTCGTCGGGGTCCAGCACGGCCACGATCGCCATGGACGGCTTGGGACGATGGCGGGCGTGCAGCCCGCTGACGACCTCACGGGGATTGCGCAGCAGGGGGATTCCGGCGGCTGCCCACTCCGCGGGCTCGAGCAGGCGGCTGGCGGAAGCGGCGGACGCGGACGTCGACAATGAGGCCGCCGAGGACGAGGCGAATCCGAAGGTCACGTTCCTCCCTTCGGCTACGCGCCCACACTGCGGGCGAGGTCGGATTCGGGGGACCGCGCACCGCAGCAAAGCCCAGCCGGATCACGGACGAGCCGTGCGGGGAGCGGACTTCAATTCTTCCTGTCGAACTTGGATGCGGCAACGAGCAATTGGGGCCACCGACTGTTATCTGGCGGTGCGTGGCTTATATCCCTACCCATGAGTGCCCCTGATGACCCCTGTGGCGTTCGACCACGGCACGTGCGTGCGTCGGTCCGGGCGCCGACGCCCCACGCGCCACGCCTGGTCAGCCCTGGACGGCCAGCACCAGGGGCAACACCCCGTCGGCGCCGGCCCTTCTGAGTAGACGCGCCCCGACCGCGAGGGTCCAACCGGTCTCCGTGAAGTCGTCCACCAGCAGGACCGGACCACGGGCCTCGGCGAGCGCGGAGGCGAGGGCGGGCGGCACGGTCAGCGAGCCGTCGAGGGCCTTCAGACGCTGGGCGCTGTTGCTGCGTGACACCCGTGACGCGTCACCGGCGTACTCCACGGAGCCCAGCAGGGGCAGTCGGCCGATCTCGGCGATACGGGTGCCCAGGGAGTGGATCAGCGTCGGCCGGGTGCGGGAGGCGACGGTGACCACACCCACGGGCCGGGCCTGCGCGCCGGCCGCCCCGGAGGCCCAGCCGCCGGGGCCCTTGGCCCAGTCCGCCAGCACCTCCACCACGGCTCGCGCCACGTCGTCCGGCACGGGCGCGTCCGCGGCCTGGGGTGCCAGCAGGGGCCGCAGCCGGTTGCCCCAGCCGATGTCCGACAACCGACCCAGAGCCCGCCCGGACGAGGCCTGTTCGCCGACCGGAATACGCCCCTTGAGGTCGATGCCGATCGCCGGGAGGCCGGTCGGCCACATGCGGCGGGGCTCCACCTCGACCCCGGCACGGTCCAGGTCCACGCGCGCGGCGTCCACGGCCGACGCGGACGTGTCGGCCGCGAAGCGCGGTCCCGCGCAGTTGTCGCACCGGCCGCAGGGCTTGGCGTCCTCGTCGTCGAGCTGGCGCTGGAGGTACTCCATCCGGCAGTCCGTGGTGGCGGCGTACTCGCGCATCGCCTGCTGCTCCGCCTTGCGCTGCCGCGCCACCCAGTCGTAACGCTCGGCGTCGTACGACCATGGCTGCCCGGTCGCGGTCCAGCCGCCCTTGACGCGGTTCACCGCTCCGTCCACGTCGAGGACTTTCAGCATCGTCTCCAGCCGGGAACGACGCAGTTCCACCAGGGGTTCGAGCGCCGGCAGCGACAGGGGCCGGTCCGCCCGGGCGAGAACGTCCAGCGTGCGGCGCACCAGATCCTCGGAGGGGAAGGCGAGCGACGCGAAGTACTCCCAGATCGCCTCGTCCTCCCTGCCCGGCAGCAGCAGCACCTCGGCGTGCTCGACGCCACGGCCCGCGCGGCCGACCTGCTGGTAGTAGGCGATGGGGGAGGACGGCGACCCCAGGTGCACGACGAATCCGAGGTCCGGCTTGTCGAAGCCCATGCCGAGCGCGGAGGTGGCGACCAGCGCCTTGACCCGGTTGGCGAGCAGATCGTCCTCCGCCTGCTGCCGGTCGGCGTTCTCGGTCCGGCCCGTGTACGAGGCGACGGCGTGCCCGCTCTGCCGCAGGAAGGCGGTGACCTCCTCGGCGGCGGCCACGGTGAGGGTGTAGATGATGCCGGAGCCCGGCAGGTCGTCGAGGTGGTCGGCGAGCCAGGCCATCCGGTGCGCGGCGTCGGGCAGCCGCAGCACACCGAGGCTCAGGCTCTCCCGGTCCAGCGGCCCGCGCAGCACCAGGGCGTCCGAAGAGCCGCCGGTGCCGAGCTGCTCGGCGACGTCGGCGGTCACGCGTGCGTTGGCCGTGGCGGTGGTGGCCAGCACCGGGACACCTGGCGGAAGCTCACTGAGCATGGTGCGCAGCCGGCGGTAGTCCGGGCGGAAGTCATGCCCCCAGTCGGAGATGCAGTGGGCCTCGTCCACCACGAGCAGTCCGGTCGCCGCGGAGAGCTTGGGCAGGACCTGGTCGCGGAAGTCGGGGTTGTTCAGCCGCTCCGGGCTGACGAGCAGCACGTCGACCTCGCCGGCCTCGATCTCGGTCTGTACGGCCTCCCACTCCTCGGTGTTGGAGGAGTTGATGGTCCGGGCGTGGATACCGGCCCGGGCCGCGGCCTCCACCTGGTTGCGCATGAGCGCGAGCAGCGGGGAGACGATCACCGTGGGTCCGCCGCCTCTGGCCCGCAGCAGCGAGGTCGCCACGAAGTACACCGCGGACTTGCCCCACCCCGTGCGCTGCACGACCAGGGCCCGGCGCCGGTCGGCGACCAGCGCCTCGATCGCCCGCCACTGATCCTCGCGCAGCCGGGCCGTGCCCGTGGTGTCCCCGACGAGCCGGGCGAGGACGGCGTCGGCCTGTGCCCGGAGGTCCGCGTTGCTCGTGTGCTCCATGCGTCCCATACAACAGGACGCGACTGACAATCGGGTGGGCACCGGTCGCGAGCGGACGACCGCGACGGTCCAGCCGTGGACGGAGCGCCAACGGCCGAGGCCGGCCTTGTCGTGTCCCTGATTCGAGTTATCCACAGGCTCAACCGGAATCTCGTGATCCGCGAGATCGTCTGCGCATGACGAATCACAGCGAAACGACCGGACCCTTCGAAAACGGCGACATCGCCGGACGAGAGCCGCTGAACGAGCAGTCCGCGCACGACACCCAGGTCACTCTGCGCACCCCGGCCGAGCTGGCCGACGCCCTGCCCTACCTGCTCGGCTACCGACCCGAGGACAGCATCGTGCTGGTCGCCCTGCACGACCGGGAAGGCCGCGGCAGGTTCGGCGGCCGGGCCCGGCTGGGCATCCCCGCGAGCACCGAGGACTGGGAGGAGGCCGTGCAGCAGCTGGTCCGGGGGCTGGTGGCCAGCAGCGAGCGACGGGGTAGGCGGCCCGAGCAGATGGTCGCCTACGTCTGCCAGGAACCGGGCCAGGGCGAGACCGGCCGGGACGTGATGCTCCGGCTCGAGCCACTGATCGCCCAGCTGCGCACGGAATGCGGCGATCTCGGCGCACCCGTGGTCGAGGCCTTGTGTATCTCGGACGGCCGTTTCTGGTCCTACAGCTGCGCGGTGGAGGGATGCTGTCCTGACGACGGAACACCGATGGGCCTGCCCGGCACCTCGGTGCTGGCCGCCGCGGCCGCCTATGCAGGGATCCAGGTGCGCGGCACCCTCCGTGAGCTGCGGGCCAGGCTGCTGCCCTGGGAGACCAGTGCCGCCCTGGAGCAGGAGGTCGCCCTGGACGCGGCCGGGATGTCCCTGGTGCCCCGCATCCTGGACGACACGGCCCGGCAGAGCGTGGCAGAGGAAACGCTCGATCTCGCCGAGCGGATCATTCACAGGTTCGCCGCGGCGGCGCCGGTGTCCGGCACGCACCCGGCCGACCTCCGCGACGACGAACTGCTCACCCACGACGAGGCGGCGACGCTGATCCTCGGGCTCCAGGACCGCACGACCCGCGACCGGGCGGCCGCGTGGATGGAGGACGACGAGGCCGGTCCGGCTCTGCGGCTCTGGCGCGCACTGTCCCGCCGCTGCGTGGGGCCGTACGGCGAGCACGCCGCCGCCCCGCTCACCCTGGCGGGCTGGGTCGCCTGGTCCTCCGGCGACGAGCTGGAGGCCCGAGAAGCCCTCGCAATGGCACTGGGCGCGGACCCCGACTACCTCTTCGCCCGCCTCCTCCACCAGGCCTGCAACGAAGGACTCGACCCCGAGTCGGTCCGCCGCTGCCTGCGTGCGGAACGCGCGGGGCGCGCCCGGACGGACACCGTGGAGCAGGCAGATTCGGCAGCGGAAGTGACCCCGGGCGCCCCTTCGGACACGGTCGTCGCAGGCCCTGGAGCAGCCGCCCGGACGGACAGTCGCCAGGGTGAGCGCGCCTCGCGGACAAGCGGTTCTCGGCGCCGTCGCCGAACGCGGGCCGCGGAAGGCGGCGACCGCAGCCCTCGTCCGCCGCGGGGGGAGGACGTACGGCGGCGGTCGACCGGCTCCCACCCTGAACCGCCGGCCGGCGGACCTTCGCGTCCGGGCAGCACGAAGCCGGGCGGCATGCGCGCGCGTTCCGGTGAGAGCCCGAGCCGCGACACCGCGGCGGCGGGCGGTCAGCGGGAGACCGAGGGGGACGGATGAGCGCCGGGACACAGGGGCGGGGGATGAGTCCCTCCTTCCGCGCAGGTGCCTTGCCGGGCTTCCGCCCGCCACGCCGCCATTCGGTCGGCTTGCCGGATGCGAGGCGTGACCAGGAGGAGTCCCTCTCCGTTCACCTGAGTGGCGGAGCGCCTGGACGGGCCATGCCGCTCTACGACCCTTGTCCCTCCGGGCGCTCCACCCCGCGCGCAGCGCGTCCGAGGCGCACCGAGCGCAGAAGAAGCCATCGCATGCATCAGCAGCAGACTCGGCTCTCCGCCGTCGACGAGAGCCACCCGCCCGACGTCGGGCACACGCCCTTCCCGCAGCCCGCTGCCGGGAACACCACACCGGAAAGCATCGGTGTCCCCAGGCCACCGTCGCCCCCAGGCACGTCTCCGATTCCCCCAGCCACCGACGGCCGGCACCGAGGCTCGGCCCAGCCCACGAGCCGGCCGCGCCGCCCCACCACCGCACCGACTCCCGGCGCTTCCCCGCGCACGCCGTACCCGACGCCCCGGCCGGCTCCCGACCTGCCACCCACACACGCCGCCCTGATCTGCGTCGCCCTGCCGGGTCTCGCCATCTGCGGCGAACAGGGACAGCTGGCCGGCCAAGGACTGGAGGGGTTCTACCGGGGCGGCCGGCGCCTGCTCTCGCGGTGTCAGGTCCGCATCGCCGGGCGGGAACCGCTCGCGGTGCAGGCCAGGATGACCGGGGCGGACCGGGCTCGCTTCGTCGGGACGCTGCGTGTCTCCCCGGGGGCGGGTCCGGATCCCGACGTCGTCGTCGAGCGGACCCGCAGCGCCGACGGAACCGAGCGCATCACACTCCAGAACGCCTCCCCACGCCCCCTCCGCCTCCCGCTCGAGGTCGCCCTCGGCACGGACCTGGCGGACCTCGGCGCCATCGCCTCCGGCAGGACAGGCCCCGAACTCCCGGCCACCGTCCATGACTCGGGTCTGCGCTGGTCCTCGGCCGGTGGCGGCGCCAGTGTCACGGCGCACCCCGCGCCCGCCGACGCACTGGCCTCCGCAGGCCTGCTGCGCTGGGAGCTGGAACTGCCTCCGGGCGGAACGGCAAGCGTGGAACTACGAGTACGCCCGGACGGTGCTGGACCGCTGCGCGCCGTGGGCCAGGCCGCGACGAGCCCCTTCGCGGCCGCCCGGGCGGCAGGCGACGATCCGCGGGCGGCTGCTCTGCTCCGGGCCTCCGCCGACGACCTCCAGGCTTTGCTGCTGCGCGACCCCGCGCACCCCGCCGACACCTACCTCGCGGCGGGCGCGCCCTGGCGCTGCGGCATGGCCCCGGCCGAGGCGCTCGCCGCGGCCCGGATGGCGCTGCCCCTCGGCACCCGGCTCGCCGCGGGCACGTTGCGCACCCTCGCCCGCACCCAGCTTCCGGGCCCGGGCCCACAGGCGGGCCTGATCCCCGGTCCGCGACGCGACGCCGGAGCCCTCCTCCCGCCGGTGTGCACGGGTACCGAGGCCACGCTTCTCTTCCCCGTCCTGCTCGCCGAGGCCCGCCGCTGGGGGCTCCCCGAGCAGGAGACACAGGAACTGCTGCCCGCCGCCGAACGCTGCCTGGCCTGGCTGCGGACCACCGTCGGTGAGGGCACCTACCTCCCCGACCCTCAGCCGGGAGGCCCGGTCCGCTGTGAGACGCAGGCCCACGCTCATCGCGCCGCTGTCCTCGGCGCCGATCTCCTCGATGCGTACGGCAGGCCAGGGGGCTCGGAGTTGAGACAGTGGGCCCAGGACGTCCGGAACGCGTTCCGCACGGACTTCTGGGTCGAGGACCGCGGCGGGCGCCCGGCTGCGGCCCTGGCGGCGGACGGCCGGCCCTTTCCGCACCTCGGCTCCGCTGCCGTGCACCTGCTCGACACCGGTCTGCTCGGTGCCGGGCGGCTCGCCACCGGCCTGCTCGACAAGGTGCAGACCGAACAGCTCGCCCGGTTGCTCGGCGGCCCGGCGATGGACGCGGGCTGGGGACTGAGGGGTCTCGGGACGAAGGAGGCCGGACACAATCCGTTCGGCCACCGGACCGGAGCCGTGCGGGTCCACGAGACCGCACTCGCCGTCGCCGGACTGGCCGCCTCCGGTCATGAGAAGGAGGCGAGCGGCCTGCTGAGGGGGCTGCTGGAGGCAGCGGAGCACTTCGGCCACCGGCTGCCGGAGATGTTCGCGGGTGAGCAGCGCGCTGCCGGGAGCGCTCCTCTCCCGCACCCGGCGGCCTGCCGCCCGGCGGCCACCGCCGCGGCCTCCGCGGTCCTGCTCCTCACCACGCTGGCGGGCATCCGGCCCGACGCCCCCGCCCGGACCGTCACCCTGCGCCCGGTGCAGAGCGCTCCCCTCGGCGAGATCGGTCTGACAGGGTTGCGCGTCGCGGGCGCTCCCTTCGCCGTGCGGGTCAGCCGACTGGGACTCGCCATGGTCGAGGAGGCGGCGGACGGTCTGCAATTGGGCGTGTGACCTCGTACGACGCGACCGGCACGAGGAGCGGGAACCCACCGCGTGCCCCATACCGGAACGAAGCGGACCGCTGCCTGCGCGGTCGACGAAGGGAGTGTTTATCGTCAGGCAGACGACTATGATCGCCGCATGCCCTACGACCCGTCAGCCTTTCCGCCCTTCGCCGTCACCGTGGACCTGGTCGTGCTGACCGTGCGCCGCCATGCCCTGTGCGCGTTGGCGGTACGCAGGGGCGAGCCGCCGTTCCAGGGGCGCTGGGCGCTGCCCGGTGGCTTCGTGCGGGCCGACGAGGACCTGTCCCAGGCGGCGGCGCGTGAGCTGGCCGAGGAGACCGGGTTGCGCGCCCACGACCCTTCGGCTCCGGCGCAGGACAACGGCGCCCACCTGGAACAGCTCGCCACCTACGGCGACCCGAAGCGGGATCCCCGGATGCGGGTCGTCAGTGTCGCGCACCTGGCCCTCGCCCCGGACCTGCCCGCACCGCGGGCCGGCGGCGACGCGAGCAATGCGCGCTGGGCGCCGGTCGAGGAACTGCTCCAGCAGGGCGGATACGGCCGCGACGGCGAACCGGTGGCGCCGCTCGCCTTCGACCACGCCCAGATCCTCGCCGACGGGGTCGAGCGGGCCCGTTCCAAGATCGAGTACTCGTCGCTGGCCACCGCCTTCTGCCCGCCCGAGTTCACCGTCGGCGAGCTGCGCCGGGTCTACGAGGCCGTGTGGGGCGTGGCCCTCGACCCGCGCAACTTCCACCGCAAGGTCACCGGAACGCCGGGATTCCTGGTTCCGACAGGCGGTACGACCACCCGCCAGGGCGGGCGGCCGGCCCAGCTCTTCCGAGCCGGCGGTGCAACCCTGCTCAACCCTCCGATGCTCCGTCCCGAGGTCTGATCCATCGAACGGGGGACAAAAGCCCCCTCCGGCTTGCGCGCCACCGAAGAACAGATCAGGTGATACCCGAAAAACCGGACACTCCGCGCTATCTTGCTGCAGGTGATCCAGGCTTTCGGACTGACCAGCAACCCCCGCAAGGGTCACCCGCCTGCCGTCGACGACGTCTCCTTCGAGGCGCCCGCCGGCCGTGTCACCGTCCTCCTCGGGGCAAAGGGCGCGGGCAAGACGACCGCGCTCAGACTGATGCTCGAACTCCAACAGGGTCGCGGCATCACCTATTTCAAGGGTCGGCCCCTGCACCAGATCGCCCACCCGGCACAGGAAGTCGGCGTGCTCCTCGGCGACGTACCCGGTCATCCGGCCCGCTCGGTCCGCGGGCATCTGCGCATGCTGTGCGCGGCGGCGGGAGTCCCCGCCCGGCGCGCCGACGAGGTCCTCGAGGTCGTGGGCCTCACCAGCCTCCGCGAGGAACGCCTCGGCACCCTGTCGCGGGGCATGGACCGCAGACTCGGACTGGCCTGCGCCCTCCTGCCCGACCCGCACACGCTCGTGCTGGACGACCCCGCCGACGGCCTCTCCGCCCGCGAGGCGCGCTGGCTGCACGGCATGCTGCGCGCACACGCGACTCAAGGCGGCACCGTCCTGTTCACGACTGCCGACTCCAAGGAGGCCGCACGCGAGGCCGACCGGGTCGTCACCCTCGACGACGGCAGGATCGTCGCCGATCTGGAGGCCAAGGAGTTCGCCCGTACCCGGCTGCGTCCGCGCGTGGCCGTCCGCAGCCCTCACGCCGCCCGCCTCGCGGCCCTGCTCACCAAGGAGGCCCGGACCGACCAGCGGTCCGTCGAGGTCGTGCGGGAGGGCGGCAACCGCCTCTTTGTGTACGGCAGTACGACCGCCGACATCGGCGAGACCGCCTTCCGGCACGGCATTCTCATCCACCAACTCGCCGACGAGGTCGGGGACATGGGGCCGAGCGCGGAAGCAGGAGCCGGGGGCGAGGCGAGAGCGGCCGATGAGGAGGCGGCGGCCGGGCCGGAACGGACGGAGGTGGACCACTCGCCGGAGGGGCCGGTGCGAGCCGCGTCCGGCTCGTCGCCGGAGGATCGGGCCGCTCCAGCCGTGCAACCAGTGTCCGATCGCGTGTCCGTGGACCAGGAGCTGGTGGTGTCCAGCGTCTCGACGCCGGAGCGGGGGCGGGAGCCGGAGTCGGGTGAGGTCGTCGGCGACGAGTGGCCGCCGCTCGGGCGTGTCTCCCTGTCGAGCCGCACCAGGATCGCCGACGGCACCCCGGCCGAGGGGCCGTCGCAGGCCGACACCGTCTCGGGAACCGGCCGTACGTCCCTCGGCGCTGCTCCTGGAGCCGACCGTACGTCCTCGAGTGTGGCCTCCGCTGCGGCGGCCGGAGTGGCCGGCGGTGCCGAGGCGGCGGCTCCCGCCGGTGCGCCTGTGATCGCCGCCGACATCCGCCCCCTCGCGGCCGCACTCGAGGTCGACTCCCCGGAGGCCTCCACGGAGCCGGGAGTAGAAGCCGACACCGCGAGCACCACCACGGTCGGCACGCTGGCAGTCGGCACGACCGTCCCCGGCGCTCGGAATCCGGGCACAGGGAGACCCGGCGGCCCCCAGCCCCGGACCGGGCAGGCCGGCCGACCGGCGCGCTCGCGCGCCGACGCCGCCCCTGCCTCCGACGACGCTCTGTCCTCCCTCCCACCCTCCATCTCGGTCCGCCCCGCCCGCAGTCCGCTGCGCCCCCTGCGCTACGAACTCCGGCGCGCCACCGGGATCGGCACCGGATTCCTCACCTGCGGAGTCGTGCTGGTGGTGTCCGCGCTCACCGCCGTACTCCTGGCGAGGCTCGGCCACGCCCCGCAGGCGCGGCTCTTCGCGGCATGGCCGCGGGAGCTTCCCCTGCCGCCCACGGCGCTCGCGGCGGGGCTGCTCGGTGCGCTGGCCTTCGGAGACGAGTTCCGCCACCCCGCGCTGGCGGCGGACCGCGGGACCGTCCCCCGCCGGCTGGGGCTGCTCACCGCGAAACTCCTCGTCTCCGGAGCCGCCGCCCTGATGCTGGCCTTCCTCACCGTGGGCTGTGACGCCGAAGCGCTCTATCTCGTCTACGGACGGGAGCTGACACGAGTTCCCTCGGACTGGCTCTCACTCAGTGCGAGTTGGCTCGGGCTGCTCGTCGGCTGCGCGTGGGCCGGTGTCCTGGCGTCCGGCGTCTTCCGGTCCACGACGGCGGGTCTCGCCGCCGTCCTCGCCGTACCCGTCCTCGTCGTGCCCGCCGTGCACCAGGCGCTACAGGGGCCCGCCGTGCGGACGGCGGCCGGCTTCCCGGTGCGGATGCGGGAGGTCTTTCTGGTGCAGTGGCCCTTCGGAGGGGAGCGGTATGTGCGCGCCATGGCCCGGGTTGTCGCCCAACCCGTGGGTGGCGCACTGACGTTGTCGCTGGCGGCCCTGCTGTGCGCGTATATGGTCACGACGCTTCGCGCCAGGGTCCGATGACGACCGTCCGTACGCTTGCGGTCCTGCTGTGCGCACAACTCCCCGGAGAAAGCCCGTTTCTTTCCGATAAGGCGTCAATTGCGACGGGGTGAGCGATCACCCTTTCGTGTGCTTTTCACCAAAGACCTCAAGGGAGTTGGAGGCGGCGCCGACAAAGGATCCGTGAGTACCCTTGCGCACACCATGATGACCGCCGCCCGCTCCGCAGACTCTGGTCTGACCGGCCCGGGCGATCTCGACCGCTACCCCTACGCCGAGGCCCCGGTGGCCGACCGCGTCGGAGCACCCGCCTGGGACGGAGCGGACCCCGAGCTGGGCCGCGTGGGCCGGCGCGCCGCGGGCAGCCGCGGACGCGGACTGCACGGCCAACTCGTCCAGCAGCTGGGTCAGATGATCGTCTCCGGCGACCTGGGGGCGGACCGCCCGCTGGTGCCCGAGGAGATCGGCCAGCGCTTCGAGGTCTCCCGCACCGTCGTCCGCGAGTCCCTCCGCGTCCTGGAGGCCAAGGGCCTCGTCAGCGCCCGCCCGAACGTCGGCACGCGCGTGCGTCCCGTCAGTGACTGGAACCTCCTGGACCCGGACATCATCGAATGGCGCGCCTTCGGGCCGCAGCGCGACGACCAGCGCCGCGAGCTGAGCGAGCTGCGCTGGACGATCGAGCCGCTCGCCGCCCGCCTCGCCGCCGGGCACGGACGCGAGGAGGTGCAGCAGCGTCTGTCCGACATGGTCGAGATCATGAGCCATGCCATGGCCCAGGGTGACGCGCTGACCTTCTCGCGCGCCGACACGGAGTTCCATACGCTGCTCATCCAGATCGCGGGCAACCGCATGCTGGAGCACCTGTCCGGGATCGTCTCGGCCGCCCTCCAGGTCTCCGGTGGGCCGGTCACGGGATGTGACCGGCCGAACGAGGCCTCGCTCGCGCTTCACGCGCGGATCGTCGACGCGCTCGGCACCGGCGACGGTACGGCGGCGGAGTCGGCGATGCGGCAACTGCTCACCGTCCACCCCGAGGTGGAGCGCGTGGTTCCCGCCCCGCGCGAGCACTGACCCGTACCGAAGGCGGTGCGGTCGCCAGTGTGCCGCGTTCTCGTGGTTCTCGTGGCGGCGCCGGGCCTGGGAACCGGCCGTCGCCGGACCCCGCCGGATCCTTGGGAATCCGGCGGGGTCCGGCGACGCGGCCGGCCGCCCATGCCGGCGGAGCTGTCCTGGTCGGCACAACAGTGATCTCCTCTGTCCATGTCTGACTGCTTTTGACCGCTTACGGGGTGTGACTCGGGCCACGCAGATTGGGCGTAACGCTCGCGGGAGCAGCGCGATGACCTAAGAGGTGACAGCCGCGGAGGGAATACGGACGCCATGACAGGCGCTGTGCATCTTCCCGGCCCCCGCCCGCTCCGTCGGCCCATCCCCAGGCCGGTGGTCGGCTCCTGTCCGATGTGGACGGGGCCGGAAGCCGTTTTCCAACGTTCCGAGAGGTTGTTCGTGTCGGCCAGCACATCCCGTACGCTCCCGCCGGAGATCGCCGAGTCCGTCTCTGTCATGGCGCTCATTGAGCGGGGAAAGGCTGAGGGGCAGATCGCCGGCGACGATGTGCGTCGGGCCTTCGAAGCTGACCAGATTCCGGCCACTCAGTGGAAGAACGTACTGCGCAGCCTCAACCAGATCCTTGAGGAAGAGGGTGTGACGCTGATGGTCAGTGCAGCAGAGCCCAAGCGCACCCGAAAGAGCGTCGCAGCGAAGAGCCCGGCGAAGCGCACCGCCACCAAGACGGTCGCGGCGAAGACGGTGACCACCAGGAAGGCCACCGCCACCACGGCCGCCCCGGCCGTGCCCACCGCCCCGGCAGCCGACGACCCCACCGAGGAAGTCGCACCCGCCAAGAAGGCAGCAGCCAAGAAGACGACCGCCAAGAAGGCGGCCGCGAAGAAGACCGTCGCCAAGAAGACGGCCGCCAAGAAGACCGCGGCCAAGTCGGACGACGTCGAGCTGACCGAGGACGAGGTCCTCGAGGACACCAAGGTCGCCGACGAGCCCGAGGGCACCGAGAGCGCCGGCTTCGTACTCTCCGACGAGGACGAGGACGACGCTCCCGCCCAGCAGGTCGCCGCAGCCGGTGCCACCGCCGACCCGGTCAAGGACTACCTCAAGCAGATCGGCAAGGTCCCCCTGCTCAACGCCGAGCAGGAGGTCGAGCTGGCCAAGCGCATCGAGGCGGGTCTGTTCGCCGAGGACAAGCTGGCGAACTCCGACAAGCTCGCCCCGAAGCTGAAGCGCGAGCTGGAGATCATCGCCGAGGACGGCCGCCGCGCCAAGAACCACCTCCTGGAGGCCAACCTCCGTCTGGTGGTCTCCCTGGCCAAGCGGTACACCGGCCGCGGCATGCTCTTCCTGGACCTCATCCAGGAGGGCAACCTCGGTCTGATCCGCGCGGTGGAGAAGTTCGACTACACCAAGGGCTACAAGTTCTCCACGTACGCCACCTGGTGGATCCGTCAGGCGATCACCCGCGCCATGGCCGACCAGGCCCGCACCATCCGTATCCCGGTGCACATGGTCGAGGTCATCAACAAGCTCGCGCGCGTGCAGCGCCAGATGCTCCAGGACCTGGGCCGCGAGCCCACCCCGGAGGAGCTGGCCAAGGAACTCGACATGACCCCGGAGAAGGTCATCGAGGTCCAGAAGTACGGCCGCGAGCCCATCTCGCTGCACACCCCGCTGGGTGAGGACGGCGACAGCGAGTTCGGTGACCTCATCGAGGACTCCGAGGCCGTCGTCCCCGCCGACGCCGTCAGCTTCACGCTTCTGCAGGAGCAGCTGCACTCCGTTCTGGACACCCTGTCCGAGCGCGAGGCCGGCGTAGTCTCCATGCGTTTCGGTCTCACCGACGGTCAGCCGAAGACCCTCGACGAGATCGGCAAGGTGTACGGCGTGACGCGTGAGCGCATCCGTCAGATCGAGTCCAAGACCATGTCGAAGCTGCGCCACCCGTCGCGTTCGCAGGTGCTGCGCGACTACCTCGACTAGGTCCCGGTCGCACGACGACGAAGGCCCGGCTCCCCTCGCGGGAGCCGGGCCTTCGTGCTGCGCGCAGTCGTGCGGTGGCTGACTCTGGGTGTTCCAGCACCACCGCAGAGTGAGGAGCATGTATGCGCCGTTCCATTGCCCGGGCCCTGATCCGGCCCCTGGTCCTGGCGGCCACCATGACCGCCATACCCCTGATGGGAGCTGCCCCGGCGGCCTCCGACAGCGTGGTCGTAGGGGGTTTTCCGATAGAGATTTCGCAGGCCCCGTGGACCGTGGCGCTCTCCAGCCGTGACCGGTTCGGGGGTACGCGCGCGGGGCAGTTCTGCGGCGGGGTGGCGGTCTCCCGGACCACCGTGCTCACCGCGGCCCACTGCGTGGACGAGGAGGTCCTGGGAGCGCCTCCGAACGAGACGCGCGACCTCAAGGTCATCGCGGGCCGTACGGACCTGCTGTCGAGTGAGGGTGAGGAGATCGCAGTCCAGAGCACCCGGGTGAATCCGCGCTACAACCCGGTCACCAACTCCGGCGACTTCGCCGTGCTCACGCTTGCCACGCCGCTGCCGCAGAGCGCGGTCGTGGCCATGGCCTCGGCGGGTGACCCGGCGTACAAGGCGGGGACACAGGCTCTGGTCTCCGGATGGGGTGACACGACCGGCGGCGGTGCCTATGCGCATCAGCTCCATGCCGCACGTGTGAGTGTGCTGGCCGACGATCTGTGTGCTCGTGCCTACCCGGGCGGTCTGGACGGCGCCTACCGGGCCGGCTCCATGCTGTGTGCCGGAGAGGCCGCGGGCGGTCCGGACGCCTGTCAGGGCGACAGTGGAGGCCCTCTGGTGGCCTCAGGGCGGTTGATCGGGCTGGTGTCCTGGGGGAGCGGCTGTGGGCGCCCCGGCAGCCCCGGTGTCTACACGCGTGTGTCGGACGTCCTGCGCACGCTGCAACCGGCCTTCGCTGGTCCGCAGAGGCCCCACAAGGGCATCTGAGGGACTGCGTGGGGGCATGACACGGGCGGCCGCTCCTGGTGGTGAGGAGCGGCCGCCCGTTCGCTGGCCTGTGCCAGGGCTGGCTCGTCGTGGTGCGAGATGTCAGCGCTCTTCGTCGGAAGCGGAGCCAGGAACGGTCGTCAGCCGCTCGGTCTCGTCCTGTATCTCAGCGGCGATCTTCTTGAGTTCCGGCTCGAACTTGCGACCGTGGTGGGCGCAGAAGAGCAGTTCTCCGCCGCTGAGCAGGACCACGCGCAGGTAGGCCTGGGCGCCGCAGCGGTCGCAGCGATCGGCGGCCGTCAGCGGGCTCGCGGGGGTCAGAACAGTAGTCACGTCGCCTCTTCTCTAGCTCGACGAGCTGTCGTACCAGGGTCAACATCCAACCAGCCCGAAAACGTTCCCGCTCGTGGCTTTTCCTCGAAAAAATCTTTCCGGGGCTGCTGTCTGCTGCCGGTTGGCGGCGAATGTGCCGTAGTGCGTGTCTTGCGTGCTTACGGTTTCGCGCTGTCTTAGGTTCACGTCCTCCCGGCGGGGTTGCCGGTTGTTCATGAGGACGTGCCCGGAGCCTAAATGGTTCATGCCTCCAAGGGAACGTGATATGTACTTCACTCCATCGAGGGATCGAACGTGTATGCGAGCCTGGACTAGGCTGACTTCCCGACGAGGGTGGCGTTACAACGGCTCTACCAGGCCTCGGTACCCTCTGAGCGGCAACCGAAGCCGCCCCCTTACCCAAAAGGGGGTCACCTGAAATTCAGCGAGGAGCGAACCGCGTGACCGCCGATACGTCCGTGCCGTCCACAGCGCTGCTGGCAGGAGCAGACCGGGACGGTTCCAACTACACCGCGCGGCACCTGCTCGTCCTCGAGGGCCTCGAGGCCGTGCGCAAGCGCCCGGGAATGTACATCGGCTCGACCGACAGCCGCGGCCTGATGCACTGCCTGTGGGAGATCATCGACAACTCCGTGGACGAGGCCCTCGGTGGCTACTGCGACCACATCGAGGTGATCCTGCACGACGACGGCTCCGTGGAGGTGCGGGACAACGGCCGCGGCATCCCCGTGGACGTGGAGCCCAAGACGGGCCTGTCCGGCGTCGAGGTCGTCATGACCAAGCTCCACGCCGGCGGCAAGTTCGGCGGCGGCTCCTATGCCGCCTCCGGTGGTCTGCACGGAGTCGGCGCCTCCGTGGTCAACGCGCTGTCCGCCCGTCTCGACGTCGAGGTGGACCGCAGCGGCCACACCCACGCCATCAGCTTCCGGCGAGGTGTGCCGGGGGCCTTCCGGGGAGACGGCCCGGACGCGAAGTTCGAGGCCAAGAGCGGTCTGGCCAAGGGCAAGAAGATCCCCAGGACCCGTACCGGTACGCGTGTGCGGTACTGGGCCGACCGGCAGATCTTCCTGAAGGACGCCAAGCTCTCCCTGGAGACGCTGCATCAGCGCGCCCGGCAGACCGCCTTCCTGGTGCCCGGCCTCACGATCGTCGTCCGCGACGAGTTCGGCCTCGGCGAGGGCGGCAGCAAGGGCGAGGAGTCCTTCCGCTTCGACGGCGGCATCAGCGAGTTCTGCGAGTACCTGGCCAGCGACAAGCCGGTGTGCGACGTCCTCCGCTTCTCGGGGCAGGGCACGTTCAAGGAGACCGTCCCGGTCCTGGACGAGCACGGCCAGATGACCCCTACCGAGGTCACGCGTGAGCTGGGCGTGGATGTCGCGCTGCGCTGGGGCACGGGCTACGACACCATCCTGAGGTCCTTCGTCAACATCATCGCCACCCCCAAGGGCGGCACCCACGTGACCGGCTTCGAGCAGGCCATCACCCAGACGCTGAACGACGTGCTGCGCGCCAAGAAGATGCTGCGTGTGGCCGAGGACAACATCGTCAAGGACGACGCCCTCGAGGGCCTCACCGCCGTCGTCACCGTGCGCCTGGCCGAGCCGCAGTTCGAGGGACAGACCAAGGAGGTCCTCGGCACCTCGGCGGCCCGCCGCATCGTGAACAACGTGGTCGCCAGGGAGCTGAAGGCGTTCCTGACCGCCACCAAGCGTGACGCGGCCGCCCAGGCCCGGGTCGTCCTGGAGAAGGCGGTCGCCGCCGCCCGTACGCGTGTCGCCGCCCGCCAGCACAAGGACGCCCAGCGGCGGAAGACCGCTCTGGAGTCCTCGTCCCTGCCGGCCAAGCTCGCCGACTGCCGCAGCGACGACGTCGACCGCAGCGAGCTGTTCATCGTCGAGGGCGACTCCGCGCTCGGCACGGCGAAGCTGGCCCGGAACTCCGAGTTCCAGGCGCTGCTGCCGATCCGGGGCAAGATCCTCAACGTGCAGCGGTCTTCGGTGACCGACATGCTCAAGAACGCCGAGTGCGGCGCGATCATCCAGGTCATAGGAGCCGGGTCGGGCCGTACGTTCGACATCGACGCGGCCCGCTACGGCAAGATCATCATGATGACCGACGCCGATGTGGACGGCTCCCACATCCGGTGCCTGCTGCTGACGCTGTTCCAGCGCTACATGCGGCCGATGGTCGAGGCGGGCCGGGTCTTCGCCGCGGTGCCGCCGCTGCACCGCGTCGAGCTGATCCAGCCGAAGAAGGGCCTGGACAAGTACGTCTACACGTACTCGGACCGTGAGCTGCGCGACAAGCTCATGGAGTTCCAGAGCAAGGGCATCCGGTACAAGGACTCCATCCAGCGCTACAAGGGTCTGGGCGAGATGGACGCCGACCAGCTGGCCGAGACCACGATGGACCCGCGCCACCGCACCCTGCGCCGGATCAACCTCTCCGACCTGGAGGCCGCCGAACAGGTCTTCGACCTGCTCATGGGCAACGACGTCGCGCCGCGCAAGGAGTTCATCTCCAGCTCGGCGGCGACACTGGACCGGTCGCGGATCGACGCGTAACCGCTGAGCCGGGCTTCGGCCGACCGGGCCGCTCACCATGAGCGGGCCGGTCGGCCGGTGCGCGTGGCCGCTCCGTGCAGTGACACATCGCGCTCGGCCGGCCGCCCCGACCTCGTGACCACCGCCCCACCGCAGGTCTCTCCACCCGTGGGTGGAGGCTGCCCGGTCGCCGGATTCCACCCGCGATCCACCCCTGCTCCGATCTCCTGACCTGCGAATTTCCGTAACTTCGAAGGCGTCGGCAGCACTCGCTCCCGACACCACCTTCTCGCTTACGGAGGCCGTGATGTCCGGGCTCGTCAACGTGTTGATGATCGTGGCCGTCGTCGCCGTGGTGGTCGTGCGGCAGTTCCGGGCCCGCGCGATCGACACCGACCGGCGCTGGTGGCTGCTGCCCGTGATCCTCGCGGTCCTGGCGCTGCGCGAGCCCGGCATACTCGACGCCCACCACCGCGCCGGATCCGCCGTGCTGCTCGCCGTGGAAGTGCTCATCGGTCTGGCCACGGGCGCCGGCTGGGCCTGGACCACCCGGATCTGGACGGCGCCGGACGGCGTGGTGTGGACCAAGAGCACCAGGGCCAGCGTCGTCGTATGGCTCGTCGGCATAGCCCTCCGGGTCGGTGTCCTCGCCCTCGGCGCGGCGTTCGGCGTGCACCAGGACAGCTCGGCGCTGATGCTCGGCCTCGCCGGCACCCTGCTCGTCCGCGCCGGGGTACTGGTCTGGCGGGCCCAGTCCTTCGGCTCCGCGAGCCGCCCGGCCCCGGCGTACGGTGACGGCATGCGGTCGGCGTGGAAGGAGCGGGTGTGAGGGACAACGCCTGGACGCGCTGGCCGTCGCGCGAGGCGCTGGGCCGGGAAGGGACCAGCCGGCCCCGACGCATGATCGCCTGGGCCGTCAGGCTGCTCGTGATCGCCCTGCTCCTGTGGAGCGCCTTCAGCCAGAAGCACGTCGGCGTCTGGGGCGCGCTCGCGGCCGCGTCGGGAGTCGTGCTGGCCGGCGTCGTCTCCTGGGCCTTCTTCCGCACGACCTACGAACACCGGCTGCTGCCGTCCCTGGGACTCATCGGCGTGCTCCTGGGGATCGCGCTCGCGGCTCAGGCCACCGGGTTCAAAGGACCGGCCCTGGTGATCTGGTGCGGCTGCGGGGTCGCCGCTCTGGAGAGGCTGCCCATCGGGGCCGCCCTGCCGGTGACGTCGGTGGCACTGGCCTCGTACTCCGCGTCCAACAACGACGTGTGGCTGACCACGGCCGCCACGGTGGCGGGCATGGCCCTCGCCGGATACGTCCTGCGACTGGACGCGGAGGCCCGGGGCGGCGCGCAGCGGCTGCTCGCCCAGGAGCGGGCCGCGAGGGCCGCCGAGGCGGAGTCGGCGGCGCTGGGCGAGCGGGCGAGGATCGCCCGGGAGATCCACGACGTGCTGGCCCACAGCCTCTCGGCTCAGCTGGTCCACCTCGAGGCGGCCCGGCTGCTGATCGAGCGGGGCGCCGACCGGGAGCAGATCCTGGAGCGCGTGGTGGCCGCCCGGGGCATGGCCCGCGACGGCCTCGCCGAGACCCGGCAGGCGCTGTCCGCGCTGCGCGGCGAGCTGACCCCGCTGGAGGACTTCCTGACCGAACTCGTCAGCGGCGCCGACGGAGCCGAGGTCACCGTCACGGGTGAGCGCAGACCCCTGTCGGCCGAGGCGTCCCAGGCCGTGCGCCGGGTGGCGCAGGAGGCGCTGACGAACGTCCGCAAGCACGCCCACGGCGCCAAGGTGCACCTGCGGCTCGACTACGGCCCGCGCGAAGTGACCCTGGACGTACGGGACTCGGGCGGCCCGCCGGGCGAACTGACCGGGTCCGGCGGCGGGTACGGTCTGCTGGGAATGCGTGAGCGCGCCGAACTGCTGGGCGGCTCGCTCGATGCGGGGCCGGACGAGGAGGGGTTCCTGGTGACGTTGAAGGTGCCGGTATGACGGAGGCGGAGGGGGAGAAGAAGCCTGCGCGGGTGGTCGTCGCGGACGACCAGACCGTGGTCCGGGAGGGCATCGTGATGCTGCTCGGGCTGCTGCCCGGTGTGGAGGTCGTGGGTTCCGCGGGGGACGGCGAGGAGGCCGTGCGGCTGGTCGGGGAACTCGCCCCCGACGTGGTCCTGATGGACCTGCGGATGCCCCGCTGCGACGGCGTGGAGGCCACGCGGCGGATCCGGGCCCGCTACCCGCGGACCCAGGTCGTGGTGCTCACCACGTACGCGGACGACGAGTCGCTGTTCCCCGCGCTGCACGCGGGAGCCCGGGGCTATCTCACCAAGGACGCGGGTGGCGACGAGATCGTGCGCGCCGTGGAGAGCGTCCTGTCGGGGGACGCGGGACTGTCGCCGAGCGTCCAGCGCCGGCTGCTGGAACGGCTGTCGGAGCCCGAGCCCAAGCCGGCCGAGGCCGAGGTGCCCGACGGGCTCACCGCGCGGGAGACCGAGGTCCTGGTGCTGATCGGCGAAGGGCTGAGCAACCAGGAGATCGCCCGGAAGCTGCATGTCTCCACCGCGACCGTGAAGACACACATCAACAACCTCTTCGCCAAGACGGGCCTCAAGGACCGGGCGCAGGCGGTGCGGTACGCGTACGGGAAGGGCCTGGTGCGGCCCCGCGCGGATTGAATCACCTGATGGGGTGAGAGCCGAGGGAAGAAGAGTCAGGGATCTTCCCGATCTGTCCATCCTTGGGCATGCAGTCAAGCAACGGTCGTGCCCGAGGGGCCGGGGACGGTTCCGGGGACCCGGCCCAGAGCCAGGAAGACCCCGGCGCGGTGTCCCGCGACGCGAGGTACGAGGACCCTTGGTACGACGCGCTGGCCACCGGCTGGGGCGAGCTGGACGGGGCCGGTGTGCCGGCACGGGCGGTACCGTCCGCGCGCGGGGAGCAGGACGCGTCGGATCTTCGCGCTCGCAACGTATACGTCGAGGTGCAGCGCAGCGAGGCCTTCCAGGAGGTGCGCAGCAGGTACCGGCGGTTCGTGGTGCCGGGGGTCGCCGCCTTCCTCGCGTGGTACGTGGGGTACGTGGTTGCGGCGACGACCGCTCCCGGACTCATGGCCCGTCCCGTGATGGGAGCGGTGAACGTGGCGATGCTGGCGGGACTCGGGCAGTTCCTGACCACGTTTCTGTTCACCTGGGCCTACGCCCGGCATGCGCGGCTGCGCCGGGACCGGGCGGCGCTGGAGCTGCGCTGGGACACCCAGGAACTGACACGCGGAGTCCAGGGAGGCGCCTCGTGACCGGCGATCACCAGATGCTGGCGCTGTTGCTGTTCAGCGGCTTTGTGGCCGTGACCCTGGGGATCACCACATGGGTGAGTCGCAGGCGGCAGGGTTCGGCGGAGGAGTTCTACGCCGGCGGGCGGCTCTTCTCCCCGATGGAGAATGGTTTTGCCATCGCGGGCGACTACATGTCGGCCGCCTCCTTCCTGGGGGTCACCGGGCTGATCGCGCTGTTCGGCTACGACGGGCTGCTGTATGTGGTGGGCTTCCTTGTCGCCTGGCTGGTCGTGCTGTTCCTGGTGGCGGAACTGGTGCGCAACTGCGGGCGGTTCACCCTGGCCGATGTGGTGGCCGCGCGGATGAGCGAGCGGCCGGTGCGGATCGCCGCGGGAACTTCCTCGGTCACGGTGTCCGTTCTGTATTTGGTGGCGCAAATGGTGGGCGCGGGCAGCCTGGTGGCGCTGCTGCTGGGGCGGACGAGCGGGGCGGCCCAGGCCTGGACGGTCATCGGCGTGGGCGCGCTGATGGTGATCTATGTGTCCCTGGGGGGCATGCGGGCCACCACCTGGATCCAGATCGTGAAGGCGGTTCTGCTGCTCAGCGGGACGGTCGCGCTGACCGTGCTGGTGCTGGTGCGGTTCCACGGCGACTTCGACCGGCTGCTGGTCACGGCCGCGGAGCGCAGCGGCCACGGGAGCGCGTTCCTGGCACCGGGGCTGAAGTACGGCGGGAGCTGGACGGCCCGTCTCGACTTCATCAGCCTGGGGCTCGCGCTGGTGCTGGGCACGGCAGGGCTGCCGCACATCCTGTCCCGGTTCTACACGGTGCCGACCGCGCGGGCGGCCCGTCGCTCGGCGGTGTGGTCCATCGGGCTGATCGGCGGCTTCTACCTGATGACGATCGTCCTCGGCCTGGGGGCCGCCGCCGTGGTGGGGCCGGACGTCGTGAGCCGCTCGAACGCGGCCGGGAACACGGCGGTTCCCCTGCTGGCGCTCGATCTGGGCGGCGGCGCCGGTTCCACCGGTGGAACGGTTCTGTTCGCGGTCGTCGCGGCCGTCGCCTTCGCGACGATCCTCGCGGTGGTCGCCGGGATCACGCTCGCCTCCTCGGCGGCCGTGGCGCACGATCTGTACGCGTCGCTGCGGCGGCGGCACGTCAAGGCGCGCAGTGAGGTGGCGGTGGCGCGGATCGCGGCGGTCGGCATCGGTGTCGTGGCGATCGCCCTGGGCCTGCTGGCCCGGGACCTCAACGTCGCCTTTCTGGTGGGCCTCGCCTTCGCCGTGGCCGCGTCGGCGAATCTGCCGGCGCTGCTGTACTCGCTGTTCTGGCGTGCCTTCACCACGCGTGGTGCGGTGTGGGCCGTATACGGCGGGCTGATTCCCGCGCTCGGCTTGGTGCTCCTGTCCCCGGTGGTGTCCGGCAGCCCGGACTCGCTCTTCCCGGACGTCGACTTCCAGTACTTCCCCCTGCAGAACCCGGGCATCGTCTCCATCCCGCTCGGCTTCCTCGCCGGCTGGCTGGGCACGGTCACCTCGGACGAGTCCGCGGACGAGGCCAAGTACGCGGAGACCGAGGTGCGCTCGCTGACCGGGGCGGGAGCCGTCTAGCCGACGGCGTCCGCACGGCCGTTGCCCGGCAGATGGCTGCCCGGCCGCCCTATGGCGCCACCCACGCGTAGCGGTGTTCCGGGCGGCCGGTGTCGCCGTACTTCAGGGAGAGGCGGAGGCGGCCCGCCTGTTCCAGGTGGCGGAGGTAGCGCTGGGCCGTGGAGCGGCTCAGGCCGGTTCGGGCGGCGACCTCGTGGGCCGACAGGGGCTGGTCCGCACGGTGCAGGACGCCGCAGATGAGGTCCGTCGTGGGCTCAGAGTGGCCGCTGGGCAGGCCCGGCGCGGACGGCGCGGGGGAGGTGCGCAGGGCGCCGAAGATCCGGTCGACCTGTTCCTGGCCCGTCAGACCCCGGCCGCCCACCCGGTCGACGGTGCGGCGCAGGGCCGCGTAGGAGTCCAGCCGGGTGCGCAGGGCGGCGAAGGTGAAGGGCTTGACCAGGTAGTGCAGGGCGCCCAGGCGCATCGCCTGCTGCACGGTCGTCACATCGCTGGCCGCCGTGATCATGATGACGTCGGTGCCGTGGCCCTGCTCCCGCATGCGGTGGACGAGTTCGAGGCCGGTCCGGTCCGGCAGGTAGTGGTCGAGCAGGACGAGGTCGATGGCGCCGCGTTCGACGGCGGCCAGGGCCTGGGCGGCGCTGTGCGCGCGGGCGGTCACCCGGAAGCCGGGAACCTTCCCCACGTATTTGGCGTTTATCTCAGCGACGCGGAAGTCGTCGTCCACCACCAGGACGTCAATCATCAGGCCTCTCCTTCAAGGCCGGCGAGCGTTAAGCCCGTGTTTCGTGCTCCGCAGTTGTAGCGCGAGCAAAATGAGCACAACAGGCTCTTGCGAGCAAAAGAACGGCTTGTGCTCACAAGACTGCAGCTGTGGCCGGGGCCACACCTACCGTCCCGGCCCATGAGCACAGACACCAGCCCCGCCATCGAGCTACGGGGCGCGAGCAAAACCTTCAGGACCCCGTCGGGGGGTCTGCACACGGCCGTGCGCGACCTGGACCTCACCGTGCGGCGTGGCGAGTTCGTGGCCGTCGTCGGACCCACCGGCTGCGGGAAGTCCACCACGCTGACCCTCGTCAGCGGCCTGGAGGAGCCCACCGAGGGCGAGGTGCTGGTGGCCGGGCAGCCGGTCGACGGCGTCGGCGACAAGGTCGGCTTCGTCTTCCAGCAGGACGCCACCTTCCCCTGGCGGACGGTCCTGTCCAACGTCATGGCCGGCCCCCGCTTCCGGGGCGTGCCCAAGGCGGAGGCCAGGCAGAAGGCCCGCGAGTGGCTGGCCCGTGTCGGACTCGCGGCCTTCGAGGACCGCTACCCGCACCAGCTCTCCGGCGGCCAGCGCAAGCGCGTCGCCCTCGCCGCCACCTTCGTCAACGACCCCGAGATCCTGCTCATGGACGAGCCGTTCTCGGCGCTCGACGTGCAGACCCGCGCGCTGATGTCGGACGAGCTGCTGGAGCTGTGGGAGGGCACCGGAGCCTCCGTCGTCTTCGTCACCCATGACCTGGAGGAGTCCATCGCGCTGGCGGACAAGGTCGTCGTGATGACCGCCGGGCCAGCGACCGTGAAGCAGGTATTCGACATCGACCTGCCGCGGCCGCGCAAGGTCGAGTCGGTGCGCCTGGAGCCGCGGTTCATCGAGATCTACCGCGAGATCTGGGAGTCCCTCGGCGAAGAGGTCCGCATCACCCGCGAGAGGGGTGCCGCGAATGTCGCCTGACGTCATGCCCGAGGCTCAGGTCGCGCTGACCATGACCGAGCCCGGCAACAAGACGGACCGCACGCAGTCGCGCGCGCGTGCCGCCCGCAGACGCAAGGTCGTCGTCATGGGCGCCCGCGTACTGCTCCTGATCGCCGTCCTCGGCCTCTGGGAGGCGCTCTCCCGGGCCAAGACCATCGACCCGTTCAACTTCTCGATGCCCTCGAAGATCTGGGACCAGATCTCGACCTGGGTGATGCACGGGACCGCCCAGGGTTCGCTCGGCGAGCAGATCTGGGCCACGGTCCAAGAGGCGCTGCTCGGCTGGGTGCTCGGTGTGGTCGCCGGTGTCGTGTTCGGTATCGCCCTCGGGCGGATCACCTTCCTCGCCGACGTCCTTGGTCCATACATCAAGGTGCTCAACTCGATCCCCAGGATCGTCCTTGCCCCGATCTTCGTGATCTGGTTCGGACTCGGCCCCGCCTCCAAGGTCGCGTCGGCCGTCGTGCTGGTGTTCTTCCCGGTGTTCTTCAACGCCTTCCAGGGCGCCCGCGAAGTCGACCGCAACCTGGTCTCCAACGCCCGGATCCTCGGCGCGAGCGACCGCAGGGTCACGCTCCAGGTCGTCATCCCGTCGGCCACCTCGTGGATCTTCACCAGCCTCCACGTCAGCTTCGGCTTCGCCCTCATCGGCGCCATCGTCGGCGAGTACATCGGCGCGACCAAGGGCATCGGCCTGCTCGTCGCACAGTCGCAGGGCACCTTCAACGCGGCCGGCGTCTACGCCGCGATGGTCATCCTCGCCGCCGTCGCCCTCGTCGCCGAAGGGCTGCTCACCTTCGCCGAGCGCCGCATCTTCCGGTGGAAGCCGGCGGGCTCCGACAGCTGAACGCCCCCGAACCACCCCCCTTTCGCACGCTTCTCCGAGCCACCCCCCTTTCCCCGCACCGCCCTCTCACAAGGACGTGAACCGCCATGCGCAAGTCCGCCAGATACACCACCCTGGCCGCCGCCGGTCTGCTCGCCCTCTCCTCCCTCACCGCCTGTGCCAATGACGCGGCGAGCACCGCCTCGGCCGGCTCCGGCAGCAAGGGCGACGGCAAGGGCACGAAGGTCAAGATCATGGTCGGCGGCCTCGACAAGGTCATCTACCTGCCCGCGATGCTCACCCAGCGGCTCGGCTACTTCGACGCCGAGGGCCTCGACGTGGAGCTGCTGAGCGAGCCCGCCGGCGTCCAGGCCGAGACCGCGCTCGTCTCCGGCCAGGTGCAGGGGGCGGTCGGCTTCTACGACCACACCCTCGATCTGCAGACGAAGGGCAAGGCCGTCGAGTCCGTCGTGCAGTTCTCTCAGGCGCCCGGCGAGGTGGAGATCGTCTCCAACAAGGCGGCGGGCGACATCAGTTCGCCCAAGGACTTCAAGGGGAAGAAGCTCGGCATCACCAGCCTCGGTTCCTCGACCGACTTCCTCACCAAGTACCTCGCGGTCAAGAACGGTGTGAAGATCAACGAGTTCAGCCCGGTCGCCGTCGGCGCTGGACCGACCTTCATCGCCGCTCTCCAGCAGGGCTCCATCGACGCCGGCATGACGACGGACCCGACCGTCGCCAACGTCCTCGACAAGAAGCTCGGCAAGATCCTCCTCGACATGCGGACGCCGGAGGGTTCCCAGAAGGCGTTCGGCGGCCCGTACCCGTCGTCGAGCCTGTACATGCAGACGGACTGGGTCAACAGCCACAAGGACACCGTCCAGAAGTTGGCCAATGCATTCGTCAAGACGCTCAAGTGGATGTCCACCCACGGCGCGGACGAGATCGCGGCCAAGATGCCCGCCGACTACTCCCAGGGCGACAAGGCGCTCTACGCCGAGGCCATCAAGAGCTCGCTGCCGATGTTCACCAAGGACGGCGTGATGCCCGCCGACGGCCCTGAGACCGTCGAGAAGGTCCTCAAGGCGTTCAACCCCAGCATCAAGAACACCAAGGTGGACTTGAGCAAGACGTTCACGACCGAATTCGTCGAGAAGGCCGCCAAGTGACGCCCGCTCGCTGACGCCCGCTCAGGCGCGGGTCGCCCACACGTAACGGTGTTCCGGGCGGCCCGCGTCGCCGTATTTGAGGGTCAGCCGGGCTCGTCCGGTGCGCTCCAGGAGCTTGAGGTAGCGCTGGGCGGTCTGGCGGCTCACCCCGGTCCGCTCGGCGATCTCCTGGGCGGACAGCGGCCCCTCCGCGCTCATCAGGGCCTGGCGCACCAGCTCGGCCGTGGTGGGGGAGTGCCCCTTGGGCAGCGCCGGCTCCGACGGCGCCGACAGGGCGCCGAAGATGCGGTCCACCTCGGCCTGTTCGGCCTCGCCGCCGCCGTCCAGCGTGCGGCGCAGCTGGGCGTACCCCTCCAGCTTGGCCCGCAGCCCGGCGAAGGCGAACGGCTTCACCAGGTACTGCAGGGCGCCGTGCCGCATGGCCGCCTGGACGGTCGACACGTCCCGCGCGGCCGTCACCATGATCACGTCGGTCTGGTGGCCGCGCCGGCGCATCTCCTGGACGACCGCGAGCCCGGTGTCGTCGGGCAGGTAGTGGTCCATGAGGACCAGGTCGAGCCGCGGGAGCGTCTCCAACTGGCGCAGCGCCTCGGCCGCGTTGTGCGCCTCGCCGGCCACATGGAAGCCGGGCACCTTCTCGACGTAGGCGGCGTTGACCCGAGCGACCCGTACGTCGTCGTCCACGACCAGGACCTCGATCATCGCGCCTCCTCCTCGGCAGCGGTGGGGACATCTCCGGGGGGCGGTTCCCCGGATCCCGTGAGGGCCGGCTCCAGTTCCGGCTCGGTCAGTGCCTCGGGCAGGACGACCGTGAACTCCGCGCCTCCGCCGTCCGCGGCGCCCACCCTCGCGCTCCCGCCCTGCCGTTCGGCGAGCCGGCGCACCAGCGAGAGCCCGAGGCCCCGCTTGCCGTGCGCGGGCGGCTTCTTGGTGGACCACCCCTCCGTGAAGATCAGCTCACGTTGGTCCTCCGGGATCCCGGGCCCGGTGTCGTGCACGCGGAGGACGACCGTACGGCCCTCGGCGCGCAACTCGACCTCCACGCGCGCGTGTGGAGTGCCCGCGACCGCGTCGAGCGCGTTGTCCACGAGGTTGCCCACGACCGTGACCAGACCCCGGGGGTCGATCAGCCGGTCCGGGAGCCGGGTGCGCTCCGACACCCACAGGGCGACCCCTCGCTCGGCCGCCACGGTCGCCTTGCCGACCAGCAGGGCGGCGAGCAGCGGGTCCTGGATCTTCTCGGTGACCTGCTCGGCGGTGACCCGGTGGTCCCCGACGACCTCGCCGACGAACTCCACGGCGTCGTCGTACATCTCCAGCTCCAGCAGCCCGAGCAGGGTGTGCATGCGGTTGGCGTGCTCGTGGTCCTGGGCGCGCAGGGCGTCGATCAGGCCGCGCGTGGAGTCGAGTTCGCGGCCCAGTTGCTCCAGTTCGGTGCGGTCGCGCAGGGTGGCCACGGCGCCGCCGTCGTCCGTGGGCATGCGGTTGGCGACCAGGACGCGCTGGCCGCGTACGGTCAGCAGGTCGGTGCCGGTCACCCGCCCGGCCAGGACGTCCGCCGTACGACCCTCGCCCAACGCCTCGTCCAGGGACTTGCCGACGGCCTCGTCGCCGATGCCCAGCAGCCGCCGTGCCTCGTCGTTGAGCAGCCGGATGCGGCCGCCGCGGTCGAGGGCGACCACGCCCTCCCGGATGCCGTGCAGCATCGCCTCGCGCTCGGCGAGCAGCGCAGAGATGTCGGAGAAGGCCAGGTCCCGGGTCTGCCGCTGCACCCGCCGGGAGATCAGCCAGGCGGCCAGCGCGCCCACCGCGAGAGCGCCGCCGGCGTAGGCGAACAGCCCCGGGATCGCGCCGATCAGCCGGGCGCGCACGCTGTCGTACGCGATGCCGACCGAGACCGCCCCGATGATCCGGTGGTCGGCGTCGTACAGGGGCACCTTGCCGCGGGCCGAGCGGCCCAGGGTGCCCTTGTCGATCTCCATGACCTCCTTGCCGCGCAGCGCGTCGCGGGGGCTGGTGGACACCCGGTGGCCGATCTCGCTCGGGGTGGGGTGAGACCAGCGGATCCATCGCCGGTCCAGCAC
Source organism: Streptomyces sp. NPDC001816 (assembly GCF_042892235.1). Taxonomy (NCBI): domain Bacteria; kingdom Bacillati; phylum Actinomycetota; class Actinomycetes; order Kitasatosporales; family Streptomycetaceae; genus Streptomyces; species Streptomyces sp. NPDC001816. The sequence continues at coordinate 133,204 of NZ_JBIATY010000001.1, forward strand.
CACGATGTACTCGGCGTGCGTGGCCTTCCGGATCCGCTCGGCCTCCTGCTGCACCGGTCCGCTGCGGGTCGGCGGGGTGTGCTCGACGCCCTCGGCGATCTGCGGGTCCTGTGCCGTGGTCTGGGCGATGGCCAGCGCGCGGCGCATCGCCTCCTGGTCCAGCTGCTTGCTCAGCGGAGCCAGGAAGAGCCCGGTCGCGAGCACCGCGACCCCCGCGGCGATCGCCACCTGCATCAGCAGCACCTGCGAGAAGACCCGCCGCGGCAGACCGAGGCGCAGGCGGCGTGCGGGGGGAGTGGGGCTCATACCCACGACGGTACGTGGGGGGACGTCGGTCGCCGTAGCGGGTGTGGCGTGGATCTCTTGACCGTTTCTTGAAGAAGTGGGTGCGGGGGATCTTGAAGACGCGGCCGCGGGAGTGGGCCGGATCAGCTCGCCAGCGCCGTCGTCCGCAACTCGCGCACGGCCACCACGTCCATCCGCGCCGGCGTCCCGAGCACCGCCGCGCCGCAGCTCTCCGGGCGCGGCGGCAGGGACGCGCCCTGGGCCACGGTGACGAGCCAGTGGCGGCCGTCGGTGTGGGCGACCACGACCTCCCAGCGCGGCGCCCTGCCCTCGGTCCGTACGACACTCAGCGCGCCCGCCGCGTACTCGCCCGCCGCCGAGCGCACGGCCAGCTCGGCCGCCTGGCCGGGCCGGTCCCAGGCGGAGCACCCGCGGCACCCCTCGACCACCACGTGGCCCTCCTGGACCCCGTGCAGGGCCTCCTTGATGGTGTGTGCCTCCGCGCGGCCGTAGGCGTAGCCGTACGGCAGGACGAGGACCGTGGGCGCGAAGCGATGACCACCCAGATGGGTGACCTCCCAGACGCCCCGAACACCGGACGAGGCCAGCTCGGCGGCGAGGGGGCGGCCCAGGAGTGCGCAGCAGCGGTCGCGCTTGCCGTTGGTGCACACGAGCGCGAGCGGGTCGCCCGTGTGCGGCCTGCCGTCCAGCGCCGCGCCGAAGGAACGGTGGTCGCCCGCGCCCAGAGCGGCGAAGTCGAGGCCGAGCAGCCGGTGCGGATCGCGGGTGGTGGCGCTGTGCAGCCAGACGTTCCCGGGGACGGTGTGGGCCACGTACACCTGCCGGAGCGCGGGCGTGCCCGGGTCGGCGTGGCGGCCGGGGCGCCGGATGAGCGCGACGCGGACGCCGGTTCCCTCGGCGGCGGCCTCCAGGGCGCGGCCCAATGTGGGGTCGAGATGGCTCGAAGTGAGCGCCTTGACGCCCCACGGGCCGGGCTGTTCCAGCAGCAGCCACGTCGTCGCCGTGGCAGCCGTGCCGGAAACGGGCTCGTCGAGGCTCCGGGAGACGGTCGCGCACCTACTCACAGAGGTGAGCCTAACCTGACTTTCCCCGGGGCGACTTCCGGCCGTGCCCGTGCGCTACTCCGGGAGGGGCTGCGGAGGGCGCGGACCGACGTAGTGACCGCTGGGGCGCATGCGCAGCGGACGCTCGCCGTACTCCTCCAGGGCGTGGGCGATCCAGCCCGCCGTCCGGGCCACGGCGAAGATGGTCTCGCCGGCCGTGGCGGGCATGCCGCAGGAGGCGGTGAACACCGCGAGGGCCAGGTCGACGTTGGCGTGCAGCGGGGTGTGACGGGCGGTCGTGGCGACGATGTCACGGGCCGCCAGCAGAGCGGGTTCTGCTCGCGGGAGCTGTTCCAGGAGGCCGAACAGGACCCGCGCGCGCGGGTCTTCGCCGGGGTAGAGCCGGTGACCGAGTCCGGGGATACGGCGTCCCGCGCGCAGCTCGTCCGCGATCACCGGGACGGCGGTGCCCTGGTCGAGGACGTCGAGCAGCATCCGGTGGGCCAGGCCGCTGGCGGCGCCGTGCAACGGGCCCTCCAGGACGCCGAGTCCGGCCGAGACGGCCGCGTAGGCGTGCGCGCGGGCCGAGGCGGCGACCCGGACGGCGAGCGTGGAGGCGGCCAGGTCGTGGTCGACGAGCAGGGCGAGGGCGGTGTCCAGGACGCGCAGTGCCGCCTCGTCGGCGGGGCGTCCGGTCAGCCGGCCCCACAGTCGGTGGGCCAGCGGGCCGTCGTCCTTGGGGGCGTGCAGGACCGGCGGCAGCGCGGCGACGAGCGTGGGGATGAGGGTGCGCGCCGTGCTCAGCACGGCCTGCTCGGACAGGTCGAAACGCAGCGGGTCCTCGGCCGCCGCGGCGATCGCCGCCACCCGCAGCCGGTCGGTGGGGGAGGTGTGCTCGGGCAGGGCGCGCACGGCGTGGCGGGCGACCTCGACGGTCTCCTCGGGCGCGGTGAAGGTCACGCCCCGCGTCATCCGGCCCGTCCACAGCCACTCCGCGACCTCCTCGTAGGAGTGGCGGGCGGCCAGCTCCGTGGCGTCGACGCCACGGAAGTAGTACCGGTCCTTGTCGATGAAGGTGAGCCGGGTCCGGACGGACAGATCCCCGCCGGAGCCCGGACTCCCCGCCGCTTCCCGCCGGTTGCGCCGGGCCAGGGCCTCGACTTCGCGTGCTTCGAAGGTGCTGGCGCGGCCGCCCGGCTCGCGCCTGCTGCTGAGCAGGCCGCGGCTCACGTAGGCGTACACCGTCTCCGGCTTCACGCCGAGCAGTTCGGCGGTCTCCTTGGTGGTCAGCCTTTGCCCGGGACGGTCGGGAGCGGGTTCGTGATCGCGCATGGAGGTCACCGTAGCCGCCCCTGCACACCTTGATAGCCATGCATTGATTGGATCAACATTGACACGAAAGTCATCAAGCATGGACAGTCGGATCAAGTCCAGGGAGGAACATGATGTCCATCAGCAGGACCGCACCCCGTGTCGACGTACCGCGCGGCCTCGCCGGAGTCGTCGTCACCGACACCGAGATCGGGGACGTACGGGGGCTCGAGGGCTTCTACCACTACCGCCAGTACTCGGCCGTCGAACTCGCGCGGACCCGCGGCTTCGAAGACGTCTGGCACCTCCTCGTCCACGGCACGCTCCCGGACGCGGAGCGCCGCGCCGCCTTCACCGCCGAGACCGCGAGACTGCGCCGGCTGCCCGAGGAGGTCCGCGCTGCCCTGCCCGCCATAGCGGCGGCGAGCCGCATCTCCGGACCGCTGGCCGGGCTGCGCACGGCGCTGTCGCTGCTGGGCGCGGCGCAGGGGTTCCGGCCGGTGTACGACATCGACGCCGACCGGCGCCGCGCGGACACCGTCGCCGTCTGCGCGGCCGTACCGACCCTGCTGACCGCGCTCCACCGGCTGGGGCAGGGCCTCGACGCGGTGGAGCCACGCGAGGACCTGTCGTACGCGGCCAACTACCTGTACATGCTCACGGGTGAGGAACCGGACGTTCGGCGAGCCCGTGCCGTCGAGCAATACCTGATCTCAACCATTGATCACGGATTCAATGCATCAACCTTCACCGCGCGGGTCATCGCGTCCACGGGTGCCGACGTGGCGGCCTGCCTGGTCGGGGCCGTGGGCGCACTGTCCGGGCCGCTGCACGGCGGGGCCCCCAGCCGCGCCCTCGACACCCTGGACGCGATCGGAACGCCCGACCGCATCGACTCCTGGATCCGGGAGCGGGTGCTCGCCGGCGACCGGATCATGGGCTTCGGGCACGCCATCTACCGCACGGAGGACCCCCGTTCGCGGATGCTGCGCGAGATCGCCCAGGGCTTCGGAGGCGCACGCGTCGCCTTCGCCGTCGAGGTCGAGCGGCAGGTCGAGGCGATCCTCGCCGAGCTGAAGCCGGGCCGCGAACTGCACACGAACGTCGAGTTCTACGCGGGCGTGGTCATGGAACTGTGCGGCCTGCCCCGGGAGATGTTCACCCCCACCTTCGCGGCGGCCCGGGTGGTCGGCTGGAGCGCCAACATCCTGGAACAGGCGGACGACTCGAAGATCATCCGGCCGGTCGCGAAGTACGTGGGCCCGGAGCCGCCGGCCGCGGTGCCGGCACAGCCCTGAGAGACCCCCGCGAGCCGCCGGCGCCCGGCCCGATGCGCACGCGGGCCCCGGCGGCGCCCCTCCCCACGAGGCCCCGCTCTTTATCCTGGTCCGGCAGTCGGTCCACGTGAGAGAGGGCGCCCGTTGGGCAACAGCCGCACCCCGCAGCAGATCCCCGTCGTCGTACTCGCCGGATTCCTCGGCTCGGGGAAGACCACGCTCCTCAACCACCTGCTGCACCGCAGCGGAGGCAGCCGCATCGGGGCGATCGTCAACGACTTCGGCGCCATCGAGATCGACGCCATGGCCGTCGCCGGCGCCCTCGGCGACTCGACCGTCTCGCTCGGCAACGGCTGCCTGTGCTGCGCGGTCGACGCGAGCGAACTCGACGTCTATCTGGAGCGGCTCGCCGCGCCCGCCGCCGGCATCGACGTCATCGTCATCGAGGCCAGCGGCCTTGCCGAGCCGCAGGAACTCGTGCGGATGGTGCTCGCCAGCGAGCATCCCGGCATCGTCTACGGCGGCCTCGTCGAGGTCGTCGACGCCGCCGAGTTCGACGGCACCCGAGCCCAGCACCCCGAGATCGACCGGCACCTCGCCCTCGCCGACCTCGTCGTGGTCAACAAGCTCGACCGGGCGCCGGACGCCGACCGCGTCCTGCGGTTGGTCCGCTCGCTGACCGAGCGGGCAGCCGTCGTCCCCGCCACCTACGGCCGCATCGACCCGGAGTTCCTCTTCGACTGCCGCCCCAGCGAGGAGCGCATCGGGCAGCTGTCCTTCGACGACCTGCACGAGCACGGCGGCGACGACGACCATCACGGCCACCTGCACACCGGCTACGACAGTCTGTCCTTCACCTCCGACGTGCCGATGGAGCCCCGTCGGCTGATGCGGTTCCTGGACAGCCGTCCGCAGGGGCTGTACCGGATCAAGGGGTACGTGGACTTCGGGCCGTACGACGCCGTCAACCGGTACGCCGTCCATGCCGTCGGCCCGTTCCTGCGCTTCCACCCCGAACCGTGGCCGCCCGCCGACGCCCGCCGCACCCAGCTCGTGCTGATCGGCTCCGGCATCGCGGCGGACGCCCTCGGCAAGGAGCTGGAGGGGTGCAGGAACGACGCCCCACACGCCGACGAGCACGGCATGTGGGGCGTCCTGCGGTACGTACAGGGCTCCGAGGAGGAGCCCGACGCAGTGGCGTACGTGGGCTAGAACACCGGTCCCGCGACCACTGACACCGTCTTCGCCAGCGATGTGCCCGAGCCGTCCCGGCGCGGGTCCGGCTCCGGCAGCTCCACCGGGGTGCCGTTCTTCTGCGCCGCCCGGGCCGGGACGGGACCCGCCCAGGCCAGCGACAGGCAGTCCTCGCCCTTCAGGAACCGCTGGCAGCGCACGCCGCCGGTGGCCCGGCCCTTGCGCGGGTACTGGTCGAACGGGGTCAGCTTGGCCGTCGTCTGCACGGAGTCGTCCAGCGTGCCGCGCGAGCCCGCCACCGTGAAGACCACCGCGTCGGCGGCCGGGTCGACCGCCGTGAACGAGATGACCTTCGCGCCCTCGGTGAGCTTGATGCCCGCCATACCGCCGGCCGGGCGGCCCTGCGGGCGGACGATGGAGGCCTGGAAGCGCAGCAGCTGCGCGTCGTCCGTGATGAACACCAGGTCCTCCTCGCCGGTCCGCAGCTCCACCGCACCGACGATCCGGTCGCCCTCCTTGAGCGTGATGACCTCCAACTCGTCCTTGTTGGACGGGTAGTCGGGCACCACACGCTTCACGACACCCTGCTCGGTGCCGAGCGCCAGACCCGGGGACGACTCGTCCAGCGTGATCAGGCAGACCACCGTCTCGTCGTCCTCCAGGGAGACGAACTCCGCCAGCGGCGCCCCTCCGGCGAGGTTAGGCGCCGTCGCCGTCGCGGGCAGCTGCGGCAGGTCGACCACGTTGATCCGCAGCAGGCGGCCCGCCGAGGTCACCGCGCCGATCTCACCGCGGGCGGTCGCCGGGACCGCCGAGACGATCACGTCGTGCTTGGCGCGCCTGGCGTCGGCGTCCACCGTGAACGGTTCGCTGTCCGCCGTACGGGCCAGCAGACCCGTGGAGGACAGCAGCACCCGGCACGGGTCGTCGGCGACCTGGAGCGGGACGGTGGCCACCGGGGCGCCGGCCGACTCCAGCAGCACCGTGCGCCGGTCGGTGCCGAACTGCTTGGCGACGGCGGCCAGTTCGGCCGAGACCAGCTTGCGCAGCTCCGCGTCCGAATCCAGGATCCGGGTCAGCTCCGCGATCTCCGCGGTGAGCTTCTCCTTCTCCGCCTCCAGCTCGATGCGGTCGTACTTGGTGAGCCGGCGCAGCGGCGTGTCGAGGATGTACTGCGTCTGGACCTCGCTCAGCGAGAACCGCTCCATCAGGCGCTCCTTGGCCTGCGCGGAGTTCTCGCTGGACCGGATCAGCCGGATGACCTCGTCGATGTCGACCAGCGCGGTCAGCAGACCCTCGACCAGGTGCAGACGGTCACGGCGCTTGCCGCGGCGGAACTCGCTGCGGCGCCGCACGACGTTGAAGCGGTGGTCGAGATAGACCTCCAGCAGCTCCTTCAGGCCCAGGGTGAGCGGCTGCCCGTCCACCAGGGCCACGTTGTTGATGCCGAAGGACTCCTCCATCGGAGTGAGCTTGTACAGCTGCTCCAGGATCGCCTCCGGCACGAAGCCGTTCTTGATCTCGATGACCAGACGCAGGCCGTGCTCGCGGTCGGTGAGGTCCTTGACGTCGGCGATGCCCTGGACCTTCTTCGCGTTGACCAGGTCCTTGATCTTCGCGATCACCTTCTCCGGACCGACCGTGAACGGCAGCTCGGTGACGACCAGGCCCTTGCGGCGGGCGGTCACGGTCTCGATCGAGACCGTCGCGCGCATCTTGAAGGTGCCGCGGCCCGTCGCATACGCGTCCCGGATGCCGTCCAGGCCGACGATCCGGCCGCCGGTGGGCAGGTCGGGGCCCGGGACGTGCCGCATCAGCGCGTCCAGGTCCGCGTTCGGGTGCCTGATCAGGTGGCGGGCAGCCGCGATGACCTCGCGCAGGTTGTGCGGCGGCATGTTCGTCGCCATGCCGACCGCGATGCCCGAGGAGCCGTTGACCAGCAGGTTCGGGAAGGCGGCGGGCAGTGCCACCGGCTCCTGCTCCTGGCCGTCGTAATTGGGCGTGAAGTCGACCGTGTCCTCGTCGATCGACTCCGTCATCAGGCTCGTCGCCTCGGCCATCCGGCACTCGGTGTACCGCATGGCGGCCGGCGGGTCGTCGTTGCCCAGCGAGCCGAAGTTTCCGTGGCCGTCGACCAGCGGGAGGCGCATCGAGAACGGCTGGGCCATGCGCACCAGGGCGTCGTAGATCGACGCGTCGCCGTGAGGGTGCAGCTTGCCCATGACCTCGCCGACGACCCGGGCGCACTTCACGTAGCCGCGGTCGCGGCGCAGGCCCATCTCGTTCATCTGGTAGACGATGCGGCGGTGCACCGGCTTGAGGCCGTCACGGGCGTCCGGCAGGGCGCGCGAGTAGATGACCGAGTACGCGTACTCAAGGTAGGAGCCACGCATCTCGTCCACGACGTCGATGTCGAGGATCTTCTCCTCGTACGAGTCGTCGGGCGGCGGGGTCTTCGTGCTGCGGCGGGCCATCGCTGCCGGCTCCTTGCTACTGAGGCGTTTGATGGATCTGACGCGGACCATTGTGGACCGAGGCACTGACAAGCCGTGCCATGACCCGGTCCCAGCGGGATTCCCGCACCCGCGGAGCCGGGTCCGGCGCAGGCTACGCGATCCGCTGTGGGCGTACGTCCGGCGGGAACTTCGCCGAGGCCTCGCACGCTTTGCATACAGTGGCAGGACCGGCAGGAAAACAGCGGTTTCGACGACCGCCTCCGCTCGCGAAGGGACGTACATGCCCATGGGTCACACGACCACAGCCGAGGCAGGCTCCGGGGGCCTGACAGCGACCGAGCACCGCCTGGCCAACGGTCTGCGCGTGGTGCTCTCCGAGGACCACCTGACCCCGGTGGCGGCGGTGTGCCTCTGGTACGACGTCGGCTCCCGCCACGAAGTCAAGGGACGCACCGGCCTGGCTCACCTTTTCGAGCACCTGATGTTCCAGGGGTCGGCGCAGGTCACGGGCAACGGCCACTTCGAGCTGGTGCAGGGCGCCGGCGGCTCCCTGAACGGCACCACCAGCTTCGAGCGCACCAACTACTTCGAGACCATGCCCGCCCACCAGCTGGAGCTCGCCCTCTGGCTGGAGGCCGACCGCATGGGCTCCCTGCTCACCGCCCTGGACGACGAGTCCATGGAGAACCAGCGGGACGTGGTCAAGAACGAGCGCCGCCAGCGCTACGACAACGTGCCCTACGGCACCGCGTTCGAGAAGCTGACCGCCCTCGCCTACCCGGAGGGCCACCCCTACCACCACACGCCGATCGGCTCGATGGCGGACCTGGACGCGGCCACCCTGGAGGACGCGCGCCAGTTCTTCCGCACCTACTACGCGCCGAACAACGCGGTGCTCTCCGTGGTCGGCGACATCGACCCCGTGCAGACCCTCGCCTGGATCGAGAAGTACTTCGGGTCGATCCCCTCCCACGACGGCAAGCCCGAGCCCCGCGACGGCTCCCTGCCCGAGATCATCGGCGAGCAGCTGCGTGAGGTCGTCGAGGAGGAGGTCCCGGCGCGCGCCCTGATGGCCGCCTACCGGCTCCCGCAGGACGGCACCCGCAAGGCGGACGCGGCCGACCTGGCCCTGACCGTCCTCGGCGGCGGCGAGTCCTCCCGCCTGTACAACCGGCTCGTGCGCCGCGACCGTACGGCCGTCGCGGCCGGCTTCGGCCTGCTGCGCCTGGCCGGCGCGCCCTCGCTCGGCTGGCTGGACGTGAAGACCTCCGGTGACGTCGAGGTGCCGGTGATCGAGTCCGCGATCGACGAGGAGCTGGCCCGGTTCGCCGAGGAGGGCCCCACGGCCGAGGAGATGGAGCGCGCCCAGGCCCAGTTGGAGCGCGAGTGGCTGGACCGGCTCGGCACGGTCGCCGGCCGCGCCGACGAACTGTGCCGGTTCGCCGTCCTGTTCGGCGACCCGCAGCTCGCCCTGACCGCCGTCCAGCGCGTCCTCGAGGTGACCCCAGAGGAGGTCCAGGAGGTCGCCAAGGCCTGCCTGCGCCCCGACAACCGCGCGGTCCTCGTCTACGAGCCGCTGTCCGCCGAGTCCGCCGAGCACACCGAGGAGGCGGGGCGCGGCGAGGACCCGGAGCAGGAAGCGACCGTAGAGGCGGGCGCCGACCAGAGCGACAACGAGGAGACGGCCAAGTGACCGAGCTCGCCACGATGGACTTCCACCCCCAGCCGCAGCCGGGCGAGGCCAGGCCGTGGGCGTTTCCCGCTCCCGAGCGCGGCACGCTGGACAACGGCCTGACCGTGCTGCGCTGCCACCGCCCCGGCCAGCAGGTCGTCGCCGTCGAGGTCCTGCTGGACGCGCCCCTGGACGCCGAGAAGCCCGCTCTGGAGGGCGTCGCCACGATCATGGCGCGGGCCTTCTCGGAGGGCACCGACAAGCACTCCGCCGAGGAGTTCGCCGCCGAGCTGGAGCGGGCCGGCGCCACGCTCGACTCGCACGCCGACCACCCCGGCGTCCGCCTCAGCCTGGAGGTCCCGGCCTCCCGCCTGGCCAAGGGCCTCGGCCTGCTCGCCGACGCCCTGCGCGCGCCCGCCTTCGACGAGAGCGAGGTCGAGCGGCTGGTCCGCAACCGCCTGGACGAGATCCCGCACGAGCTGGCCAACCCGGCCCGCCGCGCCGCCAAGGAACTCTCCAAGGAGCTGTTCCCGGCGAGCTCGCGCATGTCGCGGCCGCGCCAGGGCACCGAGGAGACGGTCGAGAAGATCGACGCTTCGGCCGTCCGCGCCTTCTACGACCGCCATGTGCGGCCCGCCACGGCCACCGTGGTCGTGGTCGGCGACCTCACCGGCACCGACCTGGACGAGCTGCTCGCCGACACCCTGGGCGCCTGGACGGGCACCCCGGGCGCGCCGCGGCCCGTGCCGCCGGTGACCGCCGACGACACCGGCCGGGTGGTCATCGTCGACCGGCCGGGCGCCGTCCAGACCCAGCTGCTCATCGGCCGGATCGGACCCGACCGGCACGACCGCGTGTGGGCCGCCCAGGTGCTCGGCACCTACTGCCTCGGCGGCACCCTCACCTCCCGCCTGGACCGCGTCCTGCGCGAGGAGAAGGGCTACACCTACGGCGTGCGCTCCTTCGGGCAGGTCCTGCGCTCCGCGCCGGACGGCACGGGCGCCGCGATGCTCGCGATCAGCGGCTCCGTGGACACCCCGAACACCGGTCCCGCGCTGCAGGACCTGTGGACGGTGCTGCGCACGCTCGCCGCGGAGGGCCTGACCGACGCCGAGCGGGACGTCGCCGTGCAGAACCTGGTCGGTGTGGCGCCGCTGAAGTACGAGACCGCGGCGGCCGTCGCGAGCACGCTGGCGGACCAGGTCGAGCAGTACCTGCCCGACGACTTCCAGGCGACTCTGTATCAGCAGCTCGCCGGCACCGGCACCGTGGAGGCCACCGCGGCGGTCATCAACGCCTTCCCGGTGGACCGCCTGGTGACCGTCCTCGTCGGTGACGCGGCCGAGATCAAGGCGTCGGTCGAGGCGCTCGGCATCGGCGAAGTCACCGTCGTGGCAGCCGAGTAGCGGCTTACGGCGCACCGCGCGCGTGGGGCCCTGACGATCCGACGGGTCGTCAGGGCCCTTTGCCGTGCGGAGCCCTTCCCCAGATGTCCGAATTGGGGCAGAGGTTGCCTGTCTGGCCTGTGGGATGCGCTACAAAAGCCCGGATCCGTTTGGGGATCGAAAGTCGGGCCGCATAGCGTCGACCGGGCTGTTCGTCAGGCAGTGCGCCGCGCCCGCGGCACCGGACAGTCATCGCCGAGTCCCCCCACGGCGCGAGCCAGGGGAGCCGGGGACCCACCGCAGTCCCTGGGGTGAATCGGACGCCCGCGCACCGGCGAGGGGGTCCGTAGGAGACCTTCCTGCTCCGAACCCGTCAGCTAACCCGGTAGGCGAGAGGGAAGGAAAGGACCAGCCACTTCATGGCGTTCATGTACGCCACCGGGAAGCACCGCAAGCCCGGCCGGGTCAAGCGCACCACCGTTCAGGCGGCCGGTGTCGCGGCCCTCACCACCACCGGTGTCGTCGGCACCCTGGCGGCCGGCCCGGCGCTCGCCGCGGACAACTCCGTCGAGGACACCGGCCTCACCCCGGTCATCACCGAAAGCGACTCGGTCGCCGAGCAGATCGACGCGCAGGCCGAGGCCCAGCTGGTGGCCGCCCGGCAGAAGGCGGCCGAGGAGGCCGCGGCCAAGGTGGCCGCGATGGAGGCGAAGAAGGAGCGCGAGGCCCAGGCCCGCGCCGCGCGAGAGGCCGAGCGCAAGCGCCTGAACGCCTTCGTCGCCCCGATCGCGCACTCGTACGTCTCCACCGGCTACAAGGCCAGCAGCTCCCTGTGGTCCTCCGGTTCCCACACCGGCATCGACTTCCACGCGGCCAGCGGGACGTCCGTCCACGCGGTCGGCTCCGGCACGGTCGTCTCCACCGGGTGGGGCGGCGCGTACGGCAACCAGATCGTGATCCGGATGGCCGACGGCATGTACACCCAGTACGGACACCTGTCGTCCATCGGCGTCGTCGTGGGCCAGAAGGTCCTCCCGGGCCAGCAGATCGGCCTGTCCGGCGCGACCGGCAACGTCACCGGACCGCATCTGCACTTCGAGGCCCGCACGACCTCCGAGTACGGTTCGGACGTCGACCCGATCGCCTATCTCCGCCAGCACGGCGTGAACGTCTGACGCTCCGGCGCACGACATCCCGAAGCCCCGGCTCACGAGCCGGGGCTTTCGCCGTTTTTCGCAGTGCCTGCGGCATCCGCTGTCCAAAAAATATCCATGGATTCCGGCCTGCCGTCGGAAATTCCGGCTCATTGCAATAGAGTCACGGAACATGCGTCCATCGTCGACGTTTCACGGGGATTAAAGCGGAGGTCGGTCATGCGTATTCCGGCGCACTCGGTGTGCACGGCGATCCGGGACGACATCGTCGCGGGTGTCTACGAGCGCGGCGGCCGCCTCACCGAGGAAGTCCTCGCCCGCCGCTACGGCGTCTCGCGCGTCCCTGTCCGTGAGGCCCTGCGCACCCTGGAGGCGGAGGGCTTCGTGGTGACCCGACGGCACGCGGGCGCGTGCGTGGCCGAGCCGACCGAGCAGGAGGCCGCCGACCTGCTGGAGATGCGCACGCTCCTGGAGCCGCTCGGCGCCTCCCGGGCCGCCCAGCGGCGCACCGAGGCCCATCTGAAGGTGCTGCGAGGGCTGGTCCGGCTGGGCCAGGAGCGGGCCAGGCGGGGCAGCAGCGACGATCTGCGCTCGCTGGGCGGCTGGTTCCACGAGACGCTGGCGCAGGCCTCCGGAAGCCCCTCGCTGTCCTCGATGCTGACCCAGCTGCGGCACAAGATCGCCTGGATGTACACGGTGGAGGCGCCGCCGAGTCCGGTGGACTCCTGGGCGGAGCACGGCGCGATCGTGGACGCGGTGGCACGCGGCGACAGCGAGCGCGCGCGGGCGATCACGGCGATGCACACGGAGCGCTCGACGGGCGCGCACCGGCTGCGGTTCACCTCGGGCGGGGACCGCTCCGAGCGTGTGAGGAACTCGCAACATGCCGTAAACATGCAGAGCCTGCGGCATTAACACGGGCGCCGTATACAAAGAGGAGATATTCGATGGGCGGGTATTTCCGCTGCCCTTTTCCCGGTGCGCCGTGAATTCGCGGTCGCGTGCCTTCGGTGTGCCTGTGGTGAATTCCCCGGACCGGGTGCAAAGAATGCGGAAGCCGCGCCACCCGGAAAGGGTGACGCGGCTTCCTGGCATGCCTCAGACGGTCTCGGGGAGCTCTTCCAGCCCCTCGGAGACCAGCTTGGCCAGACGGTCCAGGGCGATGTCCGCGCCCTCGGCGTCGGAGGCGAGGACGATCTCCTCGCCGCCCTGGGCGCCCAGGCCCAGGACAGCCAGCATGGAGGCCGCGTTGACGGGGTTGCCGTCAGCCTTGGCGATCGTCACCGGGACACCTGCGGCCGTGGCGGCCCGGACGAAGATGGATGCGGGGCGGGCGTGGAGGCCCTCGGCCCAGCCGACGTTGACGCGGCGCTCAGCCATGTGTTGCTGCCCTTCGGTGTTCAGGGTTGTCTAGACCAGTTTCCCATATCGCAAAGCGTGCCCGGAACGGTCCTTCGTCCCGCTCCGGTGTGCCGTCGGACCGCGGCCTCGGTCCGACTTCCGTCCTGCACAGACTGCCTCGCGCCGTTGTCGTACGCGAGCCTTACTCTGGGGCCCATGCAGAGCCCGGCGGACCGGCAGGACCGGCACGAGTACCCCGCCCACTGGGAGGCGGACGTGGTGCTGCGCGACGGGGGTACCGCGCGCATCCGGCCCATCACCGTTGATGACGCCGATCGCCTCGTCAGCTTCTACGAGCAGGTCTCGGACGAGTCGAAGTACTACCGCTTCTTCGCGCCGTACCCACGACTCTCCGCCAAGGACGTCCACCGCTTCACGCACCACGACTTTGTGGACAGGGTGGGACTTGCCGCCACGATCGGCGGCGAGTTCATCGCCACCGTACGCTATGACCGCATTGGTGCCGACGGTCTGCCCGCCTCCGCTCCCGCCGACGAGGCCGAGGTCGCCTTCCTGGTGCAGGACGCCCACCAGGGCCGCGGGGTCGCCTCCGCCCTCCTGGAACACATCGCCGCCGTCGCCCGCGAGCGCGGGATCCGCCGCTTCGCCGCCGAGGTGCTGCCCGCCAACACCAAGATGATCAAGGTGTTCACGGACGCCGGGTACACGCAGAAGCGCAGCTTCGAGGACGGCGTCGTACGTCTGGAGTTCGATCTCGAACCCACCGACCGCTCCCTCGCGGTGCAGCGCGCGCGGGAGCAGCGCGCCGAGGCCCGCTCGGTACGGCGGCTGCTGGCACCCGGCTCCGTGGCGGTCGTCGGTGTCGGCCGCGCGCCCGGCGGGGTGGGCCGCAGCGTCCTCGGCAACATCCGGGACGCCGGCCATCCCGGCCGTCTGTACGCCGTGAACAAGGCCTTCCCCGAGGACCTCAAGGAGGTCGACGGGGTGCCCGCGTACCGCTCGGTGCGGGACATCGAGGGCCCGGTGGACCTCGCCGTCGTCGCCGTACCGGCCGAGCACGTGCCCGCGGTCGTCTCCGAGTGCGGCGAGCACGGGGTGCAGGGACTGGTCGTGCTGTCCGCCGGGTACGCCGAGAGCGGGCCGGAGGGGCGCGAGCGGCAGCGGGCCCTGGTCCAGCTCGCGCGCGCGTACGGCATGCGGATCATCGGCCCGAACGCCTTCGGCGTCATCAACACCGCGCCGGGCGTCCTGCTGAACGCCTCGCTCGCCCCCGAGATGCCCCGCCCGGGCCGTATCGGCCTGTTCACCCAGTCCGGGGCCATCGGCATCGCGCTGCTGTCCCGGCTGCACCGGCGCGGGGGAGGCGTCACCGGGGTCACCGGGGTGTCCACCTTCGTGTCCGCCGGGAACCGGGCCGACGTGTCCGGCAACGACGTCCTCCAGTACTGGTACGACGACGCGGAGACCGACGTCGTCCTGATGTACCTGGAGTCCCTCGGCAACCCGCGCAAGTTCACCCGCCTCGCCCGGCGCACGGCGGCGGCGAAGCCGCTGGTCGTCGTGCAGGGGGTCGGCTCCGCGCCGCAGGGGCACGCGGTACGGGCCACCCGGCTGCCGCACGCGACCGTCTCCGCGCTGCTGCGGCAGGCCGGCGTGATCCGGGTGGACACGATCACCGAACTGGTCGACGCGGGGCTGCTGCTCGCCCGGCAGCCACTGCCCGCGGGGCCGCGCGTGGCGATCGTCGGGAACTCCGAGTCGCTCGGCGTGCTGACGTACGACCGCTGTCTCGCGGAGGGGCTGCGGCCGTCGCCGCCGCTGGACCTGACGACCGGGGCGACGGCGCAGGACTTCCATCGGGCGCTGTCGCGGGCGCTGGCGGACGAGACGTGTGACGCCGTCGTCGTCACGGCGATCCCGGCGATCGGAGAGGGGTCGCCGGGGGACGCGGAGCTGGCGGAGGCGCTTCGGTCGGCCGCGGCTGCCGTTCCGGGCAAGCCGGTGCTGGTGGTGCACGTGGAGCTGGGAGGGCTTGCGGAGGCGTTGTCGGCTGCGGCCAGTACGTCACCCCAGGCCCTCGCGAAGGCACCCGGCGTCGAGGACGGTGCCCCCCCGTTCCACCCCGCGGACCGACTGCCCACCACAGCGGCAGCCCCTCCTGAAAGCCCTGTGGACCCCACCCCGGAAGGCGCCGACTCCCGCCTCATCCCCGCCTACCCCGCCGCCGAGCGGGCCGTCCGGGCCCTTGCCGAAGCCGTGAAGTACGGGCAGTGGCGGCGGGAGGCCGCCGATCCGGGCAGGGTGCCGGAGTACGACGACATCGACGAGAAGGGGGCCGCCGAGCTGATCGGAGGGCTGCTGGAGCGTGGGCAGGGGCTCACGATCGGGCAGGCGGGCACCTGCGAGCTGCTCGAGAAGTACGGCATCCACGTGCGCCGGGCGCTGGCCGCCCCCACCCCGGACGCCGCCGCCGAGGCCGCCCGCGCCCTCGGCTACCCCGTGGCCCTCAAGGCCACCGCCCCGCACCTCAGGCACCGGGCCGACCTGGGCGGCGTACGCCTCGACCTGGCGGACGAGGAGCAACTGCGCAGGGCCTACGCCGAGTTGACCGAGCTGTTCGGGCAGCCCGAGGAGCTGCGGCCGGTGGTGCAGGGGATGGCACCCCGGGGTGTCGACACGGTTGTACGGGCGGTGATCGATCCGGCCGCCGGGGCCGTGCTGTCCTTCGGCCTCGCCGGGGCCGCCTCGCAGCTGCTCGGGGACATGGCGCACCGGCTGATCCCGGTCACCGACCGCGAGGCGACCTCGCTGGTGCGGTCGATCCGGACGGCGCCGCTGCTGTTCGGCTGGCGCGGCTCCACGCCCGTGGACACGCCCGCGCTGGAGGAGCTGCTGCTGCGGGTGTCCCGGCTGGTGGACGACCACCCCGAGGTCGTCGCCGTCACCCTGGAGCCGGTCGTCGTCGCCCAGCACGGCGTGAGCGTCCTCGGCGCCACCCTCCGGCTCGCCCCGCCCCCCGCCCGCGACGACCTCGGCCCGCGCACACTGCCGGCCTACTGAGGGGGGAGGGGGGACCGCATGGAGATCGCCGGCCACCGGCTGCCCGTCGGCAGCTGGTGGGACTGGGAAGTGATCGTCTGGGACGGCGGGCAGCTGCGGCTGGCCGCCGGTTACGACCTCACCCATCACCACGGCCTGGAGCTGGTCTTCGTCGACGCGGTCTTCGTCTCCTGTCCGCACAGCTTCCAGGACCCCGTCTTCCGTGCGCCCACGGCCGAGGAGACCGCGCGCCTCGTGCGCGCCCTGGGCGAAGCGCCGCCCGTCGTCGTCGCGTTCGAAGCGGATGCCGGCGGGCCCGACCCCGCCTCCTGCCTGATCGCCGCCGAGCGCCTGGACATCCTGTCGGGGTTCGTCCCGCGGCACTCGCGCACGGGTGCGAAGGCCGCCACAGGTGCTCGCAACTGGCCCGGACCCCCCTTGCCCACGGATTAAGATGGACGCCATGGCCAAGACCAGTACGACGACCCAGGGGCTGCGCACGGCGATCGAGCGCAGCGGCTACTACCCGGCCCTCGTGTCCGAGGCGGTGGAGGCCGCTGTGGGCGGCGAGCCGATCCGGTCGTACCTGGTCCACCAGGAGACGACGTTCGACCAGAACGAGGTGCGGCGCCATGTGACCGTGCTCGTCCTCACCGGCAACCGGTTCATCGTCAGCCACACCGACGAGCAGGCCGCCGACAGCACCTCCCCGACGCCGTACGCCACGACGTCCACGGAATCCGTGAAGCTCGGCCGGATCTCGTCGGTCGTGGTCAGCCGGGTCGTCGCGAACCCGGAGCAGTACACGCCGGGCACGCTGCCCCGCGAGGTCGTGCTGACCATCGGCTGGGGCGCGGTCAGCCGCATCGACCTGGAGCCCGCCGCCTGCGGCGACCCCAACTGCGAGGCCGACCACGGCTACACGGGCAACTCCACGGCGGACGACCTCAGCCTGCGCGTCAGCGAGGCCGGGGACGGCCCGGAGACGGTGCGCCAGACGCTCGCCTTCGCGCAGGCCATCTCCGAGGCGACCGCGGACCTCACGCGCTGATGGCCCAGCCCTTGTCCTCCTGGGACCACCCGGAACCACTCGCCCTCGACAGCGCACCGCTGCCCGAGTACGGCAGTGGCTCCCTCGCCGACCTCCTGCCCACCCTGGCCGCCGGTCTCGGCGTCCCCGGTATGACCGCGACGATCGAGGAACTGACCCCGGCCGACCGGGCCTGTGTCTTCCTGGTCGACGGGCTCGGCTGGGAGCAGCTGCGGGCGCACCCCGACGAGGCCCCCTTCCTCACCTCGCTGCTCGGCAGCTCGCGCGGCGGCACCGGACGCCCGCTCACCGCCGGCTACCCGGCGACCACCGCGACCTCCCTGGCCTCCGTCGGCACCGGCCTGCCCCCGGGCGCCCACGGACTGCCCGGCTACACCGTCCGCAACCCGGCCACCGGCGCGCTGATGAACCAGCTCCGCTGGCAGCCGTACACCGACCCCCGCCCCTGGCAGCCGTACCCCACGGTCTTCCAGCTGGCCCACGAGGCCGGGGTGCACTCCGCCCAGGTGTCCTCGCCGACCTTCCAGCACACCCCGCTGACCAAGATCGCGCTCAGCGGCGGCACCTTCCACGGACGGCTCACCGGCGAGGACCGCATGGACCTCGCCGCCGAGCAACTGGCCGCCGGTGACCGCTCCTTGGTGTACACGTACTACGCCGAGCTGGACGGCGCCGGACACCGTTACGGCGTCGCCTCCGACACCTGGCGCGGACAGCTCATGTACGTCGACCGGCTCGCCCAGCGCCTCGCCGAGCAACTGCCCCCGCGCAGCGCGCTGTACGTCACCGCGGACCACGGCATGGTCGACGTCCCCTTCGACGAGCAGCACCGCATCGACTTCGACGAGGACTGGGAGCTGCGCGCCGGAGTCGCCCTGCTCGGCGGGGAGGGGCGGGCGCGGCACGTGTACGCGGTGCCGGGCGCCGAGAACGACGTACTGACCGTCTGGCGCGAGGTGCTCGGCGAGCAGTTCTGGGTGGCCTCGCGGGACGAGGCGATCGCGGCGGGCTGGTTCGGGCCGCAGGTGGACGACCGGGTGTACGCGCGCATCGGGGACGTGGTCGCGGCCGCGCACGACGACGTCCTGATCATCGCCTCCGAGCAGGAGCCCAAGGAGTCGTCGCTGGCCGGCAACCACGGTTCGATGACCCCTGCCGAGCAGCTGGTCCCGCTGCTCGAAGTACGCTCCTGAACCGCCCCGCCCTGTGACCACTCCCCGAAAGGTGCTCAACTCCTCATGCCCGAGCTGGTGTTCTTCTCCGGAACGATGGACTGCGGGAAGTCGACACTGGCTCTGCAGATCGAGCACAACCGCTCCGCGCGCGGCCTGGCCGGCATGATCTTCACCCGGGACGACCGGGCGGGCGAGGGCAAGCTGTCCTCCCGGCTGGGCCTGGTCACCGACGCGGTGGAGGTCGAGGACGGCCAGGACCTGTACGCCTACCTCGTCGAGCACCTCTCGCGGGGCGGGCGCGCGGACTATGTGATCGCGGACGAGGCGCAGTTCCTCGCGCCCGAGCAGATCGACCAGCTCGCCCGCGTGGTGGACGACCTCGGCATGGACGTCTTCGCCTTCGGGATCACCACCGACTTCCGTTCCAAGCTCTTCCCGGGCTCCCAGCGGCTGGTGGAGCTGGCCGACCGCATCGAGGTGCTGCAGGTCGAGGCGCTGTGCTGGTGCGGCGCCCGCGCCACGCACAACGCCCGCACGATAGGCGGCGAGATGGTCGTGGAAGGCGCCCAGGTGGTCGTCGGCGACGTCAACCAGTCCGCGGGCGAGGTCGGCTACGAGGTGCTGTGCCGCCGTCACCACCGGCGCCGGTTGACCGCAGCGGTGGCCCGCGCGGCGACGCTGTCCCCGGACGTCCTGCCGGTGTCCTCGGTCTAGGCTCCGAGAACGAGGCCCGCCCTGGCTGATCTTTTTCCGCTTGCGAAACTGGCATTTTCGGTCAGTTTCAATCGGCATCATTGATTGTTTTCGTATGCCGGACGTCGCATGCCCGTAATGGTCGTCGAACCAATTGAAGTCGTCCCACCTTCGAATCGAAGATCCACCTGCTACGGTCGGGGCAGGGAAAGTCAACCTGCGGGGGCAGGCGACGACCGGGGGGCGCCATGGCTGACATTCGTGAAGTCTTCGACCGGTTACCGGGGTCGGCCACACGGAGCGCCAACCGGAGGAAAGTCTTTCTGGCCGTCGCGATCAAAGCGGACACCCAGGTCGGCATCGCACGGCGCACCCACCTCTCCCAGGCGACGGTTTCCGCCGCGGTGAAGGAGCTCGAAAGGGCCGGCCTCGTGCGCGGCGCCAAAACCGATGGGAAAGGGCGCGGCGGCAAGGTTTTCCTCATTCCCACAGAACAGGTGGGAGTGGGCGTGCACCTAGGGTTCAACCACGTCACGGTGGTTGCCCGCAGGCTCGACAAGGTATTCGACGACGTGGCGGTCCGGGTGAACGCCGAAGGGGTCGCGAGAGGCTGGAACCGGGCCCTTCCCGTCGTCCGGGACATGATCCTCGACGTGATCGAAGCGACCGGGCGTGAGCGGAGCGACGTGTTCTCGCTCGGTGTCGCCGTACCCCGGATGATCGATCCGCGCACGAACGAGTTCACCCGGCCCGTCCTGCATCCCTGGCGGCCGGGGGACAACCCCGCAAAGGACCTGGGGGACCTCCTGGGGGTCCGTGCGGTCATCGACAACGACGCCAACCTCGGCGCGCTGGCCGAGCAGACCTACGGCACGCGCGAGCACGCCGAGACCGTGGTCTACGTGAAGGTGTCCACGGGTGTGGGAGCAGGGATCATCGTCCACAACAGCGTGCTGCGGGGGCACCGCGGGATGGCCGGGGAGATCGGCCACCTCACCGTGGACCCGGACGGCGCGATGTGCCAGTGCGGCGGACGTGGCTGCCTGGAGACGGTGATCGGCGCCGAAGCGCTCGTGCAACAGGTCCGGTTGGCACGCCCCAGGGCCGGCGCGGACTTCGAGCACCTGGAGGATGTCATCCGAGCCGCCAAAGAGCACGACGCTGTCTGCACGCGGGTGATCAAGGACGCGGGCCGGACCCTGGGTCGCTTCCTCGCCCAGCTGTGCAACCTCTTCAACCCTGACGTCGTCGTGGTGGGTGGCCAGCTGGCCGAGTGCGACCTGCTGCTCGACGGCTGCAAGGAGTCGCTGTACCGCTTCGCTCTTCCCGGCGCGGTCGACGCCGGCTCCGGGTTCGATCTCACGTTGAGCGAGCTGGGAACACGCGCGGAGGCACAGGGAGCGCTCGTCCTGGGACTGCGCGGGCAGGAGAACCCGGCGAGCACCGCAAAAGGTTGAGACGTCCGGACGGCCGGCCGGGGACGGCGGCGGCTCGAGACATGACACCGCTGCGCTGCTGATAGCCGTGACGCCGTTTCCGCGATGAGTCTTCTTCGAAATGACGAGCAAGCGGAGGCGAGTACCGATCCTCGGCTTCGAATAAGCGAACCCCGTTCATCGACCAGGAAGAGGGGCGCGCCAGGAGACGTGCCGGACACGACGGACCTGAGCCGACACACCGCAGGGTTATGGCAAAGTGCCAGGCCAGCGGGGCGTCGACGACTTTCCGGTTCACGACCTTGCGGGACGGGCGAGTGGCTACACTGCGGGGGCGCGCTCGAGTGGCCTGAAGAAGCCATTCGAGCCATCCATTTTTTTCCGAGGCAGTCGCGCCCTTGACTCAAGGCGGCCCGATGACACATGACGCATTCTCCGAATTCCTGTCCGACCATGTGGAGGACGGCCGGCAGGGAAAGCACCCCGACGGGGCGCCCTCTTCCGGTGAGAGGCTCGCCTACGTGCCACCGGAGCTCATCGACCTCGGTCATGTCCGTGAGGTGACCTTGGGCAGTTCGCCCAACGGCAACGCCGATGCCAATGCGCAGTACTACTGGTAGAGGTCTTCGTGGCCGCCATGCCCGTCCCTCCGTGCACCGACCGTCAGCCGGTCAGGGACGGTCGTCACGAGGTTCGTCTGCCGCGGGGGCCGGCCCTCGCCGGGGTCCTGCCACCGGGCCCCGCACTGCCGCCTCCGGCTGCCCAAGTCTGGCCCGAAGAGCCAGTGCTGTGGTCCTGGGGCTCCTGGCACGACGGTGAGGTGCGCACCGTCGAGTGCCCGCAGGCTCGACTCCTCGCGGTCGGTCAGTGCCTGGCCGACACGGAGCGGATGCGGCACGATCTCGTGCGTTCGACCCGGGACGGTCACTGGGAGAGACTGACCCGATGGCCGGGTGCCTATCTGCTCCTGGTGCTGGAGGACGGTGGTCACCTCACCGTCTACACCGACCTGGCCGGGCAGTTCCCGCTCTACTACACACGGTGCGACGGCCGCACGATCATCTCCACGCTCGCGACGGCAGTGGCAGCGATGGCGGGTAGGGACAGCGCCGTCGACACGACAGCGCTCGCCGCACACATCTTCTGCCCCTCGGTACCCGAACTCGCCGAGGGGCAGTCGGCGTTCGCGGGCGTGCGTCGTCTGCAGCCGGGAGAAGCATTACGGATCGACTCCTCGGGCGCCGTCACACATGGCCCGTACGAACGGCTCGAAGCCGACAGCGGTGCCCGCTTCGAGGAGAGCGCGGCCCGCCTGCGGACATCTCTGCAGCGGGCCGTCGCACTGCGCGCTCATGGCGCAGGCCGGATCAGCTGCGATTTCAGCGGAGGAATGGACTCCACCGCCCTGGCCTTCCTCGCCGCCGAGGAGGCCGCGGAACCGCTGGACGCCTTCGTCTATCACCACCCCGACGCCCCGGCCGGCGACCTGGAACACGCCGTTCGGTACGCCGGCCAGTCATCCGGAATCCGGCTCCATGTCACGCGGGGCGGCGACGCGTCACTGCCGTACCGCAGCTTGGAGTCACGGGGAGCCGCAGACCAGCCCGATCCGTCCACCGCCGCCGTGGCGCGATTGCGGTTGCGTCTCGCGCACATCGCGCAGCAGGGCGCGGGAGCCCATCTGACGGGGGAAGGCGGTGACGCCCTGCTGACCGCGCCGCCCATCCACCTAGGCGAAGTGGCGGCCTCGGGCGAACGGCTCCGGCTGGCGCACGACGCACTTGCCCTCGGTCGACTGCGCCGCGTCTCCCCGGCAAGCATCGCGTGGCGGGCACTGCGCCTGGCTCGCACACCCCTGGACCGGATGCTGCAGGAACTGGCCGTCCAGTTGGAGAACCCCCAGCCGCATCCGCCGCAATGGCTGGACGCGATCGCCTGGTGGCCGAGCCCAGGGCCGGAGGCCTCCTGGTTGACACCTCGTATCCGCCGCGACCTCGCCGAGCTGGCCGCCGAGCGCGCCGCGCAGATCCGTCGGGACGGGGCACGGCCGAGCCCCGGCACTCGCGCCGCCCTGTGCGATCTGAGGGCCTCCGCAATGGTGCAGAGCCAACTCGTGGCAGTGGGGCGTTCGTACGGAGTGTGGACACAGGCACCCTTCCTCGACGGGGACGTCGTGCGTGCCTGCATGAGTCTGCCGGCGCCGCGGAAGGCGGACCCGTTCACCGCGAAGCCACTGCTGGCGGCCGGACTGAACGGGTTGGTCCCCGACGCCGTGCTGCACCGGCGCACCAAGGGTGACTACGCGGCCGAGGACTACCTGGGTGCCCGCTTCTCCGCGTCGGCGCTCCGGGCCCGCCTCACCGGGTCGCCGCTCGCCGATCTCGGCATCGTGGAACCAGCGCGGGTCATCGCGTCACTCGACAGAGCGGTGACCGGGCTCGCCGCGCCCTTCCCGGCGTTCAACCGCCTGCTGGGCGTGGACGTGTGGTTGCGGACCCACGCCGGGGGTGAGGAGACGTGATGACCCGGTTGGACGTGCCCGGCCACGTACGCGAGAGCCAGGGAGCACACGGTGGCGCCGTGTTGCTGGACGTGCGCTCGGGTCACTGCTTCGCCATGAACTCCGTGGCGAAGGTCCTGTGGCAGGAGTGGCGGCGCAGCCGGGACTTCGATGCCGGAGTACGCGTGACGGCACAGCTCTTCCCGGAGGCTTGTCACGAGCGAATCCAGGAGGACGCCCGGGAACTCGTCGATGCTCTCGTGAGCCGGGGGCTGCTCGCCACCGGCTGCCACGACACCGAACGTGAGGGATCGGCATCGGCCGGTTCGACCGGCGCACGGGCAGTGGAAACAGGGCACCGCCCCCCCGACCGTCCCGGTGCGGCCCGAGCAGTGCACAACCCCGTCAGCGCGGAAGTCCCCATGGCCGCCGCTCCGTTACGGCCGCGCCATACCGGCGGTGGTGCGCGCACCATCGCCCTCGGACTACTCGGACTGCTCGGACTGTTGGGCGCGCTCCTGCTGATCCGCCTGCCGTTTCGGACCGTCCTGCGCGTGGTGGAGTGGACCGGACGCCGTTGGTGCCGAAGGGAAGCAACTCCCTCGCAGGGGGCGGCTTCGCTGGCGGCGGTACGCCGTGCCGCCGTGCTGTACCCGGGGCGTGCCGCCTGCCTGGAAACCTCCCTGGCCACTTTCATGATGCTCGCACTCGGCAGGCGCAGGACGGATTGGTGCATCGGAACGGCCGTCGACCCCTACCGTTTTCACGCCTGGATCGAGGCCCAGGGGACTCCCGTCAGAGCACCCGACGACTACGGCGCGGAAGCATTTCGCAGAATTCTCTCCGTGTGATCTTGACGTGCCCGTACCGTGCCTTCGATTCGCACAATCACGGTCGCCGACCGCGGAGTTACCGGGCGGTTCCAAGACGGATTTTCGAGTGGTGACGGAAATACCTTCAACTGTCGCTGGTCCTGCGCTAGCCTGACCATGCGATGGGGCGGCCGCCGGTTCCGGCAACCGCCCCCCGCGAGGGATCACAGCCTCCCTCAGAACTGATGCATCAGCGCATCGATCGGCGTCGTACCGCCGTGTCCCTGAGCCGGCACGCTCCAGAGCACGAGGACGATGACGATGATGACCATCCGCACGTGCCACCACCGCACGGAGATCGAGCAGCGGGTGGTCATCGTCATTTTCATGCCCATGTCCGGTCACCTCCTTCCCGATGGGAGCCCGGTGCCCCGGTCAGCTGATCCGGAATTTCGGCGCCGCCTCCATCGCGATCCAGTGTTGTCTGCAACCGGCTTTAATTCAACGGCACTTCGATGCTTACGGCGTGCTTACATCCAGCATCTGAAGGCCACTTGTCGCGGTCTGTCATTCAATTCGCAGAAGTCTTGCCCGGAAAGTGCCATGCTCCGAGGGGAATTGAAATGTGCAGCCACTTCCCAACGGATCCCCCTGCTGTCCGCCACGACCCGGTCGGGCAGAGCCCTGTCGGCGCGGTCCGCGGCGGCAAGTGGGAACTCCGAAGGGGTGCCGGAGGCCCCGGTCGCACCAAATCGAAGGCGCACGGCCGGATGGCACCCGCCCCCGCCGCGAATGCAGCTTCGGGTGGACAGCTCAAGAGGCTTTGCTGCGGCCGGAGAGGGCCCGATTCATGTCATGTGATATGCGTCACATGGGTGGTGTGTGGTCGAGCGTCAGCGCGGCTCCTGGACCACCGAGAAGACCGCCCCCTCCGGATCCGCCACCGTGGCGACCCGCCCGTGCTCGCTGTCATGGGCCGGCCTGAGCACCCGCCCGCCCAGCTCGGCGACCTGCCGCAGCGTCGCGTCGGCGTCCGCGACCTCGAAGTACGTCAGCCAGTGCGGTCCCCGGTCCCGGGGCAGACCGTGGCCGACGCCGTGGATGCCGGCCACCGGACGCCCCCCGATGCGCAGGGTCAGGTAGTCGAAGCCGGCGGACAACACCGGCTCCTCCTCGTAACCGAACACCACCTCGTAGAACTTGCTGACGCTCTCCGTCTCGAAGGTGAGCAGCTCGTTCCAGGCGGGGGTGCCGGGGGCGCCGCTGAGCGACGTGCCGAAGTGGGCGGCCGCCTGCCAGATCCCGAACACCGCGCCGGTGGGGTCGGCCGCGATGGCCATCCGCCCGGCCTCGGCCGCGTCCAGCGGTCCGACGGCCACGGTGCCGCCGCACAGCCGCACCTGGTCGGCCGTCTGGTCCACGTCGTCCGAGGCGAGGTAGGGAGTCCAGGCGACCGGCAGCCGGCGGTCCGGCGGCAGCTGGCCGATGCCGGCCACCTCGTGCCCGTCCAGCAGCGCCCGCACGTAGGGGCCGAGCTGCTGCGGGCCCGGCCGGAACTCCCAGCCGAACAGCTCCCCGTAGAACTCCTCGGTCGTGGCCAGCCCGTGCACCATCAGGCTCACCCAGCAGGGCGTACCCGGCGTGCGCCGCGCGTGCGGACCGGCCGACTCCCGTGCCTCGGTCATCGATCACTCTCTCCCCGGCCCCTCGCGGTGGCCGTGTCGCTTCCGCTCCCCGGAAGGGGTGTGCCGCTGGCGCGTGCACGCCCGTGCCGGTACCGCATCCTCCGGCGTGCCGCACACCGTGCGCCGACGCCCGGGCGGTACCCCTGGGAGGATGTCCGATCTGCCGCCTTGGGACGCTTCCTGACGGTGGCCGACGGGTGTCCGTCAGCTGTACAGCGTGTGCCCGATCCCGTACGCCTCGTGATCGAGCCTGCCCGGCGGAGCAGAGTAGCCGGACCTGGACGCCTCGGCCACCCCTGACGTAAGGATGGACCCCATGACAGCCATCATCACCGCAACCGAACTCGCCGCCGGCCTGGCCGGGGGGCGCCCGCCCGTCCTGCTGGACGTCCGCTGGCAGCTGACCACGGCCAAGGCGGCGGGCGCCCCCGCGTTCGACGGCCGGGCCGAGTACACGGCCGGGCACCTCCCCGGCGCGGTCTTCGTCGACCTGGACCGGGAACTGGCCTCGGCCCCAGGCGAGCACGGTCGCCATCCGCTGCCCGACCTCGAGGAGTTCGGCGCGGCCATGCGCCGCGCCGGCGTGTCGGCCGGCCGTCCGGTCGTCGTCTACGACGGCGGACAGGGCTGGGCGGCGGCGCGCGCGTGGTGGCTGCTGCGCTGGACGGGCCACCCGGACGTGCGGGTTCTCGACGGCGGGTTGCCGGCCTGGCAGGGGCAGCTGTCGACGGACGTGCCCGACCCGGCGGAGGGTGACTTCGAACCGGCGCCCGACGCGGCCGGGTTGCTCGACGCGGACGGGGCCGCCGCCCTGGCCCGCTCGGGCGTGTTGCTCGACGCGCGCGCGGGGGAGCGGTACCGCGGCGAGGTGGAGCCGATCGACCGGGTCGGCGGCCACATCCCGGGCGCGGTGTCGGCGCCGACGAACGAGAACGTGGGCCCGGACGGCCGTTTCCTGCCCGCGGCGGACCTGCGGGACCGCTTCAAGGCCCTGGGCGTGTCCCAGGAGGCGCCGGTGGGCGTCTACTGCGGCTCGGGCGTCTCGGGCGCGCACGAGGTGCTGGCCCTCGCGGTCGCGGACATTCCGGCGGCGCTGTACGTCGGCTCCTGGTCGGAGTGGTCCTCGGACCCGTCCCGCCCGGTCGCGGTGGGGCCGGACCCGCAGTAGGCGACAGGAAAAGTGGGGGCACGCGCGCGCGTGCCCCCACTTCATACGGCCGTACGGCCGGTTTACTCCTGCTTCTTGCGCCGGGTCCCGAACACGATCTCGTCCCAGCTCGGTACCGCGGCGCGGCGGCCGGGGCGGACGCCGTCGGCCTCGGCCTGGCGGTCGGTGGCGCCGATGAGCCGGTCTCGGTGGCTGCCCACCGAGCGGGGCATGAGGACGTCCGCGTAGGCGGAGCCGGCCGAGGCGGCGGGCGCCGGGGGCTCCTCGGCCACGGGTTCCTCGGCGGGCTCCTCCGGGGACTCCGCGGGCCGTTCCGGGACCACCAGGTCGCCCCGGAAGCTCGGCACCGCCTCCAACAGGCTGGTGAGCGAGTCGCGTTCGCCCGTGCTCTCCTCGGCGGGCTCGGACGACTGGGCCGGCAGGCTCGGCCGCTCCCGGTCGCCCCGGTCGAGGGCGCGGTCCATCGAACGCTCGCGCGGCAGCCTGGCGATACGCGGGACGAACGGGAAGCTCGGCTCCGGTACGGCGAGGTCGTCGGACTCGCCGATCAGCGAGCGCGCCTCGTCGTCCACGGCCTGGACGAGCCGCCTGGGCGGGTCGTACGTCCAGCTCGCCGAGTGCGGTTCGCCCGCGACCCGGTAGACGAGGAGGACCTCCCAGGTGCCGTCGTCGCGGCGCCAGGAGTCCCACTGCACGGTGTCCTTCTCGGCACCGCGCAGCAGCAGCCGCTCCTGGACGGCCTCGCCGAGCAGCGGGCCGGAGTTCTCGCCGGGGCGGCGGACCGGGGTCTTGCGGGCCCGCTCGGCCATGAAGGCGCGCTCGGCCAGTACCGGACCCTCGAAGCGCCGCACCCGGTCGACGGGAATGCCGGCGAGCTGTGCCACCTCTTCCGCGGTGGCACCCGCACGTATACGGGCCTGGATGTCGCGGGGGCGGAGATGGCTCTCCACCTCGATCTCGATCTGACCGAGGCGTGGCCGGTCGCCGCGCACGGCGGCGCGCAGCCGTTCGTCGATCGGAAGCGTGTACTCCGTAGAGTCGGCAGCCTTGAGCACCAGTCGTGTGCCGTCATTCGAGACGGCCACGACACGCAGTTCGGGCATGGGGACCTCCCGGGTGGTGCCTGCCGACGTCACGTGCGTCGCTGCTTCCGCTAGTCGAGTGTGGCCTGCCCGGGTGCAGCCTGCCACAACCTTGCCGAGTTGCCCGGCGTGTCGGGCACGGGCCCTGGGTCGCCGTTATGGCACGGTTACCTATTCGCAACGCTAAGTGACGAACTCCATCACCCTGTGCAACAAGCCCCCTCCCGGCGGTCCTGCAAGGCCGCGGACACCCTGGTGGGAGACCGGACCCAGGGCTCGCAACAGTACTCCATTTGGACCACGTGCGTGGATTGGCGCGCCGCCCAACTTCTCGTAAGGGCTGCGACTTGGCCGTACGCAACCCGTTTTGCCGATCATGAACGTGGCGAACTTCACGCAATCCCCAGAAACGGAACGAATGGTTTCGTCCGTACTCCCCGAAGTCCGGTGAGCGCACGGCCCCTTCGGCCCCTTCGATCCACTCGTCCTATTCGGACGTGCCGTCGACGGGTGTCGATGGCGGCGGCGCTGCGACCCACGGCGACGCCTACGCCCCCAGAACCCTCCGCAAGTAGTCGTTCTGGAACAGCCGTTCCGGGTCGAGCCGGTCCCGCAACGCGGTGAACTCGCCGAAGCGCGGGTACACCTCGGCGAAGTACTCAGCGTCCCGCGTGTGCACCTTGCCCCAGTGCGGCCGGCCCTCGTGCGCCGTGAAGATGCGCTCGGCGGCGGTGAAGTAGGCCTGGTACGGCGTGCCCCGGAACATGTGGACGGCGATGTACGCGCTGTCCCGGCCGGAGGCAGTGGACAGGGTGATGTCGTCGGCCGGGGCGGTGCGCACCTCGACCGGGAAGCTGACGCGCAGACCGGAGCGGTCGACCATGGCCTTCAGTTCGCGCAGCGTGTCGGTCAGGGCCGCGCGCGGGACGGCGTACTCCATCTCAACGAAGCGCACGCGGCGCGGAGAGGTGAAGACCTTGTACGGGATGTCGGTGTACGTTCGCGCGGACAGCGCCTTGCTGGAGATCCGGGCGATCGCAGGAATGGTCGCGGGGGCGGCGCGGCCGGCCCACTGGGCCACCTGGAAGACGCCGTTGGAGAGGAACTCGTCCTCGAACCACCCGGCCAGCTGCCCCACGGGCTGCTCGGGGCCCGCGCTGCGGTTGTTCCGCTTGGTGTTGGTGTTGCCGGTGTGCGGGAACCAGTAGAACTCGAAGTGCTCGTTCTCGGCCCACAGTTGGTCGAACTCGGCCAGCACCTGCTCGAAGGGCATCGGCTCCTCGCGCGCGGTGAGCAGGAAGAGCGGCTCCACGGCGAAGGTGATCGCGGTGACGATGCCGAGCGCGCCGAGACCTATCCGGGCGGCCGCGAAAACCTCCGGGTTCTCCTTTTCGGAGCAGCTGAGCACCGAGCCGTCGCTGGTGACGAGTTCGAGCGCCTTGATCTGGGCGGCGATGGAGGCCGACTCGCGGCCCGTGCCGTGGGTGCCGGTGCTGGTGGCTCCGGAGACGGTCTGCTCCATGATGTCGCCCATGTTGGTGAGCGACAGGCCCTCGCGCGCCAGGACCGCGTTGAGTCTCTTGAGCGGGGTGCCCGCCTCGATCGTGACGGTCATGGCGTCCCGGTCAATGTTGCGAATGCCGGTCAACAGTTGAGGGCGGATCAACACACCGTCGGTGGCGGCGATGGACGTGAAGGAGTGCCCGGTGCCGACGGCCTTCACCTTCAGACCGTCCTCGGCCGCCCTGCGCACGGCCGCGGCCAGTTCCTCCACCGAGGCCGGCTCGACCTGCCGGGCGGGGCGGGCGGCGACATTGCCACCCCAGTTACGCCAGGTGCCGTTCTTCGCGCTCGCTGTGGTGCTCAACGGTGCCTCCCCGACCCGCGGCCGGCCTGCGAAGCCGGCGGTACCCGAGGAAACCGACCGCGACCGCGACGGCTCCGGACACGACCGGAACCCCGTACCCGGCACGCGCGCCGACTGCGTCGATCACCCAGCCGGCCACGGAGGAGCCGAGCGCGACACCGACCGCGAGGCCGGTGCTCACCCAGGTCATGCCCTCGGTCAGCTTCGCGCGAGGTACGTGCTTTTCGATGAGGGACATCGTCGTGATCATCGTCGGTGCGATGGACAGCCCCGCAACGAACAGCGCCACGGCCAGAAGCGGCAAGTTTCCGACCAGTAGGAGGGGGATCATACTCACGGCCATCGCCCCCACGCCCAGCAACCAGCGACGTTCCGGGACTCCCGAGAGGCGCAGCAGCCCGAAGACGGCACCCGCGACACAGGAACCGGCCGCGTACAGCGCCAGCACCACGCTCGCGGCCGCCTTGTGGCCGTGCTCGTCGGCGAAGGCGACGGTGACCACGTCGACCGCCCCGAAGATCGTCCCCGTGGCCACGAAGGTCGCCACCAGGACCTGGAGCCCGGCCGAGCGCAGCGCGCTGCCGCCGTCGTGCCGCTCGCGCGGGTGCGGCTCCGGCTCGGTGGCGCGCTGGGCGGTCAGCCAGAAGACGCCGACGGCCAGGAAGCAGCCCGCCAGCAGGGGGCCCGCCTCCGGGAACCAGGCCGTGGACAGGCCGATGGAGATGATCGGCCCGAAGACGAAGCACACCTCGTCCACCACCGACTCGAACGAGTAGGCGGTGTGCAGCTTCGGCGTGCCCCGGTACAGGGCCGCCCAGCGGGCCCGGATCATCGCGCCCAGGCTCGGCACCGTGCCGATGCCGGCCGCGCAGCCGAACAGCACCCAGTCCGGCCACCCGAGATGCGCGGTGAGCAGCAGCCCGGCGGCCGCCAGGAGCGCCATCAGGGTCGCGGGGCGCAGTACCCGGCGCTGGCCGTGCCGGTCCACCAGCCGGGATATCTGCGGCCCGACCGTGGCGGCGGACAGGGCGATGGTGGCCGACAGTGCGCCCGCGAGGCCGTAGCGCCCGGTGAGCTGGGAGACCATCGTGACCACGCCGATGCCCATCATCGACAGGGGCATCCGGCCGACGAAGCCGGCGGCGGAGAAGCTCTTGGTGCCGGGCTCGGCGAACAGGGCGCGGTAGGGGCTGGGCACGTGGTCTCCGGGCATCGGTAAGGCGCTAATGCGGCTGATACAGCTTACGAGTTAGGTGACCCTAATTGCATCAGGAATGACAGCCGGAAATACCGGACTAAACCGGCTGGAACTCGACTCTTCACCCCGCTGTTGCCCGGCCGTCAGAGCCGGGTGGCAGGATCGACCCATGCCAGACGCGCTCGATGCCACCCCGTACGACGCCCTGCTCCTGCTCTCGTTCGGCGGCCCCGAAGGCCCCGACGACGTGGTCCCGTTCCTGGAGAACGTCACGCGTGGGCGTGGCATCCCCAAGGAACGGCTCAAGGAAGTCGGACAGCACTACTTCCTGTTCGGCGGGGTCAGCCCGATCAACGACCAGAACCGCGCCCTGCTGGACGCCCTGCACA
Source organism: Streptomyces sp. NPDC001816 (assembly GCF_042892235.1). Lineage (NCBI taxonomy): Bacteria > Bacillati > Actinomycetota > Actinomycetes > Kitasatosporales > Streptomycetaceae > Streptomyces > Streptomyces sp. NPDC001816. Next base: position 164,459 of record NZ_JBIATY010000001.1, read on the forward strand.
AGGACTTCGCCGAGCACGGCCTGGACCTGCCGGTCTACTGGGGCAACCGCAACTGGGCGCCGTACCTGACGGACACCCTGCGCGAGATGGTCGCCGACGGCCGGCGCCGCATCCTGGTGCTCGCCACCAGCGCCTACGCCTCCTACTCGGGCTGCCGCCAGTACCGCGAGAACCTCGCCGACGCGCTGGCCACCCTGCAGGCCGAGGGCCTCGACCTGCCGAAGATCGACAAGCTGCGGCACTACTTCAACCACCCCGGCTTCGTCGAGCCCATGGTCGACGGCGTGCTGCGTTCCCTGGCCGACCTCCCCGAGGACGTCCGCGACGGCGCCCACATCGCCTTCAGCACCCACTCCATCCCGATCTCCGCTGCCGACACCTCCGGCCCGGTCGAAGCCCACGGCGAGGGCGGTGCGTACGTCGAGCAGCACCTGGACGTGGCCCAGCTGATCGCCGACGCGGTCCGTGAGCGCACCGGCGTCGACCATCCCTGGCGGCTCGTCTACCAGTCCCGCTCCGGCGCCCCGCACATCCCCTGGCTGGAGCCGGACATCTGCGACCACCTCGAGGAGCGGCACGCCGCCGGCGCCCCGGCCGTCGTCATGGCGCCCATCGGCTTCGTCTCGGACCACATGGAGGTCCTCTACGACCTCGACACCGAGGCCACGGCCAAGGCCGGGGAACTGGGCCTGCCGGTGCGCCGCTCGGCCACCGTGGGCGCCGACCCGCGGTTCGCCGCGGCGGTCCGCGAGCTGATCCTGGAGCGGGCCGCCGTGGAGCGCGGCCAGGAGGTCACGCCGTGCGCCCTGGGCGCGCTCGGCGCGAGCCACAACCTCTGCCCGGTCGGCTGCTGCCCGGGCCGTGCCCCCCATCCGGCCGTCGCGGGCGCCGACAGCCCCTACGCGTGAGGAGACCCGTGACCGACGCCCTGCACAGGGAACTGCTCGACCTGGCCCAGGAGGCCGCCCGCCGCGCCGGCGAGCTGCTGCGGGACGGCCGTCCCGCCGACCTGGCGGTGGCCAGGACCAAGTCGAGCCCGATCGACGTCGTCACCGAGATGGACATCGCGGCGGAGAAGCTGATCACCGGCCTGATCTCCGACCGCCGCCCGGCCGACGGCTTCCTCGGCGAGGAGGGCGCCGACACCGAGGGCACGAGCGGCGTCCGCTGGGTGATCGACCCGCTCGACGGCACCGTCAACTACCTGTACGGGCTGCCGACCTGGGCCGTGTCCATCGCGGCCGAGCTGGACGGCGAGACCGTCGTCGGGGTCGTCGCGGCACCGATGCGCGGCGAGACGTACCACGCGGTGCGCGGCGGCGGTGCCTGGGCCACGGGTGCGTGGGAGGGCGAGCGGGCGCTGTCCTGCCGCCCCGCGCCCCCGCTGGACCAGGCGCTGGTCTCCACGGGCTTCAACTACGTCACCGAGGTCCGCGCCCACCAGGCCGAGGTGGCCGGCCGGCTGATCCCGCTGCTGCGGGACATCCGGCGCAGCGGATCGGCCGCGGTCGACCTGTGCGACGTGGCCTGCGGCCGCCTGGACGGGTACTACGAGCGGGGACTCAACGCCTGGGACTTCGCCGCCGGGGATCTGATCGCGCGGGAGGCGGGCGCACTGACCGGCGGACGCGCCTCGGAGCGCCCGTCACGTGATCTGACGGTCGCGGGTACACCGGGCGTCTTCGAGCCCCTTCAGCGCCTGCTGGAGGACTTCGGGGCCTGGCACGACTGACCGGGCTGATGCCTGCGCAGGACGCGAGAACGACGGAACCCCCCGGCGCTGGATTCGCCGGGGGGTTCCGCTGTTGTGCTGCGGGCCGATCAGACGCGTGACGCGCCGACTTCCACACCGTGTTCGGCGGCGAGGCGGCGCAGGTCGTCGAGCTCGGCCTGCTCCACTTCGGCGAGGAAGTCGTCGCCCTCGTCACGAGCCCGCGACAGGTCGGACTCGGTCGCCCTTATGCGCTGCAGAAGTCCTGCGGTGAATGCGTCCATGCTGCGCCCCCTCGTCCTGGGTCGTGGGTCGGTGGCACGGGGGTGTGCCGTTCGGAAGGGGCGATCACGCCTTGCGCAGGTGCCCAGCGCTGCCCTGCCGGGCGGCCACGGTGCCGGACACCCACGCCCGCTCTGCGGAAGCGGATGGTGATGTACCGCATGGTGTTGCGGCACATGCAGAGCGTGATCGCGGGGTGTAAAGCCGTCCTCCCCCCACGTCCTTCCGCGGAAACCTCAACCGCCAGAGAAAATCCCGCATTCCCGCCCCGGGAGCCGCATCCCTGCGGTCCGGACCCCGCCTTACAGCCGACTTATGGCCGAAAAGGGCAGGATGGAGGTCACATCCCACGGACACCCCTGCCCGCGTGCGCTCACTGAGTGCTACGCGGGTGGACACAGGAAGGACAAGCGACGTGCGCGTACTCGTCGTCGAGGACGAGCAACTGCTCGCCGATGCGGTGGCCACCGGACTGCGCCGGGAGGCCATGGCCGTCGACGTCGTGTACGACGGTGCGGCCGCCCTGGAGCGCATCGGCGTCAACGACTACGACGTGGTCGTCCTCGACCGTGACCTCCCGCTCGTGCACGGCGACGACGTCTGCCGCAAGATCGTGGAGCTGGGCATGCCCACGCGCGTGCTCATGCTCACGGCGTCCGGCGACGTCAGCGACCGTGTCGAGGGCCTGGAGATCGGCGCCGACGACTATCTCCCCAAGCCGTTCGCGTTCAGTGAGCTGATCGCGCGTGTGCGCGCCCTCGGACGCCGTACGAGCGTGCCCCTGCCCCCGGTCCTGGAGCGCGCCGGCATCAAGCTCGACCCCAACCGCCGCGAGGTCTTCCGCGACGGCAAGGAGGTCCAGCTCGCACCCAAGGAGTTCGCGGTCCTGGAGGTGCTGATGCGCAGCGAGGGCGCGGTCGTCTCGGCCGAGCAGCTGCTGGAGAAGGCCTGGGACGAGAACACCGACCCGTTCACCAACGTGGTCCGTGTCACGGTCATGACGCTGCGCCGCAAGCTCGGCGAGCCGCCCGTGATCGTCACCGTGCCCGGCTCCGGCTACCGGATCTGATCCGCCGTGGCCACGACACCCGCGCCCGCCCAGGCGCCCCCGAAACCCACCTGGGACCCCCGGCGGCCGCAGCCCCCCTTCCCGTGGCTGCGCCCGACCATCCGGATACGGCTCACGCTGCTGTACGGCGGCATGTTCCTGATCGCCGGCATCCTGCTGCTGTCGATCATCTACCTGCTGGCCGCGCAGGCGATCACCACGGGCAACATGCCGCCGTTCAGGATCGTCAGCTTCTCCCAGGGCTCCAAGCTGCAGATCACCAGCGACTACTGCCCCGCGATCAACATGGCCGGGAACACGTCCGGTCTGTCGCTCCAGGACTTCAACGACGCGATCAGCCACTGTGTCGACCTGCGGCGCCAGTCGGCCCTGGACGACCTGCTCAGCCGCTCGCTGCTGGCCCTGCTGGGCCTCGCCGTGATCGCCTTCGCGTTCGGCTACGCGATGGCGGGCCGCGTGCTGTCCCCGCTCGGCCGGATCACCCGCACCGCCCGTCAGGTGGCCGGATCCGATCTGTCCCGCCGGATCGAGCTGGACGGCCCGGACGACGAGCTGAAGGAGCTGGCGGACACCTTCGACGACATGCTGGAGCGGCTGGAGCGCGCCTTCACGGCCCAGCAGCGCTTCGTCGGCAACGCCTCCCACGAGCTGCGCACACCGCTCGCGATCAACCGCACGCTCCTGGAAGTGCACCTGTCCGACCCGAACGCCCCCGTGGAGCTGCAGCAGCTCGGCAGGACGCTGCTGGCCACCAACGAGCGCAGCGAGCAGCTGGTGGAGGGCCTGCTGCTGCTCGCCCGCAGCGACAACCAGATCGTCGAGCGCAAACCGGTCGACCTGGCCGAGGTGGCCGGCCAGGCCGTCGACCAGGTGCACGCCGAGGCGGAGGCCAAGGGCATCGAGATCCGCGGTGAGCGCAAACCCGCCGTGGTGCAGGGCAACGGAGTGCTGCTGGAGCGGATCGCGCTGAACCTGGTACAGAACGCCGTGCGCTACAACGTGGCCAAAAACGGCTGGGTGGAGGTCACCACGGAGGTGGAGCACGGGCAGGCGGTGCTCACCGTGTCGAACACCGGGCCGGTCGTGCCGGCGTACGAGATCGACAACCTCTTCGAGCCCTTCAGACGGCTCCGTACGGAGCGCACGGGCAGCGACAAGGGTGTGGGCCTCGGCCTGTCCATCGTCCGGTCCGTGGCCCGCGCGCACGGCGGCCACATCGCGGCGCAGCCCCGCGAGGGCGGCGGCCTGGTGATGCGCGTCACGCTGCCGTTGTGACACAGATCCGACACACGCGGAGGATGTTCGCTTTGCGCGGAATTTTCTGGGCACCTGATCAGGTTGACCCTGTGTGATCGATCACATGGGCGGATTTCCGGCCATGTACTCTCCGTGATCATGACAGGAGACGTAAAGCCGGGAAAATCCTGGTTTTCAGGGCTCTTGATCACGGGAAGTACACGGTGAGGCGCCTTTGAGGTGCGGCATTCGAACCGTGTACGGTCCTCACCGCCATCCAAGCCGATCACTCTTGAGGTGTCGGGTTGGGTGTCGATTGAGTAACAGACCTTGATGTGAGGCAAAATCTCCGCCTCAGGTCGGGCACAAGTCCGGCCTCTCACGCGTTACGTGCGCTGGAGACACCGCAGACACCCAGAGGGGGAGAGCGACATGGCAACCGATTACGACACTCCACGCAAGACCGACGACGACGTCGACTCGGACAGTCTCGAAGAGCTGAAGGCCCGTCGGAACGACAAGTCCACCTCCGCGGTGGACGTCGACGAGTTCGAGGCCGCAGAGGGCCTCGAACTGCCGGGCGCCGACCTCTCGAACGAGGAGCTGGCCGTCCGTGTGCTGCCCAAGCAGCAGGACGAGTTCACGTGCATGAGCTGCTTCCTGGTGCACCACCGCAGCCAGCTGGCCCGGGAGAAGAACGGTCAGCCGATCTGCCGCGACTGCGACTGAGGACGGGTCGGCCGTGACTGGCTCGACCCCTCCACGGAAGCGCCGCTTCCCCCTGCCGGGAGCGGACAAGGGGCCGTACGACGGCCCGCAGGGCGCGCGTGACGACGAGCGGGGCTCACCCGGTGTGGGAGCCTCGCTCGAACCGGCGTCGGGCCCAGAAGGCCCGCCGGCGCCGGCGCGGCGGCCCGCGCCTGTCGCCAGGCGACGGGCCGCGGTGATCGGTGACAAGGCTCGGGTTCTGGCCCGGGAAGGCGTCCGTATGGGCAGCAGCCGCGCGAAGGCGGGGCTGGCGTACATCACGGACCGGATCATCGAGATCGCCCCGCGTGTCCCCGTACGCGACCTCGCGACGCTGCGCAGGCAGTTCCCGGGCCTCGGGCCCGAGGAGATCGCCGACAAACTCGTGGCGGGCGCGGCCGGCGCGACCTCCACGGTCGGGGCCGGGATCGGGGCTGCGGCGATGCTGCCGGTGCCGCCGGCCATGCCGACCGAGCTGGCCGCGGAGATCACCGGGGTCGCGGCGATCGAGCTGAAGCTGATCGCCGAGCTGTACGAGGTGTACGGCGTGCGGCCGCCGGGGAACGTGATGGCCCGCAGTACCGCGTATCTGTCCTCCTGGTCGGGGGAGCGCGGGATCGACGTGATGAAGCCGTCGACGATCAACACGGCGCTCGGGGGCCAGATGAAACGCGAGCTGCGTCAGCAGATCATGAAGCGGATGGTCCGGGACCTGCCCAACCTCATGCCGTTCATGGTGGGCGCGGCGGTGGGCGCGGTCATGAACCGCCGGGACACCAGAAAGCTCGCCGGGCGGGTCCGGACGGACCTGCGGAAGATCCAGGTGCCCTGGGACGCACTGCCCGAGCTGCCGCCGCTGGAGAAGCCCGCCAAGCCCCTGAACCTGGACGAGCCTCCCGAGGACTGGGGGGACTGACGTCCCCCGCACCCGGTTACGCCTGCTGGTCCTTCGCCTGGTCGCTCGCCTGCTGCTTTGCCGCCTCGATGGCCGCCGCAAGCCGCTCCGGCTCGCGCGTCGACAGGTACAGGTACGGCGTCGGGTCCTGCGGGTCCGTGACCTCCACGCGCAGGGCCCTCGGGATGTAGGCGCGCAGCAGCAGGAACGCGCGGGTGTCGGCCTTGTACGTGCGCCAGGCGCGGGCCTCCTCCGGGTCCAGGATCTCCGAGTCGCCGAGCGCCGACACCGGGATCTTCGCCTCGCCCGCTATCAGGGCGTCACCCACGACACGGATGCGCAGGGAGCTGTAGGCACTGGCCACCACCGCGGCCGCGGCCGTACCGCCGACCAGGCCGCCGAGCAGCGGCAGGGTGCCGAACGGGAGCAGGATCAGGGCGAACGAGACGCCCACGAGGAAGCTGATCAGCCACCACGAGCGGGGGGCGGTGAGGCGTTCTTCGTAGGGGGCGGCGGAGAGCTGCATGGGGCCAAGCTTGGCACGGTATCCGGTTATTGCCAGAGTCGGGGCAGCCGGCGCGAAGCGCTGTCGGGTAGGGCGGTGGTGGGTGACGGGCGGGCGGGTAAGGTCTGCGCCTGTGAGTGGTAGTTCCGCAGCTCTTCAGCCCCCCGCCGACGCCGTGCAACCGGTACGGCACCCCGATGCTCCCGCACCCGGGGAGCTTCTCGGCGCCCACTACGAACACTGTTTCGGTTGTGGTCCCGCACAGTCGCACGGCCTGCACCTGGAGGCGCGTGCCGGTGAGGGTGTCTCGCTGACCGCCGAGTTCACCGTCCAGCCCGCCCACCAGGGCGCCCCGGGCCTCGCCCACGGCGGAGTGCTGGCCAGCGCCCTGGACGAGACCCTCGGCTCGCTGAACTGGCTGCTGCGGACCATCGCCGTCACCGGCCGGCTGGAGACCGACTTCGTGCGGCCGGTCCCGGTGGGCACCACGCTGTACCTGGAGGCGGAGGTCACCGCCGTGGCCGGGCGGAAGATCTACTCCACCGCCACCGGTCGGATCGGCCGTCCCGACGGGCCCGTCGCCGTCCGCGCGGACGCCCTCTTCATCGAGGTGAAGGTCGACCACTTCATCGACCACGGCCGCGAGGAGGAGATCCAGGCCGCCATGAGCGACCCGGACCAGATCCGCCGCGCCCGCGCCTTCGAGGTGAACCCGTGAGCTTCGAGCACTCCCTCGGCCCGCTGCGCCGCGATCCCCTGAACGTGCTGATCCGCCGCGTCGACCCGGACGTACCGCTCCCGGCGTACGAGCACCCCGGGGACGCCGGAGCCGATCTGCGGACCACCGAGGCCTGCGAACTCAAGCCCGGTGAGCGGGCCGTGCTGCCCACGGGAGTGTCGATCGCCCTCCCGGAGGGGTACGCGGCCTTCGTGCACCCGCGTTCCGGGCTCGCCGCCCGCTGCGGTGTCGCCCTCGTGAATGCCCCGGGGACGGTTGATGCCGGGTACCGTGGGGAGATCAAGGTGATCGTGGTGAATCTCGACCCGCGCGAGGCAGTGCGGTTCGAGCGCTTCGACCGGATTGCCCAACTGGTCGTCCAGCAGGTCGAGAGGGTCCGCTTCCAGGAGGTGGCGGAACTTCCCGGCTCGGCGCGGGCCGAAGGGGGCTTCGGGTCCACCGGTGGCCACGCCTCGGTGGGCGACGAAAGCGGCACAAGCGGTCCGGCCGCCATGGGCGGCGGGACGGGTGGGAATCGATACGCTTCGGTCGTATCCGACCGGGAAGGACAGTGACGTGTTCGGACGTCGCAAGAAGAAGGGTGCCGCCGAGGACGCGGCCGGCGAGGCCGAGCAGGTCGTCGACAGCGTCGACACCGAGGCGGACGAGGAAGAGGCCGAGCGCGAGCGCGTCCGGCTGGAGCCCGAGCCCCGGCCCGACGGGCCGTGGGACAGCAGCGAGGTGCGCGATCCGGGCGAGGGCCGCGTGGACCTCGGCGGCGTTTTCGTGCCGGGCGTCGACGGCATGGAGCTGCGGGTCGAGGTCGCCGGTGACGCGATCGTCGCGGCGACCGTCGTGCTGCGCGACAGCGCCATCCAGCTCCAGGCCTTCGCCGCGCCCAAGCGCGAGGGCATCTGGGGCGAGGTCCGCGAGGAGATCGCGGGCGGCATCACCCAGCAGGGCGGCATCGTCGACGAGGTCGAGGGTCCGCTGGGCTGGGAGCTGCGTGCCCAGGTGCCGGTGCAGCTGCCGGACGGCACCGGCGGCTTCCAGGTGGTGCGGTTCGTCGGTGTGGACGGCCCGCGCTGGTTCCTGCGCGGTGTGATCTCGGGTCAGGCCGCGGTGCAGCCGCAGGTCGCCGGCCTGCTGGAGCAGATCTTCCGGGACACCGTCGTGGTCCGCGGTGAGGGCCCGATGGCGCCCCGCGACCCGATCGTCCTCAAGCTGCCGAACGACGCCCAGATGGTTCCCGAGGGTGTCCAGCAGGAGGAGGGCTCGCGCTTCTCCGGCGGCATGGGCCAGCTGCAGCGCGGACCGGAGATCACCGAGGTCCGTTAGTAGGACGCGAGGAGGGCCGCATCCGGAACGGGGTGCGGCCCTGGGCGTCTGAGCTGCGGGCTGAGGGTACGGCTCGCGGTCGAGGACGGGCGTGTCGGCTGTGGCGCGACCACGGACGTCCCCGACCGCGAGCTGCTGGGCGTCGTTACGCCCTCGTAGGGCTGTGCGGCTCCTACTCCAACCGTTCCTGAACGCCTTGACTGGCGGGAGCGCCCCGAACGGTCTTGGGCGCCCTGGTTCCCCGCTTTCGCGCCCCGGCGGCGACACGTGTCCTGCACGTGGTCCGACCCGAGGCGGGCAGGGTCCCTGACGTGCCAGGACCCTGGCCCGAGCCTGAACGCTCCGATGCCCCGCACCATCGCTCCGGTGGCGCGGGGGCGGTGACGTCCGACGCTCAGGCGAGAGAGCCTCGCACGTGAGCGACGTTATCGATGATCGCGGGCAAGTCGCGCTCCCTGGCCAGGATTTCACCCGGTCCAGTGAACGCCCGCTGGTGGACGCCTGGTCCGCCGTGATCCAGGACCACACGAACAGCAACCCCTGCAGACCGGCTGGGCGGGCTCCTCCTGGCCCAGGGCCGCCGAGATCATCAAGTACACGTATCCGGGCGGCTGGGCCGACCAGGGCCGTTTCGCGACCATGCTCCGCAACGTCTATCTGCCGGTCGTCATCAAGGGCTCCAACTCCAACGGCAACTGGGAGCTGTCGATGATGGAGGCCGCCGTCGGCATCTCCGTCTTCCTGGAGGACAAGGCGTCGTACGACACGGCCATGGCGAAGTTCCGGACCCGCACGGCCGCGTACGTGTACCTCGCCTCCGACGGCTCCGTGCCGAAGACCGTGCCCAGCCAGAACCTCGACACCACCGCCAAGATCGTCTCCTACTGGCAGGGCCAGTCCACCTTCGTCACCGGGCTCACCCAGGAGACCTGCCGGGACTTCGTGCACACCGGGTACGGCATCTCCGCGATCTCGCACGTCGCCGAGACCAGCCGGATCCAGGGCCAGGACCTGTACGGCACCGACGTCGGCGAGCGGCTGCGGCAGGCGCTCGGCTTCCAGTCCAAGTACCAGCTCGGCGCGGCCGTCCCCGGCTGGCTGTGCGGCGGCTCCCTGAAACTCGGGCTCGGCCCGGTCACCGAGGTCGGCTACAACGCCCTGCACAACCGCCTCGGCGTCGCCATGACCAACACCCAGGCGCTGACCCTGAACAACCGCCCGGCCGGCAGCAACAACCTCTTCGTCGCCTGGGAGACCCTCAGCCACGGCGACAACCCGAACTGAACCATTGAACGGCCGGGCGTCCCCCGGCGATACTGGCGCCCGGCCCACGGGCGACACGGGGGACACGGGGGAGGCGTTGTGAGTCAGGTGCTCACCGAGACCATGGTGCGCGTCGAGGACGTCCACAAGTCGTACGGGCACGGCGCCGCCGCCGTCCACGCCCTGCGCGGGGTCTCCTTCGAGGTCCCGCGCGGCGAGCTGGTCGCCCTCAAGGGGCGCTCGGGCTCCGGCAAGACCACCCTGCTGAACATCGTCGGCGGACTCGACACCCCCGACCGGGGGCGGGTCGAGGTCGACGGGCAGGATCTGGCCGGGCTCGGCGAGGGCGGGCTGCTGGAGCTGCGCCGGGACCGGATCGGGTTCGTCTTCCAGTCCTTCGGGCTCATCCCGATCCTCACCGCCGCCGAGAACGTCGGCGTACCGCTGCGGCTGCGCCGGGCCGACCCGCGCGAGCGCGAGGAACGCGTCGACCTGCTGCTCTCCCTCGTCGGACTCGCCGACCACGCGGCCCAGCGGCCGGGCGAGCTGTCCGGCGGCCAGCAGCAGCGCGTCGCCATCGCGCGCGCCCTCGCGAACCGCCCCGCCCTGATCGTCGCCGACGAGCCCACCGGCCAGCTGGACGCCGAGACCGGCCACGCGGTCATGGAGCTGCTGCGGGCCGTCGTCCGCAGCGAGGGGGCCACCGCGCTGGTCGCCACGCACGACGCGACCCTGCTCGACCTCGCCGACCGGGTGCTGGAGCTGCGGGACGGGGAGATCGTCGAGCACTGAGAGCCCCGGCCGCCATCAGAGTTGCGTCAAAGACCCCGGTTGACCGGGCCATCGTCCCGTTTGTCCGCACCGTTGGCCGTAAGGTCGACGCTGCGTACGCAGCAGTTACCGGAAGACAATGGGGCCATGGCACGCGGCAAGCTTCGGATCTACCTCGGCGCGGCACCGGGCGTGGGCAAGACCTACGCCATGCTGTCCGAGGCGCACCGCCGGGTGGAGCGGGGCACCGACTGCGTGGTCGCCTACGTCGAGCACTACGCCCGGCCGCGCACCGAGGTGATGCTGCACGGCCTGGAGCAGATTCCGCGCCGGGAGCTGGAGTACCGGGGCGCCACCTTCGGCGAGATGGACGTCGAGGCGGTGCTGCGCCGGGCCCCCGCCGTCGCCCTGGTGGACGAACTCGCCCACACCAACATCCCCGGCTCCCGCAACGCCAAGCGCTGGCAGGACGTCGAGGAGCTGCTCGCGGCCGGGATCGACGTGATCTCGACCGTCAACATCCAGCACCTGGAGTCCCTCGGCGACGTCGTGGAGTCGATCACGGGGGTGCGGCAGCGGGAGACGGTGCCCGACGAGGTCGTACGGCGGGCCGACCAGATCGAGCTGGTCGACATGTCGCCGGAGGCGCTGCGCCGCCGTATGGCGCACGGCAACATCTACAAGCCGGACAAGGTCGACGCGGCTCTCTCGAACTACTTCCGGCCCGGGAACCTCACCGCCCTGCGTGAGCTGGCGCTGCTGTGGGTCGCCGACCGGGTCGACGAGTACCTGACCGAGTACCGCACCGAGCACCGGGTCTCGAAGATCTGGGGTTCGCGCGAGCGGATCGTGGTCGGCCTGACCGGCGGCCCCGAGGGACGCACCCTGATCCGGCGCGCCGCACGGCTCGCCGAGAAGGGCGCAGGCGGCGAGGTCATGGCCGTCTACATAGCCCGCAGCGACGGTCTCACCTCGGCCTCCCCGAAGGAGCTGGCAGTCCAGCGCACCCTCGTGGAGGACCTGGGGGGCACCTTCCACCACGTGGTCGGCGACGACATACCTGCCGCGCTGCTGGACTTCGCCCGCGGCGTCAACGCCACCCAGATCGTCCTCGGATCCTCGCGCCGCAAGGCCTGGCAGTACGTCTTCGGGCCCGGCGTCGGCGCCACGGTCGCCCGGGAGTCCGGCCCCGACCTCGACGTGCACATCGTCACTCACGAGGAGGTCGCCAAGGGCCGCGGACTGCCCGTGGCCCGAGGTGCCCGGCTCGGCCGGACCCGGATCATCTCGGGCTGGCTGGTCGGTCTGGCCGGCCCGGCGATCCTGGCGGTGCTGCTGAACACCGTCGGCCTCGGCCTCGCCAACGACATGCTGCTGTTCCTGGCCGTCACCGTCGCCGCGGCCCTGCTCGGCGGTCTGCTGCCGGCCCTGGCCTCGGCGGCCCTCGGCTCGCTGCTGCTGAACTACTACTACACCCCGCCCCTGCACCGGCTGACCGTCGCCGACCCCAAGAACATCGTCGCCATCGCGATCTTCTTCGGGGTCGCCGTGTCGGTCGCCTCGGTGGTGGACCTCGCCGCCCGGCGCACCCACCAGGCCGCCCGGCTGCGCGCGGAGTCCGAGATCCTCTCCTTCCTCGCCGGCAACGTGCTGCGCGGCGAGACCGGCCTGGAGGAGCTGCTGGAGCGGGTCCGCGAGACCTTCGGCATGGAGTCCGCCGCCCTGCTGGAACGGGAGAGCGACGTCGAGCCGTGGACCTGCGCGGGCCGCGCCGGATTCGGGCCCACCCTGGAGCGGCCCGAGGACGCCGACGTCGACATGCCGATCGGCGACCACATGGCGCTCGCCCTGACCGGCCGGGTGCTGCCCGCCGAGGACCGCCGGGTGCTCGCCGCGTTCGCCGCGCAGGCCGTCCTGGTGCTGGACCGCCGGCGCCTCCAGGAGGAGGCCGACCAGGCCCGGGCGCTCGCCGAGGGCAACCGCATCCGCACCGCCCTGCTGGCCGCTGTCAGCCACGACCTGCGCACCCCGCTCGCCGCGATCAAGGCCGCCGTCTCCTCGCTGCGCTCCGACGACGTGGCCTGGTCCGAGGAGGACCAGGCGGAGCTGCTGGAGGGCATCGAGGAGGGCGCCGACCGGCTCGACCACCTCGTGGGCAACCTGCTCGACATGTCCCGGCTGCAGACCGGCACCGTCACCCCGCTCATCCGCGAGATCGACGTCGACGAGGTGGTCCCGATGGCGCTGGGCGGCGTACCCGAGGACAGCGTCGAGCTGGACATCCCCGAGACGCTGCCCATGGTCGCCGTCGACCCCGGCCTGCTGGAGCGGTCGGTGGCCAACCTGGTGGAGAACGCCGTCAAGTACAGCCCGCTCGGAGAGCGCGTCCTGGTGTCCGCCAGCGCCATAGTCGACCGCGTCGAGGTGCGGATCGTGGACCGTGGCCCCGGTGTTCCGGACGAGGCGAAGGACCGTATCTTCGAGCCCTTCCAGCGCTACGGCGACGCCCCGCGCGGCGCCGGGGTCGGCCTCGGCCTCGCGGTCGCGCGCGGCTTCGCCGAGGCCATGGGCGGCACCCTGAACGCCGAGGACACGCCGGGCGGCGGGCTCACGATGGTGCTCAGCCTCCGTGCGGCACGATCGCGTCCCGAGCCCCTCCCCCTCGGGGAGTCCAGCACAGAACCAGAAAGGCAGACCCAATGCTGAGCCCCACTGGGGGGACCCCCCAGACCCCCACGAGGGTGCTCGTGGTCGACGACGAGCCGCAGATCGTGCGCGCGCTCGTGATCAACCTCAAGGCGCGCAAGTACGAGGTCGACGCGGCCGCCGACGGCAGGACCGCCCTCGAACTCGCCGCCTCCCGCCACCCCGACGTGGTCGTCCTCGACCTGGGCCTGCCGGACATGGACGGCGTCGAGGTGATCAAGGGGCTGCGCGGCTGGACGCGTGTCCCGATCCTGGTCCTGTCCGCCCGCCACTCCTCGGACGAGAAGGTCGAGGCGCTGGACGCGGGCGCCGACGACTACGTCACCAAGCCCTTCGGCATGGACGAGCTGCTGGCCCGGCTGCGGGCCGCCGTACGCCGGGCCGAGCCGGTCGGGCCGGGCGACGACGACGTGACGACCGTGGAGACCGAGGGCTTCACCGTCGACCTGGCCGCGAAGAAGGTCAACCGCTCCGGCAAGGACGTCCGGCTCACCCCGACCGAGTGGCACCTGCTGGAGGTGCTGGTCCGCAACACCGGCCGCCTGGTCAGCCAGAAGCAGCTGCTGCAGGAGGTGTGGGGGCCGTCGTACGGGACGGAGACCAACTACCTGCGCGTCTACATGGCCCAGCTGCGCAGAAAGTTGGAGACGGACCCGTCACACCCGAAGCACTTCCTTACGGAGCCGGGGATGGGGTACCGGTTCGAGAGGTGAGCTGCGCTACGGCGGTGTCGGTGGGCCCCGGTACGCTTCAGATATGACTGCTGTTCCTCGTTCCCCAAAGCCGGCCGGCCGGTTCCGGCGGATGCTCGACCGGCTCTCCACCTCGCAGGAGGATCTGGAGTCCGAGGAGCTGCGGGAAGACGCCGAGACCGCGGGATGCACCCGTATCGGTGACTGCCTGGACCGCGAGATCGTCACCGTAACTGGTACCTTGCGCACGGTCACCCTGCGGCCGCGCGCCGGAGTCCCGGCCCTGGAGGCCGAGCTGTTCGACGGCTCGGCCGCGCTGGACGTGGTGTGGCTCGGCAGGCGCTCCATCGTCGGCATAGAACCGGGGCGCAAGCTGATCGCATCGGGCCGGATCTCCATGAGCCGGGGCCGCCGGGTGCTGTTCAACCCGAAATACGAACTGCGACCCCTCGGACGGGAGTAGCCGGTGACGTCCCTCGACAAGCGGACCGAAGACACCGAACAGACTCAGTCGGACGATGCCCGCGCGGTCACCGAGGCCGCCCTGTTCGAGGCGTTCGGCGGCGTCCGCGGCATGGTCGAGACGGTCCTGCCCGGTCTCCTCTTCGTCGCGATCTTCACGGTCAACAAGGACCTGCACGTCTCGGCGATCGCCGCGCTGGCCCTGTCCCTGGTGCTGGTCGTGGTCCGGCTGGCCCTCAAGGACACCGTCAAGCACGCCTTCAGCGGTGTCTTCGGCGTAGGCTTCGGCGTCCTGTTCGCGATGTTCACGGGCAACGCCAAGGACTTCTACCTCCCCGGCATGCTCTACACGCTGGGCATGGCGCTGGCCTACATCATCACGACCCTCGCCGGTGTCCCCCTGATCGGTCTCATCCTCGGCCCGATCTTCAAGGAGAACCTCTCCTGGCGCACCCGCAATCCCGGCCGCAAGAAGGCCTATGCGAAGGCCAGTTGGGCCTGGGGCCTGATCCTGCTCGGCAAGTGCGCGATTCTCTTCCCGCTGTACTGGTGGGCCAACACGGCCCAGCTCGGCTGGGTGCTGGTCGCCCTGAAGATCCCGCCGTTCCTGCTGGCGGTCTGGCTCACCTGGGTCTTCCTCGCGAAGGCGCCCGCGCCGATCGACGTGTTCGCGGAGATGGAGGCGGAGGAGAAGGCCGAGCAGGAGCGCAAGGCCGCGCTGGCCGCCGAGGGCGGCGAGTCCACGGGCGGACGGCACCGCCGGGACGCGTAGCCGGCCGTCGTACGACGAGAAAGGGCGCCCTGGGTTTCCAGGGCGCCCTTTCTCATGGGTTCAGCTCCCGCGTGGGTTCAGCTCTCGCGCCGCACCGACAGCAGCTCCTCCAGCTGCTCCTCCCGGGCCTGGGCGGCCACGAAGAGGAGTTCGTCGCCCGGCTCCAGGGAGTCCTCCTTGGACGGGGTCAGGACGCGGGTGCCGCGGATGATCGTGACCAGCGAGGTGTCCTGCGGCCACTCCACGTCGCCGACCTGGGTGCCGGCCAGGGCCGACTCCTCCGGAAGGGTCAGCTCGACGAGGTTGGCGTCGCCGTGGCTGAAGCGGAGCAGACGGACCAGGTCGCCGACGCTCACCGCCTCCTCGACCAGGGCGGACATCAGGCGCGGCGTGGACACGGCCACGTCGACGCCCCAGGCCTCGTTGAACAGCCACTCGTTCTTGGGGTTGTTCACCCGGGCGACGACGCGCGGAACGCCGTACTCCGTCTTCGCGAGCAGCGAGATGACCAGGTTGACCTTGTCGTCGCCGGTCGCGGCGATCACCACGTTGCAGCGCTGCAGCGCCGCCTCGTCCAGGGACGTGATCTCACAGGCGTCGGCCAGCAGCCACTCCGCCTGCGGCACCCGCTCCACCGAGATGGCGGTCGGTGCCTTGTCGATGAGCAGGACCTCGTGGCCGTTCTCCAGCAGCTCGCCCGCGATCGAGCGGCCGACGGCGCCGGCTCCGGCAATGGCGACCCTCATCAGTGACCGCCCTCCTCTTCCGGGCCCGCGGCGAATGCCGCTTCGACCTTGTCGACGTCGTCCGCCCGCATCATCACGTGGACGAGGTCGCCCTCCTGCAGCACCGTCTGCGAGGTGGGCAGGATGGCCTCGCCCAGGCGGGTCAGGAACGCCACGCGGACGCCCGTCTCCTCCTGCAGCTTGCTGATCTTGTGGCCGACCCACTTCGGGGAGGCGTGCACCTCGGCGAGCTGGACGCCGCCGGTGGGGTCGCGCCACAGGGGCTCGGCGCCCGAGGGCAGCAGACGGCGCAGCATCTGGTCGGCCGTCCAGCGGACCGTGGCCACGGTGGGGATGCCCAGGCGCTGGTAGACCTCGGCACGGCGCGGGTCGTAGATACGGGCGGCCACGTTCTCCACGCCGAACATCTCGCGGGCGACGCGCGCGGAGATGATGTTGGAGTTGTCGCCGCTGGAGACGGCGGCGAAGGCGCCGGCCTCCTCGATGCCCGCCTCGCGCAGGGTGTCCTGGTCGAAGCCGACTCCGGTGACCCGGCGGCCACCGAACCCGGGGCCCAGTCGGCGGAAGGCGGTGGGGTCCTGGTCGATCACGGCGACCGTGTGTCCCCGTTGTTCCAGGGTCTGGGCAAGAGCGGAACCCACTCTTCCGCAGCCCATGATGACGATGTGCACGACCGTCCTTCCGGTGTCCAAAAGTTACTGCTCAGCATCAGGGTCTCAGACCGACGCCCAAAGCTACACACGAGTGGTTCGGGGCGGGCACCCCTGTGCCCAGGTTTCCCGCGATCACCGAATGTGATCATCTGGTGACTGCCATCCGGCGTCCCTCACCTGCGGGTGGCCGACGGCGCCGACCGGCGAGTGATGCTGCGCACGCTGAACAGGGTCAGGATTCCGAGGCCCACCAGGGCGACCGTGGCCCCGATCAGCTCTGCGGTCGCGGGCATGGGACCTCCGAAGTGCGATGACAGGCGGGGTCTGCCATCTAGACACGGAGGGCTTGCGAACCACGGAATCCGCACTTCCGTGCGCCCGTGATTTCACTCATGAGGCAGAACCGGGATGCCGGGTGGGCGGCTGCCTGTTCGAAGGCCTACCATCCTCTGTCGTGTCCAAACTGACCGACGTGCCCAAACGGATCCTGATCGGGCGCGCACTGCGCAGTGACCGGCTGGGCGAAACGCTCCTGCCGAAGCGCATCGCACTCCCCGTCTTCGCCTCCGACCCGCTGTCCTCCGTCGCCTACGCGCCGGGGGAGGTCCTGCTGGTCCTGTCCATCGCGGGCGTGTCGGCCTACCACTTCAGCCCCTGGATCGCGGTCGCGGTCGTCGTGCTGATGTTCACGGTCGTCGCCTCGTACCGGCAGAACGTCCACGCCTACCCGAGCGGCGGCGGTGACTACGAGGTCGCCACCACCAACCTCGGCTCCAAGGCCGGCCTCACCGTCGCGAGCGCGCTCCTCGTCGACTACGTCCTGACCGTCGCCGTCTCGATCGCCTCCGGCATCGAGAACCTCGGCTCGGCGGTCCCCTTCGTGGTGCAGCACAAGGTGCTCTGCGCCGTCGCCGTGATCGTCCTGCTGACGCTGATGAACCTGCGCGGCGTGAAGGAGTCGGGCAAGCTCTTCGCGATCCCGACGTACGTCTTCGTCGGCGGCGTCTTCATCATGATCGCGTGGGGCGCGTTCCGGGGCCTGGTCCTCGGCGACACCATGCTGGCGCCCACCGCCGACTACCACATCAAGGCCGAACACCAGGGCCTCGCGGGCTTCGCCCTCGTCTTCCTGCTGCTGCGCGCCTTCTCCTCCGGCTGCGCCGCTCTCACAGGTGTGGAGGCCATCTCCAACGGCGTCCCGGCCTTCCGCAAGCCCAAGTCGAAGAACGCGGCGACCACGCTGGCGATGATGGGCCTGCTGGCTGTGACCATGTTCTGCGGCATCATCGCGCTCGCCATGGTGACCAAGGTCCGCATGGCCGAGAACCCGGCCACCGACCTGATCCACAACGGCGTCGCGCTCGGCTCGGGCTACGTCCAGAACCCGGTGATCTCCCAGGTCGCCGAGGCGGTGTTCGGCAAGGGCAGCTTCCTGTTCATCGTGCTCGCGGCGGCCACCGCCCTGGTCCTGTTCCTGGCGGCCAACACGGCGTACAACGGCTTCCCGCTGCTCGGCTCGATCCTCGCCCAGGACCGCTACCTGCCGCGCCAGCTGCACACCCGCGGCGACCGCCTCGCCTTCTCCAACGGCATCGTGCTGCTCGCCGGCGCGGCGGCCCTGCTGACGGTCATCTACGGCGCCGACTCCACGCGCCTGATCCAGCTGTACATCGTCGGCGTGTTCGTGTCCTTCACGCTCAGCCAGACCGGCATGGTCAGGCACTGGAACCGCCACCTGGCGACGGAGCGCGACCAGGCCAAGCGCCGCCACATGGTCCGCTCCCGCGCGATCAACGCGTTCGGCGCCTTCTTCACCGGCCTGGTGCTGGTCGTCGTCCTGGTCACGAAGTTCACGCACGGCGCCTGGGTGGCCCTGCTCGGCATGTGCATCTTCTACGCGACGATGACCGTGATCCGGAAGCACTACGACCGCGTCGCCGAGGAGATCGCGGCCCCCGAGGGCCCGACCGACGACAGTGTCCGCCCCTCCCGCGTCCACTCGGTCGTCCTCATCTCCAAGATCCACCGCCCCACCCTGCGGGCCCTGGCCTACGCCAAGCTGATGCGCTCGGACACGCTTGAGGCGCTCACCGTCAACGTCGACCCGGCGGAGACCAAGGCGCTGCAGGAGGAGTGGGAGCGGCGCGGCATCGACGTACCGCTGAAGGTCCTCGACTCGCCGTACCGCGAGATCACGCGGCCGATCATCGAGTACGTCAAGGGCCTGCGCAAGGAGTCCCCGCGCGACGCGGTCTCCGTGATCATCCCCGAGTACGTGGTCGGCCACTGGTACGAGCATCTGCTGCACAACCAGAGCGCCCTGCGCCTGAAGGGCCGCCTGCTGTTCACGCCCGGCGTGATGGTGACCTCCGTCCCCTACCAGCTGGCCTCCTCCGAGGCGGCCAAGCTGCGCGCCCGCAAGCGGCAGGAGTGGAACGCACCGGGCGCGGTGCGGCGTGGTCCGGCGGCGGAGCGGCCGAAGGAGCCGGCGGTCAAGGACTGAGCGTCCTTTGGCGTCAAAGGAAGGCCGTAGACTGGTGGGCTGTTGTCAGACCCACCGGCTACGGCCGCTTCCTTTTCCTCCCCGAAGTCCTTCCCGATCTGGAGTCACCCCACCATGCAGGCAGAACCGACCAAGTCTCTGGTGGGCGAGGAGTACGAGGTCGAGATCGGCCCCGTCGCCCACGGCGGCCACTGCATCGCCCGTACCTCCGAGGGCCAGGTGCTGTTCGTCCGGCACGGGCTGCCCGGCGAGCGGGTGGTGGCCCGGGTGACCGAGGGCGAGGAGGGCGCGCGCTTCCTGCGGGCGGACGCCGTCGAGATCCTGGAGGCCTCCAAGGACCGCGTCGAGGCTCCCTGCCCCTTCGCCGGCCCCGGCCGCTGCGGCGGCTGCGACTGGCAGCACGCCAAGCCGGGCGCCCAGCGCCGGCTGAAGGGCGAGGTGATCGCCGAGCAGCTCCAGCGGCTCGCGGGCCTCACGCCCGAGGAGGCGGGCTGGGACGGCACGGTGATGCCGGCCGAGGGCGACAAGCTCCCGGCGGGTCAGGTCCCGCAGTGGCGGACGCGCGTGCAGTACGCGGTCGACACCGAGGGCCACGCGGGCCTGCGCCGCCACCGCTCGCACGAGGTCGAGCGGATCGACCACTGCATGATCGCCGCTGCCGGTGTGACCGAACTGGGCATCGAAAAGCGCGACTGGACCGGCATGGAGTCGGTGGAGGCGATCGCGGCGACCGGCTCGCAGGACCGCCAGGTGATCCTGACCCCGAGGCCCGGCGCCCGCCTCCCGATCGTCGAACTGGACAAGCCGGTGTCGGTGATGCGGGTCGACGAGAAGGACGGCGGCGTGCACCGCGTCCACGGCCGCCCCTTCGTCCGCGAGCGCGCCGACGGCCGCACCCACCGGGTCGGCAGCGGCGGCTTCTGGCAGGTCCACCCGAAGGCGGCGGACACCCTGGTGACGGCGGTCATGCAGGGCCTGCTGCCCCGCAAGGGCGAGATGGCCCTGGACCTCTACTGCGGCGTGGGCCTCTTCGCCGGCGCCCTGGCCGACCGCCTCGGCGAGAAGGGCGCGGTCCTGGGCATCGAGTCCGGCAAGCGCGCGGTCGAGGACGCGCGCCACAACCTGGCCGACTTCCCCCGGGTCCGCATCGAACAGGGCAAGGTCGAGTCGGTCCTGCCGCGCACCGGCATCACCGAGGTCGACCTCATCGTCCTCGACCCGCCCCGCGCCGGCGCCGGCCGCAAGACGGTCGAACACCTCTCCTCCCTCCGCGCCCGCCGCATCGCCTACGTCGCCTGCGATCCCGCTGCGCTGGCCCGGGATCTGGCGTACTTCCGCGAGGGCGGGTACCGGGTGCGGACGCTTCGGGCGTTCGATCTGTTTCCGATGACGCATCATGTGGAGTGCGTGGCGATCCTGGAGCCTGCCGCAAAGGGCTCTTGACCTGCGCTTATCGCCCGTTCACTGGCTGACGAGCCCAAGTGGATGCTGCCGGTCGCGGGGACATACGGCGATCGTCAACGTGCCGCGGCCCGGCGAGACCTCCGTGGGGTCGTTGGCCACAGGGTGCCTGAGTCGTGCTGGTCCTCGAACGGGATCCAGCTGGTGGTGCTGGGATCCCATTCATACTGAGCAGCCGTCAGGAGCGGGGTGAGTTCCGTACCGCAGGTGGAGCAGAGCAGCGGTCGCGGGCCGGTGAGGTTCCAGGCGATGTAGCCGCCGGTCTTCCAGCCAGGAGCCGTGGACAAGTCCGAGATGTACCGGTCGCCTCCGTCCTCCGGTCCTGCCCACACCGCGATGCGATCCTGCAGCTCGAGGTCGAGGGTCATCAAGTAGGGGTGCTCGACAACCTCCTCGGGGTGCAGCACACAGGGATTCGGGACGAGTTCTTCGCGACCGACGACCTCGGGGGCCGGCTGCTCGGTCAGTGGTGTGCCGACGTCCGCGGAACGGCGCCAGCGAAGCTGTACGTGGAGGTCGTGGCGGGTGTCGCCGTGCCGTTCGAAGCCGCACCAGAACACCTGGAGCAGGTCGTCCTCCCCGGTCCAGGGCAGGTCGGGGACGTCACGGCGGTACAACTGGGCCACGGCGAGCAGGGGGATGGGGTTTGTGTCGGCGAGGTGTGGGGCGTGTCGGGCTCGCTTGAACCCGGTGAGTTCCTCGCGCTCTTCGGCGTTCGGCCCGGATCGTGGATCGCGCTGCCGGGCCCGGTCCAGGATCTCGCGCTTGCGCGTCACTTCGGGGTAGCGGTAGCCGCTTCCCCGCTTGTGCGGGATCGTGCAGACCGGCCAGGGCTCGTCGGCGGGCCACAGCAACGGGCCACCGACCGAGCTGTCGTGCACCGTGGGGGCGCCACGCCGGGGGTGCAGCCGGGTGGCGGTCCGGCGCATCGCGGCCAGTTCGGGGAAGGCCGCCTCCACGTCTACCGGGCGGGGCGGGGTGGTACGCGCCATGAGCCGGGGCTCCCGGTGTTTCCTCTGTGTTTCGTCGACTCAGGTATCACTGGCTGACGAGTCCCAGTGGATGGTGCGGGTCGCGGGGGCATAGGGCGATGGTCAGGCGGCCGCGGCCGACGGACACACGGGTGGGGACGTTGGCGCCCGGGACACGGGCGTCCTGCTGGTCCTCATACGGGGTCCAACTGGCCGTGCCGGGGTCCCATTCACGTTCGTCCGCCGTCAGGAGTGGGGAGAGTTCCGTGCCGCAGACGGAGCAGTCGAGTGGCTGCGGTCCCGTGAGGCGCCAGGAGATGTACCCTCCGACCTTCCAGCCGGGTGCCGTGGACAAGTCGTAGATGTACTGCGGACCTTCGTCCTCCTCCGGTCCCTCCCATGCGTCGATGCGGTTCTGGAGGGCGGGGTCGAGGGTCATGAAGTACGGGTGCTCGACGACCTCCTCGGGATGCAGGACGCACTGGTAGGGGATGAGTTCGGGGCGGCCGATGACCTCAGGGGTGGGGGGCTCGGCCAGCGGCGTGCCGATGTCGCCCGAGTGATGCCAGCGCAGCTGTACATGGGGCTCGTACCGGGACTCGCCGTGCCGTTCGAAGCCGCACCAGAACACCTGGAGCAGGTCTCCTTCGCCGGTGTCGGGCAGGGCGGGGACGTCACGGCGGTACAGCTGGGCCACGGCGAGCATCGGGATGGGGTCCGTGTCGGCGAGGTGGGGCGCGTGCCGACCTCGCTTGAACCCGGCGATTTCCTGGGCCTCCTCGGGAGTCGTCCCTCGCGGGTTGCGCTGCCGGGCCCGCTCCCGGATCTCCCGCTCGCGCAGCACTTCGGGGTAGCGGTAGCCGCTTCCCCGCTTGTGCGGGATCGTGCAGACCGGCCAGGGCTCGTCGGCGGGCCACAGCAACGGGCCACCGACCGAGCTGTCGTGCACCGTGGGGGCGCCACGCCGGGGGTGCAGCCGGGTGGCGGTCCGGCGCATCGCGGCCAGTTCGGGGAAGGCCGCCTCCACGTCTACCGGGCGGGGCGGGGTGGTACGCGCCATGAGCTAGGACACTCCTGGAGGGTCGCGTGCGGGATCGGAGGGAGCAGTGGCGAAGGCCGGGTGGGGACTCTACACAAGTCAGGACCGCCACCCCGGTATGGCGGTACGCACCCCGCCGGCAGGGTTGTCGAGCCAGCCAGTCAGCTGGAATCCCTTGTTGCCGTACGCGGAGTACTCGAAACGGATGGGGATGGGATTGGTCCCCGCGTCTATTGGCGTGACGTCGTACTGGACCACCTCGTCGTTGTCCTCGTTGGCCACGGCCCTGTACACCTTGTCCTCGATCATGTCGCGCTGGTACGGAGAGTTGGTGTGCAGCTGCGTCTGGGTCACGAGGTTGTGCTTGGCGTTGTGATGCGTGCCCGCACCGCCGAGGCGGTCGGCAAGGAGGTGGCCGCGGGCCTCGTTGAACGCGGTCCCATGGCCGCGCCAGCCGGGTGGCGTGATCTTGCCCGCTTCGGTGCCGGTGTCGAGCATCTCTCGGCGGATGCAGGCGGAGATACCGGTCGGACGGCCGAGGTGATCCAGCGGCTTGTACCGGACGCTGCCGCCCCGGCCGTTGGCGCCGTCGGTCCACGTGTAGTGGTCCTTGCGGCACGGCGCCAGGCCCACCGGGTCGTACAGGTCCAGCGGGTTGACGACGTAGGCCACCGGGTTGGGCGCCGGCAGCAGGCCCAGTGGGTCGGGGGTGACGTACCGGGCGGTCTCCGGGTCGTAGTGGCGGAAGTAGTTGTAGTGGAGTCCCGTCTCGGGATCGGCGTACTGGCCGGGGTGGCGCAGGGGTGTGTGGGCGGTGGCGTCCGGATTGACGGCCGTGGTGCCCCAGACCGTCGCGCGGGTGCGCCAGGCGATCGTGCCGGTCTCGTCGACGAGTTCGGTCGGGGTGCCCGCCCGAGTGGTCCGACACCGGTCAGGCGGTGTGGCTCGACAGCAGGCACGCCGGCCTCATCAACTCCGAGCACGCCCTCAAGCAGCTCAGGCGCGTCTGCGACGGCCTCGAACCGGCCGGGGTGCTGAGTACCGGGGAGCCCGTCGGCGTCGAGTTTCCCGACTTCGCCCGGGCCGGAGAGCCCTTCGAGGTGTGGGCGACGAACGCCGACACCGCGATGGGGCTGCGGGTCCGCCGCCTCGGCTCGGACGGCAGGCCCGTGGCGGACGAGGCGATGCGGCCGTGCGAAGACGGGGACTTCCGCGCCGAACTGCGTGCCGAACCGGGCCGGTGGACCCTGGAGGTCTACTCGAAGGCTGTCGAGTACTCGTGCCGGGACGTGCTGTTGGTTGTCCAGCCGTACCTGCCCGACCTCCGCATGATCCACGGACAGGCCCTAGGCTCGGATGCCGTTGGTGATCTCGACGGAGGGCTGAACTGCGGTGTCGGACAAGCGCGTTGTCATCGTGACCGGCGGAGGTACGGGCATCGGGGAGGCCACCGCCCGGCTGCTGTGCGAGCAGGGCCACCAGGTGGTCGTCTCCGGCCGGCGGACCGAACCCCTGCGGCGCGTCGAGCGCGAGACCGGAGCCCTCGCGCACCCCTGCGACGCCGGGGACCCCGAAGCGGCAGAGAGCCTCGTCCAGGCGGCCCTGGCCGCTTACGGACGGCTCGACGGGCTGGTGCTCAACGCGGGTATCGGGCGCGGCGGAGCCGTGGGCGACCTGTCCCTGGCGGACTGGGACGAGGTGATGCGCACCAACGTCACCGGTCCACTGCTCCTGCTGCGCGCCGCGATCCCGCACCTGCTGGAGAGCAAGGGGGCCGTGGTCGGCGTCGCCTCGGTCTCCGCGCTGCGCAACGGCACGAGCAACGCCCCGTACGCCACCTCCAAGGCGGCCCTGCTCCAGCTCTGCCGTTCCGTCGCCGTCGACTACGGGCGGCAGGGGGTGCGGGCCAACATCGTGTGCCCCAGCTGGGTACGGACCGAGATGGCCGACCGGCGCATGGCGCGCTTCGCCGAGGAGGCGGACCTGGGCGACGGGGGCCTGGATGCCGCCTACGAGGAGGCGACCAGGCTGCTGCCCATGGGACGGCCCGGTGAGCCGCGGGAGATCGCGGAGGCCATCAGCTGGCTGCTGTCCCCGGCGGCTTCGTACGTCAACGGCGCCGTGCTCACCGTCGACGGCGGCGCGACGGCCCTGGACCCCGGGACACACGCCTTCGACTTCCACATCGCGCCGCGCGATCTCCGTCAGTGAGCTGCGGAACCCGGCCCTTCCTCGAACGCGGCCAGAATGCGTTCCGCCGCCAGGGTCGCCGTCAACGTGCCATCCCTGACCTGCTGTTCGAGGGCGGGGGCGGCCGCGCGTACCGCGGGGTGTGCGTGCAGGCGGCCCAGGAGTTCGTCGCGGACCATCGACCAGCTCCAGTCGACCTGCTGGTCCCGCCGCTTGGCGGTGAGCCGGCCGGTGGAGTCGAGGAGCGTGCGGTGCTGTTCCAGCCGCTCCCACACCACGTCCAGGCCGGCGGACTCACGGGCGCTGCAGCTCAGCACCGGCGGGGTCCAGAACGCGTCCTTGCCGTGCATCAGCCTGAGCGCGCCCGCCAACTCCCGTGCCGCCGCACGCGCGTCACGCTCGTGCGGGCCGTCCGCCTTGTTGACGGCGATGACGTCGGCCAGTTCCAGGACGCCCTTCTTGATGCCCTGGAGCTGGTCGCCGGTGCGGGCCAGCGTGAGCAGCAGGAACGAGTCGACCATGTCGGCGACCGCGGTCTCGGACTGGCCGACGCCGACGGTCTCGACGAGGATCACGTCGTAGCCCGCGGCCTCCATGACCACCATCGACTCGCGCGTCGCCTTCGCGACCCCGCCCAGCGTGCCCGCGCTGGGGGAGGGGCGTACGAAGGCGTTCGGGTCCACCGCCAGGCGTTCCATACGGGTCTTGTCACCGAGGATCGAGCCGCCGGTCCGGGTGGAGGACGGGTCCACGGCGAGTACGGCCACGCGGTGGCCCAGCGAGGTCAGCAGCGTGCCGAACGCGTCGATGAACGTCGACTTGCCCACGCCCGGCACCCCGCTGATGCCGATCCGCCGCGCCCGGCCGCTGTGCGGGAGCAGCTCGGTGAGCAACTCCTGTGCCAGCGCCCGGTGCTGGGGGCGGGTGGACTCGACGAGCGTGATGGCGCGGGCCACCAGGGCCCGCTTTCCGTCGAGCACACCCTTCACATACGTGTCGAGATCGATCGCTGCCATGCGGATCAGAGGTCGTGGCCGAGGTCGGCCGACAGCCGCTGCACCAGGTCGTACGCCGCGTCCGGGATCACCGTCCCGGGCGGGAACACGGCCGTGGCGCCCATCTCCAGCAGGGTCGGCACGTCCTGCGGCGGGATCACCCCGCCGACCACGATCATGATGTCCTCCCGGCCCTCCTCGGCGAGCGCCTCGCGCAGCGCCGGTACGAGGGTGAGGTGACCGGCGGCCAGCGAGGACACGCCGACCACGTGGACGTCCGCCTCGACGGCCTGGCGGGCGACTTCCTCCGGGGTCTGGAAGAGCGGGCCGACGTCGACGTCGAAGCCGAGGTCGGCGAAGCCGGTGGCGATCACCTTCTGGCCGCGGTCGTGGCCGTCCTGGCCCATCTTGGCGACCAGGATGCGCGGCCGGCGCCCCTCGGCTTCGTCGAAGGCGTCCACCAGGGCACGGGTGCGGTCCACGGACGGGGACTCCCCTGTCTCGTTGCGGTACACGCCGGAGATCGTACGGATCTGGCTCTGGTGGCGGCCGTACACCTTCTCCAGGGCGTCGGAGATCTCGCCGACGGTGGCCTTGGCGCGAGCCGCGTGCACGGCCAGCTCCAGCAGGTTGCCGTTGCCGTCGGCGGCCCGGGTGAGCGCGTCCAGCGCGTCCCGGCAGGCGGTCTCGTCCCGCTCTTCGCGCAGCCGCCGCAGCTTCTCGATCTGCTGGGCGCGCACCGAGGAGTTGTCGACCTTGAGGACCTCGATCGCCTCGTCGTTCTCCACCCGGTACTTGTTGACGCCGATCACCGGCTGGCGGCCGGAGTCGATACGGGCCTGGGTGCGGGCCGCAGCCTCCTCCACGCGCAGCTTGGGAATGCCGGCGTCGATGGCCTGCGCCATGCCGCCCGCCTGCTCGACCTCCTGGATGTGCGCCCAGGCCTTGCGGGCGAGGTCGTACGTCAGCTTCTCGACGTAGGCGCTGCCGCCCCACGGGTCGATGACCCGGGTGGTGCCGGACTCCTGCTGGATGAGCAGCTGGGTGTTGCGGGCGATGCGCGCCGAGAAGTCGGTCGGCAGGGCGAGCGCCTCGTCCAGGGCGTTGGTGTGCAGCGACTGGGTGTGGCCCTGGGTCGCCGCCATCGCCTCCACGGCCGTACGCGTGACGTTGTTGAACACGTCCTGCGCGGTCAGCGACCAGCCCGAGGTCTGCGAATGCGTGCGCAGGGACAGGGACTTGGAGTTCTTCGGCTCGAACTGGGAGACCAGCTTGGCCCACAGCAGCCGGGCCGCCCGCAGCTTGGCGATCTCCATGAAGAAGTTCATGCCGATCGCCCAGAAGAAGGAGAGCCGGGGCGCGAACGCGTCCACGTCCAGGCCGGCTTCCCGCCCGGCGCGGATGTACTCGACTCCGTCCGCGAGGGTGTACGCCAGCTCCAGGTCGGCCGTCGCGCCCGCCTCCTGGATGTGGTAGCCGGAGATGGAGATGGAGTTGTAGCGGGGCATCCGCTGCGAGGTGTACGCGAAGATGTCGGAGATGATCCGCATCGACGGCTTCGGCGGATAGATGTAGGTGTTGCGGACCATGAACTCCTTCAGAATGTCGTTCTGAATGGTTCCGGCCAGCTTCTCGGGCGGTACGCCCTGTTCCTCCGCCGCCACGATGTACAGCGCCAGCACCGGCAGCACGGCGCCGTTCATCGTCATCGACACGGTCATCTTGTCCAGCGGGATCCCGTCGAACAGCTGCCGCATGTCGTAGATCGAGTCGATGGCCACGCCCGCCATGCCGACGTCGCCGGTCACGCGCGGGTGGTCGCTGTCGTAACCCCGGTGCGTGGGCAGGTCGAAGGCGACCGACAGGCCCTTCTGACCGGCCGCCAGGTTGCGCCGGTAGAACGCGTTGGACTCCTCGGCGGTCGAGAAGCCCGCGTACTGGCGGATGGTCCAGGGCTGGTTGACGTACATCGTCGGGTAGGGGCCGCGCAGGTACGGCGCCATGCCCGGGTAGGTGCCGAGGAAGTCCAGGCCCTCCAGGTCACGGCCGGTGTACAGCGGCTTGACCCCGATGCCCTCCGGGGTCTCCCACACCGGTGCCTCGCTGCCCGTGGCGTGCTTGACGGCCGTACGCCATTCCGCGTCACCACCCTCGGCGACGGGGGTCCCCAGCTCGATGCCGGAGAAGTCGGGGATTCCCATCAGGACACTCCCATGCGGTCGAGGGTCGCGGACAGCACGTCCACTGCGTCGCAGCCCGCGAAGACGTACGAGTCGATGCCGGCGTAGTCGCCCCGGCCCGCGAGGACCACGTGCCGGGCCCCGGCCGCCTTCAGCGCCCCGGCCGTCCGCTCGGCCTGTTCGGCGTACTGCGCGTCGCTGGAGCACAGCACGGCCTCGGTGGCGCCGCTGTCCTCGAAGCGGCCCTCGGCCACCGGCTCGATGCCGCCCGCCTGGAAGAGGTTGGCGGCGAAGGTCGAGCGCGCGGTGTACTCGGCGGCCGTGCCGAGGGTGGCCAGGTAGATCCGGGGGCGGGCGCCGGTCGCCGCCAGGTGGGCGTCGGAGCGGGCACGCAGCGCCTCGTACGCCTCGTCCCGGCGCACCCGGGGCAGCCCGCCGGACGGCGGCTCGGGCGCGGGCTCGCGCTCCAGCGGCTTCTCGGACAGGAGCGGGAACTCGCTGACGCCGGTGATGGGTTCGCGCCGCTTGGCGAGCTTCTTGGAGCGCTCCGCCCAGGTCGTCGCCAGGTCCGTGCGGATCCGGCCCGAGCGCAGTACGGCCGCCTGGCCGCCGTCCCGCTCGATCGACCGGAAGAACTCCCAGGCCGCGTGGGCGAGTTCGTCGGTGAGCTGCTCGACGTACCAGGAGCCGCCCGCCGGGTCGATGACCCGGGCCAGATGGGACTCCTCGACCAGGATCGTGGAGGTGTTGCGCGCGATACGGCGGGCGAACGCGTCCGGCAGGCCGAGCGCGTGGTCGAAGGGCAGCACGGTGACGGAGTCGGCACCGCCCACCCCGGCGGCCAGCGTCGCGACCGTCGTACGGAGCATGTTCACCCACGGGTCGCGGCGGCTCATCATCACCGGCGAGGTCACCGCGTGCTGCACCTGCGCGCCCGCGCCGGGCGCCCCGGACACCTCGGCGACCCGCGCCCACAGCCGGCGCGCCGCGCGCAGCTTGGCGATGGTCAGGAACTGGTCGGCGGTGGCCGCGTACCGGAACTCCAGCTGCGCGCAGGCCGCTTCGACCGTGAGACCGGCCGCGGTCAGCTCCCGCAGGTAGGCCACGCCGGTGGCCAGGGAGGCGCCCAGCTCCTGCGCGGCCGAGCCGCCCGCCTCGTGGTACGGCAGCGCGTCCACGGTCAGCGTGCGCAGGCCCGGGTACTGCCCGGCGGTCTGCCGGGCCAGCGCGGCGAGCGGAGCGAAGTCCTGCGCCTCGCCGGTGCGGGCTTCGTACCCCAGCGGGTCGCCGCCGAGGCTGCCGCGCACGGCCTTCGGGTCGACGCCCCGTTCCTCGTACAGCCGCAGCAGCTCGGCCGCCGCAGCCTCCACGTCACGGCCGGCGTCCAGGACCACCGGGGCCAGGTCGAGGTAGACCCCGTCGAGGGCGCGTGCGAGCGCGGACACGGGCATGCCGCCCTGTCCCACGACCAGCCAGAGCGAGGTGACGCCGTTCTCCAGGTCCGTCAGGACCGCGCCGTCGGCGAGCGTCGCGTGCCGCTGCCGTACGTCCCAGCCGCCCGCGGTGTTGCCCTCGGGGCGGCCGCCGCGCACGAACGGCGCGAAGCCGGGCAGGCCGGGGTCGGGCGCGCCGTCGCGCGCGGTGTACAGCGGCCGGGTGCGCAGCCCGTCCTCGAGCGTGGTGGACAGAGCGTCCTCAGCTGCCGCGCCCGAGACTTCCTTGCCCGACTTGCGCAGCACACCCTCGACCAGGCGTTGCCACTGCTCGTGTGTCGCGTCAGGGAACTCGGCGGCCAGTGAGAGCCCGTCGTCAGGCAGGACCGTCATGCTCGGATGTTAGGTCAGGGCGCTCAAGTGACTGCAGAGCGTGGGCCTGTGACCTTTCCCTCGTTACGGCTGTGACCTGCGCCCCTCGGGGGTCCGGAGGCCCCTTTTCCTACGGTTGGTCCGGCTCCTCGGCGAGGTCCGGCACCAGCGCGCACAGTGCCTCGCGCTGCTCGGCGCCGACGAACTGGGACAGCGCCTCGCGGACCGTCTCCGCGAGCGCGCCGGAGGCCTCCCGGAGGAGTCGTCGGGCCTTGTCGGTGAGGGCTACCTCGATGCCGCGTTTGTCGCCGCACACGGACTCGCGGGTGACCAGGCCGGCCCGTTGGAGGCAGGCGATCTGGTAGGTGAGCCGGGTCTTGGGGCGGCCGAGGAGGTCGGCGATCCGGGTCATGCGCAGGCCGCCCCGCGGCTGCTCGGCCAGCAGGCACAGGATGAGGAACTCGTCGTGCGAGACGTCGAGGGTCTGCTTCACGACCGACCGCAGCCGTTGCTCCACCGCTCCCGTCGCGGCCAGCAGGAGCATCCAGGCGCGCAGCTCGCCGGGGAGCAGTCCGCCGCCCGCGGCGGAGAAGCAAGGGGGCTGGTCGGCGGGGTGTTCGTCGGGGGCGGCCATGGCTTCGAGTCTACCTGTTGTCCAAATTTGGATATTGGGCTAGCGTGAGGTCATCCAAATTTGAACGACAATTTGTCAACGAAAAGGGAGGACGGCCATGACCGTCGCCGTGGAAACAGGCACCTGGCAGCTCGACCCGACCGCGTCCACCGTGGGCCTGAGGCACAAGACCTTCTGGGGCCTGGTCACCGTCAAGGGCACCTTCGCCGCCGTCACCGGCCACGGCGAGGTCCGCCCCGACGGCTCGGCGACCGGCACCGTGACGCTGGACGTGGCCTCCCTGGACACCAAGAACGCCAAGCGGGACGAGCACCTGCGCTCGGCCGACCTCCTGGACGCCGGCAACCACCCGGAGATCACCCTCGCCGTCCGCGGCGCCGACCGCCTCGACGGCGACAGCGTCCGGGTGACCGGTCAGCTGACCGTGCGGGGCGTCAGCAGGCCGCTGAACCTCACCGCACGCCTGACCTCGGCGACGGCCGAGGCGCTCACCCTGGAGACCGAGTTCACCGTGGACCGCGAGCAGTTCGGCGTGACCTGGAACCAGCTCGGCATGATGCGCGGCCTGACCACGGTGACGGCCGCCCTCAGGTTCAGCCGCGCCGCGGCCTGACACCCAGCTCGGCCGGCCGCAGATCCCGGGTGGAGAGCGTCTGCGGGTTCCCCGTGAAGGCACGCAGCCGGATGTGGGCGCTCTTCTTGTCCGGCAGCGGGAACCGGCCGGAGGGCGCGCGCAGTTCGACGGTCGCCGTGGTGTGCGCCGGGATCGTGGCCGGGCCGCGCACCAGGGACCAGTACCTGCTCATGCCCTGCCCGGTCGTCAGCATGTAGTGCGGGGTGAGCGGGTCGCCCCCGGTGTTGGTCACCCGCAGGGTCAGCGCGGCCAGCGACTGCCTCGTGGCCTGCCGCGCCGACGCGATGGCCATCCGCAGCGGCGGCCGGCCCGTCACCGCCAGGGTCGCGCTCACCAGCGCGGGCAGCACCAGCAGGACCACCGCGCCCACCAGCGCCGGGCGGCGGCGCGGCCCCGTCAGCCACCGGGGGCGCGGCTGCCAGGCCCGGGCGAAGTCCGACAGCGGCACGGTGATCGCCGCCGCGAGCCACAGCGGGGTCATCATCAGGTAGTAGCCGTCCTGGGAGCGCGTCGCCAGGTAGAAGGCGCACCAGGGCAGCACGGTCGCCGCCGGGCCCAGCCGCCGCACGAACAGCACGAACAGCGCCAGCAGGGCGGCGGCCAGCAGCACGCTCGCGTGGCCGTACCAGTCGAGCCGGTCGCTGCCGTGCGTGAAGTACAGCGAGATGTCCACCAGGCCCTGACCGTGCAGCACCGCGCCCTGCGTCAGCGGCAGGGCGATCCCGCCGAGCCAGGGGCCCGGCTCGTGCACGACGAAGTACGCGTTGATCAGCAGCCAGGTCGCCGCGGCGACCCCGAGGATCCGCAGCACGACCAGCCAGGCCGCACGCCCGCCCAGTTCACCCCGGCGTACGGCGTAGATGCCGGCCAGCAGGAACGGCGTCACGAACCAGGGCAGTTGCTGCGCCGCGCACGCCGCCCCGAGGCAGACGGCCCGAGCGACGCCCGCCGCGCCGAGCCTTCCGCCGGCGCCGATCCGCGGCCAGCGCACCACCACCGGCACCAGCAGGGCCAGGGCGACGATCGCCGGGTAGCCCTGGCGGGCGTACGTCGGCAGGAAACTGAAGCCCAGACAGAGCATCGTCGCCGTCGAGCGCCACGGCATCGGCAGCATCCGCCACAGCACCACCGCGGCCGCGATCAGCGCGAGCGTCGCCATCGCCGTCGCCGGAGCGCCGCCGTGGCCCAGCCACAGCAGGGGCGCGGTCAGCAGCGGCGTGAGCGGGGGATAGCCGTACGTGAGGTCGTAACCGCCGTCTATCGTCGCCGTCAGCGCGACGCCCTTGGTGTGGAACAGCCAGGGCCACGGCTGCCCGTAGACCGGGTGTCCGGCCACCATTTCCCGCGCGGCCTGGGTGGTGAGGACCGCCTCGTCGCCGCCGGCGTGGTTCAGCGCCCAGGTGCACAGGGTGAGCGTGATCGCGGTCAGCAGCACCACCAGGTCCAGCCGGGCCAGCGAGCGCGCCCGGCGGACCGTCAGCGTGAGAACGCCGCTGATCAGGATCGAGGCGTAGCAGACGGAGATGACCGCCGCGAGGACCAACCGGTGGCTGGCCGCCTGGTTCCAGACCGAGCGGGTGCCGATGAAGAGGCTCGCATCGGCGAGCAGCGTCAGGACGCGGTGCCACTGCGCGGGGCTGCCGAGGTCTACGGGGCTGCCGAGGTCTACGGGGCTGCCGAGGTCTTCCGTGCGGCCCCCCGGGGTGGCGGACACCGCCGACTGCGTCCGCCGGCCGGGTGCCACCTGCTGTGTTTCTGCCAAGTGCACGGCACCGGACGCTAGTGGCAGCCGGTGAGCGGGGCGTCGTGGCAGGTGAAGAGTCCGGTGTGAGGGCGGTAAGAAACGGGCGTTTGCGTACATGTGCCTCGTGCCGGGCGGGGGAAGTGGCGGACGGACCTGTCGCGCTTCGTGTCGTTGTTGGGCCGAACGGGTGACTTGGCGTAAGAATTGGCTGGTGCAGGCATGGAGTGCGAGTCAGGTCGGGGGGAGCCGGTGAGCCGTTACGACGTCACCGATGAACAGTGGGAAGGGCTCGCCCAGGTCGTGCCGCTGCGTGGCCGGGACGCCTGGCCGTCGGCGGTGAACCACCGCTCGCTGCCGGACGCGGAGACCGAGACGCGACGCCGTTTCGTCGTCCTGCGGGTCAACGTCTTCGCGGACGCCCGCGAGGTCGCCGAGACACTGATGGCCGGGGTGCCGGTGCTGCTCGACCTCTCCAACGCGGAGGGTGAGGTCGCCAAGCGCGTCCTCGACTTCAGCACCGGCGTCGTCTTCGGCCTCGGCAGCGGCATGCACCGGGTCGACCGGAACGTGTTCCTCCTCACCCCGCCCGGCACGGAGGTCAGCGGGTTGATGGAGGGGGCGGGGATGTCCGAGGGCTGAGGCGCGGGGCTTTCGGGCGAGCCGTCCGGCCGGTTTCACGTCGGCCGGTCCCCCGATCGTAGGAAGGTGCCGCCGGCAAAACGGTTCGCCGTGGCGGTGGAGGCCTACCGTCCGGATATGGCCGTGCCTTCCGCGTCCGCCGCGTCCGCCGAGTCCTTCGCGTCGTCCGGGTCCTTCGCGGCCCCTGACCTCTCGGCGTCCAGCGAGCCTGTCGTGCCGGCGCAGTCGGCCCGTAGTCCGGAGTCCGTCCCGACGGACCCGGTCTCCACCGGACCCGCCGCCGTCGACGTACGCGCCCGGATCACCGAGTTGCGGCTGTCCGCCTTCGCCGGGCACCGGCGGGCCGCGTTTCCGCTGGGGGCCGTCACCCTGTTCGCCGGGCCCAGCGGTGCGGGGAAGTCGACCGCGTTCGGGGCGTACGAGGCGCTGGCGCGGCTCGGGGGAGGAGTCCGGCTCGCCGAGGTGTTCCCGGATCCGGTCGCCTGTGTGCCGGAGCGGGCGCGGCCCGACGCCGAGGGGCGGCGGGGGTTCCGGATCGGGTGCACGGCCGACGGTGCCGAGGGCCCGGTCCGGCTCGACGTCGCCGTACAGGCCGAGCCGCAGCTGCGGATCGTGGGCGAGCGACTGACGGCACGGGGCGTGGTCCTGCTGGAGACCGCCCTGCGCGACCCCGGCCGCCGGACCGTACAGGCCGCCTGGCACACCGCCGGCTCCGCCCCGGTGACCCGTGCCCCGCTGCCCGACGACCGCCTCGGCACCGCCCTGCTGCCGCTGCGGGTGGCCGGCAAGACGGACGGGCAGCGGCATGTGCTGGCCGCCGCCGAGCAGATGGTCGTCGCGCTGCGCTCCGTCTTCGTCTGCGACCCGCGCCCCGAGTACATGCGCACCCCCGTGCCGACCGGCACAGGGCGGCTCATGCCCGGCTGCGACAACCTCGCCGACGTCCTGTGGCGCACCCGGTTCGAGTGCGGCCGCCGGCACTCCGCACTGGTCGAGGCGCTGCGCGCGGGCTGCGCGGGGCCGGTGACCGACCTGGTCGCCGAGCCGCTCGCCGACGGCACGGTCCGGGCGCTGCTCGACCGCGGCGACGGCTTCCGCACCGAACTGGCCCGGCTCGGCGACGGCGAACTGCGCTATGTCGCGCTGGCGCTGGTGCTGCTGACCGGACCCGGCGTACTGGACATGGACACACCGGGCGAGGTACCCGACGCCCTGCGGACCCTCACCGTGCTCGCCGACGGCTTCGACCGCGGCCTCGACCCCGGCCAGCGCCGCGCACTGCTGGGGTTGGCGGCCCGGATGGGCGAGCGCGGCCACATCCGCTGCGTCGGCGCGGTGAGCGACGCCTCGTGGGCGGTCGGGACCGAGGGCGTCACAGTGGTACACCTGAACCCGTGACCGAACACCCTGACCTGGCCGGACTCCAGCGCAGGCTCGCCGAGTTCGCCGCCGTGCGCAACTGGCAGCCCTACCACACCCCCAAGAACCTCGTGGCAGCCCTCAGCGTGGAGGCGTCCGAACTGGTCGAGATCTTCCAGTGGTTGACCCCGGAGGAGTCGGCTCGCGTGATGGACGATCCCGACTCCGCGCACCGGGTCGCGGACGAGGTCGCCGACGTGCTCGCCTATCTCCTCCAGCTCTGCGAGGTGCTCGGCATCGACCCGCTGTCCGCCCTGTCGGCCAAGATCGACCGCAACGAACAGCGCTTTCCGGCCCCCGGTACGGACGACATCCCCTGACGTCGCCCGCGACCCCGACTCCCGGACTGCGGGGCTCCGTTATTACTCTTCGCAGTCAAATTTCCCGCCGAATCCGAATTGTTGTCCACAGATTTCGGACGACCTCTGGCTTTTCGCCCTACGGGGTTTCACGCTGGGTAGTTAACAAGGGAGTTCAAGCGGACGTGCGA
This sequence comes from Streptomyces sp. NPDC001816, assembly GCF_042892235.1. Classification (NCBI taxonomy): domain Bacteria; kingdom Bacillati; phylum Actinomycetota; class Actinomycetes; order Kitasatosporales; family Streptomycetaceae; genus Streptomyces; species Streptomyces sp. NPDC001816. The sequence continues at coordinate 199,729 of NZ_JBIATY010000001.1, forward strand.
GGACGCACGACAAGTGGGACGGGGGCAGCGCATGGATGCGGTGCGGCTCATTGTGACGAGCAGGCGGGCTCTGGCGGGAGGCGCCGACATACCCGAGATCATGGCCGAGGTGTGGCAGGCACAGGCCCTGGCCCAGGCGATCGGCAGTCGCCTCGCGGTGTCCGGCCCCCCGGAGCTGCGAGGCGAGGCACTGGGCCTGACCGAGCTGGCGGGCCGGGGCTGCGGCGTCCTGGACCCTCCCGAACTCGACCCGGGCGACCTGCGCGCCGCCCAGCTCACCGAGCTGGACGACGCCCGGCAGACCCTTCTCTTCCTCGGCGGTCTGCTCGGCGAGGTCGGTATCGCCCTGGTCGGCATGGCCAGTTCAGCGGCCGACGAGACGACCTACTGGCAGTGCATGGAGGCCATCGACGCCGCGGACGAGTCCCGGGACCGGGTCCTGGAGATGCTGCGCAAACTGGCGGCGCGGGAGGAGGTGTTACCCGAGGAGGCGAAGGACAGCCCGTCCGGCGTGTGAGGCGAACGCTGCGCAAGCCCGCTGTGCGGAGCGTCAGACCGGCTCGCCCTCTTTGGCCGACGCCCGCTGCAGATCCGCGTCCAGGGCCGACAGATCCGCGTTCAACGCCGCCATCAGCTCCTCCATCTGCTCCAGCAACCCCTTCGGCTGACCGGCGGAGCCACCCCCAGAGGGAATGGGCTCTTCTGACATCACGGCCTCCTCGGCCCGACACGCGACGGCGACGACCGTCCGGCGCGGGTGCCGGACGGTCCGGCTCCGACGGGCCAACGATCACCATCGGGGGTCACTGGCCCACGCCTCACCCGGCGCGCACGTGGGACGTTTTCACCCGACCGGGGACGGCCGCGCCAGGCGTCACCAGTGAGGTTGACGGGGCAGGTGGCGTGCAGGATGGATGTATGGACCTTCGAATCTTCACCGAGCCCCAGCAGGGGGCGACGTACGACACCTTGCTCACCGTGGCGAAAGCCGCCGAAGACCTCGGATTCGACGCGTTTTTCCGCAGCGACCACTATGTGCGGATGGGCAACGTGGACGGCCTGCCCGGCCCCACGGACGCCTGGATCACCCTGGCCGGCCTGGCCCGCGAGACCCGGCGCATCCGCCTCGGCACCCTGATGACGGCCGCCACCTTCCGGCTGCCCGGCGTACTCGCCATCCAGGTGGCCCAGGTCGACCAGATGTCCGGCGGCCGCGTGGAACTCGGCCTGGGCGCGGGCTGGTTCGAGGAGGAGCACAAGGCGTACGGCATCCCGTTCCCGAAGGACAAGTTCGCGCGCCTGGAGGAGCAGCTGGAGATCGTCACCGGACTGTGGGCGACCAAGCTCGGCGCGACCTTCGACTTCCACGGCCGGTACTACGACCTCACCGACTCGCCCGCGCTGCCCAAGCCGGCCCAGGAGAAGATCCCGGTGCTCATCGGCGGGCACGGCGCGACCCGTACCCCGCGCCTCGCCGCCCGGTACGCCGACGAGTTCAACATCCCCTTCGCCTCCGTCGAGGACAGCGAGCGGCAGTTCGGCCGGGTGCGCGCCGCCGCCGAGGAGGCGGGCCGCAGGGCGGACGACCTGACGTACTCCAACGCGCTCGTGGTGTGCGTCGGCAGGGACGACCAGGAGGTCGCCCGGCGGGCCGCGGCGATCGGCCGCGAGGTGGACGAGCTGAAGGCCCACGGTCTGGCCGGCTCGCCCGCCGAGGTGGTCGACAAGATCGGCCGGTACGCCGAGATCGGCTCCCGGCGGATCTACCTCCAGGTCCTCGACCTGGCCGACCTCGACCACCTGGAGCTGATCTCCGCTCAGGTCCAGTCGCAGCTGTCGTGACACGCCCCGCACCGGCCCCTCTCGGCCCGAGGCCGGAGGGGGCCCGGTGACCTGTGACGACCTTGTGACCGGAACTATGGCCTCCGTCACAGCCGGATCGGTGCCGCCCTGATGATCTCGTCCGATGGGTGAATCGGCGCTGGGCTCCTTCTTCTTTCTGCTGAGCATTCCCGCCGCCCTCGCGGTTCCGGTCTGGGTGGTCGTGGTCGCCGTCAAGCTCATCTCCGTGGCGGCGCCCGGCCGGCGCCCGGACTGGCGGCGGGATCTGCTGCGCTGGTCCGCCTGGATGGCGGGCTGGGGCGCGGTGATCCTCTATGTGCTCGGTGCCGGGGCGGTCGGGCTCGCCGTGCACGAGTCCTCGTCCGGCGCGGACTCCACGCCGGCCCACGAGTGCCGCGACGACTACCGGGTCGACCACCTCGTCGGGCAGACGGCCTCCTATCTGCCGCTGCGGTTCGACTGCGTCCTGGACGACGGCGGCACCTACCCGAGCAGCCCCGCCTACTTCTGGATCAACACGGTGGTCGCGGTGCTGGCCCTGGCCTCGATCGCGCTGGTCGTGACGAACGGGTACGCCGCGGAACGCCGGGCGGCGGCTCAGGGCCTGTCCGGCACTGCGGTCCGCTCCCGGAAGCCGGACAGGCCCTAGCCCTTCGAGTCCGGCTTCCAGTCCTGGGCGAGGAGCCCGAGCAGGACCTCGTCCAGGAACTCGCCCATCACCCAGGCCGAGGAGCGCAGCACGCCCTCGCGGACGAAGCCGTTGCGCTCGGCGGAGCGCAGCATCGCGGCGTTGTCCGACAGCGTCTCGATCTGCAGCCGCTGCAGGCCACGCACGACGAAACCGTAGTGGCACAGCACCGCGACCACGTCGGTGCCGTAGCCCTTGCCTCGGCAGGATGGCAGCAGCCCCAACCCGATGTGAGCGGACCGGTTGTGGTTGTCGATGCCCCACAGCGTCGCGGTGCCGACCAGCGTGCCGCCGTCCAGCTCCACCACGGAGAACGGGACGTGCCCCTGCTCCTTGTCGTCCACCACGAGCCGCGGATCCTTCGAGCCGGGCGTGATCGGCCGCCACGGCCCGCCTTCGGCCCGCGAGGCGTTGACCACGTCGTCATAGAGCTCGGCCCGCAGGACCGGGATGTCGTCCTCGTGCCGGGCCCGCAGCCCGACCTTGTTGCCCCTCAGCATGCAAGCTTCCTATCCGACCGGCCTGGCCTGCGGCAAACGAATAGAAGGCCGGCTCAGTGGAGGCAGAGGCAGAACGGATGGCCGGCCGGATCCGCGTAGATCCGCCAGTTGGCCTCCGGGCGGAGCTGGTCCGTCCGCTCCAGCACGGTCGCGCCGAGGGCGAGCGCCCGCTTCTCCTCGCCGTCGAGGTCGTCCACGTCGAAGTCCAGGTGGAGCTGCTGCGGGCGCTCCTGGCCGGGCCATTCGGGCGCTCGGTAGCCGTCCACCCGCTGGCAGGCCAGCGGCGTCCCCTCGAACCCGTGTACCTCGACCCAGCCGGGATCCTCCGGATCCGCGACCACCCGCCCGCCGAGCAGATCGGCGTAGAACTCCGCGAGCCGTACCGGATCGGCGCAGTCCAGCGCGACCGCCTGCAGCTTTCGAATCACTTCCGACACTCCTCGCTCTTCGGCCGCTTCCGCGACGCCCCCGTACGGGAGGGGTCGTACCCGCCGCGGCGGGGCGCATGCGCGTACCGGTTCCGCTGTCGGGTGAGAGGGCCCAGGTGCCGACGGGCGCCGGGCGGACCGCTGCCCGCCCGGCCCCCACCGTCCCTCCCTTACTCAGCCGCGCTGCGCGAAGCCGTAGTCGAGGATCTTCTTCGCGTCGTTGAGCCGCTCGTCCACCGACGTGTCCGCGAGCACCGTGCCCACGACCGTCCTGCCGCCCCGGGTCGCCGCGAAGACCAGGCAGAACTTCGCCTCGGGGCCGGAGCCGGTCTTCACGCCGATCGCGCCCCGGTAGGTGTCCAGCAGCTTGTTCGTGTTCTCCCACGGCGCCATCGCGTGCGTTCCGCCACCGGGCCGGTAGGACTTCATGTCGTCGTACACCTTGGTGCCGACGACCTTCTTGAACGTCTTGTTCTTCAACGCGACCCCGGCCAGCTTGGCCAGGTCACGGGGGGAGGCGTGGTTCTTGCCGTTGGACACCCCGTCGAAGGAGTCGAAGTGGGTGTGCGTCAGGCCCAGTTCACGCGCCTTGCCGTTCATCTTCGCGATGAACGACTTCGTCCGCTGGGCCGTCGTCGACCCCGACCCGTAGGTGTCCGCGAGCGCGTACGCCGCGTCGCACCCGGACGGCAGCATGAGCCCGTACAGCAGGTCCCCCACGCTCATCGAGTCGCCCAGGATCAGCTTGGCGCTGGAGTACCGCGGGGCGCCGGTCTTCGGGTCGATGACGTAGTCCGTGTACTCCTTCTTGATCTTCACCTTGCGGCCGAGGTCCACGTTCCGCTGCGACAGCACGACGAGTGCCGTCATGATCTTCGTTGTGGAGCCGGTCCGCAGCTCGGTGTCCGCCGCCTTCCCGAACAGCGTCTTCCCGGTGGCCGCGTTCATCGCGTACGCACCCTGGGCCGACACGGTGGGCGCCGGCGGCGCCGACGGAGCGGCCTGGGCGGGAGCGGCCGCGAGAACCCCCGTGGAGAGCACCACGGCGGCCGTCGCCGCGATCGCGGCCCGTCTGCGCATGGGCACACCGGTGTCGATGGTCATTGCCATCCCCGTTCTGTCAGTGGTCAGTTGACGGTGGATCACTTCATCAGGTCGCGTCCCGGAGAGCCATGGCGAAGATCACAGGAAGAGGTGCGATGTGGTCACGGTGTGGACTCCCTGTGCCGGAACTGTGGGCTCCGTCACGGCGTGCATGATCCGGACCTGATCGGATGACCGGGTGCGTAAAGTCCTCCCTCTCGCAGTCACCGGCCTGCTGGCCCTGTCGGCCTGTCAGTTCGCCGGCCAGGACGACGCCGCAGGCGACGCCCACCACCTCAACACCATGGAGTCGCTCCCGCTGCACGCCTACCTGCCGGACCCGTCGTCGGACGGGGGGAAGGTCATCGGCAAGGCGCAGTGGATCCTCGCGAAGAAGTGCATGGTCCGGCTCGGCTTCTCCGGCTTCGCGGCACTCAACACCAAGGCCGTGGAGTCGACGTATCCGGTCCGGCAGGGAAGCCTCGCGAGCCGCAGCACGGCCGGTGACGACAGCCTCTACGGGGTCGACGACCCCGATCTGGCCACCGAGCACGGTTACCACAACCGCGCTCAGGACCAGGAGGAGTCCGAGCAGCCCCAGGAGTGGCCGGCCGACCAGTACGTCGCCCTCACCGGCACGTTCGACTCCGGCGACAGCCACCGTGCCCAGGGGAACCCCATTCCCGAGGGCGGGTGTCTGGGACAGGCGACGCGGCAGATCTACGGCCCTGCGCCCAAGACGGCGAAGGTGGGCGGCCTGAAGCTCACCGGCTACTTCTCGCTGCCCCTCGAACTCTGGTACGAGTCCCACAAGAAGGCGCGCAAGGACCCGGCCTGGAAGAAGGCCGACCGCGCATGGTCGGCCTGCATGAAGGAGAAGGGCTTCCACTACCCCGACCCGGACGAGGCATCGGCCGACACCGCCTGGTACCGGACCGGGAAGCCGTCGGGCAAGGAGAAGAAGACGGCGTCCGCGGACGCCCGGTGCAAGCTCGACACCGACTACATCGACACCGTCCACGGCATCGAGTCCCGCGTCCAGAAGAAGGTCATCGGCGAGCGCAAGAAGGACCTGGACGCCATGCGCGCGGCGAACGAGCGGGCTGTCGGGAACGCCCGGACGATCATCGAGAAGGCGTAGGACGGCGCCCGTCGGCGGCATCGGCGGGCGTCGGCGGCACCGGCGGGCGTCGGCGCCGCTCTGAAACCGATGGTCAGATCTAAAACCGATGGTCAGAGCGCGCCGTACGCGGGAGACTCGGACGTGTGTTCCTGACGATATCCACGAGCGGCACCGCCGCCCTCCCCGCCACCGACCTCGGGTTCCTGCTGCACAAGCATCCCGACAAGGCGCAGAAGTTCTCGACCTCCTACGGCACCGCGCACGTCTTCTACCCGGAGGCGGACGCCGAGCGCTGCACGGCCGCGCTGTTGCTCGAGGTCGATACGGTCGCGCTGGTCCGGCGGGGCAAGGGCAAGGGCCGTGGCGGAGCACCCGACGCGGCGCTCGCGCAGTACGTCAACGACCGCCCCTACGCGGCCTCCTCGCTGCTCGCGGTCGCACTGAGCGGCGTGTTCTCAAGCGCCCTGCGGGGCGTGTGCAACGCCCGCCCGGAGCGGGCCGCCGAGCCCCTGCCGCTGCGCATCGAGGTGCCCGCACTGCCCGCCCGAGGCGGCCCCGACCTCGTACGACGGCTCTTCGAACCGCTCGGCTGGGCGGTGACGGCCGAGCCCGTCGCCCTCGACACCGAGTTCCCCGAGTGGGGCGATTCGCGCTACGTCCGCCTCGTCCTGGAGTCGGAGAAGCTGACCCTCGCCGAGGCGCTGCGCCATCTGTACGTGCTGCTGCCCGTCCTCGACGACGCCAAGCACTACTGGGTCTCCTCCGAGGAGGTCGACAAGCTGCTGCGGGCCGGCGAGGGCTGGCTGCCCACGCACCCGGAGCAGAAGCTGATCACGAGCCGGTACCTGTCCCGTCGCTGGTCGCTGACCCGGCAGGCGATGGAGCGGCTGGAGCTGGTGCGCCTGGCCGAGGCCGACGACAGCGAGGTCGAGTCGATCGACAATGCCGTGGCGGAGGAGTCGGAGGCCGAGGAGAAGCCGACCCCGCTCGCCGTGCAGCGGCGCGAGGCGATCCTCGCCGCCCTGCACGCGTCCGGCGCCGCCCGGGTGCTCGACCTGGGCTGCGGGCAGGGCCAGTTGGTGCAGGCACTGCTCAAGGACGTGCGGTTCAGCGAGGTCGTCGGCGTCGACGTGTCCGTGCGGGCCCTCACCATCGCCTCGCGGCGGCTGAAGCTCGACCGGATGGGGGAGCGGCAGGCGGCCCGCGTCAAGCTCTTCCAGGGCTCGCTCGCCTACACCGACAACCGGCTCAAGGGCTACGACGCCGCCGTGCTCAGCGAGGTGATCGAGCACCTCGACCTGCCCCGGCTGCCCGCCCTGGAGTACGCCGTGTTCGGACACGCGCGCCCGCGCACGGTCCTCGTGACCACCCCGAACGTCGAGTACAACGTCCGCTGGGAGACCCTGCCCGCCGGACACGTACGGCACGGCGACCACCGCTTCGAGTGGACCCGCGAGGAGTTCCGCACCTGGTCGGCGGCCGTCGCCGAACGGTACGGCTACGAGGTCGGGTTCGAGCCGGTCGGGCCCGACGACCCCGAGGTGGGGCCGCCCACCCAGATGGCCGTGTTCCACCGCGACGAGAACCTGGGCGACACTCCGAAGGAGGCGAAGGCAGCATGACCGAGACGCAGAACAAGGGACGGGCTCTCCCCGTCACCGACCTCTCCCTCGTCGTCCTGGTCGGCGCCTCCGGCTCGGGCAAGTCCACCTTCGCCCGCCGGCACTTCAAGCCCACCGAGGTGATCTCCTCCGACTTCTGCCGCGGTCTCGTCTCCGACGACGAGAACGACCAGAGCGCGAGCGGGGACGCCTTCGACGTCCTGCACTACATCGCCGGCAAGCGGCTGGCCGCCGGCCGCCGTACCGTCGTCGACGCCACCAGCGTGCAGCAGGACAGCAGGCGCCAGCTCATCGAGCTGGCCAAGAAGTACGACGTGCTGCCCATCGCCATCGTGCTGGACGTGCCCGAGGAGGTCTGCGCGGAGCGCAACGCGGCCCGCACCGACCGCGCCGACATGCCCCGCCGGGTCATCCAGCGGCACATCCGCGAACTCCGCCGCTCCCTCAGGCACCTGGAGCGCGAGGGCTTCCGCAAGGTGCACGTCCTGCGCGGGGTCGAGGAGGTCGACGCCGCCACCGTCGTCACCGAGAAGCGCTTCAACGACCTGACCCACCTCACCGGCCCCTTCGACATCATCGGCGACATCCACGGCTGCGCCTCCGAACTGGAGTCCCTGCTGGCCAGGTTGGGCTATGCCGACGGCGTGCACCCGGACGGCCGTACCGCCGTCTTCGTCGGCGACCTGGTCGACCGCGGCCCGGACAGCCCCGGCGTGCTGCGCCGGGTGATGTCGATGGTCGGGTCCGGGAACGCGCTGTGCGTGCCCGGCAACCACGAGAACAAGTACGGCCGTTACCTCAAGGGCCGCAAGGTCCAGCACACCCACGGGCTCGCCGAGACCATCGCGCAGATGGAGGGCGAGAGCGAGGAGTTCAAGGCGGAGGTACGCCGCTTTCTGGAGGGGCTGGTCAGCCACTACGTGCTCGACGGCGGCAAGCTGGTCGTCTGCCACGCCGGTCTGCCCGAGAAGTACCACGGCCGCACCTCCGGCCGGGTGCGCTCGCACGCCCTGTACGGCGACACCACCGGCGAGACCGACGAGTTCGGGCTGCCCGTGCGCTACCCGTGGGCGGAGGACTACCGGGGCCGCGCGGCCGTGGTCTACGGGCACACCCCGGTCCCGGAGGCCACCTGGCTGAACAACACCATCTGCCTGGACACCGGCGCCGTCTTCGGCGGCAAGCTGACCGCGCTGCGCTGGCCGGAGCGCGAGCTGGTGGACGTACCGGCGGAGCAGGTCTGGTACGAGCCGACGAAACCGCTGCGCAGCGAGGCGCCCGGCGGGCACGACGGGCGGCCGCTGGACCTGGCGGACGTGTACGGCCGCAGGGCCGTGGAGACCCGGCACGCGGGCCGGGTCGCGATCCGCGAGGAGAACGGGGCCGCGGCCCTGGAGGTCATGAGCCGCTTCGCGGTCGACCCGCGCCTGCTGCCGTACCTGCCGCCGACGATGGCACCGACGGCGACCTCGCAGGTCGACGGCCACTTGGAGCACCCGCAGGAGGCCTTCGCGCAGTACGCGGCGGACGGGGTCGCGCGGGTCGTGTGCGAGGAGAAGCACATGGGCTCGCGGGCGGTGGCCCTGGTGTGCCGGGACGCGGACGCGGCGCGGGAGCGGTTCGGTGTGGACGGCCCCACGGGATCCCTGTACACCCGTACCGGACGGCCGTTCTTCGACGACGAGCAGGTGACCGAGGAGATCCTCGGCCGGCTGCGCTCGGCCGTCGCGGACGCGGGCCTGTGGGAGGAGCTGGACACGGACTGGCTGCTGCTGGACGCCGAGCTGATGCCCTGGTCGCTGAAGGCCTCGGGTCTGCTGCGCAGCCAGTACGCGGCCGTGGGTGCCGCCTCCGGTGCCGTGTTCCCCGGTGCGCTCGCCGCACTGGAGGCCGCGGCGGACCGTGGCACCGACCTGGGCGGGCTGCTGGACCGGCAGCGTGACCGCGCAGCGGACGCGGCCGCGTTCACCGACGCCTACCGCCGTTACTGCTGGACGACCGACGGCCTGGACGGGGTCCGCCTGGCCCCCTTCCAGATCCTGGCCGTCCGCGGGCGCAGCCTGGCCGCGCTGCCGCACGACGAGCAGCTGGCCCTGCTCGACCGGCTGGTCGAGCACGACGGCACCGGGCTGCTGCAGACCACCCGGCGGCTGTACGTCGACACGGGCGACCCCGAGTCGGTCCGCGCCGGCGTCGACTGGTGGCTGGAGATGACCGGCCGGGGCGGCGAGGGCATGGTCGTCAAGCCGGTCGGGGCGGTGGTCCGCAGCCCGGAGGGCCGGCTGGTCCAGCCCGGCATCAAGTGCCGGGGCCGGGAGTACCTGCGGATCATCTACGGTCCCGAGTACACCCGGCCGGACAACCTCGCCAAGCTGCGGCAGCGGTTCCTGAACCACAAGCGGTCGCTGGCGATCCGCGAGTACGCCCTGGGCCTGGAGGCCCTGGACCGGCTCGCGGACGGGGAGCCGCTGTGGCGGGTGCACGAGGCGGTGTTCGGGGTGCTGGCCCTGGAGTCGGAGCCGGTGGACCCCCGTCTGTGAGTCAAAGCCTGTCGTCGAACTCCCGCCGGCCGCGACTTCGACGACAGGCCCTACCCCGCCAGCCGCAGCCGCTGCCCGCACACCCCCACCCGGACCGTCTGCCCCCAGGTGAGCTGGAGCGCGTCCGTCTCGATGCCGTCGCCGAAGGCGATGAGCCGGTCGGACTCCACGGTGACCGTCAGGGACGCCGAGGCCGCGAGTTCGCCCGCCACCAGGGTCGTACCGGTGGCGGGTGACGGCCAGGCCTCCCGGACGAACCACACCAGCCGGTCCTCGGTGGGGGAGGGCAGCGGGAGCCGGCTGCCCCGCTCCTGCCACACCGAGCGCAGCCAGCCGGTCGCGCCGGTGCCGGTTCCGACCAGCACCCCGGAGGAGGCCTGGGCCTCGACGGCACCCCCGTCGTCGTCGAGGCCCAGGCGGTAGCGGGCGGTCTGGTGGCCCGGTGTGCCGAGGTAGATCTCGTTGAGCGCCACCAGCCGCTGGGTGTCGTCGGCGACGGCCTCGACCATGGTGAGTTCGTCCACCGTGGCCTGCGCCGCCGACAGGAGCTTCGCCGCGTCCTGCGGGCGGTGCCGTACCAGCACCCCGGGGTTGCGGCCCGGGTCGGTGTCGATACCGATCACCGGCTGGCCGGTCAGGTACTTGGCGACATTGGCCACCAGCCCGTCCTGGCCGACGACCACGACCACGTCCTCCGGTGCGAACAGGAACCGGTCCAGGTCCGCCCGCTCCACCTGTGCCTGACGCCAGGTCAGCGGCACCGCCGAGGTCACCTCGGCCAGGGCGCCGCGGGCTCGGCGGTGGCGTTCGGCGACCTCCTCGATGTCCCGGCCCCGGGAGGCGAGGAAGAAGGCGGCCTGGCCGTGCGTGCCGTGCCGGGCCACCAACTCCTCGTACTCCGTGGTGCGATGGACCAGCACGGCGCGCGGCGCGAGGCTCACTCCGCAGCCCCCGGGGACAGCCTGGTGAGCAGCCCGGTCAGCACGTCCGGCGAGACGGTGACGCTGTCGATGCGCGGCAGGTTCTCGGCCAGCCGGGTCGCGGTGAGCGCCTGCAGGGTCGTCGTCCCGTCGATCCCGGCCTCCGCGTGCACCCGTAGCCAGGCCGCCTGGGCCTGCGCCCGCGCCTCGCCGACCTCACGCGCGCCCTCGGCCTCCGCGCGGGCGACCCGCTCGGCCCGCGCGGCCTCGGCCTCGGCGAGCCGCAGGGTCCGCGCCGCCTCCGCCTCGGTGAGCTTCACCGTCCGGGCCGCCTCGGCCTCCGCGAGCTTGACCGACCGCGCGGCCTCCGCCTCGGCCAGCTTGACCGACCGGGCCGCCTCCGCCTGGGCGCGCACCGCGTCCGCGGCCGCCTGCTCCTCGGCCTCGCGGCGCGCGTTGGTGCCCCGCTGCTCCACCAACTGCTCTTCTCTGCGGGCGAGTTCGATCCGGCTGGCCAGTTCGTTCTCGGCGATGGTCCGCTCCCGCTCGACCGCGACGGCCCGCCGCTCGTAGGTCGCCCGGTCGGCCTCCTGCTGGATCTGTTCCCGGGCCGGGGTGCGCAGCGCCCGCTCCACCTCCGGTTCCGGCCGCAGCGCCATCACCCGTACCGCCACCACCTCGATGCCGGTGGCGGGCAGCCGCGGCTCGCCGCCGAGGCCCGCGGCGACCCGCTCGCGCACCGCCGCGACGCCGTCGACCAGCGCCGCCGAGAGCGGCGTACGGGCGAGGACGTCCAGCGCGTGCTGCTGGGCCGTCTCGGTGAGCAGGGTGCCCAGCTGCTCCAGCGGGGTGCCGCGCCAGGCGCCGGTGTCGGGGTCGATCGAGAAGTCCAGGCGGGCGGCGGCCACGGCCGGGTCGGCGATCCGGTAGGTGACCGTCGCCTGCACCGCCACGTCCTGGAAGTCGGAGGTGCGGGCGTGGAAGGTCATCGCCAGTTCCCGGTCGTCCACCGGCACCTCGGACAGGGCGGCGGTCAGCGGGCGGAACCAGAAGCTGAGCCCGGGACCGTCGTGGACCAGCGTGCCGGAGCGGTGGTGCCGGATGTGCGCCGTGGGCGCGCCGCGCAGATGACGCCAGCCCAGGCGCCGGGTGATGTCGGCCATGAGTCCCCCTCGTTGAACCCCTCGCTTTTCGTCATGGCGACGATAATCGCACCTTCCGCTTCTCGTCAAGAGGACGAAAACAGGAAGGGACGGAAACGGCCAAGAAGGGCGTGAAGACGGGCAGCAATGGCCAGGATGGTGGCATGGCATATCACGTCGACTCCGAGGCCGGGCGGCTGCGCAGCGTGATCCTGCACCGGCCCGACCTGGAGCTCAAAAGGCTCACTCCCAGCAACAAGGACGCCCTGCTGTTCGACGACGTGCTGTGGGTGCGCCGGGCGCGCGCCGAGCACGACGGGTTCGCCGACGTCCTGCGCGACCGCGGGGTCGCCGTCCATCTCTTCGGTGATCTGCTCGCGGAGGCGCTGGAGGTCCCGGCGGCCCGGGCGCTCGTCCTGGACCGGGTCTTCGACGAGAAGGAGTACGGCCCGCTCGCCACCGACCATCTGCGAGCCGCCTTCGAGACCCTGCCCGCGCGCGAGCTGACCGAGGCCCTCGTCGGCGGGATGACCAAGCGGGAGTTCCTGGCGGCGCACGAGGAGCCGACCTCCGTGCGGTTCCACGTCATGGACCTCGACGACTTCCTGCTCAGACCCCTGCCCAACCACCTCTTCACCCGTGACACCTCCGCCTGGATCTACGACGGCGTCTCCATCAACGCCATGCGCTGGCCGGCGCGGCAGCGCGAGACCGTGCACTTCGAGGCGATCTACCGGCACCACCCGCTCTTCCGCGACGAGCTGTTCCACATCTGGTCCGAGGGGCAGGCCGACTACCCGTCCACCATCGAGGGCGGCGACGTCCTGGTCATCGGCAACGGCGCGGTCCTCATCGGCATGAGCGAGCGCACCACCCCGCAGGCCGTCGAGATGCTCGCGCACAAGCTGTTCGCCGCCGGGTCCGCGCAGACGATCGTCGCGCTGGACATGCCCAAGAAGCGCGCCCTGATGCACCTCGACACCGTGATGACCATGGTCGACGGCGATGTCTTCACCCAGTACGCGGGCCTCGGCATGCTCCGCTCGTACACCATCGAGCCGGGCGCCGCCGACAATGAGCTGAAGGTCACCGACCACCCGCCGGAGCACATGCACCGCGCGATCGCCGCCGCCCTCGGGCTCAGCGAGATCCGCGTCCTGACCGCCACCCAGGACGTCCATGCGGCCGAGCGCGAGCAGTGGGACGACGGCTGCAACGTGCTCGCCGTCGAGCCCGGTGTCGTCGTCGCCTACGAGCGCAACGTCACCACCAACACCCATCTGCGCAAGCAGGGCATCGAGGTGATCGAGATCCCGGGCAGCGAGCTGGGGCGGGGCAGGGGCGGCCCGCGCTGTATGAGCTGTCCCATCGAACGCGAGGCGGTGTGACCGAGCAGGTGTGACCGAGCCGGTGTGACGAAGCGGGCTGTATATAAATGCTGACTGTCGTATAGAATTCCAAAGTCCGTGCACCCGTATCCCTGGAGCGCCCCCATGGCGACAGTCCCGACCGCCCTCGCCGGCCGCCACTTCCTCAAGGAACTGGACTTCACCGAGGAGGAGTTCCGTGGTCTGGTCGAGCTGGCCGCCGAGCTGAAGGCCGCCAAGAAGGCGGGGACCGAGACGCAGTACCTGCGCGGCAAGAACATCGCACTGATCTTCGAGAAGACCTCGACGCGCACCCGCTGCGCGTTCGAGGTCGCCGCCGCCGACCAGGGTGCCCACACCACCTACCTCGACCCGTCCGGCTCGCAGATCGGACACAAGGAGTCCGTGAAGGACACCGCCCGTGTCCTCGGCCGGATGTTCGACGCCATCGAGTACCGCGGACACGGCCAGGGCGTGCTCGAGGAGCTGGCCACCTACGCCGCGGTCCCCGTCTACAACGGCCTCACCGACGAGTGGCACCCCACCCAGATGCTCGCCGACGTGCTCACCATGACCGAGCACAGCGACAAGCCGCTGACCCAGATCGCCTTCGCCTACCTCGGCGACGCACGGTACAACATGGGCAACTCCTACCTGGTCACCGGCGCCCTGCTCGGCATGGACGTCCGTATCGTCGCCCCCAAGCTGCTGTGGCCGGACGAGACGATCATCGAGGTGGCCCGGCAGCTCGCCACCGCCTCCGGCGCCCGGATCACCCTCACCGACGACGTGAAGGACGGCGTACGCGGCACCGACTTCATCGCCACCGACGTCTGGGTGTCGATGGGCGAGCCCAAGGAGGTCTGGGACGAGCGCATCGCGCTGCTCGGCCCGTACGCCGTGACCATGGACGTGCTCCGCGCCACCGGCAACGACCAGGTGAAGTTCCTGCACTGCCTGCCGGCCTTCCACGACCTCGGCACCGCCGTCGGCCGCGAGATCCACGAGCGGCACGGGCTGACCGAGCTGGAGGTCACCGACGAGGTGTTCGAGTCCGAGCACTCCGTCGTCTTCGACGAGGCCGAGAACCGGATGCACACGATCAAGGCGGTCCTGGTGGCCACCCTGGCGGGTGCGTCACACAGCGTTGCCTGACCCACCTCACCAGGCCTTATCCTGACCGGCGGCCCGGCACCACCCCAGCCATGGCCGCCGCAGCGATCGACCAGTGATCGCGCCCGCACCACCAGAAACGAGCACCACCCGCATGCCCGCTCCTCGCATCAAGTCCCCCGGCGCGCTCATAGCCGAGTCCGGCGCCGACCGTGAAGGCCACGGCCTCAAGCGCACGATGGGCCTCTTCCAGCTCATCTGCTTCGGCGTCGGCGCCATCGTCGGCACCGGCATCTTCGTCGGCCTCTCCGACTCCGTCGCCCAGGCCGGCCCCGCCGTGGTCGTCTCCTTCGTCCTCGCCGCGATCACCTGCGTCTTCACGGCCCTCTCCTTCGCCGAGCTGGGCGGCGCCATCCCGGTCTCCGGCTCCTCGTACTCCTTCGCCTACGCGGGCCTCGGCGAGTCCACCGCCTTCCTGGTCGGCTGGTGCCTGCTGCTGGAGTACGGCATCTCCATCTCGGCGGTCGCCGTCGGCTGGAGCCAGTACGTCAACGAACTGCTGCACAGCCTCACCGGCTGGCAGCTGCCCGCCGCCCTCTCGGCCGGTCCGGGCGACGGCGGCGTCGTGAACCTCCCCGCCGTGATCGTCATCGCGATGGCCTCCCTGCTCCTGGTCCGCGGGGTGCGCGAGAGCGCCCGGGCCACCGCCGCCATGGCGGCCGTGAAGCTCGTCGTCCTCCTGGCCTTCTGCGTCATCGGCTACAGCGCCTTCAAGGACGGCAACCTCACCCCGTTCTCCCCGGCCGGCCTCGGCGGCATCGGCGCGGGCACCACCGCCGCCTTCTTCTCCTACATAGGCTTCGACGCGATCACCACGGCCGGCGAGGAGGCGAAGAACCCCCGCCGGGACATCCCCGTAGCGATCCTGGTCTGCATGGGCCTGGTCACCCTCCTCTACTGCGCGGTCGCGCTCGCCGCGATCGGCGCCATCGGCGGCAAGCAGGTGGCCGGCCGCCCCGCAGCCCTCTCCTACGTCGTCAACCAGGTCACAGGCTCGGCCATCGGCGGCGGTGTCATCGCCTTCGGCGCGGTCGTCGCCATCGCCTCCGTCGTCCTCGCCGTGATGTACGGCCAGACCCGCATCCTGATGTCGATGTCCCGGGACGGCCTGATCCCGCGCGTCTTCGAGAAGGTGTCGCCCCGGACCTCGACCCCGGTGGCCGGCACCCTCATCGTCGCGGTCGTCTTCGCCGTCCCGGCGGCCTTCGCCTCCCTCGACGCCGTGATGAACCTGTGCACCATCGGCACGCTCGCCATCATGGCCGTCGTCAACATCGCCGTGATCGCCCTGCGCCGCCGCGAGCCGGGCCTCGCCCGCAGCTTCCGGGTGCCGCTCTACCCCGTCGGCCCGCTGCTCGGCGTGGGCTTCTGCCTCTACCTGATGTACGAGACCGGCTGGCAGACCTGGATCCAGTTCGCGGTGTTCCTCGTGGTCGGACTGCTCGTCTACGTCGCCTACGGGCGCCGGCACTCCACGCTGGCCCAGCCGGCCGCCGAGGTCACGCCGGACGCCGCTGACCGGGAACCACAGGCAGTCTGAACCACACCGCCTTGCCCGACGGGGTCGGGCGGTGACCGCAGGACGAACTGAGGGCGCGGATCAGCAGCAGACCGCGCCCTCCCTCCTGCCAGGGGTCGGGCTCCTCGATCACCGGACGGGTGAGATGGCCGGGCGGTGCCGGATCCGGGTCGTGCACCTCGACCTGGCAGCCGCTCGGCAGCAGCTCGACGACCAGCTCGATCGGGCCACGCCCGTCGGTGTGCTCCACCGCGTTGGCGACCAGTTCGGCCGTGAGCAGCTCGGCGGTGTCGGGATCGGCTGCGTGCTCCACCTCGGCGAGGGCCGTACGGACCAGGGCGCGCGCCACGGGCACCGCCGCTGCGGTGTGCGGCAGCGCGATGCGCCAGGAGGCCGGTTCGGTGGGGCGTTCGTGCAAGGCGAGTCCGTTCATGGAGCAGGCTGTCCTGCTTTCAACCGTAGGAATGGTACGGGCCCGGCCACAGAGACCGTCGTCGGGCACCGCTCGGGACCTTCGGCCCCGGTACCGGGCGGCTTACCCGGCCGAACGCCCTGCCTCGCGCGGCTGTGCCCACTGTTACGACGCTGTGGACGATCGGTGACGCGCGTGACGGGACCCGGCCATCCCAGGACAGCGCTGTCGCGCCATCGTGACGGCAGTCACAAAGACGTGTTAACTTCGTCGGGTAGCGCTGCGTGAGGCACCGCCCCCTTAGGAGGCCGCACGTCATGAGTCCTTTCACCGGCTCCGCCGCCCGCACCTCCGACTGGGAGCACCTGCGGGTCCAGCTGGCCGACGGGGTCGCCACCGTCACCCTCGCCCGCCCCGACAAGCTCAACGCGCTCACCTTCGGCGCCTACGCCGACCTGCGTGATCTGCTCGCCGAGCTGAGCCGCGAGCGGTCGGTCCGCGCCCTCGTCCTGGCCGGCGAGGGCCGCGGCTTCTGCTCCGGCGGCGACGTGGACGAGATCATCGGCGCCACCCTCTCCATGGACACCGCCCAGCTGCTCGACTTCAACCGGATGACCGGGCAGGTGGTACGGGCGATCCGCGAATGCCCGTTCCCGGTGATCGCCGCCCTGCACGGCGTGGCCGCCGGCGCCGGCGCGGTCCTGGCCCTCGCCGCCGACTTCCGCATCGCGGACCCCTCGGCCCGCTTCGCCTTCCTCTTCACCCGCGTCGGCCTCTCCGGCGGCGACATGGGCGCGGCCTATCTGCTGCCCCGGGTCGTCGGCCTCGGCCACGCCACCCGCCTCCTCATGCTGGGCGAGCCGGTACGCGCCCCCGAGGCAGAACGCATCGGCCTGATCAGCGAACTGACCGAGGAGGGCGCCGCGGACGAGGCGGCCCTCACCCTGGCCCGCCGCCTGGCCGACGGCCCCGCCCTGGCGTACGCCCAGACGAAGGCCCTGCTCACGTCCGAGCTGGACATGCCCCTCGCGGCATCGATCGAACTGGACGCCTCGACCCAGGCCCTCCTGATGACCGGCGAGGACTACGCGGAATTCCACACGGCGTTCACGGAGAAGCGCCCGCCGAAGTGGCAGGGACGGTAACCATGGAAGCTGACCTGAGGAACGAAGGGGCGCGGGGCCCTGTCGATTTGCGGCTCCGCCGCGGGGCGCGACAAGCCACAACGCACCCGCAGCCGCCCACGACGACGAATCACCCCCAACGCATCGCGATCATCGGCGGAGGCCCCGGCGGCCTGTACGCCGCAGCGCTCCTGAAACGACTCGACCCCACCCGGGAAATCACGGTCTGGGAACGCAACGCCCCCGACGAAACCTTCGGCTTCGGAGTGGTCCTCTCCGACGAAACCCTGGGCGGCATCGAACACGCCGACCCCGAGGTCTACGAGGCCCTACAACGCGACTTCACCCGCTGGGACGACATCGACATCGTCCACCGAGCCACCCGCCAAACCTCCGGAGGACACGGCTTTGCGGCACTCGGCAGGAAACGCCTCCTGGAAATCCTGCACGACCGCTGCCGCACCCTCGGCGTGGACATCCGCTTCCGCACCGAAGCCTCCGACCCCCACCACCTCTCATCGACCCACGACCTCCTCGTCGCAGCCGACGGAGTCCACAGCGCCACCCGCAAGACCTACGCCGAGGTGTTCCGCCCCCAGGTGACCGAACACCGCTGCCGCTACATCTGGCTCGCCGCGGACTTCCCCTTCGACGCCTTCCGCTTCGAGATCGCCGAGACCGAGCACGGCGTGATGCAGCTGCACGGCTACCCGTATGCGCCCGACGCCTCCACCGTGATCGTCGAGATGCGCGAGGAGGTCTGGCAGGCGGCGGGATTCGACGAGGTCACCCCGCAGGAGTCCATCGAGCGCTGCGCCAAGATCTTCGCCGACGCGCTCGGCGGCAGGCCGCTGCGCTCCAACAACTCCGCCTGGACCACCTTCCGTACGGTGGTCAACGACCGCTGGTCGCACGGCAACGTCGTCCTCCTCGGGGACGCGGCCCACACCGCCCACTTCTCCATCGGCTCCGGCACCAAGCTCGCCGTGGAGGACGCGCTGGCCCTGGCGGCCTGCCTGGAGGAACAGCCCGATGTGCCACGGGCGCTCGCGGCCTACGAGGAGGAGCGCAAGCCCGTCGTCGCCTCCACCCAGCGGGCCGCCCGGGCGAGCCTGGAGTGGTTCGAGAACGTGCGGCTGTACCTCGACCAGCCGCCCCGCCAGTTCGCCTTCAACCTCCTCACCCGCAGCCGCCGCGTCACCCACGACAACCTGCGGCTGCGCGACGCCCGCTTCACCGAGGCCGTCGAGCGCGAGTTCGGCTGCCCGTCCGGCACACCGCCGATGTTCACCCCGTTCCGGCTGCGCGGCCTGACCCTGCGCAACCGGGTCGTCGTGTCCCCGATGGACATGTACTCCGCGGTCGACGGCGTCCCCGGCGACTTCCACCTGGTCCACCTCGGCGCCCGTGCCCTCGGCGGGGCCGGCCTGGTGATGACCGAGATGGTGTGCGTCAGCGAGGAGGGCCGGATCACCCCCGGCTGCACCGGCCTCTACACCGGCCGCCAGGCGGAGGCCTGGAAGCGGATCACCGACTTCGTGCACGCCCAGGCACCGGGTACGGCGATCGGGGTGCAGCTCGGGCACTCCGGCCGCAAGGGCTCGACGAAGCTGATGTGGGAGGGCATGGACGAGCCGCTGCCCGACGGCAACTGGCCGCTGACGGCCGCCTCCCCGCTGCCGTACAAGCCGGGCAGCCAGACCCCGCGCGAACTCACCCGGGCCCAGCTCACCGACATCCGCGAGCAGTTCGCCGCGTCCGCCTGGCGGGCCGCCCGCGCCGGCTTCGACCTGCTCGAACTGCACTGCGCCCACGGCTATCTGCTCTCCGGCTTCCTCTCCCCGCTCACCAACCGGCGCACCGACGCCTACGGCGGCTCGCTGGAGAAGCGGCTGAGGTTCCCGCTGGAGGTGTTCGACGCCGTACGCGCGGTGTGGCCGGAAGAGAAGCCCCTGACCGTGCGCATCTCGGCCACGGACTGGGCCGAGGGCGGCACCACTGCCGAGGACGCGGTCGAGACCGCCCGGGCCTTCGCGGCGCACGGCGCCGACGCCATCGACGTGTCGACGGGACAGGTGGTGGCCGAGGAGCGGCCGGAGTACGGGCGGTCGTACCAGACGCCTTTCGCCGACCGCATCCGGCACGAGGCCGGCGTCCCCGTGATCGCGGTCGGTGCGATCTCCTCCTGGGACGACGTGAACTCCCTGATCCTGGCCGGGCGCACGGACCTGTGCGCGCTGGCCCGGCCGCACCTGTACGACCCGCACTGGACCCTGCACGCGGCCGCCGAGCAGGGCTACGAGGGTCCGGGCGTCGCCTGGCCCGCGCCCTACCGGGCGGGCAGCCGCCGTCCCCAGACCGGCCGGACCGATGCCCCGAAACCCCGCCTGACGCTCAGCCACTGAGGCCCGTCTGCTGTACTCGCGTGCGAAACGGCGAGACGACGGAGAGACCATGAGCGTGGTGTACGACTACTTCTGGGCGGCCGACCAGGCGACGGCGGTCGACTGGGCGATCGGCCCGGACGGGGACTGGCTGCGCGGAGGGTCGCTGGACGCGATGTGCGCGGACCGGCTGGAGGTGAAGGGCCTGGACCCGAATGTCGTGCTGGGCAAGTTGGTCTCCTTCGCCGCCGGCATACCGTTCGACAGCGTCGTGGACCCGGAACTGGTCTGGCCCGACCCGGTGGAGTGGCCGTACGGCCGACAGGCGCCGCCCGGCACGGCGTCCCCCTGGGACAGCGGCCTCATCCTCCAGAGCCTTCCCGACAGCTGGCGGGACACGCTCGCCGGGGTCGTCGAGGACGCCGTGTCCCTGCTCGCCCTCCAGTGGTTCGACATCGAGGAGATCCGCTTCGCCGACTACCTGGACGCGCAGGACAGCGTCCGCATGTTCGTCGGAATGGCCCGCCGGGCCAGGTCGGCGGATGCGCGGATGTACTGCTCCTGCATCGTGTGACCCGTCCCGGCCCCCGGACAGCCCGCCCGTCGCTCGGTCACACGCCCTCCACGCGATTCGCACGGTTCCTGGACCGACCTGTTATCGGCGGCTGCCTAGGTTCTTTCGAGCCATTCGGAAGAATCACAGGGATCGAGACTGAGATGACTGACACCAGGCCGCTGCCTGAGCCACCCGGATACGGCTACAGCCATTCTCCGGACCCGGGCCCGCCGTACCCGGGACCCGCGGTGCAGCCTGCCAGGCCCGCTCGGCAGCGGCGTCCGGACGGCTCGGGCACCCGGCGTGCCGCGCTGGTCATCCACACGATCGCCGACGTCGCGGCGGCGTTCCTGGGGCTGTGGATCCTGCTGTACCTGCTGGAGGCCAACCATGCGAACGTCTTCGTGGGGTTCGTCGAGGACGTGGCCGACGCGCTGGCCTGGTGGTCGCAGGACATCTTCACGATGGACACGGAGAGCCTCCGGGTCCTGCTCAACTACGGTCTGCCCGCGGTGATCTACCTCGGGGTCGGGCACGGCATCGCGATGCGCCTGCGGCGATTCTGAGTCACGGGCCACTCATCTTGGGTTCCACCGGTCACTCACCCGCTGAGCCGCCGGCCGTTCGCCCCACCCCCACGAACTCCGCCCCGGCGTCCCGCAGCCGCTCGTGCAACCCCCGGAACACCTCCGCCGAGCGGACGCCCGGCCAGTCGGTGGGGAGGAGGTGGGTGGGGAGGCCGGGGTCGGTGTAGGGGAGGTGGCGCCAGGAGTCGAGGGCCAGGAGGTAGTCGCGGTAGGCCTCCTCGGGCGGGGTGTCCGTGCGGTGCTCCCAGGCGCGCAGGACGGGGCCGTGGGCGTCCAGGAAGCGCTCGTGTTCCTTGGCGATCGCCGTGAGGTCCCACCAGCGGGTGACGGCCTCGGGGGTGGGCGCGAAGCCGAGGTGCTCGCCGCGGAAGAAGTCGACGTACGGGTCGAGGCGGAGCCGGCGCAGGGTGTGCTGCGTCTCCTCGTGCAGGCGGGCGGGGGCGATCCACACCCCGGGGGCCGCCGTGCCGAAGCCCAGGCCGGCCAGCCGGGAGCGCAGGACGTGCCGCTTCTGCCGCTCCGACTCGGGGACGGAGAAGACCGCGAGGACCCAGCCCTCGTCCTCGGGGGGTACCGTCGCGTAGATGCGGCGGTCGCCGTCCTCCAGCAACTGGCGGGCCTCCGGGGACAGCGCGTACCCGGCCGCGCCGCCCTCCGTGCGGGCCGGCACCAGCAGACCGCGGCGTTTGAGCCGGGACACCGAGGAGCGCACGGAGGGGGCGTCCACCCCGACCGCGGCCAGGAGCCGGATCAGCTCGGCGACGGGCAGGGGGCCGGGCATGAAGCGGCCGTACGCGCCGTAGAGCGTGACGATGAGGGACCTGGGGGCGTGCTGCTCGGACACGTTGATCATTTTAAGTCTTCGGCATCACTGCTGGTCACCTCCGGTGCGCAACCGGAACCGCTGCAGCTTGCCGGTGGCCGTGCGGGGCAGTGCGTCGAGGAAGACGAACTCGCGCGGGCATTTGTAGGGCGCCAGTTCGGACTTGAGGAAGGTGCGCAGGGACTCCGGATCCGGCCGCACTCCGTCCCGCAGCACCGTGTAGGCGACCACCACCTGGCCGCGCGCCTCGTCGGGGCGGCCGACGACTGCCGTCTCGACCACGTCGGGGTGGCGCAGCAGCGCGTCCTCCACCTCCGGTCCGGCGATGTTGTACCCCGCGGAGATGATCATGTCGTCGGCGCGGGCCACATAGCGGAAGTAGCCGTCGCTCTCGCGGACGTAGGTGTCGCCGGTGATGTTCCAGCCGCCGCGCACATACTCCCGCTGCCGTGGGTCGGAGAGGTAGCGGCAGCCGACCGGGCCGCGGACCGCGAGCAGGCCCGGCTCGCCGTCGGGCACCGGGTCCCCGTCGGCGTCCTGGACCCGCGCCTGCCAGCCCGGCACCGGGACGCCCGTCGTGCCGGGTCTGACCCGCTCGTCGGCCGCGGAGATGAAGATGTGCAGCAGCTCGGTGGCGCCGATGCCGTTGATGATGCGCAGCCCGGTGCGCTCCTGCCAGGCCCGCCAGGTGGCCGCGGGCAGGTTCTCGCCGGCCGACACACAGCGCCGCAGGGACGAGGTGTCGTACCTGGCCAGGTGGTCCAGCATCGCCCGGTAGGCGGTCGGCGCGGTGAACAGGACCGAGACCCGGTGCTCGGCGATCGCGGGCAGCAGCTGGCGGGGGCCGGCCTGTTCGAGGAGCAGGGAGCTGGCGCCGGCCCGCATCGGGAAGATCACCAGTCCGCCCAGGCCGAAGGTGAAGCCGAGCGGGGGACTGCCGGTGAAGACGTCGTCCGCGTGGGGGCGCAGCACATGTCTGGAGAAGGTGTCGGCTATGGCCAGCACATCCCGGTGGAAGTGCATGCACCCTTTCGGGCGACCCGTGGTGCCTGAGGTGAACGCGATCAGGGCCACGTCGTCGGAGGCGGTGTCGACCGCCGGGTAGGGGGTGCCGGGCGCCGGGCGGTGCAGCAGGTCGTCGGCCGCGTCACCGCCGTACGCGGTGATACGCAGGCCCGGTACCTCGGCCTTCGCCAGGTCGTCCAGGGCCCGGATGTCGCACAGCGCGTGCCGGACCTCGGCGATCTCGCACACCGTGGCCAGCTCGTGCGCGCGCTGCTGGGCCAGCACGGTGACCGCGACCGCGCCCGCCTTCAGCACGGCCAGCCAGCAGGCGGCCAGCCAGGGGGTGGTGGGGCCGCGCAGCAGGACCCGGTTGCCGGGTACGACGCCGAGTTCGCCGGTGAGGACATGGGCGATGCGGTCGACGCGGGCGCGCAGGTCACCGTAGGTCCAGCTGGGGCCGTCCGGGGTGTGGAAGACCGGGCGGCCTGGGTCGGCGTGTTCGAGCAGCTCGACGGCGCAGTTCAGCCGTTCGGGGTAGCTCAGCTCCGGCAGCTCGAAACACAGGTCGGGCCACTCGTCCGGCGGCGGGAGGTGGTCGCGGGCGAAGGTGTCGACGTGGGCCGAGAGATGCATGGCGCCCCCTTGCCTGATGGGCTCGTGGTGGCCTCGCACAAGGAGCGTATCGTGTTGGTGACGACAGTCAATGGAGCGCGATACGGTCGGGTGACAGCACGGGAGAGGGGACCGGCGATGCCTGCATTCTCACTCGGACCGGAACAAGTCGCCTGGTGTGCCGAGCTGCGCACCCTGGCCGCCGAACGGCTGCGCCCGCTCGCCGAGAAGGCCGAGCCGGGCCGGGTCGACCGGCCACTGGTCGCGGAACTCGGCCGGCTGGGCCTGCCGGCCCGGCTCTTCACCTCCGGTGCCCTCGGCCTCTGCCTGATGCGGGAGTCCCTGGCCTACGCCTGCACGGAGGCCGAGACCGCCCTCGCCCTGCAGGGCCTCGGCGCCCACCCCGTCCACGCCCACGGCACCCCCGCCCAGCGGGAGCGCTGGCTGCCCCGCGTGACCGACGGCACCGCGGTGGCCGCGTTCGCGCTCAGCGAGCCGGGGGCGGGGTCGGACGCGGCGGCGCTGGCCCTGCGGGCGGATCCGGACGGGGCGGGGCGCTGGCAGCTCACCGGGCAGAAGTGCTGGATCTCCAACGCCCCCGAGGCCGACTTCTACACGGTCTTCGCACGGACCACCCCCGATGCCGGCGCCCGTGGCGTGACGGCCTTCCTCGTCCCCGCCGACCGGCCCGGCCTCACCGGCTCCGCCCTGGAGATGCTCTCCCCGCACCCCATCGGCAGCCTCGACTTCGACGCCGTCCCGGTGACCGAGGACGACGTGCTCGGTGAGGTCGACCGCGGTTTCCGGGTCGCGATGGGCACGCTCAACCTGTTCCGGCCGAGCGTCGGCGCCTTCGCCGTCGGCATGGCCCAGGCGGCGCTCGACGCGACACTCGCCCACACCGTCCGACGGGACGCCTTCGGCGGCAAGCTGATGGACCTTCAGTCCGTCGCCCACCAGGTCGCCGAGATGGCCCTGCGCACGGACGCGGCCCGCCTGATGGTGTACGCGGCGGCGACGGCGTACGACGAGAACGCCCCGGACGTGCCCAAGCGGGCCGCGATGGCGAAGCTGCTGGCCACCGAGACCGCGCAGTACGTCGTCGACGCGGCCGTCCAACTGCACGGAGCCCGGGCGCTGGAGCGGGGCCATCTGCTCGAACACCTCTACCGCGAGGTGCGCGCCCCGCGGATCTACGAGGGCGCGAGCGAGGTCCAACGGGGCATCATCGCCAAGGAGTTGTACGCCACCGCCACTCGGGAGGAGCACCCGTGACGACCGAGCGCGTCAACCCGCCCGAGCTGTCCCCGCCCACGGGCTTCTCCCACGCCGTCGTCGCCGCCGGCTCCCGCGTGGTGTTCCTGGCCGGCCAGACCGCCCTCGACACCGACGGCAAGGTCACCGGAGCCACACTCCCCGAGCAGTTCGAGAAGGCACTCACCAACCTCCTCACCGCCCTCGCCGCGGCCGGCGGCACCCCCGCCGACCTCGCCCGCGTCACCGTCTACGCCACCGACGTCGCCGCCTACCGCGCCCACGCCCGCCAACTGGGCCGCATCTGGCAGCAGTTGGCGGGCCGGGACTATCCGGCGATGGCGGTCGTGGAGGTCGTACGACTGTGGGACGAGCAGGCGCTGGTGGAGCTGGACGGCTTCGCGGTGCTGTCGTAAGGGGTGTCTTCTGGATCAGGCCGCCACGGCGAGCCGGTCGGCGGGGACCCGGTGGGGCGGGACCACGCTGCCGTCCGGGAGCAGCTCCCCGCTGTCGTCGAAGCGGATCGAGCCGTCGCAGAGCAGGGCCCAGCCCTGTTCCGGATGGGCAGACACGGTGTGCGGGGTGCCGGTGCCGGACGCGGCGCACGAGATTTCACAGGAGCACATGGCGCACCTCCACATCGGATGTGAGGGGGCGGGCCGGTTCGGCCTTCGCCCGCCATGCATAGACCATGCTCCCGCCATGAACGCACCGGAACCGGCCGCCGTGAAGCGTGACAACATGCGGACAACTCCCGGACGGTTCCATGACGCGCCACCGATGGGGTGACGATCACGTCCGGCGGCACGGCCACCCGGTACCAGTGGAAGCCCCCACCCCATGGAACCGGGAGGTATCCCATGCCCGTACGCCCCGCCCTGGCCACCGTCCTCGGCGCAGCCGCGCTGCTGTGCTCCGCCGTCGGCCCGGCCACCGCCGACGCGGGAGAGAGTGTCACCGTCGCCCTCACCGGACGGATCGCCGCCGACGGCACCGTCACCCTCTCCGGCACCTACCGCTGCACCGGCAACACCGGACCGGTCTTCGTCAGCTCCTCGGTCAGCCAGGGCGACCTCCGGCTCAAGCACGGCATCGGCGGCAGCAGCGCCCAGTGCGACGGCGCCGAGCACCTCTGGCAGAACTACGGCAAGGTCGCGGCCGGTTCGCTCGTCCCCGGGGCGGCCCATGTGGAGGCCACCGTCATGGAGCTGCGGCCCTCGGGCATTGTGCCGCTGCCCCACTTCCACGCGGTCCAGGAACAGGACGTCACCCTCGTCCAGGACTGACGCCCACGCCGAGCGGCCCGGCACACGTACCTGGCGTGTGCGGGGCCGCTCGGCGTGGCGGCGGTCGTCAGGAGCGCTGCCAGCTGTGGGGGGCGTGGAAGGCGTGCGGGCGCCAGGACGTGGTGCCCGGGGAGGCGGGCTCGGCGCCGGACCCGGCGAGCGCGGTGCGGCTGAGCAGCAGCACCGCGAGGGCGGCCAGCTCCTCCTGCGTGGCCTCGCCCTTCTCGACGCGGATGGGGGCTGTGGGGGATACGGACATGGGGACCTCCGTCACTGAGGGGGGTTGCCGTGCTTGCGGGCGGGGCGCTCGGCGTGCTTGGTGCGCAGCATCGCCAGCGCGCCGATGAGGACGTGGCGGGTGTCGGCGGGGTCGATGACGTCGTCCACCAGGCCGCGCTCGGCCGCGTAGTACGGGTGCATCAGCTCGGCCTTGTACTCCTTGACCAGCTCGGCACGCTTGGCCTCGGGGTCGTCGGCCTCGGCGATCTGGCGGCGGAAGATGACGTTCGCGGCACCCTCCGCGCCCATCACGGCGATCTCGTTGGTGGGCCAGGCGTAGGTGAGGTCGGCGCCGATCGACTGGGAGTCCATGACGATGTAGGCGCCGCCGTAGGCCTTGCGCAGGATCAGGGAGATGCGAGGCACGGTCGCGTCGCAGTAGGCGTAGAGCAGTTTCGCGCCGTGGCGGATGATGCCGCCGTGCTCCTGGCCGACGCCCGGCAGGAAGCCGGGCACGTCGAGCAGGGTGACGATCGGGATGCTGAACGCGTCGCAGAGCTGCACGAAGCGCGCCGCCTTCTCGGACGCCTCGATGTCCAGGACGCCGGCCAGGCTCTGCGGCTGGTTGGCGACGATCCCGACCACCTGGCCGTCCAGCCGGGCCAGCGCGCAGATGATGTTCCGCGCCCAGCGCTGGTGGACCTCCAGGTACTCGCCGTCGTCGACGATCTCCTCGATGACCCTGGCCATGTCGTACGGCCGGTTGCCGTCGACCGGCACCAGGTCGGCCAGCGTCTCGCAGCGGCGGTCGGCCGGGTCGTCGCAGGGCACGGCGGGCGGGTTCTCGCGGTTGTTGCGGGGGAGGAGGGACAGCAGATAGCGGACCTCCTCCAGGCAGCTCTCCTCGTCGTCGTAGGCGAAGTGGCACACCCCGCTGGTCTCCGCGTGGACGTCGGCGCCGCCGAGGCCGTTCTGGGTGATCTCCTCGCCGGTGACCGCCTTGACCACGTCCGGTCCCGTGATGAACATCTGGGACGTCTCGCGGACCATGAACACGAAGTCGGTGAGCGCGGGACTGTAGGCGGCACCTCCGGCGCACGGGCCGAGCATCACGCTGATCTGCGGGATGACACCGGACGCCGCCGTGTTGCGCCGGAAGATGCCGCCGTAGCCCGCGAGGGCGGTGACGCCCTCCTGGATGCGGGCGCCCGCGCCGTCGTTCAGGGAGACCAGGGGCGCGCCCGCCGCGATGGCCATGTCCATGATCTTGTGGATCTTGGCGGCGTGGGCCTCGCCCAGCGCACCGCCGAAGATCCGGAAGTCATGGGCGTAGACGAAGACCGTCCGGCCCTCGACCGTGCCCCAGCCGGTGACGACACCGTCGGTGTACGGCTTCTTCGCCTCCAGGCCGAAACCGGTCGCCCGGTGCCGGCGCAGCGGTTCGACCTCCTGGAAGGAGCCCTCGTCGAGGAGCAGGCCGATCCGTTCGCGCACGGTGAGCTTGCCCTTGGCCTTCTGGGCTGCGGTCGCCTTCTCACCGGGGCCGGCGAGAACGCTCTCGCGTATGCCGGCCAGTTCCTCGACGTGGGACCTCATGTCTCCCCCTACTTCGCTGAAGTGACGGAACGTCAGTTTCCGAGCCGGCGCAGCCCGCTCGACTGGAGCGCGGCGAACGCCCCCACGACCGCTGCCTGCAGCACGGTCCACACCGTGCCGACGGTGTTCGGGCCGAACCACCCGAACACCGCGGTGGCGAGGGACGCGACCGCCCACAGCGCGTTGGCCTCGATGACCGCCTTGGTGGCGGCCGTGCTCGGCACCGGACGGCTCGCCAGCAGCGCCACGAGGCCGCCGTACACCGTGAGGAACACGCCGATGCCCCGCAGGAACCCGGCGTCGAGGCCGAGCAGATCGCCCACCGGGCCCGCGGCGAGCAGGTAGATCAGGCCGTTGGCGGCGGTCACGGCGGCGTCCAGCGCGAGGAAGGTCCGTAACGGGCGCGCCGCGGCGGCACGGGTCGGCGTATGCGTCGCCGCGTGTGCCGGGGTCTGGCTCGTGGTCATGGGGCCTCCAAAGGTAGGGGGTTTGATTCCACTTGCCCGTCGAGCGTGCCAAGGCGGACTGACCGGTGACTGACGGGCCGCTTACGCGGTCCGACTCGCACCTCCCCCAAGTCCACCGATCCTCAGGCCGGTTGGAGGCGCAGGTCGCCGGTCAGCGCGGGGTCGTGGGAGAGGATCGCGCTCTCCACCCGGCGCAGGGCGGGGGAGGGCTGGATGCCCAGCTCGTCGTCGAGGTGGCGGCGCATCCGGCGGTAGACGTCGAGGGCGTCGGCCTGCCGTCCCGAGCCGTACAGGGCGATCATCAGCTGCTCGCAGAAGCGTTCCCGCAAGGGGTGGTTGGTGTGCGCCTCGGTCAGCTCGGCGAGCACGGCGGCATGCCGGCCCAGCCGCAGCTCGGCGTCGAAGCGCAGCTCCATGGCCCGCATCCGGTACTCCTCGTAGCGGGCACCTGCCAGCTGGCACAGCGTTCCGCCGGCGAACCCGCCGAAGGCGGGGCCGCGCCACATCCCGAGCGCGTCGCCCAGCAGCCGTGCGGTGCGGGCCGCGTCGTCCGGCGCCGCGGACTCGGCCAGCCGCACCGCCCGGATGAACTCGGCCGCGTCCAGCTCGCCCTCCCCGATGCCGAGCCGGTAGCCGGAGGGGTGCATGGTCACCCGGGAGGCCGGCCGGTCCGGCTCCAGATCACGGAGCCTGCGGCGTAACCGGCTGACATGGGCCTGGAGGGCGTTGGCCTGGTTGTCGGGGACGGCGTCCCCCCACATCTCCTCGGCCAGGCTCTCCCCGGACACCGGCTGGCCCTCGCTGACCAGCAACGTCTGCACGAGGGTGCGCTGCAGATCGCCGGATATGTCCGCCGGGCCGAATGCGGTGAGTATCTGCAGGGCCCCGAGAATGGAGAACCTCAGCATGTCTTCCCCCCTGGGTGAAAATTCCTGGCGAAGGTGTTTCTGTACGGGGTCGTGCTGCGGTGAAAAGACAGGGTGGCCGAACGCGCCACGCCCCGGCGGGCGTCTGCTTCCTGGACGGCCCGCCGGGGCGGTTGCTCCGCCGGGACGGGGGGCGGCCGGCGGTCCTGGGGGACCGGTGCCGAGCCGCCATTGGCGCAGCACCGGGTGGGAAAAGTTGGTTCCGCGCGTCGACTGGTGAATTCGTGGTCACCGCGTACGGAATTCCGGTCTGGTGCCACAGTGGCACCGCTCGCTGACGGAATGCTGACACGCTTCTGACGCCGGTAATGAATTCCTTGTGGCCCTTTTCCCCGGCATCCTCTCGGTGCTGTACTCCCTTCGATGGAAAACGCTCCCGAAAGGGGTACGGGAATGACCGCGACCACCACCGAAACCAGCACGGACAACCCGATTTTCGAGGCGATACGCGCCCACACGGCAAGCGAGAACCCGAGTTCGTTCCTGGCGCTCAACAGCGGAAACAGTGTCTTCACCGTCCCGGACGCGGACGGTGTCGTCGTCTACCGCCGCACCGGCCGCCGCGCCGTGCAGTTCGGCGGCCCCTTCGCCGCCGAGCAGGACTACGGCACCCTCCTGGAGGCCTTCCGGAAGTACGTCCGCGACGAGGGCCTCACCCTCGTCGGCGTCCAGCTCCAGCGCACCGACGCCGAGCGGTACGCCGCGCTCGGCTTCACCGTCAACCAGGTCGGCGCCTCCTGGGCGGTGAGCCTGGCCGAGTTCACCCTGCGCGGCACCAAGTTCATGCAGCTGCGCAACAAGATCTCCCGCGCCCACCGCAACGGTCTGCAGATCCAGGAGGTCGACGCGGGCGATGTGCAGGACGCCATCGCCGCGATCGACCAGGCCTGGCTCGGCTCCAAGGGCGGCGCCCAGCAACTGGAGTTCCTCGTCGGCCAGATCGGCGGCGCGGCCCAGGCACACCGCCGGCTCTTCACCGGCACCATCGACGGCGCCCCGGTCGCCTACATCTCGTACTCGCCGGTCTACGGCAGCCGGGCCGGCTGGATGCACGACCTCAGCCGCCGTGTCCCCGAAGGCTCCCCGGGCCTGATGGAGGCCATCAACGCGCACGCCATCGAGGTGTTCCGGGCCGAGGGCGTCGAGTGGCTGCACTTCGGGTTCACGCCGTTCACCGGCCTGGACGCGAGCCACGAACTCGACGGCCACAGCCCCGCGTTCCAGTGGCTGATGCACGCCCTGTGGGCCGAGGGCGCGGCGCTGTACCCGGCGCAGACGCAGCTGTCGTACAAGCAGAAGTGGGCCCCCGACGTGCTCATTCCCGAGTACGTCGCCTTCGACGGGCCGCAGGCCTCGCTGCCCGGCTTCGCGCACATCTTCCGTGCCTGCAACGCCTTCTGACCCACCCTCACCCGAAGGAGACGACGACATGAGCCAGTCCACCGAAGAACTCCAGCACGCCATGGTCGAGCAGCTGATGGCCGTCATCGGGGCCCCCGACGACCAGGCGGTCGCCGAGGCCGCCGACGCGGTCGTCCGCGCCCTGGACGAGCGGATGAGCACCGGGGCGGCTGCCTGAACCGGCACGGAACGCCCGATCAGAGGGACATCAGTGCCACATCAGCGCTCCACGGAACGCTGGACACACGTTCGCCCGGCGGTCCGGGCCCGGGAGCACCGCACTGTGCTCCCGTCTCCTCGGTCCGCCGGGCGGATCTCAGGCCCTGTCGTCGGACTCCCGCCTGTCCTCCGGGCGGACGACGGGAGTCCGACGACAGGACCTGACCCGCGACGGTGACCGCACGCGGGAGCCTTGTCGACTCGCGGCGCCCGCAGGTCCGCGGGGCAGCGGCGCCGCCGCCCGATCCGGGCACTTCTCCCAAGGAGAGCTACGCATGCAGCGTCCGCACATACAAGAAGCCGGGGCACTCGCCACCGGTGGAGGCGCCGGCGCCGGGCAGCGCACCGGCGCCTCGGCGACCTTCGCCGAGCTGCTCAAACGGGTCAAGGCCGAGGGCCTCCTCGACCTCGACCCCCGGTACTACGTGGGCAAGCTGGCCCTCAACACCACCCTGCTGCTGATCGGGTTCGCCGCCTTCTTCGAGCTGGGCGACTCCTGGTGGCAGCTGGTCACGGCCCTGTGGATGGGCCTGTGCGGCGGCCAGTCGGCGTTCATGTGGCACGACGCCGGCCACAAGGCTATGTTCCGCAGCAAGAAGGCCGCCTCCGCGGTCGGCTACATCCACGCCAACCTGGTCAACGGGGTCAGCTACGGCTGGTGGGTCAACCACCACAACCGGCACCACAGCAACCCCAACCACCTGGACATGGACCCGGACATCGGCCGGCGCACCGCCATCTTCGACATCAAGCAGTACCCGAGCCGCAAGGGCACCCAGAAGTTCGTCGTGCGCTACCAGAGCGTGCTGTTCTTCGTGCTGCTGGTGCTCGAAGGCTTCAAGATGCTGAAGACCGCGGTCCTGTCGATCGTCCAGGGCAAGACCAAGCGGCCCGCCCTGGAGACCTTCCTGATCCTGCTGCGCGCCGCCGTCTACCTCGGTCTCGTCTTCACCGTCCTGTCCCCGGGCCTCGCGGTCGCCTTCATCGTGGTCCAGCACGCCGCGCTCGGCGTCTACTTCGGGATGATCTTCGCCCCGAACCACAAGGGCATGGACGTCCGCGACGGCGCGGAGGAGACCCTCGACTGGCTGGAGCGCCAGGTCCTCACCTCCCGCAACATCCGCCCCAACCGGCTGGTCGACTTCCTCTACGGCGGCCTCAACTACCAGGTCGAGCACCATTTGTTCCCGGCCATGCCGCAGAAGAACCTCGGCCGCGCCCGTGAGCTGACCATGGAGTACTGCGCCGAGCGCGGGGTGCCGTACCACGAGGTCGGGTTCTGGGCCTCGTACCGCGAGGTCGCCTCCTACCTGCACGAGGTCAGCGCGCCCGTGCGGCGCGGTGACGTGGAGGAGCAGCTCCGGCGCCGCGCCATGGAAGAAGCGGCCTGACATCCCCGTCTCCCTTACTCACACCGCCACTTCCCCCACACCCCCACACCCCGGCCCCCGGGCCGCACGCCCGGGCCCGCCGGTGGCCCGGGCGGTTCCTTCCCAGGAGCGACGGGGGCGTTCGCAAGGAGTCCCCAAAGGAGCCAGCCCCATGTCCCAGACCACCGCCGCGGCGGGCGGTGTCACCGCTCCCGCCCCGATCGGGGTCCGCCTGGACCGCATGCCGATCACTCCCCTGCACCGCAGACTCACCGCGGTCATCGGCGTCGGCCTGTTCTTCGACACCTTCGAGAACAACCTGTCGGGCACCATCGGCAAGGTGCTGCAGAGCGACTTCGCCTTCGGCGCCACCTCGCTCAAGCTCGTCCTGGCCTCCGTGTTCGTCGGCCAGTTCATCGGCTCGCTGACGCTCGGCCGGATCGCCGACCGGTTCGGCCGGCGTCGGGCCTTCCTCGTCAACCTCGCCATCTACTCGGTGTTCTCGCTGCTCGGCGCCTTCTCCCCGAACGCCACATGGCTGATCGTCACCCGTTTCCTCGCGGGGATCGGCATCGGCGCCGAACAGGCCCTGTCCGACTGCTACCTGGCCGACGTGCTGCCCGCGAAGAAGCGCGGCCGGTTCATCGCCGGGGCCTACACCCTCGCCTTCTGCGGAGTGCCCGCGGTGGGCTTCGCTGCGCTGTGGCTGGTGCCGCTGACCCCGCTGGGCGTGGCCGGCTGGCGCTGGCTGTTCGTGCTCGGCTCGCTGGGCTCGGCCGTGGTGTGGGTGCTGCGCCGGCAGCTGATCGAGTCCCCGCGCTGGCTGGCCGCGACGGGCCGGACCGCGGAGGCCGAACGGCTGGTGGCTCGCATGGAGGCGGAGGCGGCGGGTCGCGGACTGCCGCTTCAGACGCCCGGGCCGCAGACCGAGGAGGCCGTGGACCACTCCCGGCTGCGGGACGTCCTGCGCCCCGGCATGCTCCGCCGCACCCTCGTCCTCTGGCTGTTCTGCGTGCTGTCGGTCGTCGGCTACTACGGCTTCGGCACGCTCGCCCCGCAGATCGTCGCCGCCAAGGGCTACGGCGTCGTCGCCGGACTGGGCTTCACGGCGCTGTCCTTCCTCGGCTACCCGGTGGGCTCCGCGCTCGCCCTGCCCGTCGTGGACCGCGTCGAGCGGCGCACCCTGATCGCGCTGTCGGCGGCCGCGATGGTCCTGGCCGGACTCGGCTTCGCCTGCGCCGACTCGGCCGCACTGATCGTCACCTGCGGATTCGCCTACACCCTGTGCAGCAACGTCTTCTCCAGCGTCTCGCACGTGTACCTGTCCGAGCAGTACCCCACCGCGATCCGGGCCACCGCCTCCGGAGCCGCCTACTCGCTGTCCAAACTCAGCGCCGCCGCACTGCCGTTCGCGCTGCTGCCGGTCCTGGAGGCGCACGGCCCGGGTGCCCTGTTCGGCGTCATCGCCGCCGCCATGGCCGTGCTCGCCGGCACCGTGCTGACCCTCGGCGAGCGCACCACCGGCCGCCCCGTCCGGTGAACCCATCGACCCCCAGAAGGAGTTGAGCATGGCCTACGTCATCGGACTGCCCTGCGTCGACGTCAAGGACCGCTCCTGCATCGACGAATGCCCCGTGGACTGCATCTACGAGGGGCAGCGCGCCCTGTACATCCATCCGGACGAATGCGTGGACTGCGGCGCCTGCGAACCGGTGTGCCCGGTCGACGCCATCTACTTCCAGGACGACCTGCCCGAGGAGTGGGGCGACGACCACGCGGCCTCCAACGCCGCCTTCTTCGACGGCCTCGGCGAGCCCGGCGGAGGCAGCGCCCTCGGCCCCCAGGACCATGACTCCCCGCTGGTCAGCGCCCTGCCGAAGGGGGTGTCGGTGGCATGAGCGGCATCCTCGCCGGCAAGCGGATCCTGGTGACCGGGGTGGTCACGGACGCCTCCATCGCCTTCCACGTGGCCCGGATCGCCCAGGAGGAGGGCGCCGAGGTCCTGCTGACCGGCTTCGGCCGGCTGACCCTCATCGAGCGCTTCGCCTCCCGCCTGCCCAAGCCCGCCCCCGTCATCGAGCTGGACGTCACCGACCAGGGTCACCTGGACACCCTCGCCGACCGCATCGGCGAGCACGTCGACTCCCTCGACGGCATCGTCCACTCCATCGCCTACGGCCCCCAGGGCGCCTTCTCCTTCCTGGACGGCACCTGGGACGACGTGTCGACGGCCGTGCAGGTGTCGGCGTACTCCCTGAAGTCCCTCACCACGGCCTGCCTGCCGCTCCTGGAACGGCGCGGCGGCTCGGTCGTGGGCCTCACCTTCGACGCGACGGTCGCCTGGCCGCACTACGACTGGATGGGCGTGGCCAAGGCCGCCCTGGAGTCCACCAGCCGCTACCTCGCCCGCGACCTCGGCCCCCGCGGCATCCGCAGCAACCTCGTCGCGGCCGGCCCGCTGCGCTCCATGGCCGCCAAGTCCATCCCCGGCTTCTCGCAGCTGGCCGACGTCTGGGAGACCGAGCGGGCCCCGGCCGGCTGGAACCTCACCGACCCGGACCCGGCCGCCCGCGCGGTCGTGGCCCTGCTGTCGGACTTCTTCCCGCGCACCACGGGCGAGATCGTCCACGTGGACGGCGGGGTGCACATGATGGGCGCGTGAACGACGGTCTTGAGCTAGCGCGCCACGCGATAGCGGAGGTACACGAATTTCGAACTGAAGGTGCGGGTCTCGACGAGTTCGAGATCCACCCGGCGCTCGTGCCGGGGAAAGAACGGAATGCCACCGCCGACCAGCACCGGGTGGACCACCACCCGGTACTCGTCGATCAGACCCGACGCGGCCGCCTCGGCGGCGAGAGTCGCGCCGCCGATCGCGATGTCGCCCTCCCCCGGCTCGGCCCGCAACCGCTCGATCTCCTCCGCCAGGCCGCCGGAGGCCAGGCGGGCGTTGCCCTGCACCGCCGACAGCGTGGTGGAGAACACCACCTTCGGGAGCGGATTCCAGAGCGCGGCCCACTCCAGCTCCGAGTCGTCGAGCGATGGATCCTGGTCGGCGGTCTCCCAGTACAGCATCGTCTCGTACAGCCGTCGTCCCAACAGGTGAACGCCCACCTCTCGGATCTCGTCGATCCAGAAGCGAAAGACCTCCTCGTCGGGTGCTGACCAGTCGAAGGTGCCGTCCGGCCCGACGATGTAGCCGTCGAGCGAGACGTTCATGGAATAGGTCACGCTGCGCATCAGAAGTCCTCCTCGGTAGCGGCTTCGACAGTACGACCGCCGAACGCCGCAGGACTCATCGCGGCTCGCGGGTCAGGGTCGCACTCCAGAACGCCCCTCCCGTCGAGGCCCGGAAGCCGCGATGGGAGGGGCGCAGACGCCTGTTCCGGCCTTCCCAAGCCTGGACAGGGCTACTCGGTGACCCCGTCCGGCAGGATGCGCCGGAAGCCCGTGTACGGGACCAGCGCCTCGGGCAGGGCCACCGACCCGTCCTCCTGGACGCCCTGCTCCAGCAGCGCGGCGACCGTGCGGCCGATCGGGAGGGCCGAGCCGTTCAGGGTGGCCGCCGGGGTCTTGCGGCCGTCGGCGCGCTTGACCCGGATGTCGGCGCGGCGGGCCTGGAACGTGCCGCAGTCGGAGACCGAGGAGATCTCCCGGTAGGAGCCGCCGCCCGGCAGCCAGACCTCGATGTCGTACGTCATCCGGGCGGAGAAGCCCATGTCGCCCGCGGGCAACAGGACCGTACGGAAGGAGAGTTCGAGGCGGCGCAGGCACTCCTCGGCCTGCGAGACCATCAGCTCCAGCTGCTCCTGGGCCTCCTCCGGGGCGCAGATGCGCACCAGCTCCACCTTCTCGAACTGGTGCAGACGCAGGACGCCCCGGGTGTCACGGCCGTACGCGCCCGCCTCGGCGCGGAAGCAGGGCGTGCGGGCGGTGAACGCGTACGGCAGCGTCCGGGCGTCCAGGAGCTGTCCGGCCACCAGGTTGGTCAGCGGGACCTCGGCGGTCGGGATCAGGAACAGTTCGCGGTCGCCGACCTGGGTGCGGAACAGGTCCTCCTCGAACTTGGGCAGCTGCCCGGTGCCGGTCATCGCGTCGCGGCTGACCAGGAACGGCACCGACTGCTCGGTGTAGCCGTGCTCGCGGGTGTGCAGGTCGAGGAAGAAGTCGCCGAGGGCCCGCTCCAGCCGGGCTCCGGCGCCGTGCGAGACGCTGAAGCGGGCGCCGGAGAGCTTGGCAGCCGCGGGGGAGTCGAGGACGCCGAGGGCCTCGCCGATCTCCGCGTGGTGGCGGGCACCGGCCGAGGGACGCGGGTCCGGACCCCCGCGCCGTATCTCCACGGCCTCCTTCTCCGAGTCGCCGTCCGGGACCGTGTCCAGCGGGAGGTTGGGGATGCCCAGCAGCAGCTCCGTCAGTTCGCCGGCGGCCGTGCGGGCGGCGCCCTCCGCCTGCTGCACCTCGGTGCGCAGCGCCCGCGCGGCCTCCTTCTCCGCCTCGGTGGGCGGGCCGGAGCGGCGGGCCTTGGCGGTGCGGTTCAGCTCCGTGCGCAGCCGGGTCACCTCGGCCTGCGTGGCCGAGCGGGCGTGCAGCGCGGTGCCCAGGGCGTCCAGGTCGAGCTGGTGGCGGCGGCGGGCCAGGCGCCGTACGGCGTCCGGACCGGCCTCGATCAGCTCGTGGGGATCATGCATGGCGGTCTCCTGACAGGGCGGGGGAGGAGGCGGGGGACTGCTCCGCAGCGGCGGTCGCGGTGTGCCGGGTGCCGAGGAGGCGGTAGCGGAGCGGGTGGGCCGAGCGCAGGCGGGCCGCGTACAGCAGGCCGCCCAGGGCGACCAGCGGCAGCAGCCAGGGCAGCGCGGCGATGACCTTGGACGGGGAGCCGGTGAGCATGTCGAAGTTGCCGGCCACCAGCCACACCGAGGCGGCGAGGCCGGCGAAGCCCAGCAGCGGGGCGAGCAGCTCCCGCCACCAGTGCCCGCCGCCGCCCCGCAGCCGCAGCCGCAGCCCCAGCACGGACAGTGCGGCCAGCGCCTGGAGGGCGACGATGCCCAGGGTGCCGAGGCCCAGCATGCTGGTGGTCAGGTCGGCGTACGGGTCGAGGCCGGCGAGGGCGAAGCCGGCCACGACCAGCGTGGTCAGCGCGCTCTGCGCGAGGCTGGCCCGGTGCGGGGAGCGGTGCCGCGGGTGCTCGGCGGCCAGGCCCCGCGGCAGCAGACCGTCCTCGGCGAGCACCTGGGCGTAGCGGCCCGCGGCGCTGTGCAGGGCCAGCGTCGCCGCGAACAGGCTGGTGCAGAGCAGGACCTGGAGCCCGGTGCTGCCCGTCTTGCCGAGGAAGTCGTCGCCGAGGACGAAGAACAGGTCGCCCATCTGCTTGCCCGCGACCTCGCGCACCTTGTCGCTGCCGACCGCGCCCACCGCCAGCCAGCTGGTGAGGGCGTAGAAACCGGCGATCAGGACGACGGCCGCGTAGGTGGCCCGGGGCACGCTGCGCCGCGGGTCCTTCGCCTCCTTGCCGTACAGGGCGGCCGACTCGAAGCCGATGAAGGAGACGAACGCGAACATCAGCGAGACGCCGACGCCGTGCCCGGCCGCGACGTGCGGGGAGAACGAGGCGGTGGGCAGCGCATGCAGTCCGTGCCGGGCCAGGATCGCCACGTCCAGGGCGGCCAGCACACCGATCTCGCCGAGCATCAGCAGAGCCAGCACCCGGGCGCTGAGCGCGATCTCCCGGTAGCCGAGCACGGCCGTCAGCACCAGCCCGACGGCCGCGCACCACTCCCAGGACACCGTCATCCCGTGGGCGGCGAACACCAGGTGGGTGAAGTAGCCGAGCGCGCCGGCGAGGCCGATGGTCGCGCAGTTGTAGGAGAGCAGGGCGACATAGCCTGCGGCGACCGCGGGCGGCCGGCCGAGCCCGTCGGCCACGGAGGCGTAGAAGCCACCGGAGCCTGCGGTGCGGCGGGCGCTCACCGCGTAGCCGACCGAGAAGCACAGCAGGGTGACCCCGGCGAAGAGGAACGCCGCGGGCACACCGGCTCCGTCACCGAAGGCGAACGCGAGCGGAACGGTGCCGACCATGGCGGAGAGCGGGGCCGCGGCGGCGACGATCAGGAAGAGGATGTGACCGGTACCGAGCCGACCGGCCTGGGGTGGAGAACCGCTGGTGGACATGGAGAACTCCTGGGCTGCTCAAAGAGGTTGGGGAGGGAGACGTGCAACAGCCGCCCGCGGAGGACCGACGGACGGCTGTCTGGCGCTGGCGTCGTACTGCGTCAGGCGGGAGCGATCGCCAGTGCCGTGTTCTGCCCACCGAATCCGAGCGAATTGCTCAGTGCCAGATCGATCGGCATCTCGGTGGCGGTCTGAGCCAACTTGACCTCGATCCGGGGATCGGGCATGACCAGGTTGGCGACGGGCGGAATCAACTCGTGCTCCACGCTGAGCACGGCGAACGCGGCCTCGACCGCGCCGGCGGCACCCAGCAGATGACCGGTGACTCCCTTCGTGGAGGTGACCAACGGATCCCCACGCAGGGTCCGCCGGATCATCCGGGCCTCGGACAGATCGTTGAGCGGCGTCGACGTACCGTGCGCGTTGACGTGCTGGACCTCGTCCGGATCGGCACCCGCATCGGCGAGCGCCGCCCGCACCGCGGCCTCGATCCCCGCACCGTCGGGATGCGGCGACGTCATGTGG
Organism: Streptomyces sp. NPDC001816; assembly: GCF_042892235.1. Taxonomy (NCBI): domain Bacteria; kingdom Bacillati; phylum Actinomycetota; class Actinomycetes; order Kitasatosporales; family Streptomycetaceae; genus Streptomyces; species Streptomyces sp. NPDC001816. The sequence goes on from NZ_JBIATY010000001.1 coordinate 238,610, forward strand.
TGCGCGTCGGCCGTCGCGCCGTACCCGACGATCCGGCCGTGGATGTGCGCACCGCGGGCGCGGGCGTCCGCGACACGCTCCATCACGAGGATCCCCGCGCCCTCACCGGCGACGAAGCCGTCGCGGTCCACGTCGAACGGGCGGGACGCGGCCGCCGGATCGTCGTGCCGCTTGGACAGCGCGCCCATCTGGGCGAACCCGGCCATGACCAGTGGGGTGATCATGGCCTCGCTGCCGCCCGCCAGCACGATGTCGCACCGGCCGAGCGCCAGCAGGTCCCGGGCGGTCCCGATGGCGGTCGCGCCCGAGGCACAGGCGGTGGCCACCACCAGGTTGGGCCCGGTCGCCCCGAACTCGATGGCCGTCTGACCGGCCAGCATGTTCGGCAGCTGCATGGGCAGCAGGAGCGGCGACACCCGGTCGGCGCCGTGCTCGCGCAGCACATGGTGCTGTTCCTCGACCGTGCCCGGACCGCCGTCGGCGCAGCCCAGCACGACGCCCACGCGTGCGCCGTCCCAGGTCTGCGGGTCGAGGCCCGCGTCGGCCACCGCCTCGTGCGCGGCGACCAGCGCGAACTGTACGAACCGGTCCAGGCGGTGCGCCCGCCGGGCGCTCAGCAGGGTCTCGGGTTCGAAGTCGGGTACTCGGCAGGAAATCTGTACGGGGTTGTCCGCCAGCACCGGATCGAGGGCGGCGGCCGGCCTGCCGTCGCAGACCGCCGCCCAGCTCGGCCCGACCCCGATACCGCCCGGGGTGACCAGGCCGAGCCCGGTGACGGCGATGTCCATCCCGGCCATCAGACCTTCGCGCTCCGCTCCTCCATGAGCCGGACCATGTCGCCCACGGTCTCGGCCTCCAGGAGGTCGTCGTCGCTGATGTCCAGGTCCAGCTCGGACTTCAGCAGCAGCGACAGCTCCACCACGGCCAGCGAGTCCAGCTCGATGTCCTCCCGGGTGGCCTCCGGAGTGATCGACTCGGGCGACACCTTGAGCTTGTTGGACAGGATTTCCTTGAGCTGCTCCAGCATGTCGGTTCCTTTCGAAGGTGTACGCACCCCGCGTACCGCTGAATCGATATGAGTGACTGACGATCGGTCAGATGGTTTGCAGCTCCGGCCAGATGACGGTGCCGGCACCCCAGGACAGGCCCCCGCCGAACGCGGTGAGCAGCACCCGGTGGCCCGCGGCGAGCCGGCCCTCGGCGGCGGCCTCGGCGAGCAGCAGCGGAATCGAGGCGGCGCCGGTGTTGCCGACCCGCGCGATGTTGCTCAGCTGCCGCTCGGCGGGGATGCCGAGCCGGTCCGAAACCGCCTCCAGGATCCGGGCGTTGGCCTGGTGCGCCACGAACCGGTCGACGTCGTCCAGCCGCCAGCCGGCCCGCTCGGCCGCCTCCGTGGACGCGGCGGTCATGTGCTCCACCGCGTGCCGGTAGGTGTCCCGGCCGAGCATCTGGAAGTAGTGGTCCTCCGGGGCGACCGGCCGGTCGGTGGAACGCTGCCGGGAACCCCCCGCCGGGACCTCGATCAGATGGCTCAGCTCGCCGTCGCTGCCGAGCACCAGCGGGCCGATCGCACCGGGTTCACCGGCCGAGCCCGCGCGCAGCACCACCGCGCCCGCGCCGTCCGCGAAGATCACCGCGGTGGTGCGGTCCTCGGGGTTGATGATCGTGGTGAAGGCGTCCGCCGCGATCATGAGCACCCGGTCCGCGATCCCGGCCGCGATGAGCCCCGCGGCCGAGGCCAGGCCGTACAGGAACCCGGAGCAGACGGCCGCCACGTCGAAGGCGGGCACCTGCCCGAGCCCCAGCCGCGCGGCCACCTGCGGTGCGGTGGCCGGGCAGGGCTGGTCCGGGGTGGTGGTGGCCAGCACCACCGCCCCCACCTCCTCGTCACCCGCCGACTTCAGCGCCCTCAGACCGGCCTCCACCGCCAGATCGCCGGTGGAGGTGCCCGGGGAGATGAAGTTCCGCTCGGCGATCCCGGTGCGCGACCGGATCCAGGCGTCGGAGGTGTCGAGGCGGGCGGCCAGGTCGTCGTTGGTCACCACGTTGGGCGGGACGTACGACCCGATGCCGGTGACGACCGCGGCCCGGCCGGTGCTCATGCGCCGTTCTCCGAGGCTGGTGCCCCGGCAGGTGACGTTTGCCCGTTAAGGAGCGGCGTCCGGTGCGTGCTCTCGGCGTGCCGGCCGGAAGTCCTCGTACTGGACGTACTTGGGCTTTCGGCCGGTGCGGCGAGAGTGCGTGCCGGGCGTCGCGACGGGGCGAACGTCGCCTGTTGGGGCGCCAGGACGCCGACGGGCAGGCCCATGTAGGCCATGCGGACCTCGGCCATCTCGTCGGTCCACTGCTCGGCCATGTCGTAGCGCTGTTCGGCGGTGGTGTCGAGCAGCCGGACGCCCGGCCAGATCTCGTAGTCCCCGATCTTGTCGGCGTGCTGGAACATGCCCTCCTGGAACAGTTCCTCGCGGTGGATGACGAACTCCCGGTCCGGGATCTCGTCCCACAGCTTCACGCCCGCGCGCAGGATCTCCAGCAGCCGTGGCTTGTACTCCGGGTGCTCGATCACATGGTCGCGCAGGATGGTGCTGGCCACGGTGAGGTGGCGGATCTCGTCGATGGCGGTGCCGCGCGAGATCTCGCCGGTCGCCGGGGACAGCGGGGTCCACTTGCGCTCGCTCAGCTCGGCCGCCGGGGCGAGCACACCCTCGATGATGATGGCGAACACGGCGACCCCGCCGGGGAAGTCGGCCTGGTCGCGGACGATGTCCAGGGTGAAGTCCACCACCGGGTCCAGGACCCGCTTGCGGTACTCCCGGGCCATCTCGTCGATGTCCTTGAGCAGCGTGGTCGCCGGGATGCCCAGCTCCACCAGGTGCTGGCGGAAGACCCGGGCGTGCCGGGCCTCGTCGATCAGCTGGGTGGCGTAGAACTCCATCTGCGGGATGCCGGGCGCGACGGACACGTAGTGGCCGAGCAGCCGGGTGGCCAGCTCCTCCGCCAGTGCCCGGAAGCCGAACTCCAGGACCAGCGCCTCGCGTAACGGGCCGGGCGCCTTGAGGAAGTCCGGTGTGATCGCGTTCTCGTGGTGGCCGGTCACCCCGCGCTCGCGCAGCGTGCCCTGGGCCACCGAGGTGATCCAGTAGGCGAGGTCGCACTCCTCGGGGCCCAGGGTGAGTTCCTTCGCGCCGTCCAGCAGACCGGGTGCCTTCTCCCAGTCGGCTTCGGGGGCTACGAGTACCGGATATTCAGTCATGATGCGGCGGCCTCCTTCGCCGGGCGCAGGGAGCCGGCGAACAACCCGCCGGCGTAACTGAACAGGGGGAGCCGCCCGTTGTCGGCGGTGGCGCGGACGACGTACCCGAGCAGCAGCTCGCTGTCGCCCGCCTCGTGGGCGGAGTGGAACCGGCAGACGTAGTGGGCGAGCGCGCCCGCGATCAGCGGGGCGTGCGCGTACCGGTCCGCCGTCCAGGCCAGGCCCGCGAAGGCCGCGTCGCCGTCGGGCCGACCGCTGTCGGCGAACCGCCGGGCCAAGTCGGCCTGGTCGCCGCCGAGCACGTTGACCGCGAACCGGCCCTCGGCGGCGGCCAGCCGGGCGAAGGACGAGCCCGCCCGCAGCACCACACCGACCAGCAGGGGGGAGCGCGAGACCAGGGTGACCGTGCTCGCGGTGGTGCCGTGCATCCGGTCCTCGGGCCCGGTGGTCAGCACCGACACCGGGGACGCCAGGTGGTACAGGGCCCGGCGGCGCTCGGCCGGGTCCTGCCGGACCGTGCGCCGGACGCCGGTCGCGGTGGTCATCGCACGGCCTCCGTCTCCCGTACGACCGGCCGCGCCGGGACGTGCCCGACCGGCACCGGGTCCATGGCGTGCCCGACCGGCTTCGGGTGGGGCAGGCCCAGGTCGTCCAGCAGCCGCAGATAGCCCTCCTGGCGCACCGGCTCGAAGGGCAGCGCGAAGGACTTCATGAAGTTGCCGAACAGACCGCGGTCGCCGAACAGATGGAACGGCAGCACCAGCAGCGCCCACTCGGGCTTGACCAGCCAGCACCACAGCGCGGCCACCGCGCCCTGCGTGATGAGGCTGTGCATGACGTTGTAGAGGACGTAGTACGCCTTGTGGATCGGCCGGCCGCCGCTCTTCTTGAACGCGATGGCGCCGGGGATGTAGCCGATCAGGTCGATGTAGAGGAACAGTCCGAGCGCCGGCAGCCAGCGGATGTCGCCGAAGTGGTAGACGATCAGGCCGGTGGTGACGGCGAGGCCCACCAGGTACTCGGCGCGGTGCAGCGAGTACGTGCGTGGTGTCTCGAACGGGTTCGCCTGGTCCATGTCAGCTCCTCGGCACTTCCTAGGCGCCGACCGCGGCGGGCTCGGTGAGTTGGATGCCGCCCTGGATCCGCACGGCCGGGTACAGCCCGGTCAGCGCCCAGGCGACGGTCTCCTTGATGACCCGCTCGGCGATCGGGTCGAGGATGCCCTCCAGGCTCGGGATGCCGAAGTCGAAGTCGGCGTCGAAGCGCACGGTGACGTCGGCGCCGTCCTGCTGCACCGACCAGGTCCCGGAGAAGGAATCGAAGTCGCCGTCGGACTGCTCGAAGCGGATCTCGCCGCTCTCCGGCAGCACGGTGTCGTCCTCGGTCCAGCGCAGCAGGCCGCTGCGGAAGTGCAGCTCCCAGCTGGAGGAGGCCTTCGGGTCGGGGTAGGAGGCGTGCACGGTGGTCGCGTTGACGTGGGGCGCGAGGTCCGGGTACTTCTCCCAGCGCCGTACGGCGTGCAGGACCGTTTCGGCCTGCTCCGCGGGTATCAGGGCATCGAGTTCGACGTGCCGCACGATCAGTTACCGCCTTCCGGCATCTTGGCCGCGCCCCGGATGAGGTCGCGGGTGGCCAGGTCGAAGGAGTTGACGAGGAAGTCCACGTCGGTGTCGTCCAGCACGGCGGGCGGCGTGAACCGCACCACCGAGCTGCCGTTCATGGAGTGGTTGGCGACCACGCCGTTGTTGAACAGCTCGATCAGCAGCTCGCCGGCCAGGCCGGCCTCCACGAGCTCCACGCCGATGAGCAGACCCCGGCCGCGCACGTCCACCACCAGCTCGGGGATGTTGCGGTGGGCGACCTCCGCGATCCGCGGCAGCAGCCGGGCACCGAGGTCCATGGCCCGAGTGACCAGGCGCTCCTCCTTGACGGCCCGGATCGCGCCCTGCACCGCGGCCATCAGCACCGGCTGGCCGGAGAAGGTGGCGGTGTGGACGTAGGGGTCCTTGTCGAAGGGGCGGAACGCCTTGCGGGTGGCTACGGCCGCCGACACCGGCATCACCCCGCCGCCGAGCGCCTTGCCGGTGAGCAGGACGTCCGGGACGACGCCCTCGATGTCGGCGCCCCACCACTCGCCGAGCCGCCCGAAGCCGGACTGCACCTCGTCGAGGATGAGGAAGCCCTCGTACTCGCGGACCAGCTCCTCGACCCGCTTGAGGTAGCCCTTCGGCGGGATGACGACCCCGCCCTCGCCCTGCACCGGCTCCAGGATCACGCACACCTCGCCCGGGTGCGCCCGCAGTTCTGCCTCCAGGGCGTCGGCGTCACCGAACGGCAGGTGCTGGAAGTCGGGCACGAGCGGGCGGAACGGCGCCTGGTAGACGTCCTTCGCGGTCGCCGACAGGGCGCCCAGCGTCTTGCCGTGGTAGCCGCCGCGCATCGAGATGGTGCGCTTGAAGCCGTTCGCGCGGGCCAGCTTCAGACCGGTCTCCACCGCCTCCGCGCCGGACAGCGCGAAGTGCACGCGGTCGAGTCCGGGCGGCAGCACCGAGACCAGGGCCTCGGCGGCGCGGGCCACCGTCGGCTCCAGCAGGATGCGGGTCGCGGTGGGGTGGGTGCGCAGCTGGCGCTCCACCTCCTCCATGACGATCGGGTGCCGGGCGCCCATGATGAACACGCCGTAGCCGCCCGCGTTCAGGAAGCGCTCACCGTCGCTGGTGGTGAGCCAGGCGCCCTCCGACGCCACCTCCATGTGACTGCCGAACAACTCGGCAAGCGTGGCCCGGCCCTTGCTGAGGTGGGCCCGGTACAGATTGAGGATCTCCGCCTCGTCGACGACGGCCGATGCCGCCGGCGCTCCGGCCGTTTCCTGAATGACGGTCACGTGTCGCTCACTCCAAAAGGTTGGGTGGGGGGAGCGCCCCCGAAGGGGCGCGGGGAACTGCGCGACCAGCCACGACGGACCTGCTGTCGCCCACTCAGATCTGCCTGCCGAGCTCTACGTCAGAACCAGCGGCCCCCCGCCGAAGTACGCGAGCAACGGCTCCGACGCGGCGATACGGGACGGCGGATGAAACGCCAGCGCCCGAGTAGCGGCAGCGACCTGCGCACTGGCAGCGCTGCTGATGAAGTCCAGCCCCCCGAGCAACTCCAGCGCCCGAGCCACAATGCCCGGCAGCGCGTTCTGCACCGCGTACCGAGCGACCAGCACCCGCGCCACCGACTCCTCGTCACCGGGCTCGGGACCGGTCCCGCGGGCCACGCCCTCCAACAGAGCGAGGGTGGCCTCCATGTCGACGGCGAGAGCCGCCCGCTCCTCGGCGCTGCCCCGCTGCCGCTCCAGCACCTGCTCCACCAGCGCGGCGGCGGAGCCCGCGTACCCGGCGGAGATCAGCATCTCGAACCAGACGAAGCCGGCCGACTGCAGGTCGTCGAGGCGGGTGGGGTCGTCGGCGCCGGCCCGGACGACCATCTCGGCCGGGACGAACACGTCCTCCAGGCGCACCTCGTCGCTCTCCGCGCCGGCCAGCAGGTCGTTGCCCCAGAACGGGTGCACGGACATGCCGGGCGCGTCGGCCGGCACCAGCGCGAGCGCCAGCTCCGGCTCGCCGCCCTCCTCGCCGTGGATGGCGGTGGACGCGGTGAGCAGGCTCATCGAACGGGACAGGCTGCACGGCTTCTTCGAACCGGACAGCAGGAACCCGCCCTCGACCGGACGCGCGGTCACGGCCGGCTTCAGGATGTTCTGCGCGGTACGGCCCTCGGACCAGCCGGAGGCCAGCACCTGCTGGTCCGGCACGATCCGGTGCAGCAGCTCGGTCTGCGCGGCGGTGAGCCGGCCCGACTTGACCGCCAGCGAGTACAGCATGGCGGCGGTGAAGTGGTGCATGGACACGGCCGCGACCAGCGAAGGGGAGACCGCGCCGAGGGCGAGCTGGACCCGCAGCGCCTCCAGCGGGGCGGCGCCGTGGCCGCCGTAGGCCTCGGGTATCAGCAGACCGACCCCGCCGTGGATGCGGAACAGGTCGATCACCGGACTGCCGGGCCGCTCCCGCTCGGCATACGGAATCTGCTCCAGCTCCTTGAGCAGTCCGGGGTGGAACCGCTCGCAGACGGTCCGGGCAGCATCGAGGGAACGCACGGGAAACCTCCGCAGGACTGGGTGTGGTCAGGCGCCGAAGACCGCGTCGTACGGGCTCACGTCGCGGGCGATGCTGACTCCCTGGACGTGGGAGGTCTTGAGCATCGGGTAGTTGGCCTCGCCGAAGGCGCCGCCGGTGCGGCCGGTGCCGCCGTGGCTCGGCAGGTACGGCAGGAAGCCGATGTGGGAGTCGTTGACCTTGAGCAGGCCGCCGTTGACCACGCGGCGCACGAAGGTCTCGATGACGTGGTCCGAGCGCGACCACAGGGAGTTGCGCAGCCCGTAGGCGTTGCTGTTGACGAACTGCAGGAAGGACTCCAGCAGGGCGTCGTCGTTGTCGCGTTCGGCGACCACGATCGGGATCAGCGGGAAGAACGTCTCCTCGCGGACCACGTCGTAGGTCCGGGCCCGGTCCAGGCCGTCCACCCGCACCACCGTCGGCTGCAGGAAGACACCCGTCTCGGAGACCGTGCCGTCGACCTCGGTGCGGTTGCCGCCGGTGACCAGCTCGGCGCCGTTGTCCATCGCCTGCCGCAGCAGCCGGAAGAAGCGCTCGCTGCGCCGCACCGGCGACAGCAGCACGTCCTCCTCCTCGGGCAGGCCCGGCCTGATGCCCTTGACCTGCTCCTTGACCTCCGCGATCAGCGCCTCGGCGATCTCGGGGTGGACGAGCACGTAGTTGGGCACCATGCAGATCTGCCCGGAGCCGTAGAACGACTCGGTGATGGCCTCGGCCGCCCACTTCACGTCGGCGTCCTTCCACACCACGATGCCGTCGTTGCCGGCGAGTTCGAGGATCGGCTTCTTGCCGTGGGCCACGCACTGCTGCTCGAAGCGCAGGCCCTCCTGGCTGCCGCCGATGTAGAAGATGTCGTTGATCAGCGGGTCGGCGATCCAGCGGTCCATGGTCTGCTTCGGGTTGGAGCACACCGCGTTGAGCACACCGGCCGGCGCGTCGATCTCCTCCAGCAGCGGGGCGACGACGTCCCGCAGCAGCCACATGGTGGACAGCGCGATGCTGCGGGGCGCCCGCACGACGACGGCGTTGCCGGCCATCAGCGCCAGCACGCACAGGGCGGCGCTGGGCAGCGGGGCGTTCTGCGGCGGGTTGAAGGCGACCACGCCGTCCGGCTGCCGGTGCAGGATCAGCTTGCGGCCGTTGTACTCCTTCTCGACCCGCATCTGCTTCAGGTACCAGCGCAGGGAGCCCGGGGAGTAGATCTGCAGCAGGCAGCTCAGTTCCCAGCGGGCCAGCTTCACGGGGTGGGACTCGGCGACCAGCATCCGCAGGAACTCGTCCTGGTGCTTGATCAGTTCTTCGCGGAAGCGGGTGCCCAGCTGCATCCGCCGCTCCAGCGGTACGGCCGCCCAGTCGGGGGCGGCCGCGGCGGCCGCCTGGGTGGCCAGGTCGATGGCGGAGTCGTCCGCGATCGCGCAGCGCCCGACGACATAGGGGTGCTTGGCCGCGTCGGATTCGGGGTCCTGTTCGAGCGAGCGCTTCAGGCTGACGCTCGTGAAAACGTCTTCCAGCAGGGAGCGCCCGCTGACGGTGTAGACCCACCCGTCCCCGGCGACGTCCTTGCCCGCGATGTAGAGGTCGTAACTCTTCAATCCGGAAGGTGCCTCAGCACTCTCCTCCTGCGCGGCTTCGCGAAGCATCTTCAGCCTTTCGGATATGGCGTGTGGATTTCTTGAAGCAATGCGAGCCTGACAGCGGAATCTGACCCCGCGCTGACACGTGACTGACCGCGCCGATCAAGCCACGGGAGCGCTCTCTGGGCTGTCAGCGGGGCGTCAGCCGGCCTTGCTTGCATGACCGCATGCCACCTGTCGACAGCACGATCCAGCGGTTGCGCGATCTGCCGCGCAGTGAACTCGCCGAAGAAATCGAGTCAATCGTCCTGAAGAAATTCAAGGCCGTACTGCTCATGGACGATTCCGAGGATCTCCCCCTCGACGTCAGCTATTTCGATCTCGGCCTCACCTCGCTGCGGCTGACCGAGATACGACAGAGCCTGGAGCAGCTCCTGGACCTGTCGATCAACGTCAACGTGCTCTTCAACGAGCCGACGATCGCCCACCTCGTGGACCACCTGACCCAGGCCATCCAGGAAGCTTGAGGAGTCGCTCCATGCCGCGTACGGAATCAGAGCAGGCGCCCGAGCCGGTAGCGATCGTCGGAATCGGTCTGCGGTTCCCCGGCGGCAGCGGCTCGCCCGACGAGTTCGACGCCTTCCTGCGGGAGGGTCGCAGCGGAATCGGCCCGATCCCCCGGGACCGCTGGGACGTCGACGCGTTCACGCCCGAGGGCCCCGACGACAAGGGCAAGATCCGCGCCTCGGCCGGCGGGTTCCTGGACCGCATCGACCTGTTCGACGCCGGCTTCTTCAACATCTCCCCGAAGGAAGCCCGGTACATGGACCCCCAGCAGCGGCTGCTGCTGGAGACCGCCTGGCAGGCCCTGGAGCACGCGGGCATCGACCCGGCGCCGCTGCGCCGCGGCAACGGCGGCGTGTACATCGGGGCCAGCTCCATCGACTACGCACTCGAACTGGACTCGCTGCCCTACGAGGAGCTGGACGGCCATCTGGCGTCCGGCATCACCATGTTCCCGCTGTCCGGCCGCCTCTCCTACTTCCTCGGCTGGCGCGGCCCGAGCATGAGCGTCGACACGGCCTGCTCGTCCTCGCTGGTCGCGCTGCACCTCGCGGTGCAGGCGCTGCGCGCCGGCGAGAGCGACATCGCGCTGTGCGGCGGCGTCAACGCCCTGCACCACCCGCGCATCCCGGTGATGTTCTCCAACGCGCAGATGCTCTCCCCGGACGGGCAGTGCAAGACCTTCGACGAGGCCGCCGACGGCTACGCGCGCGCCGAGGGCTGCGGCATCGTCGTCCTCAAGCGGCTCACCGACGCCGAGCGTGACGGCGACCGGATCCTCGCCCTGGTGCGCGGCACCGCCGTCGGCCAGGACGGCGACAGCGCCGGTCTGACCGTGCCCAACGGCCCCGCCCAGGAGAAGGTCATCCGCAGCGCGCTGGCCGCCGCCCACCTCGCACCCGAGGACATCCAGTACGTCGAGGCGCACGGCACCGGCACCCCGCTCGGCGACCCCATCGAGTTCGGCGCCATCGGCGACGTGTTCGTCGACTCCCACACCAAGGACCGGCCGGTGCTGGTCGGTTCGGTGAAGACCAACCTCGGTCACATGGAGCCCGCCTCCGGCATCGTCGGCGTCATCAAGACCGTGCTGCAGCTGCGCGCGGGCACGATCTACCCGCACATCAACCTCAACACCCCCTCGGGGCGCATCCCCTGGGACCTCTACCCGGTCCGGGTCCCGACGGCCTGCGAGCCCTGGGAGGCCGACGTCCGGCGCGCGGTCGTCAACAGCTTCGGCTTCGCCGGGACCATCGGCGCGGTCGTGCTGGAGCAGGCGCCGTCCGTGCCGGTCGAGCAGCCTTCCGAGGGCGGGGCCGCACCGGTGTTCACCCTGTCCGCGAAGAACGCCGGCGCCCTGCGTGAACTGGCCGCCAAGTACCGGAAGTTGGTCGAGGAGCAGCCCCTGTCGGCGCTCTGCCACAGCGCCAACACCACCCGTACCCACCACCCCTACCGCATCGCCGCCCCCGTCGCCGACCGCGCAGCCCTCGCCCGGTTCCTGGACCAGGCCGCCGAGGCCGAGCACGAGGGGCCCACCGGCATCCGCAAGACCGCGTTCATGTTCACCGGCCAGGGCTCCCAGTACGCCGGCATGGGCGCCGCCCTCTACGCGGCCCTCCCCGTCTTCCGCGCCCAGGTCGACGCGTGCGACCGGCTGTTCGCCGAGCGCCTCGGCCGCTCGGTGCGCGAGCTGCTGCTCGGCACCGCCGCCGACCCCGAGGCGATCGACCGCACCGAGTACACCCAGCCCGCCCTGTTCACCCTGGAGTACGCCCTCGCCCAGCAGTGGATGGCCTGGGGCGTGCGCCCCAACGTACTCGTCGGGCACAGCATCGGCGAGGTCGTCGCCGCCGCCGTGGCCGGCCTGTTCAGCCTGGCCGACGCGGTCACGCTGGTCGCCGCCCGGGCCCGGCTGATGCAGGCCGTGCGCACCGAGGGAGGCATGGCCGCCGTCGCCGCCCCCGTCGAGGAGGTCGCCCCGCTGCTGGAAGGCCGCGCCGACCTGGCCCTGGCCGGGGTCAACGCCCCCGACCAGACGGTGATCTCCGGTGCCACCGCCGCGCTGGACGAGGTCGTGGGCATCCTGAAGGACAGGGGCGTCCGCGTCGACCGCCTCAAGGTCTCGCACGCCTTCCACTCCCCGCTGATGGCCGAGGTCTACGACGACTTCCGCGCCGCCCTCGACGGCATCACCTTCCACGAGCCGAAGATCAGCCTCATCTCCAACGTCACCGGACGCCTCGCCCGGTTCCGCGAGATCGGCGACCCCGACTACTGGGTGCGGCACATCGGCGAACCCGTCCGCTTCCTCGACGGCATCCGGGCCGTCGCCAAGCGCGGCCGGCACGCCCTGATCGAGGTCGGCCCGCAGGCCGGGCTCACCGCGCTCGCCCGGCGCGGGATCACCGTCGAGGACCACCTGTGGCTGGCCAGCCTGCGCCGCCGCGACACCACCACCACGACCACCCTCACCGCACTCGCCGACTACTACGCGGCAGGCCTCGGCGTCTCCTGGACCGACTACCACGCCGGTCACCCCGCGCCCGCCCGCGTGGACCTGCCGACGTACGCCTTCCAGCGCAAGCGCTACTGGCTGCCCACCGCCACGCCCCGCAGGGCAGCTGCGAACGGCACCGCCCGGCACCTGCTGCTCGGCGTCGAGGAGCGGTTCGCCAGCGGAGTGCGGGAGTTCAACGCGGAGTTCACCACCGAGGAACTCGGCGCACTCGCCGACTTCGCCGACGGCGGCCGTACCGTCCTGCCCGCCGGCGCCTACGTCGACCTGCTGCTCGCCGTGCAGGACGCGGTCCAGGGCCACGCCCGCTCCGCCGTCCGCGACCTGAAGCTGCTCGCCCCGCTGGAGCTGCCCGCCGAGACCGTGACCGCGCTGACTACCCGCTGGCGGCCGCGCCCCGGCGGCGGTGCCGAGGTCGAGGTGTTCACGGTCGTCGGCGGCGAGGAGAACCTGCACGCCACCGCCGTCGTCGCCGCCGACCGCGAACCCCTGGTCCCCGTCTCCGAGCTGGCCGAGCTGGACGCCACGCTGGCCCCGGCCGGACAGCAGATCGACGACGAGGACATCTACACCGACCTCGCCTCCGTCGGCCGCCCGCAGGGCCCGAGGATGCGCCTGCTGCTGCGCGCCGCCCGGCACGGCGACGGCCTGGTGACCGGTGAGCTGACGGGCCGCGACGCCACCGCCGTCGAACACGTCCCGGCGGAACTGCTGGAGGCCGCCGTCCAGGCCCTGGTCGTCCTCGACCCCGAGGGCCCGGTGTTCGTGCCGCGCGAGATCGCCTCCGTACGGCACTTCCGCAAGCCGCGCGGTGAGAACCTGCGGGTCCTCGCCCGGGTCCGCGGCGAGCAGGACCGGCGCCTGGCCGACGTGCTGCTGCTGGAGAACGGCGATCCGGTCGCCGAACTGCTCGGCGTCCGCATGGCCCGGCCCGAGGGCCGCGGTGGCCGCCGCCAGTTCCTGCACCGCCCCGACTGGGTGCGCCGGGCGCTGCCCGCCAAGGAGCACGCACCGGCCCGGCACGTCGTCCTGCTCGACCCGTCCGCGGTCCGCGCCGCCGAACTCGCCGCCGAGCCCGGTCTGAAGGTCACCTGGCTGCCCGACCTCACCGACCTCAAGGCCGCCCTGGAGGACCCCACCGTCACCGACGTCTGCCGGATCTGGCGGCAGCGCCCGGCGCCGATGTCCGACGGCCGGCTGCGCGTGGAGTGCGAGGACAACTACCGCGAACTCCTCACCCTCGTCGGCGCGCTGGACGCCTCCGGCGCCGCGCGGCCGCCCCGGCTGTGGCTGGTCACCGAGGGCGCCCAGTGGCTGCCCGGAGACCCGGCCGGCGACGGCGGGCACCTCGGCGCCGCCACCCTGTGGGGCTTCGGCCGGGTGCTGCTGACCGAGTACCCGCAGTACCGGACGACCCTGGTGGACCTCGCGCCGGGCAGCGGCCTCGCCCCGCTCGCGGACGAGTGGCGAGGCGAGCCGCCCGGCGAGTACCAGATCGCCCACCGCCCCGGCCGCCGCTATGTGCGCCGGCTGCTCGCCGGTGACTCGACGCTCACCTGGACCGGAGGCTTCGAACTGCGCGCCCCCGACTCCGGTGACCTGTCCGACCTGGCCCTGGCCTCGGTCAGCGAGCGGGCGCCCGAGGCCGAGGAGGTCCAGGTCCGCGTGCACACCGTCGGCCTGACCGCCGAGGACGCCCGCACCGCCCTGGACACCGGACGCGCCGAACGCGCGGAGGAGGAGGGCGTGGAGGAACCGCCGCCGCTGCTCGGCCAGTTGGCCCGCGGCACGGTCCTCGCCGCCGCCGACGGCACCGGCTTCGCGGCCGGTGACGAGGTCCTCGTGCGGCACGACGGCACCTTCCGCTCCACGCTCACCGTGCCCGCGCCGGCCGTCGTCCACGCCACCGGCTCCGACGACAGCGCGCCCCGCTTCCGGCTGGACGAGACCGGCGAGGCCCTGCGCACCGCCCTGTCCGACCCCGCCGGACGCGCCTGGGTGACGCTCCCCGAGGACCCGGCCGAGGAGCAGACCGACCAGGTCGACGAGGGCCCGGCCGGACTCCGCGCCGACCGCACCTACCTGGTCACCGGCGGCCTCGGCGGCCTCGGCCTGGTCACCGCCCGCAAGCTGGTCGCGCTCGGCGCCCGGCACCTGACCCTGGTCAGCCGCAGCGGCCGGGCCACCGAGGAGGCCTCACCGGTCCTCGCGGACCTGGCCGCCGACGCCGAGATCGATGTCGTACGCGCCGACATCTCCCGCTCGGAGGACGTCCAGCGCCTGGTGCGGCACCTCGCGGCGGGCCCGTACCCGCTCGGCGGGATCGTGCACGCGGCCGGCTCCTACGACAAGAAGCTGATCTCCGAGCTGACCTGGGAGTCGATCGACGCCCAGCTGGCGGCGAAGGCGTACGGCGGCTGGCTGCTGCACGAGGCGGCCGAGGAGTCCTTCCCCGAGCTGGAGTTCTTCGTCACCTACTCCTCCATCGCCTCCGTCCTCGGCGGCGCGACCCAGGGCCACTACGCCGCCGCCAGCGCCGGGCTCGACGCACTCGCCGAGTGGCGGAGCCGCCGCGGGGTGCCGGGGCTCTCGGTCAACTGGGGCGCCTGGGCCCGGGTCGGCATGTCGGCCCGCCTGGAGGAGCACCTCAGCCAGGAGATCGAACGCAGCGGCGTCCGCTTCTTCTCCCCGACCCGGGCCCTGGACACCCTGGCCCGGCTGTGGGGGCGGCCGCGCACCCAGCGGATCGTCGGCGAGTTCGACTGGGACCGCTATGTGGCGGGCAGCGTCACCGGCGACCTGTTCTACGACCGGCTCGCCCGGCAGACCTCCGACGACGACGGCACCGGCCTCGACCTCACGGCACTGGCCGCGCTGCCCGGGGCCGAACGCCTGGCCGCCGTCACCGGCGTGGTCCGCGAGAAGGTCGGCGCCGCCCTGCACCTGGAGGAGGGCGACGAGCTGGACGGGTCCACCGAGTTCGTGTCGCTGGGCCTGGACTCCCTGATGGCCCAGCAGGTCAAGGCCGCACTGGAGCAGACCTTCCGGCTGCCCCTGCCGGCCTCCCTCACCCACGACCACCCCACGGTCCGTGCGCTGGCCCAGTTCGTCGACGGTCAGCTCGCTCCGGTACCGGCAGCGTGACAGAGCTGGGGGGCGTCCTCGACAGGGACGCCCCCCAGGGACGGGAACCCACCATGACTGACATACCGAGGGAGCGCTGGACGCTCCACCACTCCTCCCGGGCCCACGCCGGAAGCCGCCCGGACCACCCGGCGATCATCTGCGAGGGCCGCGTCACCACCTACGACAAGCTCCACCGCGACAGCAACCGCGCCGCGCACGCCCTGCACACCAGCGGGGTCAGGCGCGGCGACCGGGTCGCCTACCTGGGGCGCGAGTCGGCCAACTACTACCTGGTGATGATCGCCTGCGCCAAGGCCGGCGCGGTCCTGGTGCCGGTCAACTGGCGGCTCACCCCGCACGAGGTCGACCACATCCTGCGTGACTCCGGCGCCGCCCTGATCTTCGTCGACGACGAGTTCTGGGACACCGTCGCCACCGTCCGCCACCAGCTGCGCGGACTGCGCAGGGTGATCCGGGTCGACGGCACCGACGCCGACGGCGAACCCGCCCGCGGCGCGGGCCTGCCCGCCTGGGCCGCCGACCAGCCCGACACCGACCTCGCGCCCGGCACCGGCCCGGACGACGCGGTCGTCCAGATCTACACCAGCGGCACCACCGGCCTGCCCAAGGGCGCGGTCCTCGCCCACCGCAGCTTCTTCACGCTGCCGCACGCGAGCCGCGAGCGGGGCGTGGACTGGATCGACTGGCTGCCCGAGGACGTCGCCCTGATCTCCCTGCCGGGCTTCGGCGTGGCCGGCATCGGCTGGTTCCTGCACACCTTCAACGCCGGCGGCACGAACGTGATCATGCCGCAGTTCGACCCGCAGGAAGCGGTACGGCTCATCCGCGCGCACGGGGTCACCACCACCTTCGCCGCCCCGGCCATGCTCCAGGCGATGGCGGCCGAACGCGGCGCGGGCCCCGAGGCGTTCGCCTCCTTGCGCAAGATCGCCTACGGTGCCGCCCCCATGTCCGAGACACTGCTCAAGCAGTGCCTGGAGACCTACCGCTGCGAGTTCGCGCAGATCTACGCCAGCACCGAGACCGGCAGCGTCGCGGTCTGTCTCCCGCCCGAGGCGCACCACCCCGGCAGCACGGTCCTCACCTCGGTCGGCAGGCCCTGCCCCGGCAACGAGGTCAAGGTGATCGACCCCGACGGCGAGACCCTCCCCGCCGGCGCCATCGGCCAGATCTGCGTCCGCGCACCCTCCCGGATGCTCGGCTACTGGAACCTGCCCGAGGCCACCGCCCGCACTCTGGTGGGGGAGTGGCTGCACATGGGCGACGCCGGCTACCTCGACGCGGACGGCTATCTCCACCTGTGCGACCGCATCAACGACACGATCATCGTCGCCGGGCAGAACATCTACCCGGCCGAGGTCGAGAAGGCGCTCGCCGCGCACCCGGCCGTCGCCGACGCGGCCGTCGTCGGCCTCCCCGACGACCGCTGGGGCGAAAGCGTGCACGCGGTGGTGGTCCTCAGGCCCGGCACGACCGCCACACCCCGCGAACTCCTGCTGTCCCTGCGGGGCCACATCGCCGACTACAAGATCCCGGGCACGTACCACTTCGCCGAGTCCCTCCCGCGTAACCCGTCGGGCAAGATCCTGCGCCGCGCGGTGAGGGAGCAACTGACAGCGCCGACCAGGGACGTACTGAGGGCAACGGTCGTCTGACAACACCGATCAGCTTCGGAAAGGAAATTGACCCATGCCTTCCAACTCCGCTGGCGGCAACCCCCCAGGGGCGCGGGGCCGTGCTGATATGCGGCTCCGCCGCGGGGCGCGAGCAACGACAACGAACCCGCAGGCCGCAGACGATGCGAACCCCCCTTTGCAGATCGGCATCCTCCTCCCCACCCGAGAGCAAGCGATCAACGGCACCTACGCGGCAGCCCCGCTGCTCGACTTCGCCAGAACCGCGGAAGCGCTCGGCTTCGACTCCTTGTGGGCCGGGGACTCCCTGACCGCCCGCCCCCGCCTGGATCCCCTGGTCGTGCTGTCGGCCGCGGCCGCCGCCACGAACCGCATCACTGTCGGCACCGCGGCCCTCACCCCCGCCCTGCGCCACCCCCTCATCGGCGCCAACATGATCGCGAGCCTCAGCCATGTCGCCGCCGACCGGCTGATCCTCGGCCTCGGCTCGGGCTTCCCCATGCCGGAGACCGAGGAGGAGTTCGCCTCGGTCGGCGCCTCCTTCCAGGGCCGCGTCGGCCGCCTGGACGAGATCACCGCCCTGTGGCGGACGGCGTGGCGGTCGGGCGAAGAGGGCGAACCGGCCGAGTTCCAGGGGAAGTTCTGGCTGGCGGAGAACCTGGACCGGCTCCCCTCGCCCGCGATCCCGGGCGGCCCGCCGCTCTGGCTGGCCGGCAGCGACACCCCCAAGGTCCTGGCCCGCGTGGCGACCCGCTACGACGGCTGGCTGCCCTTCCTCCCGGACGTCGACGCCTACGCACGCGCCCGCCGTCGTATCGCCGAACTCGCCGAGGAGGCGGGCCGGGGAGCCGACGCGGTCGTCCCCGCGCTGTACGCCACCGTCACGGTCAACGCCAGTGAGAGCGCGGCCAAGGCCGAACTGGAGCACTACATCAGCCACTACTACGGCCGCTCCCTGGAGCAGATGAGCAGCATCCAGGCCTACGCCTGGGGCAGTGCCGAGAAGTGCGCCGAGTGGCTCGGCGGTTACGTCCGCGCCGGTGCCCGGCACCTGGTCGTACGGATCGGATCCCTGGACCCCGAGCCGCAGTTGAAGGAGATCGCCGAGGTGCTGCTGCCCGCGGTACGCGCCCTCGGCCCGTCCACCACCGTTGGGAGTACGCAGTCGTGACCACCGCCATCGGCACCGTCGGCAGCCAGATGTCCACCGAGGGGCACTGGTTCCACCCCGTGGACCCCTCGCCCGACGCCTCCATCCGGCTGTTCCTGCTGCCCCACGCGGGCAGCGGCGCCATCATCTACCGCGACTGGGAGAGCCTGCTGCCCCCGGACATCGCGCCGCAGGCGGTGACCCTGCCCGGCCGCCACAACCGCCGGGAGGAGACGACCTACGAGAACTTCTGGCCGCTGCTCGACGCCCTGCACGAGGCGGTCCTGAACGACCTGGACGAGCGGCCGTTCGCCTTCTTCGGCCACTGCCTCGGCGCCCAGCTGGCGTTCCGGCTGGCGATCAGGATGGAGGCGGAGGGCGGGCCGGCTCCGGTGATGGTCGGCATGTCCGGCTGGTCGCCCGTGGGCTTCTTCCAGCCGACGGAGGAGCAGAGCCGGATGCCGGAGCCCGAACTGGTCGAGTGGATCAAGAAGTTGGGCTCGTTCCCGGCCGAGATCTACGACAATCCCGAGATGCTCGCGCTCGTCGTGCCCGCACTCCGCGCCGACCTCAGGGTCGCCGGGGACTACGAGGACGACGGCGCCGGCGTCACCTGCCCGCTCGCCTCCTACGGCGGCCGCAGCGATCCGCTGCAGGAGGCCCCCGACGCCATGACCCACTGGGCCGGGCGCACCCCCGCCTACCTCGGCCACAACGAGTACGAGGGCGGCCACTTCTACATCGACACGCACGCCCAGGCCGTCACCGCGCACTTCGCGCACCGACTGCAGCGGACCGTGGCCAAGGCCGCGGGCTGAGCCCGAACACCGCGTCAGCGCCGTGTCAGCGGGGCGCGGGACAGTGGCCCGATGACTGTGTTCCGGGCGCTGTCCCGCGCCCCGCAGTGCGTCGCGGACCCGCGCGGCCCGCAATCGACCGGCACGAAACGACCTAGGGAGGGTCGTCCATGACCACCGAAGCGGAACTGACCGGCAGCGCGGCTTCGGCCGCACCGCCACCGGACATCGAGGAGGCCGCCGGAGCACCCGCCTGGGGCGCGCTTCTGGTCGTGCTGGCCGGCCTGTTCATCACCAACCTCGACTTCTTCATCGTCAACGTGGCCATCCCCTCGCTGCAACAGGGGATGCACGCCACCTCGGCCGAGATCCAGCTGGTCGCGGCCACGTTCAACATCGGTCTGTCGGCCATGCTGATCACCGGCGGCCGGCTCGGCGACCTCTACGGCCGCCGGCGGATCTTCTCCATCGGCCTGGCCCTGTTCACGCTGGCCTCACTGGCCTGCGGCATCGCGCCGAACATGGGCGAGCTGATCGCGGCGCGCGCGGTGCAGGGCGCCGCGGCCGCGCTGGTGATCCCGCAGGTCCTCGGCATCCTGACCACGACGTACGCGGGCAAGGCCCGGGTCGCCGCGTTCAACGCCTACGGTCTCACCCTCGGCGCCTCGGCCGTCTTCGGGCAGCTGATCGGCGGCCTGCTGATCAAGGCGGACGTGTTCGGCTGGGACTGGCGGACCATCTTCCTGATCAACGTGCCGATCGGCGCCGTCGTCCTGCTGCTGACCCCGAAGCTGGTGCCCGAGTCCCGCGCCGACGGCCACACGGGCCTCGACCTGACCGGTGTGGTCCTGGTGACCGCCGGGCTCACCGCCGTCGTGCTGCCGCTGGTCGAGGGTCGCGAGCAGGGCTGGCCCACCTGGACCTGGGAGTGCCTGGTGGCCGCCGTACCGCTGCTGGCCGCCTTCTGGTACACCCAGCGCCGCAAGGCGGCCCGCGGCAGGTCGCCGCTGGTCAACCCGAGCCTCTTCGAGGACCGCGCGTTCGGTGTGGGCGTGGTCTCCCTGCTGGTGTTCTTCGCCGCGATGGCCTCCTTCTTCCTGGTCCTCGCGCTGTATCTGCAGGAGGGCCGCGGTCAGTCCGCGCTGCGGTCCGGGCTGCTGTTCATCCCGCTCGGCCTCGGCTTCTTCGTCGGCTCGGTGCAGGCGCCGAAGGCCGCGGCCAAGCTGGGCAAGCAGGTGCTGGCCCTGGGCGCCCTGCTGCTGGCGGCGGGTGACCTGGCGCTGGCCGAGACCGTGTGGCACCTGGACAGCAGCGGTTCCGTGGCCTGGTGCATCCCGGCCATGGTGCTCGGCGGGTTCGGCATGGGCTTCGTCGTCGCCCCGCTCACCTCGCTGGTCCTGGAGGGGGTGGCCCCGCACCACGCGGCCGCCGCGTCCGGTGTCTTCTCCACCGCCCAGGAGATGGGCAACGCCATCGGCATCGCGGTGATCGGCGTGGTCTTCTTCAGCGCGGCCGGGCACCGGATCGACGCCCACTCCTACGGCCACGCCTTCGGCACCAGCCTGCTGGTCCAGGCCGGGTTCTGCGTCCTGGTGGCGGCACTGGTGCAGCTGCTGCCGCGCAGGGCGGAGGCCTCCTGAGCCTTCGGGCAAGGGGCAGACACAAGATCTCACCCGACGGGCACACGGAAGCAAAGAGTCCGTGTGCCCGTCAGTGGTGTATCAGAAACAGGTCAGTCACCTCGTCCACGATGGCCGAAACAACCAGCCCTGTTTCAGCCGACCAACGGAGGACACCGTGGCCGAATCCTGCGAACCTCTCCCAGCCTGGCCGATGCCCCGCTCCTGCCCGTACGCGCCCCCGGACGCCTACGAAGGTCTGCGCAAGGACCCCCCGCTGAAGGTGCGCATACGCGGCGGCGAGGCCTGGCTGGTCACCCGGCACGCGGACGTCCGTCAGGTGCTCAACGACAACCGCTTCAGCGCCGACGACCAGCAGCCCGGCTTTCCGATCCGGATCCAGCTGCCGCCGGAGCCCGGTGTGATGTCGTTCAACCGCATGGACGACCCCGAGCACGGCCGGCTGCGCCGGATGGCGATGACCGAGTTCACCGCCCGCCGTACCCGCGCCCTGCGCCCCGAGGTCGAACTCCTCGTCGGGCAGCTGCTCGACGAGCTGGAGCAAGGGCCGAACCCGGTCGACCTGGTGGAGAACTTCGCCGTCCGGCTGCCGTCGCTGGTGATCGCCCGCATGCTCGGCGTCCCGGAGGAGGACGAGGCGACGTTCACCGAGCAGAGCCGGGTCATCCTCTCCCAGGACGCGACGCCCGAGGAGACGTACGGCGCGTTCGTGGAGATGACCCGGTTCCTGGACCAGCTGGCCGCCCAGCGCACCGCGGAGCCGCAGGACGACCTGATCAGCCGGCTGGCCACCCGCTATGTGGCGACCGGCGAGCTGAGCCACCAGGAACTCGTCGCCATGGCCCGGTTCTTCCTGGTCGCCGGGCACGAGACCTCGGCCCACCAGATCAGCCTGAGCGTCCTCAGCCTGCTGCGCGACCCGGCCCAGCTGGCCGAACTCCGCGCCGACCCCGCCCTGTTCAAGCCGGCCGTCGAGGAACTCCTGCGCTACTGGTCCATCTCGCAGGACAACCAGGTGCGGGCCGCGGTGGCCGACGTCGAGCTGGGCGGGGCACACATCCACAAGGGCGAGGGCGTGATCGTGGCGATCCCCGGCGCCAACCACGACGAATCGGTCTACCCCGACCCGGGCCGCCTCGACATCCACCGCAACGCCTCCGGCCACCTCGCCTTCGGCTTCGGCGCGCACCTGTGCCCCGGCGCCTCGCTGGCCCGCATGGAGCTGGAGGTCTGCCTGAGCCTCCTCTTCGCCCGCTTCCCCGGGCTCCGCCTGGCCGTCCCCCTCGACGACGTGCGCTTCCGCGAGAACACCCTCGTGTACGGCCTGGAGGAACTCCCCGTCACCTGGTGACGGCCGCTCACCCGCGGGTGACAGGAGGGCCGTGCCCCCACCACGGCCCCGCCCCCCACGCTGCCGGCCGCCCGCCCGCGGCCCCCGTCAGCCCGCGATCAGCATCGGGTCAGTCTTCCTGGGCAAGGTCATTACTCACCACCGACTCACACGGGCCCTTGCGGGGACCCGTGTCAGCGCTGTGTCAGGGGCACCGCCCGAAGGTGGCGTACGTCGTCAGAGCACAACCCGGAGGCAAAGATCCCTCTTCTGCGCGTCCCCCAGGCCCGCCCCCTTCACCGTGTCCCACACAGAAAGAGAGTCGGTGCCGAGGATCACCTTTGCCCCCGAACACGGAGGACGAACATGTCGCTCGCGGACCACACCGACATCCTGGACTGGCCCTTCGCACGGACCGAGGACGGCGACCCACCGCCCCTGCTGGCCGAGTTGCGCAAGGCACCCCCCTGCGCGGTGCGCATCCCGGCGGGAGCCGCGGAGTCACGACTGGCCTGGCTGGTGACCCGGTATGCCGACGTACGCCAGGCCCTGGCCGACCCGCGGCTGAGCGCCGACGAGACCTTACCCGGCGCCCCCGTGCGCTTCCAGGTGCCGCCCGAGGGCAACCCCAGCTCGTTCCTTCGCCTGGACGACCCCGAGCACGCGCGGCTGCGCGGCATGATCCAGACCGAGTTCACCGCCCGCCGCGTCAAGCGGCTGCGCGAGCCGGTCCAGCGGCTGGTGGACGAGCTGCTGGATGAACTGGCCGCCCAGCCGCAACCCGCCGACCTGCACGCCGTGTTCTCCCGGGCACTGCCCACCCTCGTCATTGCGCGATTACTCGGTGTCCCGGAGGAGGACTCCCCGTTCTTCGTCGAGAAGACCCGCGTCACCATGTCCCAGGAGGACCCGGCCGTCGCCCAGGCCGCCTTCGTCGAGATGTCCGAGTACCTCGTCAAGCTGGCGCTGCGCAAGCTCACCGACCCCGGGGACGACCTGATCAGCAGACTCGCCGTCAACCACCACGCGACCGGCGCCCTCACCCTGGACGAACTCGTCGGCATCGCCCGCCTCGTACTGGTCGCGGGCCACGAGACCACCACCAACCAGATCGCCCTGAACGTCCTCGCCCTGCTCCGCGACGACGAGCTGCGCGCCCAGGTCGCCGCCGACGACGGCGCGATCATTTCGGCATTTGTCGAGGAGTCGATGCGGTACTGGTCGATCTCCCAGGACGCCATGGTCCGCCTCGCGATCGAGGACATGGAACTCGGCGGCGTGGCGATGGAGAAGGGCGACGCCGTCGTCATCTCGGTGCCCGCCGGCAACCACGACGAGTCCGTCTTCGCCTGCCCGCACCGCATCGATCCGCACCGCGACACCAGCGGCCATCTGCAGTGGGGCTTCGGCCCGCACTACTGCCAGGGCGCCCCGCTGGCCCGGCTCGAGATGGAGCTGGCCCTGCGCTCCCTGCTGCGCCGCTTCCCGGACCTCCGACTCGCGGCCGACCCGCGCACGCTGTTCCGCCGCGGGACGGTCTTCCACGGGGTGACCCATCTTCCCGTGACCTGGTGACCGGAGGAATCCGCCGGTGTACCGGAGGTTCTCGCCCGGCACACACCGACTGCAGCGCCTCGGGACGCTCCGCACCGCCGTGCTCGGCAGGCGATTCCTCCCCCGGCCTGAGCGCTGTTCATGGTGGCAGCTTCGCGCCCTCGGTGACCGTGCTCGTGGTGGCCCGGATCGCCCAGGGCGCGTCCGCCGCGCTGATGGTGCCGCAGGTTCTGGGGATCATCGGCACGGTGTATACGGGCGAGGCCGCGACCGCGCCTTCAATGTCTAGGGCCTGGTCATCGGACTCGCCGGATTCTTCGGCCAGTTCATCGGCGGCGCGCTGATCTCGGTCGACGTGGCCGGCCTGAGCCGGCGCACGATCTTCCTGATCAACGTCCCGCTGTGCCTGCTCTCCCTCGCCTTCGTCCCGGCAGCAGGCTGATCACCTACGAGGGCGCGGCGCACGGCATGTTCGCGACCCACGCGGACCGGCTCAACGCCGACCTGCCGGCGTTCGTCAAGGAGTGACGCCCGTCGCGACCACCGCGTCCGGCCCCTGTGACCGACAGGACCCAGGGGCCGGACGTTCGCGTTCCCGCCCCTGCGTGCCGCGTCAGCGTCGTGTCAGCCCCGCGACAGCGCCCCTCGGCAGAGTGGAGATCGCCGCGCCGCCGGGCGCACAGCCGGCCCGGTCCGCGGGTGCCGTCCGACGAAGGAGTACGCCCCTCATGGCAGACACCGCAGCCCCGGCTCCCACCCGGGCCCTCGTCCTGGGCAACCCCGCTTCCGGCAGCCACTCGCCCGAACTGGTCCAGGAGGTACGCCAGTTGTGCGCGTCCTGCCTGGAGCGCGCCGAGGTGCACCTCACCACCGGACCGGGCGACGCCACCGTCGCCGTGCGCCGGGCACTGCAGCGGCCCACCGGGGCGCCCGACCTGATCGTCGTCATCGGCGGCGACGGCACCGTCCGCGAAGCCGTACAGGGCCTTGTGCCCGTCACCGGCGACGCCACCCTCGCGGTGGTGCCCGGCGGCACCGGCAACTCCGGCTACAAGATGCTCTGGGGCGAGCGGCCCTGGAGCGAGTCCCTGAAGGCGGTCCTGACCGACAACGGCATCGGCGGCAGCGCCCGGCTTCGCCGGCTGGACCTGGCCCGCCTCGCCGAGACCCGCAACTACGTCTATCTGGGTGCCTGTTCGGGCGTGATCGCCGACGCGCTGATCACCGCCCGGGAGCTGCCCCTGACCGGACGGGAGCGCTACGCCCGCGCCTTCGCGGACACGGCCGACGGCTACCCGCCGTACCCGGGCCGGGTCACCGTCGACGGCCGGGTCGTGCACGAGGGCCCCACGGTCCTCGCCAACGTCGGCGGCGGCCGGTACCGCGGCGGCCGGTTCCAGGTGCTGCCGGACTCGCTGCTCGACGACGGACTGCTCGACGTCTGTGTCATCGGCGGCGGGATCGCCGCGGCCGACGTGCCCGAACTGACCCTGAACGCCGCGCACATGGACCACCCGGCGACCGTGTACGCGCGCGGCCGCAGGATCACCGTCGAGCGCACCGACGGCCTCCGGCTGCCGCTGGAGCACGACGGCGAGTACCAGCACGGGATCGGCGCCTCGGCCACCTTCGAGGTGCTCCCGGGAGCCCTCCCGGTCTGGGCGCCGGCCATCCCCTGAAGCCCGTACGAAGCCACCTGTCAGAAGAACAAGTCAAGCAAGTCACAGAGGAGAACGCCCGCATGAGCGACCTGACCACCACCGTCTCCCGTTACCTCGACATCTGGAACGAGGCGGACGCCGACAAGCGCGCCGCGGCCATCGCCGAGCTGTTCACCACCGACGCCCCGTACATCGACCCGCTCGCGGCGGTCGAGGGCCACGAGGGCTTCGGGGCCGTGGTGGCCGGTGCCCGCGACCAGTTCAAGGGCCTCGCCTTCGAGCTGCACGGCGCCGTCGACGCCCACCACGGCCAGGCCCGCTTCCAGTGGGGCCTGGTGACCGAGCCGGGCGCCGAGCCGATCGCGATCGGCTTCGACGTGATCGTCACCGACGCCGAGGGCAAGATCAAGGCGGTCTACGGCTTCCTCGACAAGGTCCCGGCCGCCTGAGCCACACCCCCAACACCGCGGGAGCACCGGGGCGACGGTGCTCCCGCGGTGGTGTTCCCACCCGTGACGCACGCACGGCAAGGAAGGTAGTCGCCTCATGACCGCTGTCCTCGGGGAGAGCGTCGCCCGGGCACTGTGCGCCGACTGGGCCGAGCAGGCACACACCCTGCCCCGGGCCGGCCGCGGCCGCGCGCCCGCCGACACCCCGTTGCGCGAACTCTCGCACTGGGCCGCGACCCTGCGCCCGCAGCACATCCCGTGCCGGGTGCTGAAGCTCGCCGCGAGCCAGGTGCTGTCGCAGATCGCCTCCATCCGGGCCGGTCTCCAGCACCCCCTCGGCAGAAAGCTGGTGGCCGCCTTCGGGCACCCCATGCAGCGCGACCCGCGGCAGGCCGCCGGCGTCTTCGCCGCGCTCGGCTCCTGGCTGAACCTGGACGACACCGCGTACGCCGGGCACCTGTCCAACTCCACGGTCGCGGTCCCGCTCGCCTTCGCCTACGCCCGCCGGCTGGACGGGCTCTCGCTGCTCACCGCGGTGGTCGTGGCCAACGAGTGCGCGGCCCGCATCACCGCCTCCGCGACCCTCGGCCCGCTGCGCGGCCAGAGCGCCGTGCACACCCATCTGGCCGGCGCGGTCGCGGGCCGCCTGCACTGCGACCGGGCTTCCGCCTCCCTCTTCGAGAACTCCTTCGGGCTGGCCTTCGCGATGCCCAACTGGCCGCTGATGCGCGCCTTCCTCGCCAGTGACGCCCGGCTGTTCAACACCTTCACGCCGGTGCGCACCGCGATGGACGCCTGCGACGCGGCGTACGCGGGGTTGCGCGGGGCGCCCGACATCATGGAGCACAGGGACGGCTTCCTGGCCCGGTTCGCGACCGTGCCGCTGCCGCAGGCGGTGGCGAAGGGTCTTGGCCGCCGCTGGCACACCGACACGCTGTCGTTCAAGATGCACCCCGGCGGGCCCGGCATCGACGCCGCGGTGGACTGTGCCGCCGAGATCCACCGGGAACTCGGCCCGGTCAGGCCCGAGGACGTGGCCGAAGTGGTCGTCGAGGCCTCCCTGTACACGCTGTTCGCGGGGGAGCGGGCCGCCCAGTACGTCACCGGGCCCGGCTCACCGCTGGGCGCGCTGGTCCTCGACGTGCCCTACCCCGTGGCCACCACCCTGCTCACCGGCGAGTTCTCGGTGGACGACTTCTCCGCGCCGTATCTGGACGACCCCGACCGCTGGGCGCTGGCGAAGCGGATCCGGCTGGAGCACGACACGGAGATGACCCGCGAACTGTTCCTGTCCGACGCGCCGTTCGGCGAGGCCGTGCGGGAGGCGGGGGAGCTGGCCGTGCCGTGGCTGCGCGGCTTCGGCGGCGACGAACTCGTTGACCTGATCGGCGCGTTGCAGGCCGACGACCGGGACTTCTCCCGGTCCACCAAGGCCACCGGCGCGCGGGTCACCGTACGGCTGACGGACGGCCGTACGGTCTCCCGCACCCGGCTGATCCCGGTGGGCGCCGCCGGTCCGGAGACCCGGGCGGGCCACGCCGACCTGGTGCGGGAGAAGTTCCTGTCGCTCGGCGGCTCCCAGCAGGTGGCCGACACGGTCGACCGCCTGCACCGGATGCGCCCGCGGGCGGTACGCCGCTGGATCGAGACGGCGTTCCTGGACTGACAGCGCCGCCGCACGGTGCGTCAGGCGCCGTGCGACATCGTCTCGTCGGTGCACACGAGGTGGATCGTCAGGTCGGCCGGGCCGGCATCCTGCCCCAGCACGCCGTAGGGGAGGAACCGCCGAGTGGTCTTGCGCACGGCGAGGATCCAGCCGGTGGCGTGGTCGTTCGGCCGGTTCTCGATGACGTCGGCCGGTACCTCGGAGAGCTTGGTGCCGGTCTTGGCGGTGAGGACGTACCCACCGCTCTCGACGTGCTGCATCCCGGGGCAGAACACCTCGTGACGGCTGCCGTCGGCACCGCCGTGGATGACGGGCGCGGCCGTGTGCTGCGGGGGCTGCGGTTCCGCGGCGGTCGGTGCGGCGGCACAGCAGAGCAGGATCAGGGCGCCAGCGGTCACGGCGAGGGGCGTGCGTGTTCCCGGCATGGTGAGACTCCTCGGAAGAGCGAAGGGGACGGGTTCGGCTCATTGGAGCCCGCTGCCTTTCACCGGGCCGCGCTAAACACGCAGCGTTACCGCCCAACGGGGTAAAACGGTCAATCTTTCGAGCAGACGGTATGAAATCGCTACGGTGTGTGATTGGGTAAGCGCATTCCGTCACTCTACGTGGTCGCCCCATGCTGCCTCATGCCGCCCGCGGCGCCGCGTGTTCCCACGAGGAGTCCCATGTCCCGCAGAGGGATCCCCCGCAAGGGGAGGTGGACGTTCGCGGCCGGCTGTGCCGCGCTCGTTCTGTCCGTCACCGCACCCGCCGCGCTCGGCTCCACCTCGTCCGCCACGCGCGACTTCGGCCCCCGGCCGGGGCCCGTGCGCATCTCCCGCGAACAGATCGCGAAGGAAGTCCGCCCCGAGGAGGTCAAGGCCCTCGGCCGGGCCCGCGCCGAGAACCTGGCCCGGGACCGCATCGGCCTGCGCGCCGTCGACCGCGGCTACCCGCAGCCGATGCGCAACCGCAGCCTGAAGGAGCACACCGACTCGCAGACGGCGACCAACGCGGCGTTCGACCCGGCGACGTACGGGAAGTTCGCCCAGTACATCGACAGCCCGGACTACGGCGACCACGTCGCACTGCTCCCCACCGGCAAGGTCCTGCTGTTCTCCTTCGAGGCCGTCGAGGACAGCCCGAACAAGGAGACGGCGCCCACCGAGGTCATCGGCCGTGACAACGCGGGCCGCGCCTACGTCTGGACCCCACCCGAGAACGGCACGGGCACCGGCACCTTCAAGGCCGTACCACCGCCGGTCCTGAACATGGACGACGGCACGGACGAACCGCGCCCCGCCCCGATCTTCTGCGCCGGACACTCCTACCTGCCCAACGGCATGGTCGGCATCTTCGGCGGCAACCTCGGCGGCAACCACGGCACCGGCGCCCACCTCGCCCTGGTCTTCGACCCCTGGACCGAGACCTGGCACCAGCAGAAGGACATGGCCGAGGGCCGCTGGTACCCGTCGGTCGTCACCGGCGCCGACGGCCGGCAGTTCATCACCTCCGGCCACGGCGACATCGGCTGGGGCAAGCTCTCCCAGTCGATCGAGCGCTTCCCGGCCAAGAACACCGCGGTGTCGTACGACCCGTCGACCACCCCGGTCGATCAGGCACTCGACAAGTGGCCGGTCAAGGCCGAGTACTCGACCGACTACCCGCACCTGTTCTCGCTGCGGGACGGCAGGATCTACGGCTTCGGGCGCACCTACAACGAGCAGTACGTCTTCGACCCGCAGACCGAGACCGAGCAGCCGCTGCGCGACCGCCCCGGCGGCGGCATGCGCAACTACGGCTCCGCGGTGGCCCTGCCGAACAACACCCCGGGCAACGGGCCGGACTCCGTCCTGATCCTCGGCGGTGACCGCAACGACTCGAAGACGTACAAGTTCTCCGGCGGCCGCTGGACCGAGGACAGCGCCCGCGCCTTCGGCCGTACCCAGGACGACACGCTGATCTTCCCCGACGGCCGGCTGTTCACCGTCAACGGCGGCTACGACATCCGCAACTACGGCAACGGCGACTACAACCCCAACGCCGACGACAAGTGGCGGCAGACCGAGATCCGCAGCTTCGACGGCACCTGGCGGACCGGCCCCAGCCAGCGGCTGCCGCGCGGCTACCACTCCAACGCGGTCATCCTGCCCGACGGCCGCATCATGATCACCGGCGACGAGCTGCAGGAGATCGCCAACAACAAGGACATCAAGTCCGGCAACAACGGCACCATCGAGATCTTCGAGCCGCCGTATCTGCACCAGGGCGGCGAGCGGCCCGGGCTGCGCACCGTACCGGACGGGCCGATCGGGTACGACACCGACTTCCAGATCGACACCACCAACTCCAGGCTGGCCCGCAAGGCGGTGCTGATGGCGCCCATCACCTCCACCCACTCAGTCGACACGAGTCAGCGCCGCATCGAGCTGCGGATCAATGCACGGGCCGGCAACACGCTGGACCTGCAGAGCCCACAGTCCGTCAAGGACGCCCCGCCCGGCTACTACCTGCTCTACGTCCTCGACGACCGAGGTGTCCCCAGCATCGGCAGGTGGGTGCAGCTGCGCCCCGGCGCCTGACCGTCCCCGTTCCGTCCCCTGCCGCCGGACTCCCGGGCGGGCCGGTCCACGGGCCGCCCGGGGCCGTCCGGTCACCGAATTCCGTCCCCGTCCCCACACCGATCAAGGGAGCCCCCATGACGCTGCGCGACAGCACCGAGATCCAGGGCGACATCCTCGCCGGATTCAAGAAAGACCACATGACCCTGCTCTTCCTCCGCTTCGGCGACGCGGCCGCCGCCCGGAGCTGGCTGAAGGACCTGGTCCCGCAACTGGCCACGACCCAGCAGGTCGCCGCCTTCAACGCCAAGTTCAGCGAGGCCCGCCATAACTCGATGGGCTCCGACCCGGCCATGAGAGCCACCTGGCTGGGCCTCAGCCTCACCTATCCGGGCCTGACGCAGCTCACCGGCAAGCAGGACCTGCTGCCGGAGAACGAGGGCATCGACGCGGTCGGCGCCTTCGTCCAGGGTGCCGCCCGCCGCGCCCGGCCCCTGGGCGACGTCGACAACAACGAGCCCGCCAACTGGCTGTTCGGCGCCGACCACAACCAGGTCACGCACGCCGTGCTCACCGTCGCCGCCGACGACAAGGACGACCACGACAAGGCGCTCACGCGCCAGACGGATGCGGCCACGCGGGCCGGCATCGTGATCGTCCACGCGCAGCTCGGCGCCACCCTGCCCGAACCCCGGCGCGGCAAGGAGCACTTCGGCTTCAAGGACGGCGTCAGCGAACCGAACGTGGAGGGCATCGAGGAGAAGCCCGAGCCAGGCGCCCGGCTCCTGTCCGCCGACTTCTTCGTCCTCGGTGCCACGGGCAGCGCCCTGCCCGAGGGGGTGCCCGAGTGGATGCGCAACGGCTCCTTCCAGGTCGTACGACGGCTCGGCCAGGACGTGCCCGGCTGGTGGGCGCAGGTGGGCACCGAGCTGAAGAAGCTGAAGGACGCCAAGGTCGTGGGGCCGAAAACGTCGGTGGAATGGCTCGCCTCCCGCCTGGTCGGCCGCTGGCGGTGCGGCGCGTCGGTCCACAACCACCCCGACGCCACACGGGACCCGATCATCGACAACCCGAGCATCAAGCCGGACAACGTCATCAGCTACACGAACGACCCCAACGGCGTGATCACCCCCCTCTTCTCCCATCTGCGCAAGACCAATCCGCGCGACGGGCTGATCGACGGGGAACCGGTGGACGAGAAGGAGTTCCTCGACCGGCGCCGCATCATCCGCCGCGGCATTCCCTACGGCGCCCCGTTCGACCCCGCCTCCCCGGGCGGCGGCCCCGACGAGGAGCGCGGCCTCGTCTTCATCTGCTACCAGGCCGACCTGGTCGACCAGTTCGAGTTCATGCAGCGGAACTGGGTCAACACCCCCGACTTCCCGCCCGGCCGCACCCCCAAGCCCGGCCCGGACCCGATGGTCAGCGGCGCCCTGAGCAAGATCGGGGACGGTGACGTCTCCTTCGAGACCGATGCCGGCGGCGGCAAAACCACGATCACCACGCTGCACTTCCGGCCCTTCGTGCACACTGAGGGCTCGCTCTACGCCTTCACCCCCTCGATCTCCACCCTGCGCAGCCTCGGCGAGGGCCGCCTGGACGGCGCGGCGGTGGCGGGCGGCGGCCGGACCACGACTGAGACCCAGCAGCCCAAGCCGCAGCCGCAGGTCCGGCCCGGCCCGGTCGACGAGATCCTGCCCTGGCTGGACGTCGAGGGCCGGTACTGGGTCTTCTCCGGCAACAAGGTCTGGGTCGTGGGCGCCGTCGCCGAGGAAGTGGACCAGCTCACCACTGGCACGGACGACGCCACGGGGATCGTCTTCGGCGACCCCGTGGACCTGTCCACCTGGCCCGCGCTCCAGGGCGTGGAGCGGGTCGACGCGATCTGGCCGGTGCCGGACGAGCAGAGCCTGAACGGCGAGAGCAGCTACTGGCTCTTCCACACCGTGAACGGCACCCAGGTCTACCGGCGGATCTGGATCGCCCTCAACAGCCGCCACACCAGCCGTACCAGCGGCGGCGACATGCCGCTCACGAACTGGAGGACGGCCTTCGGCGGAGGCACCCGCGTCACCCACGTGGACGCGGTGCTGCGGGTGCCCGACATGCTGCACGTGAACGGCAAGTCGCAGTACTGGCTCTTCCACACCACTCCCGCGGGCCAGCGCTACCGGCTCGTCTCCGTCGCCGAGGAGCCGTACCACACGGACAGCCTCGACCGGGACGACCGCGATCTGGCCCGGTGGCAGTCGCTGAACGGCGTCACCAAGGTGGACGCCTTCGGGTTCGTCGTCGGCAAGTACCAGGTCGGCGGCAAGACCTGGTGCTGGGTCCAGCACGACGGCGGCCAGTACCGCACGATCTCCATCGCCGACGGCTTCGGCCACCAGGACACCCTGGTCGGCGACCGCGGCTCCCGCCCGAACACCCCGTGGTTCCGCAGGGGCTGAGCCGCTACAGGCAGTGCAGGTGCCGCTCCCGCGGCAGTACGGCGCCGCGCGCCACATACAGGCGTACGGCGTCGTACACGCGGTAGCGGATCTGCCCGTTCCGGTCCGGCTCGCCGGCCTGGACCAGCTGGCGGTGCAGCAGCTCCTCCAGCAGGTCCATGGCGAGCCGCCGGGACGGTGCCACCCGGGTCGTCATCTCCTGAACGTCGAAGTCCCCCTGGATGTCGGCCAGTTGGCGAAGAGCGGTGCGTAACGGGGGTGGCAGCGGCCGGTAGTACGCGGTCACGCTCGTGTGCAGGGACAGGTCCCCGACATGCAGCTGGCGCAGCCGTTCGCGCTCGTCCGCCAGCCGGTCCGCGAGGTCGCCGAGGGAGCGGTGCGGGCGTGCCGTGAGCCACAGGCCGGCGATGTGCAGGGCCAGCGGCAGCCCCGCGCAGGACTCCACGACGCTCCGCGCCGCCGGCCGCTCGGCGCGGATGCGGGCGGTGCCCACCAGGTCCGCCAGCATCCGGTGGGCGTCCTGCCGGTGCAGGGCGCCGATCCGGCGGTGGAACCCGTCGGACAGCGCGGACAGTTCACGCCGCGCGGCCACCAGGACCCCGCTCCTGCCCCCGTCCACGAGCAGCGGCCGTACCTGCGCCTCGCTGTCGACGTTGTCGAGGACCACGAGCACCCGCCGTCTGCTGAGCGCGTCCCGCAGCCGGGCGCGCGCCTCCTCCGGGTTCTCGGGGGCGGGAGCGCCGCCGAGGGAGCGCAGGATCCGGCGGACGAGCACGTCCGGGCTGAAGGGGAGGGAGGAGGCGCTGTGCAGGTCGACGAAGACCTGTCCGTCCGGGAAGAGGCCGCGCAACTCGTGGGCGGCCCGCAGGGCCAGCGAGGTCTTCCCTGCTCCGGGCGGTCCGACGACCACGGCGGGCCGGCCGTGACCGGGCTCGGTCCGGGCGAGCAGGGCCGTCAGTTCCGCCGTCAGCGCATCCCGCCCGACGAGCCGGTGGCGGGGGGCGGCGGGCAGTTCCGCCGGTACGGCCGCATCCGGGGGAGTGGGCGGGGACCCGGCGCGGGGCAGCCGGAGTAACCGCCCCGCATCGCGGGACGGGAGCCCGAGCGCCTCGGCGAGGAGCAGCAGCGACTGCCTGCGGGGACGGGCGGTGTGGCCGGTCTCCAGATTGCGGATGGCCCGCACGCTCAGCCCCGACCGCTCGGCCAGCTCGCCCTGGGTGAGGAGGGCCGCCTCACGGGCCTGGACCAGCGCGGCGCCCAGGCTGTCCGGGGCGGCCGCGGCGGGCAGCGGGCTCATCAGCGTGCCGGCCGGCGCAGGGCCGCGACGAACTTGTAGCGGGAGCCCCGGTACACCGAGCGCACCCACTCCACCGGTCTGCCCTCGGCGTCCCGGGAGTGCCGGGACAGCAGCAGCATCGGCAGGCCCACGTCGGTGGCGAGCAACTGGGCCTCGCGCGGCGTCGACAGCGAGGTCTCGATGGTCTCGTCGGCCTCGGCGAGATGGACACCGAACACCTCGGCGAGTGCCGTGTACAGCGACGGGTACGTGGCCAGCGACTGCCGCAGCCCGGGAAAGCGCCGCGCCGACAGATGCGTCGTCTCGATCGCCATGGGGTCGCCGCTGGCCAGCCGCAGCCGCTCGATGCGCAGCACGCGCTCGCCGGCCTCGATGCCGAGCAGCCCGGACAGCTTGGTGTCCGCCGCGACCTCGCCGATGTCCAGCATGTGCGAGGCGGGCTCCAGGCCTTGGGCGCGCATGTCCTCGGTGTGCGAGGTGAGCTGGAGGGTCCGGTACAGCTTGGGCTGGGCGACGAAGGTGCCCTTGCCCTGGATGCGGTCGAGCCGGCCCTCCCCGACCAGTTCCTGCAGCGCCTGCCGGACGGTGGTGCGCGAGGTGCCGAGCCGGACGGCGAGCAGGCGCTCCGCGGGCATGGCGGAGCCGGGCTCCAGCGCCTGCGTCATCTCCAGCACCTGCTGCTTGATCCGGTAGTACTTCGGCACGCGCGCGGCGCGGCCGGGCGCCCCCGTGGGGTGCTGGGCGCTGCTGACGTCGGTGGCCATGCCTGCCTTCCCGGCTGTGTGGATGGGCTCCCGTTATAGCGACCAACTGCCCTATGGTCTAGTCCAACCAGTGCGGGAGGTCTAGTCCAGCAGGCGCGCCGTTGCCGGTCCCCGGAAAAGGGGACGAGCGCGCTCCGGTGACTTTCTCGTAACGGCCGGATCGCCTTACTGAACCACCCTTGACACCTCAAAAGGTCTAGGCCAAGCTCCACCGTACTGGTCTACACCATTAGTGGCCAGGTCCCGAGCCCTACGTGCAACAGCGTCGTACGCAGGTCACCGCCGAGGGCGTGGGGGGATTAGTGGCATCCCTGAGGAGGGTGGCGTGAAGCGCAAGCTTGCTGCCGCGATCGTGATCGCGGGCATGATGGTCTCCGTCTCGGCGTGCGGCGGCGACGACGGGAAGGACACGGGCAAGAACGCGGGTCCTGACAGCTTCAAGGGCCAGACCCTGACGGTCTGGACGATGGACGGCTCGGCTCCGCCGCAGTGGTCCAAGGACGTGCAGGCCGCCTTCGAGAAGAAGACCGGCGCCAAGCTGAAGTTCGAGATCCAGAAGTGGGACGGGATCCAGCAGAAGATCACCACCGCCCTCTCCGAGTCCAACCCGCCGGACGTCATCGAGGTCGGCAACACCCAGACCCCGGCCTACGCCGCCACCGGCGGCCTCGCCGAACTGGGCGACCTCAAGCAGGAGATCGGCTCGGACTGGACCCCGTCGGTCTCCGCGTCCTCCGTGTACGACGGCAAGCAGTACGCCGCCCCGTGGTACTTCGCGAACCGCGTCGTCATCTACAACAAGAAGATCTGGGCCAAGGCCGGCATCAAGGGCACCCCGAAGACCCGGGACGAGTTCTTCAAGGACCTGGACACCATCGGCAAGAAGACCGACGCCGAGCCGCTCTACATGCCGGGCCAGAACTGGTACTTCTTCGACGGCCTGACCATCGGCCAGGGCGCCGACCTGGTGAAGAAGGACGGCGACAAGTACGTCTCCAACCTGGGCGACCCGAAGGTCGCCGCGGCCATGGAGACCTACAAGAAGTACGCCTCCTACTCCAAGGCCCCCAAGGACAAGGACGAGGCCACCCCGCAGCAGGCCCAGGTGTTCGCCAAGGGCAAGACCGGCGCCTTCATCGGCATGGGCTGGGAGGCCGGCACCGCGGTCCAGGCCAACAAGGCCATCGAGAAGGACCTCGGCTACTTCACCATCCCCGGCGCCACGGCCGACAAGCCCGAGGGCGTCTTCCTCGGCGGCTCCAACCTCGCCGTCGCCGAGGGCAGCAAGAAGCAGGCCCTGGCCAAGGAGTTCCTGAAGGTCGCCCTGTCCGACGAGTTCGAGGGCGAGCTGGCCAAGCTCAACGGCGTCATCCCGAACAAGCAGTCCCTGCAGACCAACCTCAAGGGCAACGCCGTCGCCGAGGCCGCCGCGCCCGGTGCCTCGGTCGGTGGCACCACCCCGCTGATCCCCGAGTGGGCCGCGGTGGAGAACACCCCGAACCCGATCAAGTCCTACATGACCGCGGTGCTGAACGGTAAGTCCCCGGCGGACGCCGCCAAGCAGGTCGAGGGCGAGATCAACAAGCGCCTGGCCCAGCAGAACTGATGACCCGCGCCGGGGGCGTCGGCGGACGCCCCCGGCTCAGTCGTTCGTACGGCCGGCAAGGCCGGTACCGCCACGGAAGAGATGGCAACTCATGTCAGTGCAGACCGAAGGCACGGACACGGCCGGGGAGCCCGCTGTCCGCAAGGCCCGGACACCAGGGCCGCCGAGGAGCGAGGACCACGGCTCCGGGTCCCCGTCCCGCCGCGGTGCCGCCGCCCCCTATCTGCTCCTGCTGCCCGCGCTGCTGGCCACACTGATCCTGCTCGGCTGGCCCCTGGTGAAGAACGGCATGCTGTCGTTCCAGAACCTCAACCCGCGGCAGCTCATCCAGCACCTCACCGAGTGGAACGGCGGCGACAACTACAAAGAGGTCCTGAGCGGTTCGGACTTCTGGCACGTCGTCGAGCGGTCGGTGGTCTTCACCGCGGTCAACGTCGTCCTGATCATGCTGGCCGGCACCCTGGTCGGGCTGCTGCTCGCCCGGCTCGGCAAGAAGATGCGGCTGCTGCTCATGCTGGGCCTCGTCCTCGCCTGGGCGATGCCCGTCATCGCGGCCACCACCGTCTACCAGTGGCTGTTCGCCCAGCGCTTCGGCGTCGTCAACTGGGTCCTGGACAAGCTCGGCTGGCACTCCATGGCCGACTACAACTGGTTCGGCTCCCAGCTCTCCACCTTCTCCGTGATCACACTGCTCATCGTCTGGCAGTCGATCCCGTTCGTGGCGATCAACCTGTACGCCGCCACCACCACGATCCCCAGGGAGCTGTACGAGGCCGCGTCCCTGGACGGCGCCGGAGCCTGGAAGAGCTTCACCTCGGTGACCTTTCCGTTCCTGCGGCCCTTCCTGTACGCCACGACGTTCCTCGAAGTCATCTGGGTCTTCAAGGCGTTCCCGCAGATCTTCGCCATCAACGAGGGCGGCCCCGACCACCTCACCGAGACCCTGCCGATCTACGCCTTCGTCGAGGGCGTCGGCAACCAGCACTTCGGCGTCGGCGCGGCGATCTCCTTCCTGACCGTCCTGGTGCTGCTCGTCATCACCTCGTACTACCTGCGCATGGTGCTCAAGCAAGAGGAGGACGAGCTGTGAAGCGCTCGGTCTTCGGCCGTATCTGGCCCAACGCGACCGCCGTCATCCTCTTCGTCGGCTTCGTGTTCCCCGTCTACTGGATGTTCGCGACGGCCTTCAAACCGACCGGCGACATCATCTCCGAGAACCCTGTGTGGTTCCCGACGAACCTCACGGTCGGCCACTTCGGCAAGGCCGTGGACGCCGACCACTTCTGGACCCTGGTCCTCAACTCCGTGACCGTCACGGTCAGCGCGGTGCTCCTGTCGCTCGTCATCGCCCTGTTCGCCGCCTTCGCGCTCGCCCGGATGCGGTTCAAGGGCCGGCGCGGCTTCATCGTGACCTTCATGCTGGCGCAGATGGCGCCCTGGGAGGTCATGGTCATCGCCATCTACATGCTGGTCCGCGACAACGACATGCTGGACAGCCTGGTCCCGCTCACCGTCTTCTACGCGATCATGGTGCTGCCCCTGACCATCCTGACACTGCGCGGCTATGTGGCCGCCGTGCCGAAGGAGCTCGAGGAGTCGGCGATGGTCGACGGCTGCACCCGGACCCAGGCCTTCGTCAAGGTCATCTTCCCGCTGCTGGCGCCCGGTCTGATGGCCACCTCGCTGTTCGGCTTCATCACCGCCTGGAACGAGTTCCCGCTGGTCCTGATCCTCAACAAGGACATCGAGAAGCAGACCCTGCCGCTCTGGCTCTCCCAGTTCCAGACCGCCTTCGGTGACGACTGGGGTGCCACGATGGCCGCTTCGTCCCTGTTCGCGCTGCCCATCCTGATCCTCTTCATCTTCCTGCAACGCAAGGCCGTCAGCGGTCTGACCGACGGCGCCGTGAAGGGATGACACCGCCGATGACAACGCTCGCCACTGGCTCAGAAACCCTCACCCGGAACGCCCTCGCGGTGCTGCAGCCGGGATTCGACGGCACCACCGCGCCGGACTGGGTACGCCGCCGCCTCGGCGAAGGCCTCGCCTCCGTCGCCCTGTTCGGCCGCAACGTCGTCACCGAGGAGCAGGTCACCGCGCTGACCGCCGAGCTGCGCGCCGAGCGCGACGACCTGCTGGTGGCCATCGACGAGGAGAGCGGCGACGTCACCCGCCTGGACGTGCGCACCGGCTCCTCCTTCCCCGGCAACCACGCCCTCGGCGCCGTCGACGACCCCGCCCTCACCCGGGGCGTGGCCCGCGAGCTGGGCCGGCGCCTCGCCGCCTGCGGCGTCAACTTCGACTGGGCGCCGTCCGCCGACGTCAACGCCAACCCCGACAACCCCGTCATCGGCGTGCGCTCCTTCGGGGCGGACACCGCGCTGGTGGCCCGGCACACCGCCGCCTGGGTCGAGGGCCTGCAGTCCACCGGCGTCGCCGCGTGCACCAAGCACTTCCCCGGGCACGGCGACACCAACGTCGACTCCCATCACGCCGTGCCGCGGATCGACGTGGACGCGGAGACGCTGTACGCGCGCGAACTGCCGCCCTTCCGTGCCGCCATCGCGGCCGGTACCCGGGCCGTGATGAGCGCGCACATCCTCGTCCCCGCCCTCGACCCGGAGCGCCCCGGCACCCTCTCCCGGCGCATTCTCACCGAGCTGCTGCGCGGTGAACTCGGCTACCAGGGCCTGATCGTCACGGACGGCATGGAGATGCGCGCCATCTCCGGGACGTACGGCCTGGAGCACGGCGTGGTCCTCGCAATCGCGGCGGGCGCGGACGCGATCTGCGTCGGCGGCGGCCTGTGCGACGAGGCGACCGTGCTGAAGCTGCGGGACGCGCTCGTGGCCGCCGTACGCTCCGGCGAGCTGCCCGAGGAGCGCCTGGCCGACGCGGCCGCCCGGGTGCGGGCGCTGGCGCGGTGGACGGCCGAGACCAGGAAGGACGCCGAAGCCGTCGTACCCGAACCGGAGATCGGGCTCGTCGCCGCCCGCCGAGCCCTCACGGTGACCCGTCACGGCTCGGCCGCGCCGCTCACCGAGCCGGTCCACGTCGCCCAGTTCAACCCGGCCCCGAACATCGCCGTGGGCGACGAGACCCCCTGGGGTGTGGCCGCCGAGCTGCTGCGCCTGCTGCCGGGCAGCACGGCCGGCTCCTTCAGCGGGCCCGACGCGGGCCGCGAGGCCGTCGCGGCCGCGGCCGGGCGCCGGGTCGTCGCCGTGGTCCGTGACGAGCACCGGCACACCTGGATGGGCTCCGCCCTCGACACCCTGCTCGCCGCCCGGCCGGACACCGTCGTGGTCGAGATGGGCGTGCCGCAGGCCCCGCCGCGCGGTGCCCTGCACATCGCCACCCACGGCGCGGCCCGCGTCTGCGGGATCGCCGCGGCGGAGGCGGTCGTCGCGGGCTGAACCCCACCGTCACCCGCTCGGGCCGACACCGGAAATCTCCGGTGTCGGCCTTTGCATTGCTCAACCGGCGGCAGATGTACGGCAGTTGGGCGGCACTTTGACGGGGGTACTGACCGGTAATCGTTGACACCCTCAATTGGTCTAGTCCAGCTTGGGAGGGCGCTTCAGTTCGATCACCACGGAGTGACGGCATGCACAAACCCACCCCCTATCTCCACCGAGCGGCGTCCGGCCGCCCCTACTTCAGTGCGGACGGCGAGACGTACCTCGCCCCGACACCCCTGCGCGACCTGGAGAAGTCCCGGCCCCTGCGGGTGCTGTCCGAGGAGGACTTCGCCTTCTGGCAGACGTACGGCTATGTCGTCGTCCGGGAGGCCATCACCCCCGGCGAGGCGAAGAGCCTGCTCGAATTCGCCTGGGACTTCCAGGGCCTCGACCCCGACCGCCCCGAAACCTGGTACGAGGAACCGGAGTTCCGCTCCGAACTCGACCAGCACCTGTTCATCTACGGCTTCGTGGAGGCGTACCACCACCAGCTGATCTGGGACAGCCGCCAGGCACGGCGCGTCTACGACGCCTTCGTGGACGTGTGGGACTGTGAGGAGCTGTGGGTCACCCTGGACCGGCTCAACCTCAACCCGCCCAACATCCACACGCGTTCGCGCTCCCTGATCGAGCCGACCGACGAGGGCTTCGACATCGAGCTGCACTGGGACGTCGACACCACCCTCGCCGTGCTGCCACAGCGGGTCCAGGGCATCATCGCCCTCAATGACAGCCGGCCCGAACTCGGCGGCTTCCAGTGCGCACCGGAGCTGTTCCGCCACTTCGAGCAGTGGCGCATCGCCCAGCCGGCCGGCCGCGACCCGATCCGGCCCGCGATCGACCGCGCCGAGTTCCCCGTGGTCCGCCCCGACCTCCAGGCCGGCGACCTGCTGATCTTCAACGGGCTGCTGGCGCACGGCGTGGCACCGAACCACTCCGCGGGCGCTGTCCGGGCCGTCCAGTACCTGTCGATGATGCCCGCCCTGGAGGAGCACACGGAGCTGCGGAGGTCGCGCGTCGAGTCCTGGCGCACGCTCGGCACCCCCGACTGGAACGGCACCCTGCTCGGCGACGCGCGCAGGCCGGAGGCCCTCCGGTACGGCCCCGCCGAACTGGACGACCTGGGCCGCAAGCTGCTGGGCCTCGACTCCTGGGCGGCACGGTGAACCGGATCTGCCTGTGCCTGCCCACCAACCGGGCCTGCTCCGCCACCGTCACCGCGATCCACCGGGAAGCCGCCTACGCCGCCGAGCAGTTCGGCGCGGACGTCCAGCTCCTGATCCTCGACTCCTCCGACGACCTCACCCGCGCCGAGCACGCCCGCGTCGCGGCGGCACTGCCCCCGGCGGCGAACGTCACCGTGCACCACCTCGGCGAGGACCCGCAGCGCGACTTCCTGCGCAGGGTGATCCGGCGGGCCGGCCTGGCAGAGCCGGACCGGATGCTGACCCTCCTTCTCCCCTCCGGCGTCTCCTACGGCTCCTGCACCGACCGCGCCTTCCTGCTGGCCACCGCCCTCGGCTGCCACTCGGTGCACCGCAGGGACTCCGACAGCACCTACCAACTCCTGGACGGGCAACCGGTCTTCCCCGTCCACCACGAACTCCCCTGGCTGGGCAGGCCCGCCGGGGAGGCCTCGGCCTCCGTCACCTGCACGGACCTCGACCCGGCCCACGCGGAGCGTCCGGTGTCGCTGGCCGGTGCCTCGTTCATCGGTGAACTCTCCGTCGACATAGCCGAGATACGGCGCCTGGACGAGGGCGTCTACCACGACGTGGTCGGCCTGTGGGCGCCCGCCGACGCGTCGCCGCAGGATCGGCGGCAGCTGGTCGAGGAGTCCTTCACCGGAGCGGGCACGGCCCCCTTCACCGGCGACCACGCCACGCTGACCCTCGTGGACCCGATGCGGGTCGACATGTGCAACATCGCCTTCCACCGCGACGTGTACGAGCGGATCCCACTGCCCCCGGCCACCGACACCATCGGCAGCGACTACTTCCTCATCCACCTCGTCCACGACGCCACGCTGCCCGGCATCCTGCACAACCGGCACATCGAGAACTTCTACACTCCCGAACGCCGTACCGACGCGGGCTTCCTGGCCTACCAGACCCGGTTCGTGAAGTTCCTGCTGTCGATGCACTACTTCCACCACGTCTACGACCGGATGGCCGCCGAGGGCGCCCGGCTCCTCGACGACCGGCAGCACGTACGGGCCGACCGGATCGTGGAGTTCCTGCGCGAGAGCACCACCCTGGACCGCGCCGAGAACGTGTGGCGCCTGGACCGCGTCGACACCGCCTACCGCAAACTCGGCGGCCGCTACGAGGAGTTCGCCGAGCGACTGGCCGGGCGCCGCCTGCAGCTGCTGGCCGAGGCCTGCCGGGACATCGAGGACTTCGCCCTGCTGACCGAGGCCTGGCCGCACCTGGTCGAGGCGGCCGGACACGAGGGCTGGTGAGCGTGGAGATCAGCCCGCGGCTGGCCGCCGCACTGGCAGCCGCCCCGGCGGACCGCATCGTCTACGACCTCGACGGCATCGAGGCCCAGTACGACCGGCTGCTGGCCGAACTGCCCGGCATCCAGGTCCGCTTCGCCCTGAAGGCCTGCCCCGTGGACGAGGTGCTGCGGTGCCTCGCACACCGGGGCGCCGGCTTCGACGCGGCCGGCCCCGCCGAGATCGTCCAGGCCCTGCGCACCGGCGTGCCCGTGGACCGGATCCACTACGGCAACACCGTCAAGTCCGACACGGACATCGCCGAGGCCCACCGGCTGGGCGTGCGCACCTTCGCCACCGACAGCGTGCAGGACGTCCGGGCGATCGCCGAACACGCCCCCGGCGCCCGAGTGTTCTGCCGCCTCGCCACCAGCGGGGACGGCGCCCTGTGGGGCCTGAGCCGCAAGTTCGGCTGCTCGGCCGAGGAAGCCGTCTCGATCCTCACCACGGCTCACGCGTCCGGACTCGTCCCGGCCGGCCTGTCCGTGCACGTCGGCTCCCAGCAGCTGACCGGCGAGGCATGGCAGCAGGCCCTCGACTCGATCGCCGAGGTGCTGGTGACGCTGGACGGGCTGGGGATCGTACCGGACCACGTCAACCTCGGCGGCGGCCTGCCCGGGCTCGGCTACCTCGACCGCGACGGCAACCCCCTCGACCCGCCCCTGGACAAGATCTTCACCGTGATCCGGGAGGGCATGGAGCGCCTGAGCGGCCTCACCGCCGCCCCGCTCGGCTTCGTCCTGGAACCGGGGCGGCACCTGGTCGCCGACCACGGTGCGGTCCGCGCCCACGTGTACCGGCTGACCGGGCGAGCACAGCCGGACGGGACGCACGCCCGCTGGCTGTACCTGAGCGTCGGAAAGTTCAACGGCCTCTACGAGATGGACCAGTTGAGCTACCGGCTGGTCTTTCCCACTCAGGCCGACGAGGACGACTCAGCGGGCGACGGCGAGTACGTCTCCGCCGTCGTCGCGGGCCCGACCTGCGACAGCGACGACGCCTACGGCGGCGGCCGGCACCCGGTGCGCGTCCCGCGGGACCTCGTCTCCGGCGACCCGGTCTGGATCCTGTCCGCCGGCGCCTACGCCACCAGCTACACGACCCAGGGCTTCAACGGCATCCGCCCGCTGCCGTGCGTCTGCACCCGCGGCCCGGAAGGACAACACTGAGATGAGAGACCTCGTACGGGGCATCACCGAGGCCGACTGGCCCCAGGTCACCGCCCTGGAGGCCGGGGCGTACGCGGACACCGCGCTGACGGAGGGCGAGGCCGCGCTGCGGTCCCGGGCCGCGGCGGGCACCTGCTTCGTCCTGGACCTCGACGGCCGGATCGCGGGCTACGTCCTGGCCCTGCCGTACCCGATGTTCCGCTACCCGGACCTGACCCGGCCCGAGCGCGTGGCCCACTACTCGGCCAACCTCCACCTGCACGACCTCGTCATCAGCGCGCCCCTGCGGGGCAGGGGGCTGGGCAGCCGGCTGGTGCGCCACCTGACGGACGCGGCCGGCGCCCGCGGCTTCCGCACCATGTCGCTGATCGCGGTCGGCGGCAAGGAGCCCTTCTGGCGGGCCAACGGCTACCGGGCGCACCGCGAGGCCCGGCTGCCGTCGAGCTACGGCAGCGACGCGGTGTACATGTCGGCCCGGGTGGCCGCCTACCGGGAGGCGAGCTGATGGAGAACTCCGACTTCCGCCGCGCCAAGTGGGCGATCGCGGCACTGTTCTGCTTCCTCGGCTTCCAGTACGCCACCTGGGCCGCCCGGCTGCCCGCCCTGAAGACCAGGCTGGACCTGGGCGCAGGGGAACTCGGGCTGCTGCTGATGGCCTGCGGCGCGGGCGCGGCGGCCTCCTACCCGCTCGTCGCCGTCCTGATGCGCAGACTCGGCTCCCGGCGGCTGTCCCTCGCCTCCGCCCTGTGCCTGGTGGCGCTGCTGGCGGCCCTCTCGGTGGTGCCGAACTACCCCCTCGCCCTCCTCGTCATCTGCGGCGACGGTGTCGCCGTCGGCTGCCTTAAC
Organism: Streptomyces sp. NPDC001816; assembly: GCF_042892235.1. Classification (NCBI taxonomy): domain Bacteria; kingdom Bacillati; phylum Actinomycetota; class Actinomycetes; order Kitasatosporales; family Streptomycetaceae; genus Streptomyces; species Streptomyces sp. NPDC001816. Next base: position 282,334 of record NZ_JBIATY010000001.1, read on the forward strand.
GTCGCCATGAACGCCCAGGGCGCCGCCCTGGAGACGGCGTACGGCCGCACCGCCATGTCCCAGCTGCACGCCACGTTCAGCGCGGGCCTGCTCGCCGCCGCCCTGCTGGCCTCCGGCATCACCGCCACCACGGCGTCCGTTCCGGCCCACTTCGCGGTGGCAGCGGCCCTGTTGCTGCTCCTGCTGGGCTACGCGCGCCCGGGCCTCCTCCCGCACCCGGATGCCGGTCCCGCCGACCCGGAGAAGGCACCGAAACAGCGCGCACGCCTGACCCTGCCGTCCGGAAAGACCCTGCTGATGGGCTGCGCCATGGCGTTCGGCACCATCACCGAGGGCGCCATGAACGACTGGTCGACCCTCTACATGCGGGACGTCGTCAAGGCCTCCTCGACGGTGGCGCCGCTGGGCATCGCGGTCGTCTCGGTGATGATGCTGCTCGCCCGGGTGCGCGCGGACCGCTGGCGCAGCCGCTGGGGCGACGGACGCGTGGTGCGCACCGGCAGCGCCGTGGCCGGCCTCGGCCTGGCCCTCGCCCTGCCGGCCGGCGGGGTGGTGCCCACCCTGCTCGGATTCGCCTGCGTCGGACTCGGCGCGGCCGCCGTGACGCCGTGCGTGTACGTCGCCGCCGCCGAACGCGGCTCGGACGCGCTGTCCCTGGTCGCCGCGATGGGCACGACAGGACTGCTGGCCGGCCCCGCCGTGATCGGCTTCGTCGCGGGCGCGGGCGGTCTGACCCTGGGCATGGCCACGGTCGCGGCCTCGGCCCTGATCGTCACCCTGGCCGCCACCCGCATCCCGTGGCAGGACCGGGTGCCGGTGCCGGCCGGGTGACGTACCGGGGGGCCAGGGGGACCAGGGGGACCAGGGGGACTGGACGGAGTGCCAGAACCGGCTCCGGTACTCCGTCGGCGTCGTGTCGAGCCTGCGGCGGAACACGCGGATGAGCGTGTCGACGGTGTGGAAACCGCAGGCGGACGCGACGCGTTCGAGCGTGTCGTCCGTCGTCTCCGGCCGGTTGCGCGCCGCCTCGACGCGGGCGGACTCGACGTAGGCCGCGGGGGCCGCGACCCCGGCCGGGCCAGGGGCGCGTCGGTGGCGTCCGGGCCGACGCGGACCATGAGGTCGCCGCCGGTCACGCCGACAGCCATGTTGCCCCGGTACAGGAACGCGATCCCGCCGAACATGCGCTTCTCGGCGATGCCGGGATCAGCGCCGAGCCGCTCGCGGATCCGCTCGGCCAGCCCCTCGTCGTAGGCCATCAGACACCCCCTTGTCGCGGCTCAGCTCCGGGTCGGGGTGAGCACCACGAAGTCGGCGTTCGACGGGTCCAGACAGATGGCCATCCGGCCGACGCCCTCCATGTCCTCGGGCCCCATCTGCACGCTGCCGCCGTTCTCGGTGACCTTGGCGACCGCGGTGTCGCAGTCGGCGACATGGAAGACCGGGTGCCAGTACGGCCGTCCGTGCGTCAGGCCGAGGCGCTCCGCAGGGACCTGCATGAGGCCACCCTGCATACGGTCCTCGGGAAGACCCGCGGGGGTGATGAGAGAGTACGTGCCCACGCCGCCGGGCAGCTGCATGTCGCTGAACTGCCAGCCGAAGACACCGCCGTAGAACTCCTTCGCGGCCGCGGCGTCGCTCGTGAACAGCTCGGTCCACGACAGCGAGCCCGGCTGGTCCACCAGCTCGACGCCCTTGTCCGTCCCGGGCTGCCAGACGGCGAACTGGCCCCCCAACGGGTCGCTGTACTGCGCCATCCGGCCCCAGTCGTCGAGGTCCATCGGGGCCACCCGCACCGTGCCGCCCGCGCGCTCCACGACCTGGGTCGTGGCATCCGCGTCGGTGACGCTGTAGTAGATCATCCAGGCCGAGCGCGCGCCCTCCTCGGTGAGCTTGCCGAGCCCGGCGACGATCTTGCCGTCCTTCCGGAACATGCCGCCTTCCATGTCCTCCCCCTCGCCCATGGACTGGTACTCCCACCCGAGCACGGCGCCGTAGAAGGCCGCGGCGGCAGGGACGTCGGGAGCGCCGAGGTCAAGCCAACAGGGGGAACCCGGGGCGAAGTCCGTGCTGATCATCGCTATGGCCGCCTTCCGTGGATCCTGTGTGAACCCAGCGTGACACCAGGCACTGACAACCGCCCGTCGGCCGCGCACCGGCACCCCGTCACGGAACGGAGGTGCGGACGGCATCATGCTTGCCGATGCGATCTGCCACCAGCTGGCGGAAATGGGCGCATCGGGTGAAGTCCTCGTGGTCGCAGCCGAGAGCGCATTCGACCAGTTCGAGGGATGCCTGCGCGGCCGCGATACGGGAGCGAAGCGCCTCGGCCTCTGCACGCAGGATGTCCCGGCGCTCGGCGGGGTCGGCGGCGGCGGTCAGCGTGCGGATGGTGTCGAGGGAGAGCCTGCCTCCTTGGCGGGCAGGATGACAGCGACGCGCGTGAGGTCTGCGGTCCCGTAGCGGCGGCGGCCGGCGGCGTCGCGCTGCTCGACGCCGCCGACCGGAGGCGTCACGACGACCATCGTGTCATCGCAGGTCACGGTCCGCGCGGCGATGACGCCCCGGCACCATGCAGCAGCCAGACTCTGGCCCCGGCATACCGACCGGAGCTGCGGACAGGCGCGTAGGTGGCCGCTGATTCGTCAGAGACGGGTGATCAGAGACTGGGGGCCAACAGGGTCAGCCGCAGCAGTGCGGCGAGTGCTAGCACCACGGGGACGGCGTACCACCACCTGCGGAGCCACTCGGCCTTGACGAATACCCACGTCAGCAGCGCCATCACAGAGCAGAAGGCCAAGCTGACGCTGGCCGCGACATGAGAGTTGGTGACGGCCTGTCGGTCCCAGGGGCCGTCTGGCTCGACCATGAAGGCCGTGAGCACGACGTAGCCGGTGACCAAGGTTGCCAGGGCGAGGACGACCGCGCACACACCGGTGCCGATCCGGCTGGAGACCCTTGGCCGTCGGCTCTCGCGTACCGCGGTGGTCGAATCTGCGCTTGAGCTCACCGCAGCGCCTCTTTCGCGTCGTCCAATTTCCTGTCGAAGCCCCGACCGTATTCCTGGGTGTCCGGGTCCTCGTCGTACGGTCCGCCGTTGTAGCGGGCGGCCAGTTCCTGCATTTGGGCTCGGGCCGTCCGCTCCGGCGGTACGTCGGCGAAACCGCTCTCTGCCTTGAGCTGGGCCAGGTACTCCGAGGCGATGAAAATGTACTTCGACAGCGGCAAGCGCCAGCGCGGAGTTGCAAGGGGCTTTCACGGGCGAGCGCTCCGGCGACGTTCGCGCGGATACGGGTGTACTCGGCGTCCGTGTAGCCGTGACAGCATCTCCGTAAAGACCGGTCCGAGCGGGAGCGCTTCGGGCGAGGTCCAAGATCCCGGAAAAGTCCCACAGGCGCCGCCGCACCTCGCAAGGCCCGCGCCCACGCAGGTCAGCCAAGGTGCGGCGACATCCCGTCGAACGGCGCTCAGATGTCCCGGAAGATCTCGATCTGCGCCCCGATCGAGTTCAGGCGCTCCGCGAGGTCCTCGTAACCCCGGTTGATGACGTACACGTTGCGCAGCACCGACGTGCCCTCGGCCGCCATCATCGCCAGCAGGACGACCACGGCGGGGCGCAGGGCCGGCGGGCACATCATTTCCGCGGCGCGCCAGCGGGTCGGGCCCTCGACCAGGACCCGGTGCGGGTCCAGCAACTGCAGGCGGCCGCCGAGGCGGTTGAGGTCGGTCAGGTAGATCGCGCGGTTGTCGTAGACCCAGTCGTGGATCAGCGTCTGGCCCTGCGCGACCGCCGCGATGGCCGCGAAGAAGGGGACGTTGTCGATGTTCAGGCCCGGGAAGGGCATGGGGTGGATCTTGTCGATGGGCGCCTCCAGCTTGGAGGGGCGGACCGTGAGGTCCACCAGGCGCGTACGGCCGTTGTCCGCGAAGTACTCGGGGCTGCGGTCGTGGTCGAGGCCCATCTCCTCCAGGACCGCCAGCTCGATCTCCAGGAACTCGATGGGGACGCGGCGGACGGTCAGTTCCGACTCCGTGACGACCGCGGCGGCCAGCAGGCTCATCGCCTCGACCGGGTCCTCGGAGGGGGAGTAGTCGACGTCGACGTCGATGTTCGGGACGCCGTGCACGGTGAGCGTGGTGGTGCCGATGCCCTCGACCTTGACGCCCAGCGCCTCCAGGAAGAAGCAGAGGTCCTGGACCATGTAGTTGGAGGAGGCGTTGCGGATGACCGTCACGCCGTCGTGCCGGGCGGCGGCCAGCAGCGCGTTCTCGGTCACGGTGTCGCCGCGCTCGGTCAGCACGATCGGACGGTCGGGGCGGACCGTGCGGTCGACCTGCGCGTGGTACTGACCTTCGGTGGCCGCGATGTCCAGGCCGAACCGGCGCAGCGCGATCATGTGCGGCTCGATGGTCCGGGTGCCGAGGTCGCAACCACCGGCGTACGGCAGCTTGAAGGCGTCCATACGGTGCAGCAGCGGGCCCAGGAACATGATGATCGAGCGGGTGCGTACGGCAGCCTCCGCGTCGATCGCCGCCATCTCCAGCTCGGCCGGCGGCACCAGTTCCAGGTCGACCCCGTCGTTGATCCAGCGGGTGCGCACGCCGATGGAGTTGAGCACCTCCAGCAGGCGGTACACCTCCTCGATCCGGGCCACCCGACGCAGCACCGTGCGCCCCTTGTTCAGCAGCGAGGCGCACAGCAGGGCGACGCACGCGTTCTTGCTGGTCTTCACGTCGATGGCGCCGGAGAGCCGACGGCCGCCGACCACCCGCAGATGCATCGGACCCGCATAGCCCAGGGACACGATCTCGCTGTCGAGGGCCTCACCGATGCGGGCGATCATCTCAAGGCTGATGTTCTGGTTCCCGCGCTCGATGCGATTGACCGCGCTCTGACTGGTGCCGAGCGCCTCCGCGAGCTGCGTCTGTGTCCAGCCACGGTGTTGCCGGGCGTCACGGATGAGCTTGCCGATGCGTACGAGGTAGTCGTCTGCCATGAGGTTGAGGCTATCTCAGATATGAGATGGCGCCTGTTGGGGGGTCCATTCGGGTGACGGGATGTCAATGACCAGCGGAGATGCGGGTTATGTGGGACTATGTGGGGGATTCGACCGGTAGTCGTCCACTGTCCTGGTTTCGCTCATAATCACACGTTTGCCGCACAAATCCTCGCGTACTCCCGGGCGAAGAACAGTGCCGGCTCGAAGCGGACCGCCGGTACGAGGTTCGTGGCGTGCACCGGTACGGCGGGTGCAACGGTGTAACGGACCCGCTCGACGCTGCCGTACTCGTCGCGCACCTCCAGCACTCCCGGCTCCGGGCAGTGCCACACGAACTCCGTGGCGTCCTCCCCCAGGGCGTTGGCCAGCGTGCCGGTGCCCCGCCCGTCGTCGAGGAACGCCAGTTCTGACGCCTCCATCACTCCGTAGTCGAAGGGGGAGCTGTCCCAGTGGCCGATCAGTGCGGTATCGAGTGGCATGTGGCGATCTTCGTCCATCGCCCTGTGGTCGACCCCACCGAAAAACGGCAGGGCGGGGTCCGGTCGGACATGACCAGTCAGCGCCCATGTACTAGAGTTATCTCGACATCGAGATATCTGCCGAGGCGCACCGCAGCCGCCACCCTGGTAAGGGTTACCTAACTTAGCCTGACCTCAGCGGATCGGCCAAGATGACGTGGCGGCAGGATTGCGGTGGTACGCGCACATCAATGAAGGAGACTGTCGTGTCGGCGAACAGCTTCGACGCCCGCAGCACGCTGCAGGTGGGCGACGAGTCGTACGAGATCTTCCGGCTGGACAAGGTGGAGGGCTCCGCTCGCCTGCCGTACAGCCTCAAGGTCCTGCTGGAGAACCTGCTCCGCACGGAGGACGGCGCGAACATCACCGCCGACCACATCCGCGCCCTCGGCAACTGGGACTCGCAGGCCCAGCCCTCGCAGGAGATCCAGTTCACGCCGGCCCGCGTGATCATGCAGGACTTCACCGGCGTTCCCTGTGTCGTGGACCTCGCGACCATGCGTGAGGCCGTCGCGGCGCTCGGCGGCGACCCGGCGAAGATCAACCCGCTCTCCCCGGCCGAGATGGTCATCGACCACTCCGTCATCGCCGACAAGTTCGGCACGAACGACGCCTTCAAGCAGAACGTCGAGCTGGAGTACGGCCGCAACAAGGAGCGCTACCAGTTCCTGCGCTGGGGCCAGACCGCGTTCGACGACTTCAAGGTCGTCCCGCCGGGCACCGGCATCGTCCACCAGGTGAACATCGAGCACCTGGCCCGCACCGTCATGGTCCGCAACGGGCAGGCGTACCCCGACACTCTGGTCGGTACGGACTCCCACACCACCATGGTCAACGGCCTCGGCGTGCTCGGCTGGGGCGTCGGCGGCATCGAGGCCGAGGCCGCCATGCTCGGCCAGCCGGTCTCCATGCTGATCCCGCGCGTCGTCGGCTTCAAGCTGACCGGCGAGCTGCCCACCGGCACCACCGCCACCGACCTCGTGCTCACGATCACCGAGATGCTGCGCAAGCACGGTGTCGTCGGCAAGTTCGTCGAGTTCTACGGCGAGGGCGTGGCCGCCACCTCCCTGGCCAACCGCGCCACCATCGGCAACATGTCGCCGGAGTTCGGCTCCACCGCCGCGATCTTCCCGATCGACGACGAGACCCTGAACTACCTGCGCCTGACCGGCCGCTCCGCGCAGCAGGTCGCGCTCGTCGAGGCGTACGCCAAGGAGCAGGGCCTCTGGCTGGACCCGAAGGCCGAGCCGGACTTCTCCGAGAAGCTCGAGCTGGACCTGTCGACGGTCGTCCCGTCCATCGCCGGCCCGAAGCGCCCGCAGGACCGCATCGTCCTCGCCAACGCCGCCGAGCAGTTCAAGTCGGACGTCCTGAACTACGTCTCCACCGCCGACGAGGCCGAGCTGGAGTCCTTCCCGGCCTCCGACGCCCCGGCCATCCACCCCAACGGCACGCCGTCCAACCCGGTCCAGGTCACCGCCCCCGACGGCACGACCTACACCCTCGACCACGGTGCGGTGACGGTCGCGGCCATCACCTCCTGCACCAACACCTCGAACCCGTACGTCATGGTCGCCGCCGCGCTCGTCGCGAAGAAGGCCGTGGAGAAGGGCCTGACCCGCAAGCCGTGGGTCAAGACCACCCTCGCCCCGGGCTCGAAGGTCGTCACCGACTACTTCGACAAGGCGGGGCTGACCCCGTACCTCGACAAGGTCGGCTTCAACCTGGTCGGTTACGGCTGCACCACCTGCATCGGCAACTCCGGCCCGCTGCCGGAGGAGGTCTCCAAGGCCGTCAACGACCACGACCTCGCGGTCACCTCGGTCCTCTCCGGCAACCGGAACTTCGAGGGCCGGATCAACCCCGACGTCAAGATGAACTACCTGGCCTCCCCGCCGCTGGTCGTCGCGTACGCCATCGCGGGCTCCATGAGGGTGGACATCACCAAGGACGCCCTCGGCACCGACCAGGACGGCAACCCGGTCTACCTGACCGACATCTGGCCGACCGAGGCCGAGGTCAACGACGTCGTGGCGAACGCCATCGGCGAGGACATGTTCAGCAAGTCCTACCAGGACGTCTTCGCGGGCGACGCCCAGTGGCAGTCCCTCCCGGTCCCGACCGGCAACACCTTCGAGTGGGACGCCGAGTCCACCTACGTCCGCAAGCCCCCGTACTTCGAGGGCATGACCATGGACCCGGCCCCGGTCGCCGACATCACCGGCGCCCGCGTCCTGGCCAAGCTGGGCGACTCGGTCACCACCGACCACATCTCCCCGGCCGGCGCCATCAAGGCCGACACCCCGGCGGGCAAGTACCTGACCGAGCACGGTGTCGAGCGTCGTGACTTCAACTCCTACGGCTCCCGCCGAGGCAACCACGAGGTCATGATCCGCGGTACGTTCGCCAACATCCGCCTGCGCAACCAGATCGCGCCTGGCACCGAGGGCGGCTACACCCGCGACTTCACCCAGGCTGCGACTGCTGACGCGGCTCCGGTCTCGTTCATCTACGACGCCTCCCGCAACTACATCGAGCAGGGCATCCCGCTGGTCGTCCTGGCCGGCAAGGAGTACGGCTCCGGCTCGTCCCGCGACTGGGCCGCCAAGGGCACCGCGCTGCTCGGCGTCAAGGCCGTCATCGCCGAGTCGTACGAGCGCATCCACCGCTCGAACCTCATCGGCATGGGCGTCCTGCCGCTGCAGTTCCCGGAGGGCGCCTCCGCCGAGTCCCTCGGCCTGACCGGTGAGGAGACCTTCTCCTTCGCCGGCGTCACCGAGCTGAACAACGGCACCACGCCGCGCACCGTCAAGGTCACCACCGACACCGGTGTCGAGTTCGACGCGGTCGTCCGCATCGACACCCCCGGTGAGGCCGACTACTACCGCAACGGCGGCATCATGCAGTACGTCCTGCGCAACCTGATCCGCAAGTAAGCGGCAGCGCACGGCGGTACAGGGCCGCATCCCCGGTGACGGGGGTGCGGCCCTTCGCCGTGCCCTGACCAGGTACGGCGAAGGGCATCAGGAAGGGCGTCACGGAGGCCGTCACGAAGGTCATCAGCCACCCTCAGACGGAACACAGGCTTCCCCCAGCGAACCGGGACAGGATCGGTACATGAGCCGCCGCCCGTGGGCCCGCTCGCTGCGCACACGCCTGCTGGTCCTCATCACCGTCACCCTCGTGGGTGTGTGCGCCGCGCTCGCCCTCACCACCGTCCTCGCCCAGCGCGCCTATCTCATGGGCACCCTGGACGACCGGGTGAGCGACGCCGCCGAACGCAGCGTGGGCGGAGCCGCACTCCACCCCGAACGCCCCGCCGACCTCGCCTTCCTCGGCGAGGGCGGCCACAGCGAGGGGCTGCTCGCCGCCCGGCCGGATGCCGCCGGGCACCTCGTCTCCGCCGCGGTCGTCACCCGGGACGCGGCCCCGCGCACCCTCACCTCCGCCCAGCGCGCCGCCCTCACCGGCATCCGGGCCGACGGCTCGGTGCACACCCGGACGGTGCCCGGACTCGGCACCTACCGCGTCACCGCCCTCGACGCGAGCGGCATCCGCGTCCTCACCGGCCTGCCCATGGACGACGTCCGGGCCACGCTCGGCCGGCTGGTCGAGATCGAGGCGATCGTCGGGGCCGCCGGACTCGCGCTCGCCGGCGGCGTCTGCGCGGTCGTCATCCGCAGGCAGCTGCGCCCGCTCGACCGGGTCGCCGCAACCGCCGTCGAGGTCGCCCGGGTCCCGCTCGGCCACGGACAGATCACCGCGCTGCCCCGGGTGCCCGCACGCGACACCGACCCCGGCAGCGAGGCCGGCCAGGTCGGCGCCGCCCTCAACCGGATGATCGACCACGTGGAGGCCTCGCTCGCCGAACGCCGGCGCGGCGAGGAACGCATGCGCCGCTTCGTCGCCGACGCCAGCCACGAACTGCGCACCCCGCTCACCTCCATTGCCGGATACGCGGAGCTGATGAACCGCGTCGCCCCCGACCTCGCCTGGCGCAGCGTCCTCGCCGAGTCGGCCCGTATGACGGACCTGGTCGAGGACCTGCTGCTGCTCGCCCGCCTCGACGAGGGACGCCCGCTGCAGAGTGCCGAGGTGGACCTCGCCGCCGTGGTCGCCGAGGCCGTGTGGGACGCCCGGGCGGCCGGCGCCGATCACGTCTGGCGGCTCGAACTGCGACCGGACACCCCGGCCTCGGTCGCCGGGGACGCGGCCCGGCTGCACCAGGTGGTGGCCCACCTGCTGGCCAACGCGCGCACGCACACACCGCCCGGTACGACCGTCACCGCCACCGTCGAGTCCACCGCGGGCCGCCACCTGATCCGCGTCCGCGACGACGGCCCCGGAATCCCGCCCGACCTCCTGCCGACCGTCTTCGAACGCTTCACCCGGGCCGACACCTCACGGTCCCGGGCGCCCGGCTCCCAGGGCGGTTCGGGCCTCGGGCTCGCGATCGCCGCGGGGATCACCGCGGCACACGGCGGCGGCATCAGCGTGACCAGCGCCCCGGGCCGGACCGAGTTCACGGTCGAACTCCCCGCGACCGCTCGGCCGCTCTACGTCGAGCCCCTCACTCCTCAAACAACGTGAAGTCCGGCAGCGCCACCTCGGCCCAGATCACCTTGCCCTGGGGCGTGTACCGGGTGCCCCAGCGCTCGGTCATCTGCGAGACCAGGAACAGGCCCCGGCCGCCCTCGTCGGTGGTCGCGGCGTAGCGCAGATGCGGCGAGGTGCTGCTGCCGTCGGCCACCTCGCACACCAGCGTGCGGTCACGGATCAGCCGGACGTGGATCGGGTCGGAGCCGTAGCGGATGGCGTTGGTGATCAGCTCGCTCAGCACCAGTTCCATGCCGAAGCCCAGCTCGGCCAGGCCCCACTCCTCCAGCTTCTCGGACACGGCGCCACGCATCCCCGAGACGGCGGCCGGGTCGCGCGGCACGTCCCAGTCGGCCACGTTCTCGGGCGGCAGCGCCCGGGTGCGCGCGATGAGCAGGGCGACGTCGTCCTTGGGCCGCTCGGGCAGCAGCTCGTCCAGCACCGCCTGGCAGCTGTCCTCCGGCCTCCGGTCCGGGTGCCCCGCCAGCGCCTGGCGCAGCAGCTCCATGCCCACGTCCAGGTCGCGCCTGCGGTCCTCGATGAGCCCGTCGGTGTACAGGACGAGCTGGGTGCCCTCGGCCAGCTCCAGCTCGGCCGTCCGGAACGGCATGCCGCCCAGGCCCAGTGGCGGTCCGCCCGGCAGGTCGGGGAAGGTGACGCTGCCGTCGGGGTGGACCAGCGCGGGCGCCAGGTGCCCGGCCCGCGACATCACACAGCGCCGCGTCACCGGGTCGTAGATCGCGTACAGACAGGTGGCGCCGACGATGTCCCCGGCCGACTCCGCGCACGCCGACTCGTCCTGGTCGATGCGGCCCACCAGGTCGTCCAGATGGCTGAGCAGCTCGTCGGGCGGCAGGTCGAGCGTGGAGAAGTTGTGCACCGCGGTCCGCAGCCGGCCCATCGTCGCGGCCGCGTGCAGACCGTGCCCGACCACGTCTCCCACGGCCAGCGCCACCCGGCTCCCCGGCAGCGGGATCACGTCGAACCAGTCGCCGCTCACACCCGACTGGGCCGGGAGGTAGCGGTAGCCGACCTCCAGGGCGCTCTGCTCGGGCAGCGCCCGCGGCAGCAGGCTGCGCTGGAGGGTGACCGCCAGGGCGTGCTCGCGGGTGTACCGGCGGGCGTTGTCGATGCTGACCGCGGCCCGGGCCACCAGCTCCTCGGCGAGCGACAGCTCCTCCTCGTCGAAGGCGTCCCGCTTGGACCGCCAGAAGTTGACCATGCCCAGCACGGAACCGCGGGCCTTGATCGGGGCGGCGATGAGCGTGTGGATGCCGAACTCGACGATCTGCCGGGCCCGCTTCGGGTCCTGCGCCTGCCAGCCCGGTGCGGCCGACAGGTCGGTCACCAGCTCGGAGCGGCCGGCGTCGTAGCCGCGCGCCTGCGGGGTGGAGGGCAGGAAGTCGATCAGCCGGCCCTTCTCGTAGAGCGGGTGGTCGTCCCGGATGCCGTTCACGGCGACGCGCCGCATGTCCGTCGCCGTGCGGGCCGGCTCCTCTCCGTGCAGCACGGCGTCGGCCACGTCCACGGTGACGAAGTCGGCGAAGCGCGGGACGGCGAGCTGCGCCAGCTCCTCGGCCGTACGGACCACGTCGAGGGTGGTGCCGACGCCCAGTCCCGCGTCGTACAGCAGCTCCAGCCGCTCCCGGGCGGCCTCCGCCCTGCCGGACACCGCCTGCAGCTCGGTGGAGTCCCGGAGCGTCACCACGGTTCCCCTGGGGCCTCCCGCGCGGTCCGTCGGCCGCTGGTTCACCGCCAGCAGCCGTCCCCCGGCGAAGTGCACCTCGTCGGTGGCCTCGCGCCCGGAGACCAGCAGCTCCACCATCTCCGGGTCGAGGACCGACAGCTCCCGCACGTTGCGCCCCTCGGCCTCGGGGGGCAGCTCCAGCAGCCTCCTGGCCTCGTCGTTGGCCAGCAGCAGATGCCCGTCGTCGGCGACGATCAGCACGCCTTCCCGCACCGAGTGCAGGACCGTGTCGTGGTGTTCGTACATCCGGGTCATCTCGGCCGGAGCCAGGCTGTGGGTCTGCCGCCGCAGCCGCCTGCCCACCAGGGCCGTCCCGCCGGTCGACACCAGGAGTGCGCCGGCCCCGGCGGCCAGGATGATCGGCAGCTGCCGGTTCACCTCGCTGGTCACGTTCTTGACCTTCAGCCCGGCGGAGACGAGGGCGACCACCTTGCCGTGGTCGTCCCTGATCGGCACGGTCGCCTGCACCTCGTGGCCGAGCGGGCCGTGGACGCTCTCGGTGTAGACCTTCCCGGCCAGGGACGGCGCGATCTCGCCCACGAACCGATGGCCGATCTTGCTCGGCAGGGGGTGGGTATAGCGGATCCCCTTGGTGTCCATGACGACGATGAAGTCGACGCCCGCGCTCTTGCGCCCCGCCTCGGTGAGCGGCTGGAGCACCTTCGAGGGTTTGGCGGTCTGCAGGGCCTGGAGGACGCCAGGCGAGTGCGCGAAGGTCTGCGCGACGGCGATGGACCGCCGCTTGGCCTCCGTGCTGGTGTCACGCTCCGACTGCAGGACAAGGGCGATGACGGCGCAGACCACGAGCACCACCACCAGCGCCACCTGGAGGACGAAGACCTGCCCGGCGACGCTACGGGGGCTCTTGCCGACCACCGCACGCCTTGAGAGGTGCCTGAATCGGGCCAAAAGGTCCCACATGCGATATTTCTAGCACCGGCCTTTCCGGGTGACTACGGCTGGACCAAGCGATGGACATCACATTCCGGCCGGTATGCCGGTCCGTGTGTCGCTGTGCGCGCTAGCTCACGCGCAAGTAGTGGGATCGCTCCCATAAGTCCGAGGGCCTGACAGGCCGGATGGACCGGAACCCGCCCGGATCGCGCGGACGCTCCCGCCCTGTCTTCCTACGGTACGACTGAGACCATCAAGAGGGAGTTGTGTCATGTCTGCGACAGTCAAGTTGACCGGCGGACAAGACGGGGCGGCACATCGTCTACATGGTCTGGCGGCGCTCGGACAGCGCGGAGACCTTCTACTCCTGCTCCGACGTCGTCTTCGACGGCGGCAACGGAGAGGTCACGGACGTCCGTGAGCCCGGCACCCCCTCCGAACCCCCGCCCGGCACCTGCACCGCGACGCGGCGGACCACCGGCACCTGGCCCGGCGGTCACCAGTCCGAGGTGGCGGTCACCAACAGCGGTGACGCCCCGACGCTCGGCTGGATGGTCGACTGGACGCTGCCCGCCGGGCAGTCGGTGGCCGCCCTCCGGAACGGCAACGCCGCCTGCACCGGACAGGACGTGATGGTCCACAACGCCGACTGGAACGGCCCGCTGAGTCCGGGTCGGAGCACGACGTTCGGCTACGCCGTCCAGGGCTCTGGCGGTGATGCCTCCGCGACCCTTGCCTGTCAGGTCGGTCGAGTCGCTCTGGGCGGACCCGGTGGCCGTGCACACCGGGTCCGCGAGCCGGGCAGGCGAGGGGGGTGAGGCCCTGCCCGGGTGGTGCTGGCTTGTGGTGGTGAGGCCGTGGGCGGGCCTCGACCGTGTGGGGCGCGACAACGTTGTCGTATGGTCTGTACATGACTCTACCGCCTCAACCGACAACGATGTCAAGGTACTTGAGGTAGCCCGACCGGGTGATCCAGGCGCGCGCCGGCCGGAGCGTACGCGGTCTTCCGTGTTTCCGGTGGCGCACGTTACTGTCCCTGCGGCTTGTGCGACCTGTGGTGCGCGACCGTCCTTCAGGAGGAAGGGCCGCGCCATGCGATTCCGTCCCACGTCCCTGCTGCTGGCCGCGGTGCTCGCGACCGGCGGTGCCACCCCCGCCCTCGCGGCGACCGCAGCTCCCCCCGGCCTCGTCAACGACCCGACCCCGTACGTCGATCCGCTGATCGGCACCAGGAACGGCGGCAACGTCTTCCCGGGCGCTGTCATGCCGTTCGGCATGTTCTCCTTCAGTCCGGAGAACACCAGAGGCGACGCCACCCGCACCGCCGCGCCCGGCGGTTACCAGTACGACGCCACCCGCACCCGCGGCTTCAGCCTGACCCACATGTCCGGCACCGGCTGCGCTGGCGGCAGTGGCGACATCCCGCTCTTCCCGTACGCGGGCGAGGTCACCTCCTCCCCGGCGAGCGACACCAAGGACGCCGTCTACGCAGCGGACTTCCGCCACTCCGACGAGACCGCCGAGCCCGGCCACTACAAGGTGGGCCTCGCCTCCGGCGTCACCGCCGACCTCACCGCGACCACCCGCACCGGCTCCGCCCGCTTCACCTACCCGGCGGACAAGCCCGCCTCGCTGCTCGTGCGCACCGCCAACTCCGAGGTCGGCTCGGCGGACTCGACGATCACCGTCGACCCGGCGACCCGCACCGTCTCCGGCTCCGTCACCTCCGGGAACTTCTGCGGCTACCTCGACCCCGAGGGCCAACGCTCCTACTACACCCTGTACTTCACCGCCCGCTTCGACCGGGCCTTCACGGCCACCGGCACCTGGCAGGACGACAAGCTGAGCCCCGGCTCCCGGCAGGCATCCGGCGGCACGGGCGGCTTCTCGCACGGAGGCCGGCCGGTCGCGGGCAAGGGCGCAGGGGCGTATGTGCAGTTCGCGCCCGGCACCGGCTCGGTGAACGTCAAGGTCGGCATCTCCTACGTCAGCCAGGCGGGCGCCGAGGCGAACCTCGCCGCGGAGAACCCGCCGGGCCGCTCCTTCGACGCCGTCGCGGACGCGGCGCGGCGGGCCTGGCGCGACCGGCTGGACGCGGTCCGGGTCGGCGGCGGGACCGACGCCGAACGCACCACCTTCTACACGGCGCTGTACCACTCCCTGCTGCATCCGAACGTCATCAGCGACGCCGACCGCAGATACCGTGGTGCGGACGGCCGGCCGCACACCGTCGACCGCCGCCATCACGCGCAGTACGGCACCTTCTCCGGCTGGGACGTCTACCGCGACCAGGTGCAGCTGCTCACCCTCCTCGACCCGCGCACCGGCTCCGACATCGCCCAGTCGCTGTACGAACTCGCCGGGCAGAACGGCGGGATCTGGGACCGCTGGCTGCACGGCGCGAGCGGCACCCATGTCATGAACGGCGACCCGTCGCCCACCGCTCTGGCCGGCATCCACGCCTTCGGCGGCACCGGCTTCGACCTCAAGGGCGCCCTGGACTCCCTGGTCCGGGCGGCGACCGTACCCACACAGCAGGACCTGTCCGCGGCGGGCAAGCCGGTGCTGTCGGTGGGCCAGCGCCCGTCGCTCGACAAGTACCTCAAGCTGCACTACATGCCCAGCGTCTCCAACGCCTGGGGCGGCGCCGCCGAGACCCTGGAGATGTCCACCGCCGACTTCTCCCTCGCCCAACTCGCCACGGCGGCAGGGGAGAAGGACACCGCGGCCGCCTTCGCCCGCCGCGCCCAGTGGTGGCAGAACAACTTCAACATCGCGGCCGACCGGAGCGGCGGCTACGCCGCCAACCGCAAGGCCGACGGCAGCTGGGTCACCGGCTTCACCCCCGACACCGGCAACGGCTTCGTGGAGGGCACGGCCGCCCAGTACACCTGGATGGTCCAGCACGACCCGGCGGGCCTGTTCGCGGCGATGGGCGGCACCGACAAGGCGCTGGCCCGGCTCGACGACTTCTTCCACACCGGCGACGGCGGCTGGGCCTTCACCGGCCAGGGCGGCACCAAGTCCGAGCTGGACAACGAGCCGTCCGTCAACGTGCCCTACCTGTACGACTACGCGGGCGCCCCCTACAAGACGCAGGAGACCGTCCGCGCGGCGATGCGGCAGCTCTGGTCGACCGAGCCCGGCGGCATCCCCGGCAACGACGACCTGGGCGCGATGTCGTCCTGGTACGTCTTCTCCGCGCTCGGCATGTACCCGCAGGTGCCCTCGCGGGCCGAACTCGTCCTCGCCTCACCGCTGTTCGAGCGCATCGAGATCGACCGCCCGCAGGGCAACGACATCTCCGTGCACGCGAGCGGGGCGGCGGCCGACGCGCCGTACATCCAGTCCCTGAAGGTCAATGGGCGCTCCGGCGACCGGCCTTGGCTGCCCGCCTCCTTCGTGCGCGACGGCGGCCGCCTCGACTACACCCTCTCCACCACGGCGAACCGCACCTGGGGCGAGGCCTCCCCGCCGCCGTCCTTCCGGGAGGGCGAGCAGCCGTACCAGATCGGCGTCGGCCCCACCGCCGCCACGGTCGCACCCGGTGACCGCACGAAGATCGGCATCCGGGCCCTCGCGCTCGGCGGCGGCACCGGGCCGGAGGTGCGCTTCCGGGTCGAAACCCCCTCCGGTGTCACCGCCACGCCCGCCGAGGGCACGGTCACCGACGGCTCCCAGGAGATCACCCTCACCGCGGCCGCGGACGCCACCCAGGGCTTCTACGCCGTGAAGGTCACGGTGACCTCCGGCGACACCTCCTACGAGCAGCCGGTCTCCCTCACCGTGGCCGCACCGGGCACCCTGCTCGCCGCCTACAACAACACCGGCGTCTCCGACGACGAGGGCGAGCACGACGAGGCCGACTACGACGGCGGCGGCTGGAGCTACTCCCGCCAGGCCCTCGCCGCGGCCGGCCTCACCCCGGGCGGGCAGGGCACGGCCGCCGGCCTGACCTTCACCTGGCCGAACTCGCCCGCGGCCCGCCCCGACAACGCCTCGGCCACCGGTCAGACCATCGAACTCGCCAAGCCCGCAACCCGGTTGTCCTTCATCGGCAGCGCGGTCAACGGCAACCAGCAGACCAAGGCGACCGTCACCTACACCGACGGCACCACCGACACCGTCGACCTCTCCTTCACCGACTGGACCGTCGGCGGCGGAGGCGGCACCGTCCAGTACGGCAACGAGGTCGTCGCCAAGACCGCGTACCGCAACGTCGCGGGCGCCGACAAGGATCCGGTGGCGACGTACGTCTTCGCCACCAAGCCATTCGCGGCACCGGCCGGCAAGACCGTGAGGAGCGTCCGGCTCCCTGAGAACACGGACCTGCACGTGTTCACCCTCGCCACCGGCTGAGCGCACACACGACAGGGGGCGGACCCGAGCGGGCCCGCCCCCTCCTGTGTGCCGTGGTCAGGCCAGCAGCTCCACCTCCGCCAGCGTCGACTCGCCGTCGAGGACCAGGCGGTACTTCGCGTACGAGCCCGGCGCGGCGACGGTGAACGCCCGGGTCTGGCGGTCCCAGGTGAACGACTCGCCGGAGCGGTGGTCCAGGGTCTTCCAGGTCGTGCCGTCCGTGGAACCCTGCAGGGTCCAGCCGGTCGGCGCCTTGGTGTGGTCGGCCGACGAGGTCAGGGTGTACTGGACGGCCCGGGTGGCGGCGCCCGCCGGCAGGTCCACCGAGGTGACCGTGGCGCTCGTCGCCGACGTGTTGTCGAACAGGGCGCCGTCACCCGACAGCACGTCCGCGCGGGGCGTCGGCACCTTGTCGTCCTGGGTGATGGACACCGGTGCCGCGTTCTTGCCCGTGCCCCAGGTCGAGGGTTTGGACCCCATGAAGAACTCCAGTACCCCGCCCTTGGCCAGCAGCGAGTGGGGGAGCGAAGTCGACGTCCAGGGGCGGCCGTTGACCTTCAGACCCTGCACGTACACGTTCCGCGCGCTGTTGCGCGGCGCCTTGATCACCAGGTCCCGGCCGTTCTCCAGGTGCACGGTCGCCTTCGTGAACAGCGGGGAGCCGATGGCGTACTCGCCGCTGCCCATGACCAGCGGGTAGAAGCCCAGCGAGGAGAAGAGGTACCAGGCCGACTGCTCGCCGTTGTCCTCGTCGCCGTGGTAGCCCTGCCCGATCTCGCTGCCGGTGTACAGGCGGGACAGCGCCTCGCGGACGTTCGCTTGCGCCTTCCAGGGCTCGGCGGCCGCGTCGTACATGTAGATCACGTGGTGCGCGACCTGGTTGGAGTGGCCGTACATGCCCATCCGGACGTCCCGGGCCTCGGTCATCTCGTGGATGACACCGCCGTAGGAGCCGACGAAGTCCGGCGAGGCGGTCTCCGGGGTGCCGAAATAGGCGTCGAGCTTCTCCGCGAGGCCGGTGCGGCCGCCGTACAGGTTGGCCAGGCCCCGGCTGTCCTGCGGGGCGGTGAAGGCGTAGCCCCAGCCGTTGGTCTCCGTGTAGTCGTAGCCCCACACGCGCGGGTCGTACTTCGCGGAGTCCACGCGCCAGGCCCCCTTGGCGTCCCGGCCCTGGAAGAAGCCCGCCTTGGGGTCGAAGAGGTTCACGTAGTCACGGGCGCGGTTGAGGAAGTACTGCGACTCCTCCTGGTAGCGGTTCTCGCCCGTCTTCTTGTAGAGGGCCTCGCCCATCTTCGCGATGCCGTAGTCGTTGACGTAGCCCTCCATCGCCCACGACAGGCCCTCGTGCGTGTCGGTGCTGGTGTAGCCGAGGAACGGCGAGGTGCTCATGCCCTTGCGGCCCACGCCCGAGGACGGCGGAACGACCGTCGCGTTCTTGACCGCCGCGTCGTACGCCGCCTTCGCGTCGAAGTCCACGCCCTTGACGTACGCGTCGGCGAACGCCACGTCCGAGGAGGTGCCGGTCATCAGGTCGGCGTAACCGGGGGAGGACCAGCGGGAGGTCCAGCCGCCGTCCTTGTACTGCTGCACGAACCCGTCCACCATCTCGCCCGCCTGGGACGGCGTCAGGAAGGAGTACGCCGGCCAGGTGGTCCGGTAGGTGTCCCAGAAGCCGTTGTTGACGTACACCTTGCCGTCGACGATCTTCGCGCCGGTGTGCGTCGGGGTGTCCGGACCCGGCATGGGGGAGAAGGGCGAGGCGTACTGGTCCTTGCCGCCGACCTTCTCGAAGCCGGAGTTCGGGTACAGGTACAGCCGGTACATGCTGGAGTACAGCGTGGTCAGCTGGTCCGGGGTCGCGCCCTCCACCTCGACCTTGCCGAGCAGCCCGTCCCAGGCTCGCTGGGCCTGCTTCTTCACCGTGTCGAAGGACGTGCCGTCCGGGATCTCCTGGCGCAGGTTGTCCTTCGCCTGGTCGACGCTGATCAGGGAGGTGGCCAGGCGCAGGGTGACCGTGCGGTCGGCGCCCGCGTCGAAGCGCAGATAGCCCCTGACCCCGGTGGCGGAGCCGTCCGTCACCGGCTTGTCGAACACGCCGTACACGAACAGCCGGGTGGCGCCCGTGGAGAGGCCCGACTTCACGTCCGAGTAGCCGGTGACGATCCCGTGTTCCTTGTCCAGGGTCAGGCCCGCCTGCTCGGTGACGTTGTCGAACAGCACGCTCGCGTCGTCGCCCGGGTAGGTGAAGCGCAGCGCGGCCGCGTGGTCGGTCGGCGTTATCTCCGCCTTCAGGCCGTTCTCGAACCTGACGCCGTAGTAGTAGGGCCGCGCGGTCTCGTTCTCGTGCCGGAAGGCCAGCTCCCGTGTCTCACGGCCGGTGTCCGGGGTGCCGGGCACGGCGGACGGCATCAGCTGGAAGGTCTGCCGGTCGCCCATCCACGGGCTCGGTTCATGGCTCGCGCTGAAGGCCTGGATCGTCGGCAGGTTGTCGTCGTTGTTCGCACGTGCGTACTCGTACAGCCAGCTCAGCGAAGACGCGTTGGTCACCGGCGTCCAGAAGTTGAAGCCGTGCGGAAGGGCCGTGGCCGGGAAGTCGTTTCCGCGCGAGAAGCTGCCGCTGGAGTTGGTGCCACGCGTGGTCAGCGCGTAGTCCGACAGATGTGCCTTCGGCTTCTCGGGAGCCACCGGCCTGAGCGCCAGGTCGTCTATCCAGCCCCGGAACTTCGCCGGGCCGCCCGGGGAGTCGTAGGCCACCAGGACCCGGTCGACCGTCCTGCCGGCCGCCACTGAGCCGATCCGCGAGAGCACGTTGTTCCACTGGTTGACGTAGAGCGCCTTCGCCGTGCCCTGCCCGCGCGGCGACAGCTGGAAGCCGTGCTGGTCCCGCGCGCCCAGGTCGCTCAGATAGGTGCCGTCGGTGAAGGCCAGGTCCACGGAGACGTTCGTGGCGTCGTAGTCGCGGTCGCCGTCGGCCATCGACGGGAAGATGCGGTACGACAGCTGTGTGTCGGCGCCGACCTTCACGTTCACGTCGAAGACCTTGTTGTACGAGTACGCCCGGCCGGCCGCCGTGTGCCGCCCGGCGTAGCGCAGGGCCCGTTTGCCGGTGAAGCCGGCCCGGGCCTTGGCCGTGGGCGAGCCGCTCGGGCCCTTGTCGACCAGCGACAGCATGTCCTGCGGCACCGGGCCGCCCCCGCCGCCGGTCGAGAACTGCATGTCGGCGAGCTGCAGGATGTCCGAGGAGCCGTTGTTCTTCGTCACGTCCAGCCGGAAGAACTGGTACTCGCCCGGCTCGGCCAGGTCGTACGACTTCGTCTGGAAGCGCTCCGAGAAGGACTCGCCGGAGCGGGTGTCGATCGTCTTCCAGTCCCTGCCGTCCGTCGAGCCCCTGAGCGTCCAGTCCTTCGGGTCGCGCTCGTCGAAGTCGTTGGCGGAGGTGAGCGCGTACGTCACCAGCTTGATGGGCTTGTCCAGGTCGAACTCGACCCAGCCGGTGGGCTGGAAGGTCAGCCACTTGGTGCCGGGCTCGCCGTCGACGAGGTTCTCCTTCACCTCGCCCGCGCCCTCGTTCTCGCCGCCGGCCCGGACCTCGGTCACATGGTCGGTGACATTGCCCGGAATGCCCGTGCTGTAGCCGCCGTCCACGCCCGCGGAGCGCTTGCTTCCGTCCGGCGTCGTGTCGACGGTGTTCAGCCAGTCCGGCGCCGGGTCACCGGGCTCGAACGAGGATGCGAACTCCTGGTCGGCTGCCGCGGCCCTGGCCGGCTGGGCTACCGCGGCGCCCTGCGCGCCGACGGCCATGACAAAGGCGGCCGTGAGGACGACCGCCGGACCGTATCTGTGCCGAGTTCTCCGCTGCATCTACGGATTCCCCTCCTGCACCCGCTCTGGACAACGTTGTCAACTTCGATGCGCAGGAACCAGTAGGTGGTCAAGTGGCCCTTGATGTCAAGGGTGTTGGGTGTGGCATTCAGGGGCCCATGTCGCCGGTTTTTCGGCCACGGCACTCACAGGTCGCTCATATTTCCGAGAGGTCTCAACTCGGAAAAGACCCATCGCCAACCTTGCATTCGATCTTGCTCCGCTGGCGGGAAGTGGACTATACCTGTCGGCGTTTCCCGCATGACCCTGCACTACCCGACAGCGGTGCCGGGGAGGATCCGGTTCACCGCCTGAGTCCTGGAGAAGGCGAGGACTTGAGCATGGGATCCACTGCGCACCACGGTGGCGAGGGCGTCGGCCGCCGCGACCTGATCAAGCGTTCGGCCGCACTCGGTCTGGTGGCGGCCCCCGGAATGGGTCTGCTGTCCGCCTGTGCCAGCGGCGGGGGAGGCGACAACGACGGCAACACCAACCAGGGCAAGACGTCCAAGTCGAACCCCTTCGGCGTGGAGAAGGGCGGCAAGCTCGACGTCGTCATCTTCAAGGGCGGATACGGCGACGACTACGCCAAGGCGTGGGAAGGGAACTTCCAGCAGAAGCTGAGCATCACCTCCACCCACACCGGCACTCAGGAGATCACCGGGAAGCTCCAGCCCCGCTTCAACGCGGGCAACCCGCCGGACATCGTCGACGACTCCGGTGCCCAGCAGATCAAGGTCGACGTGCTGTACAAGAACGGCCAGCTGCTGGACCTCGCTCCGGTCCTCGACGCGCCGTCGGTCGACGACCCGAGCAAGAAGGTGCGGGACATGATCATCCCCGGCACCCTCGACGCGGGCATGCAGGAGGGCAAGATCGTCGCCCTCAACTACATCTACACGGTGTGGGGTCTGTGGTACTCCGGCAAGCTCTTCAAGGAGAAGGGCTGGGAGGAGCCGAAGACCTGGGCGGACTTCCTGGCCATCTGTCAGGACGCCAAGAAGCAGGGCATCGGCGGCCTGGCCCACCAGGGCAAGTACCCGTACTACATCAACGTCGCCATCATGGACATGATCGCCAAGAAGGGCGGTCTGGACGCGATGAAGGCCATCGACAACCTCGACCCCAAGGCGTTCGTCGGCTCGGACGCGGCACAGGCCGGTGTCGAGGCGATCTACGAGGTCGTCGAGAAGGGCCTGCTGATGCCCGGTACGAACGGCCTCACCCACACCGAGTCCCAGACCCGCTGGAACCAGTACAAGGCCGCGTTCATCACCTGCGGCTCCTGGCTGGAGAACGAGCAGCTCAAGCAGACGCCGGCGGACTTCGACATGAAGTTCATGCCGATGCCGCTGCTCCCCGACAGCAAACTGCCGTTCGAGGCGATCCGGGCCGGCTCCGGCGAGCCCTTCATCATCCCGGCGAAGGCGAAGAACCTGCCCGCGGCCAAGGAGTTCATGCGGCGCATGCTCTCCAAGGAGTGGTCGACGCTGTTCGCCAAGGAGGCCAACTCGCTCACCATCCTCAGGGACGGCGTCGACCCCGGCGTCAAGCTCCGGCCGGGCACCCAGTCCACGGTCGAGGCGTCCAAGGCCGCCGGTGACAACACCTTCCGTTACCTGTACACCGAGTGGTACAGCGAGATGGGCGCCGCCATCGAGGCCGCGTCCAACGAGCTGATGGCCAAGCGCATCCAGCCGAAGGAATGGCTGAAGCGGTGCCAGGCTGCAGTGGACAAGCAGGCCAAGGACCCGTCCTCGAAAAAGAACCACCGGGACTGACCGCTACGCCGTTTCCCGGGCCGGAGCGCTCCGGCCCGGGGGAGGACACCAGGGCAGGGAACGCCAATGCGCAAAGGGCAGTACAGGTTCGTCACGGGATTTCTGTTCGTTCCCGTGGCGCTTTATCTGATCTTCGTGATCTGGCCGTACATCCAGACGTTCGGCTATTCGCTGACCGACTGGAAGGGCCAGTCGCAGACCTTCAAGTTCGTCGGACTGGACAACTACAAGGCACTGTTCCAGGACGACGTCTTCATGCAGGCCATCTGGCACAACATCCTGTTCCTGATCTTCATTCCGGTGATCACGATCCTGCTCGCCCTGTTCTTCGCGTTCATGGTGAACGCGGGCGGGCGCAGCAGGGCGGGCGGAGTGCAAGGCGTCGCCGGATCCAAGTTCTACAAAATTGTCTACTTCTTCCCTCAGGTGCTGTCGCTGGCGATTGTCGCGGTGCTGTTCAACGCGGTGTACCGCAGTGACGGCGGCGGCCTGCTCAACGGTTTCCTGATCAAACTCGGCCTGGTCGACGCCAACAACCCGGTGGAATGGCTCAACGAGCCGAACATGGTGCTGTGGGCGCTGATGGCGGCCGTGGTCTGGCACGGCGTCGGCTTCTATCTGGTGCTGTTCTCGGCCGCCATGCAGTCCGTCCCGAGGGACATCTACGAGGCCGCCCTGATCGACGGCGCGGGCCGGGGCCAGTCCTTCTTCCGCATCACCCTGCCGCTGCTGTGGGACACCGTGCAGACCGCCTGGGTGTATCTGGGCATCGTCGCGATGGACATGTTCGTCCTGGTCTCCTCGATGACCGCGAGCATGGGCGCGTACGGCGGCGGCCCCGACCACCACAGCGACGTCATCTCGACGGTGATGATGCGCAACTTCCAATACTTCGGGAAGAGCGGGTACGCCTGCGCCATGGGCGTCGTCATGCTGCTGCTCACCCTGGTCCTGTCCGTGGTCATGCTGCGCGCCACCCGCCGCGACCGCGTCGAGTTCTGAGCGGGAGATACGACGATGAGCGCACCCCTCAAGGAGACCGCCCCCCAGGGCGGCGGCATGCCCGCCGAGCCGCGGGTGGCCAAGATCCCGGCCCGCCCCGGCGACCAGCGCAGCGAAGGCGTCGTGCTGAACGTCTTCTCGCACGGCTTCCTCGCCCTGTGGGCGCTGCTGATCGTGCTGCCGCTGCTGTGGCTGGTGTTCAGCTCCTTCAAGACCGACGCCCAGATCGGCGGCTCGGCCTTCGGCTGGCCGCACAACTGGTCCCTCGACGTCTTCCGCCGAGCCTGGAACAAGGGCATCGGCGACTACTTCCTCAACACCGTCATCGTGCTGGTCTTCTCCGTGCCGCTGACGATGCTGTTCGGCTCCATGGCCGCGTACGTGCTCGCCCGGTACCAGTTCTGGGGCAACCGCCTGCTGTACTACTTCTTCGTCGCCGGCGCGATGTTCCCGGTGTTCC
Source organism: Streptomyces sp. NPDC001816 (assembly GCF_042892235.1). Lineage (NCBI taxonomy): Bacteria > Bacillati > Actinomycetota > Actinomycetes > Kitasatosporales > Streptomycetaceae > Streptomyces > Streptomyces sp. NPDC001816. Next base: position 306,552 of record NZ_JBIATY010000001.1, read on the forward strand.
TGGCCCTCGTCCCGCTGTTCTTCATGGTCAAGCGGCTGGACATGCTGAACACCTACCAGGGTCTGATCCTGGTCTACGTCGCCTACTCGATGCCGTTCACCGTGTTCTTCATGCACGCCTTCTTCCGGACCCTGCCCACGGCGGTCTTCGAGGCGGCGATCCTGGACGGCGCCTCGCACACCCGGACCTTCTTCCAGGTGATGCTGCCGATGGCGAAGCCGGGCCTGATCAGCGTGGGGATCTTCAACACGCTGGGGCAGTGGAACCAGTTCATCCTGCCGACGGTCCTGATGCAGCCGCAGAGCGGCGACGATCCGGAGCGGTACGTCCTCACCCAGGGCCTCATCCAGCTGCAACAGCAGCAGGGGTACGCCTCCGACCTGCCCGTCCTCTTCGCGGGCGTCACGATCGCGATGATCCCCATGCTGGTCGTGTACCTGTCCTTCCAGCGCCAGGTGCAGGCGGGCCTGACCTCGGCCACCCTGAAGTAGCGCTCAGGAACCTGTCCCAGTTCGGTGTCCTGTGTCACATCTCGGCAAAGTCCCTGCCGGGATGTGCCCGGGCCCACCTCTCGAAAGCAACGTTTCTTCGCAGTCGCGACTCGCCCGGGGTCCGACCGGCTTCGGTCACGGCACGGTCACGGACCGTCCCCGGATTCTACGGCCGAACGACCTGTCGATTCTCTTGAGGCGTCCGAGTGGTGTGCCTCGCACCCTGTTCCGTAGCCCCGTGCAGGTGGTCTTCCGCCCTGCTCAGGGTGGCATTCACGTGTCCGTGAGGTGTCCGGGGCGGACCACGGAAGTGACAGCGATTTCCGTCAAGTACTTGACTGCGGTAACCCATACAGCCGAGCTTGGAGTTCATAACTTGTAAGTGGCCCGGTTCCGCAGATGTGACCTGGGCCACGGGCGGCACCAGGAGCCGCCCGGCCGATGGCGGGAGTGGATGGGTCGATGGAGACTCCGGGGTCGCAGTCGTCGCTGCACCGAGCCAACCTGGAACGAGTCGTACGGGCAGTGCGGCTGGCCGGGTCGCTCACGCAGGCGGAGATCGCACGGACGACCGGCCTGTCCGCCGCGACGGTCTCCAACATCGTGCGGGAGCTGAAGGACGGCGGGACGGTCGAGGTCACGCCCACGTCGGCAGGCGGGCGACGGGCCCGCAGCGTGTCGCTGAGCGGGGACGCCGGCATCGTGATCGGCGTCGACTTCGGGCACACGCACCTGCGCGTCGCGATCGGGAACCTCGCGCACCAGGTGCTGGCCGAGGAGTCCGAGCCGCTGGACGTCGACGCCTCCGCCACCCAGGGCTTCGACCGGGCGGAAGAGCTGGTCAACCGCCTGATCGCGGCAACCGGCGTGGACCGGTCCAAGGTGGCCGGAGTGGGGCTCGGCGTGCCCGGCCCGATCGACGTCGAGTCGGGGACCCTGGGGTCCACCGCGATCCTGCCCGGCTGGGGCGGCACCAAGCCCGCCGAGGAGATGCGCGAGCGCCTCGGCGTGCCCGTGCACGTGGACAACGACGCCAACCTCGGCGCCCTGGGCGAGTTGGTCTGGGGCAGCGGCAAGGGCGTGCGTGATCTTGCCTACATCAAGGTCGCGAGCGGTGTCGGCGCCGGCCTGGTGATCAACGGGAAGATCTATCGCGGCCCGGGTGGCACCGCCGGTGAAATCGGACATATTACACTCGATGAATCCGGCCCGGTCTGCCGCTGCGGCAACCGCGGCTGCCTGGAGACCTTCGCGGCCGCGCGGTACGTGCTCCCGCTGCTCCAGTCCAGTCACGGCACCGATCTGACCATGGAAGGCGTCGTACGGCTGGCCAGGGACGGAGACCCGGGCTGTCGTCGGGTGATCGCCGACGTCGGCCGCCACATCGGCAGTGGAGTGGCCAATCTCTGCAACCTTCTGAACCCGAGCCGGGTGGTCCTCGGCGGTGATCTCGCCGAGGCCGGAGAACTCGTTCTCGGGCCCATCAGGGAGTCTGTCGGCCGCTATGCCATCCCCAGTGCGGCGCGCCAACTGTCCGTTCTCCCGGGGGCACTTGGGGGCCGTGCGGAGGTGCTCGGAGCGCTCGCTCTCGCGCTCAGCGAGATGGGCGATTCGACCCTTCTGGACGGTTCTGCGGTCGGCTCGCTGTCCGCGGCCACGCCTGCCTTCACTTAGAGAACGGATGGCACCGTTGCCATCTCGTTAAGGATTTACTTCTTGACGTCGCACGTGTGGCCGAGTTGACTTCCAGCCACCTCGGCCGCAACGACGCGGCCTCGTCAGGGAGGTTTCAAAGAGTGAACATGCGTATGCGTCGTGCGGCCTTCGCCGTTGCTGCTGGTGCCATGGCCGTCTCGCTGGCCGCCTGTGGCAGCGCCAAGGAGTCCAAGGGCAGCGACAGCTCTTCCTCGGCGTCCGCCAAGAAGGGCGACAACATCAAGGTCGGTCTCCTGCTTCCGGAGAACAAGACCGCCCGCTACGAGAAGTTCGACAAGCCGCTGATCGAGAAGAAGATCAAGGAGCTGACGAACGGCAAGGCGGAGTTCCAGTACAACAACGCCCGCCAGGACGCGAACCTGCAGGCGCAGCAGGTCGACACCATGGTCACCAACAAGGTGGACGTCCTGATCCTGGACGCGGTGGACGCCAAGGCGATCCAGAACTCCGTCCAGAAGGCCGTGGACGCCGGCATCAAGGTCGTCGCGTACGACCGCCTCGCCGAGGGCCCGATCAGCGCCTACACCTCGTTCGACAACGAGGAGGTCGGCAAGACCCAGGGCTCGGCCCTGCTGAAGGCGCTGGGCAGCAAGGCCACCAAGTCCTCCAAGATCGTCATGGTCAACGGCTCGGTGACCGACCCGAACGCCGCCATGTTCAAGAAGGGCGCGCACTCCGTCCTCGACGGCAAGGTCACCATCGCCAAGGAGTACGACACCAAGGAGTGGTCGCCGGACAACGCCAACTCCGAGATGGAGTCGGCGATCTCCGCGGTCGGCAAGGGCAAGATCGCGGGTGTCTACTCCGCGAACGACGGCATGGCCGGCGGTATCATCACCGCCCTGAAGGCCGCGGGCCTCTCCGTCCCGGTCACCGGCCAGGACGCCGAGCTGGCCGGTGTGCAGCGCATCGTCGCCGGTGAGCAGTACATGAGCGTCTACAAGCCGTACGCCCCCGAGGCCGACGCCGCCGCCGAGATGGCCGTCGCGCTCGCCCAGGGCAAGTCGCTCGACGCGGTCGCCAAGGACAAGGTCTCCTCCGGCTCCGCCAAGGACGTCCCGTCGGTCCTGGTCCCGGTCACCTCGCTGACCAAGGACAACATCAAGGACACCGTCATCAAGGACGGCGTCTACACGGCCGCCGACATCTGCACGGGCAAGTACAAGGCCGACTGCACCAAGCTCGGCATCAACTAAGCAGTCCCCAAGTCCCCTCCCGGTCACGGGCATTCGCACCCCGAACGCCCGTCCGGGACCGGACGGACTGCCCAAGGCTCCTCCGGTGCCCCGCGCATCAGACAGCCCCGCAAGCTCGGCGCGGGGCGCCGGACGGAACTCCCGCAGGGTTGCTCCCAACCCACCCACCCAGATTTCTGCACAACCTCCCGCCGGGTCAGGCGGCGAAGGAGATGGTTCACGTGTCCGCTACGCCCGTGCTGGCGTTGCGCGGGGTCTCCAAGCGGTTCGGTGCCGTTCAGGCGCTCACCGACGTAGAGCTTGAGATCCACGCCGGTGAGGTGGTCGCCCTCGTGGGCGACAACGGTGCCGGAAAGTCCACGCTGGTCAAGACGATCGCCGGCGTGCACCCCATCGATGAGGGCGTCATCGAATGGGACGGCAAGGCTGTTTCGATCAGCAGGCCGCACGACGCCCAGGCCCTGGGCATCGCGACGGTGTACCAGGACCTCGCGCTGTGCGACAACATCGACGTCGTCGGCAACCTGTTCCTCGGCCGCGAGCTGCGGAAGTGGGGCGTCCTCGACGAGGTCGAGATGGAGCGCCGCTCGCGCGAGCTGCTCACCACGCTGTCGATCCGCATCCCGAGCGTCCGCATCCCGATCGCCTCGCTCTCCGGCGGTCAGCGCCAGACCGTGGCCATCGCCCGTTCGATGCTCGGCGACCCCAAGCTGGTCATCCTGGACGAGCCCACCGCCGCCCTCGGTGTCGAGCAGACCGCCCAGGTCCTCGACCTCGTGGAGCGTCTGCGTGAGCGCGGTCACGCCGTCATCCTCATCAGCCACAACATGGCGGACGTGAAGGCGGTGGCCGACAAGGTCGCCGTGCTGCGCCTCGGCCGCAACAACGGCGTCTTCGAGGTCAAGTCGACCTCGCAGGAGGAGATCATCTCCGCCATCACCGGCGCCACCGACAACGCCGTGACCCGCCGTGCGGCGCGCACGTCCGGGGAGGTTTCCAAGTGAGCATCGACAAGACTTCCGCGAACGTCGACGAGGCTCCCGAGGCCCCCAAGGACGTCGTGAACCCCGAGGCCGCGGCCGCCGCGGTCACCGCGGTCGACCCGCGCCTGCTGGTGCGCGAGCAGGGTCTGCTCGGCTACTGGACCGAGTTCAAGCGCAAGATGAAGGCCGGTGAGCTGGGTTCCCTCCCGGTCGTCCTGGGCCTCGCGATCATCTGCATCATCTTCCAGGTGCTGAACTCCGAGTTCCTCTCGGCGCAGAACATCAGCAACATCACGGTCACGATGGTCGGCACGGGCATGATCTCCGTGGGCATCGTCTTCGTGCTGCTGCTCGGTGAGATCGACCTGTCGGTCGGCTCGGTCAGCGGCGCGGCCAGCGCCCTCGCGGCCGTCCTCACGGTCAACCAGGGCTGGCCCGAGTGGCTCGCCGTGCTCGTCGCCATCGCCGTCGGTGCCGCCATCGGCTCGCTGCACGGCTTCTTCTTCGCGGTGCTCGGCGCGCCCGCCTTCGCCGTGACCCTGGCCGGTCTGCTGTTCTGGCTCGGCTTCATGCTCAAGGTGCTGGGCGAGGACGGAACGATCAACCTCGACAGCGACGGTCTGATCGGCAAGCTGACCACGTACACCTTCACGGACGTGGCCGCCGCCTACGGGCTCGCGGTCGTCGTGGTGGGGCTGTTCTTCGTCAGCTCCTTCCTGGGCAACCGCCGCCGGGAGGCCGCGGGCGTCCCGTCCCGGCCGCTCAGCGACACGGTCCTGCGCACGGTCCTGCTGGCCGTGGTCTCCTTCGCCGGCGCCTACATGTACAACCAGTACAAGGGCCTGCCGCTGGCCACCGTGATCTTCCTCGCGTTCCTGGTCGCCACCGACTTCGTCCTGCGGCGCACCGCCTACGGTCGCAAGATCTTCGCGCTCGGTGGCAGCGTCGAGGCCTCACGGCGTGCGGGTATCAACGTCACCGCGGTGCGGATCTCCGTGTTCGCGATCTCCGGTGGGTTCGCGGCGATCGGTGGCCTCTTCCTGGCCTCGAAGATCGCCTCCGCCAACCAGAGCGCCGGTACGGGCGACCTGCTGATGAACGCGATCGCCGCGGCCGTCATCGGTGGTACGTCGCTCTTCGGCGGCCGGGGTCGTACCTGGAACGCCCTGCTCGGTGTGCTGGTGATCGTGTCGATCCAGTACGGTCTCCAGCTGGAGTCCATCGCGGAGCCGGTGAAGTACATGATCACCGCCGCGGTGCTGCTGACCACCGTGGTCATCGACTCCATCACCCGGAAGACGCAGAAGACCGCGGGTCGCGCGTAGCGCCCCTCAGGGTTGGACAGTTGCCCGGTGCCTCAAAGGTGCCGGGCACTGTCGTGTCCCGCAAAGCCGGAACATTAGACTCGTCAAGCCCGGCAACAGCTCGATCAGCTCTACTTGCAAGGAGGCACGGGTGCCGCTGCTGACCCGCATCAGGGGACCGCGCGATCTGGACCGGCTCAGCCTGGAGGAGCTGGACCAGCTGGCAGGGGAGATCCGGACCTTCCTCGTCGACGCCGTCTCCAAGACAGGCGGCCACCTCGGCCCCAACCTGGGCGTGGTCGAGCTCACCATCGCCCTGCACCGCGTCTTCGAGTCCCCGAAGGACAAGGTGCTGTGGGACACGGGCCACCAGTCCTACGTGCACAAGCTGCTCACCGGCCGGCAGGACTTCTCCCGGCTGAAGATGAAGGGCGGTCTGTCCGGTTACCCCGCGCAGGCCGAGTCCGAGCACGACGTCATCGAGAACAGCCACGCGTCCACCGTGCTCGGCTGGGCCGACGGCATCGCCAAGGCCAACCAGCTGAAGAAGCGGGACAGCCACGTCGTCGCCGTGATCGGTGACGGTGCGCTGACCGGCGGCATGGCCTGGGAGGCGCTGAACAACATCGCCGAGGCCAAGGACCGCCCGCTCGTCATCGTCGTCAACGACAACGAGCGCTCCTACGCCCCGACCATCGGCGGCCTCGCCAACCACCTGGCGACCCTGCGCACGACCGACGGCTACGAGCGCTTCCTGGCCCGGACGAAGGACATCCTCGACCGCACCCCGGTCGTCGGAAAGCCGCTGTACGAGACCCTGCACGGCGCCAAGAAGGGGCTGAAGGACTTCATCGCCCCGCAGGGCATGTTCGAGGACCTGGGTCTGAAGTACGTCGGTCCCATCGACGGCCACGACATCGAGGCGCTGGAGTCCGCGCTGGCGCGGGCCAAGCGGTTCGGCGGGCCGGTCATCGTGCACTGCCTGACCGAGAAGGGCCGCGGCTACCAGCCCGCCCTCCAGGACGAGGCCGACCGCTTCCACGCCGTCGGCAAGATCCACCCGGACACCGGCCTGCCGATCGCGTCCTCCGGCGCCGACTGGACCTCCGTGTTCGGCGAGGAGATGGTCAGGCTCGGTGAGGAGCGCGAGGACATCGTCGCCATCACCGCGGCCATGCTCCAGCCGGTCGGCCTGGACCGGTTCGCCAAGCGCTTCCCCGATCGCGTGTACGACGTCGGGATCGCCGAGCAGCACGGCGCCGTCTCCGCGGCCGGCCTGGCCCACGCCGGTGTGCACCCGGTGTTCGCCGTCTACGCCACCTTCCTCAACCGCGCCTTCGACCAGGTCCTGATGGACGTGGCCCTGCACAAGTGCGGGGTGACCTTCGTGCTGGACCGGGCCGGCGTCACCGGCACCGACGGCGCCTCCCACAACGGCATGTGGGACATGTCGATCCTCCAGGTCGTGCCGGGGCTCCGGCTGGCCGCCCCGCGCGACGCCGACCAGGTGCGGGCGCAGCTGCGCGAGGCCGTCGCCGTCGAGGACGCGCCGACCGTGGTGCGCTTCTCCAAGGGCGCCGTGGGCCCCGCCGTACCGGCCGTGGGCCGGGTCGGCGGCATGGACGTGCTGCGCGAGCCGGGCACCGAACGCCCGGACGTGCTCCTGGTCTCCGTGGGCGCCCTCGCCCCGATGTGCCTGGAGATCGCCGGCCTGCTCGACAAGCAGGGCATCTCCACCACCGTCGTCGACCCGCGCTGGGTCAAGCCCGTCGACGAGGCGATGGCCCCGCTCGCCGAGCGGCACCGGGTCGTCGTCACCGTCGAGGACAACAGCCGCGTCGGCGGTGTCGGCTCCGCGATCGCCCAGGCCCTCAGGGACGCAGGCGTGGACGTGCCGCTGCGTGACTTCGGCATCCCGCCGCGCTTCCTCGACCACGCCTCCCGCGCGGAGGTCATGGCCGAGATCGGGCTGACCGCGCCCGACATCGCCCGCCAGGTCACCGGGCTGGTCGCCAAGCTGGACGGCCGGTTCGACCGCACGGCCGACGAGGTCGACTCCGTGGAACCCGCGCGCGACTAGGCAATTTCGGGAAAGCCCCCGTATGGCCGGTTTCGCCCCCTTCTCAGGTGGCGGAGCCGGCCCTTTTGCGTGAATCTGCCTGTGCCGGGGCATACGCATCCCCAGCCCTCTCGATCATGTCGAGGACGACGAGCGTGTGGGAGGTAGCCCCGTGAGCAGCAGCCTCTTCCGAACGAAGAAGGTCGAGCAGTCCATTCTCGATACCGAGGAGCCGGAACACGCGCTCAAGAAGTCCCTGACCGCGCTGGATCTGACGGTCTTCGGCGTCGGTGTCATCATCGGCACGGGCATCTTCGTCCTCACCGGCAAGGTCGCGAAGGAGACCGCGGGTCCCGCGGTCTCCCTGGGCTTCGTGGTGGCCGGCATCGTCTGCGCCCTCGCCGCACTGTGCTACGCGGAGTTCGCCTCCACGGTCCCGGTGGCCGGGTCCGCGTACACCTTCTCGTACGCCTCCATCGGTGAACTGCCCGCCTGGATCATCGGCTGGGACCTGGTCCTGGAGTTCGCGCTCGGCACGGCGGTGGTCGCCGTCGGGTGGTCCGGCTACATGCGCTCGCTGATGGACAACGCGGGCCTGCACCTGCCCGACTACCTCGGCGGCCGGGACGGGGCCACGGGCTTCGGCTTCGACATCCTCGCGGCCGCGCTGGTCCTGGTGCTCACCGCCATCCTCGTCATCGGCATGAAGCTTTCCGCGCGGGTCACCGAGGTCGTCGTCGCCATCAAGGTGACGGTCGTCCTGATCGTGATCATCGCCGGTGCCTTCTTCATCAACGGCGACAACTACAAGCCGTTCATCCCCAAGGCCGAGACCGTGCCGGCCGGGAGCAGTCTCAAAGCGCCGCTCATCCAGCTGATCGCCGGCTGGGCGCCGTCCAACTTCGGCGTGATGGGCATCTTCACCGCCGCCTCCGTGGTCTTCTTCGCCTTCATCGGCTTCGACGTCGTGGCCACCGCCGCCGAGGAGACCAAGAACCCGCAGCGGGACATGCCGCGCGGCATCCTCGGCTCCCTGTTCATCTGCACGGCGCTGTACGTGCTGGTGTCCATCGTCGTCACCGGCATGCAGCACTACAGCAGGCTGTCCGTCGACGCCCCGCTCGCCGACGCCTTCAAGGCCAACGGCCACCCCTGGTACGCGGGCGCGATCAGCTTCGGCGCCGTCGTCGGCCTGACCACGGTCTGCATGATCCTGCTGCTCGGCCAGACCCGGGTCTTCTTCGCGATGAGCCGCGACGGCCTGCTGCCCCGCTTCTTCTCCATCGTCCACCCGCGCTTCCGCACCCCGCACCGGCCGACCATCCTGCTCGGCGTGCTCATCGCCGTCATCGCGGGCTTCACCAGCCTGAGCGAGCTGGCCGAACTGGTGAACATCGGCACGCTGTTCGCCTTCGTCGTCGTCGCGGTCGGCGTGGTCGTCCTGCGTCGCACCCGCCCGGACCTGCACCGGGCCTTCCGCACCCCGTGGGTGCCGTTCATCCCGATCCTGTCCGTCGCCGCCACCCTGTGGCTGATGCTGAACCTGCCCGCCGAGACCTGGCTCCGATTCGCCATCTGGATGGTCATCGGCTGTTTCGTCTACTTCCTCTACGGCCGCTCGCACAGCCGCCTCGGCCGGCACGAGGAGACCACCGTCGACCAGGTCATGCACCCGCCGAAGGGCGACAACAAGTAACCACCCCCGTCACTGATCCGGCCCGGTATGTCCTGCTTCGGCAGGAACTGCCGGGCCGGATAACGTGCTCCCCATGCTTGCCGCCCCGCCCGCTCCCGCACGGTCCGTGACGACCCGGAGGGCATACTGGACGCGGCTGCTGCCCGCCCTCGCGGTCCTGGCCTGCGTCACCCGGGTGCCCTCCTTCGTCCGGCCGGTGTGGAACCCCGACGAGGGCTATCTCGCCGTAGAGGCCCGCCTTCTCGCCCACGGCGGGCACCTGTACGAGACGGTCGTGGACCGCAAACCCCCACTGGTGCCCTGGCTGTACGAGGCCGCCTTCGCGGTCTGCGGCTCCGGCTCCCTCACTCCTGTCCGGGTGCTGGCGATCCTCGCGCAGACGCTCACCGCCGTCCTGCTCGCCTCCCTGGCGCGGCGCCGCTGGGGCGACACCGCGGGCCGTGCCGCGGGGCTGCTGTACCTGCTGGTGTCCGTCGGTCTCAACCCCGAGGACGCGCAGGCCGCCACCTTCGAGGTGTTCATACTGCCCGCCACGGCGGCCGCCCTGTGGTGCGCGGACCGCCGCCGCTGGGGCGCGGCCGGGGCCGCCGTCGCCTGCGCCTTCCTCACCAAGCAGACCGGCGGCGCGGTGCTGCTGCCGGTGGCCTGGCTGCTCAACCGGGCCGACACTCCGCGCGCGGGCGCGCTACGGCTCGGGGCCGGGTTCGCCGTACCGGTGCTGTGCGCGGCCCTGGTCACGGACCCTGCCGGATTCCTGTTCTGGACGGTCACCGGCTCCGCCGCCTACGCCTCCTTCACCGGCTCCGAACTCCACGTCCTCGGCCGTGGCCTGGCCAACACCGCCCTCCTGGCCGTGGCCTGCGCGGGCCTGATCCCACCGGTCGTACGGTCCCTGCGTACCGCCCGCACTACCCGCACCGGCGTGGCCGACGCGGCCGACCTGTGGCTGTGGCTGGCGTCCTCGGCCGTCGCCGTCACCGTCGGCTTCCACTTCTTCGGCCACTACTACCTGCAACTCACCCCGCCCGCGGCCCTGCTGGCCACGGCCGCGCTGTGGGCATCGCCCCGCGAACGGCCGGCGGCCGCCGTCTTCACCTCGGCCTGCTGCTGCGCCCTGTTCCTCGCCTGGGGTCTGCTCGCGCCACGCCCCGAACTCGCCCACGCCCAGCGCCTCGCCGCCGCCCTCGCCCAGCGCACCGCGCCCGCCGACCGTGTCCTGGTGTGGGGCATGCACCCGGAGACGTACTGGCTGGCCCGCCGCACCCCCGCCACCCGCTACCTCACCGCGGGCCTGCTCACCAACTACAGCGGCGGCCGCGACGGCCCCCAGGTCGGCGAGAAGTACGCGGTCGAGGGCGCCTGGCCCGTCTTCCGGGCGGAGCTGACCGCGCACGCCCCCGCCCTGGTCGTGGACGACTCCCGCGGCAAGCCGTACGCACTGGACCGCGTGCCGAGCCTGCGCCGGGTGCTGGACGCGCGGTACGAGGAGGTGGGGACGGTGGACGGGGCGGTGCTCTATGCCCGGATTCCGCGCGGCTGAGGGGGAGTTGGCCGTGGTGCCGGGCGGACCCGCTGCTATGCTCGCAGCAGCGATTTGAACACGTTCAACTCAGGGGGATCTCATGTCCGCACCGATCGTGCCCGGCCACAGGGACGCACCCGCCGTGGCCCTGGGCCCCACCTCACTCGTCTTCGGGGTCGTCGCGGCCATCGGCGCATGGCCCTACCTCATGCTGGCCGTAATGCCGTGGTCGTTCATGGCGGCACCCCTCGCCCTCACCTTCGGCCTCGCCGGCATCCACTACGCGCGCAAGGGCATCGGCCGCATGTGGACCGCCGTCGCCGGAACCACCCTCGGAGCCACCGGACTGGCCGCCGTCCTCACCCTGCTCGTGGCGCTTTGACCGAGTGGTAGGGCGGCGGCCCCCGCACCCTCAGCCGAGGACCGTGCGCGGCCCGGCCACCTCCGCGCCCAGTTCGGTCACCCGGCGCCGCAGTTCACGGTCGGCCGTCACCACGAGACGGGCCCGGTCGGGGTTCTCGGCGGCCAGCTCCACGATCCGGTCGTCCCCGCTGCCGGACGCCTCCGCGACCCGTACCCCCGGCACCGACTCCACACCACGGGCGGCTCCCTCGACGACGAGCACCAGCTCCACGGCGCCCGCATGACCCGGCAGCCCCTCGCGGGCCAGCCGGTCCCGCAGCCGCTCGGCGGCGCCCCTGCGGTCCCGCCACCAGCCGTCGGGCCGCGACCCGACGACGTTCGCGCCGTCGACGATCACGAGCAGCGGGCCGTCCGGGTCCGGGGAGCCGAGGGGGTCGTCCATGGGGCAAGGGTCCCACGCCACCGGAGAGGGGGCGGGCCCCGGCCTGCGACCAGGGCCGCTTAAAGTGAACTGGTGAACGGCGACTGGCTCCTACGCGGCCGCGACGGCCGGCTCAGTGTCTACCAGCTGTCGGGCGACGCCGTCCTGTGCCGGGCGGAGCGTGGCCCGGACGGCCCCTGGAGCGACCCGCACAAGGTGGGCGGCGACCAGAAGCTCCACCGCGTCCTCGCCGTCGGCCAGGGCGCCGACGGCTACGCCCACCTGGTCTCCTGGCGGCCCACCATCAAGGGCGAGTCGGGCCTGGTGCACTCCACCCACTTCCGCCCCCGCCTCGCGGCCCTGGACTGGAACCCGATCGGCCACCCGGACAAGAAGGGCGACCGCACCGGCACCCCCGCCGTCGCCGTGGACGCACAGGGCCGCGCCCATGTCTTCGTACGGAACAAGGCCGGCGGGGTGAGCCTGCTGGCGCAGAAGGAGAAGGGCGGCTGGGACCCCTGGCGGGACCTGAAGGGCCGTGAGGTCCAGGAGGGCCTCGCGGCGGTGACGGGGGAGTCCGGCAGGGTCGAGCTGTACGCGGCTGCCCGGGGTGCCGTCCTGCACTGGCGTCAGGAGGAGCCGGGCGCCCAGCCGGTGCTCCAGGAGACCCTGGAGACGGCGGTGCGCCCCGGCACCCTGCACGCCCTGGCCACGTCCCCCGAGAGCACGACCGTCTACTACACCGACGACTCGGGCGACCTGTGCGCCTGGCGCCCCGGCACCAAGCCGGTCACGCTCCTGCCCGCGGCGGGCTCCGGTCCGGTCGCGGCGGTCCGCTGCGAGCTGGACGGCCATGACTGCACGCTGCTGGCCCAGCGCTCGGCGAGCGGTCGCGTCGCCTTCGCCGCCTACCCGACCGAGCTGGAGTCGGCGGGCGCGTGGTGGACGGAGTCGGGTCCGCAGCTGCCGGTGGACGCGCTGGTGTCCCTGGCCGTGGACGAGGACGACCGGGTGGTGGCGGCAACGTTGTCCCCGTCGACCGGCCAACTCCTGCTGACCAGACGCAAGGACGAACCCGGGCTGGCACTACAGGCGTGGCGGCCGCTCTGACCACGCAGAAGGGCCCCGCCGAAGCGGGGCCCTTCTTCCTGTCACCGGGTGTTACGCGGGAACGCTCGCCACGCCGGGAGCGAGGAACTTCTTGCCGTTCACACGCTCCGAGACGCCCTCACGGTCCAGGTACGGCGTGATGCCGCCCAGGTGGAAGGGCCAGCCGGCGCCCGTGATGAGGCAGAGGTCGATGTCCTGGGCCTCGGCGACGACGCCCTCGTCGAGCATGAGCCCGATCTCCTGCGCCACCGCGTCGAGCACGCGCTCGCGCACCTGCTCCTCGGTCAGGACGGAGTCGCCCTGCTGCAGCAGCGCCGCGACCTCGGGGTCCAGCTCCGGCTTGCCGCTGTCGTAGACGTAGAAGCCGCGCTTGCCCGCCTTGACGACGGCCGCGAGGTTCGGGGAGACCGTGAAGCGGTCCGGGAAGGCCCGGTTGAGGGTCTCCGAGACGTGCAGACCGATCGCGGGGCCGACCAGCTCCAGCAGCACCAGCGGGGACATCGGCAGACCGAGCGGCTCGACGGCCTTCTCGGCGACGTCGACCGGGGTGCCCTCGTCGATGACGTTCTGGATCTCGCCCATGAAGCGGGTCAGGATGCGGTTCACGACGAACGCCGGGGCGTCCTTGACCAGAACCGCGGTCTTCTTCAGCTTCTTGGCGACGCCGAAGGCCGTGGCCAGGGAGGCGTCGTCCGTCTTCTCGCCGCGGACGATCTCCAGCAGCGGCAGGACCGCGACCGGGTTGAAGAAGTGGAAGCCGACGACCCGCTCGGGGTGCTGCAGCTTCGACGCCATCTCCGTGACCGACAGCGAGGAGGTGTTGGTGGCGAGGATCGCGTGCGCCGGGGCGACCGCCTCGACCTCCGCGAACACCTGCTGCTTGACGCCGATCTCCTCGAACACGGCCTCGATGATGAAGTCCGCGTCGGAGAAGCCCTCGGCCTTGTCCAGGACACCGGTGACCAGCGCCTTGAGGCGGTTGGCCTTGTCCTGGTTGATCCGGCCCTTGCCGAGCAGCTTGTCGATCTCGGCGTGGACGTAGCCCACACCCTTGTCGACGCGCTCCTGGTCGATGTCGGTCAGGACGACCGGCACCTCCAGGCGGCGCAGGAAGAGCAGCGCGAGCTGGCTGGCCATCAGACCGGCGCCGACGACGCCGACCTTGGTGACCGGGCGGGCCAGGTTCTTGTCCGGGGCGCCCGCGGGACGCTTGCCGCGCTTCTGCACCAGGTTGAACGCGTAGATGCCGGAGCGCAGCTCGCCACCCATGATCAGGTCGGCGAGCGCCTTGTCCTCGGCGTCGTAACCCTGCTGCAGGTCGCCGTTCTTGGCGGCCGCGATGATGTCCAGGGCGCGGTAGGCGGCCGGAGCGGCCCCGTGCACCTTGGAGTCCGCGACGAAGCGGCCCTTGGCGACGGCCTGGTCCCAGGCCTCGCCGCGGTCGATCACCGGACGCTCGACCTCGACGTCGCCCTTGAGGACGTTCGCGGTCCAGATCAGCGACTGCTCCAGGAAGTCGGCGCCCTCGAAGATCGCGTCCGCGATGCCGAGGTCGAAGACCTGCTGGCCCTTGAGCTGCTTGTTCTGGTTGAGGCTGTTCTCGATGATGACCGAGACGGCCTTGTCGGCGCCGATCAGGTTCGGCAGCAGCGCGCAGCCGCCCCAGCCCGGGACCAGGCCCAGGAAGACCTCGGGGAGGGAGAACGCCGGGATCGCCTTGGAGACGGTCCGGTAGGAGCAGTGCAGGCCGACCTCGACGCCGCCGCCCATGGCCGCGCCGTTGTAGTACGCGAAGGTCGGGACCGCGAGGGCCGCGAGGCGCTTGAAGACCTCGTGGCCGCCCTTGCCGATGGCGAGCGCGTCCTCGTGCTTCTTCAGCAGCTCGACGCCCTTGAGGTCGGCGCCGACCGCGAAGATGAACGGCTTGCCGGTGATGCCGACACCGACGATGTCGCCGGCCGCGGCCTCCGCCTCGACCTGGTCGATGGCGGTGTTGAGGTTCGCCAGCGAGGCCGGACCGAAGGTGGTCGGCTTGGTGTGGTCGAAGCCGTTGTCAAGGGTGATGAGCGCAAAACGCCCAGCACCGAACGGCAGGTCGAGGTGGCGTACGTGCGCGGACGTCACGACCTCGTCGGGGAACAGCTCGGCCGCGCCCTTCAGAAGCTCAGCGGTGGTGCTCACTTGTCCCCCTCGAAGTGCGGGTTCTCCCAGATGACCGTCGCGCCCATGCCGAAGCCGACGCACATGGTGTTCAGGCCGTAGCGGACGTGCGGCTGCTCCTCGAACTGGCGGGCCAGCTGCGTCATCAGACGGACGCCGGAGGAGGCCAGCGGGTGGCCGTAGGCGATGGCTCCGCCGTACTGGTTGACGCGCGCGTCGTCGTCGGCGATGCCGTAGTGCTCCAGGAAGGCGAGGACCTGGACGGCGAAGGCCTCGTTGATCTCGAAGAGACCGATGTCGGAGATGGACAGGCCCGCCTGGGCGAGAGCCTTCTCCGTGGCCGGGATCGGGCCGTAGCCCATGACCTCGGGCTCGACGCCGGCGAAGGCGTAGGAGACCAGGCGCATCTTGACCGGCAGGTTGTTCTCGCGGGCGAAGTCCTCGCTCGCGATGATCGAGGCGGTGGCGCCGTCGTTCAGACCGGCCGCGTTACCGGCGGTGACCCGGCCGTGGACGCGGAACGGCGTCTTGAGGCCCTGGAGGTTCTCCAGGGTGGTGCCCGGGCGCATCGGCTCGTCGGCCGTGACCAGGCCCCAACCGGTCTCGCCGGCCTCGGGGTTGGTGCGGCGCACCGAGATCGGCACCAGGTCCTGCTGGATCTTGCCGTCGGCGTACGCCTTGGCGGCCTTCTCCTGCGAGCGCACGGCGTACTCGTCGGCGCGCTGCTTGGTGATCGTCGGGTAGCGGTCGTGCAGGTTCTCCGCGGTCATGCCCATGAACAGGGCGGACTCGTCGACCAGCTTCTCGCTGACGAAGCGCGGGTTCGGGTCCACGCCCTCGCCCATCGGGTGGCGGCCCATGTGCTCGACACCACCGGCGATGACGGCGTCGTAGGCGCCGAACGCGATCGAACCGGCGGTGGTCGTCACGGCGGTCAGGGCGCCGGCGCACATGCGGTCGATCGAGTAGCCCGGGACGGACTGCGGCAGACCGGCGAGGATGCCGGCCGTACGACCGAGGGTCAGGCCCTGGTCACCGATCTGCGTGGTCGCAGCGATGGCGACCTCGTCGATCTTCTTCGGGTCCAGCCCGGGGTTGCGGCGCAGCAGCTCCCGGATCGCCTTCACGACGAGGTCGTCGGCGCGGGTCTCGTGGTAGATGCCCTTCGGGCCCGCCTTGCCGAACGGGGTGCGGACGCCGTCGACGAAGACGACGTCCCTGACGGTACGAGGCACGATGGCTCTCCTCCAGGGTGCGGGATGGCACTGCTGCGATGCGCTGAGCGCGCGCTCAGGCCCCATGCTACTTATGAGTAACGTAGCTGCCCAGTCCCGGCGGCGGGAGCGGCGAACGTCACATCCACCCCTCCCAGGATCTTGGCGTGATCTCGACGTCCCTGTTCCGCTTCAGCGGCCCGTACCGCAAGGGTTCGGTGTGAGGAGCGACCAGGTGAGCCGCTCAGGCCCCCTTCGCCGACAACGCTGCCACCAGCACCGGCGTGACCTGCTCCACCTGCCAGGCGCGCGCGCCGTACCCGGCCAGCGCGACCTCGACGGACCGGGCGTCCACCACCTTCGGCGGCTCCCAGCAGACCCTTCGCACGGTGTCCGGGGAGACCAGGTTCTCCTGGGGCATGTTGAGCTGCTCGGCCAGAGCGGACACTCCCGCGCGGGCCGCGGACAACCGAGCCGCGGCAGCAGGATCCTTGTCGGCCCAGGCCCGCGGCGGGGGCGGCCCGGCGACCGGCTGCCCGGGCTGCGGCAACCCGGACTCCGGCAGGGCCTTGGCCCGGTCGACCGCCGCCTGCCACTGCTCCAGCTGTCGCCGCCCGACCCGGTGCCCGAACCCGTTCAACGCGGTCAGGGCATGCACATTGCTCGGCAAAGAGAGCGCGGCCTCCACGATGGCCGCGTCCGAAAGCACCTTGCCCGGCGACACATCCCGTCGCTGGGCGATCCGGTCCCGCGTCTGCCACAGCTCCCGGACGACGGCCAGCTGCCGGCGCCGCCGCACCTTGTGCATGCCGGACGTACGGCGCCAGGGATCCTTGCGGGGCTCGGCGGGCGGAGCGGACGCGATCGCGTCGAACTCCTGGCGCGCCCAGTCCAGCTTGCCCTGCCGGTCCAGCTCCTTCTCCAGGGCGTCCCTGAGGTCCACGAGGAGTTCCACGTCCAGGGCGGCGTAGCGCAGCCACGGCTCGGGCAGCGGACGGGTGGACCAGTCGACGGCGGAGTGCCCCTTCTCCAGGACGAAGCCGAGGACACCCTCGACCATGGCGCCGAGGCCGACCCGGGGGAACCCGGCGAGCCGCCCGGCCAGCTCGGTGTCGAACAACGATGTCGGCACCATGCCTATCTCGCGCAGGCAGGGAAGATCCTGGGTGGCGGCGTGCAGCACCCACTCGACGCCGGACAGCGCCTCGCCGAGACCGGACAGGTCGGGACAGGCGACGGGGTCGATCAGCGCGGTGCCGGCGCCCTCGCGGCGCAGCTGCACCAGATACGCGCGCTGGCCGTAGCGGTAGCCGGAGGCGCGCTCGGCGTCGACGGCGACGGGGCCGGACCCGGCGGCGAAGGCGGCGATCACCTCGGCGAGGGCGTTCTCGTCGGTGATCACCGGCGGAATGCCCTCGCGGGGTTCGAGAAGTGGCGTCGGCGCCTCCGTCGCAGAAGATCCGGCGTCGTCCGGAGGGACGCCTCCGGTGGTGCGCAGGGCACTGTCTGCTGCGGTGTCTTGGGCGTCGGTCACCTGTCAAGGGTATCCGTGTGTGGACAGCGCCCGTCGACGGAACGTTCCGTCGACGGGCACCGGGGGGTCGTAAACCGGTCAGGCCGGTGAAACTCACGGTTCACATGAGTGAACCAGGGGCTCCGTCGAGCCCCTCGGCGGCGGTGTCGGTCAGGGGCGCAAGGGCTTAGCGGTTCAGGGGTTCAGGCGTATGGGGGGTGGGGGGATGGGAGGGGATGAGGGACGGCGGGGTCAGGGGGCAGGGACTCAGTGGATGATTCCGGTGCGCAGGGCCACGGCGACCATTCCGGCCCGGTCGCCCGTGCCGAGCTTGCGCGCGATGCGGGCGAGGTGGCTCTTCACCGTCAGGGCGGACAGGCCCATCGAGACGCCGATGGCCTTGTTCGACTGGCCTTCCGCGACCAGTCGCAGCACCTCGACCTCGCGTCCGGACAGCTCGCGGTAGCCGCCCGGGTGGCTCGGGGCACCCGGGGGGCGGCGGTGCATACGGGCGCCGGCGCCGAGGGGAGCGGCGCCGGGTCGGGTGGGGAGCCCGATGTTCGTCCGGGTGCCGGTGACGACGTAGCCCTTGACCCCGCCGGCCAGGGCGTTGCGGACGGCGCCGATGTCGTCGGCCGCGGAGAGCGCCAGCCCGTTGGGCCAGCCCGCGGCGCGGGTCTCGGACAGCAGGGTCAGGCCGGAGCCGTCGGGCAGGTGGACGTCGGCGACACAGATGTCGCGGGGGTTGCCGATGCGGGGACGAGCCTCCGCGACGGACGAGGCCTCGATGACGTCGCGGACACCGAGCGCCCACAGATGGCGGGTGACGGTGGAGCGGACGCGCGGGTCGGCCACGACCACCATGGCGGTCGGCTTGTTCGGGCGGTAGGCGACCAGGCTTGCGGGCTGCTCGAGGAGAACGGACACCAGGCCTCCTGGGGTGGGGGGACGGGGCCGGCTTGTGGGGATGAAGCCGGGACGAACCGTGCTTTCAGGTCACAGTCGTCTTCGGCAGTAAACGCGTCCGCCTTTAGAGAATGATCACGATCTAGTGAGTAACAATCCGTGCAATTCGGACGCGCGATCGATCATCCGAAGATCGAGTCGGTTCGGGCCGGTGCGATTCGAGTGCGGAAAGTGGCCGTATCGACAAAGAGATGGTCAACAAGGGGTCTGTGAGGATTACGGAGCCCTGTGCGGAGTACGTCGATGAGGAGTACGTCGATACGGCCCGGATCACGTCACCGGGACTGCGGACCCCTGCGCTGCGGCAGGGTCACCACCGAGGCGTCGCCCGGTCCGGCCGGGGGCAGCCCGCCGACCTGGGCCAGCAGATCGCACCACGAGGCCAGGTGACAGGCGGTGTCCGGCACTCCGCCCAGGCCCTCGCGGGGTGTCCACGAAGCCCGGATCTCGATCTGCGAGGCGGCGGGGCGCTCGGACAGACCGCCGAAGTAGTGCGAGCTGGCGCGCGTGACGGTGCCGCTCGGCTCGCCGTACGTCAGCCCGCGCGACTGCAGCGCACCGGTCAGCCACGACCAGCACACCTCCGGCAGCAGCGGATCGGCCGCCATCTCCGGCTCCAGCTCCGCGCGCACCAGCGTCACCAGCCGGAACGTGCCGTGCCAGGCGTCGTGCCCGGCCGGGTCGTGCAGCAGCACCAGCCGCCCGTCGGCCAGCTCCTGCTCGCCGTCGACCACCACGGCCTCCACCGCGTACGCGTACGGCGCCAGCCGCTGTGGAGCCGGCGTCGGCTCCACCTCGACCTGCGGCCTCAGGCGCGCGGCCCGCAGCGCCTCCACCGCGGCCCGGAACGCCGGCGGCCCCGCCGTACCCGCATGCCCCTCCGCCTCCGCGTTCCCCTTCGCGTCGTCCATTTCGCCAGCGCCGTCCGACAGTCGTCCCTGAGCCGCAGCCATGCGGGGAAGAGTAAGGGGAACCGGGGCTTTGTGCAGGGCAAGACACCCCGCACCGCTGTTGCCGCGGCCACGTGCGTTCCGCTCACCGGCATCGTGCGAGACTTGCCCCGTGACCGCCAACGACGCCTCCACGGGCCAGCAGCCGACAGCCACGTACGACAGCGCCTTCCTCAAGGCGTGCAGGCGCGAGCCCGTGCCGCACACCCCCGTGTGGTTCATGCGTCAGGCCGGCCGCTCGCTGCCCGAGTACCGCAAGGTGCGCGAGGGCATCCCCATGCTGGAGTCCTGCATGCGGCCCGAACTGGTCACCGAGATCACGCTGCAGCCGGTGCGCCGCCACAACGTGGACGCGGCGATCTACTTCAGTGACATCGTCGTCCCGCTCAAGGCGATCGGCCTCGACCTCGACATCAAGCCCGGCGTCGGCCCGGTCGTCGAGCAGCCGATCCGCACCCGCGCCGACCTCGCCCGGCTGCGCGACCTCACTCCCGAGGACGTCCCCTACGTCACCGAGGCGATCGGCCTGCTCACCCGTGAGCTGGGCTCGACCCCGCTGATCGGTTTCGCGGGCGCGCCTTTCACCCTCGCGAGCTACCTGGTCGAGGGCGGTCCGTCGCGTACGTACGAGAACGCCAAGGCGATGATGTACGGCGACCCCGAGCTGTGGGCCGACCTGCTGGACCGCCTGGCCGACATCACCGCCGCCTTCCTGAAGGTGCAGATCGAGGCGGGCGCCTCGGCCGTCCAGCTCTTCGACTCCTGGGTCGGCGCGCTGGCCCCGGCCGACTACGTGAAGTCCGTGATGCCCGCCTCGGCGAAGGTGTTCGAGGCCGTCGCCGGGTACGGCGTCCCGCGCATCCACTTCGGTGTCGGCACCGGTGAGCTGCTGAAGCTCATGGGCGAGGCCGGTGCGGACGTCGTCGGCGTCGACTGGCGCGTCCCGCTGGACGAGGCCGTCCGCCGCGTCGGCCCCGGCAAGGCACTGCAGGGCAACCTCGACCCGACCGTCCTGTTCACCGACAAGGACACCGTCGAGGCCAGGGCCCGCGAGGTGCTGGACGCGGCCGCCGGTCTCGAGGGGCACGTCTTCAACCTCGGCCACGGCGTGCTGCCCAACACCGACCCGGACGCGCTGACCCGGCTCGTGGACTACGTCCACGCGGCGAGCGCCCGCTGAGCGGACCGGCTCGGGGGTCCCGCGCGTAGGGGACCGGCTCACCACACCTGACGGGGCCGGGCCTGCCTGCCGAACAGCAGGCGGGGCGGCTCCGGTGGGGGCGGGGTGCCGGGCTTGAGCGGCCAGGCCAGCAGCATGCCCGCCACGAAGCCGACCACATGGGCGGCGTAGGCCACGGTTCCGGCACCGGAGACGCCGTGCCCGGAGGAGTACACCGCCTGCAGGGCGAACCAGAAGCCCAGCACCAGCCAGGCGGGCAGCCTGAGCGGCAGGAAGACCAGGAACGGGACGAGGACCCACACCCGCGCCCTCGGATACAGCACCAGATAGGCGCCGAGGACTCCGGCGATCGCCCCGGAAGCGCCGATCAGCGGGTCGCCGGAGGAGTCGTTGAGCAGCGCGAAGCCGTACCCGGCCGTGTAGCCGCAGACGACGTAGAAGAGGAAGTAGCGGATGTGGCCCATCCGGTCCTCGACGTTGTTGCCGAAGATCAGCAGGAAGAGCATGTTGCCCAGCAGGTGCAGCCAGCTTCCGTGCAGGAACATCGCGGTGAACACGGACAGGGGCGGGGACTTGCGGTACCGGACCGGTCCCACCACACAGCCCGGGCCGTGCGGGCCCACGCCCACGTCGCCCGTCGGGACCAGCTGCGGCAACTGATGGTGGATCAACTCCCGGGGGACCGCCGCGTAGTGGTCCATGAACGCCTGTAGATGGCACAGCTGCGCCAGATCGCTGCCGCCCGCCACGGAGCCCGCTATGCCGGGCATGGCGAGGAAGACGAGGACGTTCGCGGCGATGAGCGCGTACGTCACGTAGGGCGTGCGGCGTGCCGGGTTCACGTCATGGACGGGGATGACCACACAGAAGTAGTGCCCGCGATGCGGCGCGCGAATCGGTGAACGCGACCGGGCGGGCTTGCGTATCTGTTCTCAACCGACGTGAGGACAGGCGATGGAAGCTCCGCAGGTTTCGGCGATGCATGCTCTGCCCGATGGTGAGGCCGAGCTGTCTTTGGTGGTACGGCTCCCCTGGGAGGACGTTGCGCGGCTCGGTCAGGAGGCGGGGCGGCTGGCCTCGCAGATGCAGCGTCCTGTGACGTTGGACGAGGCGGTGAGCTATCGGCTGCGGTCGACCCGGCCGTCCGCCTCCCATGCGAAGCCTTCGGTCGAGCAGCCCGCGGCTGTGACGTCGGGTGCGGGTGTCACTTCATTGCCGCGGATCAGCAGCGGGACGGCTTAGGAGCGTTGGGCAAGTCACCGTGGCCGTACTTTTGACGCAGCCTTTCTCGCTGCCACCAGTACCGGGTCCCATACCGGCGAGAACGGCGGGGCGTAGCCCAGGTCCAGGGCTGTCATCTGCTCCACCGTCATGCCCGCGGTGAGGGCCACCGCCGCGATGTCGACCCGCTTGGCAGCGCCCTCTCTGCCGACGATCTGGACGCCGAGCAGGCGGCCGGTGCGGCGTTCGGCGAGCATCTTGACCGTCATGGGGGAGGCGCCCGGGTAGTAGCCGGCGCGGCTGGTCGACTCGATGGTGACGGTCTCGAACTGCAGGCCCACGCGGTGGGCGTCCTTCTCGCGCAGGCCGGTGCGGGCGATCTCCAGGTCGCAGACCTTGCTGACGGCCGTGCCGACCACACCCGGGAACGTGGCGTAACCGCCGCCGGCGTTGGTGCCGATGACCTGGCCGTGCTTGTTGGCGTGGGTGCCGAGCGGGACGTACTGCTCCTGCCCGGAGACCAGGTTCAGCACCTCGACACAGTCGCCGCCCGCCCAGATCTCCTCGTGACCGCGCACGCGCATCGCGAGGTCGGTGAGCAGGCCGCCGTGCGCGCCGAGGGGGAGGCCCGCCGCCCGGGCGAGCGTGGTCTCTGGGCGTACGCCGATGCCGAGGACGACGACGTCCGCGGGGTACTCGGCGTCCTCCGTGGCAACCGCCCGGACCCGGCCCTCCCCACCGGTGAGCAGCTTGGTGACCTCGGCGTCGTTCACCATGGTGATGCCGAGTCCCTCCATGGCCCGGTGCACGAGGCGGCCCATGTCCGGGTCGAGCGTGGACATCGGCTCGCTGCCGCGGTTGACGACGGTCACCTCGTAGCCGCGGTTGATCAGCGCCTCGGCCATCTCCACGCCGATGTAGCCGGCGCCGACGACGACCGCGCGCCGGCCGCGCGTGTGGTCCAGCGAGTCCAGCAGGGCCTGGCCGTCGTCGAGCGTCTGCACGCCGTGCACGCCCGGGGCGTCCGCGCCGGGCATGTCCGGGCGGATCGGGCGGGCGCCGGTCGCGATCACGAGTTTGTCGTACGACACCCAGGACTCGTCCCCGGAATCGACGCCGCGCGCGCGTACCCGACGGCCCGCCACGTCGATCTCCGTGACCTCCGTCCGCATCCGCAGGTCGATGTCCCGCGCGCGGTGCTCCTGCGGTGTGCGCGCGATCAGCCGGTCCCGCTCGGACACGTCACCGCCGACCCAGTACGGGATCCCGCACGCCGAGAAGGAGGAGAAGTGGCCGCGCTCGAAGGCCACGATCTCCAGTTCGTCCGGCCCCCGCATCCGGCGCGCCTGCGACGCCGCGGACATCCCCGCGGCGTCGCCGCCGATCACGACCAGCCGTTCCCTGCCGCCCCGCCCGCTACTCATGCTCATGCGAACACGCTACGGGGCGAGATGATTTCAGTCCTGGCCGGGCTTGCCGGAAGGGTCCGGTACCGGGCGGGACTGGGGCAGCGGGACGGTGGTCGGTGTCGCGGGGGCGGGCTGGGCGTGGCGCGGCAGGCGGGGGCGTACGACGCGCAGCCACAGCAGCGCCAGCAGTGCCGCGAGCGCGGCGAACGGCAGGACCGCGCCGAGGGCCAGGGCGATCCAGCGCAGCATCGTGACGAACACGTGCCAGCCGCCCGACACGGCGTCCACGAAGCCCGGCGTGTCGTCCTCGGCGGCCTTCTTCACGGGCGTCTCGGACAGGGCCAGGGTGATGGTCGCGAGGCTGGTGCGGTCCTTCAGGGACGCCTGCTGTGCGAGCAGCGCCTCCAGGTCAGCCTCCCGGCTGCTCAACTCTCCTTCCAGGGTGACGACGTCGCTCAGCTTGGTCGCCTTGTCCATCAGCTCGCGGATCCGGGCCACGCTCGCCCGCTGCGACTTGATCCGGCTGTCCACGTCCACGACCTGGTCGGTGACGTCCTCCGCCTTCGCCGTGCGCTCGACCAGCTTGCCGGAGCCCTGCAGGTCGGCGAGGACCTCGTCGTACTTCTCGGTGGGCACGCGCAGCACGACCCGGGTCTGCTCGTGGCCCTCGGTATCCCGGCTGGTGCTCTCCTTGCCGACGTAGCCGCCCGCGCTCTCGGCGGTCGTACGGGCCGCCTCCAGGGCCCTGGTCACGTCCTTGACCTCGACGGTCAGGGAGGCGGTGCGGATGATGGCGCTCGGGGTCAGCCTGGGCGCTTTCGGGGCCGACTTGGCGTCCTGCGCGTTGGCCTCGGCGGCGCCCGCGTGCGGTGCCGAGCGCCCCCCGGCGGACTTCGTGTCGCCCGAGTCGTTCGCGCCGCTGCACCCGGCGAGCGCGAGGGAGGCGGCGAGCAGGACCCCGGCCAGGACCTGGACGGAGCGTGCGGGACGTGCGGTGCGTGCGGAGCGTGGTGTGCGCATGGGCGTACCCCCCGATGACGGTGACCTGTGACGCTCCTTGGACGCCGGGGCAGGGCCGGACGTTTGGCGTAGGCGGTCGCGATGTGGTCACGGTCACGACTCAGCAGGGCCACATGGCCCTGGCACGGGTGTCAGTGGCGTCTGAGAGGGTGGACCCATGAGCGGACCACCCACGGGCACGGAGCGTGTCGTCGTCATCGGGGCCGGGATCGCGGGGCTGGCCGCCGCGCACCGGCTGCTGGAGCGTGGGGCGCGGGTGACCGTCCTCGAAGCCTCCGGCCGGGTCGGCGGCAAGCTGCTGCCGGGCGAGATCGCGGGCGTCCGGGTGGACCTGGGCGCCGAGTCGATGCTCGCCCGCCGCCCCGAGGCGGTGGCCCTGGCCCGCGAGGTGGGCCTCGCCGACCGGCTCCAGCCGCCGGCCACCGCGACCGCCTCGATCTGGACGCGCGGCGCCCTGCGCCCGATGCCCAAGGGCCACGTGATGGGCGTCCCCGGCACGGCGAACGCCCTGGCCGGTGTCCTGTCCGACGAGGGCCTGGCCCGTATCGAGCGCGACGCCGACCTGCCCCGCACGGAGGTCGGCGACGACGTGGCCGTGGGGGAGTACGTGGCGCAGCGGCTCGGCCGCGAGGTCGTCGACCGCCTGGTCGAGCCCCTGCTGGGCGGGGTGTACGCGGGCGACGCGTACCGCATCTCGATGCGCTCGGCCGTCCCGCAGCTCTTCCAGGCCGCCCGCACCCACGACTCGCTCACGGCGGCCGTCCGCGACATCCAGGCCAAGGCCGCCGCCAACCAGCAGACCGGGCCCGTGTTCATGGGCATCGAGGGCGGGGTGGGCCGGCTGCCGCTCGCGGTCGCCGAGGCGGTGCGGGCACGCGGCGGCGAGATCCTGACCGGCGCTCCGGTGACGGAGCTGAGAAGGGTGGCCGAGCCGGAGACGGACGGCGCGGGCGAGCCGCGGGCCCTCGATCTCGGTGGACCGGCGGGTGCCGCGGACGCCGCCGCAGGCGCAGGCGCCGCGCGGGCCGTCGGCACGGCCGGGCCGGGTGGTGCCGACACCTCGGGCGCCGTCGGCTCGCCACTCGGGCAGGCCCCCGCGGCGGCGCGGTCGCACACGGTCTGGCGCGTGGTCGCCGGCGACCGTGTCCTGCATGCCGACGCCGTGATCGTCGCCGTCCCCGCGTCCGTCGCGGCCGGCCTCCTGCGCGCCGAGTCCCCCGAGGCCGCCGCCGAACTCGCCACCGTCGAGTACGCCTCCATGGCCCTGATCACCCTTGCCTATCGCCGGGCCGACCTCGCCCTGCCCGAGGGCAGCGGCTTCCTGGTGCCGCCCGTCGACGGCCGCACCATCAAGGCGTCGACCTTCGCCTCCCAGAAGTGGGGCTGGATCGCGGACGAGGATCCGGACGTGGTGGTGCTGCGCACCTCCGTGGGGCGCCACGGCGAGACGGAGATCCTCCAGCGCGAGGACGCCGGCCTGGTCGACGTCTCCCGGCAGGACCTGCGCGAGGCGACCGGCCTGGACGCCGTGCCGCTGCAGACCCGGGTGACCCGCTGGACCGACGGCCTGCCCCAGTACCCGGTGGGCCACCACGCGCGCGTGGCCCGCATCCGCGAGCACGTCGCCAAGCTGCCGGGCCTCGCGGTGTGCGGCGCGCAGTACGACGGCGTCGGCATCCCCGCGTGCATCGCGAGCGCGTACGCGGCGGTGGACCAGCTGGGCGGGGACCTGAGCGGGGTCCGGGAACTGACCGCCAACCCGGTGCAGAGCCTCCACGGCGGAGCGGGAGAATAGGGACCATGAGTGACGATGCCCCCACCACCGAGTCCGGCAGGATCCCGAACAAGGGCAAGCTGGCCAAGGACCTCAACGAGGTCATCCGCTACACCCTGTGGTCGGTCTTCAAGCTGAAGGACGTGCTGCCCGAGGACCGCGCGGGTTACGCCGACGAGGTCCAGGAGCTGTTCGACCAGCTCGCCGCCAAGGACGTGACGATCCGCGGCACCTACGACGTCTCCGGCCTGCGCGCCGACGCGGACCTCATGATCTGGTGGCACGCCGAGACCAGCGACCAGCTGCAGGAGGCGTACAACCTCTTCCGCCGCACCAAGCTGGGCCGCGCCCTGGAGCCGGTCTGGTCGAACATGGCGCTGCACCGGCCCGCCGAGTTCAACCGCTCGCACATCCCGGCGTTCCTCGCCGACGAGACGCCCCGCAACTACGTGAGCGTCTACCCGTTCGTGCGCTCCTACGACTGGTACCTGCTGCCGGACGAGGACCGCCGCCGCATGCTCGCCGACCACGGCAAGATGGCCCGCGGCTACCCGGACGTGCGCGCCAACACGGTCGCCTCGTTCTCGCTCGGCGACTACGAGTGGATGCTCGCCTTCGAGGCCGACGAGCTGTACCGCATCGTCGACCTCATGCGCCACCTGCGTGGTTCGGAGGCCCGCATGCACGTCCGCGAAGAGGTTCCGTTCTTCACGGGACGCCGCAAGTCCGTGGCCGAGCTGGTCGCCGGGCTCGCTTAGCAGGTAGGGGCTCCTCTGCTCGGCCGGGGGTCCGGGGGTTGTCCCCCGGGAGATGCAGCACGGGACGCCGCAAGTCCGTGGCCGAGCTGGTCGCCGGGCTCGCCTAGGCGGCCTTGCCCTTCAGGGAGTCCCGCAGGGACTTCCTGGGGGCGTTGTCCGCGGGGGCCTCGGGCTTTGGTTCCGGGCGCGGCGCGCAGGCCGTGTGCCGCCCCGGGAGCCGGCCCTCCAGCAGGTAGGCGTCCAGGTGCGCGTTGACGCACCGGTTCGGGCCGCCCCCGATCCCGTGCGTGCCCGCGTCCCGCTCGGTCACCAGCACCGAGCCGGCCAGCCGCCGGTTCATCTCCAGCGCCCCCGCGTACGGCGTGGCCGCGTCCCGCTCGGCCGCGAGGATCAGCACCGGCGGCACCTCACCGGGTCCGGTGCGCACGTCCAGCGGCTGCTGCCGGGGTGCCGGCCAGTAGGCGCACGGCAGGTTCATCCACGCGTTGTCCCAGGTCTCGAACGGCGCCACGCGCGCGAGCCGCGTGTTGTCCCGGTCCCACACCTTCCAGTCCGTCGGCCAGGCCGCGTCGTTGCACTCGACGGCCGTGTACACCGCGCTGCTGTTCTCGGCCTCGGCGGCCGTCTCGGGGCTCGGCGCCGCCAGCCGGACCAGCGGCTTCGCATCGCCCTTCAGATAGGCCGACAGCGCGGCGGCCCGGCTCGGCCAGTAGTCGTCGTAGTACCCGGCGCTGAGGAACACGTTCTGCAACTGCCCCGGCCCGACCTTCCCGTCCGCGGCCTTCGCGGCCAGCCGCCCGCGCGCGGTGTCGTAACTGCGCCGCACCTTCGCCGCTGTGTCGCCGAGCCGGTAGACGTCGTCGTGCCGGGCGATCCACTCGCGGAAGTCGGTCCAGCGCTCCTCAAACGCGGCCGACTGGTCGAGGTTGTTGCGGTACCAGACCTTCGCCGGGTCCGGGTCCACCGCCGAGTCCAGCGCCATCCGCCGTACGTGCGAGGGGAACAGCGTTGCGTACACCGCGCCGAGGTAGGTGCCGTACGACGCTCCCATGAAGGTCAGCCGGTCCTCGCCCAGAGCCGCCCGCAGGACGTCCAGGTCACGGGCGTTGTTGAGCGAGTTGTAGAACCGCAGCCTGCCGCCCGACCGCCCGCCGCAGCCGCGCGCGTACGCCTTCGCCTGGTCGATGCGCTGTCGCTTGTACTGCTCCGAGGGATGCGTCGGCGACTGGGTGGGTCCCTTGAAGAAGTGCTTGGGGTCCACGCACGACAGCGGCGCCGAACGGTCCACCCCGCGCGGGGCGTAGCCGACCAGGTCGTAGGCGGCGGCGATCCGCTTCCACTCGGGGAACGTGCCGATCATCGGGAAGTACATGCTGGAGGCGCCGGGGCCGCCCGGGTTGTAGACGAGGGCGCCCTGCCGGGGCACCTTCCGCTTGCTGTTGTGCGGGTCCTTGTGGGTGGCCCGCACCCGGCTGACGGTCAGCTTGATCTGCTCGCCGTCGGGGTGGGCGTAGTCCAGCGGAACGCTCACCGTGCCGCACTGCAGGCCGGTCGGCGCGTGCAGCTCGGCGGCGCACGTGGCGAAGTCGACGCCGGCCGTCCGGGCGCGCGCGGCGGCCACCGCGGCCCCGTGCAGCTCCGCCGCGCCGGGAACGGCGGTGGCGCCGCCCGCCGGGGCCGCGGCCAGGGTGGTCAGGAGCAAGGAACCGGCGGCCGAGTACAGGGCGGCAGCTCTCATCGCGTATCCCTTCCGTGCACGGCGGCGATGGCACGGCTGCCATGACCCCGGCGACGACAAAAGGGATGTTTCGTTCGGTCGTCGGTGAAGGCAAGCACCGCCCGGCGGGTGTCGCGGTCAATGCCCCCGATGCGCCCCCGAGTCCGGCCTCACTCCCGCCAGGGCTGGTCGCGGTGGGTGAAGGCCGCGCGCAGTTCGGGCTCGCCGATCGCGCGGACACCGCGTACGGCGACGGAAGTGAGGAAGGAGCGCTCGCCGTCGCCGGCCGACCGCCGGGTCAGCGCCCCCAGCAGCCGCTGTCCGGCGGGGGAGGCCCAGCGTGAGTAGGGATGCACCTCGACCCGGGCGATGGCCAGACAGCTCAGGGTGAGGATGAGCGGCAGCGCGAACCACAGGGCGACGAGGAGGCGTGGCATGCCGGTCTGACCGGGCATCAGCAGCGCGGTCAGACCCAGCGCCGGCACGACCAGTGCGGCGGCACGCACTTGGTGCACTCCCGCCGCCACGGTCGTACGCGCGCCGTCGGGCACCGCGAGTCCCGCGCGCACCAGACCGTCGGCGAGCCGGCGTACGGCCTCCGCACCGGCAGCGGCGGCACGCACCGGCGCGACCCGGGACTGCCCCTCGGGTCCTATCGCCCCTATGACGGACCGCTCCATCTCGTCGTGGCCCCGCGGGTCCACCACCGTGGCCCAGCCGGTGTGCGCGAGCAGCAACCGCCGCTGCCGGGCCATGGACACCATGGTCACATCGGCGACCCGCGCGGGGCCGCCGGACAGGAACGCCGCCTCGTACAGCGTCAGGGCGCGCCCGTGGTCCGCGACGGTGCCGTCCGTGTCGACGGCCGCGGCGTGTACGGCGGCCAGGCACAGCCGGGTGCACGCGATGCCGGCCAACGCCCAGGCCAGGAGCAGCAGAAGGACCCAGAACATGACGTGTTTCTATGCCAGGGGCCTGGGAAACGCCATGCCTTGTTCACCATGCGGACCGAGTGTTGCAGGGATGTGACGTTCCGTTTCACCCGCAGGTCAGGGGGTGTTCCCCGGTGGTGGGTCGGCGGTGGCGGGCGGCAGGGAGTACGTCGTCGACGGCGAGGGTGCCACCGGCACCGCGGAGGCGGGCTCGACCACCGGGGGAGTGGGCACGGCGGAGGCGGACGCCGCGAGGTCCCGGGCCAGCGCCGAGAAGTCGACGTATCCGGTCGCTTCCAGGATCTTGATGTGGTCCAGCACGGTCGCGTTGGCGTCGTCCGCCAGGTCGCGCACCAGGGTGTTCTGGGTGCCGGCGCGGACCTGGGCGACCAGGGAGAAGACCCGGCCGTGCGCGAGGCGCAGGATGCTCGTGAACTTGCGGTCGAAGTCCTGGCCCTGCGCCGAGTTCAGGGTGGCGAGCCACTGCCTCTGCTGCGCGTTGGGCTCGTTGGGCAGGGGGACGCCGAGCTGGGTGGCGACGGTGCGGACATGTGCGTCGAGGGAGGTGTGGCCGTCGATCAGGTGCTGCCCGGCGTCGCGTACGGCCTGTGTGGTGCCCTTCCGCTCCGCCAGCTGTCCGGCGGGCAGCTCCCACAGGCCCGCGAGCCGGACCTTGGTGACGAGGTCCCGGTCCTGCCCGGACAGCGGGCCGTACGGGGTCGTCACGGTCTGTGCGCTGAGTGTGTTCGCATCGGTCGTGCCCGATCGGTCGGCGTAGGACCAGACCGGGAAGAGCAGCGCTGCGGTGGTCGCCGCCAGGCCCGTGATGATGAGTCCTGTGCCGCTGAATATGCCTCGGCCCTTGATGGGGGGTCGCGGTCGCATGGTGCCTCCTGCTCCGCGCCCCGGGGGTTCGTGCGGCGGGGGCGGGCTTGGCATATTACTGCGGGGTTCGGGGTGGCTCTGCACCGCGCCGTACTGCCAGGGTGCCGCTGCCCGCAGCTACGTGGGGATTGCCGCGGGTGCCATGCGGCCAACGGGGCTGCAACTCCCCAGGGGCGCGGGGAACTGCGCGACCGGCCCCCCCACACCCGCCCCCGACAGACGACCCGCAGCTCGCCGGTAAGCGGACCCACCCCCCGGCCCACGCCAGTGCCGTTCAGCGTCTGCGCAGCAGCACCTTCGCCCGCTCTGCCAGCCCCGGGGACCTCGGCGTCGGACCCGCCCGGTCCAGCCACCACGCGCGCAGCTGACGCCGTACCCTCGCATCCTCCGGGCGTCCGACTTTCAGCAGATGCTCGGCGAAGTCCAGCGCATCCCGCCGGTACCCCCCGCTCATCGGCCGCACCCGCGCGTACTCCAGGAACGCTCCCCGGTACCCCTCCCCGAGCAGCACAGGCAGCTCGGGTGCCACCTTGGCCACGACACCCGCCCGCTTCGCCGCGAGCGCCCGCGCCTGCACCCCCATCCGCACCCGGTCGAACCCCTCCGGCACCGGCGTCCCGGCCACCAGCGAGGACAGCACCGCGGCCTGGGCGACACCGAGCCGCTGCCGGGCCTCGGGCGGGGCCAGGACGGCGACGCCCCCACCCCCGGCCGGCCTGGCCGTACCGCCGACCGGCGCGGTCGCCCGGCCGGCCGCCACGGCCCCCCGGATCGCCCCCAACTCCCGCTCCAGCTCGGTCGGCTCGGGGAAGTTCTCGTCCCGTTCCAGCAGCACCCCGGGCGGCGCGACCCGCGACGCGAGGTCAGTCAGGATGTCGAGCACCGGACGCGGCACGGGGTGCGCGTGACTGTCGTGCCAGACGCCGTCGCGCTCGAAGCCGCCCGCGACATGGACGTAGGCGATGGCCTCCAGGGGCAGTGCGGCGAGCGCCTCGGCCGGGTCCTCGCCCCGGTTGACGTGGTTGGTGTGCAGGTTGGCCACGTCGATGAGCAGCCGTACCCCGGTCCGCTCGACCAGCTCGGCCAGGAACTGCCCCTCGGTCATCTCCTCGCCCGGCCAGGAGAACAGCGCGGCGATGTTCTCCAGGGCGAGCGGCACCGGCAGCGCGTCCTGTGCGATCCGCACGTTCTCGCAGAGCACGTCGAGCGCGTCCCGGGTGCGCGGCACGGGCAGCAGATGGCCCGCCTCCAGGTGCGGGGAGGCGGTGAGCGCGCCGCCCGCCCGTACGAACGCGATGTGCTCGGTGACCAGCGGCGCGCCGAGCGCCTCCGCCCGCTCGGCGAGCGCCGTCAGCCGGCCCTCGTCGGGCCGGTCCGCACCGCCGAGGCCGAGGGAGACACCGTGCGGGATCACGGTCACCCCGCGCTCGCGCAGTCTGAGCAGCGAGTCCGGGACGTGGCCGGGGCAGACGTTCTCCGCCACGACCTCCACCCAGTCGATGCCCGGCATGCGCTCCACGGCGTCCGCGATCTCCGGCCGCCAGCCGATTCCCGTCCCCAGTCGCCGCACCGCTCCACCCCCTGCTTCTCCGAGTGACGGGGGTATGGCCCCGCCGGGCGGCACCCAATCCCTGCGCCCGCGCCTTCAGAGCAACATTTGAGGTTCGCCGTTCCTCACCCCCGCACCGGCCACTCCTCCGGGACCCGGCCCAGCAGGCGCAGCGCCTCCTCCAACGGCCCGGACCCCGCCGGCACCTCCAGCGCAGGGGCGAAGGCGAACCCCGGCCCGCGCCGGGCAGGGTCGACGGGCACTCGCCGGGCCACGGCGAGCGCGGCGTCGAGCACGTGCTCCGGCAGTTCCACGGGCACTCCGAGGGCGGCGGCGACATCCCAGGCGTGCACCACGTAGTCGATGAAGTGGAAGCCGACGGCCCGGCTGCCCCGGAAGGTCCCGCCCAGCTCCGGCAGCGCGAACTCGCGCTCGGCCGCGCCCGGTTCGGCGAAGGCCGCGAGCACGGCGGTGGCGGCCACCCGGTGCACCCCGGCGGGCTCGCGCATGTCCTCCGGCTCCCGCCAGTTCGCCGCCTCGTGCCCCGCACCCCGCGCGGCCGCCGCGAAGCCGAGGTGCTGCGCGGTCATGTGCGCCACGAGCCGCCGCAGGGTCCACCCCGCGCACGGGGTGCCCCGCTCCCAGTCCGACTCCTTCGCCAGTCCCACCACCCGCACGGCCTCGCGCACGGCGATGCGGTCGAGTTCCACGATGTCGCTCTCGGTGACGGTCATGCGGACGAGCATAAAACTGTGCGAACGATCGTGCTAGTTTTTACCAGCAGCACCCCACCGGGTCCTCATGGCCCTCAAGGCCCTCATCGACACATCCCCTCAAGGGACTTCGGGAACCGGTATCTCTCCCACCGCCGCGTCCCGCAGCCGTCGCGCGATGCCCACCCGGGCTCTGCGATAGGCGGTCTCCTCGTCATGCAGTACGGAGAGGGCGTTCGCCGTCTCCATCAACGCCACGATTTCGAAGGCCAGTTGGGTGGCGTCCGTGTCGGCGCGCAGCTCACCCGCCGCACGGGCCTCCTCGATCGTGCGCTCCACAAGGGCCGACCAGTCGCGCTGCGCGCGGACCACCGCGTCGTGCACCGGGCCCGTCCGCGCGTCGAACTCGGCCATGACGCCGTAGAAGAAGCAGCCTCCGGGGAACACCCGACCCCGCGAGTACTCCAGCCACAACTCGCACAGCCGCCACACCCGTCCGACGCCGGCCGGCACCTCGCCCGAGGGCCGGATCACCTGCTCGGTGAAGATCCGGGCCGCCTCCCGCACGGTAGCCAGCTGCAGCTCCTGCTTGGAGCCGAAGAGCGCGAACACCCCGCTCTTGCTCAGCTCCAGCTCGGTGGCCAGCCGGCCGACGGTCAGTGCCTCCAGCCCCTCGACCGAGGCGATCTCCACGGTCCGGCGCAGCACCAACTGCCGAGTCCGGTTGCCCCGTTCGACGCGCCCGTCGAGCCGAGTCACCGGCACCCCTACCGCAGCGCGGGGTGGTCGGCGACCACCGTGCAGGAGCCCGGCGCGATCTCTGTGAAGCCCGCGTCCCGCACCAACGGCAGCCCGCTGCCGGTCAGCCGGCCCCACTCGGCGGGATCGGCGGTGCGGACGGCCAACGGGAACCCGGCCTCCCGCCACGCGGTCCGCTCCTCGTCGGACAGTGCCCACCAGGCCAGCTGGGCGCCGTGCCCCGCCTGGGCCATCGTCTTCCCTGCCGACATCTCCAGGTCCGGGTTCAGCCACAGCACCGGCCGGCCGCGATCGGCGCCGACGGGCGGCTCCGGATCGTCCAGCTCGGTTCCCGACACCTGCAGCTTCGCCAGATCCTTCGGCCAGCCGTCCAGCGGAACCGGCGGGAAGACCCGCACCTGCGCGGACTTGCCGTGCACCGTGATCCCGGGCAGCGCCTCGGCTCGCCGCCACTCGGATCCCCGGGCCCGCCGTACGACCTTCCGGATCCGCGCGTCCTCCCAGTCCCGCACGACCTGAGCCCACTCCCCGTCCCCGGCGGCCCGCTCGTCACTCAGCAGCAGAAGCACGGCCCGAGCGGCCGTCTCCAGCGCATCGGTACGGGCCGGAGGAGCACCCCGCTCGATGCGGACGACGAGGGGCAGCACGTACTGCCGTGCCTCGTCACGAGGATGGGGCTCGGTCTGGAAAGGACTGTCACCGGGGGACGACGAAACTTGGCTCACACCACCCAACCCTAAAGGGCGCCAGGCTGTGCAATATTTGCGGCTCCGCCGCGTGGCTGCGACCAGCTCAGACGTCTCGTAGATCGGACCAAAGACCAGCCCCTACGGCGAGACCGGACAAAATCCCCCTATGCAACAAGACCTACGACTGGCAGCCGTAGGCCGCCGCTACGGCATGCGCGGCCCCTGGGTGTTAAGAGGCATCCACCTCACGCTCACCCCCGGAACCCTGACCCGCATCGAAGGAGCGAACGGCACCGGAAAATCGACTCTCCTCCGCCTCATCGCCCGCCTGGACGCCCCGACCGAAGGCCGTGTCACCGGGCGCCCGCGCACGGCCTACGTCCCGGAGCGCTTCCCCTCGGCCCTGCCCTTCACCGCGTCCGGCTACCTGACCCACCTCGGCACCATCCACGGCCTGTCCCGGAAGACCGCCGCGCACACCGCACACAGCTGGTTGGAGCGGTTCGGTGCCGCGGCCTACGCGGGTACGCCCATGTCACGCCTCTCCAAGGGCAGCAGCCAGAAGGTCGCCGTCGCGCAGGCCCTCCTCGCCGACCCGGAGCTGATAGTTCTGGACGAGGCGTGGACCGGGCTGGACGCGGCCGCGCGGGCCGAGCTGGAGCGGGCGGTGGCCGAGCGGACCGCGGCAGGGGGCGCCGTCGTCTTCGTCGATCACGACCCGCGCCGCCTGGCCGGGGTGCCCGACGCGACGTACACCGTCGTGGACGGCGGCATCAAGCTCGGTGCGGACGGCGGGAGTTCGCCGCCTGCCGGGCCGCTCACCCACGTCACCGCGCGAGGACCGCACGGGGCGCAACTGCCGCCCGACGCGGTGCGGACAGTCACCTCGGCGGACGAGACGGCCCCAGGCGTCCACCGCCTCGCCGTCCCCGCCTCCCATTCGGACGTTCTCCTGCGCGCCCTGCTGACGGCCCGCCCGCCCTGGCACGTGGTGAGTGTCGAGCCGGACGGCACCACCCCACTCGACCCCGGAAGCCGCCCATGACCGCTCTCCTGCGCTATCAGGCCGACCTGCTGCTGCGCTCGCAGCGCTGGCTGCCGCCGGTGATCCTCTACGTCGCCTTCCTCGGGGTCGGCGTGCAGAGCGGTCAGCCGGTGCTCGACTCGCTCGGCTACGCGGCCGCCGGTCTGCTGCCGGTGGCTGCCTGGCTGGCGCGGATCTGCGTCACCGCCGAGCCGGACGCCGCCCGTGCCTGCGTCGCGGCGGCGCGCGGCCCCGCCCTCGCCCACCTGGCCTGCCTGCTGACGGCGCTGCTCGCCTCGGCGGCGCTCGGGGTGGTGGCGACCCTGGCCATGACGCTGATCAGCGATCCGGCGAGCAACGGCCACCGGACCCATGTCCCGCCGCTCGGGGCCGGCCTGGCCGGGCTCCTGGCCGCCCTGGTCTGCGCCCTGCTGGGCAGTGCCGTGGGAGCGCTCACCAACCGGCCGGTGCTGCACTCCACCGGCCGCGCGGTGCCCGCGATGCTGCTGGCCGCGCTGCTGTCGGTGGTGCTCGCGGGCTCCCCGGCCCAGGCCGCGGTCAGCGGTCTGGTGACCGGTTCGCAGTCCGGCCGGGTCCCGGTGCCGCTGCTGCCCCTGGCCGGGGCCGCCCTCGTCACCGCCGCGGCCTTCGCGGCGGCCTGCGCGCTCACCGCCCGCCGCTCACCCTGAACAGGCGGTGCGCTGCGCCTCCTGCCATGCGCAGACGGGGCACAGCGTGATGCCCTTGTACGACTCCGGGTACTCGGTCGGCTCTCGGCACAGCACACACTCCGCGTACGGCGGCCCGTCGGCCTTCGGAGGCCGGGTCGCGTCGGTGACCGTGCAGTAGTCGTCGTCGCTCATGCCCTCAGCGTAGGCCGGTCACCGGTGGCCGTTCGTCTCGCCGATCAGCTCGGAGACCTTGACGAACCGGTAGCCCTGCTTGCGCAGTTGCGGCACGACCGTGCGGACGACCTGCTCGGTCGTCGGGGCGGCGCTGCGGGTGCAGTGCATGACGACCACAGAGCCGGGCTTCACCCCGTCCAGCACCTGCCGGACGACCGCGTCGGCGTCCGTGGCGAACGCGTCACCGCTCACCACGTCCCACTGCACCGCGGTGACCCCGACCGCGCTCAGCTCGCGCAGCACCTGACGGTCGTAACAGCCGCCGGGGAAACGGAAGTACGGCAGGGGATGGGGCACGCCCGCCTTACGGATGGCGGTGTACGCCCGCTCGACTTCCTTGCGCACCTGGTCCTTGCCGACGGTCGGCAGGCCGTAGCAGTCGTCGGTGAACGCGTAGTGGCTGTAGGAGTGGTTGGCGACCTCGAACTGCGGGTCCTGGCCGAGGGAACGGGCCTGAGCCGGGTACTGATCGGCCCACCGGCCGGTCATGAAGATGGTCGCCGGCACCTTCAGCGCGCGCAGGGTGTCGATCAGGTCCGGGTTGTCGAAGTGCTCACCGGAGGCGGCGCGGGGCCCCTGGTCGGCGGTCATGTCGGCGTCGAAGGTCAGCGCGACGGTCTTGCCCAGGTTGCGCGGGCCGTGCTCGAACACGGGGGTCAGACCGCCCGGGCCCGGGACGAGCACGGGCGGACGCGTGGCGGACGGGGAGGCGGCGGGCCCGGCATGGGCCGGGCGCGCGCCGTCGGGGGTGCCCGCGGTACCGCAGGCGGCGATGGCTGCGCCCAGGGCGCAGACGGCGGTGACAGTGCGTGGTACTGAAATCACAATATGAAAGTATTACTAATTGACCGGGTGTGCGGTCCTATGCACCCATGCGTGGAAGTACCCTCACCCACGCAGGTGGCGGCGGGCTGCTAGCGCCCGTACCGGCCGGTCAGGGTGCCCGTCGCCAGGGTGTGGCCGGACAGGGCCTGGAGGAGGTCGGCGGGCGTTGCGTCGGGGGCGAGGTTCGGCCGGCGGTCGGTGGCGTACACCGTGAGGACGTAGTGGTGCGGGCTGTCGCCGCGGGGCGGGCAGGGGCCGCCGTAGCCGGTCTTCCCGAAGCCGTTGCGGCCCTCGACCGCTCCCCGCGGGCGCTCGCCGGCCGTGAGGTGCGTGGTGTGCGGGTCGACGTCCCACACCAGCCAGTGCGTGAAGGTGCCGCGCGGGGCGTCGGGGTCCTGGAGCAGAAAGGCCAGGGAGGCGGTCTGCGGGGGTACGCCGGTGACGGCGAACGGGGGTGAGACGTTCTCGCCGTCGCACGTGTAGCGGCTCGGGATCGTGTCGGCGTCCGCGTACGCGGGGCTCGTGACCGTGAGCCTCAGGGTGGTGGTGGGGGAAGGGGCCGAGGACGAGCCGCCCCCGTCCGCGCATCCCGGTACGACGGCCATCACGGCCATGGCGATCACCCAACCTTTGCGCATGCCCGGCACGCTAGCCGGAGGAAGGCCCCCCGTCCGCGTGCGGCGCGAGCTCCTGCTGGCCTCTCTCCTGTTGCTGGCCCCTCTCCAGGAAGTGCAGCAGCTCCACCGGGATCGGCAGGACCAGCGTGGAGTTCTTCTCGGCCGCCACCGCCATCACCGTCTGCAGCAGCCGCAGCTGGAGCGCAGTCGGTGTGTCGGCCATCTGCTGGGCGGCCTCGGCGAGCTTCTTGGAGGCCTGCAGTTCGGCGTCGGCGTTGATGATTCGGGCCCGGCGCTCCCGGTCGGCCTCGGCCTGGCGGGCCATGGACCGCTTCATCGCGTCCGGCAGGGACACGTCCTTGATCTCCACCCGGTCGACCTGGATGCCCCAGCCGACGGCCGGGCTGTCGATCATCAGCTCCAGGCCCTGGTTGAGCTTCTCCCGGTTGGACAGCAGGTCGTCCAGGTCGCTCTTGCCGATGATCGAGCGCAGCGAGGTCTGCGCCATCTGGGAGACAGCGAACTTGTAGTCCTCGACCTTGATCAGCGCGCTCACCGAGTCGACCACCCGGAAGTAGACGACCGCGTCCACGCGCACCGTGACGTTGTCGCGGGTGATGCCCTCCTGGGCCGGGATCGGCATGGTCACGATCTGCATGTTCACCTTGTGCAGCCGGTCCACGAACGGGATCACCAGGTTCAGGCCCGGTTCGCGTACTTCACTCGTGACCCGCCCGAGCCGGAAGAGCACCCCCCGCTCGTACTGCTTGACGATCCGTGCCGCCATCGCGAAGTACACGACCCCGACGGAACCCAGCGCCGCAAGCGCCCCCAGCAGCTCCTGGAGCATGGTGACCTCCTCAGGGAGAGGCCTTGCTTTGTGTCCGCTGCTGCAACGATAGTTCCGGGCCGGGACGGAAGCCATGGGCGGTACGGAAAGGCCGGGCCAGGGCGCCGAGGGGCGTCGGCGTCCCGACCCGGGGACGGCGGCCGGATCAGGCGACCGTGGCTCTGGCAGGCTCCTCGGGCGCGGTCACCTCCACCGGCCCGGTGCCCGTCGCGCTGTGTCGTTCCGCCCAGTTCTCCAGGGCGGTGCGGCAGGCGTGGTCCAGGTGGTGCAGGCCGGACAGGTCCAGCCGGACCGGGCGGTCCTGGGGCAGCGACTCGAGGCTGTCGAGCATCTTCGGCAGCCGCAGGAAGGTCGCGTTGCCCGTCAGGTACGCCTCGATGGGACCCGCGCCCTTGTCGACGACCTCCAGCCGGAGGTGCGAGGCCTCCCAGGCCGTCTTGACGATCGCCAGCGCCAGGCCGATGAGCACGCCCTCGAACATGCTGACCGCGACGATCGACACGGCGGTGACGGCCAGGATCAGCGCCTCGCCCCGGTGCTCGCGCCACAGCACGACCAGCGCCCGGACCGGCACCAGCTTGGCGCCGGAGTAGATCAGGATGCCCGCGAGGGCCGGAATCGGGATGTAGGCGAGCGCGCCCGGCAGCAGGGCCGCGAACAGCAGCAGCCAGACGCCGTGCAGCACGCGGGACGCCTTCGTCCGGGCACCCGCCTGCACGTTGGCCGCGCTGCGCACGATCACCGCGGTCATCGGCAGCGCGCCGAGCAGCCCGCACACCGCGTTGCCCGCGCCCTGGGCGATCAGCTCCTTGTCGTACTGCGTGCGCGGACCGTCGTGCAGCCGGTCCACGGCCGCCGCGCTGAACAGCGACTCGGCGGACGCGATCAGCGTGAACGCGACGACCGTGCCGAGCACCCCGACACCGGCGAACTCGGCGAAGGCGTCGAGCGGCGGCGGCTGGACGGCGCCCAGCAGCCCCTTCACCTCGACCGTGGCCACCGGCAGGCCGAGCACCAGCGCGGCCAGCGTGGCGAGGCCGACCGCGGCGAGCGGACCGGGCACCGTGCGCACCTTCGCCGGTACGTGCTTCCACAGCGCCAGCACCACGACGGTGCCGGCGCACAGGGCGAGCGAGGCGAGCGCCGGCCCGTCACCGAGGGCGTCCCGGAACGCCCTCGGCAGCCCGGCCATCTTGCCCAGGCCCGAGTCGGGGGCCTTGGCCGCCATGGCCGGGAACAGCTGACCGGCGATCAGGACCAGACCGATTCCGGCCAGCATGCCCTCGACGACCGAGACCGAGATGGCCCGGAAGTACCGGCCCAGCTTCAGCACGCCCATGAGCAGCTGGAGCACGCCGGAGGTGAGCACGACGGCGCCGAGCATCGGCAGCCCGAACTCCTGGACCGCCTCGAAGACGAGCACGGTCAGTCCGGCGGCCGGCCCGGACACCTGCAGGCTGCTGCCGCGCATCAGCCCGGTGACCAGGCCGCCCACGATGCCGGTGACCAGGCCGAGTTCGGCCGGCACCCCGGAGGCGACGGCCACGCCCACACACAGCGGAAGCGCGACCAGGAACACGACGAGGGAGGCGGCGAAGTCCTGCCGCAGATGAGGGAAACGGGATATGAGAGGACTGTTCATCGGCGCGCTCACAGGGCTTCGAAGGTGTCGGACTGCGGGCGGTGCGCGCGTACGGCGCCGGTGTGCACCTCGTAGTACCAGGCGTGCAGGTCCAGCTGACCCTGCGCCAGTTTCCGCTCGATGCACGGGTACGAGCGCAGCCGCAGCAGCTGGGCCAGGACATGGCTCCGGACGCCCTCGGCGACCTCCGGGTCCTCGGCCGCGCCGGCCGGGCGCGGGGTGGCGTGCGCGAGCCAGTCGCGCACGGCCGGTACGGCGGTCAGGTCGTCGCCGCGCACGAGCGCGCCGACGGCGCCGCAGTGCGAGTGGCCGCAGACGACGATGTCGCGGACGCCGAGCACCTCCACGGCGTACTCGATGGTGGCGGCCTCGCCGGTGGGGTGCTGCGAGGCGTACGGCGGGACGATGTTGCCCGCGGTGCGCAGCTCGAACAGCTGGCCGGGGCGGGCGCCCGTGATCAGGGCCGGGACGACCCGGGAATCGGAGCAGGTGATGAACAGGACCTGGGGGGACTGGCCTTCTGCGAGTTTGGCGAACTCCTCAGGGCGCTGTCCGAAGGTACGGGCGTTGTCGATGAGGGGCTGCATGCGTGTGGACTCCTCCTGGCGCGCCGCAGCGGCGCGTCGGGCTTGCACGACGTTCGTGGGGATGAGCCGTCGATCAGCAGCGGAAGACCTGAAGAGCTGCCGGGGACTGGGCTCTGGAGGATCTCGTGATGCGGTGGTGCGGGGCACCGGACGTGCCCGGCGATTGCGGGGTTGCCGTCTGCCGGGCTATGAGCGGGTGTTCCGCGCGGAGCGCGCCCGCACCGATGCGCACGGGCTTCGAGGGACGCACGGTTTCGGGTGCGGCCTTGGCCTTCGCATGACTGAGCGTATGCGCGGATGCGAAGGTTCCCGTGGGAGCGAAGAACTGCAGGGCGAGCAGGGTGGTGGCGAGCAGGGCAAGCAGGGTCCGGGCCGTCGTACCTCGGAACATGCACCCTCCTCCCAGGAGTTCACACCTCTTGCACGCACCAAGCATTGGTCAATGGTTGGTCAAGAAACACATTAACCCTGCAAAGTCCTTTGCAGGGTTAACTGGGCGTTATAAGTGCAAGAGAGCGTGAAAAATGCCGGTCGGGTGGCGAGATCCAGCTCTTGACTACGAGCTGACGAGGCCCTTCGCGTCGCGGGCCAGCGCGGTGAGCCGGGATATCGCGCGGAAGTACTTCTTGCGGTAACCGCCGTTCAGCATCTCCTCGCTGAACAGCTGGTCGAACGGCAGGCCCGAGGCGAGCACCGGGACCTCGCGGTCGTACAGCCGGTCGGCGAGCACCACCAGCCGCAGCGCCGTCGACTGGTCCGGCACCGGCCGCACGTCGGTCAGGCACACCGCCTTCACCCCGTCGGTCAGGGCGCCGTACCGGCTCGGGTGCACCTTGGCCAGGTGCTCCAGCAGATGCGGGAAGTCGTCCAGCGAGGCGCCCGCGGTGGCGTACGCCGCCTTGGTCACCTGCTCGTCCGAGTACGGCGCGGGAGCCTCGGGCAGGCCGCGGTGGCGGTAGTCCTCGCCGTCGATGCGCAGGGCGCGGAAGTGGGCGGACAGGCCCTGGATCTCGCGCAGGAAGTCGGCGGCGGCGAACCGGCCCTCGCCGAGCTTGCCGGGCAGCGTGTTGGAGGTGGCGGCGAGCGCTACGCCCGCCTCGACCAGCTTGCCGAGCAGCGTGGAGACGAGCACGGTGTCGCCGGGGTCGTCCAGCTCGAACTCGTCGATGCACAGCAGGCGGTGGCCGCTCAGCGTCTGCACCGTCTTCTGGAAGCCGAGCGCGCCGACCAGGTTGGTCAGCTCCACGAAGGTGCCGAACGCCTTGAGCGCGGGCTCGGCCGGCGTGGCGTGCCACAGGGAGGCGAGCAGGTGGGTCTTGCCGACGCCGTAGCCGCCGTCCAGGTAGACACCGCGGGGGCCCGCCGGGGTCTTGGGTGCCTTGGCCCTGCCGAACCCGAAGAGGCCGCGCCGGCCGGCGCCGGAGGCGTGGGCGCCGCCGAGCCCGGCCGCGAAGCCGTCCAGCACCCCCACGGCCTCGGTCTGGCTGGGCTGGTTCGGGTCCGGGATGTACGTGGTGAAGCGCACCGCGTCGAAGCGCGGCGGCGGCACCATCTCGGCGACCAGCCGGTCCGCGGGGACATGCGGCTCGCGGGTGCACAGGGAGAGGGGGCCCGCATCGGTCAGAGGGCTGGAACCGGGGGCGGCGGTGGAGGACGACACGGTTACCCATGCTAAGCGCCGTGTCACACTGCACGACATGCGACGCCTGTTCCCTGTGACCTACGAAACAGCAGCCCAGGCCTTTGGTGGGGTCCCGGAGGGGGAGGAGGTGCATGGGGCCGCCGGTGCCCATGCCGCTCATGCGCTCAGCGAGGCTGCTACGGCCCACCTGTTCATGAACCGTGAGTGGAGCCTCGCCGAGCTGGCCGCCGCCTACGCGTATCCGGAGACGGGTTCCGGGGCCCGGCAGCCGTGGCTGCGGGCCAACATGGTCTCGACCCTCGACGGCGCCGCCCAGCACGAGGGGCACTCCCAGCCCATCTCCAGCGCGGCCGACATGCGCATCTTCGGCACGCTCCGGGCGCTCGCGGACGTGATCGTGGTGGGTGCGGAAACGGTACGGCAGGAGGGGTACCGCCCGGCACGCGCGCGTGCGGAGTTCGCGGCGGCCCGGCAGGCCGCGGGACAGGGCCCCGCCCCGGCGATCGCGATCGTCACCGCCGGCCTGGACCTGGATTTCTCCCTCCCCCTGTTCACCTCGCCCCTGGTGCCCACCGTGATCCTCACCGGCGCCACCGCGGCCCCGGACCGGGTCGCGGCCGCCGAGAAGGCCGGCGCCCGGGTGGTCGTCGCCGGGGAGGGCATGGGCGTCGACCCGGCCCGCGCGGTACGCGCCCTCGCCGACCTCGGCCACACCCGGCAGCTCACCGAGGGCGGGCCCCGGCTGCTCGGCCAGCTGGTGGCCGCGGACGTGCTCGACGAGCTGTGCCTGACCGTGTCGCCGATGCTCAGCGCGGGGGACGCGCAGCGTATCGCCGGAGGGCCGTCCGTCACCGTTCCGCGCCGCTTCGAACTGGCGTCTTTGCTGGAAGAGGACGGGTTCCTGTTCAGTCGTTACCGTCGGTCCTGAAATCAGCGGAATCTACCGTTCCGTTTAGCTTCGGGCGGGCAGACTAGGTCCGGCACAACCCGTGCCAGCACGGGGCAGGATGGTTTCCGCAGGGCCTTGCCTGGCCCACGGAGGGAAGAGGCGTCGCGTGTTCACAAGCGTTCTGATGATCGAGAAGGCCCTGACGTCCGCCGACGTGGAGTTCGTCACCACCTTGCACGGAGACGAGCAGGTCTCCTTCCATGTGCTCCTGCAGCCGCGCGGCGACCAGGCGGACCGGCTGCTGCGGGCCATCGACGACATTGCCCTCGGCGAACTGGACGAGGCTCGGCGTGAAGGGGAGACGCCCGAGGGTGAGAAGGCGCGGAGCGTCGGACAGCAGGCGCTTGATGTGTCCCTGGCTGCGTTGCGCGCCGCGGGCAGTGAGGCCGAGGGGCGGCTGGTCGAGGATCATCCGCTGGACGCGCTGAAGTCCTTGGTCGCCGAGGCCGGTGCGGACGAGGTCATCGTGCTGACCGACCCCCACTATGTGGAGGAGTTCTTCCACCGGGACTGGGCTTCCCGGGCTCGGCACAAGGTGGGCGTGCCGGTGCTGAAGCTGTTCTCGCACAGCAAGGCCTAGGCGCCGTCTGTGTGGGGAGAGCGGACCTTCAGCGCATAGGCTAGGGGCGCTCAGCCTCGTACCGGATCTTATGGAGACTTGCATGGCACCCGGACTTCCTGCCGCCATGGACCGACCGCACTTCATCGGCATCGGCGGTGCTGGGATGTCGGGTATCGCCAAGATCCTCGCGCAGCGCGGGGCCCAGGTGGCCGGGAGCGACGCCAAGGAGTCGGCGACCGCCGAGGCGCTGCGGGCGCTCGGTGCGACCGTGCACATCGGGCACGCCGCCGAGCACCTCGCCGACGACGCGAGCTGTGTCGTCGTGTCGTCGGCGATCCGCAAGGACAACCCGGAGCTGGCCCGCGCCGCCGAGCTGGGTATCCCGGTGGTGCACCGGTCCGACGCGCTGGCCGCGCTGATGAACGGGCTGCGGCCGATCGCCGTGGCCGGTACCCACGGCAAGACCACGACCACGTCGATGCTGGCGGTCTCGCTGGGCGAGCTGGGCCGCGAGCCGTCGTACGCCATCGGCGGCGACCTGGACGCGCCGGGCTCGAACGCGCTGCACGGCGAGGGCGACATCTTCGTCGCCGAGGCCGACGAGTCGGACCGCAGCTTCCACAAGTACGCGCCCGAGGTCGCCATCGTCCTCAACGTCGAGCTGGACCACCACGCGAACTACGCCTCGATGGACGAGATCTACGAGTCCTTCGAGACCTTCGCCGGGAAGATCGTGCCCGGCGGGACGCTGGTGATCTCCGCCGACCACGAGGGCGCGCGGGAGCTGACGCGGCGGCTGGACGGGTCGGTGCGGACCGTGACGTACGGGGAGGCCGAGGACGCCGACGTGCGGGTCCTGGCTGTGGTGCCTCAG
The DNA here is from genome assembly GCF_042892235.1 of Streptomyces sp. NPDC001816. Taxonomy (NCBI): domain Bacteria; kingdom Bacillati; phylum Actinomycetota; class Actinomycetes; order Kitasatosporales; family Streptomycetaceae; genus Streptomyces; species Streptomyces sp. NPDC001816. The sequence goes on from NZ_JBIATY010000001.1 coordinate 351,299, forward strand.
GGGCTGAAGAGCCAGGTCACCGCGGTGCTGGACGGGCAGGAGCTGACCTTCGAGGTCTCCGTGCCCGGCCGCCACTACGCGCTCAACGCGGTCGCCGCGCTGGCCGCCGGTGCCGCCCTCGACATTCCCGCCGCCGAGCTGGCGCCCGCGCTGGCCGCCTACACCGGGGTCAAGCGGCGCCTGCAGCTCAAGGGCGAGGCGGCCGGTGTGCAGGTGATCGACTCCTACGCCCACCACCCCACCGAGATGACCGCCGACCTGGAAGCCATGCGCGGCGCCGCCGGTGACTCCCGGATCCTGGTCGTCTTCCAGCCGCACCTCTTCTCCCGCACCCAGGAGCTGGGCAAGGAGATGGGCGAGTCGCTGGCCCTCGCCGACGCCTCGGTCGTGCTCGACATCTACCCGGCCCGTGAGGACCCGATCCCCGGGGTGACCAGCGAGCTGATCATCGAGGCCGCGCGCGCGGCGGGCGCCGACGTCACCGCCGTGCACGACAAGGCGGAGATTCCCGCGGTGATCGCGGGAATGGCGAAGCCCGGTGATCTCGTTCTCACCATGGGCGCGGGCGACGTGACCGACCTGGGCCCGCAGATCCTGGACCGCCTGTCGCAGCAGTAGAGGGGCTGAGGCTCATGTCGTACGACGTCGAGAAGCCGGACGAGCAGTGGCGCGCGGAGCTGGCGCCGGCCGAGTACGCAGTGCTGCGCCAGGCCGGCACCGAACCGGCCTTCACCGGTGAGTACACGGACACCAAGACCAAGGGCGTCTACTCCTGTCGCGCCTGCGGTGCCGAACTGTTCACCTCCACGACCAAGTTCGAGTCGCACTGCGGCTGGCCGTCCTTCTACGACCCGAAGGACACCGACGCGGTGGAGCTGATCGAGGACCGCTCCCACGGCATGGTCCGCACCGAGGTGCGCTGCGCCCGCTGCGGCTCCCACCTCGGGCATGTGTTTGAGGGCGAGGGGTATGCGACGCCCACCGATCAGCGGTACTGCATCAACAGCATCTCGCTCCGGCTGACGCCGGATGAGTCCTGAGGCTTCCGGGCCTTCGGGAGCGGCCGGGACACCTGTGACTGGTGCCCGGCTCGCTCCGGTTTGAGATTCTGAGAGGGTGATGGGTGTCGCGCGCTGGATCCAGGCCCGTCGCAGGTCCGCGCCCGCTGACGGCAACCGCGCGGACGGCGCCGGTGAGCCGGAGGGCGAGGAGGCCCGGCTGACGGCCCTGCGGGCGGCCCTGGGCGCGATCGGTACGACACTCGACGAGGAGACCACCTGCTCCGAGCTGACCCGGGCCGCCGTACGGCTGGTGGGCGGCGCGGCCGCGGTCATGCGGCGGACCGGGAAGACCGTCTCCGGGTACGAGGCGATCGCCGGAGATCCGGACGTGCTGCCCGATGTCCGGTGGGCCACGGCGGTGGCCCGGGAGGCGGGCACCCCGGCGGCCGACAGACAGCCGGAGCCCTGGACCGAGCAGCCGCCGAGCAGTCGCGGCCGCCCCGCGCTCTGTGTGCCTCTGACCAGCGGCGACGACCAGTACGGCGTCCTGGTCGCGGGGCGCCGCGGAGCGCGGTTCACCCGTTCGGAGGCCGAGCTGCTCGCCCTCCTCGGCGAACGCGCCGCCTCCCACATCCGGCACGCTCGCGCCTACGACCTGGTCAGCCGGACGGCCGGTGACCTGCAGCGCGCGCTGCTGGCGGAGCCCGGCCGGCCGCACCCGAACCTGGACGTCGCCATCCGCTACCTCCCGGCCGGCAGCAGCCGGGTGCTGGTCGGCGGCGACTGGTGCGAGACCGTACGGCTCCATTTCGGCCGCACCCTGCTGGTCGTCGGCGATGTGATGGGCCACGGCCTGGAGGCGGCCGTCGACATGAGCGCCTACCGCTCCTCGCTGCGCTACATCGCCTCCTCCGACCTGCCCCCGCACCGCGTGCTGCGGCAGATGGACGACATCGCCGCCGGAGAGGCCGAGCGGAGGCCGGCCACCTGTCTGCTGGCGCGGATCGACCCCGGCAGGGGGCAGGTCACGCTCGCCAGCGCCGGTCATCTGCCGCCCGTGCTCATCAGCGAGGACGGTCGGACCGCAGCGCTGTCCGTACCGGTCGGGCCGCCGCTCGGTACCGGTTTCGGCGGCTACGAGTCGGCCACCCACAAGCTGGCCCCCGACCAGACACTGGTGCTCTTCACCGACGGGCTCGTGGAACGCCGCGGTGAGGACATCGACAGCTCCATGGCCCGCCTGTCCGCCCTGCGCTTCACCGGCCATGGCGTGGACGAGGTCCTGGACACCATCCTGACCAACCTGGACGCCCGCCACGCGGAGGACGACGTGGCGGTCCTCGCGGCGCGGCCGTACCCGCGGCGGGAGAGCGCGGAAGAGGCGGACGACGCCGAGGTGATGGGCTCCTGAGCCCCGCCCTCCGTGTCAACTCCTCGCACATCCTGCGTGGTTGACCTGTTCCCGCCGGACAGCCATCTTTCGCAACCCCGGCGATTGAGCAACCATGAAGGCAGACGCGCGTGCTGTCGAGAGGGGGACGGGCCGTGGATCTGTCGGCACCCGATGTCGAGACCGAGTTGGTGGATCTCTCGGAAGTGCCGCTGGCGGCCGTCGGCTCCCTGGCGTCCGCCGGGTTGAGCGGGGCGGCCCGCCGCCTGCTGGCTCTGGTCGACTCCCCACCCACGCTGGGCGCGGCGTCGAACGCCGGTTGCTGACATGTTCCTGCCCGGCTGATGGCGAGGAGAAGCCGTGTCGGATGACGGACCCGTGGTCCACGGCGCGGAAGCCGGGTCTGATTCCGGACAGACGCCGACCGGTGTCCCACGGCACCGGCTGACCGTGCCCCACCTCCAGCAGCTCGCCCACGGCGGCGGTGGCCGCGATGCCGTCGCGGCTCTGCGCACGGCACAGCGGAGCCGGCGGCTGGTCCTCCTGCGGGCCCTGGTCGAAACCGTCGACCAGGACGTCCCGCCCGACGCGCCATGGCCGTCCGCGCAGACGGCCTGGGACCTCCTGGCCGAGGCCGAGGCGGCGGACCGGGCGGCGGTGGAGGCCGTACTGCTCCACCCCCCGGTGGGCAGCTGGCTGGCCCGCGTACTGCGAGGGCTGCGAGCCGATGCCGCGTCAGCTCCCGAGCCGGAGGTGTGGCAGGACGCCGCGCAGATACACGCGCTGGCCGCCGCGGCCGCCCTCGCGGCAGGTATCCCGTTCCGCGCCCGTGTCCCGGCCCTCGGCACGGGCGTCCTGTTCCCGTCTCTCGGCTGGGCGGTGCTGCCGTCCGCTGCACCGCCGCCCGCCGAGCCCGTCGTGGAGGCCTTCCGCGACGACCACGGTGCCGGAGTGCGCTGTCACACCGGCACGGTGCGCCTGCCCGACGACCTCGGCGGAGACGCCCCCGGCTGGTGGGCGATACGACGGCTGCGCGCGACGCACGCCGGGGTGTCGAGCGCCCCGGCGCTGGAGGACCTCGACCCCTGGCGGCACTACCTGCGCCGGATGCCGGTCGAGAGACTGGGCGAGGACGAGGTGTCCCGGTGGCGTGAGCTGTACCGGGCCGCCTGGCGGCATGTGGCGGCGCAGCACCGCGTCGACCCCGGCGGAGTCGCGGACTGCCTGCTCGCCCTCACCCCGCTGCCCGATCGCAGCCCCGCGGACCTCTTCAGCGGCAGCGCCCCCGAATCGTACGGGGGCTTCTTGATGAGCAGGCCGTCCAGCGCGCTCGACCTCGCCGCGGCCCTCGTCCACGAAGCCCAGCACATCAAGCTCAGCGCTCTCCTGGACCTGGTCACCCTGTTGCGCGGCGGCCTTGAAGAGACCCACTACGCGCCCTGGCGTGCCGATCCGAGACCGCTGCGGGGGATTCTGCAGGGCGTCTACGCGTTCTTGGGCGTGGCGTCCTTCTGGCAGGCCCTGCGCGAGGGCACCGGTCTCTCGGACGCCGAACGCGCCCAGGCCGACTTCGAGTTCGCGCTGCGCCGGGGGCAGGTCGAGGAAGGGCTGCGCACCCTGTGGTCCGAGGCGTCCCTCACCGACCTGGGCGAGCACTGCCTGCGCGCGATGGAGCACACCCTTACGGCCCTGCTCAAGGAACCGGTTCCGGCCGCCGCCGGCCAGGCCGCCGAGGAGGCCCGCGACGACCATCGGACGGTCTTCCGGCTCTCCCAGCTCACCTGCGACCCGGACCGGGTCCGGGCCTGGGCGGACGCCTTCGAGGGCGGCCGGCCGCCCCCGCACCGGTACCCGGAGGTCCGTCCGCTGACCGGGCCGCCGACACCGGAGGTCCGGACCCGCCTGATGCGTATCCGCTTCGGCGACCCGGAGCGCTTCGCCCGCCTGCGCGAGGATCCGCCGACCCTGGCCGGCGCCTCCGTGCCGGACTACGCCTGGGCGGCCGGGGACCGTGCCGCCGCGCTGGCCGGCTACCGCCGTCTGGTCGCCGAGGACCCGGCCGACCCGGTCGCCTGGGCGGGCCTGGGTCTCAGCCTGCCCGAGGGCCGTGCCCGGGACGCCCTGCTGCACCGCCCCGAACTGGTGGCCGCCCTCCACCGCGAACTCCTGCGCCGGGGCATGGACCAGGGTCCGGAGACGGTGGCCGCCTGGACGGCGATGCCGTCCGACGGCGTGACCGTGCGCGGATGAGGTGCCGGTGGCCGGCCCGCCCGGATGCGGTGGGTGGCCGGGCCGGGCCACCACGTTGTTCTCCCGCCCGCAGCACGGCCCGTCCTGCGGGCGGGCGACGGGAGTCCGACGTCAGGCCCTAGCGGTGCACCTCCACGTCGCAGTCCGCGCGCATGCCGCGGGCGCACCCCACGGTGGCCGGGTGGCTGTTGCCCAGCTTGGCGCGGTAGCGCTCCTGGGTGTCGGCGAGCAGGCGCTGGGCCTCCTCGTTCCGGCCGAGTGCCCGCAGGTCGAGTGACAGGTTCATCGAGCAGGCCAGGGTGGCCGGGTGGTCGTCACTCAGCTGGGCCCGGCACAGCGGCAGCGTGCGCTCGTCGATCGCGATCGCCTCGGCGTAGTCGGCGAGCGCGTAGTGGTCGCTGGCCAGGTTGATCGCGATGCCCAGGGAGGCCGGATGCTCCTCGCCGAGGGCGGCGCAGTGCAACTCGTACGTCTCCCTGTCCGCGGCCAGCGCCTCGTCCACCTCGCCGATCAGCCGCCTCGTCACCGCGAGGTCGGCCGCGGCCGCGAGGGTGTAGGGATGCCGCGGACCCAGCAGGTCGCGCAGCGTGTTCAGGCACTGGACGCCCACGGCACGGGCCTTTTCGAGGTCCGCGTTCTGCCGCAGGTCCATGGAGAGGTTGAGCACGGTCGCGGCCACGTTCAGGTTCCGCTCGCCGAACTTGCTCCGGTACAGCCGCACCGTCTCCTCGTTCAGTTCGAGGGCGCCGGCGTGGTCCCCGGCCTTGCGGCGGGCCACGGCCAGGGTGCGGGCGGCGATCAGACTCACCGGGGCGGCGCGGTCCTTGATGACGTGCCGGACGCGCTGCAGGGTCTCCTCCTGCATCTCCCGGCTGCGCAGGTAGTCGCCCGACTCCCGCACGTCGATGGAGAGGTTGCTGGTGATGAGCAGGGTCAGCAGGGCGTCGTAACCCAGCGACCTGTTGGCCGCGTCCCGGGCCTGGGTGTCGATGGTGAGGGCCTGGGTGTACTTGCCGACCAGTCGCAGCGCGAGGGCGTGGTCGTTGGCGGCCGCCAGCAGGGTGGGGTCACCGTCCTCGAACACGCGGACGGCGCGCCGCCAGCGGTCCTCCTCCAGCTGCACCGAGGCCCCGAAGTCGCCCCGGATCTGGGTGTTCTGCGACACCGCGCCGATGGCGGCGAGCGTGTCCGGGTGGTCCTCCCCGACACTCTCCCGCAGCAGGCGCAGGCTCTTGTCGTTCAGCTCCGCGGCCTCCCGGAAGTCGCCCAGGGCGCGCAGCGTGTGTCCGAGCGTGCCGGCGACGTTCAGCGTCTGCAGGTCGGTGTCGCCGCGCTGGGAGGTCCAGGCGTCGACCACCTCACGGCCGTACTCCCGGCAGGTCAGGTAGTCACCCGAGCCGTGCAGGTAGCGGACGATGTTGACCACCATGTCCCGCACCCAGCCGTCGTCGCACTCCAGGGCGCGCGAGAAGCGGGCGTGCACCAGCAGCTCCGCGTAGCGCGGCCAGTTCACGGCCGCCACGTCCACCGGGTCGTAGTTGGCGAGCAGGACGTGCGCGGCGTGGCGCATGTCGGCCTGCTCCTGCGGGGACATACGGCCCACGAGGACGGCGCGCACCAGGCGGTGCATCTGGATGGTGCCGTCCCGGTGGTTGATCTTGATGAGCGAGTACCGGTTGATCTCCCGGATGGCCTCGCCGAGTTTGACGGGGCTGCGCAGCACCTGGGTGAGTTCGGCGGGGAGTTCGACACCGCGCACACCGGCGAAGATGCGGCGGGGGATCGGCTCGGGCGCGAAGAAGGAGCAGACCTGGAGGAGTTGATGGGCTCCGGGGTGCCGCTCGGCCAGTCGTCCGAGGGACATGTTCCAGGCGGCGGCGACCGGTTCGGGGTAGTCGAGGGGGACGCCGGCGGCGAGCAGTTCGCTGCGCTGGGAGTCCAGGTCCGCGCGTTCGTCCTCGAAGATGTGCAGATACTCGTCCACCGGCATGCCGGTCTCGGACAGCCAGGCGGCGGCCTGCTCCAGGGCGAGGGGGAGGTTGCCGAGGGCCTGGGCGATGCGGGCCGCCTGTTCCCGTTGCAGCTCCGGTCCGCGGCGGGCGAGCAGTTCGATGCTCTCCTCGGTGGTGAACACGTCGATGTCCACCGTCCGTGCGATGCGGCCCCACTGTGCGTTGCGCGAGGTCACCAGGATCCTGCCCGTGGTCTGGGAAGGGAAGAACCGCCGGACCGTCTCGGGGTCCTCGGCGTTGTCGAAAACGAGCATCCAGCGGCGGTAGGGGCGGCCCTGGCTCAGCGCCGCGAGGACCGTCGCGATGGTGATCTCCTGTTCGCCGCCCGTCTCCAGGCCCAGCGCCGCGCCCAGCTGGGTCAGCGACTGCCGGATCTGCTCCGGGCGCTCGGCGGAGATCCACCAGATGACGTCGTACTCCGGAGCGTGCTGGTGGACGTACTCGATCGCGATCTGTGTCTTGCCGACGCCGCCCAGGCCGTGCAGTGCCTCGGGCAGAACGGCGGTGGCCCCGTCGGTGGTCAGCCTCTGGTGGAGCGCCGCCAGCTCTTTCGCCCGCCCGGTGAAGCTGGGGTTCCTGGGCTGGACGTTCCAGACGGCGGGATCTCCGGTCCGACGCTCTTCCGCTGGCGGAGAGCTTCGGACGAGGGGGACTGACACAGATGCTCCTTCTATCGAACTATCCGAAATCTCAGGTATGTGGGGTATGTTGCGTATGTCTCTGGATTGCGCGTCCGGGGTCTGGTCGCCCCTGGCTCCATGAGCCGTCTCGGGGCTTTTGTGTCCATTGGTCACGTTTATCACCTCGGGATGGCCGGTCCGGGCCGAGAGCGCGGACGTGGACTGCTCCAGGCGGCTGCGGAGCCTGCGTGACGACTCCAGATAGGGGCCGCTCAGTGCCCTGGTCACGGTCACCTGAACGTGGGCGTAGGGAATCAGCCGTTCGGGTAACGGGGAGTCCGGCGGGGAGGCCCGGGGGTCGTCCAGGAGTGCGCCGAGTTCCCGCAGTGGCCGGCAGGTACGGCTGAGCAGTTCCAGGGTGCTGCGCAGCAGATAGCGGGTCTCGTCCCGCGACTCGCCCGCGGAGAGCATCAACTCGCGGACGCCGTCGTGGAATTCGTAGGCGATGTCCACCGCGTCCGGGGGAGCGGTGCCGACCCGGCGCAGCAGGCCGCCCAGCATGACCTCGGCCAGTTCGCCGGGGCCCGTTCCGGCCGCGCCGGTGCGCAGCACGTGTTCCATCGTGGGGATGTTGAGCGGGATCGCGGCCAGGCGTGCGGCGAGGTCCCAGGCCGCCGGGCTCGCGTCGGCCCGGAACCGGGAGACGCGCTCCATCGGGTCCCGGGGTGCGCTCTCCTCGTCGGCCGGTTCCTGGTGCCGGCCGGCGCCGGGCGAGGTGACCCACAGGTCGTGGGCGCCCGCCGTCAGCCCCGCAGCCAGCCGGGCCCAGCGGCCGAGCCAGGACGGAGTCAGCTCCAGAACCGGGACGACCGGCGCGTCCGCCGCCGTGGCACCCTCCACCTTCCAGGTGCGGTTGGGTGCCCCCGGCCCCGGGACGCGCACCCGGGCCAGCCGGGCGGGCAGGCCGGTGCGGTGCCACACCGGCTGGGTCAGTACGTGCACCACCGCCACGGAGGCGTGCCGGGCCCAGTCCCCGAGCAGGCGGGCCGCCCGTCCGCTGCGCCAGCCGGATCCCACGCCGTCGGTCACCAGGAACACCGTCAGGCGCCCCCGGTCGGGCGGTCGCACGGTCAGGGGCGAGGGCCCGATGTGCCAGGGCGGGTCCGCCTCGGCCATCCGGTCGCCGTCGAGGGTGTGCACCCGGATGTCCCGGAAGGCGCCGGTGTGCCGCAGGACCTGCTCGAACTCGGTCACCGTGTGCCGCCACACGGCCATGGACGAGCTGACGTCGGCGACCAGCACGACGTCCATCCACCGTTCGCGCAGCGGCCGGAACCGCGGGATCCAGCGGAGGCTGAGCGCGGTGGACTCCGCGGTCGCCGCCTCGTCCAGCTCGGTCTGCGTCACCGAGGCGGTCGTCCGCTTGAAGGGGCGTAAGGCGCGGGCCAGCTCGCGCGCCCGGATCGGGGGCCAGGCCGAGCGGCGGGAGGGGGCGGGCACGCCGACGGCCGGCGCCGCACTCTCCGGCGCTTGTCCGGTCGGGGCGCCGTGCGACGCGTCGACGGCACGTACGGCTCCGGCGGGTTGCGGGGCATGCGTCACCGAGGCGCCCGGATCCGGGGTGTCGCCCCGCTCGTCCGGTGCCGGCGGCTCCGGGGCGCCCGGCTCCTCCTCCGGTCCGGCGTCGGCCGGTGGTGCGGCGGTCGGCTCCGGCTCGGACGCGGGCGGGCCCGGTGCGTCCGCCCGGCGGTCCGCGGGGCCGTCGCCCGCCCCGGCGGCCAGCAGGAGCAGGGCGTCGGCGATCTCGGACCACGAGACACCGAACGACTCCCGCTCCGAGGGGGCCGGTTCGGTGCCGCTGCCCTGCGTCACGTCTCTCTCACGCCGTCGAGTCGGTGCCAGACGGCGCGCAGCAGTGCCTCCCAGTCGGCGCCACGGGAGTACGCGCCGGACGTGGCGAGCCAGATGGAATTCAGGAGTTGGTCGGTCGCAAGGCCGTTCTCCTGGGCACTGCGCTCGGCGAACAGGCGGATCAGCTCGGCGACCCGCGGATCGTCGTCCTGCGATCCGAGGTGGGCGGCCACGATGTCGGCCAGGCGGTCCCGCTCCGGCTCCTTGAAGTGGAGATGGAGGCAGCGGCGCAGAAAGGCGGGCGGGAACTCGCGCTCGTCGTTGCTCGTGATGACGACTAGGGGGAACTCCCGGCAGCGGACGCGGCCGTCCCGGATCCGGACCGTGCGGTCGGGGTCGTCGGACCGCACCTCCACCACCGGCTGGTGACCGCGCAGCCGGGCCAGTTCAGGAATGGTGAACTCGCCCGCCTCGAAGGCGTCGAGCAGATCGTTGGGCAGATCCATGTCGGCCTTGTCGAACTCGTCGACGAGCAGCACCCGGGGCAGGGCGTGGGGTAACAACGCCGTGCCGAGCGGGCCGAGTTCGAGGAAGGCACCGATGTCCGAAGCGGCGGAGCCGGTGTCTGTCGGAGCCTGGTCCGGGGACGCGGTGGTCCGGGCGTCCGACGTGGCCGCCGCGTGGATCCTGCCCACCGCGTCATAGCGGTACAGACCGGATGTCAGTGTGGTGCGGGAGGTGATCGGCCAGCGCAGCACCCGGCCCAGGCGCAGCTCCCGGCTGATGCGGTAGGCCAGCGACGACTTGCCCGTGCCGGGGCGGCCGGTGACCAGCATCGGGCGCCGCAGGATCAGCGCCGCGTTCACCAGGTCGACCTCGGTGGGGTCGGGCACCATGCCCTCGCGGGCCGCCCCGAGCCGGCGCCGCAGCTCGGCCTCGTCCTGCGGCGGCGCGGGCGGCTCCACCGTCGCCTCTGTCTCCGAGGCCCCGTCCGCGGACGGGGAAGTCCCCGTGAACGTCCGCCAGGGCGGAGCCTTCGGCAGCACCTTGGTCAGTTCGATGTCGCGCAGGGGCAGTCCGGTACCCCGGTAGATCCACCAAGGCCGCGGAAGGCGCGTGGACATGGCCCCCGTGCCGTTCCCCTCGAATTGGGCAGCGCCGGTCATCGACCGTCCACCCCCTGGTCCGGTCCCGTCAACGGCTGAGGGCTCTCGACCGGCCGGGTCGGGTCGTCCCACAGGAGTACCAGGTGGTGCCCCGGATGATCGTCGCGGCCGTTCAAGGAACCCCCGTGGGCTTCGGTTCGCAATTCTGTCACGGCCTCACGGAGCCCTGAAAGGTTGCGGAACAAGCCGTATACGCTGTCGTCGGAGTGGACAACGGGCTGCGGTGTCTTCAGGTCACGCGCGGCACGGGTGTCCCACAGGAGGGCGGGTACCCCGCAGCGCAGCGCGACGAGTGCTTCCTGCGCCCCTTCGCCGGAGCCCTCCGGTGGCTCGGACAGCACGAGACAGCCGACCGATCTGTCGCCCCGCAGCCGGGCGTCGAGGCCGGAGACGTCCCCGGACCGCGGATCCTCGGTCCGCCGCCCGCCCACGACGAGCGGCCGGGCGAGTTCCGGGGTGTCCCGCAGGGCCGTCCAGCGCTGCTCCCAGGCGCGGTGCCACCGTGGCGTCCGGCTCCGCTGCAGGCTCCGTACGACCACGCAGTACCCGACGCTCAGACAGGACACCGGATCGCTGTCCAGCTCGGTGCGGAAGCGGTGCACCGGCAGGGTCAGATCGTCGGAGCCCAGCAGGAACTCCACATGGATGCGGTCGGCGTCCCGGGCCCAGTGCTCGTCGGCCTCGAAGACCAGCCGCTCGACCTCCCGCTCCGCCTCGGCCAGTGTCACCTCCACACTCCTCTCCTGCCGGGGACGCCAGGCGTCCGGGTCGTCCGGGTCGTAGTGACGCCATGAGGTGAGCAGATAGCGGCCCGGTTCCTCTCTGCGCAGCAGGCGGACCACCAGGTAGGCGTTGCCCGGCTCGGGCGTGCCGGCGTACGCGGCCTGCTGCCGCAGGTTGCGCAGCTCCGTGAGCAGCGACAGGGCCTGGGCCTGGCCGTCGTTCCAGGACCGCAGCGCGAAGCGGCGGTCGTGCGGGGCCTCCGCGGCCGCGTACTCGACGAAGGCGAGGGTGGGCGGCAGCCCGTCCGCACGGGCGTTGAGCCGGCTGAGCCCCTCGAAGGCGCTCCAGGCGTCGGGATAGGGGGGAACCGGCCGCAGGTTGCCGACGGCTCTGCGGCACAGCGCGGGCAGGTTGGGCGGTGCGAAGCCGTCCAGCAGGGGGCGCAGCGAGAGGACCTCGTCGACCGGGAGCGCGGGGTCGGCGAGCAGGTTCTCGGTCAGGGCCCTTATCTCCGTCACGTCCTCGTGGAACGCGGTGAGCGCTTCCAGCAGGGCCCGCATCGTCCGCGGGCTCTCCAGGCAGACCGAGGCGAGTTCCAGCAGGAAGTAGTGCGCCACGTCGTACTCCCGGACTGCCGGAGGGGTGCCGAGTTCCTTGGCCATGAGCCGGAGGCACAGGGCCCGTGAGCTCCGCTCCTGTAAGCTGGCGCACTTGCCCAAGGCTTCCGCGAACTCGCGCACGAGTCCGAGGCCGCCGCCCCCGTAGGCAGCCATTCCTCATCCCTTCATGGCCGTGCACTCTTCCACAGCCGTCGGCCTCCGCCAAGCGATTCGGGTGAACGCCCGGCAACACTTCGTAGTCACAAGTCCCGTGCTGCTCAGATGAGTTGACGTTGCATCAGGTAGTGCCGTACCTCCTCCACCGCGGGGGTGCCGGGCCACAGTGCGTCGAGTGACTCCATGAGGGCCGGCCATCCGTCTGCCGACTCGCAGGTGCGCAGCAGCGACAGCGCCTCCAGGCGGCTGCTGTGCTGACGGCTGGTCAGGTTGCCGATGTCCGGCAGGGTGTTCAGGAGTTGTTGCCAGGCGGTGGGCGTCGAGATGCCCGGAACGGCAAGTAACAGTGTGGTCAGTTCTCCCAGTTGGCGCGTGGACAGCGGCTCCCGGGGCGCCGTGCCGCCCAGTGTGGCCAGCAGTTCGAAGGCGAAGGCGGCCGCGTGCCGGGCGGCGACGGGCTGCCAATGGGCGTCGTGCGCGGACTCCTTGTCGCCCAGCAGGTCCGAGACGCCCCGGATCACGAGGGCCTGCACCCGGGGGTTGATCCTGGCCGCCGTGAGCAGGCCGAGGCCCTCCATCTCCACGGCCAGCGTGTCGCCCGCCACCTCGTCGAGCAGCCTGCCGGACGCCGACTCGGCGTGCGCGACCACCTTCGCGCCGGCGGCCAGCGCCCCGACATGTGCGGCCGGGGCCACCACGGGAGGCGGCTCGATACGGCCCTGCCACCGCCGGTCGGCCGCGACCAGGCGGGCCCGCTGCACCAGGGCGAAGGCCGACGGCCAGGACTTGATCCGGGGACGGAAGGCGTCCCGCTCGTCCCGGCCGCTCTCATAGCCGTAGACCGTGTCCGCCACGACCACGTCGCCGAGCCGCGCGTCCTTGCGGCCGCCTGCGACGCCCACGAGGAGCAGCACCGAGGGGCGCAGCCGGGCCACCCCCCGCTCGGCCAGCGCCGCCGCCAACTCGTTCCCGGGTCCGGCCAGTTGCACGCCGATCGTCAGCTCGCCGCGCTCTGCGGGGAAGCGGCCGATCTCGTACACGGCGCCGTCGGCAGTGCGTCGTTCGCGGCCGGGGCCGAGATGGCCGACGACGGCCAGGTACTCGGGCTCGATCGCCGTCAGCACGAACGCGTCGACCTTCTCCGCCTGCACAGACCGCCCCCTCGCCATGCCCCGGACCCTCCATGGTGAGGGATGCCCGGGGCCAGGGGAACCGCCCTGAAGGAGGCGGAGGCCGTTCAGTGCGCGGCCCGCAGGGGCAGGCCGACCGTGAACACCGTCAGCCCGTCCTGCCGGTCCAGCCCGAGGCTTCCGCCGTGCGCCTCCACCAGCCCCCGCGCCACCGACAGGCCAAGCCCGCTGCCGCCCCGGTCCCGGCTGCGGGCCTTGTCCACCCGGTAGAAGCGGTCGAAGACGCGGTCCCGGTCGGCGGCCGGGATGCCCGGTCCCGCGTCGGCGACCCGGACCACGGCGGCGTCCGACGTGACGGACACCGCCATCGACACGCTCGTACCGGCCGGGGTGTGCACCGCGGCGTTGGTGAGCAGGTTGTCCAGCACCTGCCGGATGCGGTGCGGGTCCAGGCGCAGCCGCACTGAGGCCGGCCCGGACGCGACGGTCAGCGGGCGCTCCGGGTGGCCGGCCCGGAAGGCGGCGGCCGCCTCCTCGGCCAGCTCCACCAGATCCGCGTCCCGCAGCCGCAGCGGCGCGTCCACCTCCGCCGCGTCCAGGCGCGCGAGCAGCAGCAGGTCGTCCAGCAGGACGCCCATCCGGGCGGCCTCGGCGCGCAGCCGGGACAGGTGCCTCTCCCGCTCCCCGGGGGCGTTGGCGGCGGCGTACTGGAAGAGGTCCGCGTAGCCCCGTACCGACATCAACGTGCGTCGACGCGGAGCGTCGGCAACCGACGACAACGCGGCAGATGTGCGTGCCAGACCCCGCGTCGCCGGCCTGGTCCAGCAGACACCCCCTGGACCCCTGCGCGGTGGTCAAGGGCTGGTCGGTCGTCTCCGGCGAGCCGTGGCGCGTGGGGATACGGCACCCCGAGGACGCCGGCCGGGTGTGCGCGGTGCTGGAGGTGACCGACGGGGGCCTCGATGGGCGTACCGGACGCCCGGCGACCGGGCTGCTCAGCCTGACCGTGCTGGCCCCGACCCTGACCGAGGCGGACGCCACCGCCACCGCCGCCTTCGCCCTGGGCGAGCAGGGCGTGGCCTGGGCCGCGGCCCGCGCCGGCTGCGAGGTGTTCGCGGTCGACGCCGGGCGGCGGGTGGTGCGGACGGGCGGGGTGCCGATGGCGGGGGCCGGCTGACGTCACCACCGTCACGTCAGAGACGTCAGGCTTCGAGAGCGAGGCGGTCTGGGGGTTCCTCGCCCAGTTCCTCGTACACCCAGTTCTCGTTGCGCGGCGCCAGGTTCCGCGCGCGGACGGTCAGCAGCGAACGGACCTTCTCCCGGGCCTGGGAGAGGGCGAGCCGACCGTCGCGGTGGCGGGTGAGGGCGTCCAGGGCGCCGCGCACGTCCTCGTGCTCCGGCGCGCCCTCGCCCGGCGACGGCGGAACGTCGTACGGCCCGTCTCCGAAGAGCCGGGCGGCCGCGTGGCGGATCGACACCTCGGTGCGCAGGGGTTCGGGCGCGTCCGCGGCGGCGCCCGCGGACAGCGCCTCGGCACGGGCGAGCGTCTCGACGGCCGTGGAGTACGCGTCCTGACTGGCGTAGAGGGCGCTGAGGTCGACGAGGGCCTCCAGGGCCCGGGCGTGCGAGCCGGCCCGCTGCCACAGGTCGACGGCCTTCAGCAACAGCGGGGCGGCGTCGGCCGGGTCGTTGAGGTCACGGGCCATGCAGGCGGCGTTGTTGGAGTCGTTCGCTGCGTTCGAGAGGTCGCCGACGCCCTCCCACAACCCGGCCGCGCGACGGTACAGATCGCGCGCGGACGCGTGGCGTCCCGCGTCGTCCTCGGCGAGGCCGTAGGCGTTCGCCGCCATGGCCCGCAGGTTCGCGGTGCCCCACCGGTCGGCCAGCTCCATGGCTTGTCTGCCCCACCGTACGGCGGCGTCGGAGTCGGACATCCGGCGGGCGAAACGGCAGTTGTTGATCGCGAGCGGGACGGCGGCTGCCCCGCGGCCGGTCGAGGTGAGGGTGGTGACCGCGGCCTCGCCCGCAGCCAGGGCCTGGGTCCACTCCTCCTGGGCCCACAGGACGAGGCTGAGCCGGAACTCGGCCTCGGCGGTCAGTTCCGGCAGCCGGTACTCACGGGCGATGGACGCAGCCCGCCGCGCGGCCTCGGCGGCGAGGTCGAGGACCCCGGCGTCGCGCAGCGCGTCGATGTTCAACAGGCAGGCCCGGACGGCGTCCTCGGGCCGGTTCTGCCGAAGGTGCAGCGCCACCCGGTCGTTGTTGACGGCGACGACCGCGTCGAGTTCGCGGCGCGCGGTGTAGAGGACGTGCAGCCCGACCGTGAGGTCCGTGGCGAGGTCGAGCCAGTCGTTGTCGCGCGCGAGCCGCTGGGCCGCGTGGAAACGGGTGGGCTCCAGCTCGCCCGAGAGCTGCGCCCCGTGCTCCTGGTTGGTGATCTCGGTCAGCCGGTCGCAGAGGTAGGACACGGATGCATGCTGGAACTCGCGTACGAAGTCCGGCTGTTCGTCCTCCGCCAGGCGCTCCCGGGCGAAGAGGTGCACGAGGTCGAACAGCCGGAAGGTGGCCAGCGGACCCCCGGCGGGCATGCGCAGCAGGTCCTGCAGGGCGAGGCTGCGGTCCACGAGCCGGAGCAGCAGGAGTTCCTGTCGCAGTGCGGGAGCCTGGAGGCAGTGGCCGAGTTCGGGCCCGGTGACGGCCGCCCCGGGCGCGGCGGTGATCAGCCTGAGCACGCGGCGGGCCGGCGGGTCCAGTGCCTCGTGGCTGAGCCGGATCGCCAGCCGCACCGCCCGGTCGCCGTACGACAGGCCCTCCAGCCGTGCCGACTCCTCCTCCAGGAGCCGCACGAGATAGTCGGGCGGCGGCCCCGACGGCTGGGCGAGGCGGGCACCGACGATGCGCAGGGCCAGGGGGACGTCCGCGCACAGGTGCGCCAGTCGGTGCAGCTCCTGTCTCTGCCCGGTCACCTCGGGCGGGCGGCCCTCGGCGCACCGGGTCAGCACGGTCACCGACGCCTCCCGGTCCAGCGGTCCGACCTCGAAGACGAGCCCCGGGTCCGCGTAGTCCTGGGCCCGGTCGCGGGACGTGACCAGGACGGCGCAGCCGGCGGGTGCCTTGACGAACGGCCTCGCGTGCGCGGCGTCCAGGGCGTTGTCGAGGATCAGCAGGACCCGCCGTTCGTGCAGCCCCGCGGTGAAGGCGGCGATCAGCCGGGCGTCGTCCTTCGCCTCCGAGCCGAGATCGAGGCCGAGCGCCTCCGCGAGGATCCGGACCACGGTCCGGGCGCTCAGCCGGGCGTCGGGCAGGAGTCCGTGCAGGTCGACGTGGAACACCCCGCCGGGGAACGCGGGGGCGAGCGCGCGGGCCGCCTCGACGGCCACCACGGAGGTGCCGACGCCGGGCTGCCCGCACAGGAACGCGGTCGCCCTTCCGTGCCGCGTCATGCGCCGGTCGATGGCGCCGGCCACGTCGGCGACCAGCTTCTCGCGTCCCGCGACACAGGGGTCCACGGCCGGCAGCCCACACATCTGGGCGGCCACGGCGGTGAGTTCGGGGCGCCCCGGAGCGGGTCCGGGCGGGGCGTCGGCGTCGGGGCGCTCCGTGCGGACGCCGGCGCCCGGGCCGGCCGTGGCCGTCGTCGTGGAGGAGCGCAGGACCGCCTCGGTCGACGTCGTCGGCGGAAGGTGGCTCAGCAGAGCGTGCAGGAAGCCCGACAGCGGGATCGAGGTGCCGTCCGTGAGTGCCTCGTGGAGGAAGCGGCGGGAGGCGCCGGACAGGCCCGAGAGCAGGCCGTCCGTCACCTCCTCGGCGAGTGTCCCGCGCAGCCGGCCGAGGAACGCCCGGGCGGCGTGCCCTGACAGCTCCTGGTGCGGCGGTGCGCCGGGCACGGCCCGTGCCCATCGCTCGACGGCCTCCGGGTGATCGGGGAGCCGGGGCAGCAGCACCCTCGGCTCCAGGCCGCGCAGCCGGAGTCGCTGCCGCAGACCCGAGACGGCCGTCGCGTCCCAACCGGTGCCGCACGCCCGGGAGAAGATCCGCTCCTGGACGTCGTCGAGCCCGCCCCGGCCCCGGAAGGCGCCGTCGAGCGCGACGAGTGCCAGGGCGGCCTCCCGGGCCGCCTCCACGGGGCCGACGCCGTCCGTCGGTGCCTCCAGGGCGGGCACGGCCCCGGTGCCGCCCACGGACAGTACGGTGCCCACCGTGTCGCCGAACGTGATCCGGCGCCGTACCGGAGTGCGCGCGTCCTGCTCCAGCAGGCGGGTGAGGTCCTCGGTCCTGGCGACCCAGACCGAGTTGGGCAGCCAGCCGTCGGCGCTGTTGTAGCGCGCGGACACCACGCCGAGGACCATCCCGTCGGTCTGCCGGACCACGGGGGCGCCGCTCATGCCGCGCATCACGTCCGGGGAGGACAGCCGGCCCAGCAGCACGCCGTCCCGGTCCGTTCCGCCCTCCCAGGTGCCCCTCGCCCGCAGGAACGCGTAGCGGCGGCCGTGGTCGTCGATCTCGGCGACACCGATGACGACCACCCCGGTGGGCGAGCCCACGGTGTCGGACGGCGCCCAGCCCGGCACGGACTCGGCGAGCGGCCGCGCCCGGCGCAGTACGGCCAGGTCGCGTGCGGGGTCGACGGCGAGCACCTCGGCGGGCTCCGTGCCCGGCGAACCGTCCAGTGCGTCGGTCGGCACCTCGCTGCCCACAGGGCCGCAGCCGAGACCGTCCAGGACGTGCCAGGCCGTGACGAGGATGCCCGGTGCCACCTGGAAGCACGTACCCACCGGGACGTCGTGGCGCAGCAGCACCCGCCCCAGACTTCCGGGAACCCCGGGGCGGCGAACCAGACCGCTCATCCCGCATCCTCCACCCGTACGGCCAGTAACCGGTTCGTCATGGGTCACAACCTGGCACAGGAGGAAGATCAGCCGCTGGCCAAAGTACTGAAACACTCGCCGTCTAGACTCTCCCCGCAACGGCCCAGGCCTCGCCAAAACCGAAGGGTACGCGGCGTTTTGATACGGATAGATGCAGTCACCAAGCGGTACCCGGACGGCACGGTGGCCGTCGACGGGCTGTCGTTGGAGATACCCGACCGTGCGATCACCGTCCTGGTCGGCCCCTCCGGCTGCGGCAAGACGACGACCCTGCGGATGATCAACCGGATGGTGGAGCCCAGCGAGGGCAGCATCTTCCTCGACGGCCAGGACGTCCGGCAGCAGCCGGTCAACACCCTGCGCCGGTCGATGGGTTACGTCATCCAGAACGCCGGTCTCTTCCAGCACCGCACCATCCTCGACAACATCGCCACCGTGCCCCGGCTGCTCGGCTGGGGCAGGCAGAAGGCGCGGGCGCGGGCGGCGGAGCTGATGGAGCGGGTCGGACTCGACAGCGCGCTCGCCAAGCGGTACCCGTACCAGCTCTCCGGCGGCCAGCAGCAGCGCGTCGGCGTGGCCCGGGCGCTCGCCGCCGACCCGCCGGTGCTGCTGATGGACGAGCCCTTCTCCGCCGTCGACCCGATCGTACGCAAGGGCCTCCAGGACGAACTCCTCCGTATTCAGGAAGAGTTGGGCAAGACCATCGTCTTCGTCACGCACGACATCGACGAGGCCATCAAGCTGGGCACGATGGTCGCGGTGCTGCGCACCGGCGGCAGGCTGGCCCAGTTCGCCCCGCCGGCCGAGCTGCTCAGCGCGCCCGCCGACCCCTTCGTGGAGGACTTCCTCGGCGCCGACCGGGGCATCCGGCGGCTCTCCTTCTTCCCGTCCGCCGAACTGGAGTTGCAGACCGCTCCCGTCGTCGCGATCGACGCGGGCGCGGAGAAGCTCGCCTCGTGTGGCACGGCTCCCTGTCTCCTGGTGACGGACACCGACGGCAGGCCGCTCGGCTGGGGCGCGCCGGACGACCTCACCGCCGGGGAGATCGACCGGGAGCGACTGCTGCCGTACGGGCGGCCGTTCGTGCCGGGCACGGACTCGCTGCGCACCGCGCTCGACGGGGCCGTGCTCTCGCCGACCGGCTGGGCCGTGGCCGTGGACGACGAGGGGCGCGCCGTCGGCGTCGTCTCCCAGCAGGTGATCGGCGAGGCCATCCGCGCCGCCCACACCGCGGGTCGACAGGACGCGAAGGCCGCGCGATGAGCGGCTTCTTCGACATCCCGAGCGACCTCCAGAACAGCTACTTCGGCCTGATCGGCCTGCACCTGCGGGAAGCCCTGCTGCCGGTGCTGGCCGGGCTGCTCGTCTCGCTGCCCCTGGCCCAGCTGTGCGTACGGTTCCGCTGGCTCTACCCGCCCGTGTTCGGTGTGACCACCGTGCTGTACGCCATCCCGTCCCTGGCCTTCTTCGTCGTCCTCATCGACTACACCGGCCAGACCGAGACCACGGTGATGATCCCGCTCGCCGTCTACAGCCTGGTGGTGCTCGTCCCCGCGATCGTGGACGGCGTCCGCTCGGTGCCGCCGGAGACCCTCGCCGCCGCCACGGCCATGGGCCTGGGACCCGTACGGCGTTATCTCCAGGTCCAGTTGCCCATCGCCGTACCGGCGATCATCGCGGGCCTGCGGGTGGCGACCGTGTCGAGCATCTCCCTGGTCAGCGTCGGCATGCTGATCGGCAACCAGGGCGCCCTCGGCAATCTGCTGCACGACGCCCAGATCTACAACCGGCCCCTCCTCGCGGTGAACTCCGTGGTGACCACGGCCGTACTGGCCGTCGTGTTCGACGCGTTGCTGGTCGCCGTGCGTGTCCTGCTGACCCCCTGGATGCCGAAGGAGCGCGCGGCCCGGTGAACGTCCTGAACTTCGTCAACGCCTTCTTCAGCGACAGCACGCACTGGCACGGCTACGACGGCATCCCGTACCGCGTCGTCGAGCACCTGCGGTACTCCCTGGAGGCGCTCGCCCTCGCCACCGTGATCGGGCTGCCGGTCGGCCTGGTCACCGGGCACTACGGGCGCGGCGGCAACGTGCTCGCGCTGATCGCCACCGCGGCCCGGGCGCTGCCCACCTTCGGCCTGCTGGTGCTGCTGGTCACCTGGCTGAGCTTCAGCACGGGGCTCGTGATGATCCCGCTGGTCGTGCTCGCCGTCCCGCCGATCCTGGTCACGACCTACGAGGCGGTCCGGTCCGTCGACCCCTCCCCGGTGGACGCCGCGCGGGGCATGGGCATGCCGGAGTCACGGGTCCTGTTCCAGGTGGAACTCCCGGTCGCGCTCCCGCTGATCCTCAGCGGAGTGCGGTCGGCCGCCATCCAGATCGTCTCGACGGCCACCATCGCCGCGTACATCGGCCTCGGCGGCCTCGGCCGCTACATCATCGACGGCCTCTACCAGAAGAACTACGAGAAGGTCGTCGGCGGCGCCACCCTGGTCGCCGGGATGGCGCTCGCGACCCTCGTGGTGTTCTGGGCGGTGTCCCGGGTCGCGGTCTCGCCCGGGGTGCGCCGGAGCAACTGAGGCGTCACTGCTCGGTGCGGGCCAGCGCCAGTTCGAGTACGACGAGCAGCGCGTCCCGCACCGAGCCGCGCTCCCGGGCGTCGAACACCACGACCGGGACGCCGTCGGAGACGTCGAGCGCCCAGCGGACCTCGTCCAGGGAGTGCTCCACCTTCCCGTCGAAGGCGTTGACCGCCACCGCGAACGGGATGTCCATGTGCTCGAAGTAGTCGACGGCCGCGTAGCAGTCGTCCAGTCGGCGGGTGTCGACGATGACGAGACCGCCGACCGCGCCCTCCACGATGTCGTCCCACATGAACCCGAACCGCTCCTGCCCGGGCGTGCCGAACAGATACAGCTTCAGCGTCGGGTCGATGGTGATGCAGCCGAAGTCCAGCGCCACCGTCGTCGTGGTCTTGCGCGGGGTGTGCGTGAGGTCGTCCACGCCCGCCGCGACCTCGGTGATCGACGCCTCGGTGGTCAGCGGCTCGATCTCCGAGATCGAGCCGACGGTGGTGGTCTTGCCCACGCCGAAGCCACCCGCGATCACCATCTTCACCGGCAGCGGCGGCCGCACGGCGGCGGGCCCGGCCGTGCCCCGGGTGAGCGGTTCAGTCGGTGTCACTCGGTACCCCTCGGGAGTCGGAGACGGCCCGGAGGCCGTCGATAACCCTGCGCAGGACGGAGGCGTCGTGGGTGGCCGCGGCGTCGGGTACGTGGACCGTCAGCTGTCCCGCCTCGCGCAGGTCTTCGGCCAGGACACGGACCACGTTGAGGTGCAGCCGCAGCCGGGCCGCGAGTTCCGCGATCGACTGCGGCAGCCGGCAGGCGGCGACGATGTCGTACCGCTCGAAGGAGAGCCGGCCGAGCGCGTCGAGACCCGCCGCGGTGGCCACCACCTGGGTCTCCACGGGCATGGACCGGCCGGGAGCGGCATCCGCCACCCGGCCGGCGGTGACCAGGAACGGCCGTACGGCGGGGGCGGGGCCGACCGGGTCCGGGTCCGGGCCCGGGGGCCGGGTGCCGTCCGCCATGGCTGTCCACTCCTCCTGTCCGGGCGCGCGCCTCAGCGCGTGGCGCCCACGGTGTTCTTCAGCTCCAGCACCAGCTGCGGGCTGAGCGCCGCACCGGCGCGGTTGGCGAACACCGTCATCTCGTAGGCGATGTTGCCGAGCTTGGCGTCCTTGTCGGTGACCACGCCGAGGACGGCGCCGCTGCCGATCGCGGAGACGATGACATGGCCGCCCTCCAGGTCGATGATGACCTTGTTCAGGCCGCCCAGGCCGTAGTTGCCGGAGGCGCCGGCGGCCAGGCTGGTGATGCCCGAGACGATCGCGGCGAGCCGCTCGGAGTGGGCGCGCTCGCGCAGCTCCGACACGGCGATCAGCAGGCCGTCGGAGGAGACCGCGATCGCGTCGACGACGCCCGCGGTCTCGGTCGCGAAACGGTTCAGCAGCCAGGTGAAGTCGGCTGCGGCTGCCTGCAGGTCGGTCGGCGCGGTGCCGCCCGTCGGGGTGTCACCTGTCGACGTGCTCACTGCTCGGCTCCTTCCGGAAGGTGGTTCGGGTCGTGCGGCGGGGTCGGCGTGGGGGGAGCGGAGGAGGTCTCCTCGGGGTGCGGTCGCGCGTGACTTCCGGTGTCGCAGTCCCGATGGGCGCGTTCCACCGCCGCCTCGAACTCCTCCAGCGCGCTGCGCTCCGCCTCGGCGTCGCGGGTGCGCGCCGTCTGCGGTGCGGCCTCGGAGGCGCCTGTGGTCGTCCGGAGCGTGGCCCCGCGCACCCGGCGGCGCAGGGGGCGGGCGGTGCCGGAGGGGACGAGCTGCGGCTGCTCCGTGGGGGCGGCGGTCTCACGGCTCGGGACACGGCGGGGCAGGGGGACTGCGGGGCCGGTGCTCTCCCCGGCGGAGTCGGGCCTGCTTCCGGCGGGTTCGGTCTTCTCCGCGGCGGAGTCGGTCTTGTGCCCGGCGGTTTCGGTCTTCTGCTCGGCGGAGTCAGTCTTCTGCTCGGCGGAGCTGGACGGCACCGGTCCGGACGGGACGTCCGCTGCCGTCGGCGCCACGGCTACTGGCTCCGCCACCGGGCTCATCGTCAGCAGCAGCGAGGACGGGAGCGTCACCTCCGCCGTCACACCGCCGCCGGGCGTACGCGTCAGCTCCACCCCGATCTCCCAGCGCCGGGCCAGCGCGCCCACCACGAACAGGCCGAGCACCTTCGTCGGCACCAGGTCCAGGCGTTCGCGGCGGATCAGGCGGGCGTTCTCCTCGGCGAGCCGCTCGGCGCTCATGCCGAGGCCGTGGTCGGTGACGACGACGTGGGCGCCCTCGGCACCGGACCGGACGGTCACCTCCACCGGGCTGCCCTCGGGGGAGAACGACACCGCGTTCTCCACGAGTTCGGCCATCATCAGGGTCAGGTCGCCGATGATGTCGGGTTCGACCATGGTGTCCGAGGCGGCGTACAGCCGGACCCGCTGATAGCCCTCGATCTGCCCGAGCGCGGCCCGCACCACGTTGGAGAGCGCCAGGGGCCCGCCGTCCAGCGCCGTCTCGCGGATGCCCGCCAGCAGCATCAGGCTGTCGGCGTTGCGGCGCAGGCGCACCGCGATGTGGTCGATGGAGTAGAGGCGCTCCAACAGCGCGGGGTCGGTCTCGCCGCGCTCCACGGCGTCGATCAGCGCGAGTTGGCGGGTGGTCAGGTTGCTGACCCGGCGGCCGACGTTGCCGAACATCTCGGCGGTGTTGCGGCGGCTGAGCACCTGGCGTTCCAGCAGGGCCGCGGCGGTGGTCTGCACCCGGTTGAAGGCCTCGGCCAGGTCGCCGATCTCGTCGCGCGCGGTGACCGGCATGTCCCGCAGCCGGGGCGGCCCGTCGTCCTCGGCGTCGTCGTCGGCCACTCGGTCCAGCTCGCGCCCGGCCACCTCGGCGACCTCCTGCGCGGCCCCGGTGAGCGCCTGCACGGGCCGCACCACCGAGCGGCGCACCAGCACCGCGAAGGCGATCCACAGCGCGAACGCCACCAGCGTGCCGTACAGCAGCAGCCGCGCGTGCCACTTGGCGGAGGAGGCCTCGCGGTCGGCGCGGTCGGCGATCTGGCCGATCAGCGAGGTGGTGATCTTCAGCCGGGCGGCAGCCTGTTCGGGGTAGTTGGGGGAGTCGGCCAGCGCGTCCTGGACCGCCCGGCGCATCTCGGCCCGCGACCCGGCCTCCAGTTGGGTGGGGTCGATCTGCAAGTCGGCGTACGCCTGCGCGATGCGCTGCTGCGCGGGAGTGTGGTCGATGCCGGCCAGCTGCCGTGCCTGGCGCTCGGTGGCGAACCGGCCGAAGCGGTCGGCCTGGTGCGTGTAGAGGTCGTACGAGCCGACCGCGTTGGTGAACTCGATCAGCGCGTTGGTGTCCCCGGTCGTCGCGGAGAACACGCTCGTCTCGAAGGCGCCGTGTGCGGCGTCGGCGCGCAGCAGGGAGTCCAGCAGGTTGCCGGTGAAGGCCGACGAGAGAGTGGTGTTGTGGTCGAGTCCGAGGCTGTCGAGCAGGTGGCGTGTCGCGTCGACGTAGGGAGGGTCGATGTTGTCGGCCGGCAGATAGCCCCGCTCGACGCTCTGGCGCAGGCTGGAGAGGTCGTCGACGTCCCTGAGGGCCTGTTCCTCGGCGTACGGCAGCCGGTCGCCGTAGGTGGCGCGCACCTTCTCGGTCTGGGCCTTCACCCCTTCCTGCGCGGCGCGGTAGGCGGCGAGCGAGGGCTTGGACCAGCCGGTCTCGTAGCGCGCGGACAGCAGGATCGCCTGCTGATGCTCGGCCTCGACGCGGTCCACGAGCCGGGCCACCTGCGCACTGTCCCGCACCGTCCGGGCCGCCGACTCGGCGGTGTCCGACTGCTCGACCAGGTCGTTGACGAGGTACGACAGCAGGGCGGCGATCACCGCGAGCGGGATGGCGACGAGCAGGTTGAGCTTGCGCCGGAAGGGCCAGCGGTCGGCGAAGCCTCGTACACCGCCGTGTACCGGGGCATGCCGGGCGGGCGCGTCCACCTGGTTCGTGGACACCGGGCCTCCTTCATGAGGGTGCCTTACGGCGGAAGCGGGCCCCGTGCACCGCTGTGACCGAATTCGACTCCCGTGAGACTACAGGCCCCTTGAAGGGGCAATCACCTCGCCTTTTATCAAGAATGAGTTACAAGGTGAGCGCTCTCTGCATGCAACTGACCGCGCATCGAAGCCAATCGGTGACCCAGAGACACTTGACTGACCGAGAACTGGCTGGATTGGATCAGTTGTGTGACTTCCACCAAGCGCATCAGCAGGCCCATCCGGAGGAACCGAGGCGCGGCGGCGGTCGCCCTCGCGGCGGCGACGGCCCTGCTGGCGGGCTGTAACTCCTCCGACGACAAGGGCGACAACCCCCTTTCGGACAGCAAGGCCGGCGGCGACGGCGTGGTCGTCGGATCCAACAACTTCGCCGAGAGCATCCTGCTCGCGGACATCTACGGCGAGGCCCTCAAGGCCAAGGGAATCAAGGTCTCCTACCGGCCGAACATCGGCAGCCGCGAGACCACCTACGGTCTGCTCAAGAACGGGGCCGTATCGGTCCTGCCCGAGTACAACGGTGCGCTGCTGGCCTATCTCGACCCGAAGGCCAAGCCCAAGACCGTCGAGGCGACCACGTCGGCCGTCGAGGCCAAACTGGACTCCAAGCTGACCGTGCTGGAGCCCTCGCCCGCGCAGTCCAAGGACTCGGTCACGCTCAACGCGGCCACCGCGAAGAAGTACAACCTGACCGGCAAGTCGTCCATTGCCGACCTGAAGGACATCGCGAAGGACCTGGTCATCGGCGCCTCGCCGGAGTTCCAGACCCGGCAGCAGGGCCTGGTCGGCCTGAAGGACGTCTACGGCCTGGAGTTCAAGTCCTTCAAGGCGCTGGACGCGGGCGGCCCGCTCACCAAGGCGGCGCTGAAGAAGGACGCCGTGCAGGCCGCGGACGTCTTCACCACGGACGCGGACATCTCCAAGGAGAAGTTCGTCGTCCTGCAGGACCCGAAGAACCTCTTCGGCTTCGAGAACGTCCAGCCGCTCGTCTACAAGAGCGCCCTGCCTCAGAAGGGCGTCGACGCGCTCAACGCCGTCTCCGCCAAGCTGGACACGGCGACCCTGCTGGACCTGGACACCCAGGTGGCGTCGCAGAGCAAGGACCCGCTGGACGTCGCCAAGGCCTGGCTGAAGTCCGCCGGTCTCGACTGACGCACCGCGGCGCGGACGCGACCGTGGACCCGACGACGCGGGTGCCCCCGGAGGCCGGGGACACCCGCGTCGTGCTGGACGGAACGGCCCTGTCCCTGCCGGACCTGATCCGCCTCGCCGACGCCACGGCCGAACCCGCCCTGGATCCATCGGCCCAGGACCGGCTCCACCGCGCCCGCGAGCAGGCCGACCGCCTCGCCGCGGGCGGCCGTTGGTACGACCGCGGCACCGGCGTCGGCGCCCACAGCTCGGTCCCCGTCGACCCCGCCGACGAGACCGCCCACGGCCTACGCATCCTGCGCAGCCACGCAGGCGGCGGCGGGCCCCCTCCTGCCGCCCCGCCCGATCCGCGCGATGCTCGCCGTACGGGCCAACCAGCTCCTGTCCGGCGGCTCCGGCATCCACCCCTCCTTCGTCACAGCCCTCACCGAGGCCCTCCGCCTACACGTCCACCCGGCCGTCAACGCGTACGGCGGCATCGGCACGGGCGACTTGGCCAACGCGTGAGTTTTCCGCACGGACCACGGGTGTGACGGAAGAAATCCGCACCTCTCTGCGCCTGGTTGGAGCCCACCTTCCTCGCACTCCCACGCTGACCCGTGACCGCTACGTGCCGAGCGTGAGAGGACCCCCATGACCACGGAACGCGTGTTGCCCGCCGAGGCCTACCGCCATCGCTGGGCCGCCCTGTTCGCCCTGCTCCTGGGCGAGGCGATGAACCTGCTGGACGCGACCGTCGTCCAGGTCGCCGCGCCCGCCGTCCACGCCGACCTGGGCGGCCCGGTCTCCGACGTCCAGTGGTTCGGCACCGCCTACACCCTGCCGTTCGCGGTGCTGCTGATCACCGGCGGACGGCTCGGCGACCTGGCGGGCCGACGCCGGCTGTTCGTCCTCGGTGTCGTGGCCTTCACGGTGGCCTCGACGGCCTGCGCCCTGGCGCCCACGGCGGGCCTGCTGATCGGCTTCCGGGTGGTGCAGGGCGCGGCGGCGGCCCTGGTCGTCCCGCAGACCATCGGGCTGATCAAGGCGATGTTCTCGGGGGAGGAGACGGCCCGGGCGCTGGGCAGCATCGGTCCGGTCATGGGCCTCGCCGCCGTCTGCGGACCCGTCCTCGGCGGTGTGCTGACCCACGCCGACCTGTTCGGCTCCTCCTGGCGGTCCGCGTTCCTGGTGAACCTGCCCGTCTCCGCGGTGGTCCTCGCCCTCGCCCCGCTGCTCCCGGAGGACCGGGCGCCGAGCCGGCCCGCCCTCGACTGGCCGGGTACGGCCCTGGCGGCGCTCGGCACTGGACTCGTCGTGTATCCCGTCATCGGCGCCGACGTCACCCGACTGCCCGCACACCGCTGGGCGCTGCTGCTCGCCGGGGTGCTCGTCCTCGCCCTGTTCGCACGGCACCAGCGTCGCTCGGCCCGGCCCCTTCTGGAGCCGAGCCTGTTCACCCACCGTGGCTTCCCCGCCGCCCTGGTCACCTCGACCGCCTTCTTCGCGGTGACCACCGGAACGACGACGGTGGTCGTCCTCCAACTCCAACTCGGCGCACACACCGGCGTACTGGCGGCGGGCCTCAGCCTGATCCCGTGGTCGGCCGGCCTCGCGGTCGCGTCCTGGCTGGCGGGCGCCCGTCTCGTACGGCGGTACGGGCGCCGCGTGATGCCGTACGGGCTCGGCGTGCTCCTGACCGGTCTGCTCGCCGCCGTAGCCGCCTACCGCACGGCCACCCCCGGCCACTACCCCGGCGCGCTCCTGCCCGCCCTCGCCCTCATCGGCCTCGGCGCAGGCCTGTTCACCCCGGCCTTCTTCACCCTGGCCCTGCACCCGCTGCGCCCCCAGGAGATCGGCTCGGCGGCCGGGCTCCTCAACGCGGTCCAGCAACTCGGCGCCACCTTGGGTGTGGCAGTCCTCGGCAGCGTGTACCTGGCCGGTGCCGGATCCGGGAATCCGGCCGCGGCCCTGCGGGCAGCCCAGGCCGCGTGCTGGGTGGCGGTGGGGCTCGTGGGAGTGTGCGCGGCGGCGAGCGCCCGGGTGGGTGCGCAGGCGAGTGTCAGGACGGGCGGGGAGACGAGCGTCAGGACGGGCGCGAAGGAGGCGCGCTAGCCCTCGCGCGGGACCTGGACCGACCTCACCACGATGCGCGCCGCACCCGTGCCAGGTCCGTCAGCGACGGGCTCGCCGCCTTCAGGGTGCGTAGGACGGGGCTCGTCTCCAGGGTGCGGATCGCCGGGAGTGCGCCGAGTCGTCGGGTGAGGTACCGGTGCAGGTCGGCCGGGTCGCGGCAGAGGGCCTGGGCGACCAGGTTCGTGGGGCCGGTGGTCGCCGCCACGAAGGCCAGCTCGTCGTGGCCTGCCAGGGCGAGACCGACCTCCTCCAAGTTCGCCGGGCGCACCGACAGCCACAGCAGCGCCCGGGTGCGTACCCCGAACATCCCGGCGTCGATCTCCACGTCGAAGAACAGCGCGCCCACCGAGCGGAGTTCGGCCAGCCGCCGGGCCGCCGTGTCGGGCGACCAGCCGGTGGCCCGCGCCAGCTCCCCCTGGCCGAGCCGCCCGTCCTTCTCCAGCGCGGCCAGCAACTCGGCGTCGCCCGAGCGGGGTTGGCGGACGGCCTGAATGCTGCCCCGGTACTCCAGCGCCGCCCGCTGCTCCTCGTCGAGGCCCTGGGCGCTGCGGCGCCAGTTCGAGGATCCGCCCAGGTAGGTGTGCAGCAGGAGGTGCGCGGACACGGCGGTGATGCCGCCGGTGCGTGGAATGTCCCGCAGGAGAAGGGAGTCAGGGGAAGCCTCCTCGGCCGGGGCGTGGATCACTGCGGTGATCTCCGTCCCGCCCGAGGTCAGCTTCACCCAGGACGTGTCGGGCCGCCGTACCAGCGCCGCGGCGATGTCCTGCGCGGACCGCGCCGAAGCCGTGAGCCGTACCAGCCACTGCGTACGCCCGGCCCGGTGCGGGTCGGGCAGGCCCACCACCCGCAGCCCGGCTTCGGTGCGCAGGCGGCGGTAGCGGCGGGCGACCGTCTGCGCCGAGACACCGAGCACCCCGGCGATCCTGCTGAACGGCGCCCGGCCGTCAAGGTGCAGGGCGTGGATGAGGGCACGGTCGAGGTCGTCGAGCATGCCCTCCATCCTCGCGGGTGGCGACGGATCAGAGGTCGAACTCGTGCGGCGGCAGGTCGAGCGTGTAGCACGCCTCACGTACGACCGCCTGCTCGGTCTTGTCGAAGTCCCCGTCCGCACCGCCGATGACGATGCCGATCTGCACCACGGCCCGCGCCTCGGCGGGCTTCTTCTTCGCCTTGGCGATCTCCTGGAGCACGCTCACCTTGCCGAAGTCGAAGTCGGTGGTCAGCTTGTTCAGGTTCTCCTCGAAGCGGCGCCTCAGGTCGTCGGCCGGGAAGTTCTGCAACACCTCGTTCGTCGCGATGAGCTGCGCCACCCGCTGTCGCTCCGACGGGTCGATCGTGCCGTCGGCAGCGGCCACGAGCGCGCACATCGCCATGCTCGCGTCGCGGAAGGCGCCGCTCTTCAGGTCGTTCTTCTTCGCCACCAACTGGGTCTGCATCTGCGACGCCGACTCCTTGACGCGGTCCCACAGGGCCATACGAACTCCTCGTATCCACGGTCGAATGCCTCGACGAAACGTCCACGCCAACTTCTACAGCACCGTAGAAACGTCTGGGGCGGCCGATAAGTTCCGGCAACCTGGACCGAATTCCCGGTCAGCCGAGTTCGCGCGGGCCGTAGATCGCGCTGTCGGCTCCGGTGGCCAGGGCCCAGTAGCGGTCGCCGAAGGACCAGTGCCACCACTCGGTGGGGTAGTTCACCAGGCCCGCGGCGGTCAGGGCGTCCCCGAGGATCCGCCGGTTGGCACGTGCCTCTGGGCCGACGTTCTCGGCGTCCGTGTAGCAGGCACCCGCACTCTCCTCCGGGCTGGCGTTCAGCCGGGTCCCCATGTCGAGTTCCTGCCCGTCGGCGGTGACCAGGGTGAGGTCGACCGCGGCGCCGGCGCTGTGCGGCGCGATCTCCGGCGGCGACACGTACCGGCTCGCGGCATCCCGGACCTGCGTCGGCGACCAGTCCGGGTGGTCGCCGCGCAGTGTGCCGGCATAGCTCTCGAAGTAGTGGCGCTGCAGCGCGGGCGGCCGGTACCCCTCGACGAACAGCACCCGTATGCCGTCCGGCAGCAGCTCCTGAGCCTTGAGGAGCCGGGTCAGCACCCCTTCTCGCAGATGCGCGAACGCCCCCGAGTCATCGGTTGTGCGGGCATCGACGGCGAGGTCCCGCAGCCGGACGTCCACGAGCGGTTCACCGCAGTCGAGCACCGGGACGGCCGCGATCTTCGGATCTGACATCAGCACGATCTCGTTCATGCATGGAGCATTGCCGACGGTCCGATTCGGCGGTGGGTGGTCGAGCGTCGAAATCAAGCCGGTTCGCCGGCTTCTTCCCCGAGCCCCTGCCCCGCGGCCCGGGCCGCCCTGCGGCGTCGGCGGCGGCTCACCCGGGGCTCCTGGTCGGGGAGCCAGCCGAAGGCGAGGCAGCTGCCGGTGACGCCGAGGAGGAGGCCGATGAAGAAGCCGCCCAGGTTGGAGGTGAGCCAGGTGCCCAGGGCGAGCAGGACGCCGGTGAGGGAGTAGAAGAGCCGCTGGGAGGGGTTGAAGAGGATCAGCAGACCCAGGATCAGCATCAGCGTCGGCAGCAGATAGCCGGCCAGGCCCTGCATGCCGATGTGCATCACGACCTTCAGCGAGGCCTTCTCAGTGAGCAGGATCTCGCCGCCGCCGAGGGCCAGCAGCAGCCCGCCCCAGAACGGCCGGCGGGCCCGCCATCTGCGGAAGGCGGGCCTCAGTCCCTGACGTGGACGCTCCGGCATCGGATCAGCAGGCCTTGTCGCTGAAGCTCAGCTTGAGTCCGGGCAGCCTGAACACACCGGCGGTGGTCGCGTAGTTGGTCTGCCGCAGGTTGCCGATGTGCACGGTGTCGGCCTGCTGGCTGAAGACGCCGATCGGGCCCTTCGCGTTCGCCTTGTTCAGCGTGCTCGCGTCGTTGCCGATCTCGATGTTGTCGAAGGCCGCGTCGCCCGACAGCTCGGTCGAGTCGGTGGTGAGGTCGCTCGCGGTCACCTTGTGTTCGCCGCCGCCCGCGGTGATCTTCAGGTTGGTGCCGCCCAGGTCGACGCTCTGGCACAGCTTGGTGAGCGTGGCGTTCTTGATCGCGGAGGTGACGACGAGCACCTGCCCGCCGGTGTCCCCGGCGTTCGGGCTGCCGTCCGCCATGTTGTCGAGCCCGCCGAACTGCTCGAAGCCGGTGCCGTTGAGTTCCGTCGCCGTGACGGTGAACGGCATACCGGAGATCGCGAACTGCACACCCAGCGCGCCCTCCGCGGTGAGGATCGCGAGGCCCGCGGCGACCATGGTGGCGGGCACCGCCATGACAGCGGCCCTGCGCAGTCGTACCCGACCTCGTCTTTCGCCGCCGGCGGCGGTCCCGGACGTGGCTGAGGCTTCGGACGGGGAACCGCTTCCCGGGTTCTCGGGGGTGTTGTCGGCGGACGAGAGGTCCGGGGACGAGGCCATGTCTGCTCCCAGGGGCATAGATCAATGCAGGTTGGGCTTCAGTGGCGCGTTGTCCTGGCGCGGACAGCGGCTGCCGCACACGCCTCCTCGCACTCCCGGCGGATGCAAGGGCTTTCTCGTTACGCGGCAGTAGCCTTCGAGGAAGTTACCGCCGGTTACTTTCGAGGGTCAAGGGAGTTGTGAAAAAAGGGTGTTGGATGTGCGCGGGTGCCGACCAGCCGCGTTCCGAAGCGGTATCCGACAGCCCCCGGTGAACAGCAACTCCCTTGTTGCGCCTTGACGTTGATGGTTGAGCAGGTCTACAACTCTCCCTGGTTTCCCCGGATCCGTGGCGCCGGATCCGCCGAGCGGCATCGGCCGCGTTCCCGGCCTTCATTTGGGTAACCGCTCTGCCTTCCTTCCTTCGACAACCGCTCCGCACCAGCGCGGTATCGGCACGGTCGCTTCCCTCCTCGGTCCGTGCCCGGCCGCCCCTTGTCCGGCCCGGCCGGAGGCCTTCCCCCGAGGTCTTCGGCCGGTGCCCGGCCGGCCGCCGTCGCCGGTCCGTCACGTACGGAGAAGGCGTCACGGCCCGGCGTCGGCGGCACCCTCACCCCGCACCAGCCCCCAGCTCCACGGCGCGCCACGCGCCCCCACCCAGCGTCATCGCCCCCACCCGCGTCACCGCCCCCACAGCGCCACCCCCCACGCCAGCCACACCCCCACGTCACCCACACCCCCCACCTGACCTCACGTGTTGCCCCCCACCCCAGAAAAGAGGCACCCGCATGCGTACGCGATCCCTCCTTGCCCTCGCCGGCACCGTCACCGCGCTCACCGTTGCCATGGCCGTCCCCGCCTCCGCGGACGGAAGTGCCGTCCTCACCACGGGCAGCGCCGGCGGCACCGCCGCCGCGGTCGGCGACACCCTGACCGCACCGCTGGCCAGTGGCACGACCGCGACGCTCTACTCCAGCGCGACCGGCACCAGCGGGGTCACCTGCACGTCGTCGCAGTTCACCGCCACGGTCACGGGCAACCCGACCGCACCCGGCACGGCCACCGAGTCGGTCACCGGGCACTCCTTCGACAGCACCAGCTGCACCAGCAACGTCACCGGTGTGCTCGGCGTCAGCAGCATCACGGTCGACAACCTGCCCTACACCGCGACGGTCGCCTCCGACGGCACCCTCACCGTCTCGCCGGGCAGTGGCTCCACCATCCAGACCACGGTGAAGCTGCGCACCCTGCTGGGCACCATCACCTGCGTCTACCAGGCGCCGAGCCTGACGGGCAAGGCCGACAACAGCGACAGCAGCATCGCCTTCACCAACCAGCAGTTCACGAAGAGCTCCGGTTCGTCGCTGTGCTTCGCGAACGGCTACTTCACCGCCAAGTACGCCCCGGTCGCGGACGCGGGCGCCCGGGTCTACGTCAACTGACTCTCGCAGGAGAGACGTTCAGCGTCGTCGTAGACGCAGAACCAGGGCGGCGCCCCCGGTGAGCACCAGCACCGCGGCGGCGCCGCCCGCCAGCAACGGCGCCGAGGGGCCCGCGTCCGCGCGGGTGGTGTCGGCCACCGGCGTGCTGTCGCCGGTGGCGCCGGCCGAAATTCCCTTCCTCTCGGCAGGAGTTGGCGTCCCGGACGACGGCTGCGCAGTCTCCGTCCGTGCGGGGTGAGTGCTCGCCGGCGCATGCGAGGCGGCGGCAGTCTCCGCGGCCTCCGCCGAGCCCGTGCCCGTGCCCGAGCCCGACTTCGACCCCGCCCCCTTGCTCGCCCCTGGAAACACCACGTCGGAACACGAGTAGTACGTGTCCGGCGTGCTGCTGTTCTGCCAGATCGTGTAGAGAACCTGACGACCCGTCCGGTCCGACGGCAGAGTCGCCCGGAAGTGGTACGCCCCGTTCGTCAGCGGCGGGTCCGTGACCTCGGCGAAGGGACGTGTGGGCAGGTCCGCCCATTTCAGCGGCTTCGACGGGTCGTAGCCGGGCTTCGTGAGGTACAGCCTGAACGTGCCCGTGTGCGCGATCGTCGAGGCGTACGTCATCGTCAGTTTGCCGCCGGGCGTCAGCCGGGTCGCCGGCCAGTCCCGCCGGGCCAGATCGAGGCCCCGGTAGGCGGGCAGGTTTCCGCTGCACAGTTTTCCGTCCGGAATCACCTGCCGGTCCCGGCCGTTCACCTCCGCCACGCGCAGGTTGTCCCACGCGGTGAACGGGGCGCCGTTCTCGCTGATCGCCGCGCGACAGGCCGCCGACCGGTTCGCGCTGCCGCCCTCGGGCGAGCAGGCGTACACCCGGCTGACCGGGTCCGTGGGGGCACCGTGCGCCTGGGCAGGCCCCGCCGCCCACGGCAGGAGCAGGAGTGGGGTCGCCGCAGCGGCCGCCGTGACGCTCAGGCGGGCGGTCATCCGAGTCATCCGGGGCACTTCTCCTCGGCAGGCGCGGGAACGGGGTCTGCTGAGTCCAGTACGGGGCCCATGTCCGTAGCGTTCAGCCACTCCGGCGTTCCTGGTGCCCCTCGGCGCACCGCACCCGACCGGTCAGACGGTTTTTGCGGGTCACCGCGAGGCTCGACCGGAACATGGGCCCCGAGCCTCCTGCCGAGGCGGTCAAGGGCACGGTGAGCACAGTGCCTTGGCTTCCTTGGCTTCCGGAAACATGCAGAAGTGATGGAAGGAGTGCGTTATGAGGCCGTCCGTTTGCGGAGTGTCATGCCCTGGCCTGGTGTCGTGCGGGTGGACGGAACGTGTGACACATGGAAGTGCGACCGGCTGACTCCCTTTGGCGCTGGGTGAGTTATCGTATGCGTGAGTCAAAACAAACCGCGTGTCCCGTTCGGTAGAGCTGCAAGGAGGGGTCAGTTGATGGCGAGGCAATTACGCGCTGAGCAGACCCGGGCGACGATCATCACTGCTGCCGCCGATCTGTTCGACCGACAGGGCTACGAATCCACCAGTTTGAGCGACATCGTGGGCCACGCGCAGGTCACCAAGGGGGCGTTGTACTTCCACTTCGCCGCGAAGGAGGATCTGGCCCACGCCATCCTGGAACTGCAGGCCAGGGCCGCGCAGCAGGTGGTGGCCGATGTCGAGGGCCGGGGCTACACCTCGCTGGAGGCCCTGATGCGTGCCACGTTCGCCATCGCACGGCTGGCCGTGGAGGATCCGGTGCCGCGCGCCGGACTTCGCCTCGCCACCGCGGACGTCACCGTACGGCCGCCGCTGAGGCACCCCTTCACGGAGTGGCTGGAGTTCGCCACCCGTAAGTTCAGCGGTGCCGTGAAGGAGGCGGATGTGCACGCCGAGACCGATGTCGGTGTCGTCGCTCATTCCCTCGTGTGCTTCTTCATCGGCACCCGGGTCGCCGGCCGCTCACTGGAACCGGTCGGACGGCTGCCCCGCAGGGTGGCGGAGATGTGGCACCTGATGGTCCGGGGCCTGGTGCCGGTGCACCGCCGCCCCCGCTATCTGACCCTCGCCACGCAGCTGGAACGGGAGACAAGAACCGGCTGACCCGCGCGATACGGTGACGCCCATGCCCGACACCCCCACGGCACCCGTCATCGTCGGCGACGAACCCGGCTCGTTCCCGCACAGTGTGCTGGCCCAGCGGCACCCCGCGATCATCCGGCAGGTGCGGGACGCGTTCCCGTACGCCCCCGGGCAGCACCGCGCGCTGGACGAGCTGCTGAAGAGCTGCACCGAAGGTGTGATCGAACCGCTGCCCGAGGGTGCCGGTGACCGGGACAGGTGGCGGGCCTGGGGGCTGGACGACTACGTCGGCCGGTCCTGGTTCGACGTGCCGTGGCTGTGGTCCGAGAGCCACTTCTACCGTCGGCTGCTCGACGCCGTCGGCTGGTTCGGCCCGGGTGCCTGGCAGGGCATCGACCCTTTCCGTCCCTTCAAGCGTGCCGAACTCGACGCGCCGGAGACCGACGAGGAACTCGCCGCGCTCGACGCGCTCCAGGACCGTACGGAGCCGGAGCGGGCGCGCGCCCTGCTGCACGGCTCGCTGTGGGGCAACCGCGCCGACCTCGGCTTCCGGCTGTCCGCCGCGGGCGCCGAGGCCGCGCAGCCGGTCCCCGCTCTGGTCGCCGACGACAGCGAGACCCTGTGGTCGCTGCTGCCGCCCTCCGGCACGGGCACGCTGGTGCTGGTCGCGGACAACGCGGGCCGCGAACTCGTCCCCGACCTGCTCCTGATCGCCCATCTCCTCGCCGAGGGCCGGATCGGCCGGGCGGTCCTGCACGTCAAGCCGTACCCCTACTACGTCTCCGACGCCACGACCGCCGACGTGGTCGACGCCCTGCAGCGCCTCGCCGTGGCGCCGGGCGCGGCCGCCGGGTACGGGCGCACGCTCTGGTCGGCCATGGCCGACGGCCGCCTCACGGTGCGCGCCCACCCCTTCTCCTGCGCCCCGCTGCCGTACGCCGACCAACCGGACGACCTGCGCGCCGAGTTCGCCTCGGCCACGCTGACCCTCTTCAAGGGCGACCTCAACTACCGGCGTCTGGTGGGCGACCGGCTGTGGCCGCCCACCACGTCCTTCCAGGAGGTGACCGCCTACTTCCCCGGCCCGGTCGCCACCCTGCGCACCCTGAAGTCCGACGTGATCACCGGCCTGACCCCGGACACCGAGGCCGCGTTGGCCGCGACGGAGGGGCAGGCCTGGCGCACCGGCGGCACCCACGCGCTGATCCAGGTGAACGCCTCGAACGTCTCAAGCGACCTGCACGGGAAGTGACTTGAGGCCGTTGATGAAGTTGGACACCAGACGTCCTGCCGGTCCCGCGGGGCGCAGGCCGGGCAGGGTCCGCAGCACCTCCTCGTAGAGCAGCCGCAGCTGCAGGCGGGCGAAGTGGGCACCCAGGCACACATGCGGGCCGTCCCCGAAGGACACGTGCGGGTTGGGTGTGCGGGCGAGGTCCAGCCGGTCCGGCTCGGTGAAGACCCGCTCGTCGCGGTTGGCCGAGGCATGGAACACCACGACCTTGTCGCCTGCCCGGATCCGCCGGCCGGCCAGCTCGGTGTCCTGCGCGGCGGTCCGGCGGAAGGTCAGGACCGGCGGGTGCCAGCGCAGCAACTCGTCCACTGCGGTTGACATTTCGGCCTTGCCGGCGCGCAGCAGCTCGTACGCCTCCGGATGCTCCGCCAGGGCCAGCAGCCCGCCGGGTGCCGCGCTGCGCACGGTGTCGTTGCCCGCGACGGTGAGCAGGAAGAAGAACATCTCCAGTTCGGCGTCGGCGAGTTCGGCGATGGGGGCACCGCCCGGTTCGAGCGAAGCCGAGAACCGGGGGAGAGCGAGTGTGGTCATGATGTCGTCGGCGGGATACCGCCGCTTGTATGCGGCCAACTGTCCGGCGTACGCGAACATGTCCCGCAACATCGCCGGCGAACGCGGGTTGACCGGCTTGCCCCTCTCGTCCAGCACCGCAGGGCCGGCCTCGTCCGGATCCTGGTAACCGATGACCCGCTGCGTCCAGTGCAGCAGCAGCCGCCGGTCGCTCTCCGGAACCCCCAGCAGATCCGCCAGGTTGAGCAGGGCGTACTCGTCGGTGACGGCGGCGACCAGGTCGACCGTGCCGTTACCCGACCGGGCTTCGTCCACCGCCCGGTCGAGCAGGGTCCGGGCCCGCTCGCGCGCGACCGCCGTGAACCGGTCGACGCGCCCCGGAGTGAACGCCCGGCTCACCAGCCGCCGCAGCCTGCCGTGCTGCGGCGGATCCTGGTTGAGCATCATGCGCCGTATGAACGGCAGGTCGTCCGGGTCGGGGTCACGGATCTGGGTCGCGCCGAGGTACGAGGAGTACGTCGCCGAGTCCTTGAGCACACGGACCACGTCGGCGTGCCGGGTCACTGCCCAGAACCCGGGCCCGGCCGGCCAGCCCAGCAGCTCGGTCTCGTCCTGCCAGGCGACCGGGTGATGGTCGCGCAGGAGACGGTAGTCGGCGTACGGCACCCCGGCGGCGTACCGGCGCGGGTCGAAGGCGTCGGGGACGTCGGGGACGTCGGGGACGTCGGGGACGTCGGGCACCGGCGGGACCCCCTCCCGTACGCTCACGCCGGCTCGCCCTCGTCCGCTCGCAGAAAGTCCTCCACCGTGCGGATCAGCTCCAGCGGAGTCTCGTCCATGGCGTAGTGCCCGGCACCGGGCAGCCCCACGAGTTCGGCGCGCGGATACCAGGACATCCACGTCTCCCGCATCAGCGCGGGCGACAGCGCCGGATCGAGTTCGCCGGCCACCGCCAGCGCGGGCACCTCGCTGCCCTCGACGTCGGCGCGGAAGTCCTCGCCCGCCCAGGAGTCGAGCCAGGCCCGGAACGCCTTCGCGTCGCTGCGCTCCAGCGAACGGTCCACCATCCGGTCGAGCCAGGCATCGGGACGGCGGCTCCCGGTGGTGAAGTCGATGATCGTGCGCCGGTTCTCAGGCCGGTGCGCCGCGTCCGTGAACAGCATGCCCTGCTCGCCGGGCAGCGGCAGCCCCGAGGCGGGCACGGGGGAGACCCCGACGATCCGGCGCAGCCGGTGCGGGGCGACCGACAGCAGCCGCTGTGCCACCGCGCCGCCCATGGAGTGCCCGATCACCGAGAACCGCTCCCAGCCCAGCCGGTCGGCCAGCTCCACCAGGTCCACGGCCGCCTCGGTCGTCGTATAGGAGCCCACGGCGTCCCGGGCGGCTCCGTAGCCGCGCAGATCGACCAGCGCGTAGGTGAAGGCGGTCCGGTCGAGATCCGGCAGGACGGTCTCGTAGGCGGAGCGGTCGGCGAACCAGCCGTGCACGGCGAACACCTTGTGGATGCCGTCGCCGTGCACCTCATGGGGCAGCACGAAGGAGGTCATGCGCCTACCGTGACCCGCGCGCGGGGGCTCGGCAAGAGCGCGGACGGGACTCGCGTGAGCCAAGGCCAACGCAACCGAAAACCACGGAAGTTCCCTGCTTCACAGGCGGTTCACGCGATGGTGTGATCATCGCCGGGGGGCGGATGGCGCTTCCGGGCCACGGGTAGGGCCCGGGCATGACGCAGCCGTTCGAACTCCCGCACTTCTACATGCCGTATCCCGCGCGGCTCAACCCGCATGTCGACGAGGCACGTGCCCACTCGACGGCGTGGGCGCGCGAGATGGGCATGCTGGAGGGCTCCGGGATCTGGGACCAGGCCGACCTGGAGGCGCACGACTACGGGCTCCTGTGCGCCTACACCCACCCCGACTGCGACGGCCCGGCCCTCTCGCTGATCACCGACTGGTACGTCTGGGTGTTCTTCTTCGACGACCACTTCCTCGACATGTACAAGCGCACCCCGGACCGCGCAGCCGGAAAGGCCCACCTGGACCGCCTGCCCCTGTTCATGCCGCTGGACCCGGCGACACCCTTGCCGGAGCCGGGGAACCCGGTCGAGGCGGGCCTCGCCGACCTGTGGAGGCGGACGGTGCCGTCGATGTCCGTCGACTGGCGCCGGCGTTTCTCCCTGGCCACCGAGCACCTGCTGAACGAGTCCATGTGGGAGCTGTCCAACATCAACGAGGGGCGGATCGCCAACCCGGTCGAGTACATCGAGATGCGCCGCAAGGTGGGCGGCGCCCCCTGGTCGGCCGGGCTCGTGGAGTACGCGACCGCGGAGGTGCCCGCCGCCGTCGCCGGGACCCGTCCGCTCAGAGTGCTCATGGAGACGTTCTCCGACGCGGTCCACCTGCGCAACGACCTCTTCTCCTACCAGCGGGAGGTCGAGGACGAGGGCGAGAACAGCAACGGCGTGCTCGTGCTGGAGACCTTCTTCGGCTGCACCACCCAGGAGGCCGCCGAGACCGTCAACGACATCCTCACCTCGCGCCTGCACCAGTTCGAGCACACCGCGCTCACCGAAGTGCCCGCCGCTGCCCTGGAGAAGGGGCTCAGGCCCGACGAGGTCGCCGCGGTCGCCGCCTACACCAAGGGACTTCAGGACTGGCAGTCCGGCGGCCACGAGTGGCACCTGCGCTCCAGCCGCTACATGAACCAGGGCGCCACTACCGTCGCGCCCTGGCAGAGGCTGACCGGTCCGGGCACTTCGGCCGCCGACGTCGGCGCGCTGCTCGCCACGGCCGCCGCCGAACGCCTGCGGGCGTACGCGCATGTGCCCTTCCAGAAGGTCGGCCCGTCGCTGCTGCCCGACTTCCACATGCCCCACCAGGTCGGGTTGAGCCCGCACCTGGAGGCGTGCCGCCCCCGCCTGACCGCGTGGATGCACCGCATGGGCATGCTGAAGGAGGGCGTCTGGGACGAGGACAAGCTCGCCGCCTGCGACTTCGCGCTGTGCGCGGCCGGAATCGACCCGGACGCCACGCCGGAGGTCCTGGACCTCAGCGCGTACTGGCTCGCCTGGGGCACCTACGCCGACGACTACTACCCGCTGGTCTTCGGGAGCCGCCGTGACCTGGCCGCCGCCCGGCTCGCCACCGCCCGCCTGTCGGCGTGCATGCCCTGCGACAGCGCGGAGACGACCGTCGTCCCGGTCAACGGCATCGAGCGCGGCCTGATCGACCTGTGGGCCCGCACCACCGCGGGCATGAATCCCGACCAGCGGCGCGGCCTGCGCGACTGCGTCGACGAGATGACCGAGAGCTGGGTGTGGGAGCTGTCCAACCAGCTGCAGAACCGTATCCCCGACCCGGTCGACTACCTGGAGATGCGCCGCGCCACCTTCGGCTCCGACCTCACCCTCAGCCTGTGCCGCGCGGGCCAGGGACCCGCGATCCCGCCTGAGGTCTACCGCAGCGGCCCCGTCCAGGCGCTGGAGAACGCCGCCGTGGACTACGGGTGCCTGATCAACGACGTCTTCTCGTACCAGAAGGAGATCGAGTACGAGGGCGAGCTGCACAACGCGATCCTCGTCGTCCAGAACTTCTTCGGCTGCGACTACCCGGCCGCCGTCGGCATCGTCCACGACCTGACGACCCAGCGCATGCAGCAGTTCGAGCACATCGTCAGCCACGAACTGCCGGTCCTGTACGACGACTTCGCTCTGTCGGCCGAGGCGCGTGAGGCCATGGGCCACTACGTGGCGGACCTGCAGAACTGGATGGCGGGCGTCCTGCACTGGCACCGGGAGGTCGACCGGTACAAGGCCGGCTATCTCGCCCGCCGGACCCACGGCTTCGTACCGGACCTGGGGTCGGCGCTGCCCATCGGCTGACATCGCGCCGGCCGTTTCGGAAAATTCTCGTACGGAACGGGATATTCCGGGAACCTCGGCGGGGCGTCGGGAGTCTTCTGAGACAAGGGAACAGACAACGGAACACGGGGGTGTTCGACCTTGACCGACATCATCGAGAGGATCACCGAGGACGCAGCGGGCAAGCAGGCACCGGAACCGGGCGAACTGACGCCGTACGCCACCCGGTTACCCGTCCCGCCCGTCCTGCGCCCGGCGGCCGCGTCCGCCGACGTGACGCACGAGACGGAGATCGCTCTGCGCCCCACCTGGGTCCGCCTGCACCCACAGCTGCCGCCGACCCTGATGTGGGGGTACGACGGCCAGGTGCCCGGCCCGACCATCGAGGTGCGGCGCGGACAGCGCATCCGTATCGCCTGGACCAACCGCATCCCGAAGGAGAGCGAGTACCCGGTCACCTCGGTGGAGGTGCCGCTGCGCACCGACGGCCGCCCGCCCGCCACCACCGAGCCCGGCCGCGAGGGCGTCGAACCGAACAAGGACGTCGCCGCCCTGCCCGCCTGGACGGTGACCCACCTGCACGGCGCCCAGACCGGCGGCGGCAACGACGGCTGGGCCGACAACGCGGTCGGACACGGCGACGCCCAGCTGTCCGAGTACCCGAACGACCACCAGGCGGTGCAGTGGTGGTACCACGACCACGCGATGAACATCACGCGGTGGAACGTGATGACGGGCCTGTACGGCACCTACCTCGTCCGTGACGACGAGGAGGACGCGCTCCACCTCCCCTCCGGGGAGCGGGAGATACCGCTGCTGCTCGCCGACCGTAACCTCGACACGGACGAGGACGGCCGCCTCAACGGCCGGCTGCTGCACAAGACGGTGATCGTCCAGCAGAAGAACCCGGAGACGGGCAAGCCGGTCTCCATCCCGTTCAGCGGCCCGTACACCACGGTCAACGGCCGCATCTGGCCGTACGCCGACGTCGACGACGCCTGGTACCGCTTCCGGCTGGTCAACGCGTCCAACGCGCGCATCTTCAACCTCGTCCTGGTGGACGAGGACGACAACCCGGTGCCGGGCGTCGTCCACCAGATCGGCAGCGACGGCGGGCTGCTGCCCCGGCCCGTCCCGGTCGACTTCGACGAGGCGCTGCCCACGCTGACCGCGGCCCCGGCCGAGCGGTTCGACCTGCTCGTCGACTTCCGGGGGCTGGCGGGCAGGAGGCTCCGGCTGGTCAACAAGGGCCGCAACCAGCCCGCGGGCGTGCCCGATCCGGCGGGCGACGTACGCTATCCGGCGGTGCTGGAGTTCCGCGTCGGCGAGACCGGGGCGTGCGACACCTTCGAACTGCCCGAGGTGCTCTCCGGCTCCTTCCGCCGCCTCACGCACGACATCGAGCACGGCCACCGCTTGATCGTGCTCACGCCGCCCGCCACCAAGGGCGCCGGCGGCCACCCGGAGATCTGGGAGATGACCGAGGTGGCGGACCCGAGCGGCCTCAAGCTCCCCGCCGACGGCGTCATCCAGCTCACGGGGGCGGACGGCACCACGAAGACGTACCGGCGCACGGCACGGACGTTCAACGACGGTCTCGGCTTCACCATCCCCGAGGGCGGCTACGAACAGTGGAGCTTCCTCAACCTCGCGCCGATCGTCCACCCGATGCACATCCACCTGGCCGACTTCCAGCTGCTCGGCCGGGACGCGTACGACGTCTCGGGCTTCGACCCGGCGGTGGGCGGCACCCGTACCCCCATCGCCTACGACGCGGGCACCCGGATACCGCTGGCGCCCAACGAGCTGGGCCACAAGGACGTCTTCCGCGTCCCGGGCGGGCAGATCCTGCGCGTCATGGGCAAGTTCGACGGGGCGTACGGCCGGTTCATGTACCACTGCCACCTGCTGGAGCACGAGGACATGGGCATGATGCGGCCCTTCGTCGTCATGCCGGCCGAGGCCATGAAGTTCGACCACGGGGCGCACGGCGGTCATGACGGGGGCCACGGCGGGGGTCACACCGGCTGACCCCGGTCAGGTCACGCGGGCAGGCGCGCCGCCCGGCTCGCGTGCTCGACCGCGGCTCGTGCCAGCGCCCGCACCACCGGGTGCGGGCGCGAGCCGTCGCCGGACAGCTCCGGCTGGAACAGCGTGGCCAGGAAGAAGGGGTGGCCCGGCAGTTCGGCGACGCGGACCTGCCCGTCCTCGTCGTGCCCGGACAACCGCAGACCGTGGGCGCGGAGGGTGTCGAGGTGGCGCGAGGGGCCGTAGGCGCAGTGGTACCGCTCGACCGTCCGCTCCGCACCGATCACGGAACGGGCGAGCGAGCCCGGCTCCAGGGTCACGGCGGCCTCATGGCCGACGAGCGAACAGGCCAGCGGCTCGATGAGCAGGTCCTCGGCGTCGGGGTCGTTCTCGGCGTGCGCGGTCCCGGTCAGCCCGCACACGTTCCGGGCGAACTCCAGCAGCGCGTGCTGGAATCCGCCGCAGGTGCCCAGGAACGGGATGCTCTCCTCGCGCGCGGTGCGGATGGCCGCGAGGACACCCGCCTCGCTGCGGTACGGGCTGCCCGGCAGCACCCACACCGCGTCGAAGCCGCGCACCGCCCCCTCGGCCGCCGCGTCCTCGGACGGGATCCAGTAGGCGTCCAGGACCAACCGGTCGCGTTCGGCGAGGGCGTCCAGCAGGAGCGGGACACGGGTGTGCGAGACGACGTTGGGGGAGCGGTCCCCGACGAGGGCGAGGGTGGCGGTGCGAGCCGCGGTGTTCGTCATGCCGTTCATCCTGGGCGGCGCCCGTCGTTCACGTCCAACGATGATTCCTGCACGGTCGATAAGCGCTGCTGATGGAGTGCGATCCTGTTCCGCATGGACCCGCACCTGCTGCGCACGTACGTCACCGTGGCGCGCCTTGCCTCCTTCTCCGAGGCCGCCCGCGAGCTGGGCTACACCCAGTCCGCGGTGTCCCAGCACATCGCCGCCCTCGAACAGGACCTTGGCGCGCCCCTGCTCACCCGGCGGCCCGTCGCCCCCACCGCGGCGGGCGATCGTCTGCTGGAGCACGCGGGCCCGCTGCTGCTGCGCCTGGACGCGGCCCGCGCCGACGTGGCCCGGATGGCCGCCGCGCCCGCGCACGGCCTGACCCTCGCCGCCACACCGACCGCCCTCGGCCCCGGCGTCCTGGGGGCGCTCCCGGCCGCGGGCGTGACCCTGCGCGTCCTCACCCGGGACGAGATCCCGGTCGCCGTCGCCACCGGCACCGCCGACCTCGGCCTGGTCGACGGCGTCGCGGCCCCCAGCGATCCGCTGCGGCTGCCCGACGTGGCACCGCTGACCACGCACGGTGTCGCCGAGGAACCCGTCAGCGTCCTGCTGCCCACCGGCCACCCCCTCGCCGGCCGCACCGGCCTGCGCCTGGGCGACCTCGCCGACGCCCGCTGGCTGGACGCACCCGACGCGGCCCTGCCCCTCGCCCACCTGCGCGCTGCGGGCGGCGGCGGCGCCTTCCGACCCGCTTTCCGCTACGAGGGCACCGACCTGCGCACCCTCACCGCCCTCGCCGCCGCCGGCCACGGCCTCACCCTGCTGCCCCGCTCGACGGCGACCGGCGTCCCGGGCACCGTCGCCGTCCCGCTCACCGCACCCCGGGTCGTCCACCGCACCGAACTCGTGCACGGCGGGGCCCCGACGGGAACGGCGGCGGAGGTGGTCCGGCAGCTGCTGGACCGTGCGTGAGTAGTGGACCGTGCGTGAGTGTGGGCCCGGTGCATCGCATCGAAGGCTATGACTACCCTCCGCCACGCTCCGGCCAGTCTCACTCGTTCGTGTCTCGTCGTGGAGCGGAGCCCCGGGTAGAGCACCAGCCGGAGGCGAGCGAACCATGGATCAGACTGCGTTGCGTCCCAAGCCGATGCCCGGTCAGAAGCGGCGGGGGACCGGCACTCCCGACCCCGTCCGGCGCCCGCACGCCGCGCGCCCACGCGGCCGGCGGCTCAGGACCCTGCTGTTCGGCCTGTGCACCGGCACCGTCCTGGTGCTCTCCGGGGTCGGCATCGGCACCGTCGGCGCCACCGTCATCAGCATGAGCAGACTGGCCGAGCTGCAACGCCAGGCCCCGCCGCACCACCCCTCGGCCAAACCGGCCCCTTCGCCGAGCCCCTCGGAGGCCCGGACCGGCGCGACCCTGGGCGTGGAGGCCGTCGACGCCGACAAGGCCGGCGCCCTGGTGGTCGGCGTCCACGTGCCGGGCCCCGGCTACACAGCGGGCCTCGTCCGCGGCGACGTCCTGCTGCAGTTCGGCAGGGCCCGCGTCGACACGGCCGCCGACCTCGCCCGGGCCGTCGCCCACGTCCGCCCCGGCACGGAGGTGACCCTGACCGTGCGCCACTCCAGCGGCGGTTTCCAGCAGCTGACCGTCGTTCCGGGTGTGGTGACCTGACCGCGGCCGACGTATGCTCCCGCGGGTCCGGACACGTCGGGAAACTCGCTGGTCGCACCCCGCCCCACGCGCCATGATGGCCCCATGCCGAGCCCCGTCCCCGCGGACCGCCGCCACAGGACCGCGCGATCGGCTCGCGCCGCCCTGTCCGGCCGGGCAGGATGCTGCCCGAGACCGCTTCGCCCCGT
This sequence comes from Streptomyces sp. NPDC001816, assembly GCF_042892235.1. Lineage (NCBI taxonomy): Bacteria > Bacillati > Actinomycetota > Actinomycetes > Kitasatosporales > Streptomycetaceae > Streptomyces > Streptomyces sp. NPDC001816. The sequence continues at coordinate 396,195 of NZ_JBIATY010000001.1, forward strand.
CACCACGACAGCGCTCGGAGGCCCGGATGACCGGTAGCACGCCCGCGCCCTTCACCGCCGACGACTACAGGGCCCGCATGGAGCGCGCCGCGCACGCAGCCGCGGACGCCGGCCTCGCGGGACTGCTCGTGGCGCCGGGACCGGACATGGTGTGGCTCACCGGCTACACGCCCACCGCGGTCACCGAACGGCTCACCGTGCTGGTCCTCACTCCGGGACACGACCCCGTGCTCGTCGTGCCCACCCTGGAGGCCCCGGACGCCGAGCACGCGGCCGGCGCGTCCGCGTTCACCCTGCGCGACTGGACCGACGGCAAGGATCCCTACGCCGTCACCGCCGCCCTCCTGGACCACAGCGGCCGCTTCGGCATCAGCGACAACACCTGGGCGATGCACCTGCTGGGCCTCCAGCGCACACTGCCCGGCACGTCCTACGCCGCCCTGACCGACGCCCTGCCCATGCTGCGCGCCGTCAAGGACGCGGCCGAACTGGAACTCCTGGCAGCCGCGGGAGCCGCCGCGGACCAGGCCTTCGAGGAGATCCGGAAGGTTCCCTTCGCCGGGCGCCGCGAGTCCGACGTCGGCCACGACCTCGCCGACCTGCTGCGCCGCTTCGGGCACTCCCAGGTCGACTTCACCATCGTCGGCTCGGGCCCCAACGGCGCCAACCCGCACCACGAGGTCGGCGACCGCGTCATCCAGCACGGCGACATGGTCGTCCTCGACTTCGGCGGACTCAAGGACGGCTACGGCTCCGACACCACCCGCACCGTCCACGTCGGCGAGCCGACCGACGAGGAACGCACGGTCCACGACATCGTGCGCGCCGCCCAGGAGGCCGGCTTCCGGGCCGTACGGCCGGGCGTCGCCTGCCAGGAGGTCGACCGCGCCGCGCGTGCGGTGATCACCGACGCCGGATACGGCGAGTACTTCATCCACCGCACCGGCCACGGCATCGGCGTCACCACGCACGAGCCGCCGTACATGATCGAGGGCGAGGAACAGCCCCTGGTACCCGGCATGTGCTTCTCCGTGGAGCCCGGCATCTACCTCCCCGGCCGCTTCGGCGTACGCATCGAGGACATCGTCACGGTGACCGAGGACGGCGGCCGCCGCCTCAACAACACCACGCGTGAGATGGTCATAGTGGACTGAGCGGCCCAGGAGACACACCCTCGACGACACCCCGGAACGGCTACGGCGCGACCCATGACCCAGGCACCGACACCCACCGCGGACTCCGTCCGCAGACTGGTCCGTTCCCTGCTCAAGGAGAGCAAGGAGACCGCGAACGGCACCGAGGGGCCCGAAGTCCGGCCCGTCACCGAGGGCCGCGAGCACACCTGGTGGGTCGGCACCCGCCATGTGCTGCGCCTCGCCCCCGACCGGGAGGCCTCCGCCCGCCGCCGCCGCGAACTGCGCCTGCGCGACCTCGTCCGCCCGCACCTGCCCGTCGCCGTCCCGGTCAGCGTCGCCCACGGCGACTGGGCACCCGGCCTCGCCTACACCCTCGACACCAAACTGCCTGGCGGCACCGCCGACGAGCACGACGTCTCCGCCGTCGGCGAGGCCGACCTGGCCGGGCTGCTCAGCGGACTGCGCGCCGTGCCGGCCCGGCAGGCGGAGGCGCTCGGCGTGCCGCGCACCGCCGCGCGCTCCCTGGAAGCGCTGCGCCGCATGGCCGTGCACGCGGCCGAACGGCTCGCCGCCGCCGACGAGTTCGACGCCGCCCGCCTGCTCCAGCTCACCCCGCCCGGCGCCGCCCAGCTCGCCGCACAGACCGGCACCGCCGTCCTCACCCACCACGGCCTCACCGGCGAGCACGTGGTGGTCAGCGCCGACGGACGGGTCCGCGGCATCCTGGACTGGACCGAGGCCGCCTTCGGCGACCCCGCCGAGGACATCGCCGGGCTCGCCGTCGCCGTCGGCTCCCCGGCCGCCGTCCGCGCCGCCACCCTCGCCGGCTACGGCGCCCGCCCCTGCCTGCGCGGCCTGTGGCTCGCCCGCTGCGACACCGTCATCCGCCTCACCGACCACCTCGAAGGCCGCGCCACCGGCTCCCCGACGCTGCTGCGGATCCAGCTGCGGCGCGCCTGGGAGCCGATCCTGCTGGAGCGCGTGACCGAGTTCAAGGACGACGAGACGGAGCCCTAGCTCAAGCAGTCCACGGTCACCGGGGAGGGTGTCCTTGGCGGTGGTGGTCATCGTGCCGGTATGCGGTGAACAGGTCGGTGACGCGTGCGTCCCGGGCTCTGCTGCCGTCCGGGAGCCTCAGCGAGGGCAGTCCGTACCGGTGCTCGATGGTGGCCAGGATGGAGGTCGTGTCGTGCTGGGTGTGGTCGACGCCTCTGCTCAGGCCGGGAGCGATCATGAGAGCCGGGACCCGGCTTCCGGGGCCGAAGACGTCGTGCGGTCCGCGGTTGCCCGGCGTACCCGGTGGCGGAACGTGGTCCCAGAAGCCGCCGTTCTCGTCGTACGTCACGATGATCATCGTGTGTTCGGCGTCGGGCCCGCTCTCCACCGCCTTGATGAGCTTGACCAGGTGGGCGCTGCCCTCGTACTCGCTGCCGCCGGGGTGCTCGTCGAACTCCTCCGGCTTGACGAAGCTGACCGCCGGAAGCCCGCCGGGGCGGGCGACGTCCTGGAGGAACTTCCGCTCGTCCGCGAGGTGCTCGGCCCGCGCGCCCGTCCCGTCGGCGTAGTTGGCGAAATAGCCGAGCGGCACATGGTGGACCGAGAAGTCGGACGACACGCAGTAAGGAAACACGGCACCCTTGCGCGCCGCGTTCGTGCAGGTGCCCGTGCTGGTGTGGGTGGGGCCTGCGGTCCAGCCGGGACCCAGCGGGTGTTGGGGATCCCGGCCGTTGTTGCCGACCGCGTTGTCCCAGCCCGCCGTGTACCAGGCCCAGGACACGTGGTGCCCGGACAGCAGGTCTCCGATGTTGTCGGAGTGCAGCAGCGGCAGCCGCTTGCCCTTCTCCCTGCCCGGCTTGTAGGGCTGCGTGTACGGATCGATGCTGTTGACCGCGTAGTCACCGCACACCGTGCCTCGGGGCGCGGGCACCGCCCCGTCGAAGCTCGGGGCGCAGCGCCCTTCGGAGTCAGCGGCCACGGTGAGGCGCCCGTCCTCCAGCCGGCCGCCCGGTGACGCGTAATAGGGCAGATCCTTCAGGTCGTCGCCCTGCGGCATTCCATTGACGTCCACGGTCGAGTGCAGGTCGCAGTCCTTCGTACCCTTCCTGCAGGCCTCCGTGCTCGTGCTGCCACTGTGGTCGGCATCGGCGAAGATCGGCGTCTGCGCGGCCACCAGCCATTGGTGGTTGAGAAAGGAGCCGCCGAACGCGGCCTGGAAGAAGTTGTCGAAGACCACGTACGGCGGGGCGTCGCTGCCGTGCAGGTAGGTGTAGATCGGCAGTTGCGTCGTGTCGTAGGAGCCCATGGTCAGGCCCGCGGATTCGTTGGCGACGACGAAGCGGTCCTGCCGGCCTCCGTGGATCTGGTACTGGTGCTGGTAGAAGCGATGTGTCAGGTCCTGCGTGCAGCCACCAGGTTCTCCCGTGCCGTTGGGCTTACCGCCGGGGCAGGTCGTGGCGTCGTGCGGGACGTAGTCGTCGATTCTCCAAGGACGGTTCGGGAACCCGCTCTTGACCCACCGCCACTCGTGCTTACTGCCCTGCTTCGCCGGATGTCCGGTGTCCGTACAGGTGGCCGGAACCGGTGACGGCGAGGTGAGGTTGGGATCCGTCTGGAACAGGCAGCGCAGCGGCCTGCCATCCTGGCCCACCTGGAGCGTGTGAGCCGCCGGGGCGTCGGACAGGCCCCACACGCGTTCGCCGCCGACCTCCCCCCAGTTGCCGTAGACGTGATCGAAGCTGCGGTTCTCCTGGTAGAAGACCACGATGTGGTCGATCCTGCTCGCCGGGTCGCGGTCGGCGGGCAGAGCGGCCGTGACGGGCGCCGCCAAACCCGCCAGACCCACCGCCGTCGCGAGCAGCACAGAGGCACGGTGCACCAACGGCCCTTTCTCCCGTCGAAAAGATCCCCGTGCACGATGACACCCCCGGCGCCACGAGACGGTCAGGCCGGGCCGCACGCAATCCTCGCCACCCGTACGGCCGACCTGACACAAAGCTTCTGACCTGGATCGATACGCCGACCGCCACACCTTCCGGGGCGGCGCCGACGGGGATAGGGGTGCCCACGACCGTGTTGGTGGTGGTGTCCATCACCGACACCGTGTCGCCACCGGGCCCGCCGCCGTTCTCGTTCACGACATAGGCATGCGGATGGGGGGTGGCCCAAGCCGTGGACGCGGCGGAGCCACCAGCACACGTAGCACGGGCCCTGGCACCGTCCTTCCACCGTCGGACGGCGCCAGGGCCGACTGCTGTGCGGGCCTCGTACGCTCCGGGCACCGGGCACAGACAGTCCGGCACCCTCGGGCTCAACGCCTTTCGCTCACTGCCCGCCCGTAATCCGGGATCGCAATCAGGCACTCAGGGCTGGACCAGCACCACGCACGACTCCCCGGGCACCTGCAGCAGACCGTCCGGGCCCGGTGCCGCCACCGGGTCCCAGGCGGCCAGGACCTGTACCCGCCCGGTGCCCAGCGGGATCCCCGCCTGCTCCTTGCCCAGGTTCACCGCCACCCGGACGTCCCCGCGCCGGAAGGCCAGCCAGCGGGCCTCCTCGTCGTACGCCACCTTCGTGTCGGCCAGGTCGGGATCGGTGAGGTCCGGCTGCTCCCGGCGCAGCTCGATCAGCCGCCGGTACCAGGCCAGCACGCGCGCGTGGGGCTCGCGTTCCGGCTCCGACCAGTCGAGGCAGGACCGCTCCCGGGTCGCCGGGTCCTGCGGGTCCGGTACGTCCTCCTCGGCCCAGCCGTGCTGCGCGAACTCCCGCCGCCTGCCCCGCCGTACGGCGTCGGCCAGCTCCGGGTCCGTGTGGTCGGTGAAGAACTGCCAGGGCGTGCCCGCCGCCCACTCCTCGCCCATGAACAGCATCGGTGTGAACGGCGCGGTCAGCGTGAGCGTGGCCGCGCAGGCCAGCAGACCGGGGGAGAGCAGGGCCGAAAGGCGGTCCCCCTGAGCGCGGTTGCCGACCTGGTCGTGGGTCTGGCTGTAGCCCAGCAGCCGGTGCGCGGCCACCTGCGCCCGGTCCAGCGGCCGCCCGTGGCCGCGGCCCCGGAAGCTCGAGTACGTGCCGTCGTGGAAGTAGCCGCCCATGAGCGTCTTGGCGAGCGCGGCGAGGGGAGCGCGCGCGAAGTCGGCGTAGTAGCCCTGGGACTCGCCGGTCAGCGCGGAGTGCAGAGCGTGATGGAAGTCGTCGTTCCACTGCGCCTGCAGCCCGAGGCCGTGGTCCGCGCGCGGGGTGATGATCCGCGGGTCGTTCAGGTCGGACTCGGCGATCAGGAACAGCGCGCGGCCCAGTTCGTCGGCGAGGCCGTCGACGGCCGCCGACAGCTCCTCCAGGAAGTGGCACGCGCGCGTGTCGCGCAACGCGTGCACGGCGTCCAGGCGCAGCCCGTCGATCCGGTAGTCCCGCAGCCAGGCCAGCGCGCTGCCCACGAAGTACGCGCGCACCTCGTCCGAACCCGGCGCGTCCAGGTTCACGGCGGCGCCCCAGGGGGTGTGATGGGTGTCCGTGAAGTACGGCCCGAACCGCGGCAGATGGTTGCCGGACGGCCCCAAGTGGTTGTGCACGACGTCCAGCACGACCCCCAGGCCCAGTTCGTGCGCCCGGTCCACGAACCGTTTCAGCGCCTCGGGGCCGCCGTACGGCTCGTGCACCGCCCACGGCGACACCCCCTCGTACCCCCAGCCGTGCCGCCCCGGGAACGGACACAGCGGCATCAACTCCACATGGGTGACGCCCAGTTCCACCAGGTGCCCGAGGCGCCCGGCGGCCGCGTCCAGGGTGCCCTCGCGGGTGTACGTGCCCACGTGCAGCTCGTAGAGCACCGCGCCGGTCAGCTCGCGCCCCGCCCACGCGGAACGCCACGCGTACCTCCCGTGGTCGACGACGGCGCTCAGGCCGTCCGGGCCGTCCGGCTGACGGCGCGAACGCGGGTCCGGCAGCACCGGACCGTCGTCCAGCGCGAACCCGTATCGCGCACCGTCCTCGGCCTGCGCCTCCCCCGTCCACCAGCCGGCGCGTACGGAGTCGCGCTCCAACGTGCGCGTGGCGCTGTCGCAATGGAGCGTCACACGGTCTGCCTGCGGTGCCCACACCTCGAACTGCACGGACGGTTCCCCTTCGTCTGCTCACCGTGATGTAGCTCGTCCATCGTGCCGCGAAAGCGATCTATCCGCTTTCGAATCCGCCCTTTACCAGCAGGTGTCGTGGAACTATGCGCGTGCGGTAACCGTTCTCCGCGTTTCTGGACACCGGGGATTCACTGCCCGACAATCACCAGCGTGACGTCGTCCTTCGAGATCCCCGTGTACCCCGCGCGCCTGTCCGACGCGGAGCGCGACAAGGCGCTGCAGGTGCTGCGAGACGGCGTTGCCATGGGCCGCCTGTCGCACGACACGTTCGTACGCCGCATGGAACTCGCGCTCGCCGCACGCCGCGCCGACGAACTCGCCGCCCTCACCGCCGACCTGCCCCGCGACAACCGCCTCTCCCGCGCGGTCTTCGGCACCGTCGAGGCCGTCTCCGGCTTCACCGTACGGCTGCGCCGGGCCTGGCAGGCCGAGCGACTGCCCAAGCTGCGGCTGCCGAACCCGGCGAACGGCCATCCGCTGCGCATAGGCCGCGACCCCGCGAACGGGCTGCGCCTGAACCACGAGACCGTGTCCCGCGTGCACGCCGACCTCCGCCGCCAGGGCGACATGTGGGTCCTCAGGGACCTCGGCTCCACCAACGGCACCACGGTCAACGGCCGCCGCGTGGTGGGTGCCGTCGTGGTCCGCGAGGGCGACCAGGTCGGCTTCGGACGGATCACCTTCCGGCTCTCGGCGGACTGAGACGCCGTCCCGCATTCGAGTCCCGCATTCGAACTGACGCACCGCTGTGCGCCCGTACGGTCCCGTTCGGGTGAGTCGGGGTGCGGAACGCGGGCCGCCGCGCCGATGCTTCGGGAATGACGTACATCACCCGAGCGACAGCGGCTGCAGGCGCCCTGCTGGCCTCCGTCGGCCTGCTCGCCGCGGGCCCGGCCCAGGCGGCACCCCGTCACACGCTCACCGGCAACTGGCTCGACCTCACCGTCACCCGCGGCGACACCCGGGCCGGCTACACGCGCGACACGCGCCACACGCTGCTGCTGTGCGACCCGCCCCTCGGGCACCGGCACGCTGCCGAGGCCTGTGCCGAACTCGCGGCCGCCGACGGCGACATCGATCGCATTCCGCCCAAGAAGATCTTCTGCACGATGATCTTCGCTCCCGTCACCGTCCACGCGCGGGGGCGGTGGCGCGGACGGCCGGTCGACTTCCAGGAGACGTACTCCAGCAAGTGCGTCATGAACGGGCGGACGGGAGCGGTCTTCGCGCTGGACGACTGAGTCCGGACGACTGAGTCCGGCGCGCGGGAGGCGGCAGGTACGGGAGGCGGCGGGCGCGGGAGGCTGTGGGGGGCCTCACGCGGCCCGTTCCCGGGCCTGCTGGGCCGCCACCAGCACCGTCCGGGACTGGTGCTCCACCTGGTTCTCCAACGGCACCCAGCGGGCCCGGAAACGGTCCGCGAAGGCCTCGCACCAGGAGGCGACCAGCTGTTCGAGCCGGGGCGCCGCCCGGTCGTCCGTCTCCCGCAGCACCCGCAGCAGCATCGCCGCCGCCCGCAGCGGCAGCCGCCGCCCGAAGGCGTCCACACTGCCGACGTACGCCATCGTCGTGCCGGCCGGCGGTGTGTGGATCCAGTCCTGCGCCAGACCCGGTATCAGCTCCAGCGCCCACCGCGAGGCCCGCAGCAACGGGCCGTCCGCGTCCTCCAGCCGGGGCAGCGCCTCGGCGAGCACCCGCTCCACCTCCAGCGAGTCCCGCAGCAGCCGCTGGGCCAGGCGTCCGATCGCCGCCGCCGGTGCCGGGTGCGGTGCCGGGTCGTCCACCAGGTCGCTGGCCCACATCGGCACCTCCACCACGGCCGTCAGACCGCCGTAGCGGTGCGCGTGGTACCAGGTGCTGTGCCGTGCGTCGTCCGGCAGGCTCGGGTAGGCGACCCCCGTCTCCGGGCCGGGCATCACATGCACCCCGGGCCCCGACGCGGGCCAGCCCGCGGCGTCCGAGGCACCCGTCTCGACCGGGATGTGCAGCTCGGCGGCGGACTTGGCGAACGGCTCCGCCAGGCCCGGCACGTCCTTCGTCAACTGCACCCAGCTGCCGCCCAGATCGGTGCCGTGCAGGGTCACCTGGAGGTAGGGGCGCAGTTCGTCGATCACCCCGGTCAGGGCCCGTGTCTCGGGCGGCAGGCGGTCCGGCGGGAGCACCGCCGGGGACCACTCCGGCTGCTCCGCGCCGGTCGGCCGGTAGAAGCCGAGGTGGTAGTCGAGCAGGCTGCGCGGCGCCGGGGTGACATGCAGGCTCGCGCCGTCCGGGTCCGCGCACAGCAGGAAGTGCCAGGAGGTGCCGGCCCGCAACTCCCGCTCGGCCAGCACCCGTTCGGCCAGTACCCGGAGGGTGGAGCCGCCCGTCGGCTCGTTGGCGTGGGCGCCCGCGACGACCAGCACGGCGCGGCGGGCGTGTCCCACCGACAGCAGATGCAGCGGCCGGCCGGCTCGCGAGCGGCCCACCTGCCTGAGCGAACACAGCCCGGGCTCCTGAGCGGCCAACGCTCGTGCGGAGGCGATCAGTTCGGGAACGCTGGGGTAGCGCAGCTCCGGCAGGAGACTCACCCCCGATTTGTCCGCCCGGCCTCGCCCTCCCAGTGCCGCACGGGATGGGTGAACTGTCAAGCACACGGCCGGGAGGCTCCAGGGGGCGCCCGGAGCATTCACGGAGGGTGCCGGACCGCCGCGATCCGGGGGCTCACTGCTGGTGCAGGCCGCGTCCGGCAAGCGTCAGGAACACCTCGCCCACCGCCTCCGACAGCGTGGGGTGCGGGTGCACGTGCCGGGCCACGTCCGAGGGCTGGGCGTCCCAGCCGACGATCAGCTGGCTCTCGGCGATCATCTCCGACACGTTCGGGCCCACCAGATGCACACCGAGCACCTGCCCGCCGCCGGCTTCGGCGACGACCTTCACCATGCCGCCCTGCCCGTGCACCATCCCCTTGGCGACGGCGGTCAGCGGCATCGTGTTGACGTCGACGTCGTGCCCACGCGCGCGTGCCTCCGCCTCGCCGAGCCCCACGGAGGCGGTCTGCGGCGACGAGTACGTCACCCGGGGCACGGCCGCGTAGTCGACCGGAGCCGACGGCAGCCCCGCCAGCGTCTCTGCCACCAGCAGGCCCTCCGCGAAGGAGGCGTGGGCCAGACCGAGCGAGGGCGGCGGCAGCAGGTCGCCCACGACATGGATCCCCGGTACGGCCGTCTCCAGCCGGCTCCAGTCCGCCGGTACGACGAACCCCCGCTCGTCCGTCGTCAGCCCGGCGGCTGCCAGGTCCAGGCCCTCGGTGACCGGGGCCCGGCCGACGGCCACCAGCAGCCGCTCTGCCTCCACGGTCCGGGTCTCCCCGCGAGCGGTGCGCACCCGCGCGCGCACGCCGTTCTCCAGCACCTCCGCGTCCAGCAGCCGCGCGCCTGCCTGCACGTCGACGCCCCGCTTCTTCAGACCGCGGGTCAGATGCCGGCTCACGTCGGCGTCCTCCAGCGGCACGATCCGGTCGGCGGCCTCCACCAGGGTGACCTCCGCGCCCATCGACCGGTGGAAGGAGGCGTACTCCGCCCCGATCGCACCTCCGCCCAGCACCAGGACCGACCCCGGCAGCCCCGGCGCGAACAACGCGTCGTCACTGGTCACCACGCGCCGGCCGTCGGGCACGAGCCCCGGGAGCGTGCGCGGTCGCGAGCCGGTCGCGAGGACGATCCCGCGGCGCGCGGTGAAGTCGCGCACGCCGAGCGCGGAATCGGCCTGTACGGCATCGGCGTGCAAGGCGTCGGCATGCGCGAGCGCGGAACCGGCGTGCACGCCCTCCACCCGCACCGTGCGCGCCCCCGTCAACCGCGCGCTCCCTCGCACCACCCGCACACCCGCGTGTGCCAGATGCGCCTCGACCCCCTTGTGGTTGCGCGCCACGATGTCGTCCCGTGTGGCCACCAGCGCCGGCCAGTCGACGGAGTCCAGCGTGGCCTTCACCCCCCAGCGTTCGCGGGCCTCGGCGATGCCGTCGACGAGTTCGGCGGCGTGCAGCATCGCCTTGCTGGGGATGCAGCCGCGGTGCAGGCACGTCCCGCCGACCTTGTCGCGTTCGACGAGGACGACGTCGAGACCGAGGGCGGCGGCGCGCAGGGCGGTGCTGTACCCGCCCGTGCCACCGCCGATGACGACGACGTCCGGCGTGTGCGTTGCCTCTGTGCTCATGGCCTGTGAGTTCATGACCTCCACCCTCCGCCCGCCCCTTGCCATGAGTCCAAGGCAATGTATTTGTGGAACCGATGCAGGACCCTTATGGGAAGACGGGGTAGGCGGCGCGATGAGCCTGAGACAGATGGAGTACTTCCTGACGGTCGTCGAGGAGGCGTCCTTCACGCGCGCGGCGGAGCTGCTGCATGTCACCCAGCCCGCGCTCTCGCACCAGATCAAGGCCCTGGAGAAGACGGTCGGCGGCGCCCTGCTGGAGCGCATGCCGCGCGGCGTGCGCCTCACCCCGATGGGCCGCGCCTTCCTGCCGCACGCGGAGCTGGCCGTCCGCAGCGCCGTCCAGGCCCGCCGCGCGGCCCGCGCCGCCGCCGGGGCCGAGGGCGGCGAGCTGCACATCGCGGCCCTGCACTCCATCGCCGTCGGCGCCCTCCCCGACGTCTTCGCTCGCTGGCGTACGGCCCACCCCAGGGTCCTGCTGCGCCTGCACGAGTACGCCACCTCCGAGGCCCTGGAGGAGGCGGTCCAGCGAGGCACCGCGGACCTCGCGATCGGCCCCGAGCCCGTCGGCGCGCCCGGCACCGTCGTACCGGTCGGCGAGGAGGAAGTCGTCTTCGTCGTGCCCTTCGACGACCGGCTCGCGGGCCGTACGAGGGTGACGCTGCCGGAACTCGCCGACCGTGCCTGGATCCGCTGCGCCATGGAACCCGTCGTCCACGGCGAGCGCTTCCTCGACTGGGCGTGCGGACAGGCCGGATACCGCCCACGGACCGCCGTGTGGACCGAGCACACCTCCACGGCCGTGCGCATGGCCGCCGCCGGGGTCGGGGTGTGCGTGGCGCCCTCCCACGTCGTGCGGGGTGCCGTCGGCGAGGACTGCGTAGTCCTCACCCCGGACCCGGCCTGGAAGCGCGCCCTGACGGTCTACGCGCGCGTGCCGCCCACCGGAGCAGCCGAGGCCTTCGTGGACCTCCTGCGCACCACCTGGCCCTCACCTGGAGCAGCCGCCCCGCAGGAACACGATGACCAAGCCCTGCCCGCCGCCCAGGCCGGCTGAGCAAGCGCCGACCCTCAGTCCTCACCGGTCCGCTCCAGCAGTGCCACCGGCAGCCCCTCGAAAAGGTCCGCCACGCGCGCGTGCCCAGTGAACTCCCTGCCCGGGGTCAGCACGTCCGCCCACCGTCCCGGCGGCAGCTCCAGCTGTGTCTCCTGCCAGCCGCCCGACTCCGTGAGCCGTAGTGACAGGCGGGTCACCGCCGTGATCACCGTGCCGGAGCGCGTGAACGCCACGCAGTGCTCCGCAGCCGGGCCGTGCGCGGTGAGCGGGGTGTACGTAGCCGACGTACCGAAGGCGTCCGGCCGCTGCGCGCGCAGCCGCAGGGCCGCAGCTGTCAGCGCGTCCTTCTCGCCGGGCGCTGCGGGGGGAAACGACACCGGCCGTCGGTTGTCCGGGTCCACCAGGGCCCGGTACTCGCCCTCCGTGCCCTGGTACAGGTCCGGCACCCCCGGCATCGTCAGATGGACCAGCGCGGTGCCCAGGACGTTCGACCGGACGTGCGGCTCCAGTGCCTTGCGGAACGCCACCACCCGCTCTCCCGGCGGCCCGCACGGCCCGGCCGTGACGAAGGCCGCCACCGCGTCCTCGTAGGGCGGCTCCTGCTCCGTCCAGCTCGTGTACATGCCGGCCTCGCGTACGTGCTTCAGCAGCGCCCCCTGGACCCGCGCCTCCTCCGCGGAGCCCAGCCCGAACACCGTCTGCCAGGCCGCCCAGGCCAGCTGTCCGTCGGGCACGCCCTCCTCGGCCAGGGTCACCTCGGCGAGCAACTCCGCCCAGCGGTCCGGGCATTCGGTGAGCACGGCCATGGCAGCACGCACATCGGCGCTGCGCTTGGTGTCATGGGTGGACACGACCGTGCCGGTGTCCGGCCAGTCGCGCTGCACGCGCGCGCAGTACGCGTGGAAGTCCTCCGGGGACACGCCGGGCGCGCCGGGGTCGCCGCCCACCTCGGCCACCGACAGCAGCGGCACATACCGGTAGAACGCAGTGTCCTCCACGGCCTTGGCGCGCAGCGCCGACGCGGTCTGCGCGAACCGGGCGCGGAACTCCGCCCGGTCGGCGTGGTCCGGCGCCGACGGGTCACCGGGCGTCTCGACCAGCAGCCGGCGCACGATGCCGACGGCCTCGGCCTCCTCGGGCACCACGAAGGCCAGCCGGGCCTCCTCGGCGGCCTCCTCGGTGACGACGGCGGCCGCGTCACCGGAGGCGTACGGGCGGTACACCCGCAGCCGGACCAGCAGCTCCTCCAGGGCCGTGCGCAGCGCCCAGGGCGCCCGGTCGCGCAGCGAGAGGTCCGGGGAGGCGGCGCACAGCCGGGCGGCCACCCGGGTGAGCCGGTCGGTCTCGGCGGCCAGCTCGTGCGTGATCACCTTGTAGGCGGCCCGCCGCACCGTGGCCTCCCAGTTGCCGCCCCGGTCCGTCTGCGGCGCCGCGAACGCCCGGTACCGCCCCAGCAGTTGATACGCCCCGGTGCGGTCCGTGAACAGGCCGTCGACGTGGCGCAGGGCGTCGTAGCCCGTCGTGCCCGCGACGGGCCAGGAGGCGGGCAGCCGCTCGCCGTCGGCGAGGATCTTCTCCACGACCGTCCAGCGCCCGCCGGTCGCCTCGTGCAGCCGCTCCAGGTAGCCGTCGGGGTCCGCGAGCCCGTCGGGATGGTCGATCCGCAGCCCGTCGACCACGCCCTCCGCCAGCAGCTGCAGGATCTTGGCGTGGGTGGCGTCGAACACCTCCGGGTCCTCGACCCGCAGTCCGATCAGTTCCGAGATGCTGAAGAAGCGCCGGTAGTTCAGCTCGGTGCGGGCCAGCCGCCACCACACCGGGCGGTACCACTGCGCGTCCAGGAGCTGCGGCAGGGGCAGTTCCTCGGTGCCCTCGCGGAGCGGGAACGCGTGGTCGTGGTAGCGCAGGACACCGCCGTCGACCACCAGGTGGTCCAGTTCCGTCCCGAGCGGACCGCCGAGCACGGGCAGCAGCAGGCGTCCGCCCTGCGCCTTCCAGTCGATGTCGAACCAGCGCGCGTACGGCGAGCCGGGTCCCTCGCGCAGCACCTCCCACAGGGCGTGGTTGTGCCGGGGTGCCATGGCCATGTGGTTCGGCACGATGTCCACCACCAGACCGAGGCCGTGCTCCCGCGCGGTGTGCGCCAGAGCGCGCAGCCCCTCCTCACCGCCCAGTTCCTCGCGCACGCGCGCGTGGTCCACGACGTCGTAGCCGTGCGGGGAGCCCGGGACGGCCTCCAGCACGGGGGACAGGTGCACGTGCGAGACGCCGAGCGAGGCCAGGTACGGTACGGCCGCCGCGGCGGCGCCGAACGGGAACGCGGGCTGGAGCTGCAGCCGGTAGGTGGCCGTGGGCACCCCCGGTCCGGGTCGCGCAGAAGTCATGGAAACCTACGTACCCAGCCCGCCGTCTTTCGTGTCATCGCCAGGAGGCCGAGGCTCTACTTCGGTGTCGCAACGGAGCACCTTGTAGCGGAAGCCATCGGCCAGTGCCGGACCGGCGTCCCGAGTACCGGTGAGGATCTCGCCGGCCACGCGCTCCAGGCATGCGGGTACGGATCCCCGTTGCGCCAACCAGCCGGGGGTGGCCAGAGAAGACAGGTCTGCTGCGCGGTCGGCTGCCAGGACGGTCAGGGTTTCGGGGCGCGGACCGTCGTAGGGCACGTCCTGCGGCCAGTAGATGTCGACCCAGCCGGAGTTCCACACGTCGCCCGCCCGGCCTGCTGCCTGCAGCAGGCAGCCACTGGGCTCGTCATGGGTCACCAGCGCGGTACGTCCGCTCAGCCCGACATCCAGCAACCACAGGAAGAGCGGATACGGAGAGTGGTTGACGACCTGGACGCGGTACTGATCACCCTCTGTCAGCCGGCCGCCGGAGCGCAGCCGCTGCGGCGGCCGGCCGTCTGACAGTCGCTCGAACACGGCTTCGACTTCGGCGTCCAGTCGCGCCTCGCCGACACCGTCCGGTAAGGCGCGAAGCCGTTCGCCTCTGGCGAGTTCTTCCAGCAAGCTCAGCAGATGCTCGACGTGGGAGGGATCGTCAGGGACGGGCGCGCGGAAGGCGAACCCGGCGCGGTCGGTGACGACCACGGAGGAGTCCCGGGTGCGGACCGTGGCGAAGGGCCGGTCGACGGGCCCGGCTTCCGCCAGTCCGGCCGAACGGGGGAGGGCCGGCCGCAGAGCATCGACCAGCGGCCCGTCGCCGTCCAGAGCGATGTGCTTGCGGACGTGGGTGCGCACGAGCACCGCGTGAAAGCCCGACTCCGGAGACTCGGGAGGTGGCTCCAGCTCGGCGTCGGCGCCGAGGACCGCTGTGACCTTGGCCCGTGGCGCTTCGTCAGGGGCTTCACCCGGCTCGGTGAGGGCTACGACGTCGTCCTTCGCCAGTCCCAGCACTGCTCCGCCGGGCACCACCAGTCGGTGCCCGCGCCACAGGAGCGGCAGTTGGCGGGCATGAGCTGTCGTTGTCGTGGAGAACGGCAGCCGGGCGGAGTGCGGACCGCCGAGGTCCGGGCGCTGCGGCATGCGCTGTGCCACCCGGTCCTGGACCTGGGCCATCAGTACGGCCCAGGGAACCGGGTGCTCCCGGGTGGCATCCAGCAGATGGGCGAGTTCCTCGGTGAACAGTCCGTGCCGCTTGCCGGGCCGGCGCAGGCTCGGTGCCTCATAGGCCCGCTCGTGCCGTTGACAGGCGGTCAGCCGTACGACCGAGGGGTCCGGCGCCGAGAGCTGGGCGGCGAACAGCCGGTCGGCCCGGGTCAGAGCCGCATCCGGGGGGACGTCGTGGCTGACGGACCGGACGGCTGTCCGAGGGTCGCGCACGGCGCCGCCGGCATGGCAGCAGTCCAGTACGACGGTGACGTTGGGTGTGATCGCGGTCAGCCCGCGGACGGCGGCGGTCAGCTCTTCCACCAGCAGGCCGCGGAAATCGCCTGTGGTGGTGTCGCTCAGGTCCGTGGGCACCAGGTAGTGCAGATAGGGAGAGCGGCGCGCGCGGGCTTGCTCGGCGGCGTCGGGCCGGTCCTGGAGCGAGCCGTGGCCGGAGTAGTACAGCACGACCCCGTCCTGTGGCCCGGTGTCCCGTGCCAGCGCGTCGAGGGACTCGATGATGGCGTGGTAGCAGGCGTCGTCCTCGACCCGGGCCCGGATGTCCTCGAAGCCTCGGCCGTGCAGCGCCTGTTCCATGAGCTGGACATCGTTGTGCACCCCGGACAGGCCGAAGGTCTGGGCGCCGATCAGCAGGGCGCGCAGCGTCATGCCATGGCCTCCTGGGTGCCGATGTGGATGAACGGGGACCAGTGGAAGGGGTGCTCGGGTGGGAGCCGGCGAGCCGGGCCGCTGTCGCGCACGGTGCCGCGTCCGTCCCCGGCGGGCTGCGGGCGGTCCGCCTCGGCTGCCAACGCCGCGTATTCGGCGTTCCGCTCCGCTGCGGTCATCGCGCGGACCTCACGTTGGGCCTCGGCCAGGGCCTGAGCCACGCCGGGGCCGGGGCCGTCGGGAAGGCGGGGGCGGGCGGCCGCCAGATGCCGATACATGCGGATCATGGTCAGGCAGCCGCTGATGTCGTCCACGGGCCACAACGAGACCACCGCATGACGGGCGCCGGCCACCAGAGCCGAGCGCGCCAGCCCGAGGACATCGCCTCCGGAAGCGGTGCCACGGCCGGTGTGGCAGCCGGAGAACACCAGCAGCTCCGGACCGGCATCGGTGCTCAGGCCGTACAGGTCGCCGACGCTCAGCCTGTCGCGGCCGGCAAGGACGAGGTGATTGCGGTTGGGCGACAGCTCGTCGACCGTGCCATGGGTGGCCAGGTGCAGGATCCCGCGTCCGGCGGCCGCCCGGGTGACCGCGTCGAGGGTGGCGCGGGGGCCGGTCAGCTCATCGGCCCCGGGAAGGAGAGCGGCCGCATGGTGCACCTCGACGGCGGTGCCCGGGACCGGTGCCATCTGGGCCGCCGGGTCGGTGGCCGGATCCGCGACCAGCAGAGCGTTCCACGCGACTGAGGTTGCCAGCCCCGGAGGGCGGCGGGTGAGTACGGAAGCGGCGGGCAGGTAGGACAGCGTGCGACGGTCACCGAGTACGCCCCCGTCCCACGGCAGGGCCTGGAAGGGCACCAGGAACAGGGCTGGGGGCGGCGCCAGCAGCACCCGCTGATAGTCGCGCAGCTCCCCGGCGAAAGGAGCCAGCAGCAGCTCGGCCAGATCCGCGCCGGCGCTCCGGGCGCCGCCCAGGCCCGAGCACCAGGAATGGAAACGCCGGGCGAGCCCCTGTCCGGCCACGGCCCACTGACGTGTCCGTACGACACGCAGCCGGTCGCGGGTGACCGCCCACGCGACGAGGTCCTCACCGAACAAGTGGTACTGCAGCAGCAGAACACCCGGTGGGAGGGCCGCCGCCACCGCTTCGGCGGTGACGCGGTCCGCACCGCGCCAGGCGGTGAGCGCCGCAGGGGCGACCTGCCGGACGGCGCGTTCGGCCTCGGCCAGCTCCCGCTCGGCGCGCTCGCGGAGGTTCGCGGCACCCGGCGACGGCGCGACCACGGCAGCGGCGTCGGCCGGGCCTGCGGAGCCCCGTTGGCGCAGGCGCGCCACCTGGTCCTCGTACACGGCGGACCAGCGGGAGTCGGCGCGCAGCCAGGACCGTACCGCGCGTTGTTCCGCCGGTCCCCGGGCCACATCCAGAGCGAGGACGCTGTCGAGGAATCCCGAGCGGACGCGCTCGGCCAGAGCGAAGGCGGCCCGGGCGCCGGGGCCGCCCGCACGGGCACCGGTCCCCTCGCGGGTGACACCGTCGAGCGCCAGGTGGGACAGCAGCGCGGTGTGATAGAGGCTCATCACCGCTGCGTCACTCGCCACGGAACTGCGCAGCACATCCCGTGCCAGCCGGGCGCGATGACTCTCGTAGTGGGCGAGGGCTTCCTCGCCCAGCCCCAGCGCCGTGGAGTGGTCGCCGTTCGATGCCGCGACTTCGGCCTTGAGCCTCGGCAGCTCCCAGGGCCGGTCCTCGACGGCCTGCGCAAACGCATCCAGGCCGGGCGCGGCACGCGCGGCCTCCGGCGCCTGTCCCAACAACAGTCGCAGCGAGGTGAGCAGCCATGGGTCCAGCGCCTTGGATGCCTCCAGCCAGTCGACCAGCTCACGGGCCTCGTCCATACGGCGTAAAAGAACAAGGGTGGACACGATCGTCATGGAGTCCCCGCAGCCGAGCGCCCGGTCCAGGGCCTCTTGCGCGAACATCTGGGCCCGCTCGTCCAGTCCGGCCATGGTCGCAGCCCGAGCCCGACAGTAGGCGGCGTAGGCCCGGGCACCGTCGGGCGAGGCAACGGCTCCCTCGTCAAAGGCAGGCTGCTCGGCCTCGTCCTCTGCGGACGGCCCGGCGGGCGGACGGGGCTGCGCTCGCTGCGGGGCCGCCTCCAGCAGCCGCTCGCTGCGGTCGGCGGCCAGGGCAAGCAGATCGGGGTCGGCCAGGGCGACGGCGGCGTTGGTGAACCCGAGACCGGCCATCCTGGCGTCCGAGTACGCGATGCGGTGTCGATCCCCGTCACGGTCTTGTTCCCGGGCCTGCGCCAAGGCGGCTTCGCACCGCGCCAGCTCCTCCTCGGCAAGCACTGCCGCCGACAGCTGGTGCCTGGCACCCTCGGCGCTGTGCCGGGCAGCCCCTGCGGCCGGCTTCCCGACGAGCGCGTCAGCCACATGCTGAGCCTGGGCGGCGCGGGGGGCATCCCCCGCCGAACTCCACCGCGTGGCCTGTGCGGAAACCAGCGCGGACAGACCTTGCAGCCAACCTGCGTTGCCGACCGTCGCACCCCATTCCCGTACCGCCTCGCACACCGTGTCGGGAACGTCGGTGCCGTCCTCGATCCGGTCGAGCCAGGAGTGAACCTGAACGAGAGCATGCAGCGCACCGTCCCCCGCCTCGGCGGCCAGTGTTTCCGCCTCGTGCAGGAACCCGCTGCGGTCGGCGGCCGCGCCGCGCAGCCGGGCGGCGTGGGCGCGGCGCAGCAGGGCAGCGGCCACGCCCCGACGGCAGCGCGCTCTGCGGTAGAGGCGCGCCGACCTGGTCCACAACCGATCAGCTGAGCCGAGGTCCGCAGTGACCGGCAGGTCCTCGGCGGGGCGACGTTGTTCCACGCCCCCTTGCAGGCCCAGAGCCCAGTCCCCGGAGACCATCGCCGCCCAGCCGTGGAAGGCGAGGTCACCTGCCGGGGCCGCGCCGAGGGCGGCTTGGTAGCGCTCCACAGCCTGATCCGGAGCGCCGGCCCACCGCCACAGATCCGCTGTCAGGAGGCGAAGGGCGGCACTCACCGACGCGAAGAGAGGGTGGTCGGCCTCACGTCGGGTGAAACGGTCATCGAGCAGTCTTTCTTCCACCACTCGGACCAAGTCGAGGGAAAGGTCGTCCGGTTGGGTGCCCAGAGGATGGACGTCCGCGTCTGCCGCCGCACCCAGGCTGCATTGCACGGACAACACTGCGGGAAGGACGATGCCGGCCACGAAGGTGAGCAGCCAGGGGAGCCCGGTGGGGGCCTTGTCCAGCGCTTGACCACCCCGCGTGGTTATCAGCGCGGATTCCATGAGCAGACGCGTGTCCCTACGGGAGTTACTCCACCCGCCGGGGCGGTGGTCGAGTTCCAGGGCCCGGGCCGCGTCGCGCAAGGTTTCGGTGACCGCAGCGGACTCGGGCGGCAGGGATTGCAGCGAGGCATCCAGTGCGTCAAGGACGGCACGAGCCTGTCGCGGCTCACCGGCGGCCAGGGCTGCCGCGGCCACGGCCCAGCTCCGGCCGGGCTCACACGTGCTCTCCAGCCGCAGCGAGGCCGGATCTGGGCCATAGGGCACTGGGAGCGGCAGACACAGCGACGATGGCAGGCCGTACGGTTGCGTCCCAGTCACGGGCGGCACTCCTTGTCACGCTTCAGGACGGTAATCGTCCGATCAGACCGTGCACATGATGCCGAACACCTGGACACTACCGGCGAGTACCAGTAAATCGCGTAAATGCACGACCTCTTGAACCTAGGCCGGCCGCTGCAGCACCGTCAGGCTCCGGTCCGGCAGGGTGATGCGGTCGCCGGCCGCGACCTTCGCGCCCGTTCCCGGTGGCACCCCCTCCGTGCGGGCCGTGTCGACGACGACCTGCCACTGCCGGCCGTGGTCGACCGGCACCAGGAAGTCCAGCGGCCCGGGTGAGGCGTTGAACATCAGCAGGAAGGAGTCGTCGGCGATCCGCTCCCCGCGCGGACCGGGCTCGGAGATCGCGTTGCCGTTGAGGAACACCGTCAGCGCGGACGCCTGCGCCGAGTCCCAGTCCCGCTGGGTCATTTCGGTGCCCTCGGGGGTGAACCAGGCGATGTCGGACAGCTCGTCGTGCGTGCCCTCCACCGGCCGCCCGTGGAAGAAGCGCCGTCTGCGGAACACCGGGTGGTCCCGGCGCAGCCAGACCATCGCGCGGACGAACTCCAGCAGGTCGCCGCCGTCCCCGTCCCGGCCTTCGTCTCCGTCCTCGGGCCAGTCCACCCAGGACAGCTCGTTGTCCTGGCAGTAGGCGTTGTTGTTGCCGCGCTGGGTGCGGGCGAACTCGTCGCCGTGGCTGATCATCGGCACGCCCTGGGAGAGCATCAGCGTGGCGGCGAAGTTGCGCATCTGGCGGGCGCGCAGCCCGAGCACGTCCGGGTCGTCGGTCTCGCCCTCGACGCCGCAGTTCCAGGACCGGTTGTGGCTCTCGCCGTCCCGGTCGTCCTCGCCGTTGGCCTTGTTGTGCTTGCTGTTGTACGAGACGAGGTCGTGCAGCGTGAAACCGTCGTGGCAGGTCACGAAGTTGATGGAGGCGAGCGGGCGGCGGCCGTCGTCCTGGTAGAGGTCTGAGGAGCCGGTCAGCCGGGAGGCGAACTCGGCGAGCGCCCGGGGCTCGCCCCGCCACAGGTCCCGGACGGTGTCGCGGTACTTGCCGTTCCACTCGGTCCACAGCGGCGGGAAGTTGCCCACCTGGTAGCCGCCCTCGCCCACGTCCCACGGTTCGGCGATCAGCTTCACCTGGGAGACCACCGGGTCCTGCTGCACCAGGTCGAAGAAGGACGAGAGCCGGTCCACCTCGTGGAACTGCCGGGCCAGGGTCGCCGCGAGGTCGAAGCGGAAACCGTCGACGTGCATCTCGGTGACCCAGTAGCGCAGCGAGTCCATGATCAGCTGGAGGACGTGCGGGGACCGCATGAGCAGCGAGTTCCCGGTGCCCGTGGTGTCCGTGTAGTAGCGGGGATCGTTCGCGAGGCGGTAGTAGGACGGGTTGTCGAGGCCCTTGAAGGACAGCGTCGGGCCCAGGTGGTTGCCCTCGGCCGTGTGGTTGTAGACGACGTCCAGGATGACCTCGATGCCCGCCTCGTGCAGGGCGCGGACCGCCGACTTGAACTCCAGGACCTGCTGGCCGCGGTCGCCCCAGGAGGCGTAGGCGTTGTGCGGGGCGAAGAAGCCGATGGTGTTGTAGCCCCAGTAGTTGCTCAGGCCCAGGTCGACCAGCCGGTGGTCGTTCACGAACTGGTGTACGGGCATCAGTTCCAGTGCCGTCACACCGAGCTTGGTCAGGTGTTCGATGATCGCCGGGTGCGCGAGCGCCGCGTACGTGCCGCGCAGCTCCTCCGGCAGGCCCGGATGGCGCATGGTCAGGCCCTTCACATGGGCCTCGTAGATCACCGTGTGGTGGTAGTCGGTGCGCGGGAGCCGGTCGTCGCCCCAGTCGAAGTACGGGTTGATCACCACCGAGGTCATGGTGTGCGGCGCCGAGTCCAGGTCGTTGCGCCGCTCCGGGGCGCCGAAGTGGTAGCCGTACACCTCCTCGCCCCACTGGACGGCCCCGCTGATCGCCTTCGCGTACGGGTCGAGCAGCAGCTTCGCCGAGTTGCAGCGCAGTCCGCGCTCGGGGGCGTACGGGCCGTGCACCCGGAACCCGTACCGCTGTCCCGGCATGACGCCCGGCAGGTACGCGTGCCGCACGAACGCGTCGCTCTCGCGCAGTTCCACCGCCGTCTCCGAGCCGTCGTCGTGCAGCAGACACAGCTCCACTCGGTCGGCGGCCTCCGTGAAGACCGCGAAGTTGGTTCCGGCGCCGTCATAGGTGGCGCCGAGCGGATACGCCTCGCCAGGCCAGACCTGCATGGACACGACTCTTCCAGGTGTGCCGCCCCGCCGGGGCCGCGTTGACTCCGAGTCTGCCCGAAAGTGAGGGAACCTCCTGTGACTTACGCCCCTCTTACCGGCCGACCAGTGCATACGGAGAAGGGACTACCTGCCGTGTGCCGAACCAGTGGGGCAGACACGTACTCCCGGGGATGTTGGGGGAGTAGGGGGAAGATGTGCGCGAGATAGTGCACCGCCATCTGGGCAAGGTGGTGGCGGGCGCGGCCCTGGCGGTGGCCGGGACCGCGGTGATGGTGGGGATCACCCTGCCGGGCACGGCAGGGGCCGACGAATCGGGAGGACCGGGCAGCGGCACACAGGCCGCGCAGCAGGCGGGTCAGGGCTCGGACGCGGTTCAGCCGGGTGTCGTGGAGCAGGCGCCCGCCGAGGGGAAGAAGGGCACGGGTCGTGACCCGCTGACCGACGACGAGATCAACCGCGTCGCGAAGCTGGCCATGAACCAGCAGCTGCTGAACACGGGCGAGAACGTCGACGGCGGCCGCGGCCCGCAGCGCCTGAGCGTCGACCTGGCCGACCCGGAAGCGAACGAACTGGACGACCCGAACGCGCCGCGCCGGGCCGACGTGACCTTCTACGACTACAAGACGGACACGCTCGTCACCAAGACGGTCGACCTGGACACCGGCAAGGTCGAGCACACCGGCACCCAGCACGGCGTCCAGCCGCCGCTGAGCCGTGCCGAGAACGCCGAGGCGGCGAAACTGCTGATCGCCGACCCGCTGGGCGCGGACCTCAAGGCGGACTACAAGGACGCCACCGGCCACGAGCTGACCTCTCCGGACCAGCTGCTGCTCAACGGCGCCGTCTACCGGGCCACTTCGGGCGGCCAGCCCGCCGTGCTCGACAAGTGCGGCGAACACCGCTGTGTGCGGCTGTTCCCGAAGATCAAGAACGGCCCCTGGATCGACGCGCGGTGGCTGGTCGTCGACCTGAGCGCCGGCAAGGTCGCCAAGCTCGACCGCCGCTGAGCGACAGCGGCCCACCGTTCACTTTTCCAACTTGCTCGTCCTGCAAGGGAGCCTCTTCGTCATGCCCGTACAGCGTTCGATCGGCGGCCTCCGGCCGCGGAGAATCAGCCGTGCCCGCGCGCGGGCGGCCGTCGGCGTCACTGTGGCGGCACTGGCCGCCGGTGCGACGGCCGGTGCCGGACCGGCCGTCGCCCAGCCCAAGGCCGCGCCCGCGGCGGCCGCCGACTGCAGCGCGGCCTACAAGATCGAGCAGAAACTCTCCAGCGGCACCACCTGGCGGATGTGCTGGCGCTACGACAGCAAGGCCGGCCTCGTCCTGGAGAACGTCTCGTACCAGCCCAAGGGCGAGACCAAGCCGATCAAGGTCCTCAACAGCGCCCGCCTCGCCCAGATCGACGTCCCCTACGACGACGGCAGCGTCGAGTACGACGACCTGACCGGCTTCGGCTTCGCCCAGGGACTGGTGAACCTGGCGCCGGGCGAGTGTCCGGGCGGCACCATCAAGAAGGTTCGCGTCCCGGATGCCTGGGACCCGCAGCACCCGGACGTCAACGGCCTGTGCACGACCACGCGTTCGCGCGGCCACGCCTACCGCATGCAGGGCGACAGCGCCAACAAGGTCTTCCAGGCGCAGGGCAAGGACCTGCTCGTCTACACGGTCAACCAGGTCGGCTGGTACGAGTACATGACCGAGTGGCGCTTCCAGGACGACGGCACCGTCAACATGAACGTCGGCGCCACCGGCAGCCTGTCCTACGACGACTACGACGCCGGCGACGGACGCGGCTGGCCCATCGGCAAGGGTGCCAAGGCCTACGCCACCAGCCACAGCCACAACGTCTTCTGGCGGCTGGACTTCGGCCTCGACGGCTCCTCCAAGACGAAGGTCGAGCAGTACGACTCGGCCGTCACCGCGCCCGCCCACGGCCAGCAGGCGCCCACCAACAAGACCACCCGCACCAAGGTCACCAAGGAACTCGCGGGCGACGCCAAGACCTACCGCTGGTGGCGGATGGTCAGCGCGACCGGCAAGAACAAGGACGGGCACGCCCGTTCGTACGAGATCGTCCCCGGCCCCACCACGAAGTACCCGGGCCGCAGCTTCACCAAGCACGACGTGTACTTCACCGAGTACAACAAGTGCGAGCAGTTCGCCAGCAACAACCCGGGCGCCTGCCCGGCCGGGGCGGGCAAGTCCGTCGACAAGTGGGTCAACGGCCAGACGCTCACTCACCCGGTGGTCTGGATGAACGTCGGCTTCCACCACATAGCCCGGGACGAGGACCAGCAGCCCATGCCGATCCACTGGCAGGGCTTCGCCATCTCCCCGAGGGACGTCACGGCTATGAATCCGCTCACTCCGGACGCGCTGGCGTGGCAGAACGGCCACTGGCGGCCGCGTAGTTGAGAAACCGACCTGTCCATCCGGCTGCACCGCCGACCGCTCCCGGAGTACCCTTCCTTGATCGTTGAGACGGGGAAGGCCCGGGGTGGCGGAAGGCGGTGCGCGGGTGGGCTCGGGAGGGCTGGAGCTGCCCCCTGGTGACGAGGGTCACGAGGGAAACTCCACAGACGTCCCGCCCGGCGCGGTGTCCCTGGCCCGCCCGATGGACGCGACAGGGTCCATCGGGCCGGAACTGGACTGGGACGCCGACGCCTGGCTCGAGGTGCGCACCCGCGCCCAGCGGGCCGGCCGGGCCTACATCTGGCTGAACCTCGTCGAGCAGCGGCTGCGCGCGGTCGTGGCCGCCGTGCTGCGCCCCATCTACGAACCCGTCCACGGCGACGAGTGGGTGGTGGCCGCGGCCGGGCCCGCCGGACAGGAGTGGGTGCAGCGGGCGGTCGCCGTCCGCGAGGTCAGCCGCCGCAAGGGCTATCTGCTCGACCCGGCCGACGACAACGTGCTCAGCTTCCTCACGCTGCCGCAGCTGCGCGAGCTGATGGTGCAGCACTGGCCGTGCTTCGAGCCGTACTTCGACGAGCGCCGCGACCTCGAACTCGCCCTGGACGAGCTGGAGGTGACCCGTAACGTCGTCTCCCGCAACCGGGCCCTGTCCGGGGCGGTCCTGGACCAGGCCGAGCGGGCCTCGGCCCGGCTGCTGGAGACGCTGGGCGCGGGCGGCGACGTGCCCTCCGCGCGCCGGCTGCCGGTCGACGCGGTCGAGGACCTGGTCGGCGACCGGTACGCGGACGTCGTCGCCGTCCACCCCGACCGGGTGCGTCTGATGCGCCAGTTCCCGGCCGAGGACATCTTCGGGGGCGCCCGCCGCCTCGACGCCATCGGCATCGGCCTCAACCTGCTGGTGCAGAACTTCTCCGGACGCCGCCTGGTCCGGCTCGCCGAGTCCGGCTGCCGGGTGCGGCTGCTCTTCCTCAACCCGGCCTCCAGCGCGGTGAAGCGCCGTGAGCGCGAACTCGGGATGAAACGGGGCGAACTGAGCCGGTCCGTCGAGATGAACATCCTGCACATGCGTCGGGTGCGGTCCCGGCTGCGCGACCCCGGCGCCTTCGAGATCCAGGTCTACGACGAGACGCCCCGCTTCACCGCCTACCTGGTGGACGGCGACGGCGCCGACGGCATCGCCGTGGTGCAGTCCTATCTGCGCGGGGCGCGCGGGATGGAGTCGCCGGTGCTGGTGCTGCGCAACGGCAGCCGGCTGGTCAAGTCGGACGATGTCGTCGAACCCGGACTCTTCCCGATATACCGCGAGGAATTCGAGCTGGCCTGGGTGGATTCGCGCCCGGTGTCCTGAGCCGTCCACCCCGGCAAGCGGAGCGCGGCCCTCGGATTGTCAGTGCCGCGTGCGATGGTGGAGGCCACTGGGGGAAAGCACCACCAAGAAGGGGGGCCGCCCATGGGCTGGCACCGGGAGCTGCTGATCGGCTTCGACCTGGAGACGACCGGGACCGATCCGCACGAGGCGCGCATCGTCACCGGCGCGGTGATCGAGGTCAGGGCCGGTGAGCCGCTGGGGCGCCGGGAATGGCTGGCGGATCCGGGCGTGGAGATCCCGGCCGACGCGGTCGCGGTCCACGGCATCAGCAACGAACGCGCGGCCGCCGAGGGCAGCCCCGCCGACCAGGTGGCCGACGCCATCGCGGACGTCCTGGTCTCCTACTGGAAGACGGGTGTCCCGGTCGTAGCCTACAACGCGGCCTTCGACCTCACCCTGCTCTCCGCGGAGCTGCGCAGGTACGGCCTGCCGTCGCTGTCCGACCGGCTCGGCGGCCGCGCCCCGGCCCCGGTCGTCGATCCCTACACCATCGACCGCTGGGTCGACCGCTACCGCCGCGGCAAGCGGAACCTGGAAGCGGTCTGCGCCGAGTACGGCATAGTCCTCGACGCGGCCCACAACGCCTCGGCCGACGCCCTCGCCGCGGCCCGGCTCGCCTCCGCGATAGCCGACCGCCACCCGAAGATCGCGTCCCTGGGCCCGGCGGAACTGCACCGCAGACAGATCGACTGGTACGCCGAGTGGGCGGCGGACTTCCAGGCGTTCCTGCGCCGCAAGGGGGATGCGGACGCGGTGGTCGACGGAGTGTGGCCGCTGCGGGAGCCGGCGGACCTGGCGGACGAGAAGGTCTGAGCCGGGCAGGTCAGGCAGGCGCGGGGCTCGCGATGCGGGCCACCCGCGGGCCGGCGAGCCGCGCGTAGTCGTTGCCGGTGAGGCAGAGCGAGCGGTCGAGCCGGGCGGCGTTGAAGTACAGCCGCGGCCGGGCGACGACGTCCGGGTCGGCGACGAGTTCGAGTTCGGGATCGAAGCTGAACGGCAGCACGGTGCCGGGCACCGAGCGGGCGAGCCGCTCGGCGGTCGCGGCGTCGCTGAAGCCGACGTACCGGGCCTCGAACAGCGCCTGCACGGCGTCCAGATCCACCCGTCGGTCCCCGGGGACGACCGCGAGGACGTGGCGCGTGGTGCGGCGGTCGACCTTGACCCGCAGCACGATGCACTTCGCGGCCTCGCTCACCGGATGGCCGCGCAGTGCGCTGACGGTCTCGGTGGCGCCCTCGGGCGCGTGGTCGATGAGGCGGTAGGCGACGCGGGAGGCGTCGAGCAGGTCGATCAGCTGCTGGTAAGTGTCGTGGTCCGGCATGGGGCCTCTTCTCCGGTCCTCTCAGGGGATGTGGCGGGCGCGGATGCGCGGGCTGGTTCGGTGGTACCGGGACCGAGGGCGGTCGCGGCGTTCTCGGCCATCCGGTGGGCGCGTTCCACGGCCTGGCCCCAGTAGGTGCCGGTGACCATCAGGGCCGCACCCAGGGCGGTGAGCGGGGTGAGATGTTCGCCGCCGAGGGCGATGCCCACCGCCGTGGCCCAGACGGGCTCGGTGCCGAGCAGCAGACTGGCCCGGCTGGCGGAGGTGCGCTGCACCGCCCAGGTCTGGACGAGGAAGGCGAACACGCTGCAGAAGAGGGCGAGATAGACCAGCTGGCTCCAGGTCGCCGCGTCGGCTCGGGCCAGCGCCGGAAGGTCGCGGGCGGCGGGTACGAGGAACAGCGCGGTGCCGACCAGGGTCTGCACCGTCGTCAGCTGCAGCGGGCGGATCGCCCGGCCCGCGGTGAGCCGGCCCACGAGGGCCACGTGCACCGCCCGCACGCAGGCCGCGGCGAGCATCAGCAGGTCCCCGAGGCGAGGCGCGTGGAAGCCGTTTCCGGACATGAGCAGACCGACGGCCAGGACACACACGCCGGCCGCGGCGAAGAAGGCGGGAGGCGGACCGCCGCGGCGCCCGGCGCGGTCGAGGAGCGGGGTGAGCACGATGGTGAGGCTGATGATCAGACCCGCGTTGGCGGCCGTGGTGTGGGCGACGCCGTACGTCTCCACGACCAGGACGGCGGCCTGGGTGATCCCGAGCGGCAGCCCCACACGCACCTCGTCACGGGTCCATCCGCGCAGACCGCCCCGGGCGGCGACGAGGCCGAGGCAGGGCAGCGCGGCGAGGGCGTAGCGCGCGAACAGGACGAGGAGGACGGGCAGGGCGCTCGCGGCCGTCTGGGCGGACAGATAGCTGGAACCCCAGACGAGCGCGACGAGCACGAGTACCGCGTCGGTACGGCGGGCGTCGGTCACCCGCCCACGATGCACCGCCGGGATATCTGAAGCCCAGAACCACTTTCTTAAACGATCTTTTAGCCGGCCTACATCGTCGTCCTACACTGACGGCGTGGACGAACGGCAGCTGAGAATCCTGCGGGAGCTGGGCGAGCTGGGCAGTGTCACCGCGGTCGCCGAGGCGCTGCTGGTGACGCCGTCGGCGATCTCGCAGCAGCTACGGCTGCTGCAGCGCTCGATCCCCGTGCCGCTCACCGAACGGCAGGGGCGGCGCCTGGTGCTCACCGACGCCGGGCAGGCGCTGGCGGACGCGGCCGTCGAGGTGGAGTCGGCGCTGGCCAGGGCCCGGCACGCGGTCGAGGAGTTCGCCGGCAGGCCGGACGGCGAGGTGTCGGTGGCGGCGTTCCACAGCGCGGGCGCGGCGTTCTTCCCGCTGCTGCTGCGCGGCCTCGCCGGGCCCGGCGCGCCGACGGTGGCGCTCGCCGACGAGGACGTACCGCAGGAGGACTTCCCCCGGCTGACCCGCGCCTACGACCTCGTCCTCGCCCACCGCCTGGTCCACGCCCCGCCCTGGCCGCGCACGGTGACCGTCACCACCCTGCTGCACGAACCGCTCGACGTGGCGATGCCGGCCGGGCATCCGCTCGCCGCCAAGCGGCGGGTGACCCCGCGCGATGTCGCCGACCTGCCGTGGATCACCGTGCACGACGGGTTCCCGGTCATGGCCACCATCGAGGCCATCGCCGCGGCGGCCGGCCGAAGACTCCGTCTGGCCCATCGCATCAACGAGTTCGCCGTGGTCGCCGAGGCCGTCGCCGCCGGGGGCGGGATCGCGCTGATGCCGCGCTGGACCATGCGCCCGCATCCGGCACTGGTCCTGCGGCCGCTCAGCGGCGTCCAGGCCACACGGGACATCGACGTCCTGTGCCGCCCCGAGCGCACGGCCAGAAAGGCGGTCCGCACGGTCCTGACGGAACTGAGGCGGGCAGCACGCACGATCCAGGGCGAGGAGACTCCCTGAGGGGCACGGGGTTCGACCGGCGCTCAGAACGGATACCACCGCACCGTTTCGTCCCCCTCCCGCAGGGACGCCACCCGGCGCTCGAACTCGGCCAGCGCCTTGGGGTTGCTCGGCGCGTGCTGGGCCACCCACGCACAACTGGCCGTCTCCCGAGCCCCGCGGAGCACCCCGCAGCCCTCCCACTCCCGTACGTCCCAGCCGTAGGCCTCGGTGAAGGAGCCGTACGCCTCGGCGGGCAGGCCGTAGCGGTCGCGGGAGAGAGCCATGACCACCAGGTCGTGCTCGCGCAGGTCGGCGGAGAAGGTCTCCAGGTCGACCAGGACCGGGCCGTCGGGGCCGACGTGCACGTTGCGGGGCAGCGCGTCGCCGTGGATCGGCCCCGGCGCCAGACGGGGCGTCAGCGCGGCCGCGGCCGCGGCGAAGCCGTCCCGGCGGGCCCGCAGGTAGGCCGCGTCCTCGGGGTCGATCGCGGTGCCCGCGAGCCGCAGCCAGCGCTCCACACCGCCCAGCAGATCGCGGGGCGGCAGCGCGAAGGGGGGCAGGGGGAGAGCGTGCACGGTCCGCAGCAACTGCGCGAGATCCCGGGGCTCGGCCGGTCGTACGGGGTCGGCCAGCCGGTGCCACACGGTCACCGGGTGCCCCTCGACCAGCAGCGGCTTCGGCTCGGCCGCCCGCACCGCGGGTACGTCCGCCTCGGCCAGCCAGCCGGCGATGTCCAGCTCGCGCCGGGCCCGCTCCAGCAGTTCGGCGTCACGACCCACCTTGACGACGAGGCCGCCCGCCGCGAACACCGCGTTCTCACCGAGGGCGAGGAGCCGCGCGTCCCGCACCGGGCCCGGCAGCACCTTCGCCGCGGCCAGTACGTCCCGCGCGAGTGCCTCGTCCATCGTCCGTCTCCGCATCCTCTCCGGTCCGTCACGCGTCGGCCAGTCTCGCATTCGCGGTGGCCGGAGCGGGCGCCCGGGGACGGTCGCCTGGCACTGCCGTAGACCCGACTCAGCTGTCGGACCGTTACCCCCCGCAGAAGGTTGTACGGACTGGATCTTGTTCCTTCGGTAAGAGCATTCCTAACGTCGGGTAAACACCGATTGAAAGTCAGGTAGTAGACCCATGCCATCGAAACACCGGGACGTTCCGGGCCTTGCCGAGGTGCGCCGCCTCACCCAGAAGAAGCGGGACGCGTGGTGGACCGTGCTCCTCGTCGACCCGGTCGCCACACCGCTGGTGCGCCAGGTCGCGAAGCGCACCCGGATCACGCCGAACCAGATCACCTGGGGCGCGCTGCTGCTCGGGCTCGTCGCGGCCGGCTGCTTCGCGCAGGGCGAGTGGCAGTGGCTGATCGCCGGCGCCGTCGTCTACCACCTGAGCTTCATCCTGGACTGCATGGACGGCAAGGTCGCCCGCCTCACCGGCCAGGGCTCGGTGTTCGGGGCCTGGCTGGACTACATCTTCGACCGGATCCGCGTCATGGCCTGCGCCGTCGCGCTGATGGGCGGTCAGTACCACCGCACCGGGAACACCCTCTACATATGGCTGGCCGCCGCGGTCGTCTTCCTCGACGGGCTGCGCTACCTCAACTCCCTGGAGATATTCAAGACCCGGCACACCATGCGCAAGCAGATCAAGGCCCGGCTGCGGGCGGCCCGGCGCGCGGAGAACGCCTCCCGCGTCGCCTTCATGGAGGACCTGCTGCGCGACAACCCCGAGGCGGACATCGAGCAGGACCTGCGCCGCGCCGCCGAGGAGGGCACGCGGCCCTTCGCCGCCGAGGACGCCGGGCTGCCGGCCGAGGCGGAGGGCGCCGCGCTCCTGGCCGAGGTCGAGGGCGTCGAGCCGCCGGCGGCCGCCGGAATCACCGGCGCGCTCGCCGGCGCCGCTGCCACGGCGCCGGCCACCGGCACGGTCACCACCGACGCGCCGGCCCCGGCCGCGACCGCGCCGACGAGCGCCCGGGTCATCGACCTGCACCAGGAGTTCCGCCACCGCTTCCCCGCCTACCTGCGGATGCGCTCCTTCCTGCTGCGCCACCGCATCCGCACCCACCTGGTGAGCGGCATCGAGTTCCAGATGGGCGTCTTCATCGTCGGCCCGCTGCTGGACGCGATCATCCCCACCACCGTCGTCGCCGGCTCCCTGCTCCTGGTGTTCGAACTCGCCATCGTCTACAAGCTGCTGCTGTCGACCCGCGACTTCGCCCGCACCATCGACTCCTTCGACCGTGACGCGGTGACGCGCGCCGCCTGAGCCGTACGGCGTCACGGAGCGAGGGCCGGGGGACATCCCCCGGCCCTCGCCCGTTCCCACCCGGCCTCAGATCCGTACGGTCTCCCCCTCGACCGCCGGTGGCCGGACCGGCGCCACCGGCTCCGGCGACTCGTCGTGGGTGAGGTCGGGCAGCCGGTGCAGCCACTTCGGCAGGTACCAGTTGCGCTCGCCGAGCAGCGCCATCACGGCCGGCAGCAGCACACCGCGGATGATCGTCGCGTCGATGAGGACGGCGGCGGCCAGGCCCACGCCCATCTGCTTCATGGACTGCATGGACAGCGTGCCGAAGATCGCGAACACGGCGACCATGATGACCGCGGCGCTGGTGACGACACCGGCCGTGGTGACCACCCCGTGCTGGATGGCCTCCTTCGTCGTACGTCCGCGCATCCGCGCCTCGCGGATCCGGGAGACCACGAACACGTGGTAGTCCATGGACAGGCCGAACAGGATCACGAAGAGGAACAGCGGCAGCCAGGTGACGACCGCACCCACGCCCTCCGCGCCCACCAGCGAGGCGCCCCAGCCGTGCTGGAAGACGGCGACGAGGATGCCGTAGGCGGCGCCCACCGACAGCAGGTTGAGCAGGATCGACGTGATCGCGACGGTCAGCGACCGGAACGACAGCAGCATCAGCAGGAAGGCGAAGACGACCACGAAGGCGAAGACCGGGACGACCGAGCCGAGCAGCTGGTCGTTGAAGTCCTTGTTGCCCGCGACCTGACCGGTGACCGGCGCCTCGAGGCCCTCGACCTTGCCGAGCGTGGCGGGCCGGACCTCGTCACGCAGCTTGTCGAGGCTCTTGACCGCCTGGTCCATGTCGGAGCCGCCGACCAGCGGCACGGAGACCAGGGCGACGTTCTGCGCCTCGTGCACCTTGATGTCGACCGGGCCGCGCGAGGCGCCCGAGGAGATCGCCTGCTGCTTGAAGTCGGCCAACGCCCGCTGCACCTCGGGTGCGTTGATGTCCTTGGCCTTGACGATCACCTGGGCGGGCTCGGAACCGCCCGGGAACGCGTCGTTGATGCGGTTGTAGGTCTGCACGATCGGCAGCGTGTCGCCGAACTCCTGGTCCAGCGTGAGCTGCTGGGTCTTCATGCCCAGCGCGGGCGCGGCCACCGCGAGCAGCGCGCCGGCCGCGACGACGACGGAGATCACGGGCCTCGCGAGCACGCCCCGCAGGACGGCCGTCCAGAACCGGCTCTCCGCGGGCGCGCCCTGCCGGCGCCGACGCCGGCCCAGGAACGGGATCCGGCCCTTCTCGACCCGCTCGCCCAGCAGCGACAGCAGCGCGGGCAGCACCGTCACCGAGCCGACCATGGCCACGGCCACCACCATCAGGGAGGCCAGGCCCATCGCCTCGAACGTGGCGAGACCCGTGAACAGCATGCCCGCCATGGCCACGCACACCGTGACACCGGAGACGATGACCGCGCGGCCGCTGGTGGCGGCGGCGATCCGGAGCGCGGTGCCCGGGTCCCGCCCGGCGTCCCGTTCCTCGCGCTCGCGGCGCAGGTAGAACAGGCAGTAGTCGACGCCGACGGCCATACCGACCAGCAGCATCACGGAGTTGGCGGTGTCGCTCATCGGCTGCACATGGCTGACCAGGCCCATCAGACCCATCGTCGCCATGATCGCGGTGACCGCCAGACCTACCGGCAGCAGCGCGGCCACCAGCGCGCCGAAGGCGATCAGCAGGATGCCGAGGGCCACCGGCACCGCCGAGTACTCGGCCTGCTGGAAGTCGTTCCCGAAGGCGTCGTCGTACTGCTTCTTCATGCTGGCGCCGCCGATCTCCTCGATCCGCAGCGAGCCGTGGTCCTTCTGGACCCCGGCCACGGCCTTCAGCACCGGTTCGACCCGGTCGGCGGCGGTGTCCGCCTCGCCCCGCATGTCGAACTGCACCAGCGCGCTTCGGCCGTCCCGGGAGATGGTGCGGGTGTCGTACGGCGACGTCACGTTGACGACCTTGCCGGTGGCGCCGACGGCCTTGACGACGTCGGTGACGGCGGCCCGGAACTCGCCGCTCGTGGCCTTCGCGCCGTCCTTGGACTGGATCAGCACGGTCTCCCCGGCCGGCTGATCGATGCCCGCGTCCTCGATGATGCGTGCGGCGGTGTGCGTCTCGCCCTTGAGCTGGTCGCTCTCGTCCACGTCGACCCGGCCGGCCGCCGAGCCGAGTCCCATGGCCAGGACGACGAACAACACCCATATGCCGACGGCGGCCCAGCGGTGCCGGGCGCTCCAGCCGCCGGCGCGGGCGGCCAGGCCCCGCACGCGCACGTCCGTGTTCCCCATGACGGGATGTCCCCCTCGTGTGCGGTGACGGACCCCTGCCGCCACGTCTTCGCTTGCTTCACTTCGACGGTATGGGCCGGACAAGGACGTCTCGTCGTGCTGCCCGGTGAAGTGTCGAGTGCCCGGGTCACCGCTGGGGAGGACCACGGCCCCTTACATCTATCGGGGTTGTCGCGGCCGGTTCTCGGGGACGGGACTCAGGGATGTCCGATCCGCCGACAGAGATCCACTTTGTGATTACGAAAGGTTGTTGAACAAGTCACAGCTGCGTTCAGGTGTTGATCCGCACCCTCCGGATCGGACAGAGTTTCGCGCAGCCCGGCGTACGCACGGGTACGGCCGCCGTGCCCACCCCCACGGGGCACGGCGGCCGCTCTAGGCTGGTCGGATGACGACCTATGCGGCGCTGCTGCGCGGAATCAACGTCGGCGGCAGCAAGAAGCTCCCGATGGCCGATCTGCGCACGCTCATGACCGGCCTCCGCCTCGACGGCGTACGGACCCATCTGCAGAGCGGGCAGGCCGTCTTCACCACCGAGCGGGGCGACGAGGAGTCCCTGGCGGCCGAGTTGGCCCGGGCGATCGAGGAGCGGTTCGGCTTCCCCGTCGACGTGATCGTGCGCGCCCACACCTATCTGCGGGCGGTGGCCGAGGCCTGCCCGTTCCCGGCCGCCGAACTGGAGGCCAGGCAGCTGCACGTCACCTACTTCTCCGCACCGGTCACCGCGGAGCGCTTCGCCGAGATCGACCCCGCCGCCCATCTCCCCGAGGAGTTCCGCCTCGGCGACCGCTGTCTGTACCTGTACGCCCCGGACGGCCTCGGCCGCTCCAAGCTCGCCGAGGCCCTGTCCCGGCCGCGGATCACCAAGGGCGTGATCGCCACCAGCCGGAACTGGAACACCGTGCTCAAACTGGTCGAGTTGACCGCTGCGGAAGGGTGACGGGAGCCCCGGGCCGAGGGCGACGGCCGGTGTGCGAGGCTCTGTTTCATGCGCTACGTCATCATCGGGGCAGGGGCGGTCGGCGGCACCGTCGGCGGGCGGCTGGCCCAGGCCGGGCGTGAGGTCGTGCTCGTCGCCCGCGGCCGGCACCTGGCGGCACTCGCCGAGCGGGGGCTGAGGCTGCGGGTACCGGAGGGCGAGTCGACGTACCGGCTGCCCGCCGTCGACGGACCGGACCCGCTCGGCGAACTGCGCGCCGACGACGTCCTCGTCCTGACCGTGAAGACGCAGGACACCGTGGCCGCCCTGGAGACCTGGGGCGAGGCCCCGGTCGCGGGCGGCGGGACGGCGGCGGAGCGGCTACCACTTGTGTGCCTGCAGAACGGCGTGGAGAGCCCGCGCCTGGCACTGCGCCGCTTCCGGCACGTGTACGGCGTCTGCGTCTGGCTGCCCTCGACCTTCGTGGAACCCGGAGTCGTCTCCGCCGCCGGCACCCCGCTCACCGGCATCCTGCACCTGGGCCGGTATCCGCACGGCACCGACGACACCGCCCGGCGCATCGCCGCCGACCTGGCGGCCGCCCGCTTCGAGGCGCCGGTCGTGCCGGACGTGGCCCGCTGGCAGTACGCCAAGCTGCTCGGCAACCTCGGCAACGCCCTGGAGGCCGTCAGCGGACCTGTCGACAACGAGCAGGCCATGGCCCTGTACGCGAGCGTGCGGGCCGAGGGGGAGGCCGTGCTCGACGCCGCCGGGATCGCGTACGCGAGCGCCGAGGAGCAGAAGGAGGCACGCGGGGACAAGGTCACCCTGGTCCCGCTCGACGGGGCCCCGCGCGGCGGCGGCTCCTCCTGGCAGTCCCTCGTCCGCGGCACCGGCACCATCGAAGCCGACCACCTCAACGGCGAGATCGTCCTTCTCGGCCGTCTGCACGGCGTACCGACCCCGCTGAACGAACTGCTGCAGCGCCTGGCCAACCGGTTCGCCCGGGAACACCGGCCGGCGGGCTCCCTGCCGGTGGCGGAGCTGGTACGACTGGCCGACGAGGCGGAGCGGGCGGTCGACCGGTGAGCGGTCGGCCCGTGAGCAGCCGACCGGTGTGCGGCTGACCGGTGTGCGGCGACTGGTGTGCGGCTGACCGCAAAGGCGGTTGATCTTCCGGCCGGGTTGGCGTTACGTGTCCCGCGCTCGCGACGCGCGGGCGTGCAGGAAGGGGCGGGGGCACGGTGGACGACGGCGTCACAGAGGACGGCGCACGGCTTGCGGCACGGTTCGAGGCGGACCGGCCGCATTCGCGGCCGTGGCGTACCGGCTGCTCGGCCCGGCGGCCGAGGCGGACGACGCCTTGCAGGACGCCTGGCTGCGTGTCCAGCAGGCCGACCTCGGCGAGGTCGAGAACCTCACCGGCTGGCTGACCACGGTGGTGACCCGGGTGTGCCTGAACCAGCTGCGCCCGCGCCGCAACCGCCGGGAGGACCCCCTCGACCACCGGGACCCGGACGCGGCCCTCGGCGGCGCGCCGGGCGACCCGGCCCGTGAGGCGCTGCTGGCCGACGAGGTCGGCGTCGCCCTGCTTGTCGTCCTGGACACCCTGGCCCCCGCCGAGCGGGTCGCCTTCGTCCTGCACAACCTGTTCGCCGTGCCCTTCGACGACATCGCCCCGCTGCTGGAGAAGACCCCGGCCGCCACCCGGCAGTTGGCCAGCCGGGCCCGCCGCCGGGTCCGGGGCCGGACCCCCGCGCCCACCGCGGACGCGGGCCGCGGCCGGGAGGCCGTCGAGGCCTTCCTGGCCGCGACCCGGTGCGGCGACTTCGCGGCACTGGTCGCCCTGCTCGCCCCGGACGTGGTGCTGCACGCCGACGCCCGGGTCGTCCCCACCCCCGAACCGATCACGGTCCACGGCGCCGAGCCCGTCGCCCGGGGCGCCATGGCCGCCCTGGCCCGCGCCCAGTTCACCGGCCTCGCCCTGCTGGACGGCCGGTTCGGCCTGGTCATGGCGTCGTACGGCCGGCCGCGGGTGGTCCTGGCCTTCACCTTCGACGACGACGGCCGGATCACCCGGATCGAGGTCGTCGCCGAGCCGGACCGCCTGCGGGAGATCGAGATCACCGCCCCGGGAGAGCCGGAGGTGGACCACTGAAGGAGCATCGGATTGGGTCGGGATTCTGCACCATTGGCGGACTAGCGTCGGTGCCATGACGCGCAGCGAGAACAGCCGTACGACGAGCCCCGACCCGACCCGTGTCGACTTCTACTTCGACCCCGCCTGCCCCTTCGCCTGGATCACCTCCCGCTGGCTGCTGGAGGTCGAGCGCACCCGGCCGCTCGACCTCCGCTTCCACGCCATGAGCCTGTACCTGCACAACATCGGCAACGAACTCCCGGACTGGTACCGGGACTTGGTCGACCGCTCGATCGGCCCGGTCCGGGTCGCCGTGGCCACCGCCGAGCGGCACGGCGAGAAGGTGCTTTGCGACCTGTACACCGCGTTCGGCACCCGGATCCATGAGCGGGGGATCAAGGACTTCGACACCGTGATCGCCGAGTCCCTGGCCGAACTCGGGCTCACCGCAGACCTGTTGGCCGCCGCGCACGACCCGTCGTACGACGACGCGGTGCGCCGTAGCCACGAGGCGGGCGCCGAACCGGACTCGGGCGCCTACGTGGGCACGCCCACGATCCATGTCGACGGCACGGTGTGGTTCGGCCCCGTCCTGCGCGCGATTCCGCGGGGTGCCGAGGCGGCCGAACTCTTCGACAGCTTCCGGGTGTTGGCCCGCCACCCCGACTTCTTCGAACTCAAGCGCACCCGCGCGGGCGCCCTCCGCTTCGACTGATCGGACCTGTACGGCAATTGACCGGTGATGAAGAAGAGTTGGCTGATAAACACCCCCTTCGGTGTGGCGAAGTCCCTTTGCCAGTGACACATCCGGCCGAGATGACGCAGAACCAAGAGCCGACCGCGGTCCGACGTCACAGGGGAGCGCCGGACCGCGGCGGCCCGGCTCTCCGGAACCCCGCGACAAACCCCATGGGTTGTCCCTAGGGTGAGGCGCGCGGAACGGTCGAGGGGGAGCGGATGAGTGTGCCGGGCAGACCATTACCCACGCTGCCGCAGTACCGGAAGGACTCGGTGACCCGGCGCCTGTGCGCCTCGGTACACCTCGACGACGACTTCGCCCTGTACGTGGACCGGGCGCTCACCGGGGACCGGCTGGACGCCCTGGGGCTGAGCCTCGGCATCAACTTCGTCGCCCTCGCCCGGCACGCGCGCGTGGCCGCCCGCCGCCGAGCCGCCCTCGACCGCCGGCTGGCGTGCCTCTCGGTGGTCGTGCCGGTCGCCGTCCTGGCGGGAGGGTGGGCTCTGGTCAACGGGCACGGATCACTCGGATGGGTGGCGATTTTCGGCCCTCTCGGCGCGTACGTGATCGCCTGGACCCTGGTCCACCACAAGGAGTCCGTGGGACGTGACACGGCACGCGAGGTGTTCGACTCCGCGGAGAAACCCGAGCTGACGGCGCCGCCCGTGGAGGCCGAGGCGGAGGACTGGCTGAACGAGCTGAAACGCGCCAACGTCCTGCCGTACGCGGACGCGTCCGCCCAGACCAAGCCGTTCGTCGGCAGCGGCGAGAAGATCAAGGAGCTGGTCTGGCAGCCCATCGACGTCAGCAGACCCGCCGACGACCCCGCCGGCGGCAAGCTCCCGCTGCTGCCCTTCGACGCCGTCGACCTGCACACCTACGTGGCCCGCCACCTGGAGACCATCTCCGGACTGCCGAACCTGCGGGCGCAGAACCGGCTCTACGTCATCGGGAGCAACGCCTGCTACCTGCCCGAACTGGTCCCCGACAGCACCCGCAGACCCCGCGCCCGGATACCCAGGCAGCTGGTGCAGGCGGGGCTGCAGAGCCCCGGCGCGGGCATGCGCACCCACCTGTGCCTGGAACGTATCGGCGAGGGCGGCCGGATGATCGTCTCCATGTACCTGCGGGCGAACCTGCAGCCACCCAGCCTGACCTGGGAGGTCGCCGCCTACGCGATACCCCCGCTGGACGGCCGCTTCCACCGCGTGGACCGCCTTCCGGTGGCCCCCCGCGAACGCTGGTGGGACCTCGTCAAGTACGCCACCTCCCACACCGGCCCCCAACTGCGCGGCGCCCTCAGCCGGTTGACCGCGCGCAGCCGCTGGCGACGCGACCACGACCGGTGGCTGGCCAGGCAGCGCAAGGCGATCACCAAGCAGCACGTCCGGTACGACTACGGCGCCAAGGGCAGCCTGCGCGAGGATCTCGGCGCCTGGGACGAGGCGGGCTACACCGAGCGGATGGACGCACAGGACTTCCTGTTCCGCCTCCAGCAGGGCGTGCTCGTCGCCACGGAGCGGTTCCTCCAGGACCACCATGTCGACACCAGTTCGTACGACAAGGCTTTACAGGTCATCAGCACACAGACCTACAACATCGGTAACGTCAGCGGTCCCAGCATCTTCGGCAACAACGGCACGATCGCCATGGGCGGTCAGCAGGGTCCCGGGCCGCACGGCGGACCGGGACCCCAGGGCGGACCGGGACCCGCCGGCTCCGGCCCGCCCACGTCATAACCCCAGCCCCGCCGGCCCTCACGAAGCAGGAGTCAGGACAGGACGATGAGCACCTACAACTTCGGGAACATCAACGGCCCCGCCAACATCGGCGATCACGGCCGTATCGAGATCAACCCCTACGACCCGGCCTCGGAGGCCCTTGTCCGGCTCGCGGACGGGCTGCTGGAGGCACTGCACGCCGAGTACCCGGGCCTCGTGCGGCACGGAGAGACCATCCGCGGCGCGATGATGGAGTCCGTCGGGGACGGCGGTCCGCCGAACCGCGGCCGCATCCGCTCCGCCCTGGAGGCCATCAGCATCGGCGCCGCCGCCGGCACCGGCAGCCTCACGTTCACCCAGCAGCTCATGCATGTCATGGGCC
The DNA here is from genome assembly GCF_042892235.1 of Streptomyces sp. NPDC001816. NCBI lineage: Bacteria > Bacillati > Actinomycetota > Actinomycetes > Kitasatosporales > Streptomycetaceae > Streptomyces > Streptomyces sp. NPDC001816. The sequence goes on from NZ_JBIATY010000001.1 coordinate 435,401, forward strand.
TGTGAGCGGACGGGACCCCGACGCCGTCACGGGGCCCCGTCCACACCTCACTTGGCCCGCACCACCGCCCGTACCCCGTCACCGAGGTCGAGTTCCAGGCCCGCCCTGAGCGGCACGGTCTGACCGGGATCGATCTTCTGCGCGGTGCCGTCGGAGCGGGTGCCCGTCCAGGTCTGCCGCGACCGGTTCGCGATGCCGAACCGGCCCGGCTTCTTGGGGTGTTCGACCAGCTCCGCGACGAGCGCGGCATCCGAGCAGTCGTGCCGCGCCGGCTCCGGCAGCAGATGATGGGCCTGCACCCGGGCACCCCGGCGCAGCCGGATGTGGTGCTCGGTGCGTGGTGGGGGAGTGGTCACCGTCAGCCGCGGCGGGAGCACCAGCAGCGCCCCACAGCCCCAACAGGGCCGGGGCGGCGGGTTCTCGCCCGGCTCGGTCATGTTCTGCCGCCCGCAGGAGGCGCACTCGACCACCGAGTCCAGCACCGCCCGCAGTGCGTTGCGCCACTCGGACTCCCGCACCCGGGCCGCCGGATCGCGCAGCCCGACCGTGAAGGACCGCCGGAACAGCTCCTGCAGCGTCCCCGCCGCCGCGTCCCAGGTGGCCAGCACGGTCGCGTGCTCCATCGGGTCCGGCGCGTTGGAGTTGTCCGCCGGGTCGAACACGAACAGCGGACTTCTGCCGTACAGCTTGCGCTCGGCCGCCTCGTCCAGACAGTGGATGCCCAACTCCCGCCTGCCCTTGAGTGGGTGATGGTTCATCAGGAACATGAACAGCAGCACGGCGAGCGAGTGCAGGTCGGACTGGGTGCCGGGGCGCGCCCCCGGGTCGCCGCGCACCAGCTCCGGCGCCATGAACTCCATGGTCCCCGAGATGCCGCTGGCGTCCCCCTCCACCACCGCGTTGTCGTTGTCGCAGACCAGCACGTCACCGGTGGCCGGGTCGAAGAAGATGTTGCCCCAGGAGATGTCCCGGTAGGCGATGCCCCGCGAGTGCAGCGCCTGGTAGGCCTCCACCGTGTACAGGCAGGCCGTCAGCAGCGCGCGCGGGCTGGTGCGCAACTGCCGCCGGAACAGCGCCGGAAGACCCTTGTAGCGGTCCGGGCGCAGCCCCATCAGATAGCCGAACGAGCCGCGGTGCGCGGGCACGTACGCCTCCGGCCACAGGAACCGGTCGTCGGCGAAGTCCCGGGCGACCAACTCCCGTACGATCGCCTGCTGTTCGTCGGTCGCGCAGGTCGGGTAGTACCACTTCAGCGCCCGCTCCCCGTCCGGTGTGCGGACCCGGTACACCTCGCCCTGGCCGCCCGCGCCGAGGAAGTCGACGATCTCGACCTCGTCACCGGTCTGAGCCGTGAGGCGCGTCCCGCCATCGAGCATGCCGCTCATCTACGTCTCCGTCTTCCGTTCTTCCGTGTCCACCGGACCACCCGTGTCCGCAGCCTGCTCCACGTCGTCCACGACGGCGTCCTGTGCCGAGCGCAGCGCCGCCGCAAGCGTCGTGTCGTCCCCCGAGTAGCGCGCGGCCTGCGCCAGCCACTCGGGCAGCACCTTGCGCACCCCCGTACCGCCCTCCTCGGCCAGCCGGCCGGCCAGGCCCGCGACGAACTCGCGGTACCCGTCGGCCGACGCGAAGCTCTTCGACAGCCCGTCCGTGGAGAGCACCACCAGCCGTGGGGCGCGCGCCTCCTCGAACACCGGCGCCCAGTGCATCCGCATGGACCGCCAGGCCTCGCGCCCGCACAGCGACTCCGTCTCGTCGCCCAGGTCCTCCTCGGCGGGCGCGAGCGGCCGGCTCAGCGTGCCGTCGTGCTCCACCACCGCGAGGTCCCCGTCGCCGAGCTGCCAGGCCACGAACAGCCACGGCGTGAGCACGGCACCGATCAGCGTCGTGCCGTACAGCACCAGCTTCTCCTCGGGGCCCGGCTCCCGGGACGCCTCCTCGACGACCGGACGGTTGCGGTCCCAGTGCCCGAGGGCCGCCTGCCGCCACTCGTGCACCAGCGCGCGCGGGAAGTCGTCCCGGGCGTACGTCATCAGCCGGGCCAGCCGCCCCGGCTCGTGACAGTCGTGCGCCGCCCGGCCGAAGTGGGCGGCGAGACCCACGAACCGGTCCACGGCGAACCGCGCGCCCAGCTCGCTGCGCGCGTGCACCGCCGAGCCGTGCCCGTCCGCCACGGCGAGAACCAGCGGATCCTCATCGGATCCGGTACCCCGGCACTCGTACCAGTCCTGGTTGCGCCGCTTGTTGACCCCCTGGACGCTGTCCGCGAGCGTCTCCCACCGTCGCACCCCGAGCGTCACCACACGTCGTCGTCATCGTCGTCGTCCAGCACCGGCGGTGCGTACGGCTGTTTGGCCATGGTCAGGGTCTTGCCCGAGCTGTCGCCCAGGACCGGCTGGGAGGCCGCCTTCACGGCCGCCGTGGACGCCCACCGGATCGCGGCGGCCAGCTGCTTGGGGCTGTTGGCGTCCAGCGGCTGCAGTTCGGGATTGCCGAGGAACTCCTGGAGCACCCCGCGGTCCGCGTCCGCGCCGATCGCGATGGCGACCCGCACCGCCTTGCGGCCCCAGGGACTCGCGTCGACGGCCTTCAGACCCGCCCGCCAGTCGTCGGTGGGCACCCCGTCCGAGACCAGCGCCAGCACCGGCTTCAGCGCCCGCTGCGGCATCGGCGGGGTCTGCAGCTCCCGCGCCACCAGGTGCAGCGCCTCACCGAGGTTGGTCATGCCGTCGACCTGCACGTCCTGCCAGGTGAAGTCGTCGACCGGGACCGGGGTCTGGTGGTGCCACTGGGCCATGGTGGAGAAGGTGACGGTCCGCAGCAGCAGTTGGGCCGCCGGGTTGTCGTGGGCCACCGACCGCATCTCCGGGATGGCCTCTCTGATCGCGTAGTTGAGCTTCGCGATCTTCTCGCCCTGCATCGAGTACGAGCAGTCGAGCAGCCAGATGAAGTGGACCGGCCGGTTGGCCATGGCCCCGCCGGGAATGTCGCTCACGCCGTGATTCCTCTCAGGTGATGGGGAGTTCGGGTCGGTCAGGGCAGCAGCAGCCGTACGCCGTAGGCGAGCGCGGCCACCGCCAGGACCAGGGCGGTGACGAAGAGGCCCGCCAGCGCCCGCCGGGCCCGCGAGACGGAGGGGGTGACCTGGTTCATGCCGGGCTGTACCTCCCCTTCTCGGCGTCGTCCGGCCGCCGCCGCTGCCTGGGCGGCCGGCCGCCGCCGGCGCCGGATCCGGTGAGCGGGCCGGTGCGCAGCCCCGAGGCCGCGAGCAGCCACAGCACCGGCTCGGCGGCCCGGCGCTGCTCGCTCTCCAGCGGCCCGGTGCCGGTGGCCGCGTGGGCGCTGACCGCCCAGTAGCGGGCCGCCCCGAAGTCATGGCCGAGGGCGCGGACCAGCGCGCCCAGACCGACGTCGGCGAGCCAGTCGTCGATGCGTGGACCGGGCACCGGCAGCGAGGTCAGCCGGTCCAGCACGTCCCGCTTGGTGACCACGGTGGCCACGGACATCCGGGACCGCCGGCCGGTGAGCGCCGCCAGCTCCCCGGTGAGCCGCTGGTACGTCTCCCAGGGACCCTGCGCCGAGGGCCGCGCCCGGTCCGTCCGCTCGGTCTCCGCGGGGTCCAGCCGGCCGCGTACCTTGGGATCGGCCAGCACGTCGGCGACCAGGACAACCCCGTCCGCGTGCGCCAGGTACCGCTGGGCGCGCACCCGTTCGGCGTCGCTCACCTGCTCGCCCATCGGGTCGTACAGGTACAGCAGGCGCCGCCTGCGGCCCCGGGCAACCGTCAGCATCATGGCGCGCGGCTGGCCGCCGGTGGTGGCGTGGGCCCAACCGGTGCTGTTCAGCTCCTGGTTGAGGCCGGTCTGGGTGCGCTGGTCGTCGACGGTGGCGTACTCGACGCGCAGTTCGCCCTGCCGGGACCAGGAGTGCAGCCCCTCGACCATGGCCGCCATCAGCATCGTCTTGCCCGACGAGGTACCGCCGACCAGCGGGGTGTGCACCACACGCATGGTGCCCGCGGCCCGGGGCAGGAACTGCTCGCAGCGCGGACACAGTGCCGTGAGCCTCCCGCGCCCCAGCAGCCGCGAGGCCGGCATCCGGTGCCCGCACCGGCACACGTGCCACAGCACCCCGTACCGCCCGGGCCGCAACTCGGCATGCATCGCCTGACAGCTGGGGCAGCGGTGCAGCGCCAGCGGGACCGGTGCGTAGCAGCCGGGGTGCGGGCACTTGACGCGGATGCCGCGCAGCAGCAGCCAACTGCGCTCCACCCCGCGCAGCACGGGCACACCGGCGGCCCAGCCCAGCCACACCACGGCCAGCAGCAGCGCGAACAGCACCAGCACCGCGCCGAGCAGCAGGGTGGCCAGCGCGGCGCCGACCAGCGCGCCCGCGGCCGTACCGGGCGCGATCAGCACGGCCAGCAGGAGCCGGTACAGCGGCGCCGTGACGCGCACACCCGAGGCGCGGCGCCCCTGGAACAGGTTGCGCAGGGTCCGGCTCAGCCACGGATCGGCGAGGCCGGACCAGACGGCCCGCATCCCGGCGAGCCCCGCGGACACCGCGTCCGCCCACGACTGCCGCCACCAGTAGGCGAGATGCGCGGGCTCACTGTTCCCGACCGCCGCGAGCCGCGGGTCGGTGCGGCCCGCCTGCCAGGGCCCGAGCCCGTGCCACACGGCTTGCACCCCGCGCCCGAGGAACTCCCACAGCGTGCGGGACACGCACACCGCGACGGCCACGACCCCGGCCCAGCCGAACAGGGCCAGGAGCACCAGGACCAGCACACCTGCGTTGTCGTCCCCGCCCACGTTCATCGGCGGCCTCCCCCGTCCGGCGGTTCCACATCGCCGTACCAGGTCGTCTGCCGCTCCTCGCGCCGCCCCCGCCCGGTCAGCCGGCCCGCGAGCCGGCCCAGCGCACCGGGGCGGTTCCAGGCGCGGTAGGCGTCCAGCCGGCCCCGGCCGGTGCGGCGCAGCGCCTCCTCGACCGCGTTCCGGTCCTCGTCGGGCAGCACCCGCACGACCGGCCGCAGCACCTTGGCCAGCAGGGTCGTGCGCGTCGCCTCCCAGGCCGGGTGCGTCTGCGGGTACGCGCTCCAGTCGCCGAAACAGGCGGCCACGTACGACGGCACGGTCCGCAGCCGCTCGCCCACCCGGTCCCCGCGCGCCACCCGCTCGTACGCGGCCAGCAGCCCCGGATCGCCCGAGCGGGCCAGCGCGTACAGCTCGCTCTCGGACACCGCCGGGCACGGCGCGGCGTCGGCCTCGCTCCCCGGCGCCGGGACGGCCAGCAGCCGGCGGGCGACGGCGTCGTACACCCGCTGCGTCACCGGCTCGGGTGCGGGCTCTGCCGCACCGTCCCGCAGCCGCCGCACGTGCTCCACCCAGCCCTCGACGTCCTGGCCGGCGTCGAGCAGCCCTGCGTACTCCAGCAGCAGCAGCGGCGCCCGGTGCGCGGGCCCCAGCTCCGTGGTGAAGCAGCGCAGCAGGTCGGCGGCGAGGACCGGTACGGCGGGGTCGTCGGCCGGGGCGGCGAGGGCGGCCTCGACCAGCAGGTCCCAGGTGCCGGCCAGCCGGTGCGCGTCCGAGCCCAGCTCGCTCAGCAGCAGGCTCGCCTCCTCCCCGGTGGGCAGGCCGTCCGGCCACACCAGGAGGAACGCGGTGCGCAGGACTGCCGGTTCGGCGTGTGGCGAGACCCCGGCGGTGCGCAGCACGTCGTGGAACCGGCGCCGTCGGTCGCCGCCGGACCGACGCGCCCCGTCGGCCTGGACGCACATCCGCAGGTGCGGGAAACCGGAGTCGAGCGAGACCGGCAGCCCGGACCCCGCCAACCGGTCTGCGGCGCCCGGGGGATTGGCGGCGGCGAGCGCGTCCAGAGCGCCGAACAGGGCGGTGCGCAGCGCGGGGTGACCGTGCACGGCGTCGAGGAGGGCGGCGGGAACGTTCGGGCCGTCGGGGGACGACTCCTCGGCCGCCGGTTTCTCGACCGCCGGTTCCTCGGTCTCCGGTTCCGCAGCCGTCGGCTCCCCGGTCCGCTCGCTCACCAGGTCCCGGGCGATGCGCCCCGCGAACTCCGGTAGCGCCTCTGTGCAGTCCACGTCGAGCAGGTCGGCGACGCGCAGCAGGGCGAGGGGCCGGCCGGCGGCCGGTTCGGTCGCATCGGCGATGCCCTGCCGCAGGGCCGGAGCCAGGTCCCGGGCCAGCTCGGCGCGGAGCGCGGGGGTCAGCGAGCCCGCGACCAGCGGGGGCACCGGGCCCCGGCCGAGCACGGCCGTGGCCAGCACACGGGCGGCGAGCGGCGCCGACACGGTGGTGGGCACCTGGCCGTCCAGCCGGGCCGACAGGGCCGCCAGCGCGGCCGGTTCGTCGTCCAGGGGCGTACCGGTGGGGCTGTACCGCGTGTCCTGGCCGCCCCGGTCCTGTCCGGTGGAGCTGTACCGCGTGTCCTGTCCGCTCCGGTCCTGGCCCGTGAAGCTGTGACGCGTGTCGTGTCCGCCGGGTCCCTTGCCGCTCCTGCCGGCCAGGGCCGCGATCAACACGGGGAGCGTCTCCGGGAGCAGGGTGAACGCGTGGTCCGCCGCCCAACGGGCCGCCGCCGCACGCCCGTCGGCGCGCAGCCCGATGCCCTGGACGAGCGCGGCCACCGCTAGCGGGCCCAGCTCGCCGGAGCTGTCGCGGAACAACTCGGGCCGGCCGGCCACCCAGACCCGCGCGCACACGTCGGCCCAGGCGTCCTGGACGGGCTCCTCGTCGGTCCGGGCGGTGCAGTCGTGCACCCGGAACCGGTGGTCGTGGCCGACCGGCTCCGAGGACGGCAGCGCCCCGACGATCTGCTGACGGGCCTGCTGCGGACGCCGCGTGTACGTGGTGAAGGTCAGCCGGTGCGCCCGCTCGCGCGGCAGGACGGTGCAGGCCAGAGCGATCCACTGGGCCACGTCGGCGCTGTCGTGCTCCACGAGGACGATCTGCCGGGTGTCCGTCTCCTCGGTCAGGGCGCGCAGGTCCGCGAAGAACGCGGCGAGCCGGTCCGCGCGGGACCGGGCGAAGGCCACCAGCCCGTCCCGGCGCAGCAGACCCGACGGCTCGAACCGGTCCACCGGCTGGGGCTGCCCGTCCGGGGGAGTGGCGTCGGCCCAACGCGGCGACTCCCAGGCCGTGATGGGCAGCGCCCCGTCCGGCAGTCGTACCCCGGGCGGCAGATGCAGGGCGTGGGCGTGGAAGTTGCCCCACCGCCCGCTGTAGTCCGCTCCGGTGTACACCGACCGGCTCAACAGCCTTCCGCCGTCGGACAGTTCACTGCAGCTGAAGGCCTTCGGGAAGCCCTTCAGCTGCTCGGCGTCCGGGCGGGCGGGCAGGTCGCGCGGCGGCTCGTACCCGATGAGCTGCTCCGCCTCCCGCAGCAGCGTCTGCGGTACGCCGGGGCTGACCGCGGTGAACCGGAAGCCCGACCCGTCCGGACCGGGCGGCGCCGAGGTGTAGTGAAGCTGGGCGAGGCTCACTTGGCACGCCCCTTCCCCGCCGCGCGCACGGGCAGCAGTCCGCGCCGGGACAGCAGCCACAGCAGCGGATCCTCCACCCGCACCGGCTGCGGACCCGACTTCGGTACGTCCGCCGGGGCGTCCGCGGGCGGCGGCGCCCCCAGTGCGGACAGCCCGAACAGGGACAACTCGGCGAAGTCCAGTTCCAGTTGGCGCAGCAGCGCGCCGGAGTCCCAGTCGGTCAGCAGGGAGCGGAGTTCCTCGTGCACGGCCAGCCGGTCCTCGCCGTCGTAGGTGCCGGCGCTGTGCGGGGCGTTGTGCAGCAGCGGGGAGTGGGGGTCCAGCAGGGGTCTGAGCATGTCTGTCTTGGTGACCGCCACCGCGATCGGCGTGGACACCCGCCCCCGTGTCCTCCCCCTGCCGTGGGCCCGCAGCTGGGCGGCCAGGTCGGCGGCGATCTGCTGCGGCGAGGTCTCCACCACCGGCAGCGGCGGCCCCTCGTGCACCGCCAACCGGTCGCGCACCGAGCCGAGTTGGAGCGGGTCGACGAGCAGGATGATCCCGTCGGCGGCGCCGAGGTAACGGGTGTAGCGGTCCATCGCCTCGGCGCCCGCGAGGTCTTCACCAGCCGCGTCGAAGAAGACCAGCGTGGTGTGCCGGGTCCCGGCGCCGCCCAGCAGGCCCTTGCGGGGCAGGCTCAGCCGGTACAGCAGCGGGTCGTTGAAGCCGAGCGCGGCCGGCCGGGTGGCGTCCGGCAGCCGCAGCCGCTCGTACAGGTCCTCGGCCATCTCCTTGTCCCGCGTCTGCGTGCTCTGCCCCATCGCCGCGAGCGAGGCGTGATAGGCCTGCCCCACCCGCTGGTTCAACTCGTTGACCAGCACGGACACATAGGTGCTCTTGCCGGACGCCTTCGCGCCGACCAGCGCGATGATCCGGCTGTCCTGGTCGCAGTAGTCGCTCGGCAGATCGCTGTGGCAGGACCCGCACACCCGCACCGGCGTGGGCACCCCGCACTGCGGGCAGGGCACACTGCTGCCCCCGCCGCCGAGCCCCGCGACCTTGCGCGCGGGGGTGAACACGGGCCCGCGCATCCGGGCTGCCGGAGGCACGCCGGGACCCATGAACCCGGCCCAGGCGTCGTCACGTTCGGGCCCGCAGGGCGCGCCGCCGCGCACCCCGCTCGGGGTCATCAGGCAGCGGTACGGCAGCTTGGCCGCCGACGCGCGGGCGAAGCAGTAGGGGCAGATCACGGTCGTCATGGCTCAGCGCACCACCAGGCTGGCGAGAGGGGGTTCTTCGAGTCGCACCGAGGTCGCATGCTCCCCGAGCAGGAAGCCGCGCAGGGTGTAGGGGGCCGGGCAGGGGGAGGTCGGCAGCTCCTGTTCGACGGTCCCGTGCCGCGCCAGGTCGGGCCCGGGTATCCGCAGAACGGTCGTGCCGTCGGCGGGGCTGCGCGGGCGCAGGGTACCGCTGCGCGCGACGCACACGAACTCCGGTACGTCTCCGGGCGCGCCGGGCGAGGCCATGGTGACCCGGAGCAGGGTGCGGCCGCCGCCTCGGCCGAGGAACCGCCGTTTCGTACGCACCAGTTGGTACCGGATCGCGGCGTCGGACGGCAGCAGCGCCTCGGCCGCGTCCGGCACCACCACGACGGCGCCCGGCACCCGGGGCACGGTCGCCGCCCGGATCCGCACGGCCCCCGGGCCGACGGGCAGCCGCAGCCCGCCGCGCCGGTAGGCGTGCGCGGTCAGGATCCGCTCCCCGCCGCCCTCCGCGCCGTCCAGGCCCGCCCAGCCGACCACGACGTGCCCGACGCCCTCGGGCCAGTCCAGCATGATCCGCGCCTGCCCGTCCGGCAGCCGCTCGACCGTGAGCCCGGGCGCGGCGTGTACGGCCTCCACGCCGACGGCCGGCCCGGCCAGCGCCCGCGCACCGAGTACGGCGACGGCGGCGACCTCGGTGTACGTGCCCGGCGGAGGGCACAGGGCGCCGGCCTTCTCGGGCCAGTCCAGCGCGGCCGGCAGCTCCCGCGCACGCAACTCCGTGCCCGGCGCCGGCGCCTGCCCGGGCCACACCACCAGCCTCACCTCGGCACCCTGCCCACCGCTCCACTCGAACCGCACGGCTCCGCCGTCGGCCCGCGCGTCGAGACTGCGCACAGGCTCCGGCCAGGCGTGGACGGTACCGGTCACTCGCAGGCCCGGGGAGGCGACCCGGCTGCCGTCCAGCGCCCGGTAGTGACAGACGATCCGGAACGAGTGCGGGCCCGCCGGCAGCCCGGTGACCGTGAACCCGTCGGGCCGCCGAACGAGCCGGATGGTGGCTTCGTCCGGGTCTTTGGGTGCGTCGGCTGATTGCTGGGCTGGGCGGTGGGGTGCCTTGTCTGGGCCCGTGCGCTCGGCGGTGTTGCCGGTGGCGTCCGCTGGCCTCCGCGCGTGGCGGATGGTGGCTTCGTCCGGGCTCTTGGGTGCGTCCGCTGGTCGCTGGGCGGGGCGGAGCGGGGGCTTGGCCGGGACCGCGGGCGCGGCGGTGTTGCCGGTGGCGCCCGTCAGCCTCCCGGCGTGGCGGATGGGGGCTCTGTCCGGGCCCATGTGCTCGACCGTGACGTCGATCGCGCCCGTCGGTCGCTGCCAGGAGCAGTGGATGCGGGCCGGGCCGTCCGTCAGTACCGGGCGTCCCACCTCCGGAGTGACCAGCAGCCGGCGCGACACCAGTGGCGGGCCCGCCACCCGGCCGTCCCGCAGCGGTAGGGCCGCGTACCGCACCCCGGAGCCCAGCGGGGCGTCCTTGTCCCGTACGGTCCCGGCCGCAGTCGGGTCCGCGCCGGGCACACTCCGTACGGCGGGTCTGCCCCGCTCCGTGCGGTACAGCCGCAGCAGCCGCCACTCGCCGGGGACGTCGTGCCGGTCCTGCCAGCTCACCTCCACGTGATCCGGGCGCAGTTCGGCGCGCAGCAGGGGGTGGTGGCCGGACTCGGGCCGGTGCAGGCGGACCAGGCCGCGCAGGGCGCGCCGGTCGTCGGCCGCCCCGCACAGTGCTTGCAGGTACGCGCCGCTCGCGCCGTCCTGGTCGCCCTGCTCCTCGGCCCGCCGGGCGGACCGTAACAGGTCTTCGACCAGGCCCATCTGCTCGGCCACGTCCGATCGCAGCGCGGCCAGCGCGGGGTCGCCGCCGCCCGTGGGCAGCCGGTCGAGCAGGCTCCGCAGCCGGTGCAGCTTCCGCCGCTCCAGGGCGTCGCCGAGCGATTCGGCGGCATCGCGCCGGCGCCGGTCGAGGGCGGGGCGCAGCCGGGCGGCCGCCACCAGCCCGTCGATCTCGTCGGCGTGCACCCCCGACTCGGCCGCGATGCGGGGGCGTTGGGACGGCGGGTGGTCCTGGAGCAGACCTATCAGCTGGTAGAGGACGACCCGGCGCAGGGCCTGCGGATCGCGCCGGTGCAGTTCGGCCAGCCGACGGGCGAGCGGGGCGCCCGGTCCCGGCCCGTGCGCGAGACCGTCCAGGTACAGCCCGTCCACCCGGCGCCGACCCCGCGGCCCCGACGGCACGAACAGCCCGTCCAGGACCCGTAACCCCGCGGGGGAGGCGCCCAGGACCTCGCCGAGATGACGTAACCCCGCCGCGTGCTGGGCGGCGGCCAGGCTGCCGTAACCGGGTACGAGGGGGCTCAGCGGCAGACCCGACAGGGCCCTGGGCAGCCCCAGGTGATGCCCGAACTCCTGACCGGCCACGCGAACCGTTCTCCCCCGAGATAGTGCCTCGAGGGACCATCCCAGCAGATCCGGACGTGACCAGGAAGGGGATTCGGGGAAACCGGGCAGGCCGGGACGGGAACAACCGGATGAGCGGTCGTCAGGCCGCCGGGCCGTCAGGCGCCGAGCACCGCCGGCAGCGGCAGCCGTGCCTCGTCGTACCGCTCCAGCAGCACCCGTGCCACCTCGGGCGCCGGGCCCAGTACGTCCGCCAGGACGTCCGCCCCGGCCGCGCCGCGTGCGATGCGGTCGGGCAGGAAACCGGGGGCCAGCACGTACGGCGCCACGGCCACCCGCTTGCAGCCGAGGGCACGCAGCTGCCGTACGGCGTCCTCGGTGCGGGGAAGGGATGCGGAGGCGAACGCAGGTCGCACGGCGCACCAACCGGTGTGCCACCACTCCCGCGCGATGTCGGCGATCACTGCGATCGCCTCCGGGTCGGAGGACCCCGCCGAGGCCAGTACGACCCCGGTCGAGGACTTGTCGGCGGGCGTCAGTCCCGCCTCGTGGAGGCGTCGTTCCAGCGCCGACAGCAGCAGCGGGGACGGGCCCAGCACCTCCGCCTGGCGGATGCACAGCTGCGGCGGCGCGTCCCGCAGGACGGCGGGGATGTCGGCCTTCGCGTGGAAGGCGCGGGTCAGCAGCAGCGGCAGCGCCACGACGTCCCGCACTCCCTCCGCCGCGAGCGACTCCAGCACCCCCTGCACGGAAGGGATGTTGAAGTCCAGGAACCCGGTCTCCACGCGCAGGCCCGGCCGCAGCGACCGTACGCGCTGCACGAGCGCGTGCACGGTCGCTGCGTGCCGCGGATCGCGGCTGCCGTGGGCGATCACCACGAGCACGGGGCGGACCGGGTTGCGCATGCTGTGCCTCAGCCCCTCACCAGCAGGCCGCGGCTGCGCAGCACCCACCGCTCCAGCGGGCTGAAGAGCAGCAGGTCGATGGCGATGCCGACGAACAGGATGAGCAGGATGGCCTCGAAGACCATGGCCATGTCGCTGACGGTGCGCGCGTTCTCCAGCAGCTGGCCGAGGCCCACACCGAGGTCGGGGAAGGACGCGATGATCTCCGCGGCCATCAGGGAGCGCCACGAGAACGCCCAGCCCTGCTTCAGGCCCGCCACATAGCCGGGCAGCGCGGCCGGCAGTGTGACGTGCCAGATGCCCTTGACGCCCGTCGCGCCCATCGTGCGGCCCGCCCGCAGGAACAGCGGCGGCACCTGGTCGACGCCGGACACCAGACCGTTGGCGATGGACGGGACCGCGCCGAGCAGGATCACCGCGTACATCATCGAGTTGTTCAGGCCCAGCCAGATCACGGCCGGCGGCACCCACGCCACCGACGGCAGCGACTGGAGGCCGGACAGGATCGGGCCGATGGCCGCGCGCACGAACTTCACCCGGGCCACCAGCAGGCCCAGCGGGGTGCCGATGAGCAGCGCGAAGGCGAAGCCCAGCAGACCGCGCGAGACACTGGTCCAGATGTAGCCGAGCAGTTCGCCCTTCAGCCAGGAGTCCCGGAACGCGCTCCCCACGGCGCCCGGCGAGGGCAGCTTCGTCGGGTTGTCGACGATCGGGTACAGGAGATACCAGGCGACGAGGACCACGGCGACCGCGATGATCGGCGGCAGGATCTTGTCGACGAAGGTCTTGCGGAACGGCGGGCGGCCGGTGGCCGTGGTCTCCAGCGCGTCGAGGCCCGCCTCGACGCTCCCGGCGTCCTGAGCCGCTGTCGTCTCAGTGCTGGCCATGGCGGCGGATCTCCCCACGCAGTACATCGGTGATCTCAAGGGACAGTTCGGCCACGGGCGCGTCCTCGATGCGCCGCGGCTGCGGGATGTCCACGCTCCACTCGCGCGCGATCCGGCCCGGTCGGGAGGACAGCAGGATCACCCGCTGCGCGAGCCGCACCGCCTCGCGCACGTTGTGCGTGACGAACAGGACGGAGAGGCCGGTCTCCGCCCAGATCCGGGTCAGCTCGTCGTGCAGCACGTCCCGGGTGATGGCGTCGAGGGCCGCGAACGGCTCGTCCATCAGCAGCAGGTTGCTCTCCTGCGCCAGCGCGCGCGCCATCGCCACGCGCTGCCGCATACCGCCCGACAGCTCGTGCACGCGCTTGCCGTACGCGCCCCTGAGCCGGACCAGTTCGAGCAGCTCCTCGGCCTTGCCGCGCCGCTCGGGCCTGGGAACCCCCCTGAGCTTCAGGGCGAGTTCTATGTTCTTGCCCGCGGTCAGCCACGGGAACAGGGCGTGCTCCTGGAACATCAGGGCCGGACGCCCGTCCGTCGTGATGGAGCCCGCGGTGGGCCGGTCGAGCCCCGCCACCAGGTTCAGCAGCGTGGACTTGCCGCAGCCCGAGGCCCCCAGGAGGGTGACGAACTCGCCCGGAGCCACATCGATGCTGATGTCGTCCAGGACGAGCTGCTGCCCGCCCGGTGTCGCGAAGGACTTCGAGACATGCTCAAGGCGTGCCGCGTACTCGACCGACTCGGCGGCCTTGGCGAGAGTCGTGGTCGTGGCCATGGTCGTCACCTCCTGGGAACTCGTCGGGTACCTGCGTCAGCTGCCGAGACCGGCGTCGCCGACCGTGCTCTCGCCCTCGCCCTTGAGGACCTTGTTGAGGATCGTGAGGTCGTAGATGCCCTTCAGATCGGGCTTCTCCAGCAGACCGGCCTTGACCGCGTGCTCCGCCTCGGTGTCGAGCGTGGCGGCCAGCGGGTCGTCGGTGATCTGGATCGACTTCCACGCCGGGTCCAGGACGTCGGCGGGCAGCTCCTTGCCGGAGTCGGTCCCGAGCTGCTTGTTCGCCGCGGCCTTCGCCTCGTCCGGGTTGGCGTTGATCCACTTGTTGGCCTCGACCGAGGCCTTCAGGACCGCCTCGACGGCCTTCGGGTGCTCCTTCAAGAAGGCCTGCCGCACGATGATGTTCGTGATCACGAACTTCTTGTCGGGCCACAGCGACGCCTCGTCGAGCAGCACCTTGCCGCCCTCGGCGACCAGCTTGGACGCGGTCGGCTCCGGCACCCAGGCGCCGTCGATCGAACCGGCCTTGTAGGCGTCCGGGGTGATCTTGTTGTCCGTGCGGACGACCGTGACGTCACCCTTGCCGCTCTGTGCGTCGACCTTCCAGCCCTGCTCCGCGGCCCAGTTGAGGAACGCCACGTCCTGCGTGTTGCCCAGCTGCGGGGTGGCGATCTTCTTGCCCTTGACGTCCTTGAGGGACTTGATCTTCTTCGGGTTGACGACCAGCTTCACCCCGCCCGACGCCGAACCGCCGATGATCTTCAGGTTGCTGCCGCCGGACTTGGTGTAACCGTTGATCGCGGGCGAGGGACCGATCCAACCGATGTCGATGGAGCCCGAGTTGAGCGCCTCGATCTCGGACGGACCGGCGTTGAAGATCGCCGGCGTGACCTTGGTGGCTCCCAGTTCCTTCTGGAAGTAGCCCTTCTGGAAGCCGACAAGCGCGGTGGCGTGCGTCAGGTTCCCGAAGTAACCGATCCTGACGGAGTCCAGCCCGTCGGTCTTCTTGGCCCCGGCGGCGACCTTGGCCGTGTCGTCCTTGTCGGCCTGGGAACCGTAGCTGCAGGCGGCGAGCGTGAGGAGGGGGAGCGCGGCTATGACCGCGAAGGTACGGCGAAGAGCGGATGTAGCAGGCACGGGAGGTGTTCCTCTCGGAGGCCCGGCGGTCACGGTCTCTCAGGTCGTGGCCGGGAGGTCGGCAGGTCTTCGTCTACGGCGGTGGGGGGTGAGGGCGCGCGAGCGGTGCGCGTACGTCAGCGCACACATCGCGCCACTCCGCCCTGCCCGCTGCCGAGAGCACCGCTGCCGACGCGGCCGCCCTCCTTCGCGAACGTGGAGTAGTAGTCGGTGGAGTTCATGTCAGAAGTCCCACCCGTCGGCCTCGGCCTCGTCCTTGACCGGCTCCGGGGAGGCGAATGACTCGCCGACCATGCCCGCGGTGAGCGTGGTGCCGTCGTTCGGGTCGATCAGGATGAACGAGCCCGTGCGACGCGAATCGGCGTACGAGTCCACCGGCAGCGGCTCCGCGGTGCGGATCTTCACGCGGCCGATGTCGTTGGCGACGAGCCGTCCCGGGTGCGGGTGCAGGGACAGGTCGTCGAGCGTGAGGCGGGACGGGATGTCCTTGACGATGGCCTTGACCGTGCGGGTGCCGTGCTTGAGCAGCACCCGGTGCCCGACGGTCAGCGGCTGGTCGGCGACGTGGCAGACGGTCGCCTCCACGTCCTGCGTGGTGGCCGGCGCGTCCTTGGTCGGCACGATCAGGTCGCCGCGCGAGACGTCGACGTCGTCGGTCAGCAGCACGGTCACCGACTGCGTCGTCCACGCCGCGTCGACCAGCTCGCCGAGCAGGTCGATGCCGGAGATCGTCGTCGTACGGCCGGAGGGCAGGATCGTGACCGGGTCGCCGACGCGGAAGGTGCCGGCCGCGATCTGGCCCGCGTAGCCCCGGTAGTCCGGGTGCTCGGCGGTCTGCGGACGGATCACGTACTGCACGGGCAGCCGGGCGTGGCAGTGCGCCAGGTCATGGCTGACCGGGACGGTCTCCAGGTGTTCCAGGACGGTCGGGCCGCCGTACCAGTCCATGGTGGCGGACGGCTCCACCACGTTGTCGCCGGCGAGCGCCGAGATCGGGATCGCGGTGATCTCCGGGACGCCCAGCTCGGTCGCGTACGCCGTGAACTCCTCGGCGATCGCGGCGAACACGGACTCCTGGTAGCCGACCAGGTCCATCTTGTTGACGGCGAGGACCACGTGCGGCACGCGCAGCAGCGCGGCGATCGCCGCGTGCCGGCGGGTCTGCTCGACCACGCCGTTGCGGGCGTCGACCAGGACCACCGTCAGCTCGGCCGTGGAGGCGCCGGTGACCATGTTGCGGGTGTACTGCACATGGCCGGGCGTGTCGGCGAGGATGAACCGGCGCCGGGGCGTGGCGAAGTAGCGGTAGGCCACGTCGATGGTGATGCCCTGCTCGCGCTCGGCGCGCAGGCCGTCGGTGAGCAGCGCGAGGTCCGGGCCGTCCTGGCCGCGGCTCGCGGACGCGCGCTCCACGGCCTCCAGCTGGTCGGTGAGGACCGACTTGGAGTCGTGCAGCAGCCGTCCGACCAGCGTGGACTTGCCGTCGTCGACGGAGCCGGCGGTGGCGAACCGCAGCAGGGTGGTGGCCGGGAGCGCCTCGGTCGTGGTCGTGCTCATGCTTAGAAGTACCCCTCGCGCTTGCGGTCTTCCATCGCGGCCTCGGAGAGCTTGTCGTCGGCGCGGGTGGCGCCGCGCTCGGTGAGCCGGGAGGCGGCGATCTCGGCGATGACGGCGTCCAGCGTGGTCGCGTCGGAGTCGACGGCGCCCGTGCAGGACATGTCACCGACGGTCCGGTAGCGGACCAGACGCTTCACGACGGTCTCGGACTCCTTCGGACCGCCCCACTCGCCGGCCGTCAGCCACATGCCGGCCCGCTGGAACACCTCGCGCTCGTGCGCGAAGTAGATCTCGGGCAGCTCGATGCCCTCGCGGGCGATGTACTGCCAGACGTCCAGCTCGGTCCAGTTGCTGAGCGGGAACACGCGGACGTGCTCGCCGGGCGCGTGGCGGCCGTTGTACAGGTTCCACAGCTCGGGCCGCTGGCGCCGCGGGTCCCACTGGGAGAACTCGTCCCGCAGCGAGAAGACGCGCTCCTTGGCCCGGGCCTTCTCCTCGTCGCGGCGGCCGCCGCCGAAGACCGCGTCGAACTTCTCGCTCTGGATCCGCTCCGTCAGCGGGAGCGTCTGCAGCGGGTTGCGGGTGCCGTCGGGACGTTCCTTCAGCACACCGCGGTCGATGTAGTCCTGTACGGAGGCGACATGGAGGCGCAGCCCATGTGCGGCGACCACACGGTCCCGGTACTCCAGCACCTCGGGGAAGTTGTGTCCGGTGTCCACATGGAGCAGCGAGAAGGGGATCGCCGCCGGGGCGAACGCCTTCAGCGCGAGGTGCAGCATGACGATGGAGTCCTTGCCACCGGAGAACAGGATCACCGGGTTCTCGAACTCGCCCGCCACCTCGCGGAAGATGTGCACCGCCTCGGACTCGAGGGCGTCCAGGTGGGTGAGGGCGTACGGGCTGGCCGTACCTTCCTCGACCGTGGCGACGGTCGTCATGCCAGTCCCCTTTCGGTGAGCAGCGCGTGGACCGCGGCCGCGGACTCCTGCACGGTCTGGTGCTGCGACTCGATCCGCAGATCGGGCGTCTCGGGCTCCTCGTAGGGGTCGTCGACCCCCGTGAGCCCCGACAGCTCGCCCGCGGCCTGCTTGGCGTACAGCCCCTTCACGTCCCGTACCGAGCACACCTCGACCGGGGTCGCCACATGGATCTCCAGGTACGACGTCCCGTTCTCCGCGTGGCGCTCGCGCACCGCCTGGCGGCTGTCCGCGTAGGGGGCGATCACCGGGACGAGCGCCTTGACGCCGTTGCGGGCCAGCAGCTCGGCGACGAAGCCGATGCGCTGCACGTTGGTGTGCCGGTCCTCGCGGCTGAAGCCGAGGCCCGCCGAGATGAACTCGCGGATCTCGTCCCCGTCGAGCACCTCGACGCGGTGGCCGTCGGCACGCAGCCGGCCGGCCAGCTCGTACGCGATGGTGGTCTTGCCGGCGCTCGGCAGACCCGTGAGCCAGACGGTGGCTCCGGTGGTCACGTGGTTCTCCTGGGTCGCAGTGGTCGCTTCGGGAACAGCAGGAACAGCAGGAACAGTCGGAACTGTGGGAGAGGTGTGGGTTGCTGTGGGCGCCGTCATCCGTGCAGCCCGCACTCGGTCTTGGCCCGGCCCGCCCAGCGGCCGGCCCGCGCGTCCTCGCCCTCCAGGACCCTGCGGGTGCACGGGGCGCAGCCGACGGAGGTGTAGCCGTCCATCAGCAGCGGGTTGGTCAGCACGCCGTGCTCGGTGACGTAGGCGTCCACGTCGTCCTGGGTCCAGCGGGCGATCGGGGAGATCTTGACCTTCTGCCGCTTCTCGTCCCAGCCGACCACCGGGGTGTTCGCCCGGGTCGGGGACTCGTCGCGGCGCAGGCCCGTCGCCCATGCCGCGTAGCCCTTGAGGCCCTCCTCCAGCGGCCGGACCTTGCGCAACGCACAGCACAGGTCGGGATCGCGGTCGTGCAGCTTCGGGCCGTACTCCGCGTCCTGCTCGGCGACCGTCTGCCGCGGTGTGAGGGTGATGACGTTGACGTCCATCACGGCGTCGACCGCGTCCCGGGTGCCGATGGTCTCCGGGAAGTGGTAGCCGGTGTCGAGGAAGACGACGTCGACGCCCTTCAGCACGCGGGAGGCCAGATGGGCGACCACCGCGTCCTCCATGGAGGAGGTGACGCAGAACCGCTTGCCGAAGGTGTCCACCGCCCACTGGAGGATCTCCAGCGCGGAGGCGTCCTCCAGGTCGCGGCCCGCCTGCTCGGCGAGCTGCTTCAACTCCTCGGTCGTACGCTGTTCCTGAGCCGTCGTCATGTCCGGTCGTCCCCTCCGTTGTCGGCTCGCTGAAGACCCCGGGTGAGCAGCCCGAGGAACTTCAGCTGGAATGCGCGGTTGCACGCCCCGCACTCCCAGGCGCCATGGCCCTGCTCACCGGGACGCAGGTCCTCGTCACCGCAGTAGGGGCAGTAGAAAGGTGCGGCCCGCTCGCTCACGACAGTGCCTCCTCGGACGCCCGCGCCGCCCAGGTGGCGAACCGCTCGCCGTCCTCGCGCTCCGCCTGGTAGCGCTTCAGGACGCGCTCGACGTAGTCGGGCAGCTCCTGCGAAGTGACCTTCAGACCGCGGACCTTGCGGCCGAAGCCCGCCTCCAGGCCCAGCGCGCCGCCGAGGTGCACCTGGAAGCCCTCGACCTGCTCACCGTTGTCGTCGAGGACCAGCTGGCCCTTGAGACCGATGTCCGCCACCTGGATACGGGCGCAGGCGTTCGGGCAGCCGTTGATGTTGATCGTGATCGGCTCGTCGAACTCCGGAAGGCGGCGCTCCAGTTCGTCGATCAGCGAGATGCCGCGCGCCTTGGTCTCCACGATGGCGAGCTTGCAGAACTCGATGCCGGTGCAGGCCATGGTGCCGCGCCGGAACGGGGACGGGCTGACGCTGAGATCCAGCGCCTCGAGACCGGCCACCAGGGACTCGACCTGCGCCTCCTCGACGTCCAGCACGATCATCTTCTGCTCGACGGTGGTACGCACCCGGCCCGAGCCGTGCGCCTCGGCGACATCGGCGATCTTCGCCAGCGTCGTACCGTCGACGCGTCCGACGCGCGGGGCGAAACCGACGTAGAACCGCCCGTCCTGCTGCCGGTGCACACCGACGTGGTCGCGCCAGCGCTCCACGGGCTGCGCGGGCGCCGGACCGTCGACCAGCTTGCGCTGCAGGTACTCGTCCTCCAGCACCTGCCGGAACTTCTCCGCACCCCAGTCGGCGACGAGGAACTTCAGCCGCGCGCGCGTGCGCAGCCTGCGGTATCCGTAGTCACGGAAGATCGAGATGACACCCTCGTAGACGTCCGGGACCTCGTCCAGGGGCACCCAGGCGCCGAGCCGCACGCCGATCTTCGGGTTGGTGGACAGGCCGCCGCCGACCCACAGGTCGAAGCCGGGGCCGTGCTCGGGGTGGACGACTCCGACGAACGCGACGTCGTTGATCTCGTGCGCCACGTCCAGCAGCGGCGAGCCGGAGACCGCGGACTTGAACTTGCGGGGCAGGTTCGAGAACGCCTTGTTGCCGACGATCCGGCGGTTGATCTCCTCGACCGCCGGGGAGCCGTCGATGATCTCGTCCGCGGCGATGCCGGCGACCGGCGAGCCGAGGATCACGCGGGGCGTGTCACCGCAGGCCTCGGTGGTGGACAGCCCGACGGCCTCCAGGCGCTCCCAGATCTCCGGGACGTCCTCGATCCGGATCCAGTGGAACTGCACGTTCTGCCGGTCGGTGAGGTCCGCGGTGCCCCGCGCGAACTCCTGCGAGATCTCTCCGATCACCCGCAGCTGCTGCGTCGACAGCCGCCCGCCGTCGATCCGCACCCGCAGCATGAAGTACTCGTCGTCCAGCTCCTCCGGCTCCAGGATCGCGGTCTTGCCGCCGTCGATCCCGGGCCGACGCTGGGTGTAAAGACCCCACCAGCGCATCCGCCCGCGCAGGTCGTTGGGGTCGATGGAGTCGAAGCCGCGCTTGGAGTAGATCGTCTCAATGCGTGTCCGCACATTGAGACCGTCGTCGTCCTTCTTGAACTGCTCGTTGCCGTTGAGCGGGGTGAAGTGACCCGCGGCCCACTGACCCTCGCCGCGGTGACGGCTCACCTTGCGGCCGGGCGCGGACGCGGCGGGGTTCTGCGGGTTGGCGGCCATGGTTCTACGTCCTTCGGACAGGCGGGAAGCGGTTCTGACCTGCACATATGGGCACGCGGGCAGGCGTGCGCGGCGTTGCGCAGGCAGGAATCAGGTGTACGAGGAGATCGGCGGTGCTGGGGCGGTCAGCTCGCCGGACAGATGGCGCTGGACATGCGGCCGAGGTCGACGTGCCGCCGACTCACCAAGGCAATTCCAGTTCCAGACATGACGGAAGCCTGTCACGGGGATCTCTGGGCAGTCCACTGTTATCCGTATTCTGGACATGACTGTCTCGAATGCCGGGACGCTGTGATGTGGGTCTCGTACGTACTGTCAGAACCGTCTCGTGAGCTGTGTCCGAACCGGCGACACCCGGATCCGGATCGTCACGGCGGTGGTGATCCTTTACGCCCCCGGCCAGAACCCAGGCGCAGCAACCTCCGGCTCCAGCTCCACCTTCGTGTCGAACAGCCTGAACCCTCGCCGCTGATAGTTGTCCATGGCGAACTCGCCGTCCTTGCTGCACGTGTGCAGCCACACCCGCTTGGTCGGCGTCCGCTCAGGCCACCGCTCCGCCAGATCCCACGCGCGGGCCGCCCCGTACGACAGCAGATGGCCCCCGATGCGGCGGCCGCGGAAGGCGGGGATCAGGCCGAAGAGGATGATCTCGACGACGCCGTCGTCCTGCGGGTTCAGCTCGACGTACCCGGCGGGCGTGCCGCGGTCGTAGGCCACCCAGGTCTCCGCACCGGGACGGTCCAGCTGCTCCTGCCACCGGGCGTAGTTCCAGCCGAGGCGGTCGGTCCAGCGGATGTCGCCGCCGACCGCGGTGTACAGGAAGCGGCTGAACTCGGGGGAGGGGACCTCGGCGCGGACGATGCGGACGTCGCCCTCGGGGGCGGCGGCCGGCAGCAGGTCGGCGGGCGAGGTCTGTTCCAGGGACCAGGTGGTGACAGGGACGGTGCTCATGCGGGCCAGGGAATCATCCCGCCCGGCGGTCTGTCGATCGACCGGGTCACCCCGGGTCAGTCCACCGAACGGTCGAGCACCGCCAGGGGCACCGCGAACAGCATCCGGTCCGAGACGGACCACACCTCGCCGGTCTCCTGCCAGTAGGACAGGGAGCCCGCGGACTCGGCCCAGCAGTGGTGGGAGGAGTCCGAACCGCAGTGTGCCGCCTTCGCCCCCTTCGTGTCCTGCCGCCACAGTCCGCCGTGCCCGTGCCCGTCCCCGGAGCTGGACAGCTGTCCCACATACCAGGACGGACGGGTCGACCCGGGCTGCCGGTACGACAGCACGCCCCGGATCCCGGCCGCCCGGGTCCGGTAGGCCTCGACCGCGTCCACCCGCCCGGCGGCGTCGGTGGCGAGCAGCCCGCTGCGCGCCGGGTCCGTGCTGAAGGCGTAGCGCCACAGCCGGGCGTGCCGGTCGCTGCCGGGGGCGGTCCACTCGCCGGCGACCAGGCTGTCGGGTGCGGTGCCGCGGTCCAGGGAGAGGGTCGCCGGGCAGGGCGGTCCGGCGGCGGTGCAGCGGCCGGCGAGATAGCGGTAGGAGCCGACGGCGGGCATCACGTACTCGTAGCCGTCGGCGGACCAGCCGCCGGGTACCCGGCCGATGGCGGGCGCGTCGACCGTGGTGCGCTGGATGCGGTCGAGGTCGTAGACGTAGAGCGCGTCGGCGCTGCCGGTCGTGGTGGTGACCAGGAGCTTGTCCTGGTACCAGACCATGCCGGAGACGTGGGAGGCGAGGCCTCGGTAGTCGCGGCCGCCGTCGACGGGGACCACCAGCAGCACCCAGCGGTAGACGGGGTGGTCGGGGTCGTCGGCGTCGACGAAGGCGACCCTGGCGAGGCCCCGCTCGGCGGCGGTCCCGGTGGTGGTGCTGTGGGTCCAGCCGGTGAGGACGGCCCGGTGGGTGCCCCAGACGCCGTCGTCGTCGGCGTCGCCGGAGGTGGTCACCGAGGCCGGCCGCCAGGCGGTGGTGGCGGTGTCGGCCGGGTCCCAGCAGTAGGCGCGGGTGGCGGCCGGGGTGACGGGCAGGGTCGCGTGGTCCTCGGAGGGGCAGTCGGTGCTTGTGCTCAGGGTGCGGTCGGCGCTCTGCAGGACGGTGTCCACGCCGACCGGGCGGCCCATGGACGCGGCGAGCCGGTTCAGTGTGCGGGCCGGCACCAGGTGCTCCTGCAGGCGCAGCGGGGCGGTGTCGGCCCGGGAGGCCAGGGGCTTGAGCGGGCCGGGGTTCTTGGCGACCGTGGCCTGTGAGGCGCTGATCAGCGTGGCGGCCGCGGTGAGCGCGAGCGCGGTTCCGGCGAGGAACGCGCGCACGGCTGCGCCCCGTCTGCGTCGCCGGTGTCTGCCGCGATGTCTCATCTTTCCTCCCGAGGCGGGCCAACTGCGCCTGGTGGTCCGTACGTTGACCGAGGAGCAGGTGGGGAGGCCCGTTAGGGATGCTACGGCAGCGGCGGGTGGCAGAGGGCCAAGACCCGCAAATATGCGGAAGATGCCCGCATCGAACCCAGCTGTCCCCCCACCCGGTACCCCCTCTGTCCCCCCGTCGGTCAGCCGGTGGTCCGGCGCCGCGCCACCGCCGGTGCCGTGGACTGGGGCAGCAGGTCACGGGGGTTGTCGGGCAGGAGTACCTCGATCTCCGTGCTTTCGCAGAAACGATACGGCCGGTGTCGCAGAAGATCCCCGAGATATCGGCGAATTCTGGACATTTCAGATCTGACGGTAACTGTTCGGGATGAATCACCGAACAGGTCTTCGGCCAGTCCCGCCGCGCCGCGTCCCGAGCGGTGTTCGGCGAGCAGGTAGAGCAACTCGGCGTGCCGGGGACTCAGTTCGCGGGACCACGAGCCCATCGCCCGGGCCACGGTCACCGAGCTGCGGCCCGGCCGGCTCAGGTCCAGCAGGATCCGGGTGGTGCTGGAGGGTAGCGGCTCCTCCGCGACCCGCAGCAGCCAGCCCCCGGTCAGCGGCTCCACCGCGCAGGTGCCGAGCGCGGCCAGCCACCGGTGGCCCGGCGCCAGGGACTTGGGCAGCGCCACGCGTCGCAGATACGGCATCCCGGTCACGGCCGCCGTCCAGCCGTTCCGGTCCACCACCAGGGCCCGCCCGTCCAGCCGGGCCAGCACCGGCGCCGCCACCGCGCGCAGCCGCTCCAGTGAGGTGAGGTGCAGCTCCCGCAGCCGGGCCTCGGCGAGTTTGGCCACCGAGTCCACCCAGGCGAGGGTCGCCGGATGCATGGTCTCCAGCGGGCCGCTCACGTCCACCACCCCGATGAGCCGGCCGTCCCTCGGGTCGGTGATCGGGGCACCCGTACACGTCCAGGAGGCGTGCGAGCGGACGAAGTGCTCGGCGGCGAAGACCTGTACGGGGCGCCGTACGACCGCGGGGGTGCCCAGGCCGTTGGTGCCGACGACGTCTTCCCGCCAGTCCGCGCCCAGTTCGAAGCCGAGCCCGTCGGCCTTGCGCAGCACCTGCGGGGATCCCTCCCGCCACAGGACACGTCCCTCGGCGTCGGCGACCACCATGATGTGCTGGGCGACGTCGGCGACCGAAAGCAGCCCCTCGCGCAATACCGGAAGAATATGCCGGAGCGGTGACTCCTCGCGTCTGCGCCGCACTTCGTCGGCGGGCAGCAGCCGGGATCTGAAGTCGTGGTCGGGGTCGACGCCGCTGCGCAGCATCCGCCCCCAGGACTGCTCGATCACCGGCCGGGGTGTGATCCGCACACGTTGCCCGGCGAGCGTGGCCTCGCGCAGTTCGCTCAGCACCCGCGCCGCCTGCGCCGCGTCCACGGCGGCCAGACGCGCCACGTTCATCGGCGGGTTCGCCACTGGGATCCTCCCGGAAAAGGCGTCGAACACACTTGTCAAGCCGTCCGGGCGGCGGTTTCCGGTCCGACTCCTCTCCCATACTGCCGTCCGGCCCATGCCGGAGGCACAGAGTCCGCGCACAGTCACCAACAAGTTGCAACCCCTTGCAACCCTGGTGAATGGCACGAGGCTGGCTGAGACTTGACCAGGAGCCGCCTTCGGGCGGCGTTTTGTGGCCTTCAACGGGCCCAGTAGGCGGGGGTGGTGCCGTGTCGGCGCAGCACCACCCCCGTGCCGCATTCCCGCAAAGGCGCAGGTCAGCGCGGTCAGAGCAGCGGCCGGGCCCGCTCCACCACCGAGGCCAGGTCCAGGCCCGTCGGCAGGGTGCCGAAGGCCGCGCCCCGATCGCCGCCGAGCCGGGAGGCGCAGAACGCGTCGGCGACCTCCGGCGGCGCGTGCCGCACCAGGAGTGACCCCTGGAGCACCAGTGCGAGGCGCTCGACCAGCCGCCGGGCGCGGCCCTCGATGCCGTCCAGATCGGCGAGTTCGGTGAACAGGTCCTTCACCGCCCGGTCCAGCCGGTGGTCGGCGCCGTGCGCCCTGCCGATCTCGGTGAGGCAGGCGTCCAGCGCGCCCGGCTCGCGCTGCAGCGCCCGCAGCACATCCAGCGCCTGAACGTTTCCGGCGCCCTCCCAGATGGAGTTCAGCGGCGACTCGCGCACCAGCCGGGGCAGCCCCGACTCCTCGACGTACCCGTTGCCGCCCAGGCACTCGGCGGCCTCCACCGCCACCGGCGCGCAGCGCTTGGTGATCCAGTACTTGGCGGCCGGCACCGCGAGCCGCAGGAAGGCCCGCTCCTGCTCGCCGCCGTCGTCGTAGGCGGCCGCGAGCCGGAGCGTCAGCGCGGTCGCGGCCTCGGACTCCAGCGCGAGGTCGGCCAGCACGTTGCGCATCAGCGGCTTGTCGATCAGCTTCCCGCCGAACGCCTCCCGGTAGGCGCAGTGGTGGACGGCCTGCGCCACCGCCTGCCGCATCAGGCCGGCCGAGCCGAGCGCGCAGTCCAGCCGAGTTGCGGCGACCATCTCGATGATGGTGCGCACCCCGCGCCCTTCCTCGCCGACCCGGCGCGCCCAGGTGCCGTCGAACTCGACCTCGGCGGAGGCGTTGGACCGGTTGCCCAGCTTGTCCTTGAGCCGCTGGATGAGGAAAACGTTGCGGGTGCCGTCGGCGAGGACGCGCGGGACGAGGAAGCAGGTGATCCCGTCGGGAGCCTGGGCCAGCACCAGAAAGCCGTCGGACATGGGCGCCGAGCAGAACCACTTGTGCCCGGTCAGGACGTACGTCCCTGCCTCGGCGAGCGGCCGGGCCTCGGTGGTGTTCGCCCGTACGTCGCTGCCGCCCTGCTTCTCGGTCATGCCCATGCCCAAGAGGGCGCCGGACTTCCGCTCGGCGGGCCGCAGCTCACGGTCGTAGATCGTGGACGTCAGCCGCGGCTCCCACTCGGCGGCCAGCGCGGGGTCGGTCCGCAGCGCGGGCACGGCCGCGTGGGTCATGGACAGCGGGCAGCAGTTGCCGGCCTCGACCTGGGTCCAGACGAGGAACCCGGCCGCCCTGCGCACATGTCCGGCAGGCCGCGTCCAGGCGCCGGTCAGCCCCGCCCCGACCCCCTTGCCGAGCAGCCGGTGCCAGGCCGGGTGGAACTCGACCTCGTCGACCCGGTGGCCGTACCGGTCGTGCGTGCGCAGCCGCGGCGGATGCTCGTTCGCCTGTACGCCCCACTCCTGCACCTGCGCCGAACCCGAGGCCCGGCCCAGCACGGACAGCTCGTCGCGCACCTCGTCCAGCACCTCGGGATCCGTGTGCCGCTCGACCGCCTCGACGAGGGCCCGGTCGGTGCTGAAGACGTCGTATCCCACCAGCGGAGGGGGCTGGTTCGTCACGGTATGGGTGGAGTTGCCTGCCATGATTGCGAACCTACCCGGGAGCGCGGCGATACTGGTCTCCAGAGTCGCACAGCACCGCCCGCGGCCGCGTCCGGC
This sequence comes from Streptomyces sp. NPDC001816, assembly GCF_042892235.1. Taxonomy (NCBI): domain Bacteria; kingdom Bacillati; phylum Actinomycetota; class Actinomycetes; order Kitasatosporales; family Streptomycetaceae; genus Streptomyces; species Streptomyces sp. NPDC001816. Next base: position 461,831 of record NZ_JBIATY010000001.1, read on the forward strand.
CGGTCACCTGCCCTGGAGGGTGAGGGCAGTCCCGTACGACGGATACCGTTAGGTCGTGCAGCCAGGAAGTGAAACCCCCGAGCGGCCCGCCGGCCGGCTCCACCGGGCCCGAGCCCTCTACCGGAACGTATCCAAGCGCAGGACCGCCTGGCTGCTGCTCAAGGACACCGTCAACTCCTGCATGGAGTACCGCATCCTGGGCCTGGCAGCCGAGGCGGCGTTCTTCACGCTGCTGTCCGTGCCGCCCCTGCTGCTGAGCCTCATCGGCCTCCTCGGCTACGTCGACGCCTGGACCGGCGCGGACACCATCAAGAGCCTGGAGAACAACCTCCTGGAGGCCTCCCGCACGGTCCTGTCCGACAAGGGCGTGAAGGAGATCTCCGAGCCGATCCTGCACGACGTGATGAAGGGCGGCCGGCCGGACGTCATCTCCATCGGCTTCCTGTTCGCCCTGTGGTCGGGCTCCCGCGCGGTGAACGTCTTCATCGACACGATCACCGTCATGTACGGCCTCGACGGCGTCCGCGGCATCGTCAAGACACGCATGATGTCCTTCCTGCTGTTCATCGTGGCGCTGCTGATCGGCTCGGTCGCGCTGCCGCTGATGGTGGCCGGGCCGGACGCGGTGGTGGGGGTCGTGCCCTGGTCGGAGACGGTCGTCCAGATCCTGTACTGGCCGGTCGTCATCGTCCTGTCCATCGTCTTCCTGACGACCCTGTACCACGTGTCCGTGCCCGTCCGCTCCCCCTGGATCGAGGACGTACCCGGCGCCCTGGTCGCCCTGGCCATGTGGGTCCTGGGCAGCTTCCTCCTGCGCATCTACCTCACCAACACCATCGAGGGCGCCACGATCTACGGCTCCCTCGCCGCCTCCGTCGCCGTCCTCCTCTGGATCGGCGTGTCGGCCTTCGCCGTGCTCGTCGGCGCCGCGGTGAACGCCGCCATCGACCGGGTCTGGCCGGCCGCCGCCACGGCCGCGGCCCGCGCCGCCAACGAGCGGCTGCGCGAGGCGGAGGTCGTCGAGTACGTCACCCGCGTCGCCGCCGCCCGCGAGGCCGACCCCGACGACCCCGACATGCCGTCCGAGTTCCCCGAACGCTGGTCCCGCTTCCTCCCCCCGGAGGACGTCACGGCCCGCCTGCGCACCCACGCGAAGAACCCCCACCACCACACCCACAAGAGCCACGAGGTGAAGGGCGCGAACGGAACGAACGACAGCGCACCGCCACACGCGGAGTGACGGGCGGACGGACGGCTCGGGGAGCACAACACACGAGTGGTCGCCGCCGCTCCGCCCCCCGCATCGGCTCTTCGGTAGGTGAGTGACCCGCCGCTCCCTCACCCCGCCGTAACGGCGCGAGCCCGACGGCCGACGTGCGTGTCCCGGCTTCCGTATCCCCGTATCCCCACATCCCCGCATCGGCCTCTCGGCCCGTGGGTGACCCGCCGCTCCCTCTCGCCGCCGCAAGGGCGCGAACTCCGACGGTGGAGGGCGGCGGTGACCGCCGGCCGGTGCCCGGGTCACGGCTTCCAGGTGCCCGCCGCCGCGGTCTCCCGTACGAAGTCGGCGAAGTCCCGCGGCTCGCGGCCCAGGACCAGGCGTACGCCGTCCGACAGATGGGCGTTGCGGCCGTCGAGGAGGCTCTCGAAGAGGCCGACCAGGAAGTCCACCTCCTCGGGCGGCACTCCGAAGCCCGCCAGCCGCTCGCCGTACTCCCGGGCCGGCACCGCCCGGTACGACAGCTGCCGCCCGGTCACCGCCGCGATCTCGGCGACCGCCTCGCCGAAGGTCAGCAGCCGTGGCCCGGACACCTCCACCACCTGCCCGACGTACCGCTCGTCCTCGGTCAGCGCCGCCACGACCACGTCCGCGATGTCCCGCGCGTCGACGAACGGCTCCCGCACCGCCCCGGCCGGGAACACCAGCTCCCCGTACTCCCGCAGCTCCGCGACCAGCGGGCCCTCGCTGAAGTTCTGCGCGAACCAGGCGGCCCGTACGACCGTCCAGTCCGCCCCCGACGCCCGCAGCGCCTCTTCCGTGGGCCGCGCCTGCTGCTCGCCCCGCGCCGACAGCAGCACCAGCCGCCGTACCCCCAGGCCGACGGCCTCGCGGGCCAGGCGCCCGACCGTCTCCGCCGCGTCCGGCGCCCCCACGTCCGACGGGTACACCAGGTAGGCCGCGTCCGCGCCGCCCAGCACCTGCTGCCACGTCGACCGGTCGTGCCAGTCGAAGCCCCGCGCCCGCGAGGCCGCCCGGACCGTCAGCCCGGCCGCCCGCGCGGCCTCGGCGACCCGGCTGCCCGTACGACCGGATGCGCCGGTCACCACCACCGTCGAACCCTGTGTCTCACCCGTGTTCTGCGTCATGTCCGCCAGTCAACTGCGGCCCCTGCCAAGGGACCATCGCCGATCGGCTCACCCGCATACGCGCGCGTCTACGCTGAGCCCATGGACGCACTCGCAGGCCTCCTGGACGGCCCCCGCGCGCACGGCGCCTTCATGATCCGCGCGTGCTTCGAGCCGCCCTGGGCGGTCCGCGTGGAGGACCGCGCCCCGCTGACGGTGATGGTCATGGCGCGCGGCGAGGCCTGGGTCGTCCCCGACGGCGGCGAGCAGGTCCGGCTGCGCCCCGGCGACCTGGCCATCGCGCGCGGCCCCGACCCGTACACCTGCGCCGACACCCCCGGCACCGCTCCGCAGGCGCTGATCCTGCCCGGCGGCGAGTGCCGCTACCCCGACGGCAGCTCCCTGAACGGCTCCATGGACCTCGGCGTGCGCACCTGGGGCGATCGCCCGGACGCCCCGACCGTGATGCTGATCGGCACCTACCTGATGCAGGGCGAGATCAGCGGCCGCCTGCTGGACGCCCTGCCCCCGCTGCTCACCCTCCCCGCCGAGGTGTGGCAGTGCCCGCTCACCCCGCTGCTCACGGAGGAGATCGTCCGCGACGAACCCGGCCAGGAGGTGGTCCTGGACCGCCTGCTCGACCTGCTGGTCATCAGCGCGCTGCGGGCCTGGTTCTCCCGCCCCGAGGCGGCCGCACCCGCCTGGTACCAGGCCCTCGGCGACCCGGTCGTCGGCCGCGCCCTGCGCCTGCTCCAGGACGACCCGGCCCACCCCTGGACGGTGTCCTCGCTCGCCGCCAAGGCCGGGGTCTCCCGCGCGGCCCTGGCCCGCCGCTTCACCGAACTGGTCGGCGAACCCCCGATGGCCTACCTCACCGCCTGGCGCCTCGCCCTGGCCGCCGACCGGCTCCGCGACACCGAGGACACCCTCGCCGCCATAGCCCGCCGGGTCGGCTACGGCAGCGCCTTCGCCCTGTCCAGCGCCTTCAAGCGGGTGTACGGGGTCAGCCCCCAGGAGCACCGCACCCGCGCGGCGTAGCCTGGCGTACGTGTACGAGGAGCGGCCGTCCCGACTGACCGGCGCGGTGGTGTGGCAGCGCACCCCGGAGCACCCGGAGAACCTGACGGGTGTCCGCCCGGTACTGCCCGACGGCTGCATGGACCTGCTGTTCGGCGAGGGCCGGCTGCTGGTCGCCGGACCCGACACCCGCCCGTACGTCCCCGAGGGCCCGCCCCGCGCCTGGGCGGGCATCCGCTTCTTCCCCGGCACCGCGCCCGCCCTGCTCGGCGTACCGGCCCACGAACTACGGGACACCCGCGTCGAGTTGACGGACCTGTGGCCTGCGGCCCGGGTACGACGACTGCGTGACCGTATCGAGGCGGCCCCCGACCCGGCGACGGGCCTGGAGGACATCGCCCTGGACCGGGCCGCCGAGGCGCCACCCCCCGACCCGCTCCTGCACCGCCTGGTGGAGTGCCTGGACGCGAGCCGCCCGGTGGCGGCGACGGCCGCCGAACTGGGCATCGGCGCCCGCCAGTTGCACCGCCGCTGCCTGACCGCCTTCGGCTACGGCCCCAAGACCCTCGCCCGCGTCCTGCGCCTGCAACGCGCCCTGGCCCTCGCCCGCTCCGGCGTCCCGTACGCCGAGACGGCGGCCCGCGCCGGATACGCTGACCAGCCCCATCTAGCCCGGGACGTACGCCAGTTGGCGGGCATGCCGCTCGGAGAGCTACTCGCCGGCTAGCGGAGCGAACAGGTCGACGCCGTTGCCGTCCGGGTCGTGCACGGTGGCGTACCGCTGCCCCCAGAAGGCGTCCCACGGCTTCAGCTCCCCGTGGTACCCGGCGCCCACCAGATCCTCGTACACGGCGTCGACCTCGGCCGGCGAGCCGCACCGGAAGGCGAGCCCGACCCGGCCCCCGCCGGCGGGCGGCCGCCACCCGGAGTGGAACGAGCGGACGGTCTCCTCGGTGTCCAGCGCGAGCACCAGCCCACCGGGCAGCTCGGCCTCGACATGCGGCTGATCCTCGGCCCCTTCGGGGAAGACCAGCCCGAGGCGACGGTAGAACGCGAGCGAGGCGGCCAGGTCGGAGGCCACCACGCCGATCACGGCGAATCGTGGAGTCATGGGTTCACCGTAGGCAGGGGCCGGGCACCCGGTCTTGAAGGAATCGGACACGGCGGAATCTGGCACGGCGGCGGATAAGCGGTTGCACCCGCCTCCCACGGCCGGAATGATCCATCCGTTCGATCGTGGGGGAGTGGCTGTTGGCGGACGTGTTCGTGTGTGATCGGTGCGGTACGGAACTGACCGTGCCCGTGTCGAGGGTGGCGCTTCCCGTGCGGGCCCGGCACCACTTCGGGCACGAGATGCTCCCCGCGCTGATGGAGTCGGGAACATACGCCGTCGACCCGGAGCCCCGGGGAGGGCCCTGGATTCCCTGGGACGAGGTGGGCGAGGAGGGAGCGGCGGCCCTGGGCGTGTTCGCTCCGGTGTACTCGCTCTTCTCCGGTCCGCCGGGCGCTGTCGTGGTCGCGCCGGGCGACGTCCGGGGCACCGGGCTGATCCCGGGCGACGGCTACTGCCTGGGCCTGGACGGCAGAGACGGCCCCAACCTGGCCTGCGAGGAGTGCGGCCGGCCCGTGGCGACCCGGCTGGACGACTGCTCGCTCTGGCAGGCGGTGTGGCTGAACCCCACCGCCGTACGCCGCGTTCCGGGCCCCGCTCCCCGGATCACCGACTGGGAGACCGTGGTGGAGGAGGGCCACAGCACGCCGCCCATCGAGCAGCCCGGGCACTGGAGCCCGCAGTGGGAGGCGGCGGCCGGTGTGGCCCTGGCCCACTTGCTGGTGGCTTCGGCCGGCGCCCGCGTGTCCCTGCCCGGCGGACTGGCCACGGACATGTTCGGGCGGGCACTCGACACCCTGCTCCCGCCCGGGCGCCCGGCTCGCACGCTGGCCCGGGTCTGCCCGCGTCGGGTGTGTCGGGTGCGGACATCGCCCTCGTGCCGGTGCACCCGCAGACCGGCGAGACATGGCAGCCGCCCGGCAGCCCGGCGACCGTACCGCTGCCCGCCGACGTGTGGCTGGGCCTGGCCTTCCCCGAGGACCTGCCCCGACTGCCGGTGACCGGCGGACTGCCCCGCGGCGTCGAGCGCGACGACCCGCTGCCGCTGCGCCCGGGCTGGACGTTCTGGCCCGACCGCGACCTGCTCCTGTACACGCTGGCCAGACTGCCCGCCGTACGCGAGCCGTGGCTGCGCAGGCTCTACCTCCACCTGCAGAACCCCACGAACTTCCGGGTGTTCTAGCCCGTCTCACTCACCGGACGACTCCGACTGCCGCAGCACGCGACGGGCCGACCGCTCCGCCCGTTCCGCACAGGACATGACGCGCGCCTGCTTCCTGGGCCACCACGTCAGTTCCACGAGGAAGAACAGGACGAACAGCCACGACACCCCCGCCTGCCGCGTCGATCCGGAGAAGGTGTCGATCAGCGCGAGAGCCACGGCCAGTGCGGCGAAGGCCAGGACCACCCAGAGGAGGCGATCGTGTTCCCGTGCTGTCCGCAGTCCGTTGCAGTAGTCGACGACGGCAGGCGCCAGCCGGGCATCGCCGATTTCCTCACCCCGTCGGGCGGCGCGCACCACTGCCACCCGATCCGCGGGATCCAGGTCCCCGGCCCCGGGCCAGACCCGGCCCATTCGTCGGGCCACCCTGACCCCGTAGAAAGGGCCGAGCACGAGAACCGCCGCGACCGCACCCACCCATGACCCCGACTCGGCCAGCACGAACGCGCCGGAGAAGACACCGGCCGAGAGCCCGGTGACCATCGCCCTGCGCACCGGACCGCCTCGCCACACCCAGCCCGGGAGGATCACCACCACAGCGTCATGCTGGCACAGGCAGGGCGTGCGGGCGCTCGGGGCTCAGCAGAAGGTGACCGGCCCGGCCGGCGTTCGAACGGTGAAAGAGATCATGAACGGCCCCTCCTCGAGCGCGAGCTGGGTGCCGAGCGCCGACAGCAGGGGCCGTACCTTGTCCGGCTCTGGAGCCGTGCCCGTCACCTCCAACAGCGGGGTGACGGGCAGTCCCGAGGCAGCAGGGTGCACCGAGCCGCCCCAGTCGATGAGGAACGGGACCAACCCGGAGGGATGCCCGCTGCCGCTGTCGGTCAGCCGCCACTCCAGCAGGGTGCCGTCCGGGGTGCGGCGGCTCATCGGGTGGATCGGCCCCGGGTCGTAACCCCGCGCTCGGGCGTCCGCGACCGCCGTCTCCAGATCGGGCGGGCTGATCGCCCAGCTCACCGTGGCCGGCCCGGCCAGCCGGTCGACCCCGAACGGCCGCAGCTCCACCGGCTCCGGCTGCTCCGGATCAGGCCCGATGATCTCCAGATAGCTCCGTTCGCCCAACCCGACCAGGTAGTTCCGCGTACCCAGCTCGACATGCACCCCGCCGGGCGCGGGCGTCACCCCGGTCCGCGACGCGAACTCGGCTACGGTCGCGGCCAGATCGGGCGTGGCGAGAACGAGATGGTCCAGCAGCGGAGGAATGGGCTTCATTCCGGGGGAGGGTACGGGAACGACACCCCTCAGTGGAACACAGCCGCCGAGGCCGATCGGGATCAGGTCTTCCTGACCCACCTGAGCGGCGGTATCGCCTGGGCGGTACGGCTCTGTGAGTGACGTTTCTGCGGTGAACCCGTTCCGCCATTGGGATGAGTAAAGCTGGCGTATGGAGAGAGTCACGTGCGTACCTAGAGATGCTCTTGTCTTGGCAAAGGGCGTCGAGATGCGGTGACCCGACCCCACTGGTCCCGCGTCACCCACCCACCGGAGGAGCCGGACCTTGACTTATGGGACAAAGCTGCGCGAGCGGATCGCCGGGCCCGGGACCACACCGCTGATCGGCGTGTACGACATGTACTCGGCCTCGATCGCGGCCAACCACTACGACGGCATGTTCGTCTCGGGCTTCGGCTTCGCGGCGTCGTACTACGGACTGCCGGACATCGGATTCATCGCGTGGCCGGACATGGTCGCGTTCGTCCAGCGGCTGCGGGGCGCGTTCCCGCACCACCACCTGCTGGTGGACATCGACGACGGGTACGTCGACCCCGAGGTCGCCTGCCATGTCGTCGAGGGACTGGAACGGATCGGTGCCTCCGGGGTGATCCTGGAGGACCAGAAGCGGCCCCGCCGGTGCGGGCACGCCGACGGCAAGCAGGTGCTGCCCCTGGAGGAGTACCTGGAGAAGCTGGACAAGGTTCTGGCCACCCGTCAGGACCTCGTGGTCGTCGCCCGCACGGACGCCACCGACGAGCAGGACATCCTGCACCGGGCCGAGCGGCTCGCCGCGACCGACGCCGACGTGGTGCTGGTCGACGGGGTGCGCAGCGTCGAGTGGATCAAGCGCATCCGCGAGGTCGTCGGGGACAAGCCGCTGCTGTTCAACCAGATCGCCGGTGGCAAGTCGCCCCGGTTGTCGCTGACCGAGCTGTCCGACCTCGGTGTCGACGTCGCGATCTACAGCACCCCCTGCCTGTTCGCGGCGCACGAGGCGATGGACTCGGCGCTCGGCGAGCTGAAGGCGGCGGACGGGCGGCTGCCGCGGGTGGACCCGGCGAGCGGGGTCGGTGTGAAGGCGTCGACCACGCTGCTGGAACGGAACATCGCCCGCGAGCGGCTGCAGCCCGAGGGCGTGGGCGTGTGACGGGTGGCGCCGGGCCCCGGCTCGGGGCGGCCACAGTGCTCGCGGCGGCGCTCCTCGCAACCGGCGCCGCGCCCGCGGTGGCGGGCGGGAGCAGTCTGATCACCGTCATCGACAACTCCCGGGCCGACTCGATCCTGGAGGTCGACCGGACGGCCAACGTGCAGACAGGAGAGGGCACCGCGGGCAGCGACCACGACGGCAGCGCGGTGGACGCCATCCAGGCCCTCCTCGGCGACTTGGAGAGGGACGACGAGGACTGAGACCGGCAAGCGCAAAGGGCCGGGCACCCCGTGCGGGGATGCTCGGCCCTTTCTGCGTCTTCTGCGCCTTTGCGTCGCAAGGCAGGCGCGACTCTGCGCACACCCCGGTATGGGTCAGGCGACCCAGCCGTTGGTGATGCCGAGGACCGCGGAGCCGTCCAGGTCGGTGAGCTTGGTGCCGACGAAGCCGCGGGCCCAGTCGGAGGTCTGGAGGCGGAAGGCGGGCTCGTCCGCGGTCAGAGCCTCGATCACCGACTCGGCGGCGCCCTCGGCGGTCTGCGCGCCGTCGAGGAACTGCGCGACCGTGCGGTTCACGTAGGCGTTCAGCTGAGGTGCGTACACCCCGGCCGTGGCTACGGCCTCTTCCAGGTCGACGCCGACGTTGGCGACGAATTCGGTGGCGACGGCGCCGGGCTCGATCACGGAGACGGACACGCCGTGCGCCGCGGCTACGGGGGCCAGGCTCTCCATGTATCCCTCGACGGCGAACTTGGCCGCGCAGTAGGCCTCGTTGAAGGGCTGTCCGATGACGCCGCCGACGCTGGTCACGGTGATCAGACGGCCACCGGAGGCGCGCAGGTGGGGCATGGCGGCCTTCGAGACGTTGAGCACGCCGAAGAAGTTGACCTCCATGACCTTGCGGACCTCGGCCACGGACTCGTTCTCCAGGGTGCCGAGGTGCCCGGCGCCCGCGTTGTTGACGACGGCGTCCAGGTGACCGTAGTCGGCGAGCACGCCGTCGATCGCGGACGTGATCGAGGCCTCGTCGGTGACGTCGAGCCGGCGGATGTCGACCTCCACGCCCGCCTCGGCGGCGGCCTTGCGCAGTGCGTCGGAGCGGCTGACGTCGCGCAGGGTGGCGACCGTCGTCCAGCCGGCCCGTGCGGCGGAGACGGCGGCGGCGAGGCCGATGCCGGAGGAGGTGCCGGTGATGAGGACGACCTTGGGGGAGTGGGAAGACATGGGGGGCCTTTCGGGGCACGGGAATCGCGGCGGAGTCGGCACATTTGAGTGCGTGTACACACAACATAATGCACTTACGTGCGTGTACACGCAACCGGTAGGCTGACGACATGCCGAAGAAGAAGCTCGCGCAGGCGGAGATGCCGGTGGCGGACCACGCCTTCTACGGGCTGGTCTGGGCCGGGACCGTCCTGACGGACCGCGTGGACCGCGCCCTGAGCAAGGCGCACGATCTTCCGGTCTCGTGGTTCGAGGTCCTGCTCTGGCTGGCCTCCAGCCCCGACCCCGTTCCGGCCTCCGTCCTGGGCAACAGCACCATGCTCAGCCGCAGCCAGGTCTCGCGCGTCGTCGACGCCCTCCAGGGCCGCGGTCTCGTCACCCGTACCCCCTCGGCCCGCGACGCCCGCTCCGTCGAGGTCTCGCTCACCCCCGAGGGCCATCGGCTCTTCGAGGCGGCCGACGCCACCCGCCGCGAGTGCCTCGCCCCCGTCTTCACGGACCTCCTGGAGGAGGGAGACCTACAGGCGCTCAGCAGGGTGTGGAAGACGCTCAAGGCCAACAAGGACGCCTAGACGTCCGGGACGTCCGGACGGCCGTTCTCGTCGAGTGCGACGTCTTCCTCGGGGCCGTGTTCGCCGCCGCCGGGCGCGGTGACGGTGGTGCGGTGCTGTGCGGGGGCGAGGGTGCGGCCGGCGGCCTGGGCGGTGCCGTAGACGGTGACCAGGATGACGGCGGCCGCGGCGAGGGCTGCTGCGGTGCGCGTGGTGGGATCCATGCCCGGTAAACAACCCTGGGTTCGGGGCGGTCACCGCGATCCGCCCGAACGGGCGGCGGGCGGTGCGGCCGTACTCGCCCGCCGCACCAGCCGGGTCGACAGTTCCGTCCGTGTCCCCTCCGGGCGCTCGCCCTGCATCATCCGCACCAGCAGCCGCAGCGCGGTCGCCGCCATCTCCGCGAGGGGCTGGCGGACGGTGGTGAGCGCCGGGGTGACCCAGCGGGCCTCGGGCAGGTCGTCGAAGCCGACCACGCTGACGTCGTCCGGCACCTTCAGCCCCCGCTCGGCAAGGGCGGTGTACACGCCGAGCGCCATCCGGTCCGAGCACACGAAGACCGCCGTCGGCGGCTGCGGCAGGTCCAGCAGTTCGTGCATGCGCAGGCGGGCGGTCGGCTCCTCGAAGCCGGCGTGCCGCACGTACTCGGCGCGGTGCCGTATCCCGGCCGAGGCGAGCGCCGAGCGGTAGCCCGCCACGCGGGCGCTGCTGCACATCTTGCGCCGCGGGCCGGCGATCACCGCGATCCGCTCGTGCCCGAGGGCCAGCAGATGCTCGGTCGCGCTCACCCCGCCCTGCCAGTTGGCGGCCCCCACCGACATCACTCCGGCCGGCGGCTCGTGGACGGGGTCGATCATCACGAACGGGATGCGGTGGTGGTCCAGCCAGGCGTACTGGGTCGGGGACAGCTCCGCCAGGTTGAACAGCACGCCCGAGGAACCGCGCGCGGTCAGCTTGTCCAGCCAGTCGCGCTCGGGGCGGTCCCCCCGGGAGCGGTTCAGGCCCGCCGAGACCACCACCTCGAGGCCTGCCTCGTACGCCGCCTCCTCCACTCCGTGCAGTACGGCACCCGACCAGGAGCTGTCGAGCGAGTGCGCCACCAGGTCCACCAGGGCCGGCGTCTTCGTCGCGTCGAAGCGGGGTCTGCGCACGTAGCCGAGCCGGTCGAGCGCCTCGGTGACCCGACGCCGGGTCTCCGGAGCTACATCTTCCCGTCCGTTGACGACCTTCGAAGCGGTCGGCACCGACACCCCCGCCTCGCGGGCGACCACCGCCAGCGTCGGCCCGGCCACCACGCTCGCACTCCCCGCACGGACCATAGGGAACCCGCCTCTCCGACCCGCCCTTGGGCCACCGAAAGTTGCGACCAACGCTGCTTCCGCGGCCTGCTCACCGACCGCGCAGAAAGCGCTTCCTACGATAGATGCGCGTCAACACGGCGTGAAGACATGGGAATTCGCGGGATGGTGGGCGGGGGGACTTTCGAAACTTCGAACAGGGTGGGGTGGTTGTGGCGCCGAGTTTGCGCTGCCGAAATCACGGAATCCCTGCTCAACGCGGTGATGGACGGCGGCGCATCACCCATTTGGAGTAATCCGATCGTATGCCGAGTCGCACGTCACCCGTTCGGAGTGGTCAATGGGGAGGGCTGACACGAGACCTTCGCTCATCGCCCCGAGGGGTTGATGCCATGGGAATCATCGGCTCCATCGATGCCCTTGCGGATGTGCACACCGGCGACCCGTACCCCGTCTACGAACGACTGCGTGAGACCGAACCGGTGTACCGGTGCCGGAGCGGCACCTACCTCCTGACGCGTTACCCGGACTGCCGGCGCGTACTGACCGAACGCGGGCTGTTCCTCGCGCCGGGTGCTCACCGCCCGTCCAGGGGGACGGCCGGACCTGCCGCGCCGGTGCTGTCCCGCGTCATGAGCTCGCAGAATCCTCCCCGGCACACGAGAATGCGTGCGGCAGTGGCCCGGCGGTTCGCCGAGCACGTGCGACGACGGCAGCCGTGGCTCAGCAGCCTCTGCGACCACCTGCTCGAACCGGTGGTCGCACAGCTGGGCCACGGTGTCGCCGACATGACCCCGGTCGCCGAGGCCTTCCCTCGCGACACGATCATGCACATGCTGGGACTGCCCCGGACCGACCGAGAGCTGGTCTCGACGCTCGTCGCCGACATCTTTCCGACTTCGGGGCCGTTGCCCGCAGGAGAAGGCGACGGCGCGGCGGCGATGCGACGGCTCACCGACTACCTCCAAGAGGAAGTGGCCCGCAGGCGCCGTGCGCCCGGCGACGATCTGACGTCCGAACTCGTCCGTGTGCACACCGCCCGTCCCGAGGCCCTGCCGCACGACGAACTGGTCAGCATTCTCACGGGCCTCACGGTCGCCGGATTCCCGCAGATCGCCGCGGGGATCGAGACCGGAATCGTCCTGATGATCCGTCACCCCGAGCGTGCGGTCTTCCTGGACGACCCGGTCCGTGCCCGGATGTTCGTCGACGAGTTGCTCCGCTACGACGCACCGGTGCAGTTCACCCCCGCCCCGCGCGTTCCCGCCAGGACGGTGGTCATCGGCGGCGTGACGATACCGGCGGGCGCGCGGGTCTGGCCGGTGCTGGGCGCCGCCAACCGGGATCCCGCCGTGTACTCCCGGCCGGACGAGTTCCTGCCGGGACGCGGCGGGCCACGTCATCTGAGCTTCGGCGGAGGCGCCCACTACTGCCTCGGCGCCGAACTGGTGCACCTCGAGATCGCGATGCTGTTGCAGCGGCTTCGGCAGCGGCTCCCCGATCTCGCGCAGGCACAGCCTCCTGCCCAGAGGTACGGCCGGCTGCGCGGGTTCACGTCCCTGCCCGTCATGCGAACGGAGCGCTGATCGTGAGGAACCGCAGGAGTCCCGGCACCTGCCCAGGCCCAGAGAGCATGCAGGTCTTCCTGGAGCGCACCGCCTGCTCCACGTTCCTCGACGCCGCACTCGTCGTCTACGAAGCGATCAGGCCGGGCTGCCCCTACCCGTGCTTCGGCGTGCTGGTCGGCCGTATGCACGAGGGCAACGCCCGCATCGAGCGCGTCGAGTTCGGCCGCAACGTACGGGCTACCGACAGCGCGGCCCTGGGAGAGTTCGCGGAACGCATCGTCCCGTGCTTCGGGACGGCCTACGAGAACCCACATCGCGGGTACTGGTGCGATTCCACCGACCTGCTGCGCATCCTGCGGGGCGCCGAGGCCGACGACCTGGACATCCTCGGGTCGATCCACCTCCACCCCGACTGGCACAACATCGACTCACCGGGCGGAGGGGCGCCGCTGAGCGAGCACCCGACGCGTATGGACACCTACGTGTTCGTGAACACGGGGTGGCCGGTCAACCTGATCTGCTACCTGGAGCGACGCAACTGCAGCATGTACCACTCATGGGGTGCGTGGACCCCGAACGCCGCCGACCCCTCGAACCCCCGTTGCGACGCGCTGCCGGTACGCCTGGCCCTGCCCGCCCATGCTCGGGGCAACGGACGACCAGCGACCGCGCGGCATGAAGGTCGTGTGAACTCGGAGCAGGTCACCGATCTCATGGATCAGCAGAGCTATGTCGATGCCCCCCATGAGCTGCTCGCCGGCTGGCGGGACGAACGCCCCGTACAGCGCGTGATGTTCGCCGGCGCTCCGGTGTGGCTCGTCACGCGCCACGAGGACATCCGGACGGCGAGCAAGGATCCACGGCTGAGCAACGATCCGGGGCACGGCAACAAGACCGTCCGGTCCGCCCCGTGGGCCTTCGCCGACGAGACCTACACCGTCACACGCAACATGCTCCGCTCCGACCCCCCGGACCACACCAGACTGCGGGCCCTGGTGGCAGGTGAGTTCACCCCGGGCCGCATCGATGCCCTGCGCCCCCGCATCCAGGAGATCACCGACGACCTCCTCGCCCCGGTCCTTCCGCTGGGGCGCCTGGACGTCATCACCGACTTCGCCAAGCGCCTGCCGCTCACCGTCATCTCCGAAGTGCTCGGCGTGCCGGCCGAAGGGCGCGACACCTTCGCGCGTCTGGCCGGCGTCTACGTCGAGATGAGCGAGGGCGACCACGACCGCATGCCCCGCGCCGCCTGCGAGATGCGGGACTACCTCATCGGACTGCTCAAGGAGAAGAGGGAGGCCACCGCCGGCGCCGACGACCTGCTGGGCCGCCTTCTCGCGGGCGATCAACGGGAGGACGAGCTGATCGCCATGTCCTTCCTCCTCCTGGTGGCCGGCTTCGAGACGACCGCGAACCTCATCGGCAACGGCGTACTGGCCCTGCTGGAGCACCCCGGGCAACTGGCGACGCTCCGCGCACAGCCGCACCTCATGGGGCAGGCGATCGAGGAGATCCTCCGCTGGAACGGCCCCATCAAGATGGCGCCCGTCCTGCGGTTCACGACGGGCGAGGTGCAGATCGGAGACGTCACCGTTCCCGGTGGCGGAGAGGCCGTACTGCTGTCCTACGGCGCCGGCAACCGCGATCCCGCCCGTTTCGCCGAACCCGACCGGTTCGACATCCACCGCGACAGCCGGGGTCACCTCGCCTTCGGACACGGGATCCACCACTGCCTGGGCGCACCGCTCGGCAAGGCGGAAGCCGCCATCGGGCTGCGCACCCTACTGGAACGCTGCGACGAACTGGCGCTCGCGACCGACCCCGGTGAACTGACCTGGGGGTACAGCCGGTTCATGCGTGGACTGACCAGCCTGCCGGTCACCTTCCGGCCCGTCAAAGGAGGTGTCACACCATGACCACGCCACGACCGCGCGCCCTCGTGACCGGCGCCTCCCGGGGGATCGGCGCCGCCATCGCCCGTGCCCTCGCCCCCACACACGACGTGCTCCTCGGCGGCCGGGACGCCCGATTGCTGGAGGCACTGGCCCACGAGCTGCCCGGAGACGCCGGCACCTGGGTGGCCGACCTCGCGGATCCCGGGGGACTCGCCCGGGCCACGACGGACATCGACCGACTGGACGTGCTCGTGCACAACGCAGCCGTCGCGGAACCCGGCACCATCGCCGACACCTCGCTCGACGCCTGGCAGCGCGTCTTCGCCGTCAACCTCTTCTCGGCCGCCGAACTCACCCGGCTGCTCCTGCCGCCCCTGCGCCGGGGCCGAGGACACGTAGTCCTGATCAACGCCGGGTCCGGCCTCCGGATCAAGTCGCATCGCGGCGCCTACGCCGCCAGCAAGTACGCCCTGCGAGCGTTCGCAGAGGCCCTCCAAGCCGAGGAGACCCCCAACGGAGTCCGGGTGACGTCGATCCACCCGGGCCCGACAGACACCGACCTGCAACGCAGGGCGGCCGAACGGGCGGGCCGCGAGTACCGCCCGGAGCAGTTCCTGCGCCCCGAGTCGGTGGCCGACGTCGTACTCAACGCGGTACGGACACCTGCGGACGCGACGGTGTCCCGTACTGTCATCGACTGAGGACTGTTCAGGGTGGCTCCGGTCGTCACTTGAGCGCCCCCAACGTCACCCCCGTCCGCCAATACCGCCGCATCCCCACCATCATCACCGCACGTACAGGATCGCGTTCATGATCTCGCGCAGGTCGTGCTCGGGCGGCCGCCCGAAATCCAGGGCCCTGCCGCGGCGCTCGAAGGGCCAGGCAGCCTGTTTGGGATCTTCGGAGTGCGTATGAGAGGTGCTTCCAGCGTCGGCTCACTCAGCGCCGGTGACGGACCACGCTGCGCCCTGGTCGCGTCAGCATGATGCCGGTGACCGTGACGCGCTGTGCGGTCTTTGCAGCCCGTGCACGCGTCATGGTCACCGGCATGCTGTGGCGCCCGAAAGGCGCGGCGTGCCTATGCGGCTTGGGTGAGTTCGGCGCGGCCGAACAGCAGCGCGTAGCCGGAGGGGAGCTGGCGCAGGATGCGGGTGATGAGGTCGGGGCCGGCGTAGGTCGCGACGGCGGAGAAGACGGATCCGGTGTCCCAGCGGGTGGTGGCCAGGGAGGCACCGGTGCGGGCGGCGAGGTCCTTGATGAAGGCCCAACCGGTCAGCGGCTGGGTGTCGGGGATCTGGGCGGTGAGGATGCGTGCGGCTTCGAGGGGGAGGCGGGCGGCCAGTTCGACGCGTTCGTCGCCGGTCAGCTGGCGTCCCAGTCCGGCGAGGACGAGACGGACGGCTTCCTCGGCCTTCTCGCGGGTGGGGTAGGCGCCGTCGTAGCGGACTTCTTCCAGCATCTGCTCGTACGCCATCCCGTAGGAGTGCTGGAGCGGCGCGCGCCGGTCGGACGTCACGGTGGTGGTTGCCTTTCTGTCGCCGGGGTCGTGGTGGCCGGTGTGCGGTCACCGGGGGGTGGGTGGTCAGGTGGGCTGGGGGCGGCCGAAGAGGAGGTCGTAGCCCGCGGGAAGCTGGAGCAGGATCTCTTTGAGGAGGTCATCGCCGGCGGCGTCGGCGACCGTGGACAGGACGGCGCTGACGTCCCAGGCGGCGGTGTGTTCGGTGGCCCCTTCGATCCAGGCCGCAGTCGCGCGCACGAACCGCTCCGGGGGCAGCGGCTCGGCGCTCTGCAGCGGGTTGAGGAGGATCAGGGCGAAGTCTTCCGGCAGTCGCGCCGCAAGCTGGGCGCGTACCTCGCCGACCAGGTGTGCGCCCAGCAGGGCGAGCACCACGCGGGCCGCGCGTTCGGCTTCCTGCAGGGTGCCGTACTCGCCGCGTTCCTTCACCTGGCCGAGGAACGCTTCGCGTCGCACAGTCATGTCGGCCGCGCCCCTTTCCTCAGGTCCACGGGGCGCGGAGGACGGGCGAGGGGGGGAGATCAGGTACCCGTCCTCCGCCGCTGTTCAGCCCTCGTCTGTCCGGCTCAGCCGGAGATCTCCTTGCGTCCGGATCCGACGCCGATGGCGATCTTGCGGGGCTTGGCGCGCTCAGTGATCGGGATGCGCAGGGTGAGCACGCCCGCGTCGTAGTCGGCCTGGATGTGCTCGGTGTCCAGCGTGTCGGCGAGCACGATCTGGCGGGAGAAGACGCCCAGCGGCCGTTCCGACAGCTCCATCTGCACGTCGTCGGCCTTCGTCACGGGCCGGCGTTCGGCCTTGACGGTCAGCATGTTCCGTTCGACGTCGATGTCGATCGCGTCCGCGCTGACGCCGGGGATGTCGAAGGCCACCACGTACTGGTCGCCCTCGCGGTAGGCGTCCATCGGCATCGGGGACGGCCGCGACCAGGTGCCCGGGCCGATCAGCTGCTGTGCCAGCCGGTCCAGCTCACGGAAGGGGTCAGTGCGCATCAACATCGGAAAACACCTCCAGGAAGGTTCAGGCAGTTGCTGCCAATGCGCCTCACTGAAACCGTTGTAACATGTCATCCAATGGATGACAAACATGGTGTCGTCCAAAGGACGACTACCTGAGGGAGGTGCCCATGACCCCGGCCGACCAGCCGGCATCGTCCAGCCCCGACACACAAGGACCGGCGTCGTTCCTCGCCGCCGCGGCAGCCCTTCACGCCATAGACGATGCCCTGCATGCCGCCCGGCACGAGGTCCCCGGCACGGCCCAGACCCATGACGTCGGCCCGGAACAGGCCCTGGCCTCTCTTCTGCTGCTGCGGCAGGTACGCGAGCAGCTCGCCGGATGGGAAACCGGCCTGATCGAAACCGCCCGCCAGGCGGGTGCCAGCTGGGCCGACCTCGCCCACCCCCTCGGCGTCGCCAGCCGCCAGGCCGCCGAACGCCGCTACCTGCGCGGCCGGCCCGGCCCCGCAGGAACCACCGGCGAACAACGCGTCCAGGCCACCCGCGAACGCCGCGCCGCCGAACGCACCACCGCCACCTGGGCCCGCCGCAACGCCGCCGAACTGCGCCGCATCGCCGGCCAGATCACCGCCCTCACCGACCTGCCCGCCGCGGCCCGCAACCCGATCAGCCACCTCCACGCGGCCCTCGCCCACGACGACCCCGCCGTCCTCATCCGCCCCCTCAACGCCACCCGCCCCCACCTGGCCCCCGGCCACCCCGACCTCGCCGCCCAGCTCGATGCCCTTACGAACCCGACGGCCCCCGACTGACTGGATCTCGCAAAGCGGCAGGGACTCGTAGGGCTGCGCCAGGGCGGGTGTGGACGCGTCCGGGCAGACTCAGCCAGCCGGAGCCGGAGCCGGAACGGGAGGCAGGGCCGACGTCGTCGCAGGCCGACGCCGGGGTGGCGCGGCTCCGGGAGCGACTGTGGCGCTGGGGGCGTGGAGAGCCGAACAGGCTGGCTGGGTCAGACGGCGGGTCATCAGACTGATCGCCGCCCACGTGATCAAAGCCTAGCTGTGCCGGGGCAGCCGCTCGTAGTCCCGGACCAAGCGGCGGGCGTGCATGATCCCCCCCGGTTACCGTTCCACCACCCAACGGCGGGGCAGGACGACGAACCCGGTCACGTCCTTCGGCCGGGACACGGTGCGGACGGTGAGGTGCAGGAAGTCCCGCGCCCAGTCGACGAGTTGGCCGGCAGAGGCGGAGTCCGCCCAGACCAGTTGCCGACGGTCTCCGCGGCGTTGACCGACTGGGAGTCGATGATGATCGCCACCGCGTGCGGGGCGCGGCCCATGCCCTGCCGGATCTTCCGGCGCAGCTGATCGCGGATGACCCCCAGCACGCCGGCGGCGGCCCACTTCGCCAGGAAACCGTAGACCGTGCGCCACGGCGGGAAGTCACGGGGCAGGGTCCGGTACTTGCAGCCGGAATCGACCAGGCAGCGGATGGCGTCCACGATGTCGCGGCGTGGCCACTTCTCCGGCCGCGAACTGCGCCCAGCAGGCCCAGACCGCCGACTCCGCCGCCTCCCGCGGCCAGGTCCGGCCGGTGTGGGCGATGCTCCACTACCACTACAACCGGCGCCTCCACCTCCGGTGGATACAACCAGCTCGGGTTCGGCACCCTCATGTACGCCAAATAGGCCGACGTAGCCCGAACGGCCCAGCGTGGGGTCTGTGCACCGGAATACATCCGGGCGATGTGGTGCTCTGAAGTGAACGGTGCACGAGCGCGGCGAAGGGCTGGCGGGCGATGACGGCAGACCAGGCGGGCCCCGTGGTCACCACGCCCCACGGGGCCCTACGCGGCCGGTACGAGCACGGTGTCGCGGTGTTCCGGGGCATCCCGTACGCCGCCCCGCCCTTCGGCCCCCGTCGGTTCCGACCGCCCGAGCCGCCCGAGCCCTGGGACGGGACACGCGACGCCGGAGCCTTCGGGCCGACGGCGCCGAAACCCCCGTACTCCGAGGCCTTCGCCCAGTACCTGTCGGACCCGGTCATCCCCGGCGACGACTGCCTCAACCTCAACGTGTGGACCCCGGAGCCGGGCCCCGGCGCCCGGCTCCCGGTCCTGGTCTGGCTGCACGGCGGGGCACTGACCAGGGGATCCTCGGCGGTGCCCGTGTACGACGGCCGCACCTTCGCCCGCGACGGAGTCGTCTGCGTCTCGGTCAACTACCGGCTGGGCGTCGAGGGCTACGGCCTGTTCCCTGACGCGCCGCCCAACCCCGGCCTGCGCGACCAGCTCGCCGCCCTGCGCTGGGTGCACGAGACCATCGCGGCCTTCGGCGGCGACCCCGGCAACGTGACCCTCTGCGGACAGTCGGCCGGCGCCATCAGCGCCGGAGCCCTGATCGCCGCACCCCAGACCCAGGGCCTGATACGCCGGGCGGTCCTGCAGAGCGGCCCGCCGGAAGCCTCCGAACGCGACAAGGTACGGCGCATGGTGCGCCGCATGGCCACCCGGCTGAAGGTCCCCGCCACCGCCGAGGCCTTCGCCACCGTCGACCGCGACCTGCTGCTGCGCACCCAGGCCGAGGTGGGGCGGCTGAGCAGTCCCGTCCTGGGCGGCCCCGCCTTCGGCATCGTCGTCGACGGCGACCTCGTACCCGGCGATCCGCTCCAGGCCCTCATCGACGGCGAGGCCGCCCGGGGTGTCGACCTCCTCATGGGCTGGACCCGGGACGAGTACCGGCTGTGGCTGGTGCCCGGCGGACTCCTGGAGCGCGTCGACCGGCTCGGCCCCGTCGCCCTGGCCGGTGCCATGGCCCGCTGCCACGTCGGCCACGAGGTCCCGCGCGGCTACCGCACCCTGCACCCCGACGCCGGCACCTCCGAGATCGTCGGCCAGATGGTCACCGACCACCTGCTGCGGGTCCCGCTGCGCCGGCTGGCCGATGCCCGCCCCGGCACCTCGTACCTCTACGAGTTCGCCTGGCCGTCCCGCATCCCCGGCCTGGCCGCCTGCCACGCCCTGGAACTCGGGTTCGTCTTCGACACCGGCGACGTCCCGGAGTCCGCCAGGCTGGCCGGCGAGGGGGCCCCGCCGGAGCTGTGCACCGCGATGCACGCGGCCTGGGTGCGGTTCGCCGCGACCGGGGATCCGGGCTGGCAGCCCTGGGACGCCTCCCATCCGGTACGGATCTTCGACGACGGCGACCCGCACACCGTGTACGGTCTCCGGGATCCGGAACTCGCCCTCTGGACGACCGCCCCCACGGTCCCGGAACCGGCCTCCGTCTCCGCCTCCGACGCCCGGGCCACCGGAGCCGAACTCGCCTCAGCGGTACGGCGGTTGCGCCGCTCGGTGGGGGCGCGGCGCCGCTGAGAGGTACGCGGTGGACCACGCCTACTGGGATGGATGGACGTCCTCGCCTACCGGGTCGGACTGCCGTCCGGGGCCGGCCGAAGCCGGGTTCAGTCCTGTGCCAACTCGCGTTCGGCGACCTCCCGGAAGCTGTGCGGCGGGCGGCCGGTGAGGCGCCGGACGGTCTCGGTGGTCCGGTCCTCGGCTCCCTGCGCGATGGCGCGTTCCATGCCGGCCAGCATGGCGGCGAACTCCAGCGGCATGGACGCGGCCAGGCGGTCACGCATCTGGTGGTACGTCAGGTGCCGGTGGGTCACCGAGCGGCCGGTGACCTCCGTGAGGACGCGGGCGACGTCGTCGTGGCTGAGCGCCTCCGGGCCGGTCAGGACCAGGTCGGCATCGGGCGCGCGGCTGTCGGTCAGGGCACGGACCGCGACGGCGGCGATGTCGTCGGCGTCGACGAAGCCGACCCGGCCGGTGCCGGCCGCGGTCAGGATGACCCCGTCCGCACGGATGCTGTGGGCGTGGGCGTGCGTGCCGGTGAAGTTCTGCATGAACCAGGAGGGCCGCAGCACCGCCCACTGGTCGAACAGGCCGGGCAGGGCCCGGTGCACCATTCCCGCTCCCGGGCCGCCCTCGGGGATGGCCGACGAGCTGAGGAGCACGGCGCGGTGTACGCCTGCGGTGCGGGCCCTGCGGAGGAAGGGCAGCATGACCGCGGCCGGGTCCGGGTCGCCGACCGGCGGGACGAGGTAGACGCGTTCGGTGCCGGTGAGGGCATCGTGGAAGGTCGTGGGGTCGTACCAGTCGAAGCGGACCGGTTGCGCGCCCGGGATCCGGGTGGCCCGGCGGCTCGCGGCCCTGACGCGGTGGCCGGCGGCGATCAGCCCGGCGGCGGTTCGGCTGCCGGTGGTGCCGGTCGCTCCGATGACGAGGGTGGTGCCGGTGTCGGTGCCTGTGACGGTCATCGGGCACCGCTGCCGGCGAAGTCCAGGCCGGGCTGCTGGACGGCGAGGGGGTTCCAGTAGTCCCGGTAGGAGGTGAACCGCCCGTCCTGGACGGACACGACGGCGATGTAGCTCATGTCGAAGGGGCTCCCCGTCCCGACCAGGCGGCCCACGCCGCGCATCTCGACCACGATCGTCTCCGGCCGGGTGGTCCGGTGGATCCGCAGGTCGGGGAAGCCGTGCAGGTCGATGTGGTCGGGGTAGTCGCGCATGTAGGCGGCGATGGCCTCCCGGCCCTCCAGCCGTTCGGGCCAGCCCGGGGGCGCGAAGGGGAACTCCATGACGCCGTCCTCGGCCCACAGGCCGACCCAGGCGGGAATGTCCTTGGCGAGGAGCAGGCGCAGGCTGTGGCGGTAGAGCACGTCCGGTGAGGTGTGGGTGGGCATGGAATCCTCCGTCCCGTACGATACGGACCCGTGGTCCGCTTCCGTTTGATTGGACGATACGGACCGCGGGTCCGGATCGCAAGGTGGGTCCCTGATCGAGGGAGGGGCCCACGTGACCGAGGGAGGAGCCGCGTGACCAAGGGAGTCGCTACGTGACCAGGGGAGGAGCCGCATGACCGAGCGCAGACCGCGCAAGGACGCGACGCGCAACCGGGCGGCCGCCTTCGCCGCCGCCGACACGCTCTTCGCTCACTGCCAGAGCCCCGAGAGCGTCACCATGGCCGACATCGCGGCCGCGGCCGGCGTCGGCAAGGCGACCCTCTTCCGCGCCTTCGGGGATCGCACCGGGCTGATCCGTGCGCTGTACGAGGCACGGCTCGAACCGGTCAGGAGCGCGGTCGAAGAGGGCCCGCCGCCGCTGGGTCCCGCCGCCCCGCCGCTGCTGCGCGTACCGGCCCTGCTCGACGCCGTCCTGTGCTTCAAGCTCGACAACCGCCACCTCGCACTGGCCCTGGAGCAGACCGGCGCGGCCAGCCCCTACCAGGCCGAGCACTACGAGCGCTGGCACGCCCTGCTCCGGGACCTGCTGGAGCAGATCCCGTCGGTCGGCACCGGCTCCGCCGACTTCACCGCCCACGCGCTGCTCGCCGCCACCCGAGCCGATCTGGTCGCCCACCTGGCCGGCGAGAGGGCTGTGCCTCGGGAGGAACTGCGCGAGCAACTGGCGAACTTCACCGCCACGGTCCTCGGCATCCGTCATGCGGGCGGCACGCCCGGCTGAGGGGGGTTGCTTGGACTGCTACGCCGTGAGCGCTCCGGCGATCCCCGCGATCGCCTCCGGACCCACCCGGCAGCACCCCCCGATCAGCCGGGCCCCCGCATCCCGCCAGCCCTTCACCTGCTCGGCGGCGAACGTGGTCCGCCCCTTCCAGGCGCGCGCCTCCGCGTCCCACGCCTCCCCGCTGTTGGGATAGACCACGACCGGCTTGCCGGTGACCCGGGCCGCGGTCTCGGCGGCGTACTCCACGTCCTCCGGGGCGCAGCAGTTCACGCCGACCGCGATCACCTCGTCGACGTCGGCGGCCAGGGCGAAGGCCTCGTCCAGGGGTTGCCCGGCCCGGGTGCGCCGACCGTCGACGGTGTACGAGAGCCAGGCCGGCACCCCAAGTCCGCGCAGCGCACGCAGCAGCGCCGTCGCCTCGTCGGTGTCCGGGATCGTCTCCAGCGCCAGCACGTCCGGAGCGGCGGCGGCCAGTACTTCCAGGCGCGGCCGGTGGAAGGTCTCCAGCTCGTCCACGCTCAGCCCGTACCGCCCCCGGTACTCGGAGCCGTCCGCGAGCATCGCCCCGTACGGGCCGACCGACGCGGCCACCCACAGCGGCCGTGCGACCCCGGCGTCCCGTGCCTGCCGTATCGCCTCCCGGGCCAGCTCCACGCTCAGCCCGAGCAGCCGGGCCGCCTCCGCGTGGTCGATCCCGCGCTTGGCGAAGCCCTCGAAGGTGGCCTGGTAGCTGGCGGTGATCGCCACGTTCGCGCCCGCCGTGAAATAGGCGAGGTGCGCCTCGGTGACCGCCTCGGGCCGCTCGGCCAGCAGACGGGCCGACCACAGCTCGTCGCTCAGATCGTGCCCCGCGGATTCAAGCTGGTTGGACATGCCGCCGTCGAGCACGACCGTCCCGGCGGCGAGGGCTTCGGCGAGGCTGGGGGAGGTGTTGCTGCTCATGTCATGACGCTAGTCGATGGGGTGGCAGGACCCGGATTGCGTCCAACGTGTTGCATGAAAATGCGAGATCCTGCATACTCTTGCTATGTCCAAGGTCCTCACCTCCCTCCCCACCGGCGAGCGCGTTGGTATCGCCTTCTCCGGCGGGCTCGACACCTCGGTCGCCGTCGCCTGGATGCGCGACAAGGGCGCCGTCCCGTGCACCTACACCGCCAACATCGGCCAGTACGACGAACTCGACATCGAGTCGGTGCCCGGCCGCGCCTTCGCGTACGGCGCCGAGATCGCCCGGCTCGTGGACTGCCGTGCCGCGCTGGTCGAGGAAGGGCTCGCGGCGCTGGCATGCGGCGCGTTCCACATCCGGTCGGGCGGGCGCCCGTACTTCAACACCACGCCGCTGGGGCGTGCCGTGACGGGCACCCTGCTGGTGCGGGCCATGCTTGAGGACGGGGTGCAGATCTGGGGCGACGGCTCCACCTTCAAGGGCAACGACATCGAGCGGTTCTACCGCTACGGGCTGCTCGCCAACCCGCACCTGCGGATCTACAAGCCCTGGCTGGACGCGGACTTCGTCACGGAGCTGGGCGGCCGCAAGGAGATGTCGGAGTGGCTGCTCGCGCACGGGCTGCCGTACCGGGACTCGACGGAGAAGGCGTACTCCACGGACGCCAACATCTGGGGCGCCACGCACGAGGCCAAGACCCTGGAGCACCTCGACACCGGCATCGAGTCCGTCGACCCGATCATGGGCGTACGGTTCTGGGACCCGTCGGTGGAGATCGCCACGGAGGACGTGACGGTCGGCTTCGACCAGGGCCGCCCGGTCACCATCAACGGCAAGGAGTTCGCCACCCCGGTCGACCTCGTCATGGAGGCCAACGCGATCGGCGGCCGGCACGGACTCGGCATGTCCGACCAGATCGAGAACCGGATCATCGAGGCGAAGAGCCGCGGCATCTACGAGGCGCCCGGCATGGCGCTGCTGCACATCGCCTACGAGCGCCTCGTCAACGCGATCCACAACGAGGACACCGTCGCCGCGTACCACAACGAGGGCCGGCGGCTGGGCCGGCTGCTCTACGAGGGCCGCTGGCTGGACCCGCAGGCGCTGATGGTGCGTGAGTCGCTGCAGCGCTGGGTCGGCGCGGCGATCACCGGCGAGGTGACCGTGCGGCTGCGGCGCGGCGAGGACTACTCGGTCCTCGACACCCGGGGCCCGGCGCTCAGCTACCACCCGGACAAACTCTCCATGGAGCGGACCGAGGACTCGGCGTTCGGCCCGGTGGACCGGATCGGCCAGCTCACCATGCGGAACCTGGACATCGCCGACTCCCGTGCGCGGCTGGAGCAGTACGCGACCCTGGGCCTGGTCGGCACCGACCACCCGGCCCCGATCGGCGCGGCCCAGGCTGCCTCGACCGGTCTGATCGGCGCCATGGACCAGGGCGGCGCCGAGGCGATCGCCTCGCGCGGCGAGGCCGCGGACGAGGAGGAGACGATGCTGGACCGCGCCGCGATGGAGTCCGGCACGGACTGAGCCCGCGGGAACATACGCGCTCAGGCAGCGGGCCCCGGCGGATTCTGTTCCGCCGGGGCCCGCTGTCGTGTGTCTCTACTCCCGTGTCCCTGCTCCTGTGTCCCTACTCCTGCACCGCGTGCCGGCCGCCCCTGCGACGGCCCTTGCGCCGGGTGCGCAGGGTCGCCGGGAACACCAGGCCGCCGAGCAGGCCGAGGGCGAGGACGTACGGCCACCAGCCGAAGCCGTCGGCCGCGGTGTTCGCGGTCCGGGGGCTCACGGCGCCCGGGCCGGCGGTGGCCTCGGCATCGGCGCCGGGGGTGGGGCTCTGGTTGGTCGCGGTCAGGACTACGTCGTTGCCGTCGCCGCCGTTGTAGCCGATCCGGTAGTCCGTGCCGGCGAGCCTGAGCCGGGCGCCCTCTGGCAGGCCGCCGAAGGTGCCCGTGGTCCGGGAGCGGCCGCCGTGCTCGATGACGGTGATCTCGGGCGCCGGATGGGCGCCGGCGGCGGACAGGTCGAGGGAGCCGGCGAGCCGCAGTCTGCCGGCCACCTTCAACGGCCGCTCACGCAGCTCCAGTTCGCCCTTCGCGTGCTGCGTGTAGTCCCCGGCCACCGTCAGACCGCCCGCCACCATGCCGTCGTTCGTCACAGCGCCCCGCACCGTGCCCGTGCCGGTGAGCGAGGTGGCCACCCGCAGCCCCGAAGTGCCCGCGTCGAGCAGTGCGCCCGCCGACACGAGCCTGATCGCCCTGCTGTGTATGAGCGTCGCCCCGGAGCGCAGGGCCAGCGTGCCCTTCGAGACGGTCGTCGTCCCGGTGTACGTCACCGCGTCGCCCGTGAGCATGGTCGTCGCGGCGCCCGACTGGACCAGTGCGCCGCTTCCGCTGACGTGGGTCAGCCGCACGGGAGTCGAGGCGTTCCGCAGGTACAGCGTCCCGTCGTTCACGATCCGCCGGCGTGCCGTCCCCGTCAGCAGGGAGCCGTCGCCGCCCCGCGCGCCCGAGCCCAGCCGCAGCACCGCGCCCTTCCCGACGGTGGTCGAGCCGTCGTAGTACTGCTGGGCGGCGAAGGTCACGTCGTTGCCGCGCGTCCCCGCGATCACCACGTCGCCGGCGCCGGGCGCGGCCAGCGTGTCGTGGTACCGGCCGCCGCCGATGGGGGCGCCCAGCGAAACCGGGCCGTTGTAGTCGAGGGTCAGCCGGGACCGTCGGCCACTGGCGGTGTGCAGATTGATGTACACGGTGTCCCGCGTACCCGGCATGAAGATCCGGTGCGTGGTCCCGTCGCCCCACTGCACGTCGGCACCCTCGATGTTCGTGCCCCGCTTGTTCAACTGGTGTGGAATGGCTCGCCAGTTCAGGGACGGGCTGCTCAGTGAGGGGTTGAGGTCCCCGCCCCGGTCGCTGTAGCTGTACTGCCCGGTGAGCACCACCTTGCTGCCCGGCCGGGTGTGGACGTTGACGTCGCTGCCGTACTCCCGCTGGTAGAAGTCCTGCCGCAGGGTGATGGTCCGGTACAGCGGGGTGTCGATGATCCACGAGCCCTGGTTGAGGATCGCGCGGGCACGGGGCAGCGCCACCGGGTACTCGGGGCGGCCTACGGCCATCCCGGTGCCGTTGTCGATGACCCCGGAGAAGGGGTGGGTGCCGGCGAGGTCGAGGGTGCCCCACATGTTGCGGGGCTGGGTGACCAGGCCCGAGCCGCTGATGGTGCCGATGTTGAAGGTGCGGGTCAGGGACAGCCGGAGGGTGCCGTCGACCCGGACGTTGAGCTGGTTCAACCGGTAGCCGGGGGTGTCGTACGGGAAGTGGCCGATGAGGCCGGTGCCGCCACCGGTCCCGTACTGCAGGGTGGCGCCGCGTTCGACCGTGATCGCGGGCGGGTCGGGGTGGGTCACGGTGGTGTACGGGTGGTTGCCGCCCTGGGTGCGCACGACCTGCCGTTGCCGGGACTCGGGCAGCGTGAAGTCGCTGTCCCTGGTGAGGATCAGCGTGCCGGTGCCGCGCACGGTGAGCGTGCCCCGGCCGCGGAAGACGCCGTCGTACGTGGTCGTCCCGGCCGGGACGGTGACCACCGCGTCCGAGGCGAGCGTCACGTCCCGCCCGGCGAGGACGTCGGCGGTGACGTCCCGGGTGCCGGCCGCGAGGGACGGTGAGGGGGCGCCGATCGTGAAGGCGACGGCCGCGAGGGCGCCTGCGGCCGCTGCTGTTCTGTGGGTGTGGGTGCGCACGACTGGGAGACGCGAGAACCCGTGGACCGATAACAGAAAATCGCTCACTCGCCGAAATCGCTTACCCCCCTGTCTCGTCGGACCCGTTGACCTCCTGATCGCTCACCCTTACCTTTTCGGCGTTCGGAATAGCAGATGACGTTCGCGATATCGAACCCTGATGTCGAACCCCTCGAACTCCTCCTCGCTCTCCCCACCGAGAGGCAGTCCGCATGAGCCGCGACCCCCACCTTGCCCAAACCCCGACCCGTCGCCTGCTGTTGAAGGGCGCCGCAGCCGCCGGCGCCCTGGCAGCCACCACGGCCACGTCCACGACCCCGGCACTGGCGTCCCCGTCCTCGTCCACGTCCCTGTCCACGTCCCACGAGGCGACCCCCTTCGTGAACCCCCTCGTCCTCCAGCGCGCCGACCCCCACATCACCCGCCACACCGACGGCCGGTACTACTTCACCGCGACCGTCCCCGAGTACGACCGCATCGTCCTGCGCCGCTCCCGCACCCTGAACGGGCTGGCCACCGCCGCCGAGTCGGTCATCTGGCGGGCGCACGCCACCGGTCCGATGGGCGCGCACATCTGGGCGCCGGAGCTGCACCGGATCGGCGGCAAGTGGTACATCTACTTCGCCTCCGCGCCCGCCGAGGACGTGTGGGCGATCCGCATCTGGGTGCTGGAGAACGCCAACCCCGATCCACTCCAGGGGACTTGGATGGAGCGGGGCCAGGTCAGGACGGCCTGGGAGACCTTCTCCCTGGACGCCACCATCTTCAAGCACCGCGGCACCCGCTACCTCGTCTGGGCCCAGCACGAGCCCGGCATGGACAACAACACCGCGCTGTGGATGTCGAGGATGGCAAACCCCTGGACGCTGACGGGTCCCCAAGTCAGGCTGTCCACCCCGGAGTTCGACTGGGAGTGCGTCGGCTACAAGGTCAACGAGGGCCCGTACGTCCTCCAGCGCCACGGCCGTGTCTTCCTCACCTACTCGGCCGGCGCCACCGACCACCACTACTGCATGGGCCTGCTCACCGCCGACGCGGACAGCGACCTGATGAACGCGGCGAGCTGGTCCAAGTCCCCGGCGCCGGTCTTCACCAGCAACGACACGACGAAGCAGTACGGGCCCGGCCACAACTGCTTCACCGTCGCCGAGGACGGGCACAGCGACGTCCTCGTCTACCACGCCCGCCAGTACAAGGAGATCACCGGCGACCCGCTGCACGACCCCAACCGCCACACCCGGGTCCAGAAGCTCGGCTGGAAGCCGGACGGTACCCCGGACTTCGGTGTCCCCGTCGCCGACACCGTGAAGGAGAGTGCGTGAGATGAGACGCGCGTACGCGATCCTGCTCGCCCTGTGCTGTGCGCTCGCCGCGGCCCTGGCGACCGCGGGGCCCGCCCAGGCAGCACCGCAGACCATCACCAACGGCACCCGGTTCACGGACACTTCGGGCAACGCCCTGCACGCCCACGGCGGCGGGGTCATCAAGGTCGGCTCGTACTACTACTGGTTCGGCGAGGACCGCAACTCCGACAACACCTTCCGCTACGTGGACGCCTACCGCTCCACCGACCTGAAGAGCTGGGAGTTCCGCGGTCACGTCCTGTCCCAGTCCTCCGCAACCGAGCTGGCCACCGCCTACATCGAGCGCCCCAAGGTCATCTACAACGCGTCCACCGGCAAGTTCGTGATGTGGATGCACAAGGAGAACGGCGTCGACTACAGCGAGGCCCGCGCCGCCGTCGCCGTCTCCGACACGGTCGACGGCACCTACACCTACCAGGGCAGCTTCCGCCCGCTCGGCCAGCACATGTCCCGCGACCTGACCACCTACGTCGACAGCGACGGCACCGCCTACATGGTCTCGGCCGCCAACAACAACTACGACCTGAACATCTACCGGCTGACCGCCGACTACACCGGCATCGAGAGCCTGCTCGCCAACCCCTGGCCCGGCGGCCACCGCGAGGCACCGGCGCTGTTCAAGCGGAACGGCGTGTACTTCCTGCTGACGTCGGGTGCCACCGGCTGGAACCCCAACCAGCAGCAGTACGCCACCGCCACCTCCCTCGCCGGCCCCTGGACCGCGTGGACGAACATCGGCGACTCCACCGCCTACGGCTCCCAGACCGCGTACGTCCTTCCCGTGCAGGGCAGTTCGGGCACCTCGTACCTCTACATGGGCGACCGCTGGGGCAACTCCTTCGGCGGCACCGTCAACGACTCCCGGTACGTGTGGCTGCCGCTCACCTTCCCGACCTCCACCTCGATGTCCCTGTCCTGGTCACCGGAGGTCACGGTCGACACCGCCGCCGGCACCGTCACCGGCACGAGCGCCACGTACAACACCCTTGTCGCACGGCACAGTTCCAAGTGTGCCGACGTGCCGAGCCAGTCCCTCTGGCAGGGGATCGCCATCACCCAGTACACCTGCAACGGCGGCGCCAACCAGAAGTGGTGGTTCAAGACCCTGGGCAACGGCTACTACGAGCTGCTGGGCCGCGGCAGCTCCTTGTGTCTACAGGAGAACGCCTCCACCGTCACCCAGGAGAACTGCACCGGCGCCACCACCCAGCAGTGGTCGGTCGCGACCTCCGGCTCCTACGTGAACATCAAGGCCCGCGCGAGCGGCGAGTGCCTGGACGTGTCCGGCGCGTCGACCGCCAACTCCGCGGCGATCATCACGTATACCTGCAACGGCGGTACGAACCAGCAGTGGGCGCAGGGCACCTGAGTTGCTGTATTGGTGCAAGAGGAAGTCTGTGGGGCGGACAACAGTGCACAGGCTCTTGGCCGTTGGACGCGAGACGTGAGATCGTCCGCAGGTGACCGACGCTCCTGGGGAAACGATTTCGTCACGACCCGATGACCGCACCGCGTCCGTTCTGCGCTTCGCCGTGGAACTCGTCGCCTGGGTGGCGACTCCATGGGCACTGACAGGCCACTCGTGGCTGCTTGCCGCCCTGTCCGTGGTGCTCCTGATCGGCCTTCCCACGTGCTTCTCCACCCCAGGCGACAAGGCGAACGTGATCATCGCAGTACCGGGCTGGGTCACGATCCTTCTGGTTCTTCTCCAGCTCGCCGCAGCCGTGACTTCCTCGTGGATGGCCTGGCCTGCGTGGGCGGCGGGCCCCGTGACCCTGATGGCCGCCATCACCCTCGTCACCGAGCGCCGACGCTGGCGATGGCTGGTCTCCGGCGAACCAACCCGTCAACTGAGGCGCTCGTCCGCCACCTGAAGCGCTCAGCCACAGCACAATCACCCGCGATGAATGCCCAGTTCAATTGGGCTTCGGCGTGCTGGGGCAGTCGTTCGTAGCCCCGGCAGTTGTGGCGGGCGTTCTACAACGAGAAGCGGGACAACACGCACACCTCCGTGCACGGCGCCACCGTCTACGCGGGGCTGGTCCGCGACGAACTCCTCGCCCGGCATCTGGTGCCTGAGGGCAGGGTGCGGGTGGGATGAACTCCTGGGGCGCCCCGACCGGAACCGGGGCGTCCCAGGACCGCCAGATCCCGGGTGCTCCAGGCTCGCCGGATCCCGGGCGCGCCAGGCCCGCCAGGTTCCCGGGTCTCCAAGCCCACCAGGATCCGGGTCTCCAGGCCCGCCAGGAAGGAATGCCACTGTCGTGATCGAACTGCCCGCCGACGACCGCTCCGCGAGCCCGTACACCGGCTACACCCGCGTCCACTGGGAGGCAGCCGCCGACTCCCTCCTCGCCGCCGTCGAGCCCTACGCCACCGCCGACCGCGCCCTCTACCACCTCCCCGGCGACCATGTGAGCCACTCGGGCCACCTCTCCGACGGCCTGGAGGGATACGCCCGGACCCTCCTGCTGGCCGCCTTCCGCCGGGACGAGACCGTGCTCGGCCGCTACGCCGAGGGCCTCGCGGCCGGCCCCGGCGGCGTCTGGCCGCAGATCGCCGACCGCAGTCAGCCGCTGGTCGAGGCCGCCTCGATCGCCCTCGCCCTGCGGCTGACCCGCCCCTTGTTGTGGGACCGCCTGGACCAGTCCGTGCGCGAGCGGACGGCGACCTGGCTCACGGACGCGCTCACCGCCGAACCCTGGCCCTGCAACTGGGAGTTGTTCCCGGTCGCCGTCGGCGGCTTCCTCGCGGAGATCGGCCACGCACCCGAGGCCGCCCGCAAGGCGATCGGACGCGGCCTGGAGCGCATCGAGGCCTGGTACGTCGGCGACGGCTGGTACACCGACGGCGACGGCCGCAAGTACGACTACTACAACGGCTGGGCCATGCACCTGTATCCGGTCCTGCACGCCTGGCTGGCCGACGACCCCGACCTGCTGGAACTGTACGGCGGCCGCCTCGAACGCCATCTCGCCGACTACGCCCGCCTGTTCGGCGGCGACGGCGCACCCATGCACCAGGGCCGCTCGCTCACGTACCGCTTCGCGACCGCGGCCCCGCTGTGGCTGGGCGCGCTCACGGGCCGTACACCCCTTGCGGCGGGCGAGACACGACGGCTGGCCTCCGGAGCGCTCAGGTACTTCCTGGACCGGGGCTCCGTCGACGCCGACGGCCTGCTGACACTCGGCTGGCACGGCCCCGACGAGGCCATCCTGCAGACCTACTCGGGCCCTGCGTCCCCCTACTGGGCCAGCAAGGGATTCCTCGGCCTCCTGCTGCCTCCCGACCACGAAGTCTGGACGGCGGCCGAGGAGCCGGGGCCGGCGGAGCAGCCGGACGCGGTGACACCGATCGCGGGTCCCAACTGGCTTCTGCAGTCCACCCGTTCGGACGGCGTGGTCCGCCTCCACAACCACGGCAGCGAGGACATCCGCTACGACCCGTACTACACGCGGTTCGCGTACTCCACGGTCACGCGGCCCCTCGGGTCACCGCCCGACAACATCGTCATGGTCGGCGGCGACCCGCTCCGCACGGGAATCGTGCCCCTGGGTGTGGGGGAGGACTGGGCGGCCTCCCGGTACACGGTGGGCTCCGGGGCGGAGGCGAGCGGGGCGGAGGTGACCAGCCTCGTCGTCGCCGACGGTGCGGTGGAGGTGCGGGCCCATCTGGTGGCGGGAGCGGACCCCGGCACCGAGGTGCATGTCACCGGTTGGGTGCCCTGGGAGGACGAGCAGGCCGAACTCGTCCCCATCCACGGCCTGTCGGATGGCTTCCCCCTCTCCGGCACGACCGGCGACACCCCCACCCTGTTCGTCGCCCTCGCCCGTCTCACCGCGGACCCCGACCCCCTGCCCCTCCGGGACCTGGCGGCTGTGGAGGTGCGGGGGAACTACGAACTGAGCGTGCGCTGGGTGGTCTCGGGCGCGGTGAGGAACTTCCGGTTCAGGGCTTCGGGCGGGGGATCCGCGGGGGCGTCGTGGGTGGTGAGGCCCTGCTGATCTTCGTGGCGCAGGACTACGCCGAGGAAGCCGAGCTGCTGCTCGTCCTTTCCCTCGATCGGAAGTGAACGCCCGTTCGAGGTCGCGCCGTCATCTGCGCGACCGGAAGCGACGGGTTGGTGGCTCCCGGCCACGCCCACGTGGGGCAGTGCGCACGCGGCCGCCGCGTCCGAATGGCCCACCGCACCGGCTTTCAGCAGGCGCAAGCCGGCGGTGATGCCTAGCGTCGCCAGAGGGCAACAGCTCATGTGATTCGGGCAGAGGCGCAAGGGTCGTGAGGAGACAGGAGATGGCGGAGCGCCAACGGGGTGCTGGCAGCGCGAGAGGAGGAGCGAGCCGTACAGCAGGGGCCTGCGCGATCGCCGCGGGGTTCGCCTTCGCGAGCTGCCCGCCTCCTGCCGCGGCGAGTCCGCGGCCGAACCCGCCGCAGCTGGATGAAGAGGGACGCGTCCTCAAGTCCTCCGACGTCGTGACCTCGACCCGCTGAAGGCCGATCGATGACGGAAACACGACCCGATCCCGACCGCGGGACCCATCTGGGGATGCGGCCCGGTGAACTCGACAGCAAGTGGTATGCGAAGTACTGGAACCCGGTGATGGCTCCGCTGCCGGAGCACATCAAGGAGGCGATCGATCTCGGCCCGCAGGCGCCCCCGTTGTGTCTGGACCTGGACAACGCGGGAACACTGAGCGAGGCCGGATACCAGGAGCTCGAGAACGGATACAGCCTCTTCGACGACGGCTCCATGCACATCGCGACACTGACTCATCTGCCGAGGGCGTCCCCGGACATGGTGGACTGGTGGTTCTGGTGGCACACCACAGAGACCGAGCGGTACAAGCTGTGGTATCCGCGTGCCCACCTGTACGCGGAATGGTCCGGCGGCACGGCGGACCAGAGCGCTCCCTACCGTGAAAGGTATGTCGGCGGCACCTCGTTCGTGGATGAGTACGTCGGCAATGTGCTCGGCCGGCTAGCTATTCGTTTTGTTCTTCCCAGCAGTCTGGGATTCAGCGACGACATGCTCGATCCGGACAAGGCGACCGTAATCTGCGGCAGAGTGGGATTCTCCGACGTACCGCTTGATTGGGGCCATCTGGTCCATTATGTGCGTCGGGTGAACAGTGGCGCCGAGATGCGTTCGCGCTTCTGGATGGGCGGGAAACACGTCGCCCCCCGCGGAGGAGCCTCCCTGACCGGTGAACTCGAAAAGGTCGCGGAAGGTGTGAGACATCTCGGAGACGGCCAGGCCCGCGCCATGGTCGTGCACTGCTCGCAGGAGATGAACCATCTCGCCGGCTTTCTCCCGGACATCTTCGACGAGTTCAGACGCCGTGAACAGGTGTGAACAGGCCGGAGGCGAAGGGAACGGACATGGCAAACCACATCGAGGGCAGGGTGCTGCGGCGCGGTGACTACCGCTACGAGAGCCTGCGCCGTGAGGCCTGCTGGCACTCGGGGGTTCCGGACCGCTACCCCGAGGTGATCGTGCTGGCGAACAACGAGGACGACGTCGTCGGAGCGGTAAAGCTGGCCAGGGAGGAAAGCCTGCAGATCGCGGTGCGTTCCGGAGGCCACAGCTGGTCCGGGTCGCACCTGCGCGACGGCACGGTACTGATCGACCTGTCCAATCTGCGCCGTGTGACCGTCGACATGGAGGCGATGACCGGCACCGCCCAGCCCGGAATCAAAGGGTCGGAGCTCACCGCCATGCTGGCGGAGAAGGACCTGTTCTTCCCCACGGGGCACTGCACGGGCGTTTCCATCGGCGGCTACCTGCTGCAGGGCGGATTCGCCTGGGCCGGACGGGACTACGGACCGGCCTGCATGTCAGTCACCGGCATCGA
This sequence comes from Streptomyces sp. NPDC001816, assembly GCF_042892235.1. Lineage (NCBI taxonomy): Bacteria > Bacillati > Actinomycetota > Actinomycetes > Kitasatosporales > Streptomycetaceae > Streptomyces > Streptomyces sp. NPDC001816. Next base: position 496,328 of record NZ_JBIATY010000001.1, read on the forward strand.
CGCAGTCACCGCCGACGGCGAGCGGATCCACGCCGACGAGACCCGGAACGCCGACCTGCTCTGGGCCGCCCGAGGCGCCGGCCCCGGCTTCTTCGCCGTCGTCACCCGGTTCCATGTCAAGCTCTACCCGCGCAAGCGGACCACCATGAACAGTGGCTACTTCTGGCCCGCCTCGGCCGCGAGGGACGTCTACGGCTTCGTGCACGAGATCGGCCGTCAGACGCCCGCGGAGATCAATCTCATGTGCAACCGCGACCCGATGACCAACGACGAGCCGCTCATCTCCCTCAACGCCACCGCCTTCACCGACACCGAGGAGGAGGCCAGGGAACAGCTGTCGGTCTTCGAGTCCTGCCCGGCACGTGCGCAGGTACTCACCACACGGCTCTACGAGGTGACGGACACCAGTACCCTGAGCCGGCTCGGCACCGATCCGCACTACGACGAGACCAAGCACTATCTCGCCGACAACATGTGGACCCACGCCTCCTTCGACGACCTCTGGCCCAACCTCGAGGCCATGCTGAAGACCTGGCCTCCCGCCCCCTCACACATGGTGCTCTACAACTGGGCAGGATACGAGGGACAACCCGAACGCCCGCCGATGGCCTTCTCGGTGGAGGACGAGCTCTACTACGGGCTGTACGCGGCCTGGTCCGACCCGGCCGACAACCGGAAGTACACGGACTGGGTGACCAAGCACATGCGCGCCTGGGAGCCGTACTCCAGCGGCATCCAACTGGCCGACGAGAACCTGATCAACCGCCCCTACCGCTTCGTGACCGACGACAACCTCCAACGCCTCGACGACCTCCGCACCACATGGGATCCCGACGGGCTCTTCATCTCCTGGCTCGGCCGCCCCGAGCCAGGGCGGACCAAGCCAGGGCATGGCTGATCAGCCATGACAGACAGACGTGATTCCGTACAGGGTGATGAGCCCAAACACGGACGCCATTCGTCGGACAGCTCCCTGAGCGCATGGGTGGCCCTGCGCCATTGGTCTGCTGTCGGTGCAATTGCGGGCCTGTGTTTCTTTGGCCTCCTTGCGGCAATGTATGACGAATTCTACACGGAATTCGGCATCACCTCGGGGGATGTTGAACTGTCATATTCGGACACTTTGACGCGTTCATGGGGTTTCATTATTACCGTTGCCGTCGCACTGGCTGTCGGTATTTCCGTGGTCCTTTGGATCTGGAAAAATATCCTTAAGGGGAAACACGGGAGGGACTGCAAGATCGATGAACTGCCGCTCCCTGCATACTTCACCGCGCTGGCTGCCATCTTCGCAATCTTGATCTCTGCCGGGCTTATCGGCGAGCACTTCATGGAGGCGGCCGGCAAGCGTGGCGCAGCAGGGCAACCCGTCACAGGCCTGCGACTGGGACTCTTGTTCTTCGATGTTCGAGCGCAGCCAGTCGCAGAAATCGTGTCTGTTGCGTCCAGTCCCGTCACTATCCCAACACAAGGGCTGACATTCCTAGGAAAGAGCGGCCGCTCCTTCGTTCTCTATTGCACACTCGACGGCCAGATCTTGAGAATCTCAGCGGAGCGATTCACGCTCCGTACATCCACCCGCCAGGCATTGAGGGAACCGGGGTCCAAGGGCTGCGGGAACGCTGCTACACGGGATCTCCCCAAGTGAGAGTGCCGAAAAGGTGCACATCCTGAGACGCCGCTCATGGGCGGTTTTTGAGCGGAAGACTCGTGGGGACTATTCAGCGGTCAGCGGATGCTCAACGATCGTCCGCCGCTCCGCCGCTCCGCCGCTCCGCCGCTCCGCCGCTCCGCCGCTCCGCCGCTCCGCCGCTCCGCCGCTCCGCCGGACACCGCCAGCGTCCCGGCCGCCGGTGCCCTGCGCCCGCTGCGCAACCCGGATACGGCTGACCTCGATGAAGACGACAGCGGAGAGGATTGAGGATCTCCGGTTCAGTCACCGGGGTCCGCTCCCGTCCGGACGGCAGCGGACCCCCTGCCCGCTTCCACGGTCGTCGGCTCAGATGCCGGGGAGCCCGGCCAGGGCGGCACCCAGTCCCAAAACCGCGCAGATGCCGAGGGTGCGCAGAACGCTCCACCGGATTTTGAAGATCAGCAGGGCTGCGATCACGGTGATCGCGAGGGCGGCGGGCCGCAGCGTGCCCAGGTCCGGCAGCGCGAGGGCCACTGGCCCGAAGACCTTCTCGGCCACGTCTGTGAAGAGGGCGTGTTCGGCGAAGTAGAGGGCGAGGTTGGCGATGACGCCGACGACGGCGGCGGTGATGCCGGTCAGGGCGGCTGAGATGTGGCGGTTCCCGCGCAGGCGTTCGATGTAGGGGGCGCCGAGGAAGATGAACAGGAAGCAGGGCACGAAGGTGACCCAGGTGGTCAGCAGCGCACCGAGCAGTGCCGCCGCCCAGGGGTTGAGGCTGCCGGGGTTGTGGTAGGCGCCGAGGAAGGCGACGAACTGGACCACCATGATCAGGGGGCCGGGGGTGGTCTCGGCCAGGGCGAGGCCGCTGACCATGTCCTTCGCGCTGAGCCAGCCGTAGGTCTGGACGGCCTGCTGGGCGACGTGGGCAAGGACTGCGTAGGCGCCGCCGAAGGTGACGAGCGCGGTGCCGGAGAAGAACACGCCCTGGGTGGTGAACACGCTGCCCGTGCCGGTCAGCACGGCGACTGCGGCCACGGGTGCGGCCCACAGGAGCAGGCCGATCGCGAGGATGCGCCAGGTGCGGCGGCGGCTGGGCTGCTCGTGGTGAAGTGCGTCGTCGGGAATCAGGGGAGCGGGTCCGGCGTCGGTCCCGTGTCCGCCTGAGGGCTTGAGCGCGTCGGGCTTGTAGCGGGCGATGAGCCAGCCGGCGAGGGCGGCCGCGGCGATGACCGCGGGGAACGGTACGGAGAACAGGGCCAGGGCCGCGAACGACGTGGCCGCGAGGGCGATCAGCAGCGGGTGGGTCAGGGAGCGCTGGGCGACCCGGGAGACGGCCTGGACGACGATCGCCACGACCGCGGGGGCCAGGCCGGCGAACACGCCGGTGACGGCCGCGGTCGATCCGAAGGCCACGTACAGGGCGGACAGGGCGAGCAGCGTCAGCACGCCGGGCAGGACGAAGAGGGTGCCGGCGATCAGCCCGCCGCGGGTGCCGTTGAGGAGCCATCCGGTGTAGATCGCCAGCTGCTGGGCTTCCGGGCCGGGCAGGAGCATGCAGTAGCTCAGGGCGTGGTTGAACCGCTGCTGGCCGATCCAGCGTTTGTCCTCCACGAGCGCCCGCTGCATCACGGCGATCTGCCCGGCTGGACCGCCGAAGGTCTGCCAGGAGATCGCGAACCAGGTGCGGGTCGCCTGTCGCAGCGGGATCACGTCCCTGCCGGCGGTGGCGCCGCTGTCGGCTCTGGCCCGGAGGCTGGGTGGCTGTTCGGTGGCGGTCACCGGTGCTCCCTTTCGTCACGGTCAAGGCCGTACGAGGCGGCCAGGGTCCATGCGGCCGGGGTGTGCGTGATCATGTTCCCCCTCCCGCCCGCCCATCGCTGTGCAACCATGGTTACATCGCATGCTGGGGCGCCGGTAGAGAAGTCTTGGAGGATGGACATGATCAACTCGTTGCACCCTTCGGGTCCCCCCACAGCAAGCCGGCCAAGGTAACCGGCGTGAGCGGCCCGGACACCGAGCGGCAGTGGGTGCTGCTCTCCTACCGCCTGCCGCGGGAGCCCTCCACCCCGCGGATCACCGTGTGGCGCAAGCTCAAGCGCCTGGGCGTCGCGCAGATCAGCGACGGCCTGATCGCGCTGCCCGCCGACGACCGAACCCGTGAGCAGCTGGAGTGGATCGCCGAAGAGGTCACCGACTTCGGCGGGACGGCCACGGTGTGGATCGCCCATCCGGCCGCCGCGGGCGACGAGCAGCGGCTCATCGACGCCATGACGCAGGCCCGCGCCGCCGAGTACCGGCAGGTGCTCTCCGAGGCCGAAACCGCCCGCGAAGGGGACGAGGCAGGAAGGCGGCGCACGCTGACCAGGCTGCGCGCCGAACTGCGCCGCATCCAGCGCCGCGACTACTTCCCCACACCCGACCGGCAGACGGCAGAACAAGCCGTCAACTCCCTGCACCCCGCCAACACCACGGAAGAGAGCACCCCATGAAGTGGGCCACCCGCGCCGGCATCCACATCGACCGCGCCGCCTGCGCCTGGCTGATCGGCCGCTTCATCGACCCCGACGCCGAGTTCGTCTTCGTCACCGACCCCGCCCACGTCCCCGAAGACGCCACCCCCTTCGACATGCGCGGCGCCGCACTCGGGCACCACCACGGCGACTGCAGCTTCGAGACCATCCTGCGCGTCCACCGGCTGACCGACGACCCCGCCCTGCGTCGCATCGCAGAAATCGTCCACGAAGCCGACATCGACGACGAACGCTTCAACGCTCCCGAAGCCCCCGGCCTCGACGTCGTCCTGCGCGGCCTGTCCATGACCGGCGACGACCCCCACACCATGACCATCGCCGCCCCGATCTTCAACGGCCTGTACGAGTACTACCAGCGCGCCGCTTCCCTTGGCCGCGAGCCCGCCTGAGATCGACGGGCCGGCATCGAGTACCCGGTCGTCTTCGAGGAGGACGGCGGCACCTCCAGCCGCCTCCACCCCCTCCATCGCCCGAAGTTCCGAGAACTGCTCACCTACGCGCGGCCCGGCGACACCGTGCACATCTCCGAGATCTTCCGCCTCGTACGCGGCACCGGGCACATCCTCGACGTGCTCGACGTCCTCCACCGCGACCGCCTCGCACTGCGTATCCACGACGGCGCGTTCTCCGCGATGGACCTCACCGCCCGCCACCCGCGCACCGGAGAGCTGCTGTCCACCGTGAAGTTCATGGTGCAAACCCTCGCCGCCGCCGGCGAACTCCAGCGCGACCTCACCTACGACGGACTGCGCGCGGCCGAGGCCAAGGGCAACAAGGGCGGACGCCGCCCCGCCGTCCCGGCCGACAAGACCGACGACGTCCGCACCGCGTAGCTGGAAGGCCGCTCCATCGCCGCCCTCGCACGCGCCCACGGCGTCAGCCGCGGCGCTATCCGCACGGCCATCACCGACCTTCTGCCCGACCACACCGCCATCGACGTGGGCGCCCCCGCACCGGAGCTGCCCGTCACCCTCGACATGCCGGGCAAGGTCGCCGACTTCCTCCTCACCATCGAGCTGGAGCCGGCCGAGCGGGCCGCGCTCGACCAGGGGGTGACCGTACGGCGCGGCCAGGGCTACACCCTGCGCATCACCGCCGTGCCCGTGGTCCACCGCCGCCTTCTCGACCTCGCCCAGTCCCTAGACGGCACCCCTGGGACCGCTGTCATCCCGGCCCAGCGCAAGGCCCGCCGCGAGTACGCGAACCGCGTCACCGCTCTCGGATCCCCGGCCTGACCATGATCACGGGCTTAGCGTTAACCGCTGTACCGGGCGACCAGGCCGCCGACCTCCTTGGCGCCCTTGACCACTGTGTCCGCGCCCGAGCGCTGGCCGGCCGCCGTGAGGGGGGTGACCTGGATGCCGTCCGCGGCCGGCCAGGCGACCCGCAGGGTGCCGTTCGGGGCGACCGCGGTGGACGTGCGGTTCCACTCCCGGGTGTTGTTGTAACCGGCGGACAGGTATGGGTACTTGGCGCTCAGGTTCACCGTTGTGCTGGTGACGGTGAGGTCGGGCGAGGTGGTCGTCGCCGCCCCGGTGGCGTACCCCACGCGCCGGCGAGCAGTCCGGCGACCGCGAGGGCGCCGATGGCGGGCTTGCGCGCCACTCGGACGCGGCGGTGACGTGTCGTGCGTCGTGCAGATGTCATGCCCTTCGGTGGCCGCCGGGCCGGGAAAGGTTGCCGAACTCCTTTTGTATTTCCGGGGGCGCCCGGCAGAATCCGAGGCATGACTTCCAAGATCCGCCACGTGACGATCGACTGCGCCGACGCCTACGCCCTCGGCAGCTTCTGGTCCCAGGCTCTGGGCCAGCCCCTGCACGAGGACGACAATCCGGGGGATCCGGAGGCTCTGATCGAGGCCGCCGGCCTGCTCTTCGTGACCGTGCCGGAACCCAAGACCGTCAAGAACCGCGTCCACCTGGACCTCCAGCCGCAGGACCGCACCCGTGACGAGGAGGTCGAGCGGCTGCTCGCCCTCGGTGCCACCCTGGTCGACGACCACCGCAAGCCCGACGGCACCGGCTGGGCGCTCCTCGCCGACCCCGAGGGCAACGAGTTCTGTGTGGAGCGCAGCGCGGCCGAGCGAGGGGAGTAGCGGGGGACCGGTCGGTCCGGACAGTTCGGCGGGTGCCGAAACGAGCGGTGCCTAGCGTGGGCGTATGACCGTAGAGACCGCGGAGCATGCCATGACGCCCTTCGCCGCACTCCACCACCGCCCCGGCGAGCCCCTGCTCCTGCCCAACGCCTGGGACCACGCCTCGGCCGCCGCCCTCGCGGCTCGCGGCTTTCCCGCGATCGGCACGACCAGTCTCGCCGTGGCGGCGGCCGTCGGACTCCCCGACGGCCAGGCCGCGACCCGGGAACACACGCTGCGTCTCGCCCTCACCCTCGGCTCGGAACCGTACCTGCTCTCCGTCGACGCCGAGGACGGATTCTCCGACGATCCCGGCGAAGTCGCCGAGCTGGCCCAACAGTTGTGGGCCGTCGGGGTCGTCGGCATCAACCTGGAGGACGGGCTCGGGCCGGCCGCCCGGCACGCCGCGAAGATCGCCGCGGTGAAGGCCGCCGTGCCGGGCCTGTTCGTCAACGCCCGTACGGACACTTACTGGCTGGGCGACGGCGACGGCGACGGCAACGAGACGGAAACCCTGCGCCGACTCGACGCCTATCGACAGGCTGGCGCCGACGGGGTGTTCGTGCCCGGGCTCACCGATCCCGGCCGGATCGCGGACGTCGTCCGGTGCGTCGACGCCCCGCTCAACGTTCTGTACTCGCCCGCCGGGCCCACCGTGCCCCAGCTTGCCGACCTCGGCGTCCGCCGCATCAGCCTCGGCTCGCTGCTCTACCGGCGCGCGCTCGGTGCCGCCCTGGACGCGGTGGCCGACATCGCGGCCGGGCGGGCGCCGGGCGGTACGACACCCTCCTACGACGAGGTGTGCGCGTTGGAGAGGAGCGTGTCGGCGAGGGCGTCGGCGAACTCCACGGGGTGATCCAGGGCGCCGAGATGCCCGCCGGGGAACTCCATCAAGGGGCTGGCGAGTCGGTCGGCGAGCAACTCGGTCACATCACCCAAGAGTTGGCCGCGTGAGTCGGTGCCGAACCCGAGGGTGAGGCGGTGTTCCGGGGTGGTAGTGGGGGAGGGGCCGGGGACGGCCACGCAAGCGACCGGATCGAGTTCGCGCCGACAAGGCGTACGACTCCCGCAAGAACCGCTCATACCTGCGCAGGACGCAGGATCAAAGCGACGATTCCGGTTCCGGTAGACCGCGTCCACAACCGGCAGAGACTCGGCTCCGGTGGCAGGCGGCCGCCGATGTTCGACAAGACCGACTGCAAGCAGCGGCACGCGGTCGAGTGCGGGATCAACCGGCTCAAGCGGCACTGCGCAGTCGCCACCAGGTACGACAAACTCGCCGTTCGGTGCGAGGCGACTGCGCTGGTCGCAGTCCTCAATAAGTGTCTGTGACCAGCACAGTCGCAACAGGCTCTAGCTGCCCGCGCGTCGCTCAAGCACTCGCGACACGGCCCGGCGGAGATTAGCGTCGGGTTCTGCCGTGAATTCCTCGAACAGGGCCACGGCTTCCGTCCCCGCGCCCTGAGGAGTACCGGCGTCGAACGGCGGCTTCGGGTCGTATTCCATGGCCAACTGGGCGAATTTTGCGGCCTCCTCTCCGAGGGTGTGCGCGATGACCGTGAGCCCGAAGTCGATGCCAGCCGTCACACCACCCCCGGAGAACCTGTTCCGGTCGATGCACACGCGCTCCGTCGACACCTCGACGCCCAGCCGCGCCAGATGGTCGCGGGTGGACCAGTGCGTCGCCGAGCGGTAGCCGTCCAGGAGCCCGGCCGCGGCGAGGACCATCGAGCCGTTGCAGACAGAGGTGATGTAAGGGGCCGAGGCACCCCGATCGGCCAGGAACGAGAGAGCCGCGCCATCGAGCATCACTTCCTCCACGAATCCTCCGGGCACGAACAGAATGTCCAACCGGGCGGGGCAGTCGTCGAAAGTGACGGTCGGCGTAATGGCTACGCCGGTATCGGAGACAACCGGCTCAAGTGTGTCGGAAACCAGATGGACTTTCATGCCCGTGGCCGCGAAAGCGGTGTGGGGACCGATGAAATCAAGTGTGGTGTGACCGTTGAACAGAAGCATGCCGACTTCCAGCGGTCGCGTAGGCGGGAAAGTCATGACGAGGTGGACTCCTTGGTGTACGGACGGGTCGTGCCGGAACGGTCGAGATGGCGCAGGGCGAGCAGGCCGCCCACGCCCGGGACGAGCGCCACGGCCTTCGCGGTGGCCGGTGCCTGTCTGAGCCGCCAGGCCGCGACGATGACGAACAGGTAGGCCCAGCCATGAGTGGGGCCCACCACGGAGGAGACGGGTTGAAGATGGGCCGTAGCGAGGTTGGCCAACATGACCACCAAGCTGATGAGTTCGACGTGTGCCGCGATGCGCAGTGGCCGCAAGTGCCCCACGCTCACGCCCAGGTGGCGGGCTCGGGGCGGACGCCGCGCCGCTCGCCGGTGATCCTGGAGGAGGGGAGGCGTCCGGCCCTGGACGTGCCGGTGAGGGTGTCGCCGTCGAGTGTCACGTCGAAGGCCAGGTTCAACCGCATGGGCCTGGTGATGGTCTGCTTCCAAGTCAGCCGATCGCCGTCGAGGACGACCTCGGTCAGGGGAACCTCCTCGCCGGTCCCATGGGCGGTCCCGGTCAGGACGCCGTCCCGGCGGCGGAGTTCGATCACGGCCTTCATCCGGCCGATCGGGGTGGACATGGTCAGATCCCAGGCGCCTTCAGCGGACTGCATGGTGCGCTACTTCCTCACGGTGTGGTGCACGACGAAACGGGTACGGGGCGGAGTCAGAACGAGGCGGGCGCCGGTCCCTGCGCGCGCCAGACGACACCTCGCCGCTCGTGGGCGAACAGTTCCTCGACGGCGTGTGCGACGCGGGGACCCACCTCGCGCTCCAGGAGGTACAGGCCGAGGTCGAGCCCGGAGGTGACGCTGCTGCCGGTGACGAGGTCGCCGTCGTCCACGACGCGGGCGTTCACCACGTGGACGCCGGTGGCGTCCAGCAGATCCAGGCCTAGGTGGTGGGAGGTGGCATGGCGACCCTCCAGCAGTCCGGCCATGGCGAGGACCAGCGAGCCGCCGCACACCGTGGCGACCGTGACGTCCGGATGGGCCATCGCCGTCTTCAGCAGCGCGGGCAGTTCGGTGGTCAGGGTGCGGCCGAGCAGCACGGGGATGAGCTCGTCCTGCTCCGCCTCGCCGGACCCCTCGTCCTCCGCGGGAACCTCGCCCGGTTCACCGATGCGGCCCGAGGCGCCGGGCACCAGGACGTACCCTGGGCGTTCGGCGTCCAGGGCAGCCGTGGCGCGCAGCGCCAGCCCTCCCGTACCACTGACCACCTCACGGGCGCCCTCTGCCGAGACGAGTTCCACGCTCACCGCGCCGTCGGAGGCGACGCCGCCCGCGTACAGCACCTCGTAGGGGGCGATGACGTCGAGAGGGTCGAAGCCGTCGAACAAAACGATCTGAACGTGCATGGCACTTCCTCGGGGATGACGTCGAAGCCGACCCGGAATCGGGCTGCGGACGTACTCGACGCTATGCGGCCTCCGGCGCACCTCCCAGTGGCAAAAGTGTCACTGTGTAACGGAAAATCGCCAGAGGCCCATCGAGGGCCGAAGCTCCGGCAAACAACTGTTCAGAGCGGGATCCCGCGCGGAGCGAAGGCTGATCCGAAAGAAGGGCACCAGGCCGCGACGAACCACCGCACACGGTTAAACGACAAGCTCAGTCATTGTTCGTCTTCTCCCGGGGCCAGTGCGTGAGGGCGAGGTGCAGGGCTTCGACCGCCTTGTCCCAGGAGGTCTGGACGTCCCGGGCCGCGCCGAAGCCGCCCGCCGACTCCAGGGCGCAGTAGCCGTGGAAGGTGCTGCGCAGGAGACGTACGGCGTCCGTGAGGTCCGGCTCGTCGAGGCCGTAGGCGCGCAGCATGCCGTAGGTGATCTCGGCCGTACGGCGCATGGCGGGGGAGTCGGCGATCAGGGCCTGGTCGATGCGGATCTGGGTGGCCGCGTACCGGCCGGGGTGGTCGAGCGCGTATGCCCGGTACGCGCCCGCGAAGGCGGCCAGCGCGTCCTTCCCGGCCCGGCCCGCCACGGCCGCCGCGATCCGGTCGATCAGTTCGCCGCCCGTGTGCAGGGCGAGCCGGGTGCGCAGGTCGTTCAGGTTGCGGACGTGCGAGTACAGACTCGCGTCCTTCACCCCGAAGTGCCGGGCCAGCGCGGACAGGCTGACGTTCTCGAAGCCCGCCTCGTCGGCGAGGTCGGCGGCGGCCGCGACCAGTCGGTCGACGGTGAGTCCCGCACGGGCCATCTGACACCTCCTCCTTGGTCACCTAGGGGGAATCCTAGGGGATCTAGGTTCAGGGGCGGGGGTCGGAGAGCTGGGTGATGAGGTGGGCCAGGCCGTTCTCGGCCTCGCAGCCCGAGGTGCCCACCTCGGGGACCATGTCAAGGGCGCTGCGGCGCAGTTCCAGCCAGCCCAGGTAGGCGGCATAGGCGGTGATCGACTGCAGGCGTGCCGCCTCGGGATCGAGGCCGAGATCGGTGTAGAGCTCGGTGAGGAAGTCCAGGCGCTCACGCGTCACCCGGCGCAGCACCGGCGCGACAGCAGAATGGTCGGAGTGCGCGACGATCGCCGGCTCCAGGCCGGCGAAGGGGTCCTCGGTCAGGGCGGTGGTGAACAGGAAACGCAGCCGCTCCGCCGGATCCGCGACCTTGCGCACGGCCTCGATCACCGCTGTGGTCCCCTCCCGTGCCCACAGCTCCAGCGCTGCCGTCAGCAGTGCGTCACGGTCGGTGAAATGCCAGTAGAAGCTGCCGCGCGTGGCGCGGAGTTCATCGGCGAGTGCGTTGATCGAGACCGCGGCCACTCCCCCGCGCGCCAGCGCCCGCAGGGCCGCTTCGGTCCAGTCCCTGGGCGTGAGCCGCTTCCTTGCCATGGCCGTACAGTACTGTATGGTCCTTCCGTACAGGGGTGTATGGAGAGGGGTTCCGATGAAAATGTCAGGCGTGGTGGCCGCGTTGGGGCTGGCCGCGGCGGGGCTGATGCACGTCGTGTGGGTCTTCTCCCCCTGGCCACTGGCCAGTCGCGCGGACTACGCCCGCACTGTGGTCGGGGTGGCGGAGGCGGACCTGCCTTCCGGTCCACTGACCGCGACGGTGGCGGCGTTGCTGTTCCTGGCGGCCTACCTGGTAGCCGCGCGGTCGACTGCGGCACAGCCGGGCTGGATGATCCGCACCGGACCGTGGGTGGTGGCCGCCGCGCTGCTCGGACGCGGGCTGGTGGGCGTCCTCGTCTCAGGGCTCGACCTGACGGACGTCCCCTCCGACTACGTGCTCTGGGATCTGCGTCTCTACTCCCCGCTGTGTCTGCTGCTCGGCGGCCTCACCCTCTTCGTCGCGAAGGCCGCCGTGTCGCGCGCCATGTCACAGGAGGAGGAATCGCGATGAGCGCAATCCTGATCCCGGCCGCGCCCTCGTGTTGGGCAGGGTCGCGCGATTCTGGCAGCCCGATCCGCAGGCAGTCTCGGAGGTTCACGACGCCGAGCAGTTCCTGTCCTTCCGGGAACCGGGCTTCGCCAGTGCCGTGATCTCCCACGAGGTCGTTCCGGACGGCGCCGGGAACAAGCTCAGGCGCCGCAGCGCCTGCGGCCGGCGGCGGTCAACCGTACGTCCTCCGCCCTCACGCGCAGCGCATGGCGGGACGTGTCCTCGCCCCGGGCCGGGTCCGGGTCCCAGAGCCAGACGGTGTCACCGCTCGCCTGGAAGAGGAGGACCGGGTGGGTCGTCGGTACCGGACCGTTGATGACGGGAATCTTCGGGTTGAGCGGTTCGACGCAGACGAGTTCGCCCCGGATGCCGAAGTACGCGGCCGGGTAGCGCTTCCCGGCGGTGGCGTCCGCGATCGTTCTGTCGGCGGCTCGGTCCACACCGGTCAGCGCCTCGATCGCCACGGACAGGACCGCGACCAGCACCATCAACGGCAGGACCCATCGGACGAGCCCGCTCGCCCCCGTCTGGAGGTTGAAGTGACGGGCCCAGCCGCCCATCGCGATCAGCACCAGCGAACACGCCACGGCCAGACCGAGCGGCCGCAGCGCCACGGCGTACTCCCAGTAGAAGGCCACATGCACCGAGTCGGCCGGGATCCCGAAGCGCTCCTCCAGGTACATGGAGTGCAGATACGACCCGGCCCACGGCAGCACGAACGGCAACGGCGCCGCGAGTACGGGCAGGAACCACTGCATGTTGCGGCTGAACCAGGACTCGCTCAGGGCGTACCACAGGCCGAAGACCGTGAAGCCGAGGAGCAGGGTGAGGAGAATCCCGGCGAACTGTCTGGACAGTCCCGCCGGCTGGGAGTCCGCCCACATGAATCCGAAGGCGGTCAGGCCCCAGACCAGGGCCACGCCGATCCCGAGCCGGACGAGCCACGGCCGGGGCTCGTTGGCGGACACCCATGTGCCCACCGGCCAGCACATACCGAGTGGCCAGGCCAGTGCCAGGAACCGCCAGGGCGTGGTCGACGCACCGAGGACGATGCCGCACGCGAGACTGACGAGTACCACCACACCGATGACCGCGAACTGCAGCGCCTTACGGTGTCGGTCCGTCGATCCGTCGCGGGGCCGGGGACCGATCGCCCGGCGGATGTCGTGCGCATCGGGGTCGAACGGGGCGCCGCCGAGGTTCCGCCCGCTCAACTCGGCGAGCGCGCGGTCGCGTTGCTCTTCGGTGTACTCGCCGCGCAGATGCAGCGTATGGCGTACGTCCCACCCGCCGACGGCTATCCAGTGCTCGGCGAGCCACCGCAGAGCTGGACTCGCGCCGTCCGGCACCTTGTGATGGACGTGGTACGTCGTGTTCGGCTCGGCGGGCTTGGGGCGTACGAGCTTGGCCTCGCGTACCCAGACGTCCAGCTTCCGCCGGGCGGCGAGTGTCGTCACCTGCTCGCAGGCCATCGACCTGGCGGTCAAGCGGGAGCCGCGGAGCGGGACTTCGACGATCAGCGCGGAGTATCCGTCGTCCGCGCCGACCGCGTCGCCGTCCCGCGCCGGGCGTACCCGCCATCCCTGAGCGGCGAACACACTCTCCGCCAGCTCCAGTTCGTCACGGTCGTCGCGTACTTCGACGACCAGACGCACCCGGCGGTTGAAAGGCTCCGACCTCACCCGCGGTCGCGGGCGGCGAACGCCACGAACTCCGTCCAGGAGGCCGGGGCGAGGGCGAGCTGGGGGCCGGTGGTGTTCTTGGAGTCGCGGACGTGGATGATGGTGGGGGCGGTGGCCACTTCGATGCAGTCTCCGGAGCTGTCGCCGCTGTAGCTGCTCTTGAACCAGGCCAGTTCGGTGGTGCTCATAGCGCTCCTCGCATCCGCTCCAGCAGGCTCCGGGTGTCCTCCGGGGTCAGAGCCTGTGAGCGAAGTTTCGCATACCGCATGTGGAGCACACTGATCGTGTTCGGCTTGACGATGAACTGGCCGTTTTCCTGCCCCTCGGAGTAGGCGAACCACTCGTTCTCGGGGGTCTCCAGTAGCTGGACGGGGCCGTTAAGCCCGGCGTGGAACCCGCGGGACATTGGCATCACCTGGAACTCCACGTTGCGGGGTTCCGTCGCCTCCAGGATGTACTCGATCTGCTCCCGCATGACGTCCGCGCCGCCGGTGAGCCGCCTGAGTACGTGCTCCTCGACGATGAAACTGAACAACGTGTTGGGCCGGTCCTTGAGCAGCGACTGGCGCTCCAGTCGGGCCGACACCTGGGCCTCGATCTCCGAGTCGCCGAACATCGGGATTCGCTCACTGAACAGCGTCCGCGCGTACGCCTCCGTCTGCAGCAGCCCCGGAACGAACCGGTTCTCCCACGTGTACAGACTGATCGCCTGCTCCTCCAGCTCCGCCCACTGCCGGAACCACGAGGCCAGCCCCTTCTCCCTGGTCGCGTGCTTGTACACCTCCCTCAACACGCCGAATGCGTCCAGGACTTTCTCCGCCCGCTCCACGAACGCCCGGGGCGGAAACCGCCGCCCCTGCTCGATGGAAGCGATGGTCGCCGGCTGGTACCCGACCAGCGGCGCGTACTGCTCCTGCGTGTAACCCGCCCGCTTGCGAAAGGCCTTGTGCGCCGCGCCGAACGCCTTCAGGCTGTCGGACGGTTCGGGCTCGTTGGTGGTCTGCGCGATGCTCATGGTGCTGTCGGTCATGTCGACCAAGGGTCACGGAACGTCACGGCGACTGTCCAGAGCGTGAACTCGTACAGTGCGCAGCGTACGAGTTCTGTCGCTGGTCGACTCCCCTGCCCGGCGGGACGGTTTGGGGCATGCAACGTACGTTCACCCAGCTCTTCAGCGCGACACCGCACGGCGCCCGGCAGGCGCGGCAACTGGTGGCGAACCGGATGAATGTATGGGGGTTCGCACACGGAAGCGAGGTGAGCGACACCGTCACCCTCATCGCCGCCGAACTCGCCGCGAACGCCGTACGACACGGTCGGGTCCGGGGGCGCGGCTTCCGCGTACGGCTGTTGCTGGACGGGGAGGTCGTGCGCGTGGAGGTGCTGGATGCGCGCGTGGAACGGCTCCCCATGCGGGCGCAGGGGGAGCCGGACGAGGGCGGGCGCGGGCTGCTGATGGTCGAGGCGCTGGCGGAGAAGTGGGGTGTGGAACTCCGCCCGGACGGCGTGTACAAGGCGGTCTGGGCGGACGTCCCGCTCAGCTGATCGGTGCGTACAGCACTCCCAGCTTGTCGATCTCGTCGCCGGAGCGGCCGGTGAAGCCGACGATCTGCCAGCCGGACGGCGCGGTGAAGGTGGCGGTGTCCGTGGTGGCCGTACCGGCGGAGAGGGTGTGGCCCTTGTCGGTGCCGAAGGTGGCCGAGAAGATCCGGGTGCGGCCGTCCTTCTGGCCCTCCGTCAGTTTCACCGAGGTGAGGTGCTCGCCGGAGGCCAGGGTCAGGGAGGTCGCCGTACCGCCCGTACCGCCGTGGCCGAGGACCGTGCCGCCGTCGTGGGTGAGGGAGACCGCGTCCAGGCGGGCGGCGCCGCGCAGGGTCAGCGTGCGCGGGGCGAGGGCGGCCGGGAGGTCGTCGGCGTCGTTGAAGGCCGTGCCGTGCGGACCGCCGAAGAAGTCGCTCGCGCGGAGCTTGGGGTTGAGGGTGTAGGAGAAGTCGACGGTGTGCGGGAAGTGGTCGGAGAGGTTGCCGCCGGACGAGTCCAGGAACTTCGCCCACTCGTCGTTGTAGCGGGTGGCCGTCAGGTTCACCAGGTTGCTGCCGCGGTAGAGGACCTTGTCGACCACCTCGCAGTCGTTCGACGGAGCCGACGTCGGGCACAGCAGCGGGTCGGCGCCCTGCGTGGGTGCCGTACCGCTCGACACCTGCTGCACCCACGCGTCGGTCAGGCCGTTGTCGTCGACGAGTGTGCGGATGTTGTCGCCGGCGCGGGTGTAGCGGGTGTTGGTGTCGCCCATGACGATCACCGCGTTGCCCGCCGAGTTGGCCTTGATGAACGCCGACACCTGGGCGATGTTGGCGCGGCGGGCGGCGAGGGCGTCGTCGGTGTCGTCGGCGTTGGGGTGCAGGTTGTACAGGTCGACGAAGACACCCTCGGCCAGACGCACCCGGGCCAGCGTGAAGCCCTTCGGGGTCAGGCAGTTGGTGCCGGTGCAGTCGTTCCACTTGACCCGCTCGAAGTCCTCGAACGGGTACTTCGAGAGGGTGTTGAGGCCGTCTCCGATGCCGGCGCCGCCGCTGGTGGCCGTGCGGTACGGGTGGTTGTCGCCCGCGTACAGCGCCGCGTGGTAGTTGAAGTCCTCCTGGACGTTCACGATGTCGTAACCCGCCAACCGCGGTGAGATCAGCGGGGTGTTGGTGTCCGGATGGCTGGAGCTGAGGCCCTCCGGGAGGCCGGCCACGTTGTACGTGAGCACGTTGAACGTGCCGGTGGTGGTCGCGGCCTGGGCGGTGCCGGTGGAGGCGGTGAGTCCGGCGAAGGTCAGGGCGCCGGCCGCGAGGGCGGTGAGGAGTCGTCTCATGGGTCGCATGGAGAACATGTTCATGCCAAGTCCAGCCAAGATGTTGGATTTTGAAGGATAGTTGGGAAAACTGTTCAACATTAATGTGTGACGCACCCGTGGCCGGCCGGGCGAACAGGCGCCGTCCGGCCACGGGTGCGTCGGGACCCTGTCGGTCAACCGGTCTTCGAGGAGGGCGTCTCGGAGAGGACGAACGAGAACTCCGCGGGCTCGGCAAGCAGGTAGTACTGGGGCAGTGGGCCGGGGCCGCAGGACTGGGAGCCGAGGCCGTGCTGGCCGTGGTCGAGGTTGACCCACACAGCACTGCCGGGGGTGAGGTCGGTGCGGTGGGCCGCCGCGTCCAGCTGCTCCGTGGTCCAGCGGCGGGCGGTGAAGTAGAACTCCGGGTCGCCCTCTACGCGCAGGCCGCCGATCTCCGCCCAGCGGACGTCGGCCCGCGCGCCGTTCTCCTGCGGACGGACGTACGGCGTCTGCAGGTCGTCCACGGTCGACTCCCAGCGGCCGACCGCGGACGCCGTCCTGCCGTCCGGGTACGCCTCACCGGGGCCGCCGCCGTACCACCGCACACGGTCGGCCGCGGACAGTCCGAAGCGGATGCCGAGCCGGGGCAGCGGCACCGTCCAGTCGCCCTCCGGTGTCACGGACACGGTCAGCCGCAGACGGGTTCCGTCCGACGTCCAGCGGTACACGGTCGACAGCCCGATCTCCCGGGCCGCGGGCGCCACCCTGGTGCGGACCGTCAGCGCGTCGTCGCCCAGCTCCACCGCGTCGAGGCGGTGCCGCATACGGTGCAGGCCGAGACTGCGCCACAGCAGACCGTGGCGGATGCCCGTCTGCCAGGCCGCGCCGTCGTCGTTGTCGGTCGTCGCCCGCCACACGTCCAGGCGCAGCCCGGTGACGGCCACCCCGCCGACGGTGCGCAGCGCGCCGGTGCGGGCTTCGAAGGAGGCCGGGCCGAGGGTGATCAGGCCGTCCCCGAGCACCGGACCGTCGGTCGCCGCGACCGCCGGTGCCTGGCGCGCGGACACGGCGAACTGCCCCCAGGCGACGACATGGTCCCGGGGCGCCCAGGGGGTGTCGGCGGCGAGCACCGCCCGTACCGTCCAGTGAGCCTCGCCCGCGGGCGCGCCGGCCGGCGGCTCGGGCAGCTTCACCTCGGCCGACTCGCCGGGCGCCAGCGCGGGCACCGTCAGCGCGCCGGAGTCGACCGTCTCGCCCTCCACCTGGTACGACCACGTGAACGCCAGCGCGGACAGGTCGGCGAAGTCGTACTTGTTGGTGACGCGGACGGTGCCGCCGCTGCCGTCGCCCTCGACGGCGACCGGCTCGATCACCTTCTTGAACTCGACCAGGCCGGGTGAGGGCTGCCGGTCCGGGAACAGCAGGCCGTCGCAGACGAAGTTGCCGTCGTGCAGCTCTTCGCCGAAGTCGCCGCCGTACGCGTAGCCGTACCGCTCGTCCTTGATGCCGTGGTCGATCCACTCCCAGACGAAGCCGCCCTGGAGCCGGTCGTACGACTCGAAGAGCCGCTGGTAGTCGGCGAGTCCGCCGGGGCCGTTGCCCATGGCGTGCGCGTACTCGCAGAGGATGAAGGGGAGTTCACGGCGCTCGTGGGTGCCGCCGTCGAGACCGCGGCCGATCTGCTCGACCTCGGCGTGGTCGGCGTACATCCGCGAGTACATGTCCGTGTCACGGCAGTTGATGTCGCCCTCGTAGTGCACGAGGCGCGAGGAGTCCCGGCCGTGGATCCACTCGGCCATGGCGGTCAGGCCGCGGCCGGTGCCGGCCTCGTTGCCGAGGGACCAGATGAGGACCGAGGGGTGGTTCTTGTCCCGCTCGACCATGCGGGCGGCGCGGTCGAGCAGCGCCGGGGTCCAGCGGTCGTCGTCGACGGGGTTGTCCCGCCAGGACTGCTCGGTGAAGCCGTGGGTCTCCAGGTCGCACTCGTCGATCACCCACAGGCCCAGCTCGTCGCACAGGTCGAGGAAGGCGGGGTGCGGCGGGTAGTGGGAGGTGCGGACGGCGTTGATGTTGTGCCGCTTCATCAGCAGCACGTCCTCCCGCATGGTCTCCAGGTCGAGCGCGCGCCCCTTCTCCGGGTGCCACTCGTGCCGGTTGACGCCCTTGAAGAGCACTGCCCTGCCGTTGACCTTGATCAGGCCGTCCGACAGTTCCACCGTGCGGAAGCCGATGCGCAGTGGCACCCGCTCGCCCTCGGTGGCCAGCACGCCGTCGTACAGCTGGGGACGCTCCGCCGTCCACGGTTCGACCGGCACCGTCACCGGCTCGCCGGTCGCGGTGTCGATGCCGAGGCCGGGGACGGTCACCCGGCCGTCCACGTCGGAGTCGACCCGCAGCGTGCCGGTGCCGGTCACATGGTCGTAGGAGGCGTGCACGAAGAAGTCGAGGGCGCTGCCGGCCGGGCGGTGCAGCAGCGTGACATCACGGAAGATGCCGGGCAGCCACCACTGGTCCTGGTCCTCCAGGTAGGAGCCGGCCGACCACTGGTGGACGCGGACCGCCAGGACGTTTCCCTCCGCCTTCAGCAGATGGCCGACCGCGAACTCGTGCGGCAGCCGGGAGCCCTTGAACTCGCCGATGTCCGTGCCGTTCAGCCAGATCCGGGCACAGGACTCCACACCGTCGAAGCGCAGGACGGCACCGCCGTCGGCCGGCCAGTGGGCCGGCAGGTCGAAGACGCGTAGATGGTCGCCGGTCGGGTTCTCGGTCGGGACGTGGGGCGGGTCGACCGGGAACGGGTAGAGGTGGTTGGTGTAGATGGGGGAGCCGTGCCCCTGGAGGACCCAGTGGCCGGGGACCGACACCTCCGCCCAGCCACCGGCGTCGTACCCGTCCTGCGCGAAGGAGTCGTCCTCGGCGTCGGCCGTGTCCGACAGTCTGAAGCGCCAGCTGCCGTTCAGCGAGAGGGACGTGGCGTCCGAGGACGCGTACCAGGCCCGGGGCGGCAGCGCCCCGGATCCCGGCGAGACGTCCTCGACGTACTTGGTGGTGGTGCGGAAGGACATCGGTCTCCTAGCTCAGCCCTTGATGCCGGTCTGCGCGATTCCCTGGACCAGCCAGCGCTGGAGGAAGAGGAAGACGAACAGCAGGGGCAGGATGGAAATGGCGGTCGCCATGAAGATCAGGTGGTAGTTGACGGTCTGGTTGGTCATGTACGACGACAGCGCGACCTGGACCGTCCAGGCGCTCGGGTCCTGGCCGATGACCAGCGGCCACAGGAACGAGTTCCAGCCGTTGATGAAGGTGATCGTGGCGATCGCGGCGAAGAAGTTCAGCGAGTTCGGCACCACGACACGCCAGTAGGCGCCCCAGTAGCCGAGCCCGTCCACGCGCGCCGCCTCCTCCAGCTCCTTCGGGAACCCGAGGAAGTACTGCCGGAACAGGAAGCAGGTGAAACCGCTGAAGAGACCCGGGATGATGAGGCCGCGGTAGCTGTCGACCCAGCCGAGGGACGACACGAGGACGAAGCTCGGGACGAAGGTGACGGCCGTGGGGACCATGAGGGTCACCAGGACGCCGTAGAAGATCTTGTTGGCGTGCCGGTAGGGGATGCGGGCCAGGGCGTAGCCCGCGAGGGAGCACACGAGCAGCGTGCCGACCGTGTGCAGAATGCCGACGAACAGCGAGTTCCACATCGACTGGCCGAAGTCGACCGTGGGGTCGTCGAACGGCTCGGTGATGTTGCCCCACTGGAGGTGGGTGGGGAAGAACTTCCAGTTCTCGCCGGTGATCTCCGGGTCCGTGGACAGGGCGTTGCGGACCAGCAGGTAGAAGGGGACGAGGAAGAGGAGCGCGGCGACGCCGGTGGCGATGTAGAGGCCGGTGGAGCTCATCACGCCGCCGCGTCGGGCGCGCTTGCGGGTCCCGGGCACGGTGGTGGTCACCTGGACTCGTCACCCCTTCCGAATCCCATGATCCTGCCCTGGAACAGGGTGACGACGCAGATCAGCACGGTCAGCACCATGGCGCCGGCGCTGCCCTTGCCGTAGTTCTGGTCCTGGCCGAGGGCGGTGTAGTACAGGTCGACGAGCGGCGGGCGGCCCCAGGTCGTCTTGGACAGCAGGTTGAAGAACTCGTCGAAGGCCTGGTAGGCGGCGACGAGCAGCAGCAGGATCACGGCCGTGGACGTGGCTCGCAGCTGCGGCAGCGTGATGTACCGGAAGGTCTGCCAGCCGGGCCTCGCGCCGTCGATGGCCGCGGCCTCGTACAGCTCCTGCGGGATGTTCTGCAGCGCGGCCAGGAACAGGATCATGTAGAAGCCGGACTGCAGCCACAGCCGGGCGGTGACGATGACCAGCCAGTACCAGGGCGGGTCGGGGTTGGCGAGCCAGGCGACGTTGTCGACGCCGAACCAGCCGAGGACGGTGTTCGCCAGGCCGAAGCGCACACCGTTGAAGAGGGACATCTTCCAGATCAGCGAGGCCGCGACATAGCTGCACGCCGTCGGCAGGAAGAACACCGACCGGTAGAACGCCCGCATGAACCTCAGGCGGTTCACCAGCAGGGCGAGGCCCAGGGAGACCGCCCAGGTGGTGGGCACGATGAACGCGGCGAAGACGGTGAAGGTGACCAGCGAGCCGGTGAACTGGCTGTCCGAGAAGATGTCCCGGTAGTTGTCCAGGCCGACGAAGTCGCTGGGCGTGACGGTGAAGCGGGCCTCGAAGAAGCTGAGGTAGAGGCTCCAGAGGATGGGGATGTAGACGAAGACGATCAGCCCGAGCAGGAACGGGCTGGTGAAGAGCCAGAAGTTGAAGGTGCGGCCGGCGCGCAGCCCCCGCCGCGGCCGGGGCTTGGTGACCTCGGCCGGGGCGGGGCTCGCGAGGCCGCGCGTGGTGGTCGTCGACATGTCGTGGTCCGCCCGGCGGCCTATCCGAACAGCTTCTTCAGTTCGGCGTTCACCGTCTTGTCGCACGTGTCGAGCGCGGCCTCCGGGTCACCGCCCTTGCGGACGCAGTCGGCGAAGACGTTCTCCGTGGCGGTGATCATCGCCTGGGTCCAGCCGATGTTGTCGAAGTGCCCGTACTCGTCGAAGAGCTTCACACCCTCGGCCGGCAGGCCCGACTTCAGCTTGCTCGCCGACTGCGCGAGGGAGGCGCGCGGCGGGATGTGGAAGCCGTACGAGGTCGCCCAGTCCTCCTGGTACTTCTTCTGGTCGATCCACAGCCACTTCACGTACTCCTTGGCCGCCTCGACGTTCTTGCCCTTGGCGTTGACGAACATCGACCAGCCGCCGTTGTAGACGGACGGCTTGCCCGCGTCGGTGACCTTCGGGAACGGCATGACGCCGAGGTCGTCGCCGAGGGTCTGCTGGAACTGCGGCATGGCCCACATGCCGCAGAACTGGATGGCGCACAGGCCCTGGTTGAGCGCGGACGGGTCCCAGAAGTCGGCCGGGGCGTCGAGCAGCAGGTGGCCGCTGGTGAAGAGCCCCCGCATCTTCTTCAGACCCTCGACCACGCCGTCCGTGTGGTAGGCGATCTGGTTCTTGTCGTCGAGGGTGTCCGCGCCGGCCGACCAGATCAGCGGGTTGATCACCGCGTGCAGGTCGTTGCCGAGGAAGAGGCCCTTGACCTTGCTCGTGGTGAGCTTGGCGGCCGCTTCGATCAGCTCGTCCAGGGTGGTGGGCGGCTGGATGCCCGCCTTCTCCAGCAGGGACTTGCGGTAGAAGAAGAACTGCGGGTCGTCGATCATCCGGACGCCGTAGATCTTGCCGTCGACGGTGTGCGACTTGATGTCGGCCTGGTTGAAGTCGTCCTTGACCGGGTCGATGAGGTCGGTCAGGTCCGCCACCTGCCCGCTCTTGACGAGCTGGATCTGCGGGTGGAACTCGAACAGGTCCGGCGCCTGGTCGGTGAGCAGCGACGCGAACAGCTTGCTCTCGAAGTTCGAGCCGGTGATCCACTGCGTGGTCACGTCGGCCTTCGAGTACGCCTTGGCATAGCGCTTGATGGCCTGCTCGGTGCCGGCCTCGCCGTACGCGTGGAAGTACTGGACGAGGTTCTTGCCCGAACCGGAACCGCCGCCACGGCCGTTGTTGCCGCCGCACGCGGCGAGCGTGCCGGCGGCGGCCAGGCCCGCTGCGGCCCGGAATATCGATCGGCGGTCCCAGTTGCTGCTCAGTGCCGACATGCTGACGTCCTTGTCTGTCGAGTGCTGCCGCGGCTCTGCACCTGAAAGCCAGTTGGCTCGAATTGCCTTGCGGTGCGGGGACGTTAACCTTCGGCTAATGCTTCGGCAAGGGGTTGGACGAAGTCTGTTCGAAGCGTTGTGTCCGGTTCGGAATTCCGAACAGGGCTTCGGGGAAAGGGAGATGAGGGCCGCCGGGTTCAGGGATGTGGCCGGCGGCCCTCGGTCATGGGTGGCGCGGACTACTGCCTGGTCCAGGCCTCGTTGGTGCCGCCGTTGCAGCTGTAGAGGATCACCTTGCTGCCGTCGGCGGTCGCCTGCCCGCTGACGTCCAGACACTTGCCCGAGGCCTCGTTGACGATCTGGCCGTTGGAGTTCAGCAGCCAGCGCTGCGTTCCGTCACCGGTCGCGGCGGACGATGTCAGACCCGAACCCCCGGCCGTCAGATAGCCGTTGGCACCCTTGAGCGTGCCGTCCGCGTCGTACGACCACGACTGCCCGGCCGAGCCCGTGCAGGTGGCGAGCGCCGCACCCGTGGCGTCGGCGGTCAGGCACTTGCTCGACTGCTTGCCCACCAGCGCCCCGGTCAGCGCCGAACTGCCGTGACCCCGCTGGTCGAAGACGTACGTCGTGATCGAGCGGGCCGCGAGCGTCGCCGTGGCCGTACCGCCGCCGACGGCCGGCCTCGCGACCTTGGCCCAGTTCTCGTCGGCCGAGGTGCGCACGGCCTGGGTGGCCCGGACCGGCGTCGCGCTGTTGAAGTGAAGGTTCAGGGGGGTGGCTGTGGTGTTGTGGTTGTTCACCACGACGACCCACTGTCCGTCCCGGTCGTAGGCCGACACCTCCACGCCGTCCGGCGCCCCGGTCACGTTGTGCGCGACCGAGCCCGGCTGCACGAACTTGCTGTACTGGCCCAGCGCGTAGTAGCGCTTGGTGAAGTACAGGCTCTGGTTGCCGTTCGTGGCGTAGTTCGGGTCGTAGTAGATCAGGCCGTCGTTCCAGCCGTGGTCGTTCTTCGCCAGCGGGTCGCTGCCGGTCATCTCCGACAGGGCCACCCACCACTGGAACGCCGAGTCATGGGCGGTCGCGAAGTCCTTGTAGATGATCCGCGACAGGTTCAGCCCGCCGTCGATCGTCGGGTCGTACTCCTGCGCCCAGCCCGTACCGCCCTTGCCGAAGCAGCAGATCTCCGTCGACCAGGACTGCTTTCCGGCCGCCTTGGAGGTCTCGTAGACCTTCGCCCGGTCCGCGTCCGACGGGTTGTCGTACGTGTGGTGGGCCAGCTTGGACACGTACTGGGCGGTGTCCGGCTGCGAGATCCACTGCGGCAGCTCGGAGTTGAACTGAGTCGTCTTGCTGGACTCGTCCGCGATGATGCCGGTCTTCTGGTGGCGTGCCCGCTGCTCGGCGCCCAGTGCGCGCACGATGTCGTCGCGCTGGTCGACCGGCACCGGCATGCCCTCCTGACCGCAGTCGGCGAAGCTGTTGTCCGGCTCGTTGAAGGGGCTGATGTAGTCGAGCCGGACGCCCTGCCGGGCGAAGTGGTCCGTGACGTCGGCTATGTACTTGGCGAAGTCCTGCTCGTTCTCGGCCTTGAGATAGCCGCCGCAGCTCTTGCCGTTCGTCTTCCAGGCGGCGGGGGCGCTGTTGACGAACCCGATCAGGTCCTTCACGCCGTACTTGGCGGCCGCGTACAGGAAGTACCGGCCCGCCTTGTCCTTGCTCCAGTCGTAACCGCCGTCGGAGTTCAGGAAGTCCTCGGGGGCACGCGGCGCGTATGTCACGCCGGTGCCGCCTCCGCCGATGTTGTAGCGGTACGCGCTCAGGTCCAGGCCCTGCCGCGAGAACAGCAGCTCGGCGACGCGGGCCTGGACCTTGGGGTCGAAGTTCTTGAGGTCGTTGACCCACCAGGCGCCCGAGGCGCCGAAGTCGTCGATGGTCTGGGCGGCGTGGGGGGAGACCTCGGCGGGGGCGGGTTCGGCGGCGTTCGCGGCCGGGGAGGTGAGGAGCGCTCCGGAGACAACCAGCGCGGCCGCGGCTGTCAGCAGGACGGATCTCCTGGTGCGGGGGTGAGACACGTGCATCCCTTCCGTCGTCATGAAGGCGGTGCGGTACGGCTCCTTGCGGGTGCGGTGGTGCGCTTCGTGCCGGTCGTGTTGATTCCTTTGCGGGGCGCCTCAAGCCGGTGTCGAGGGCGCGACCGTGCTCAGCCCTTCGGGCCTCCGCGCGCTCGCGCCCTCGACACCGGCGCGCCCCGCTGCCCTACGGACTGCAGCGCCCCCTCCAGCGCGAACGTGGCCGCGCCCAGGGACACCGGGTCGGTGGGGATCGGGGAGAGGACGATCTCGGTGGCGGCCAGCGGCCGCCGCAGCGCGTGCCGGGCGACGGCCGCGCGTACCTCGCCGAGCAGCGGCTCGCCCAGCCGGGACGCCACCCAGCTGCTGAGCACGACCACTTCGGGGTTGAGGAGGTTGATCAGGTCGGAGATCCCGGCGCCCAGGTAACGGGCGGTGTCCCGGACCACCTTGAGCGCCACCGGGTCGTCCGCGGCGACCGCCCGGGCCAGCGCGTCGATGGTGGCCGTCTGGTCCTCGGGGTGCAACAGCGTGGACTGCGGGCTGAGTTCGCGCAGGTTCTGCATGATGCCGGGCGCGCCGACGTACGTCTCCACGCAGCCGTGGTTGCCGCAGTGGCACAGCCGCCCGTCCAGCACGAGTGTGGTGTGTCCCCACTCGCCGGCACTGTTGCTCACGCCCCGGTGCAGCCCGCCGCCGAGCGCCAGGCCGGCGCCGACCCCCGTGCCGAGATTGACCACCACGGCGTCCCCGCGGCCCCGCGCGGCCCCGAACCACAGCTCGGCCACCGCACAGGCGGGCAGCGGGTTGTCCAGATACAGGGGATAGGCGATGTGTTCGGCGAGCAGGTCGAGCAACGGGACGTCGTGCCAGTTCCAGTTGGGCGCGTACTCGGCGATGCCGGTGTCCCGGTCCACCTGGCCCGGCACGCTCACCCCGACGCCGAGCACCCGGGCCGCCTCGACCCCGGCCTGGGCGACCACCGAACCGACGGCGGCGGCGACATGGCCGACCACCTGCTCGGGACGGCTCTCGCCGGGCCGCATGTCCTCGTCGGCGCGGGCCAGCACGTTCAGCGCCAGGTCGAACAGCTCGACATGGACGTAGGTCTCCGCGATGTCGACGCCGATCAACGCGCCCCCCGACGCGTTGACGGCGACCAGGCCCCGGGGGCGGCCACCGGCGGAGTCCTCGAAACCGACCTCGGTGATCATGCGCAGGTCCAGCAGTTCGCCGACGAGGGTGGCGACCGTGGCGAGGCTCAGTCCGGTGGCCGCGGCCAGTTCCTGCCGGGAGGTGGGAGACTCGGCGATGATCTGGCGCAGCACCTCGTAGCGGTTCGCGGTGCGGATGTCACGTGATGTGCGCTTCACGGAGCTGCCCCTCCCATCCCGTCGGACCGGGCCGGGGCGAGGTCGGCACCGGCGCGGCGTCAGGCTATGGGCTGGGAGGGGCTTTCGACAAGGGGTTAGGAAAGGGGGTGGAGAAAGTCCGGCGTCCGTGGTTGTCCGTCAGTCTGCCAGGACGTCCCGGACGAAGGCGTTGGTGAACTTGCCCGTGGGGTCCAGGGCTTGGGCCAGGGTGCGGAAGTCGGCGAGGTGTTCATACCGTCGGCCGACGACGGTCGCCGGCAGGGTGAAGACCTTCCCCCAGTGCGGGCGCGGGTCGAAGGGGTCCAGCACCGCCTCCAGCCGGCGGACCACCGGCAGCACGGCCGCCGTGTCCTCGACCCAGGTGAAGTGCAGGGCCACCGAGTCGCGGCCGTGGGCCGGGCTGAGCCACTGCGGGTCGGCGGCGACCGTACGCACCTCGCAGGTCTGCAGGACAGCGGCGACCGTCGACCGCATGCCGTCGATCGCGGCCAGCGCGTCGACGGCGGCCGATCGCGGCAGCAGATACTCCGACTGCAGCTCGTCACCGCTGCTCGGTGTGAACTCCGCCCGGAAGTGTGGCAGCCGCTCGTGCCACGGCCCCGGCACCCCGAACTGCTCGGTGCAGTTGCCCGTGGGCATGCCCGGTACCGGATGCATCGCCTCGGTCGCGGGCGCGGCCCACGGGAAGTCCACCGGTGCCTGATCGGTGCGGCGCTTGGCCCACACCTGCCTGAAGCCCGGCTCCCGCCAGTCGGTGAACAGACTCACGCTGTACGCCGCCCCCGCCACTGCCCCGAAGTCCAGTGCCGCCAGCGGCAGTTCGGTGAACACGTACTGCTCCACCTCGTACGACGGCTCCAGGTCGAGCGTGAGCGCGGTGACCACACCGAGCGCGCCGAGGGAGGTCACGGCACCGTCGAAGCGGGCGTCCCCCCGCGCGATCGACACCGACGAGCCATCCGCGGTCACCAGCTCCACCTCCCGCACCGCCGCCGCGAGCGGTCCGTTGCCCACGCCCGAGCCATGGGTGCCGGTCGCCACTGAGCCGGCCACCGAAATGTGCGGCAGGGAGGCCATGTTGGGCAGCGCGAGGCCGTGGGCGTGGACCGCGCGGGCCAGCTCGGCGTACCGGACGCCGCCCGAGACCCGTACCGTACGGGCCCCGGTGTCCACGTCGATCACCGGTGGCAGGTCGGCGATCGACAGCAGAACGCCGTCGGCGCCCGGGTCGGCGATCTCGTTGAAGGAGTGGCCGCTGCCCAGCACACGCACCTTCGGGCTCCCGGCCACCAGGGTCCGGAGCGCGTCGAGCGAGCGCGGGCGGCGGAACTCCTTCGCCGTATAGGTGATGTTGCGCGCCCAGTTGGTCACCGTGCCGGCCGTTCCCGTCATCCTGTCGTCCCTCCGGGTGAGTGCGTGTCCATTGACCCTCTCATTCGCGGCGACCTACCGTAGAGACCGGTTGCTATCCGTGCGTCACCGAGCCGGAAGGTCACTTCCTTGCCCGAGCGTCCCCAGGCACTGTTCGCCATGACCGCCCAGAACGTGCCGCACATCTTTCCGCCGGAGGTGCTCGCGCGGCTGCGTGCCTGCGTAGAAATCGATCCCACTCTGGTGGCGCACGACTTCACCGAGCCACGGGTCCGGGAGGCCCTCGCCCGCACCGAGGTCCTCGTCACCGGCTGGGGCTGCCCCCGCCTGGACGCGGCCGCCCTGGACGCCGCCCCCAAGCTGCGAGCCGTGCTGCACGCGGCCGGCTCGGTCCAGGGGTTCACCACCCCCGAGGTCTGGCAGCGCGACATCGTCGTCTCCTCGGCTGCCGCCGCCAACGCGCTGCCCGTCGCCGAGTACACCCTCGCGATGATCCTGCTCGCCGGGAAGGACGTCTTCGCCTTCCGGGACCTGCTGCGCGCACGCCGCACCTTCCCCTACGGCGACGTCGTCCCCGGCATCGGCAACCACGGCCGCCGGGTGGGCGTCGTCGGCGCCTCGCGCATCGGCCGCCGCCTCATCGAACTCCTCCGGCCCTACGACCTCCACGTCAGCCTCGCCGACCCGTACGTGGACGCGGCCGAGGCCGCGCGGCTCGGCGTACCCCTGCTGCCCCTCGACGACCTGCTGCGCACCTCGGACATCGTCACCCTGCACGCCCCGCAGACCCCCGAGACCCGGCACCTCGTCGGCCCCCGCGAACTGGCCCTGATGCCCACCGGATCGGTGCTGATCAACACCGCGCGCGGCGCCCTCGTCGACCACGACGCCCTGATCGGGGAACTGCGCACCGGACGCCTGAACGCCGTCCTCGACGTCACCGACCCCGAGCCGCTGCCCGCCGACTCGCCCCTCTTCGACCTGCCCAACGCCTTCGTCACCCCGCATCTCGCGGGCTCCCAGGGCAACGAACTGGCCCGGCTCGGCCTGACCGTGGTGGAGGAGGCCGAACGACTGCTGTCCGGGGGCGAGTTGGCCTACGCCATCGACCACACCGCGCTGGAGAGGGCGGCGTGACGGGGCGCCCGCCTCGTAAGGTGACCTGAAGACGCGAGGAAGGGGGGGCCGAGCGGTGGTCAAGCGGACACAGCCCGCACCGAACGGGGACGCCTCGACCGTGCGGGACGTCGCCGCGCTGGCCGGGGTGTCCGCGTCGACCGTCTCGCGGGTGCTGGGCGGCACCTACCCGGTGGCCGCGGCGACCCGCGCCAAGGTGCTCAAGGCGATGCGCGAGCTGGACTACGTGGTCAACGCGCACGCACGGGCGCTCGGCGGCGCGACCAACAACACGGTCGCCTTCGTGGTGGACGACGTCACCGGCCCCTTCTACGCGCACATCGCCCGCGGGGTGGAGGAGCAGGCCTCGGCGGAGGGCCGGCTGTGCATGCTGTGCACCACGCACGGCGACCCGAAGCGCATCCTCGCCGTCGTCGAGACCATGCGCGAGCAGCGCGCCGACGCGGTGATCGTGGTGGGCGGCGCCTGGGAGGACAAGGCCTACCAGGACCGCATGACCCACTTCGCCCACGCCCTGGACCGGGCCGGATCCCGGCTGGTCCTGGTCGGCCGCCCGCCGCTCGGCCCTGGAGTCCCCGCCACGGTCGTCGACTACGACAACGAGGGCGGCGCCTTCGCCCTCACCACCCACCTGCTCTCCGCCGGCCACCGCCGCATCGCCCACCTCGGCCGGGTCCCCGGCCTGTCCACCAGCGCCCAGCGGATCAGCGGCTTCACCCGGGCCCATGAACTCCTCGGCCTCACCCCCGACCCCCGGCTGATCGTCGACGGCACCTTCTCCCGCTCGTTCGGCTACCGGTCCACCCGCGAACTCCTCACCTCCGGACCGGAGTTCACCGCGATCTTCGCCGCCACCGACATGATCGCCACCGGCGTGATCCAGGCCCTGCGCGAGGCGGGCCGCCGTATCCCGGACGACGTGGCGGTGGCGGGCTACGACGACATCCCGGTCGCCCGCGACGTCCACCCCGCCCTCACCACGGTCCACGTCCCCCAGGAGGAACTGGGCCGCGCCGCGGTCCGCCTGGCCCTGCACCGCACGGAACTGCCCGACAGCCAGCATCTGGTGCTGGGGACGCATGTGGTGTTGCGGGACTCGACCCGTAGGAGTGACTGACCGTGGCGGCGGGAAGCTACGGATTTCGTTGTTTGCATCCCATCAAGTGATGGAATGGAAATATCTCTAGCCTCAGATATGCGATATCGGTAACGTGCGGTCCATGGCTTCGACACCGCTGCCTCCCCGGCTCCCCGAAACCGACCTCACCCGCCACCGCCGCCTCCGCGACCAGGGCAGCCTGGAGCGGGCTGAGCTGGAGGCGATTCTGGACGCTGGTTTCGTCTGTCATCTGGGTGTGGTGGTGGAGGGGCGGCCGCTGGTCGTGCCGACCGTGTACGGGCGGGACGAGCGGGAGCTGTATCTCCACGGGTCCGTGGCCAGTCGCAGCCTGGCCGGTGATCTCCCGGTCTGTGTGACCGTCACGCACATCGACGGGCTCGTGCTCGCCCGGTCCGTCTTCGAGCACGGGGTGAACTACCGCAGTGCCATGATCCACGGCACCGCCCGCAAGGTCACCGACCCCGAGGAGAAGCTGGAGGGGCTGCGCCGGCTCACCGAGCACGCGACGCCGGGGCAGTGGTCGTACGCCCGGCGGCCGAACCGGAAGGAACTCGCCGCCACCACCCTCCTCGCACTCTCCCTCGAAGAGGCCTCCGTCAAGATGCGGAGCGGCGCTCCTGACGACGGCGACGGGCCCGACGCGGAACTCGGTCTGTGGGCCGGGGTCCTGCCGCTCACCTCCGTCTGGGGCGAGCCCGTCGCGGACCCGGCGCTGCCGTCCGGCACCGCCGTACCGGGACACGTCGCGCGCCGAGCGGGGACCCGGCACGGCTGACCCGGAGGCAGGGGCATACGGTGAGGGGCGAACGCCTGAGCCGGGAGGAGATGACGGATGGGCAGTCGCACCGCGCTGGTCGAGGATCTGATGGAGAGGTTCCCGCATGTACCGCGGGAGGCCGTCTTCAAGGAGGACCTGCTTCGAGGTGGCGTCGCCTTCGACCCGTCCGCACTCAGTGACAACGAGGGCGGCGAGGTCAAGCCGAAGTCGTACTTCATCTTCTCCTTCGA
Organism: Streptomyces sp. NPDC001816; assembly: GCF_042892235.1. NCBI lineage: Bacteria > Bacillati > Actinomycetota > Actinomycetes > Kitasatosporales > Streptomycetaceae > Streptomyces > Streptomyces sp. NPDC001816. The sequence goes on from NZ_JBIATY010000001.1 coordinate 526,826, forward strand.
CCACGGCACCCTCCCCGAGCTGGGCGAGGCCGCGCTGCGCCGGCCCCCGGAGGAGATCATCCTCACCGGCGGCCCGTACGACCTGCGCCGCACGGTGGTCTCCGTACGAGTGAACCCGGCCTCGCCGTACCGGGTCGCCGCCGACGACGAGGGGCTGCTCGGGCTGTACCTGGACGGGAAGCGGATCGCCGACGTCGGTGTGCCGCCGATGCCCGAGTACTACCGGCACACCCTGTCCAACGGGAAGTCCGTCATGGAGGTCGCCCCGACCATCCAGTGGGGCTACCTGATCTACCTCACCGTCTTCCGGGTCTGCCAGTACTTCGGCGCCAAGGAGGAGTGCCAGTACTGCGACATCAACCACAACTGGCGCCAGCACAAGGCGGCCGGGCGGCCGTACACCGGGGTCAAGGACGTCGAGGAGGTGCTCGAAGCCCTTGAGATCATCGACCGGTACGACACCCAGAAGGCGTCCACCGCCTACACCCTCACCGGCGGTGCGATCACCAAGACGGTCGCCGGCCGGGACGAGGCCGACTTCTACGGGCAGTACGCCAAGGCCATCGAGGAGCGCTTCCCCGGGCGCTGGATCGGCAAGGTCGTGGCCCAGGCGCTGCCGCGCGACGACGTGCAGCGGTTCAAGGACTACGGCGTGCAGATCTACCACCCCAACTTCGAGGTGTGGGACCGCCGGCTGTTCGAGCTGTACTGCCCCGGCAAGGAGCGGTACGTCGGCCGGGACGAGTGGCACAAGCGGATCCTGGACTCGGCGGAGATCTTCGGCGCGCGCAACGTGATCCCCAACTTCGTGGCCGGTGTCGAGATGGCCGAGCCGTTCGGCTTCACGACGGTCGACGAGGCGATCGACTCCACCACCGAGGGCCTGCGCTTCTTCATGTCGCAGGGCATCACGCCCCGCTTCACCACCTGGTGCCCGGAGCCCACCACCCCGCTCGGCAAGGCCAACCCGCAGGGCGCGCCGCTGGAGTACCACATCCGGCTCCTGGAGGCCTACCGGGCCACCATGGACGAGTTCGGCCTCTCCTCGCCCCCCGGCTACGGCCCGCCCGGACCCGGCCGCGCGGTGTTCTCCGTCAGCTCCTTCATGGACAGCCTGCCCGCCGCCGAGCCGGCGGAGGTGTGATCCGCGCCGAAAAACCGTCGGGGCGGTGAGCAGAACGGCGCCCGCATCCGTATCAGAGGCCGGAGTTGTGGCCCTGCGCGGATGCGGTCACGTCACGCGACCTCCTCGTCACCGGATTTGAATACAGCGCTTGTCAGTTGTGGCGAAGACGTGAAAGGCTCCTGTCGCCGCGAGGTTCCCCCCAACTTTATTTCCTCTATGGTGAGTTGACCTCGCACGTGGATGCAGGAGTCCCATGCCCGACCTGCCGACCCCCCAGGACGCCACCGAGGCCGCGCTGTTCTCGGAGTGCTGGGACGCGGTGCTCTCGTACGCCGACCTGTGCACCTCCGGCTCTCTGACGGCACATCAGCTGGCGACCGAGGCGTTCACCCTCGGCATGCGCGAGGTCCGCGCCTCCGGGACCGTGCCCGCGCGCGGCCCCGGCCGGCGCGCCGGCCGGCTGCCGACGATCCCGGAGCTGCTGACCGCCGTACGCAACACGGCCGCGAGCTGGGAGGCCGACGGCGAGGGGCACAAGCTGGACCCCGACCTGAGGCTGTGGCTCAACTCCGGCCAGGCCGCCCGCTACACCGGCCCGCCGCTGCAGCGCCCGGTCGCGCTGCGCGGCCTCAGGGACATGCAGGAGGCGGACGCCTCGCTGCTGTGGCTCGCCGAGGTGGAGGCGCTGCCGCTGCCGACCGTGGCCCGCCGGCTCGGCCTCGACCCGGCCACCATCGCCGAGGAACTCGACCAGGTCCGCGGCCTGTTCCGGGACCGCTGCCACCGCGCGCACGTCGACACCCCGATGGACGCGCAGTGCCGCAGCTACGCCCGCCTGCTGGACGCGGTCACCCGCTCGCCGGCCGCCGACACGCCGGGCGACCTCTCCCGGCACCTCGCCACCTGCGTCCAGTGCGCCGAGGCCGCCGCCTGTCTGCGGCTGCACGGGGGCGGGCTGCCCGCCGCGCTGGCCGGCGGGGTCATCGGCTGGGGCGGCCTCGCCTATCTGGAGCGCCGGCGCCGCGCCGCCGAGGTCCGGCTCGGGGTGGGCCGGCCGGGCGCGGCCGAGGCCGACGGCGGCGACTCCGAGGAGAAGGAGGGCCGCAGCCGCGTCCTGCGCAACGGCCTGCTCGCCGCCGCCGTCCTGCTGTCGCTCCTGGCCCTCGGCGTGTCGATGATGCCGTTCGACGGCTCGGGCGACTCCCGCGACGACAGGGCGGCAGCGGCCCGCGACGACCGACAGCCGGTCGCCGACCCCGCCGACCCCGAGACCGCAACCGCTACAGCCACCGACCCGACCCCCTCCCGCACGCCCTCGACCACCCCGTCCCCGACCGCCTCCAAGGGCAGGTCCGACCGCAAGAACCCCGACCCCGAACCCCAGGGCACCTCGGCCGCCACCACCAGCGCCGGCCCGACCCGTACGACCGCCCCCGCGGCCGGCTGCCGGGTCGACTACCACCTGGACAGCCAGTGGACCGACGGCTTCCAGGCCACCGTCACCGTCACCACCGACCAGGCCCTCACCGACTGGCAGGTCGCCTGGCGCTTCCGCGACGGCCAGCAGGTCGGCCAGATGTGGGACGCCACGGTCGACCAGGACGGCTCCCGCGTCACCGCCTCCGCCGCCGACTACAACAAGTCCGTGTCCGCGCACGGGACCCTGACGTTCGGGTTCCTGGGGTCCTGGCAGGGGGAGAACCGGGCGCCGTACGGCTTCACGCTCAACGGGGCGGCCTGCGCGACGGACTGAGCGGCTCGGCTCACGGGCCGACGTGCAGGAACGCCGCCCACCGCAGGGGATCGGTCGGATCCTGCGCGCGGTGCTCGGCCAGAGCCTCGTGCAGGGCACGGGCGGCTCCGCCGGCACCCGGCCGACCGGTGCGGGTCAGCGCGGAGTAGAAACGCGAGGCGATGTCCGGTGCCGATCCGTCCTGGATGCTCCACTGGGTGGCGACGACATGGCGGTAGCCGGCGGACTGCAGTGTCGAAGCCAGATGCATCCCTTCGTCCGGGAGGTTCACTCCGCCGACAGCCGTCTCGCACGCCGAGAGGTACGCCAGTTCCGCCGAGGGAAGATGCAACTCCAGCAACTCGGCGGTGGTGAGGCGGCCGCCGTGGAGGAGGAAGGCGCTCTGCGCGGGATCCATCAGGTCCTGTTCGGCGTGGCAGGCGAAGTGCACCCAGGAATGGTCGTGCAGCGCCTCTCGTACGGCCCCCGGCGTCGCCTTCGGGCCGATCAGATCGCCCGTCGCACCGCCGGTCGCCGGGATGCGCGCGCGGACCTCGCCGCACTCGCGTTCCACCCCGGGCAGCGCGGGACGACCGGGCGTCTGCGGCATCCCCACGGTCAGCAGGCCGCGGAAGACACCCTCGTCCGTACGCTCTCGGGCCCGGCGCAGCGCCGTGAGTGTCGAGGTGTACGAGGAGACGACACGGTCCGGCACGGACTGTGCCGCGCCCCCTCGGTCCTGGTTCCCCGCGGTGCGGTGGCGCGGATGGCGGCCGGCGGCGTGCAGCGGGAGCAGGGACAGCAAGCCCGCGGGGCACCACCACAGGCGGGGCAGCGGTTCGCCACTGCGGCCGTCGAACCCGAGATGGTCCAGCACAGGCCGCGCGATGCGTTCCCACAGCCACTCCAGCACGTCGTGCACCGCGTGCCGGCCGCGCTCCCGGCGTAGGAAGGGCTGCTCGCCCCGACGGCGGGCGAGCAGCACGTTGAGGGGCGCCGGCCGACGAGGGAAAGGACAAGCCGGTCTACCTCAAGGTGAGCCACCCCGGCGGGCCCAGCTGCGGCACGCTGGCCTCTGCCGACGGTGGCCGCTTCCGGCTGAGGATCCCCGGACGGCACGAGCCCGTCGTGGTGCCGCTCCGTGACGTCACCAACGTCGCCGTCGTCAGAAGCTGCCGGTGAGCGCGGACACCAGGGACGGGGGCGCCCGAAAAACCGGTGGCGCGCCATCGCCGTCCGGAACTAGGGTCTGACCCGACCGCACAAGCGAGCAGGAACTGGGAGGTGTTGACCGATGGCTGTCACTGCGCTGGGCGCTGCCCTCATCCAGGAACTCCTCAAGTCCACCTCCGTGGCCACCGGCTGACCGACCTGCGCTGAACGCGCCTGCCGGGGCCACCCTTGTGAAGGGTCTCCCTTGACTTCCAGCTCTGCTGTTTTCACCGCGCTGGCTCCCTACGGCTGGGACGACGCCTGGGCCGACGCGTTCACCCCGTACGAGTCCGAGGGGCTGCTGCCCGGACGGGTGGTCCGGGTCGACCGCGGTCAGTGCGACGTGGTCACCGCGGGCGGTGTGCTGCGTGCCGACACCGCCTTCGTCACCCCGCACGACCCCCTGCGGGTCGTCTGCACCGGCGACTGGGTCGCCGTCGAACCCGGCGGCAACCCCCGCTACGTGCGCACGTATCTGCCACGCCGCACCGCCTTCGTGCGCTCCACCTCCTCCAAGCGGTCCGAGGGGCAGATCCTCGCGGCCAACGTCGACCACGCCGTCGTCGCCGTGTCCCTCGCCGTCGAACTCGACCTCGGGCGCGTCGAACGGTTTCTGGCGCTGGCCTGGGAGTCCGGTGCACAGCCCGTGGTCGTGCTCACCAAGGCCGACCTCGTGCCGGACCCGGTGACGCTGGGCCACCTCGTCCAGGACGTCGAGACGACCGCGCCCGGCGTGCCCGTGCTCACCGTCAGCGCCCTGCACGGCGACGGCCTCGACGCGCTCGTCTCCCTCGTCGGCTCGGGCACGTCCGTGCTGCTCGGGCAGTCCGGCGCGGGCAAGTCCACCCTCGCCAACGCCCTCGTCGGCGACGACGTCATGGACGTACAGGCCGCCCGTGACGTGGACGGCAAGGGGCGGCACACCACGACCACCCGCAACCTGCTGCCACTGCCCTCCGGGGGCGTGCTCATCGACACCCCCGGGCTGCGGGGCGTCGGCCTGTTCGACGCCGAGAGCGGGGTCGGGCAGGTGTTCTCCGAGATCGAGGAACTGGCCGAGCAGTGCCGCTTCCACGACTGCGCCCACGAGAGCGAGCCCGGCTGCGCGGTCCGCTCCGCGGTGGACAGCGGTGCCCTCCCGGTCCGTCGGCTGGACAGCTACCGCAAGCTGATGCGGGAGAACCAGTGGATCGTCGCCAAGACGGACGCCCGGCTCCGCTCCGAGATCCGCAAGGACTGGAAGCGGAAGGGAGCGCAGGGCAGGGCGGCGATGGAGGCCAAGCGGGGCCGGTGGCAGTAGGGCCCCGAGGATGAGGGCGCGCTCCTGGCGGGTGGCTTCGGCCCCCGCCGGGAGCCGCAGTGCTCAGGCGCGGGCGGCGCGAGACGACTCCGCCCTCCAGGCGCCGCCCAGCTGCGCGTCCGATTTCCGCCAGCCCGCCCCGTCGCCACGCCTCACACTGGAACACGTGATAGACGAGGACACCAGGTACGAGGCGGTGCGCAGCCGGGACGGGCGGTTCGACGGGGCGTTCTTCTTCGCCGTCGAGACGACCGGGATCTACTGCCGGCCCAGCTGCCCGGCGGTCACCCCGAAGCGGCGCAACGTGCGGTTCTTCCCGACCGCCGCCGCCGCGCAGGGCTCCGGCTTCCGGGCCTGCCGGCGGTGCCGGCCGGACGCCGTGCCCGGGTCCGCCGAGTGGAACGTCCGCGCGGACGCCGTCGGCCGGGCCGTGCGCCTGATCGCCGACGGTGTCGTGGACCGCGAGGGCGTCGCGGGCCTCGCCTCCCGGCTCGGCTACAGCGCCCGGCAGGTGCAGCGGCAGCTCACCGCCGAACTCGGCGCCGGACCCGTGGCGCTCGCCCGCGCCCAGCGGGCGCACACCGCCCGGGTGCTGCTGCAGACCACCGAGCTGCCGATCACCGAGATCGCGTTCGCGTCCGGGTTCGCCAGCGTGCGGCAGTTCAACGACACCGTGCGCGAGGTGTACGACTCGACGCCGACCGAGGTACGGGCCGCCGCACCCCGGGGCCGGGGCACCCGCCGGGCCACCCCGGGCGCGGGCATCCCCCTCCGGCTCGCCTATCGCGGCCCCTACCAGGCCACCGCCGTCTTCGACCAGCTGGCCCGGGAGGCCGTACCCGGCGTCGAGGAGGTGAGCGGCGCCCCCGGCCGCCGCACCTACCGGCGCACCCTGCGGCTGCCGTACGGCACCGCGCTCGTGGCCGTCGAGGAGCGCACCCAGGGGCCGAAGGCGGGCGGCGGCACGCATCCGGGCGGCTGGCTCGACGCGCGCCTGCACCTCACCGACCCACGGGACCTGACCACGGCCGTGCAACGGCTGCGGCGGCTGTTCGACCTCGACGCCGACCCGTACGCGGTGGACGAACGGCTCGGCGCCGACCCGCGGCTCGCCCCGCTGGTCGCCGCCCGGCCCGGACTGCGTTCACCCGGCGCCGTCGACCCGCTGGAGCCCGCCGTACGGGCGCTGGTGGGCGTGACCGGAGCGGAGGACCTGGTCCGCCGGTACGGCAAGGCACTCGACGCCCCCTGCGGCAGCCTCACTCACCTCTTCCCGGAGGCCGCCGCCCTCGCCGAGGCCGGCCTGGGCGGACCACTGGGCGCACTGGCCCTCGCCCTCGCCGACGGCACCGTGCGCCTGGACCCCGGCGCCGACCGCGACGCCACCCAGGAGGCGCTGCTCGCCCTGCCCGGCCTGGCCCCGTCCGCCGTCGCCACCCTGCGCGTCCGCGCCCTCGGCGACCCCGACGTGGCTCCGCCCGGAGCGGACGTACCCGACAGCTGGCGGCCGTGGCGTTCCTATGCCGCCCAACATCTGTGCATCACAGGAGAGTTGAGAGACTGATGGAAGCGACCTACTGGACGGACATCGACACGCCGCTCGGCCGGCTCCTGCTCACCGCCGACCCGGACGGAGCGCTCACCTCACTGTCCATGCCGGGCCAGAAGGGCGGACGCACCGACCTGGACGGCCTGCGACACGACCCCGGCCCCTTCCGCGCGGCCGAGGAACAGCTCACGGCCTACCTCGCGGGCGAACTCAAGGAGTTCCACCTGCCGTTGCACACCCACGGCACCGAGTTCCGCGAACGGGTCTGGGCCGCGCTCGACTCCGTGCCGTACGGCGCCACCACCACCTACGGGGAGATCGCCGCCCGCATCGGCGCCCCGCGCGCCGCCGTCCGCGCCGTCGGCGGAGCCATCGGCGCCAACCCCCTGCTCATCGTGCGCCCTTGCCACCGGGTGATCGGCGCGGACGGCTCGCTGACGGGGTACGCGGGCGGACTTGAGCGCAAGGTGTGGCTGCTGACGCTGGAGGGCGCGCTGTCGGCTTAGGGTTTCCCTTTCGGAACAGGGAAAGGGAAGACGGGGGGCTCCGGATGACGGACACGGCCACGACCGACGAGTGGTGGAATCTGCTGCCGGCCGGGATCCGCGAACAGGCCGACGGGTACGTGCTTCAGGACTCCTATATGCAGGCGGTCCGTGTCGTCTGCGAAGGCGGACGTGCGCACGGTCTGGGGGTCATCGAGGCCCAGAGGGTCGTCCACGACCGCTACCTCCACCACGGCGACAGGATCGCCCGCACCCCGGACAGCCCCCTCGACCTGGAGTCACTGGCCGCCCGTGCGGCCGGCTGCCCCGGCCGCGTCCTGGCGATCGAGGCGGTCTGGGACGGCGACACCAGGCACGACTGGTTCGTGATTCTGCTGGCTGTCACCGCCGACCCCACCGGCGAGCATCCGCTGGCCACCATCTACCGGAGCACGGCCGTAAGGCACCTCGGAGAGGACGGGGATCACGGTCCGCTGCATCCCTCGGCGACAGCGGCCACCAGGGCAGGCACAGCCCTGGCCGCCCAGCTCTCGGTCCCCTTCCACTTCGCCAGCCCCGACACGCCGGACGACCAGGCACCGCGCTGGCGGCCCTGACGCGCCGACCCGTGCCGGACGCCGTACGCCGAGCGGGTGGACCGGTGCGGATGTTCCGGCGCCCTGAGGCGGGCGTGTGGGACGGTCACCTGCGACGGGCACGGGGGAAGGGCGGGTGCAGGCATGGGCAAGGTCGGACGGGTCCTCGGGTCGCTTCTGCTCGCGGTGCTGCCGGGCACGACGACGACGGCCGTCGCCCAGCCCACGAAGCCGGTGTGGACCGGCAGTTGGGAGACGGCCCCCTCCGGCACCGCAGCGGCGCTGCCCGGGGCCGCCGTCCGCAACGTCGTCCACCTCAGCGTCGGCGGCGCGGCCGTGCGGATCCGGCTCAGCAACCGGCTCGGCACCGCGCCCTTGCAACTCGGCGCGGTCACGGTCGCGCTGCGCCGGGGCACCGGACCGGACGCGGTGCCCGGCAGCCTGCGCACCGCCACCTTCGGCGGCGTCCGGACGGCCGTCGTCCCGGCGGGACAGGACCTGGTCACCGACCCGGTCCTGCTGCCCGTACCGGATGCCGCCGACCTGCTGGTCACCGTGCTCACCCCGGTCGACTCCGGGCCGGCCACCTACCACCGCACCGCCCTGCAGACCAGCTACCTCGCCCCCGCAGGCACGGGTCACGCGGCCGACGAGGACGGGTCCGCGTACACCACGCCCATCGCCTACTGGTACTACGTCACCGGCGTCGACGTCCTCGGCACCGCCGCCGGCAGCGTCGTCGCCTTCGGTGACTCCCTGACCGACGGCACCGGCTCCACCACCGACACCAACCAGCGCTGGCCCGACAGGCTCGCCCGGCACCTGCGAGACGACCGGCTCGGCGTCCTCAACGCCGGCCTCGCCGGCAACCGCCTGCTGCGCGACGGCGTCGGACCGAGCGCCCTGGCCCGCCTGGACGCCGACGCCCTGGACCGGGCCGGGGTACGGGCCCTGATCGTGTTCGAGGGCATCAACGACATCAAGGGCACCCCCGAGGCGAACGACCCCGCCGCCTTCGCCGACGCGTACCGCACCCTCGTCGCCCGCGCCCACGCCCGCGGCATCCGGGTCGTCGGCGTCACCCTCACCCCCTTCGGCGGCTACTCCGCGTACACACCGGCCCGCGAGGCGGTACGCCAGCAGGTCAACGCGTTCATCCGCACCGGCGGCGCCTTCGACGCGGTCGCCGACGCCGACGCCACCGTACGCGACCCGTCCGCCCCCGAACGCCTCCTGCCCGGCTACGACCCCGGCGATCACCTGCACTTCAACGACGCGGGGATGGGCGCGGTCGCCGACGCCGTGACGGGCGCCCTGACCGGCGCTCTGGCCGGGAGCGGCGCGGCGGTTGCCGGCTGACGGGTCAGCTTCCGAGCGCGTCCTGCCCGGGTACGACCCGGGCGACGATCACCCGCATTTCAACGATGCGGGGATGGGCGCGGTCGCCGACGCCGTGACGGGCGCCCTGGTCGGCAGCGCCGCGGCCGTCGCCGGCTGGCCAGTCAGCCCCACAGCACCGCACCCAGCCACGCCCCCGCGATCAGCAGACAGGCGAACAGCTCGGCGAGCACGCTGGAGCCGCCCGAGCGCATCGCCGTACGCAGCGCGGCCATCGCCTCGCCGTGCCGGCCGAGCCGCAGTCGCTCGTGCAGGTAGATCCCGGCCATGAAGCCAGGCAGCGCGCCCACCACCGGGATCAGGACGAAGCCCAGGAGCGCGCCGACTCCGGCGTACACCGCCATGCGGGGGGTGGCGCCGCTCGCGCGCAGCCGGCGCGGCGGCAGCGCCCAGCGCACCACCAACGACAGCAGCAGCACCCCGGTGGCGCCCACCAGAACGCCCCAGGCCACCGGCTGCGGGTCCTTCAGTGCCCACCACAGGACCGCGGCCCACACCAGCCACGACCCCGGCACCCCGGGCACCAGCACTCCGCACAGGCCGAGCACCAGCACCACGCCGACCAGCAGGAGTTCCCACGCTCCCATCTGCCCAGAGTGCCGGAGGAGGAAGGAACCCGCAGGTCACCGTGAGCCTTCGCGGGACACCCAGCCGCGCTCGTAGGCCTGCCAGCCCAGCTGCAGCCGGGTCGTCACCCCGGTCAGCTCCATCAGCCGCTTCACCCGGCGCTGTACGGTCCGCAGACCCAGGTCGAGCTGCTTGGCCACGCTCGCGTCGGTCAGCCCGGCCAGCAGCAGCGACAGCACCTCCAGATCGGTGGCGTCCGGGCCGTCCGGCTGCTGCTCGGTCACCCCGGACGCGCCCAGCCTCAGCGGCAGCGCCTCGCGCCACACCGACTCGAACAGCCCGGCCAGCAGCTCCAGCAGACCGCTCGCGTGCACCACCAGCGCGGCCGGCCCGGCCGTCCGCGAGGTCAGCGGCACCATCGCGAGGGAGCGGTCCGCGATCACCAGCTTGGTCGGCACCCGGTCCACCACCCGCACCTGCTCGTCCCGCCCGAGCGCGGCCGTCAGCTCGGTGAGCCCGTGCGGCAGGTCCAGCACCGCACGCTCCACCACCACCCGGTAGCGGACCCCGCGCCCGGCCGCCTGCTCCTCCGCGTCGTTCTCCATCCCGGAGACCACCACGGGATTGCCGGTGACCAGCGCGCACACCTCCTCGGCGGCGCCCAGCTGGAGCTGCAGGAAGCGCTGGGTGACCGCCGCGGCGCCGGTCACCACCTCCACCAGGTCGTGCACCTCCGGCTCGGCCGCCGCCGCCCGGTACTCCTCGGCCAGCAGCGCCGCCGCCAGCTCCGCCTTCTCCAGCTCGTGCCGCTGCTGGGTGAGCAGCGCCCCCAGCGCCACCCCGGGCGGGGCCGCCACCCAGCGGCCCGGCCGCGCGGGGGACTGGGCCGCTAGGCCCTGCCGCTCCAGCCGGCGCAGCGCACGCTCGGTGTCCGGCTCGGCCAGCGACAGGCGCCGGGCCAGATCGGCCACCTCGGCGGCGCCCGCGGACACCAGCGCCCGGTACGCCGACTCGTGCGTCTCGTCCAGGCCTATCGCTGCCAGCATCGGCCCACGTCCCTCCCCTGAGAACCAGCCGTCGGCGCCGTACGGCCTGGCGGAAAACGGCCACGGCGCAAACCCGCCGTCGCCCATCATCGCCGTACCTCAGGTGACTCTGCCAAGGTGGGGGCACCGAAGGACGCGGGGCCGTGCGCACGGTTCACAGCTGCGTCCCAGGAAACCAAGCCACAATCACGCCATTCGACCGGCGCCCTCGGCGGCTCGGCCGTGTGAGACGGTGACCCGGGCCCGCGCGTGCGCGAGCGCACGAGGGGATGTGGGACCGGGTCACTTCCGATGTCGCCGGGCGGCCCTCCCGTGGGGGGTGGGGTCGCCCGGCGGCCATCAACCTCGGTTTCCCGTACGGCTGTTCGTTCCATCCCTCGACGCGCCGTTCGAGTCGGCCACGTGCGCCGGTTTTTCCTGATGCCCCGTTTTCATCCGGCCCGTGCGGTGGACAATTAGGGGCATGAGCCAGCAGGGGGGTAGGCCCGCCCGTCGCGAGGACGACTGGTGGGGGGAGCTGTACGACGACTCCACCGAGGACACGGGCCCCACGGCCGCACCCGACTCCCTGGACGACCGCTTCGCCTCGGCGAAGGACACGGTGGCGGGGCGGCCGGGCGGGACGACGGGGCACACTGGGGACACGACGCCTCGGACACCGAGTCAGGAACCGCCGCACGAGCCCGCAGTACCACCACAGCGAGCCGCGTCACCCCCGACGACCCCGGCGCGCCCGGGCACCGCCCCGCCCAGCCGGCGCGCCCCCTGGGAACCCCCGCCGGCCGAACCCGAGGCGCCCGAGCCCTCGCCGCCCGGGTCGGGCCGAGCGGACGAATGGGCGGAGTCGGCGCACGCGTCGGCCCGGAGCGTCGGACCCGAAGTGCCCGAAGCCTCGCCGTCCGGGTTGGGTCGAGCGGGCGGATGGGCGGAGTCGGCCGGACCCGAAGTGCCCGAAGCCTCGTCGCGCGGGGCGGGGGAAACGGACCGACGGGCGGAGAAGGCGCCCGGACCCGTTCCGGGAGCGCGAGCGGCCTCCGGCGGACGGTCCGGCGTTCCGCCCGAGCGTGCCTCCGCCCCCGAGGCGTCCGAGTGGCCCGAGGGGGCCCGGGCCCCCGGTGGTGCCTTCACGAGCCCCCCTCCCGTGGCCACCCAGCTCGACCTCGCCGCCACCTCCGCTCCACCCCCACCGTCCTCCGCCCTCGACTACGTCGGCTCCGGGCCCCCCACCTACGACCCCGAGCCCACCGCGCTCCCCGCCGCCGACCCGGACGAACTCGGGGATCTGGTCGCCGACACCGTGCTGGACGGTGCCCGGTACGGGGCCTGGACGTTGCGGGCCGTGTCGCTGCGTGGGGACTCGGCGCGGTATCGGGGGGAGCCGCGGCGGGACGCGCTGCTCACCGCGCGGTTCGGGGTGGGGGAGCAGGCGCTGGTGCTGGTCGCGATGGCGACCGGCGCGCGGGCCACGCCGGGTGCGCACCTGGCGGCGGCCGAGGCGTGCTGGCTGATCGGGCGGGCCGTGGGCCGCAGCCGGCAGCGGCTGGTCGACGACATCCGGGCCGCCCGCCGCGGCGACCTGAAGTCGGGGCTGCACCGGCTCACCGACCGCAGTCTGGGCAAGCTGCGCGCCAGCGCCGTCGAGCAGGGCCTGGACCCCGAGGAGTACTCGGCGAGCCTGCGCTGTCTGCTGCTGCCCGCCGACCCCGACTGCCGTACCCGGGTGTTCTTCGGTGCCGGCGAGGGGGGTCTGTTCCGGCTGCGGGACGGCGACTGGCAGGACATCGAGCCTCGGGTGTCACCCGCCGACACCACCGGCGAACCCGTCCTCGGCTTCGGCTCCCCGCCGGCCGAGACCCCCGAGGGCGACCGCCTCACCATGGACCTCGGCATCCCGACCCCGCCGAGCCCGTACGAGCCGGCGCCCGAGCCGCCGCGCGAACCCTTCCGGTTCCGCGCCTCGGTAGCCCGCCCGGGTGACGTGCTGGTGATGGGCACCGGCGGCCTCGCCGACCCGCTGCGCGGCGAGCCCGCCTTCTGCGCCTACCTGGCCCGCCGCTGGTCCGGCCGCACCCCGCCCGGCCTCGCCGCCTTCCTCGCGGACACCCAGGTGCGGGTGAAGGGCTACTCCGACGACCGCACGGCGGCGGCCGTTTGGGAGGCGTAACCGTGGCCCCTGTGGATTGATGGAACGGGAGGGGCGGATCCCGGGACATCGAAGGGGCTGACGAGAGCCATGGCCAAGCAGAACGTCGCCGAACAGTTCGTCGACATCCTGGTCCGCGCCGGCGTACGCCGCCTCTACGGCGTCGTCGGCGACAGCCTCAACCCGGTCGTCGACGCCGTCCGCCGCAACTCCGCCATCGACTGGATCCACGTACGGCACGAGGAGACCGCCGCCTTCGCGGCCGGAGCCGAGGCCCAGATCACCGGCAGCCTCGCCGCCTGCGCCGGCTCCTGCGGCCCGGGCAACCTCCACCTCATCAACGGCCTGTACGACGCCCACCGCTCCATGGCCCCGGTGCTCGCCCTCGCCTCGCACATCCCCTCCAGCGAGATCGGCCTCGGCTACTTCCAGGAGACCCACCCGGACCGGCTCTTCCAGGAGTGCAGCCACTACAGCGAGCTGATCTCCAGCCCCCGGCAGATGCCCCGGCTGCTGCAGACAGCCATCCAGCACGCGGTCGGCCAGAGCGGCGTGAGCGTGGTCTCGCTGCCCGGCGACATCGCCGCCGAACCCGCCCCGGAGAAGGCCCCCCAGAGCGCCCTCGTCACCTCCCGGCCCACCGTCCGGCCCGGCGACGCCGAGATCGACAAGCTCGTGGAGATGATCGACGCGGCCGACAAGGTCACCCTCTTCTGCGGCAGTGGCACGGCCGGCGCGCACACCGAGGTCATGCGGTTCGCGGAGCGCGTCAAGTCGCCCGTGGGGCACGCCCTGCGCGGCAAGGAGTGGATCCAGTACGACAACCCGTACGACGTCGGCATGAGCGGTCTGCTCGGCTACGGCGCCGCCTACGAGGCCACCCACGAGTGCGACCTGCTGATCCTGCTCGGCACCGACTTCCCGTACAACGCCTTCCTGCCCGACGACGTGCGGATCGCGCAGATCGACGTACGCCCCGAGGTGCTCGGCCGCCGTTCCCGGCTCGACCTCGCCGTCTGGGGCGACGTCCGCGAGACCCTGCTCTGTCTTCTCCCGCGGGTGCGGGAGAAGACCGACCGGCGCTTCCTCGACAAGATGCTGAAGAAGCACGCCGACGCGCTGGAGGGCGTGGTCAAGGCGTACACGCGGAAGGTCGAGAAGCACGTCCCGATCCACCCCGAGTACGTGGCCGCCGTCCTGGACGAAGTCGCCGACGACGACGCCGTGTTCACCGTCGACACGGGCATGTGCAACGTGTGGGCCGCCCGCTACATCTCGCCCAACGGCCGGCGCCGGATCATCGGTTCCTTCTCGCACGGCTCGATGGCGAACGCGCTGCCCATGGCAATCGGCGCCCAGTTCACCGACCGGCGCCGGCAGGTCGTCTCCATGTCCGGGGACGGCGGATTCGCCATGCTCATGGGCGACTTCCTCACGCTCGTACAGCACGACCTGCCGGTCAAGGTCGTGCTGTTCAACAACTCCTCGCTCTCCATGGTCGAGTTGGAGATGCTGGTCGCGGGCCTGCCCTCGTACGGCACCGCCAACACCAACCCCGACTTCGCCGCCGTGGCCCGCGCCTGCGGTGCCCACGGGGTGCGGGTGGAGAAGCCCAAGCAGCTCGCCGGGGCGCTGAAGGACGCTTTCCGCCACAAGGGCCCGGCCCTGGTGGACATCGTCACCGATCCCAACGCCCTGTCCATCCCGCCGAAGATCAGTGCCGAGATGGTCACCGGGTTCGCGCTCTCCGCCTCGAAGATCGTGCTCGACGGCGGGGTCGGCCGGATGCTCCAGATGGCCCGCTCCAATCTGCGGAACGTCCCCAGACCCTGAGGGCTGGTGTCATATCCCGTGTCATATTCCTGAGCGGGCCGACCGGAGCGATGGTTTCCGGCCAGTTTCGTGCCGGGTGACGGCCCATCGCGGCACGGCTCGGCCTCCGCTGCCGGACGGCCGAGCCGTGCCGCGATGAGGCGTGCGTGACGTCGTACGGCGGGCTTGGCGAGTCCGGCGCGGGTGCCGGGGTGCCGGAGGGCCGGCCGGGCGGCCGTCCGGGGGTGGCCGAACAGACGGCCGTCGGCGGACCGCCATGCGTGCCCACAGGACCGTTGGGCATGGATTGCCGTGTACGCGTTCGATCAGGAGGGGCAGGTCCGGCAACGTGCAGGCGGGGGTCATGAAGAGGCAGGCACGAGGGGGCGGTCCCGTGGCCATCGGGGCCTCCTCGGCGAAGGCGGGGGAAGAGACCGACACCATCGCGGAACGGGCGCACCGGCCCCAGCTCAGGCGCAGGCTGGGGCGGGCGGACCTCAGGGCGGTGCCCGAGGCCCGACGGGAGCTGCGCGAACTGCTGCGGAAGTGGGGCAGGCCGGGCCGCTCGGAGATAGCAGAACTGCTGACCAGCGAACTCGTCACCAACGCGCTTGTGCACACCGACGACGACGCCGTACTGACCGCCGTCGTCTCACCGCGCGGACTGCGCGTGGAGGTACGGGACTTCGTGGCCCGCAGGCCGCACCTGCGCGCGCCGGACACCGGCGACGACACCCACGGCCGGGGGCTGGTCCTGGTGCAGTCCCTCGCGGACGCCTGGGGCGTACGGCCGCACGGGGTGGGCAAGTCGGTGTGGTTCGAACTCGGCGCCGAGGCAGCGTAGCCGCGTGAGAGGGACCGGAGACGGGGACGGAGACGGAGACAGGAACGGGACGGGGGCGTGACCCGCGTGGTCACGCCCCCGTCCCGTTCCGATCCGGAGTCCTGGCGTCCTAGCCGAACTGCTGTTCGAGATCCTTCAGCTTGCGCTCCAGCGAGTCCAGGCGCGGCAGGGCCATGGTGTCGTCCTCCGCGGTGAGGTCCACGGTGAGCGGCTCAGTGGCCTTGCGAACCGGCTGAAGGGACGGCCGAGAGCGTACGGGCAGCTGCTCCGGCGTCGATATGGCAGGCTCCGCGGTCGCCGACGCGGGCTCGCGCTCCAGCGCCTGGATCTCGACCTGCCGGCCGGCGGTGCGGCCGACGAAGCCGCGGTGGCCCCGGCTGATCGCCTTGAGCTGGGCGCGCTCCACCCGCTGCTGGTCGCGCCGGCGCTGCCGCGCCTGCTCCTTCTGCCGGGTGTCCTCGCGGACCTCCTCGACGGCCTCGTCAAGACTGCGCACGCCTTCGAGCAACATCAGCGACCAGGCCTTGTAAGTCTCGCGGGGGGCCCGCAGCCAGCGCACGATGCGGATCTGCGGCAGCGGACGCGGCACCAGGCCCTGCTCGCGCAGCGCGGCCCGGCGGGTCTGCTTCAGCGCGCGGTCGAACAGGACGGCCGCGGACAGCGACATGCCGGAGAAGAACTGCGGCGCGCCGTCGTGACCCACACCCCGGGGCGCGTGCACCCAGTTGAACCAAGCCGCGGCCGCTGCGAACATCCACACCAGTATCCGGGAGCCGAGCGCCGCGTCACCGTGGCTGGCCTCGCGCACCGCGAGGACGGAGCAGAACATCGCCGCGCCGTCCAGGCCGAACGGCACCAGGTACTGCCAGCCGCCGGTCAGGCCGAGGTTCTGCTCGCCGAAGCCGACCAGGCCGTGGAAGGAAAGTGCGGCCGCGACCGCCGCACAGCAGAAAAGAAGCACGTAGGAGGCCGTGCCGTAGATGGCCTCCTTGCGTCTGCGGCGCTCCTCGCTGCGCTCCCACGAGTCGTCCGCGCTCGCGTTCTCCCCGGAGGAGCGCTTGCCGCGCGCGAGCACCGCCACCGCCGCCAGCATGCCCAGGAGCAGTACGGCGCCCGGAAGCAACCAGTTCAGCGATATGTCGGTCAGTCTCATCAGGGGTCCCTTGCATTGGGATAGGGCGTAACGCCCGCCATAGTGGCCCACTCCCGACGGCCCTCAGGGGGTTTCGGGGCAAGAGGCCGCCAAGGAAGTGCAAGGGGATGCCCAGGGCGGCGTTCTGCTCGAACTGCCGCTTGAGGGGCGGGAGTTGAGTTCGAATAAGACTACCCGTACGGATGGTTCCGCGGAAAGTTCCCGTGGCAAGTGAGGGAGTTGTGAATTGCCCGTCCGGGGGCGGGGGGTCCGGATGCGGTGATCCTAGTGGACCCGGGAGGCTGCTCCGGACCAGAGCGGGATGATTAGGTAAGGCTAACCTTATCCTCCCTTCGGGGAGTTTGAACTGTCGCCTTGTGCGCCTATGGTGCTTGACGGACAAGTAACAAACCGCCGTTAATGACCCGAGTGCCGACCAGCCGGAGGAGGACCCCGTGAAGCAGGGCGTGCAGGGCTCCCCCCGGGTGCCTGCGCAGCAGCGCACGGTGAACGTGGACGTGGACGTGGCCCGGGAGCGGGGCACCGCCCTGCCGGGCGCGCGGGGCGAGCACACGCACTGTGAGCGGCCGATGCCGCAGCCGCGGGCGGTCGTGCAGCGCTCCTCGGTGCGCGGGCAGATCCTGGACGCGCTGCGTACGGCGCTGGTGGCGGGCGAGCTGAAGCCCGGCGAGGTCTACTCCGCACCGGTCCTCGGCGAACGCTTCGGCGTGTCGGCGACCCCCGTGCGGGAGGCCATGCAGCAGCTCGCGCTGGAGGGTGCCGTCGAGGTCGTGCCCAACCGTGGCTTCCGGGTCGTCGAGCGGGGTGCGCGCGAGCTGGCCGAGTTGGCCGAGGTGCGGGCGCTGATCGAGGTCCCGGTGATGCTGCGGCTGGCCCGCGCCGTTCCGGCCGAGCGGTGGGCCGAACTCCGGCCCCTCGCGGAGGAGACGGTACGCGCGGCGTCCTCCGGCTGCGCGGCGACGTACGCGGAGTCCGACCGGGCCTTTCACCGGGCCGTCCTGTCCCTGGCGGGCAACGAGCAGCTGGTCCAGATCGCGGAGGACCTGCACCGGCGGTCACAGGTACGGCACGGCGGGGCGGACCTGGTGGCGGACGCGGCGCAACACGCTGCGCTGCTTGACGCGTTGATCGCTCGGGATCTCGATGTCGTGCGCGTGCTGGTCGGGGAGCACTTCGCGGGCGCGAGCTGAGCGGGGTTTCGCCGTTGGGGTACGGGTTGTCTGCCGGGTGCGGCCCGGTGGGGGTTGGTCGCGCAGTTCCCCGCGCCCCTTAGGTACGTTGCGCTGACCGGCGGCGAGCCCGCACCCACCCTCCGCTAAGCCGTCGCAGCCCCCGGTGCCGGTGGAGTCAGCTGGCGGGCCAGCCACGTAGGGACACCGCCGAGCAACCGGAACAGCCGCCGGGCCTCCTCCCGCAGCCGTGAAGCCTCCGGCTCGGACTCCGCGTCCGCCAGCGACGCCAGCGCAGGGGCCGTACCCACCAGGTAGCCCAACTCCTCGCGGATGCGCAGTGATTCGGCGAAGCCGTGCCGCGCCTCCGCCAACTCGCCGTCACGCAGGGCGAGTCCGGCCAGGTGGCGCCAGGTGAAGGACAGGAGCAGCGGGTCGGCGTGCACCGTCGCACCCGCGTGGGCCCGGCGGTACGCGGCGCGGGCCGCCTGCGGGGAGCGGGCGAGGTTCTCGGCCAGCAGGCCCCGGCGGAAGTCCAGCAGGGCCCGGACCGCGGCCCCCGGAGGGATCAGCGCGGCCGCCCGTCCCAGCGCGGCCCGGGCTTCGTCCGCCCGGTCCCGTACCCCGTGCAGCGTGGCCGCGTAGGCGAGCTGGCCGCGTTCGCAGGCGGCCGCCCCCCGCTCCTCGTCGGTGTGCGCCTGCGCCTCGGCCGTACGCAGGGCGTCCTCCGCCTCCTCCCAGCCCCGCTCGGTGTACAGGCACCGTTCGACCAGCAGCGCGGCCCGCTGCAGGGTCGTGGCCGGTGTGTCCGCCGGGAGCAGCGCCGCCGCATCGGCCCAGCAGGCCCGCGAGCGCAGCCGCCATACCGCGGTCTGGAGAGGATCGTCACCGGCGGTCGTTCCGTTACCAGACATGGCGGAATGCGCCACGTTGCCCTCCCCGAGCACGCCATCGAGCTGTTGAGTGGTGGCGGCATTCCAGCACCAATGGCGGGGCCGGGCCAAGAGGGTGGGTGAAAGATTTCACAAAGTGGCGGGGCATTGGCGTGAGTTGGTTTGACCGCCCCGCGCCCGTCCGGCCTCAGCTCATGCGCAGTGCCAGGAAGAAGTCCAGCTTGTCCTCGAGGCGCGACAGGTCCCGTCCCGTCAACTGCTCGATGCGGCCCACCCGGTAGCGCAGCGTGTTGACGTGCAGGTGGAGCCGGGTGGCGCAGCGGGTCCAGGAGCCGTCGCACTCCAGGAACGCCTCCAGGGTCGGGATCAGTTCGGCGCGGTGGCGGCGGTCGTACTCCGTCAGGGGGTCCAGCAGGCGTGCCGTGAAGGCACGGCGGACGTCGTCCGGGACGAAGGGCAGCAGGAGGACGTGGGAGGCCAGTTCCTGGTGGCCGGCCGCGCAGACCCGGCCGGGACGGGCCGCGGCCACCCGGCGGGCGTGCCGGGCCTCCTCCAGGGCGCCGCGCAGCCCCTCAGCCGAGTGCACGGCGGCGCTGACACCGAGCGTGAGCCGCCCGTCGTCGTTCAGGCCCGCCGACAGCGGCTCCCGCACCGACTGCAGCAGCGCGTCGGCGAGCAGACCGGTCTCCGAGCCGTCGTGCTCGGTGGAGACCGCCGGGAGGGGGACCAGCGCGATCGCCTCGTCGCCGGTGTGTGCGACGGCGATGCGGTCCGAGGGCTCCGGGCCCGTGGCCATGGGGTCGACCAGGACCTCCTCCAGCAGCGACTGGGCGACCGGGCCGCCCTCGACCCCGTCGCCCTCCCACTCAACGCGGGCCACCACGACCTGCCAGTGCGGGGCCGCCCCGAGCCCGGGCAGCAGCACGGGTGCCGCCACCCGCAGGCGCGCGGCGATCTCGCCCGGTGCGGCGCCCGTCTGCACCAGCTCCAGCACCTCCTGGGCGAGCCGGCGACGCACCGTGCGCGCCGCGTCCCGGCGGTCCCGTTCGACGGCGATCAGCTGGGTGACGCCCTGGAGCAGGTCGAGGCGCTCCTCCGGCCAGTCCCCGGCGTCCGCCTCGACGGCCAGCAGCCAGTCCGACAGGACCGTCTCGCGCACGTCGCGGGCGGCCTGCGGGGAACGCCCGGAGGAGCGGATCGGGAACAGGGAGTAGCGGGTGCCGTCCAGCAGCAGCCGGTGCGGTCCGCGGCGGCCGGTGCGGGCGGCGGCCAGGTGCTCGGCGGCCAGCTTGGCGCAGGTCTCCGGCGGCAGCTCAGGGCCCGAGACCTTCGAGCCCGCGATCAGCCGGCCGGTGGGGGAGAGCACCCAGGCGCGCAGGTCCAGGTCGGAGCCGAGCAGGTCGAGGACCACGTCCGGGCCGCCGCCGGCCGGGCCCGAGGTCATCATCCGGCGGTGCCGGTCGACCACGGCCGCCAGGTCCCCGGCCCGCTCGCCGGAGACCTGCCGTACGACGTGCTCGGTGATGGTCGCGAACGCCACCGACTCGTGCACCGCGAACAGCGGCAGCCGGTGCCGGGCGCAGGCCAGCACCAGGTCGTCCGGCACATCGCCCAGCTCGGCCTCGCCGGCCGCGAGGGCCGCCACCCCGGCCTGCACCAGGATGCGCACGAAGGGTTCGGAGTCGTCGGCGTCCCGCCGCCAGGCCAGGCCCGTCAGCACCAGCTCGCCGCCGGAGAGATAGCGGCTCGGGTCGCGCAGGTCGGTGGTCATGACTCCGCGTACCGAGCGGTCCAGCTCGTCCTCGCCGCCGAGCAGCCGCAGGCCCAGCGCATCGGTGTCCAGAAGTGCGCGCAGCCGCATCTCGTCGCCGCCGTTCTTTGTCTCGAAACCTACGATGAATCTTGGATGGGTGACGGGGGAGGGACCCGACGCGGGGCGCACAGGCCGTTCTCCGGGGTCGTCGGGCCGTGTCCTGCGTTTCCCGAGGAAAACGGAGAGGTTACCGATGACCTCCGTTCATACGAATCTACAAGATGTCTCCCGTGGCCAGGCAACTCCTTCATGTTTTCGGTGACTGACCGGGTCGGAGTACGGGGCGGTGTACTGACTCCACTCCGCGTTAACAGGACATGAACGAGCCGGGCCCGCCGCACACGGATTGGCTCAATACGTACGACCCACGAGACGAAGAAGAGAGCCGGTCATGGACTTCCTTCGCCCCGCCAGCTGGGAGGAGGCGCTCGCCGCGAAGGCCGAGCACCCCACCGCTGTGCCGATTGCGGGTGGCACCGATGTGATGGTCGAGATCAACTTCGACCACCGCCGGCCCGAGTACCTGCTCGACCTGAACCGCATCGGCGACCTCACCGAGTGGGAGGTCGGCGAGGGCACCGTACGGCTGGGTGCCTCCGTCCCGTACACCCAGATCATGGAGAATCTCCGTGCCGAGCTGCCCGGCCTGGCGCTCGCCTCGCACACGGTCGCCTCCCCGCAGATCCGCAACCGCGGCGGCGTCGGCGGCAACCTCGGCACGGCCTCGCCCGCCGGTGACGCGCACCCCGCCCTCCTCGCGTCCGGCGCCGACGTCGAGGTGGAGTCGGCGGCCCGCGGCACCCGCCTGATCCCGATCGACGCGTTCTACACCGGCGTCAAGCGCAACGCGCTCCAGCCCGACGAGCTGATCCGCGCCGTCCACATCAAGAAGGCGGACGGCCCGCAGCAGTACTCCAAGGTCGGCACCCGCAACGCCATGGTCATCGCGGTGTGCGCCTTCGGTCTCGCCCTGCACCCCGAGACCCGTACGGTCCGGACCGGCATCGGCTCCGCCGCCCCGACCCCCGTGCGGGCCAAGGCCGCCGAGGACTTCCTGAACGCGGCTCTGGAAGAGGGCGGCTTCTGGGACAACGGAAAGATCATCACCCCGTCGGTCGCCAAGCAGTTCGCGGACCTGTGCTCGGCCGCCTGCAACCCGATCGACGACGTCCGGGGCACCGCGAGCTACCGCCGCCACGCGGTCGGCGTGATGGCCCGCCGGACGCTCACCTGGACCTGGGAGTCGTACCGCGGCGCCCGCCGCACCACCGAGGGAGCTGCGTAATGCGCGTCAACTTCACCGTCAACGGACGTCCGCAGGAAGCCGACGACGTCTGGGAGGGCGAGAGCCTGCTCTACGTCCTGCGCGAGCGCCTCGGCCTGCCCGGCTCCAAGAACGCCTGCGAGCAGGGTGAGTGCGGCTCCTGCACCGTCCGTCTGGACGGCGTCCCGGTCTGTTCCTGCCTGGTCGCGGCCGGCCAGGTCGAGGGCCGCGAGGTTGTGACCGTCGAGGGCCTCGCGGACTACGCCAAGCAGCGCGCCGAGGGCGGCTGCGCGAGTGGCGCCTGCGGTACGAGCCTCCAGGACGCACAGCAGTGGCAGGCCAAGAGCACCGACTCGCAGACCGGCGAGGGCACCCAACTCTCGCCCATCCAGCAGGCGTTCATCGACGCCGGCGCCGTCCAGTGCGGCTTCTGCACCCCGGGTCTGCTGGTCGCCGCCGACGAGATGCTGGAGAACAACCCGAACCCGTCCGACGCGGACATCCGCGAGGCGCTGTCGGGCAACCTGTGCCGCTGCACGGGCTACGAGAAGATCATGGACGCGGTCCGTCTGGCGGCTGCCCGCCAGTCCGAGGGGGTCTGACATGCCGACCAACGGCGCTCCTACGAAGATCACGCAGGGCACCCGGACCAAGGGCGGCATCGGCGAGTCCACGCTCCGCCCGGACGGCACCCTCAAGGTCACCGGCGAGTTCGCGTACTCGTCCGACATGTGGCACGAGGACATGCTCTGGGGCCAGATCCTGCGCTCCGCCGTCGCCCACGCCGAGATCGTGTCGATCGACACGGGCGAGGCCCTGGCCACGCCGGGCGTGTACGCGGTCATGACGTACGACGACCTGCCCACCGAGGTGAAGAACTACGGCCTGGAGATCCAGGACACCCCGGTCCTCGCCCACGGCAAGGTACGCCACCACGGCGAGCCGGTCGCGATCGTCGCTGCCGACCACCCGGAGACGGCTCGCCGCGCCGCCGCCAAGATCAAGGTCGAGTACCGGGAACTCCCGGTCATCACGGACGAGGCCTCCGCGACCGCCCCGGACGCGATCCTCGTCCACGAGAACCGCGACGACCACCACATCGGCCACGTCCCGCACCCGAACATCGTGCACCGCCAGCCGATCATCCGCGGCAACGCGGACGAGGCCGCGAAGCGAGCCGATGTCATCGTCAAGGGCGAGTACACCTTCGGCATGCAGGACCAGGCCTTCCTCGGCCCCGAGTCCGGCCTCGCCGTACCCGAGGAGGACGGCGGCGTCCACCTCTACATCGCCACCCAGTGGCTCCACTCCGACCTGCGCCAGATCGCGCCCGTCCTCGGCCTGCCCGAGGACAAGGTGCGCATGACGCTGGCCGGCGTGGGCGGCGCGTTCGGCGGCCGCGAGGACCTGTCGATGCAGATCCACGCCTGCCTGCTGGCGCTGCGCACCGGCAAGCCCGTCAAGATCGTCTACAACCGGTTCGAGTCCTTCTTCGGGCACGTCCACCGGCACCCGGCGAAGCTCTACTACGAGCACGGGGCCACGCGCGACGGCAAGTTGACGCACATGAAGTGCCGGATCGTCCTGGACGGCGGCGCCTACGCCTCCGCCTCCCCGGCGGTCGTCGGCAACGCCTCCTCCCTCTCCGTCGGCCCGTACGTCATCGACGACGTCGACATCGAGGCCATCGCCCTCTACACCAACAACCCGCCCTGCGGCGCCATGCGTGGCTTCGGCGCGGTCCAGGCGTGCTTCGCCTACGAGGCGCAGATGGACAAGCTGGCGAAGAAGCTGGGCATGGACCCGGTGGAGTTCCGGCAGCTGAACGCCATGGAGCAGGGGACCATCATGCCGACCGGGCAGCCGGTCGACTCCCCGGCCCCGGTCGCCGAACTGCTGCGCCGCGTCAAGGCGATGCCCATGCCGCCCGAGCGCCAGTGGGAGTCCAGCGAGGGCGCCGACGTACGGCAGCTGCCCGGCGGCCTGTCCAACACCACGCACGGCGAAGGCGTCGTACGCGGGGTCGGCTACGCGGTCGGCATCAAGAACGTCGGCTTCTCCGAGGGCTTCGACGACTACTCCACCGCCAAGGTGCGCATGGAGGTCATCGGCGGCGAGCCGGTCGCGACCGTGCACACCGCGATGGCGGAGGTCGGCCAGGGCGGAGTCACCGTCCACGCGCAGATCGCCCGCACCGAGCTGGGCGTCGCCCAGGTGACCATCCACCCGGCCGACACCCAGGTGGGCAGCGCCGGCTCGACCTCGGCCTCCCGGCAGACGTACGTCACCGGCGGCGCCGTGAAGAACGCCTGCGAGCTGGTCCGCGAGAAGGTCCTGGAGATCGGCCGCCGCAAGTTCGGCAGCTACCACCCCGCCTGGGCCACCGCCGAACTCCTGCTGGAGGGCGGCAAGGTCGTCACCGACGCCGGCGAGGTCCTCGGCGACCTGGTCGACGTCCTGGAGGGCGAGACCGTCGAGATCGAGGCGGAGTGGCGGCACCGGCCGACGGAGGCCTTCGACCTGCGCACCGGCCAGGGCGACGGACACGTCCAGTACTCCTTCGCCGCGCACCGTGCGGTCGTCGAGGTCGACACCGAACTCGGCCTGGTCAAGGTCATCGAACTGGCCTGCGCCCAGGACGTCGGCAAGGCCCTCAACCCGCTCTCCGTGATCGGCCAGATCCAGGGTGGCACCACCCAGGGCCTGGGCGTGGCGGTGATGGAGGAGATCATCGTCGACCCGAAGACGGCGAAGGTCAGGAACCCCTCCTTCACGGACTACCTGATCCCGACCATCCTCGACACGCCGACCATCCCGGTCGACGTCCTCGAACTCGCCGACGACCACGCCCCGTACGGGCTGCGCGGCATCGGCGAAGCCCCGACCCTGTCGTCCACCCCGGCCGTCCTCGCGGCGATCCGGAACGCGACCGGGCTGGAGCTCAACCGCACTCCGGTGCGGCCCGAGCACCTGACGGGGACCGCGTAACACCCCAGCTCTCCGGGCGGTGTGAGGGAACGTCACACACTCCGCCGCGCCGCCCGGAGGAACCCCTTTGAGTTCCGCACCGCTCGCGGTCCTTGAAGTACCAGGAAATTCGTTCGTCTCGGGCCGTCCCCCGGGTCGTCCATTCCCAAATCCCGTGACCGTCAGTGCGGTTGCACGGGTGCCCCTGTGAACCTTGGGAGATGGCACCATGACCCAGCAGTCAGTGGAGCCCAGGACCGCAGCCGACGACGCGGGCGATGGCAGCCGCGTCCCGGCCGGGCGTTCCTGGCTCGACCGGTACTTCCACATATCCAAGAGAGGGTCCACGGTCTCGACAGAGGTCCGCGGCGGCATCACCACCTTCATGGCGATGGCCTACATCCTCCTGCTCAACCCCCTCATCCTGTCCGGCAAGGACGCGGCGGGGGACACGCTCGGCCAGAAGGCGCTGATCACCGCGACCGCGTTCGCGGCGGCCTTCACCACGCTGCTGATGGGATTCGTCGGCAAGGTGCCGCTCGCCCTCGCCGCCGGCCTCTCCGTCTCCGGCGTCCTGTCCTCGCAGGTCGCCCCCGAGATGACCTGGCCGCAGGCCATGGGCATGTGCGTGATGTACGGCGTCGTCATCATGCTGCTGGTCGTCACCGGCCTGCGCGAGATGATCATGAACGCGATCCCGCTGGCGCTCAAGCACGGCATCACGATGGGCATCGGCCTCTTCATCGCCCTCATCGGTTTCTACAAGGCCGGCTTCGTGCACCAGGGTGCGCACACCCCCGTCACCCTCGGCCCCGCGGGCGAACTCGCCGGCTGGCCCGTGCTGCTCTTCGCCGGCACCCTGCTGCTGATCTTCATGCTGCAGGCCCGGAACATCCCCGGCGCCATCCTCATCGGCATCATCTCCGGCACGATCGTCGCCGCGGTCCTCAACGCCGCCGGCGTCATCGCCCCCAAGCAGTGGGCGAACGGCGCCCCCGAACTGCACGGCAGCGCGGTCTCGATGCCCGACTTCTCGCTCTTCGGGCACGTCGAGTTCGGCGGCTGGGGCAAGGTCGGCGCGATGACCGTCGGCATGATCGTCTTCACGCTGGTGCTCGCCGGGTTCTTCGACGCGATGGCCACCATCATCGGCGTCGGCACCGAGGCCAAGCTGGCCGACGACAAGGGCCGTATGCCGGGCCTGTCCAAGGCGCTGTTCATCGACGGCGCCGGCGGTGCGATCGGTGGTGTGGCGGGCGGCTCCGGCCAGACGGTGTTCATCGAGTCGGCGACCGGCGTCGGCGAGGGCGCCCGCACGGGTCTGGCCTCCGTCGTCACGAGCCTGTTCTTCGCGGCCTGTCTCTTCTTCACCCCGGTCACCGCGATCGTCCCGCAGGAGGTCGCCTCCGCCGCCCTGGTCGTCATCGGCGCCATGATGCTGATGAACGCCCGGCACGTGGACTGGGCCGACCGCGCCACTGCGATCCCGGTCTTCCTGACCGTCGTCCTGATGCCGTTCACGTACACCATCACCACCGGTGTCGCCGCGGGCGTCATCTCCTACGTGGCCATCAAGACCGCCCAGGGCAAGGCCCGCGAGATCGGCGCCTTCATGTGGGGTCTGACGGTCATCTTCCTGATCTACTTCGCACTGCATCCGATCGAGGGCTGGCTGGGCGTGCACTAGCCGGCCTGCCGAACGCCCCTTCCACGCAACCCCGTTAAGGAGACCGAGAGATGCTGGACATCGCCGAGGAGCTGAACCGGTGGGTCGAGCAGGGCCGTGACTTCGCCGTCGCCACCGTGGTGGCCGTCGGCGGCAGCGCCCCGCGCCAGCCCGGCGCCGCCCTCGCGGTGGACGCCGACGGCACGGCGATCGGCTCGGTCTCCGGCGGGTGCGTGGAGGGCGCGGTGTACGAGCTGTGCCAACAGGCGCTCGACGACGGGGAAACCGTCCTCGAACGCTTCGGGTACAGCGACGAGGACGCCTTCGCCGTCGGCCTGACCTGTGGTGGCGTCATCGACATCCTCGTCACACCGGTCCGGGCGGACGGTCCCGCCCGGCCGGTGCTCGCGGCCGCGCTGGCCGCCGCCGCCCTCGGAGAGGCGGCGGCGGTCGCGCGAGTCGCGTCGGGCCCGGCCGAACTGCTCGGCCGGGCCCTGCTGGTCCGCCCCGACGGCTCCTACGACGGCGGCTTCGGCGCCCACCCCGAACTGGACCGCACGGTCGCCGCCGAGGCCGGTGCCTTCCTGGACGCGGGCCGCACCGGCACCCTGGAGATCGGCGAACAGGGCTCCCGTTGCGGCGCCCCGCTCACCCTCCTGGTCGAGTCGTCGGTCCCCGCACCCCGCATGATCGTCTTCGGCGCCATCGACTTCGCCTCCGCCCTGGTCCGCGTCGGCAAGTTCCTGAACTACCACGTCACGGTGTGCGACGCCCGCCCGGTGTTCGCCACCCGCACCCGCTTCCCGGAGGCCGACGAGATCGTCGTCGAATGGCCCCACACGTACCTGGAGCGCACCGAGGTCGACGGCCGCACCGTCCTGTGCGTCCTCACCCACGACGCCAAGTTCGACGTACCGCTGCTCGAACTGGCCCTGCGCCTGCCAGTCGCCTACATCGGCGCGATGGGCTCCCGCCGCACCCACCTCGACCGCAACGAGCGCCTGCGCGAGGTCGGCGTCACCGAACTCGAACTGGCCCGCCTGCGCTCCCCGATCGGCCTCGACCTCGGCGCCCGTACGCCCGAGGAGACGGCACTCTCCATCGCCGCGGAGATCGTCGCAGGCCGGCGCGGAGGCAGCGGGATCTCGCTGACCGGAGCGCACACCCCGATCCACCACGACACGACGTCGCTGCCGGCCGGGCGGATCGGGTCGGTGGCCTGAGCGGCGCGGCGGAGCCCGGCGGACGGGCTCAGTCGCGCACGCCGTCGCCCAGGATCTGCCGGGCGACCTGCCGCCGCGCGTCGGTGAGTTCCGTGGTGACGGCGTGCGCCCGGTCGCCATCGGAGGTGATCGCCGCGGGTGCGGGCGCGCCGGCGAGCCCGATTATGGCGACTGTTGTTTCACTGTCCACGGCGAAGCATTGTGTCCCCCTGGCATGGCGCGGCCCCGGCCGGCGAGCTGCCGACCGGGGCCGCGGGGATTGCTGTCAGGGCTTGGGCGGGACGATGAACCCCCGCACCGGCCTGGGTTCCGGGGCACGCGAGTCCGGCTGCTGCGCGCGCTTCCACGCCGCCACCAGCTCCGCGTACCGCGGGTCGATCCACCTTGACATTGCGTCACCTCCGCCGTCAGCCTACGGGGGGCTCCGGCTTCGGCATGGGACGGATGGTGCACTCCGGCGCGTGCTGGCAGTTCGCCGCCACGGACACGAGCGTCTCGTCGGACGGCAGCCCCCACAGCTCCGGGTCCGTCCGTCTCCCACCCGAGTTCGGCGATCTTCTCGCGGGTCCGCTCCAGGATCGGCGGGTCGTAGTTCGTCGGGTCCCAGCCCGGGTGGTGGTGGACGAAGTCGCCGCCGAGCCGCTGGCACAGTTCCGCGTACATGGCGGTGTGCAGCGCGGGCATCGCCCGCCATTTCGTTCCGTTGTCGACCAGGTAGCGGATCGCGTCCAGCATCGCGCGGTGGCAATACGCCTCGGGCTGCCCGCCCCGACCCCGCAACCGACCCGGCACCGGCAGCAGCGGGAGCCTATCGGACGCCTCGTCACAGGAGTGTGTGGTTGCTGGTGGGCGACGTGGTGGCGGTGGTGTTCGTTACCGGGTGGCGAGGCCGTCCACCAGGGCTCGGAGCCCGTCCGAGTATGTGTCCTGGGCGGTCAGCGCCTCCCATCGGTCGGCGACTTGTGCCAACCGGGGAACCTCGTCGGGGTCGAGGTCGGCGAAGACGCTCTCTCGGTAGATGGGCCGGTCGTCGTCCGCGCGTCGCCGGGCCGCTGCCGCCCGGACCATGATCTCTCCGGCTGTGTAGTACCAGATCGCGCGGTAGCCGTGGACGGCTTGGTCGGGGGTCAGCCCGCAGTCGACCAGCCCGTCCACGATCTGCTCGACGAACCACAGCGCGGTCTTGGACAGCAGGTCGTCAGCGGTCAGCACCGTCACGATCCAGGGGCAGGCGGCCAGTACCCCGTGGATCGCCTCCGCGGCGACGATGATGCGCTCGCGGGGTTGGGCGGGCAGTTCGGGCCGGCGCAGTGTCCGTGTCGCGTAGTCGTCCAGCAGCAGCACGAGCAGTTCGTCCTTGTTGCGGACGTGATGGTAGAGCGCCATGGGCGTACTGCCGATCTCCGCGGCCAGCCGACGCATCGTCAGCCGGTCCACGCCTTCCTCGTCCAGGATCCGGAGGGCCGTTCCGATGATCTCCTCGCGGGAGATCCGGGGAGGTCGGCCGGGAGTCTTGCGCGGTGCGGGCGGTTGCGGCATGCCCCCATCATCCCCTGGGTGTCGACAGCGGGGTGCAGCAGGCGTTAATTTTCTTACATGTACAGAAACTTACGGGGGCGCCCCGGAACCGTGCTGGCCGCGGCTGCCGTCGCACAGTTCGTCGTCGCCCTGGACATGGCAGTGGTCAACGTCGCGCTGCCCACGATCCGCATCGCACTGGGATTCACCCCACTCGGCCTCTCCTGGGTCGTGCACATCTACGCGCTCACACTCGGCGGACTTCTGCTGCTGGGAGGCCGGGCCTGCGACCTCTACGGCCGGCGTCGGCTCTTCGTGCTGGGCCTGGCGGTCTTCGGGCTGTGCTCACTGTCGGGCGGGCTGGCCCAGGCGCCCTGGCAACTGGTCGCCGCCCGGGCCGGCCAGGGTCTGGGTGCCGCCGCAGCCGCTCCAGCCGCGCTGGCCATGCTGACCGCGACGTTCCCCGAGGGCCCTCGGCGCACCCGGGCGCTCGGGGTGTGGAGCGCGGTGAACGCCTCGGGCGGCGCACTGGGTGTGCTCGCCGGCGGGCTGCTGACGCAGTACGCAGGCTGGCGGTGGGTCATGCTGATCAACCTGCCCATCGTCGTAGCGGCTCTCGCGCTGGTCCCCGCAGGCGTGCCCGCCGACGCGCCTCCCACCCGGCGCAGGGATCCGGATGTGCTCGGCGCCGTCCTGGCGACCGGCGGAACCGGCCTGCTGGTGTTCGGCGTTGTGCGCACCGACACCGTCGGGTGGACCTCCCCGGCCACGCTGGTGGCCCTCGCCGCCTCGGCCGTACTGCTGGCAGCCTTCGTCGTCACCGAATCCAGGACCCCCGCACCGCTGTTGCGCCTCGGGCTGCTGCGCAGCCGGTGGGTCGCCGGCGCCAACGCGCTGGTGTTCCTCGCGGCGGCCGGGCAGTTCACCGCCTTCTACTTCGTGTCCCTGTACCTGCAACAGGTCCTCGGCATGGGCGCCGCTGCCACCGGCACCGCATTCCTGCCCTTCTCCGCAGGCCTGATCGCGGGCACCGTCGCCGCGACCCGCATCACCTCCTCCCGCTCCCCGCGCGCAGCCCTGGTGCCCGGCGCTCTGCTGGCCGCCGCAGGGCTGGCCTGGTTCGCCACCATCAGACCGGACGGCGGCTACCTCACCGACGTACTCGGCCCGTCCCTCCTCACCAGCATCGGCACCGGACTGGTCCTGGCTCCGGTCGCCGCCGCCGCGACCGCAGGCGTCACCCCCCGCGAGGCCGGCATGGCCGCAGGAGTCTTCAACAGCTCCCGCCAACTCGGCGGCTGCGTGGGCCTGGCCGTCCTCGCGACCGTCGCGGCGCACCGCACCGGCGCGGCCACCAGTCCCGCCGCACTGAACGACGGCTACGCCCTGGGGCTGGCGGTCACCGCAGCGCTCTTCCTGCTCGCCGCGGTCGTGGCGATCGCTGTACTGCCCCGCCACCGCGCTGCGACAACCACCCCGCAGGCCGCCACCCTCACAGAGAATCAACCGGAAGGCACACCGTCATGACGACGACACCTGTCGACCTGTTCGCCTCGGCACTGTTGTTCCACCCCGACGGCGACGTCCGAGCCGCCGAACGCCGCATGACGAGCAGCGCCTTGGGCGCATGGCAGATGGCGACCTTCCACGTGGAGACAGAAGCCGACGTCCACGCCGACCACTGGGAAATGCACCCGGAGGCGGACGAGGCGGTGTGCTGCGTGACAGGCGGTGCGCGGCTCTACTTCCGTCCCACCGGACCCGGCGAATCCAGCGAGGCGGTGCAGTTGCCGGCGGGCGCCGCCGTGATCGTTCCCCGCGGCCGCTGGCACCGCCTGGAACTGGACGCTCCGAGCGACCTCATATCGATCACCCTTCGCCACGGCACCCGCCTCGAAAAGCGCACGGACACCCACTGACCGAAGTGTGGCCCGGCAGACCCTGCTGCCGGGCCACCACCCGCTGCCCGGTGCTCACGGCAGCTGCGTCGAGGCGCTGGCGGCCGTGCGGCCAACGGACCCGAGCAGTGCGGAGTCTCACCACGCCGCGATCACCCAGTCGGGCCTTCATTCGATCGGCAACGCCTTTGATCGGTACGACAACGGCTTCTGAAGCGCGTCTGGGCCCGGTGTCTGGCCGAAGTCACTCAGGTTCGGTGTTCTCTCACCCAATCGGCTGAGGTCGGCGAGTGGATGAATGGGTCTCGCAGGAGGCGGGAGGCTTCCCCTAGTCCTGACGGTGCATCAAGGTCGAATCACTGGGCATCTTCGGTTTCATCGTGGCCGGCGGGTGTCCACGGTGGGGGCAGTCTCGGGGGCGAACTCCCGACGGCACCGGCCCTCGCCTTTCCGGGCAGCCGCGCCCGGATCTACGATCTTGACATGAATGACGGGGGCACGACATTCGAAGAGCTGCAGACCGCCCGGCTGTCACTACGACGCCCGGCCGAAGCCGACATCGACGCGATCTTCGCCGTGCACAGTGATCCTGAGACGTGCTCCCACAACCCGTCCGACGCGCTCACCCGGTTCGAGGAAGCGGAGGCGCTCTACCGGCGCTGGGACGACCAGTGGCGGCGGCACGGATACGGGTACTGGGTCGTCCGGCGCCACGGTTGTGACCAGCAGCTCGGGTTCTGCGGAGTCAAGCCCATGGAGCTGCACGGGGAGCGGGTCCTGAACCTCTTCTACCGCTTCGCCCCCTCGGCTTGGGGCCAGGGCTTCGCCGGTGAGGCCGCCGGCGCGGTCACCGGCTGGGCGTCCCGGCACATGCCCGGCCTCCCGCTGATCGCACGCATACGGCCGGCGAACACCGCCTCCCAGCGCGTGGCCCTGCGCGCCGGACTCGGCCGGGCACAGCATCTCGACACAGAGGGATACGACGGCTTCGACTGGATCTACGTCGCACAACCGGAGCACTGGGCCACGAAGGGCCGCTGAGAGCGAAGCTCGCTCACGCCCGTCTGAGGAGCCTGTTCACCGCCCGTCCGAACACCGCGCGTGACGTTCGCTCCACCACGCCGTCGAAGAAACGGGGAAGGAGGCGGACCCGCAGTTCCTCCCGCCACACCACCCGGGCACGGCCCCCGGGTCCGGGCCGGACCTCGATCTCCACCCAGCCCAGGACGATCCGCCCGCGCTTCTCCAGCCTGCACAGCCCGGGCTCGTCGTCCACCGGCGGATGCCAGACCGTCACTTCCATGGGATCGTTGAAGGAGAGGGGCCCGAGGCCCGAACGGGCCACGAAGCGTGTGCCCTCCCGGGTCGGCGCGGGCGTGACCACGGTGATCCGGGTCAGCGGGACCACGTCACCGTGGCGGGGCCACTCCGTGAGCCGGCGCCACGCCTCGTCGAGGGGGAGCGGCACCGTGCGTTCGAATGAGAAGAAGGGCACGGCACGATCGTAGGGAATCGTCGCCCGCCACCTGCACCTTCGCGCCCGGCTCCGCTCCATCGCACAGCCGGGTGTCCGTGAGGAGTCGTATCCGGTAACAGTCGGTGCGAGGGGCCTGACAACGACCGCCACGCGTCTACGCTTCCTGCCATGGGCCGGGCAACCTGCCCGCACGCAGGGGGAGTTGATCCACATGCCACTGAAGACCTACGGCGTTCTCATCGCGCGGGCCATAGACACCCGGCGCGAGGGGGCACTGGAAACTCCGCACTACCAGATCCATCTCACCGACGACCAGGGCACCCACTACCGCGCTGCGGTCAACGTGCTCTCCCAGCAGCGGCCCGCCGAGCTGCTGTACCTGGTGGCCGACGACTTCCGGCACCCGGTGACCGCCCGTCTGGAGGGCCTGTCCGGCGGCTGGAACCCGCTGCCGCCCGGCCCCGGCGGCCCGAACCTGGACTTCGTGCGCGGCAACCTGTTCGACCCGGCCGGCCTGCGCACGCTGCCGCCGGAGGCCGCGGGCCCCGACAACGACCTCGCGGACCTCCTCGACCACTATGTGCAGCGCGCGATCGACGACCCGGACGCGCGCCTGTACCTCTTCGGTGCCCGCTTCGGCCCCGAACCGAAGGTCAAGGACAAGGTGTTCGGCTTCCTGCCCGGCAACGGCGTCCATGACATCCACATGAACCAGGGCAACAGCGGCCGCTTCATGGGCGACGACGGCGTCTGGCAGGACGGTGGACTGCTCCTGCACTTCCCCGGCCAGTCCCGCTGGGTCGCGATCTTCCTCGCCTTCCAGAGCCAGTCCTGGCACACCGACGACACCACCGGCCGCCCCCTCGACGGCGTCGACGGCACCAGGCCGGAGCCCGGCACGCGGCCCGTGCGGATCGTGGCGGCGCTCGTCAACCCTAAGGGCCCCGCCCCCGAGGCGGAGACCGTGACCCTCCTCAACGCCTCGCCCGACCCGGTCGATCTGACCGGCTGGCGCCTCGTCGCCCGCCTGGGCGGCCAGGGCACACAAGTGCCCGCCACGGCCCCCCTCACGCCGGGCGCCTGGCTCAACGTCCCCCTCACCGACGGCACCCAACTCGGCAACCACGGTGGCGAGATCACCCTCCTCGACGCGGAGGGCCTCAAGGTGCACGGAGTCTCGTACACCGCCGAACAGGCCACGCTCGAAGGCTGGTCCGTGGTGTTCTGAGCCGTGACGCCCCTTCCCGGCCCGCCGCCCGGCGGGTCAGGGCCGGTACACCTTCCCCGGTTCGGCCTTGCCGGGGGCCAGGAGCTGAGGGACCGTCACGAAGACGTACCCGCGCTGCTTCAGGGCGTCGATGATGCCGGGCACCGCGGGCACGGTGCCCTGGTAGATGTCGTGCAGCAGGATGATCCCGTCCCGGGACGCCTGCGCGAGGACCCGCTCGGTGATCAGCGCGGAGTCGTTGGTCGTGTAGTCCTTCGCGGTGACGCTCCACAGCACCTCGGCGAGGCCCAGCTGCTTGGCGATCTTGTGCACGTTCGCGTCCGTGCGGCCCTGCGGCGGGCGCATCAGCGTGGGCTTGTGCCCGGTGAGCCGCTCTATCGCGTCGTTGGGCCGCTTCAGCTCCTCGCGTATCTGCGCGTCGGAGATCCGGGTGAGGATCTTGTGGTCCCAGGTGTGGCTCGCCACCTCGTGGCCCTCGGCGGCCATCCGCTTGACCAGCTCCGGGTACTTCTCGATGTGCCGCTTGCCGAGCAGGAAGAAGGTCGCCGGGACCTTCTTCTCCTTGAGGATGTCCAGCAGTCGCGTCGAGTTCTCGCTGGGTCCGGCGTCGAAGGTGAGCGCGATGCACTTGGCCTCGCGGCAGTCGACGGACCCGAAGTGGGCCGGCGCCCCGTGCGCCGCCTCGGCCCGCGCCGTGCTCGGCGCGGTCGTGTCGACCTCCGCGCAGCCGGACAGGGTCAGCGCCAGGCAGGCGGCGGCCGACGTGAGCGCGGACAGACGCAACCTTCGGCCGCCTGTGCGCATCTTCTTGGTCGTGTGCTGCCGGACCGGGTTCGTCTCGGTCAAAGTCGAAAAAGGCATGCCGGAACTATACACTCCGTGTATAGTTCGCGCGTTCGAATTCGTGAGTGTTTTCCGACGCCAGGTCCGGCCGCCGTAGCACCATGGAGGTACGGGGGGAGAGGACCCCGGCGAGAGGACGGGCCCATGTACTACCGGGACCGCGCCGAGGCCGGACGGAAACTCGCCGGCCTGCTGAGGGACCTGCGCGACAGGGGCGACCTTCCCGACCCCGTCGTCCTGGCCCTGCCCCGCGGCGGTATCGCGGTCGCCGCGCCCGTCGCCCGTGCCCTCGACGCCCCGCTCGACGTGCTCGTCGTACGCAAGATCGGCGCCCCGCACCACGCGGAGTTCGCCGTCGGTGCCCTCGCCGCCGGCGACCCGCCCCTCTTCGACTCGGACACCCTCGACCGCCTGGGCCTGACCGAGGAGCGCCTCGCCCCGACCGTCGAGCGGGAACGGGCCGAGCTGGCCCGGCGGGAGCAGCGCTACCGCGGCGACCGCCCGCCCCCCGAACTCAAGGGCCGTACCGTGATCATCGTGGATGACGGCCTGGCCACCGGTGCCACCGCCCGCGCCGCCCTGCGCCACGTATGGCGCCGGGCCCCGGCCCGGGTCGTGCTGGCCGTCCCGGTCGGCGCCCCGGACTCCCTCGCCCTGCTCGAGGACGAGGCCGACATGATCGTGTGCCCGCGCCGGCCGGCCGGGTTCGGCTCCGTCGGACAGTGGTACGCCGACTTCGGGCAGCTGACCGACGCGGACGTGCTCGACGTGCTCGACGCACTGCACGCGCGCTGAACACCGGGAGCGAGGATGCCCGCACTGAACGCGGCGGAGGCGCGGCGCCGGTTCACCGCCGCCCGGGTCGCCCGGCTGGCCACGGTCGACGCGGCGGGCCGCCCGCACCAGGTGCCGGTGGTCTTCGCCCGGCACACCCTCGGCGGCACCGACCGGCTCGTGACCGCCGTCGACCACAAACCCAAGACCACCGCCCGCCTCAAGCGGCTGCGCAACATCGCCGCACACCCGGCCGTGTGCCTGCTCGCGGACGCCTACGACGAGAACTGGGACCAGCTGTGGTGGGTCCGCGCCGACGGCGAGGCCAGCGTCCTGCCGCCCGACGCGCCCGACCCGGCCGTACGCGAAGCCCACGAGACCGCCGTACGACTGCTGCGCGAGAAGTATCCGCAGTACCGCGACCACCCGCTGCACGGGCCGGTGATCGCCGTCAGCGTGCGGAGTTGGACCGGGTGGGAGGCCCGCGCGCGGTGACGCCGGACCCGGCGGGACATCCGGTGCGGACGCCCGCATCCCGCCCGTCCGCGACAACCCCGTGCACACCAGTAGTACCGGAGGGGCACGCGGAGTAACCTCTCGTGACATGACGCGCACGGGGGAGCGAGCCGTCAAGTCGCGGTTAAGGACGCCACCTTGGGTGGCTCGCATCGAAGAGCAGGACGGACGGGTGCTTGGCGCGGGGGTGCTCCTCGCCCCCGACCGCGTGCTCACCGCGGCCCATGTCGTCCGGCCCGGCCGGCCCTACGTCGTCCACTTCGTCGGCGTGCCCGGCGTACCGGGCGTGGCCGCAACGGTCCGGGCGGACGAGCATGTGCCGCAGCGGGAGGACGCCTTCGGCGACCGCATCGGAGATTTGGCCCTGCTGCGGCTGGCGCAGCCGCTGCCCGCCGAACACACCACCCGGCTCTACCGGCTGGCCTCGCCGCACGGACCGGTGAGCATGTACGGCTTCCCGGCCGGCGACGACGGCGGCCGCTGGCACGGCGCCACCCTCGTCGCCGCCCGCGGCCGGGACCACCAGGTGCAGCTGCGCCCGCAGACCCAGGGTGAGCTGGCCGCCCCGGGCTTCAGCGGCGGGGGAGTGGTCGACCACGAGACCGACGAGGTCATCGGGATCGTCCTCAGCGTCGACGAGGGCCCGGGCTCCGTCTTCAGCTACATGAGCCCCACCGAGACCATCCTGAGCCATCTGCCGCAGGCCGCCGCCTGGAGCGAGGGCGCCGAGGCCGTCGACCCGACGCTGCGCCCCGGTGCGACGGGCACCGCCGGCCGGCTCGACGTGCCGTTCGCCACCGAACTCGCCTCCTGGTTCCGGGGCGAGGGCTGGCCGGTGCTCGTCACCGTCGTCCCCGCCCGCAGCGGCCGCGCCTGGACCCTCACCCGCGCCGTCACCCTGGCCGACCGGGAGCTGCGCACCCAGCAGAACACCAGCGCCTTCAGCCACGACCCACCCGAGACCGTACCGCCGGCCGGCGGCCACGATCTCGCCCTGGACGTCAAGGGACTGACGGTCCATCAGGTAATGGACCGGATCGCCGGGCGACTGGGCATCCGCGGCGACCCGAGGCCGGAGCGGCTCGGCGCCCTGCGCGTGCCGCTCGCCGCCGTCCTGGTCGGCGTCGACCAGGCCGCCGAACCCGACGCCCTGCTCGGCCTGCTGGACCGGCTCGCTCAACAAGGGGCCCGGCTGCTCCTGGTCTTCCGCCGCCGGGGCGGCCGCGCGGCCCAGGCTGCCGAATCCTTTGTCCAGCGTCCGCTGCGCCACCGCTGGACCCGGCTGCACCGCGAACTCGACCACATCGTCGATGAGTTGGGGCCCGCGCTCGACGAGCGCCGGGACCGCGTGGCGGCCGACCCCGGCACCCGGCAGCTGCTGGACCAGGCCGAGGCCGGCGTACGGCGCACCCGGATGCTGCTCGCCTGGGTCGCCCACACCCCCGAGCGGGAGCGGGAACCCCGCCACGCCGACCTGCTGTTCACCTTCGAGGACGCCGCCGAGCGCCGCCGCCAGCGCCTGGAACAGGCGGTCTCGGTCCTCGACGACCGGCTGCGCCGCCGCGAGGAACTCCTCGGCCGGGTCACCGCCGAGTGGCCGCTGTGCCGGGAACGGGCCGCGGCCCAGGGCGGTGACCGGGTCATGGAGGCCTACCGGCTCTATGAACGCGCCCTGTCGCTGCTGCGGCAGAGCCCCTGCGACGTGGACGAGGCGGAGACCGCCGCCCGGCGCTTCGTCGGCTTCTGCTCCGGAACGGCACCCGGAAGGGAGGGCACCCCATGACCTCGTGCATCCGGCCCGGCTGCGCGGGCCACATCATGGGCACCGGCTACTGCGACACCTGCGGACACCGGCACCTGGAGCCACGGACCGAGCCGCGGTCCGAATCGCGGTCCGAGCCACCGTCCCCGCCGCCCGGCACCGGCGCCGAGGAACCGCCCGGCCCGCAGCCCGTCCACGCCGTCGCCGGAGTCGGCGAACTCGACCAGCACGGACTGGTCCTGCTGCCCGACGTCCCCGCCCCCGAGGGCGGGCTGGTCGAGGACCCCCGGCCGCCCACCGGCGGCCGCCGTTGCGGCGCGAACGGCTGCACGATGATCGTCGGCATCGGCTACGGCGGCCAGCCCGCCCCGGTCAAGGGCCGATGTCCCCGCTGCGGCACCCCCTACTCCTTCCTGCCCCAGCTGGACAAGGGCGACCTGGTCGCCGGCCACTACCGGATCCTCGGCTGCCTGGCCCGCGGCGGCCTCGGCTGGATCCACCTCGCCGAGGACACCAGCGCCGACGGCCACCGCGTCGTCCTCAAAGGGCTGATCGACGTCCACGACGCGCTCGCCCGCCGCAACGCCGTCGAAGAGCGCCGCTCGCTCACCGGTCTGCACCACCCCGACATCGTCCGCATCATCACCTACGTCGAGCACCAGGCCCCCGGCAGCTCGCCCACCGGCTACCTGGTCATGGACTACATCGGCGGCCGCTCCCTGCAGCAGCTCTTCGACGCCGACGACGCCGAGCGCGTCTTCCAGGGCCGACCCCGCCTCGACCACGTCCTCACCTACGGCTGCAAGATCCTCGGCGCCCTGCAGTACATGCACGAACGCGGGCTGCTCTACTGCGACATGAAGCCCGCCAACGTCATCCACTTCGGGCGGGCGATCAAGGTCATCGACCTCGGCGCGGTCCGCGCGATCGGCGACCGCGGCTCCGCCTACGTCTACACCGCGAGCTTCGCCCCGCCCAAGGAGGAGGTCGACAGCCGAGGCTGGCACGTCGACAGCGACCTCTACACCGTCGGCATGACCCTGCAGGCCCTCGCCCGGGGCACCGAAGCGGCCCGCGGTCTCGCCCCCGACTCCTTCCGCCGCCTCATCGACCGCGCCACCCACGCCGAACCCCGCGCCCGGTTCCGCTCGGCCGCCGAGATGTCCCGCCAGCTCTGGGAGGTCCTGCGCGAGTTCCGCTCGCTGCAGTTCGGCGAGCAACTGCCCGAGAGCAGCACCCGGTTCCGCGCCACCGAGGCCAGCCTCGACGCCGGACTCGGCGCGATCCCCTCCCTGGACCACTGGACCGGTCGGCCCGGTGCACACCCCGCCGATCTCGACGTCTCCCCGCCCGCGGCCGCCGAGGTCGCCGGCGCCCTGCCGGAACCAGTCCCCGACCCCGACGACGGCGCCGCCCTGCTGCTCGACACCTTCCCGCCCGACGCCCCCGACCGGGTCGCCCGGCAGTGGCCCCGCGAATCCCGCCTCGGCACCCCCGAAACCGCGCTGTGGCTGTGCCGCGCCTATCTGAGACAGGGCGCGCAGGGCGAGGCCCAGAGCTGGCTGGCCGAGGCCGAGACCCTGCTCGGCGAGCGCGCCGCCGCCTACGACTGGCGCATCGCCTGGCACCGCGGCGTGCTCCACCTGAGCAAGGCCGAGGTACGGCAGGCCGGCAGCTGCTTCGAGGCCGTCTACCGGGCGCTGCCCGGCGAGTACGTGCCCAAACTGGCCCTCGGGTACTGCGCCGAACACGGCGGTGAGCAGCGCACGGCCCGGGCCATGCGGTTCTACGAGGCCGTGTGGGCCCGGGACTTCGCCCACACCGCCGCCGCGTTCGGGCTGGCCCGCGGCCACCTGGCCACGGGGGACCGGGACGCGGCCGTACGCGTCCTCGACGACGTGCCCGCCACCTCCCGTCACTACGACGCCGCCCGCATCGCGGCCGTGCGTGTCCGCGCCGGTGTCCTGCACGGCCGGGCCCCGTCGGTGGCCGATCTGCGGGACGCGGACCGCCGGCTGCCCGAGCTGCACCTGGACGGCGGCGCCGCCGTCGGCGAGTCGCGGGCCCGGCTGGTCGCCGAGGTCCGGGAGAACGTCCTGCACTGCCGCCCGAAGCCGGGCTGGGGACCTCAGTTCCCGGCCGGCGACCTGCTCGGAGCCGGCGGCGAGGACGCCCTGCGCACGCTGCTGGAGCAGTCCTTCCGGCAACTGGCCGCACAGGCGCGCACAGCGGGCGAACACGGCCGGCTGCTCGACCTGGCCCACGCCGTGCGGCCGATGAGCAGATTCTGAGAACGCGGACGACATCGGGGAAACGAGGGGGACGAGGCCATGAGTGTGGCCGGGAGAGGCGAGAGCACCGAGGACATCACGGTGACCCTCGCAATCGGCCAGGAGAAGGAACTGCCCGTCGCGCCGACCGCGGCCGGGCGGTCCCAGGACCGGGAGATGCACGCCATCCTGGAGATCGGGGTCAGCAGCAACGGCACGCCGGGCATCGTCACCGGGGGCGCCCGCGGGGCAGGGCCCGCCCTCGCCGAGGTGCTGATCGTCGACACCTCCCGCTCCATGCTGCACCCGGACGCCAAACTGCGCGCCGCCAAGGACGCCACGGTCGCCGCCCTGCGGCTGCTGCCCGAGGGCACCGCGTTCGCCGTGCTCTCCGGCCGGTTCGACGCCACCGTGGTGCACCCCGGCCCGGACCGTGAGGGCATGGCCGTCGCCGGGACCGCCGAGCGGGAGGCCGCCGAACGCGCCGTACGGATCCTGGACGCGAACGGCGGCACCGCCATCGGCCACTGGCTCGACCTGGCCCGGCGGCTGCTGAGCAAGCAGTCCGCGCCCGTCAAACACGTCCTGCTGCTCACCGACGGGCGCAACGAGCACGACCACCGCGCCGGTATGCGTCTGGACACCGCCCTGGAGGCCTGCGACGGCCGGTTCGTCTGCGACGCGTGGGGCATCGGCGACGACTGGGACGCCGACCTCCTCCTGGGCATCACCCGGCGACTGCACGGCCGGGCCGGCGCGGTCCGCCGCGAGTCGGAACTGCCCGCCGCGTACGAGGAGTTGGTGAACGGACTGCTCGGCACCGCCGTCCCCGAGCTGCGCATCAGGATCACCCCGACGCCCGGCACCGTGATCCGTCAGGTCAAGCAGGTCGTGCCGAACGAGCAGGAACTCCTCGCCACCGGCGCCGAGTTGGGCGCACGCGGCGCCGAGTACGTCACCCGCGCCTGGGGCGAGGAGACCCGGCACTTCCAGGTCGTGCTGACCGCCGACCCGACCGGCCGCGAGATCGACGAGGACCTCCAGCTCGCCGCCGTGGACGTGGTCGTACCCGACTTCGGGCCCGCCGTACGGCTGCCCGCGCCGCAGCCCGTCCTGGTGCGCTGGACCGACAACCCGCTCGACGCTTCCCGGCAGCATCCCGGGGTCCGCCGCCACGAGCTGTACCAGCAGGCGAGCGCCGCCGTGGCCCGGGCCTACCGGGCCTGGCTGCGCCGCGCGGAGGGCAGGGCGGAGGCGGACCGGGAACTCGCCCGGGCACTGGCGCTGGCCGGAGAGCTGGGCGACGCCCACCTGCTGGGCGCCCTGCGCCGGATCGAGGCCGAGCCGGGCACGGGCCGGGTCCGCGACGGCCTCAAGGACGTCGACTGGCAGCACCTGATCCTCTCCAGCGCCATGACCACCCCACCGGAACAACCCGCCGCGGGCCCGCCCGAGGCAGGTCCGCCGGCCGCCGGTCCGCAGGCCCCGCCCGATACCGACGAGCTGATCGAGTGCCCGGAATGCAAGTGGCTCGGCCCGGCGGACTCCGTGTACTGCGGCAGGTGCGGACGTCTGCTGGGGGGAGCCCTGTGAGCGTCGACGCCCGCACCAGGCCGGGCCGGCGGGTGCACGCCACCACCAGCCCCCGCGACCGGGCCCAGCTGCCCCGCCTCCTCGGCCGCCTCCTCGGCTCCGGGCGGCGACCGCCGGACCCGGGCAGCACGACCGCGTACGAACTCGGCGTGCGCCGCCGCCTCTTGCTGGCCCTGACGGCCGTGCTGACCCTGTCCCTGTTCCTGTCCTACGAGGGGGTGCACGCGGACGCCAACCCGCTGCGCACCTCCAGCGCCCCCGCCGTCGTCGCCATCGACACCGCGCTGTACGCGCTCGGCGAGGCACAGGCGGACGCGACCGGGGGGACCCCGTCGACCAGCGAGTTCCAGAAACAGATCTCGGTGGCCGCGCAGAGCCTCGCCCTGGCCGCCACCGACGACGTGGGCGGCCCGGGCGGCCGGCAGGCCCTGCAGACGGTCGCCGGACTGATCATCGGGTACACCGGCATGGTCGAGAAGGCCCAACTGGAGCCACAAGGGAGCGTGTTGCGGGACGCCTACCTCAGCTACGCGACCAGCATGCTGAAGACCGCGAAGGCCGGCATCGAGGACCGGCTCAGACGGCTGCAGGACGAACAGCGGGCCGTGGTCGGGCGGCAGACCTCCTTCGGATGGGCGCTGTGGCTCGGCTGGAGCGTGACCGCGCTGCTCGTCCTCGCCCTGGGCGCGGCCCTGGTGGAGACCCAGCTCTTCCTGCGCCGCCGCTTCCGCCGCAGGTTCAACCGTCAACTCATCGCCGCATGCGCCCTGTTGGCCGGAGGGTTCACGACCCTCGTGCTGTTCACGGTGTGGACGCGCCAGGGCATGACGGACACCCGCTCTCTGCTCGACCAGCTGGTGTCCGGGCAGGCCGTCACGGACGCGGGGCAGCACACCGCCGGGTACCTGGCGCACACCGGTCTCCGCGCGGCGGCCTCGGCGTGGATCGTGTTGGGAGGCATCGTGCTCATGGCGCTGACCGAGACAGGTCTGCGACAGCACATCAACGACTACCGGTTCAGGCCCCGGTGAGCGCCCCCGGCAGCGGCCCCGCGGCCGCCACCCGGCGCCGCCCGGTGCGTACGGTCACCGTGCTGGTGAGCTGCCTGGCCGTGCTGGCGGCGGCCGTCGTGCTCGGCGTACGCGCCCTCGGACAGGAACCGACCGTCACCCTGCTGGCCAACTGGACGGGCAAGGACGAGCAGTACTTCCGGGAGGCGGTCATCGACCCCTTCGAGCGCAAGTACCACGTCCACGTCGACTACCAGGGCAGCTCCGCCGAGAGCCAGGTGCTCAGCGCCGACGTCGAGGCCGGCACCCCGCCCGACGTCGTGGTGCTCACCGGCCCC
Source organism: Streptomyces sp. NPDC001816 (assembly GCF_042892235.1). NCBI lineage: Bacteria > Bacillati > Actinomycetota > Actinomycetes > Kitasatosporales > Streptomycetaceae > Streptomyces > Streptomyces sp. NPDC001816. Next base: position 570,011 of record NZ_JBIATY010000001.1, read on the forward strand.
GGCGAACTCGCCGCCTACGCCGACCAGAAGCAGCTGCAGCCGCTCGAAGATCTCGTCCCACAGGGCGACTTCAGCAAGTCCTGGGTAACGCCCAGGAACGGGCACGTGTACTGGTTCCCGCTCAAGGCCGACCTCAAGAGCATGGTCTGGTACCGGCCGGGGGTCGGTGCGCAGCAGCGCCAGGACGCTGCGAAGCGGCCGGACCAGTGGTGCCTCGGCATGGGCTCGGGCGCCACCAGCGGCTGGCCCGGCACCGACTGGATCGAGGACATCCTGCTGCAGCGGTACGGCCCGGGCGTGTACGAGCGGTGGGCGCGCGGCCTGCTGCCCTGGCAGTCCAAGGAGGTGAAGGAGGCCTGGACCACCTGGGGGAAGATGGTGGGCGCCGGTGGCTCCAGGGACCTCGTCCTGCGCGCACTGCAGACCGAGTACCAGAAGGCGTCCGAGCTGGTGACGATGAACCCGCCCCAGTGCACCCTGGAGCACCAGGCCTCCTTCATCCGCAACCTGGATCCGTGGAAGAAGGCGCGCGGTCGCTACGAGCCCTCGACCGGCCTCATTCCCGGCGCCACCACGGACAACGCCTGGGAGGTCTCCGGCGACCTGGTCGCCCTGCTGCACGCCACCCCGCAGGCCCAGGACCTGATCCGGCACCTCGCCTCCGCCGTGACCCAGCGGGCGTGGAGCACCAAGGAGGCCGGTCTCTCCGTCAACGCCCACGCGCAGCCCGCGGCAGATGACTCCACCCCCGCCTGGCGCCGCTCGCTGGCCCGGACCCTCCTCGACCGCGGGGCGGTCCACTGCTTCGACGCCTCCGACGCCATGCCGCCCCCGGTGCGCGACGCCTTCGCCCAGGCGACCATCGACTTCCTCGCCGATCCGCGCCAACTGGACGACCTGCTGAAGAACCTGGACAGCCTGGGCAGCGCGGAGAGCCTGAGCTGGCTGACATCCGTATGCGACCGCACGTAGAGAGGAGACGATCGATGAACGGCTCTCAGGGCTCGGTCGCGTCGAGCGCCGCCTCGGCGACGCGTCGTACCACGGTCCTGCGGTCGGCGCTGCGCCAGGCGAGCGCGGTCGAGCAGTGGATGTTCCCGGACAGGGGCACGATGACCACGTTCGCCCGGGCGTAGTGCTCGTCGGTGCTCTCCGAGACCAGCGCGACACCACGGCCGAGGGAGACGAGTTCGAGGGTCTCCTCGATGGACCGCGACATGACCATGTCGCGCAGGTCGGTGATGCCCACGGCCTGTGGGGTGCGGAACTCGGCCCAGGTCCGGTCCTCGGAGAGCGGAACGACCCAGGTGCGCCCGGCCAGTTCGGCCGGTTCGACACGATCACGGCCGGCCAGGGGATCGTCCAGGGGGAGGGCGACGGCCCGACGATCACTGGCCACCGTCAGGCTGCGGATCGTGGGGTCGTCCAGCGGCGGCCACACGATGGCGAGGTCGGACCGACCGGACGTCAGACCGCAGCTCGGGTCGGCGTAGTCATAGCGGCGCAGGGTGATGTCGGCGCCGGTCTCGTCCCGGACGAGCTTCATGAGCCACGAGGTGCGGCGGCCGGCCGCCTCCCCCATGAAGCCGATCGTGAGACTCGGTCTGCGGTCCGCGAGCAGCGCGTCGACCCGGTCGGCCGCGTCCACGGCCGCGAGGGCGTCGGCGAGCAACTGCCGCCCGAAGTCGGTGAGATGCACGCCGTCGCGGGTGCGGCTGAAGAGCGGCCGGCCGGCCTCGGCCTCCAGCCGGCGGATCGCGTCGCTCACCGCCGGCTGCCGCACCTTGAGCGCGTCGGCCGCCCGCTGGAACGAGCCCGTACGAGCGACGGCGGCGAAGGCACGCAACATGGCAAGCGTCGTGGGCATCACCGGAGCATAACCGCCACCCCCTGCCATCGCTTATGTCCATCGACTCTGCTTATGGGGCAGAAAGCGCGTGAGGGCTGATCATCGACGTCGTGCGGCCGGGCTGCCGCACCCTCCCTCCAGGAACCGAAGGACAAGGTGTACCTCGTCTGATGCTGCGCAGCACTCTGCACGCGGTCCGCGGGCTCGCGCCCGAACTGCGGACCCTGTTCGTCACCACCCTCCTCTTCCGGTCCGGAACCATGGCGTTCCCGTTCCTGTCCGCCTACCTGGTGGCACAGAACGACTACTCCGCGAGGCAGGTGGGCTCGATCGTCGGTGCCTACGGTGTCGGCGCGCTCGCCGCCGACCTCGCGGCCGGGCCGGTCCTGCGGTTCGTGTCCGCGCGGACCGTGATGATCAGCGGGCTGGTGGGCAACGCGGCGCTGGTGCTGGTCCTTCCGCTCGCGGAAAGCGCCGCGCTGCTCACGGTGGGCACCCTCGTATGGGGCTTCTTCTACGAGGCGTTCACGCCGGCCGCGTACGCGGAGACTGTGCGGTACTCGCAGGAGAGCGACCGCAAGGTCGCCTTCTCCTGCAACCGGCTCGCCATCAACGTCGGCATGGGCATCGGACCGGCGCTGGGCGGACTCGTGTTCGCCTGGCGGCCGGCCGGCCTCTTCCTCATCAACGCCTGTGTCGTCCTCGCGACCGCCGTCCTCCTCACCCTGCGGACCTCCAAGGGGGCCGTGGCGGCGGGGGAGAAGCCGGTCCGGGGGCGCCTGGTGGCGCCGACCCTCAAGGGCGAGACCCGGTTCTGGACGATCTTCCTGCTGGCCCTCCCGATCCATCTGGCGTACGCGCTGCCGCCGACCTTCCTCAGCGCCTACGTGATCCACGAGCGCGGCCTCGACAGCTTCTGGGCCGGCCTCGTCTTCTTCGTCAACGCCGGCGCCATCGTGCTCTTCGAGGTGCCGCTGAACACGGCGATGCGGAACGTGAGCCACTACGCCTCGCTGCTGGCCGGCTATCTGCTGGCCGGCGCGGGCTTCGCACTGATGGGCCTGTCCGGTTCGGGCCCCACGCTGGTGGGCGCGACGCTGCTGTGGACCGCGGCCGAGATGGTCGTCTTCCCGGCGCTCCTGCACTACGTCAGCGAGGTCTCCGACCCGTCCGTCACCGGCCGCAACATGGGGCTCTACTCGGCGGGCGTCAACGTGGGCCTGATCGCCGTGCCCCAGCTGAGCCTGATGCTCACGGCAGGCGGCCACGCGGCGACCCCGTGGTACCTGGTCGGCGTCGCCGTCGGCGTCGCGCTCGTCCTGATCGTCACCGTCCGGCGCAGTTCCCACCTCTGGCTGACCGAGCCCGAGCCCGTGACCCAGGAGATCTGATACCGGTATGAAGATTCGCATCGGCGTGGGGAACGTGCCCGAGCGCGCCACACCGCCCGGCAACCCCGATCTGACCCGTCTGGTGGCCGAGTTGGAGACGCACGGGGTCGACTCGGTGTGGTTCTCGGACCTGGTCTCGGCGCCGGGAGTGGTCGATCCGCTGGTCGCCGTCGCCTACGCGGCGGGCCGTACCGAGCGGCTGAAGCTGGGCATGAGCGTGGTGGTCCTGCCCGGCCGCAACCCGGCGGTGCTCGCCGCGCAGCTCGCGGGCCTGGCCGCGCTCGCCCCGCGCCGCGTCCTGCCCGTCTTCGGCGTCCGCCCCGCCCGGCCCGCCGACCGCACGGTGTTCCCGGTGCCGGACGGGCGGCGTTCCGAGGTGTTCGAGGAGGCTCTGGGCGTGGTGCGGGCCTTGCTGACCGGGCCGGTCGTCACCCACCACGGCCGGTTCTTCCACCTGGACGAGGCCTCGGTCGCCCCGCTGCCCACGCGGCCCCTGGACCTGTGGCTCAGCGGCCGGGTGCCGGCCGCGCTGGACCGGGTCGGTCGGCTCGGCGACGGCTGGCTCGGCAGCACCATCACCCCGGCCGAGGCAGAGGCCTGCCGTGCCCGGATCGTCCGGGCCGCCGACCACGCGGCCCGGACGATCGACGAGGACCACTACGGCACCTACCTGACGATCGTCCAGGACGACGCCGACGAGCAGGCCGTGGACGCCCTGCTGGCCCGCCTGCGCCAGGACCGCCCCGACGTGGCCGACCCGCGCACCCTGCTGTGCTGGGGCTGGGCCGACGCCCGCGACCAGCTGCGCCGGTTCACCGACGCGGGCCTGTCGAAGTTCGTGGTGCGCCCGGCGGGCCCGGTGACCTCCCGCCGTGCCTTCGTCGAGGCGTTCGCGACCGAGCTGCTGCCCCTGGAGAACCGCTGACGTGCCGCCGCCCGCCGGGCTTCAGACAGCGGCCCGGGAAGCCGCACGCAGCGGGCGGAGCGCCCCCGCCCACGCCAGCAGCTCGTCGACCAGCCCGCGCACCTCCGCCACGTGCGGCTCCTGCGGCTTGAAGTCGGCGAAGTCCACGAAGTCCACGAAGTCCTCGTGCAGCGACAGCGCCACCTGCGGACCGATGTCCGCCATCCGCAGCGGCCCCGCCTGCGCGCGCAGCTTCTGCACCGCGATGACCGCGCCGAAGATGCCGTAGCCGACATAGCCGACCGGCTTGCCGCCCCACTCCTCGTAGAGGTAGTCGATGGCGTTGGTCAGGGCGGCGGGCGGGGCGGTGCCGGATGCCCGATGTGCGTACGGTCCCCGCCACCACCCCCACCGGGGTGGTCCAGCGTCCGGCGGGGCATGACACCCAGGCTCCAGCCCTCCACGGGCCGGTGCCAGGTCATGGAGTACCCGCCCCACCCCGGCCGGAGCCTCCTCCGGCCGGGCCGGGTGCGGCTCTCCCACGGAACCTGTCGACGACGCACCCGCGCCGCCGAGCGGACCGGCTTCCACCGCCCGCACGCCGCCGAAGTCCACCACCTCCCCCCGAGGTTCGGACCCCACGATGGCGGCAGACGACCACGCCGCGCCCGAAAAGCCTGTAACCCTTAGGTACACGCAGAGTTCCCGAGACGCTGACGCAGACGACCCCCATCAACCCGATTGCGAAGGGGTATCCGAAGCTCCCGCCCAGCTCCGGCATGTCGTGGAAGTTCATGCCGTAGATCGTCCCCACCAGCGTCGGCGCGAACAATGGCGTATTCCGACGTCGCGGTTTCGGCAAGCCACACCACCTGGTTCCTGCCTGCTCACTGTCGCCGTCGACTTCTGCCCCTCCGGCGAGCACCGTGTCCTGGCGTGAGTCCCCTACCGCGAAGCCGCCGAGCGGTTTCGTGTCTGGTTGGCCGAGACGGCGCCTGCCGTGGCCGCCGCGGCCGGTCCTGACCGCTTGGACGGCCTCCCTGCCCAGTTCCGGCCAGTCATCGCGGACACCAGCGGCGAGGGCCTGGCACTGTTCTGAGCGGGCACCAGGAGACCTGCGCAATTGCAGGACGTGGCCGGTGATGCGACGGGAGGCGCACGGGGACCGGGTGTGACCAGATGCGAGGGGAGTCAGGCCGAACATCCGACAATCCGTACTCGGGGTGCACCCGAGACTTTTGGCGCCCCACAGGGTGGGCGGCCGCGGGTGCGCTGCCGGAAATCACGTAGAGATCGTCGCGTTACGAGCCGCACTTAATGTCCCCTCATGGCGGATATATTTGACGCATACGCGTTGGCCGACGCGTGGGACGAGATGTTTGTGCGGCCGGGTGAGGTCAGGACCGCCTATGAGCCGGTACTGGCGGCGCTGCAGCCGATCGCACCCAGTGAACTGCGCTTCAGGGCCGACCAGATGGCGCGGGCGTTCACCGACCGTGGTGTGACCTACGCCTTTGCGGGCGAGGAGCGGCCGTGGCCGCTGGACCTCGTGCCGCGCATCCTCGACGCCCTCGAATGGGATCTCATACAACGCGGCGTCGGCCAGAGAGTCAGGGCCCTGGAGGCCTATCTCACCGACGCCTATGGTCCCTGCCGTGCCTTCGAGGACGGCGTCGTGCCCTGGCGGCTGCTCCTCAACTCCCCCCATTTCCACCGTGTCGCGCAGGGGATCGAGCCTCCCGGTGGTGTGCGCATCCACGTCGCCGGCATCGACCTCGTGCGTGACGAGGCCGGGGACTTCCGGGTGCTGGAGGACAACGTGCGGGTGCCCAGCGGGGTGTCGTACGTGATCGAGAACCGGCGTGCGATGACCCGCATCTTCCCCTCCCTCTTCGCCGAGCAGCACGTGCTGCCCGTCGACGGTTACGGGCACCGCCTGCTGGCCGCCCTGCGCGCCGCCGCGCCCGACGGGACCGCCGACCCCAGGGTCGTGGTACTGACCCCCGGGCCCAACAACGCGGCCTACTTCGAACACGCCCTGCTCGCCCGGCTGATGGGCGTGCAACTAGTGGAGGGGCACGACCTGCTGTGCCGGAACAACCGCGTGTGGATGCGGACCACGCGCGGCGAGGTGCCCGTCCACGTCGTGTACCGGCGTCTCGACGACGACTTCCTCGATCCGCTGCACTTCCGGCCCGACTCGGTGATCGGCTGCCCGGGGATCATGAACGCGGCGATGGCCGGCAATGTCACGCTCGCGAACGCCGTCGGAAACGGGATCGCGGACGACAAACTGCTCTATACCTACGTCCCGGATCTGATTCGGTACTACCTGTCCGAGGAACCCGTCCTTCCCAACGTGGAGTCCTACCGGCCCGACGAACCCGGGCAGTTGGAGGCAGTCCTCGACCAGATCGAGCAGCTCGTCGTCAAGCCCGTGGACGGTGCGGGCGGTCAGGGCATCGTCATCGGGCCGAAGGCCGACCCCGACACCCTCGAACGCACCTGCAAAGCCGTCATCACCGACCCCCGCGGCTTCATCGCGCAGCGGCCCGTCGCCCTGTCCACCTCCCCCACCCTCGCCGGCGAGCGCATGGCCCCGCGCCACATCGACCTGCGCCCGTTCGCCGTGCACGACGGCAACGACGTCTGGGTGCTGCCCGGCGGCCTCACCCGCGTCGCCCTCCAGGAGGGCAACCTGATCGTCAACTCCAGCCAGGGCGGCGGCTCCAAGGACACCTGGGTACTCGCCGAGGGCCCCGCCGAACGGCCGGCCCCTGTCGGCTCCGGCGATCTGCCCGACGTCGCTCCCCGCCAGCTGGGTCCCGACGGCACCCCTACGGTCGTACAGGAAGGGGCACAGCAGCAGTGAACGACGTGATCCTCTCCCGGATAGCGGAGGCGCTGACCTGGACCGGGCGGTACGTCGAGCGAGCGGACGCCACCGGCCGGATCCTCGACGCCTATCTGCACCGCATGCTGGAGGACCCCTGGCGCGACGAGGACACGGCCTGCCGGTCGCTGTACGCGATCCTCGGCGTGGACGCGGGGGCGGAACCGGTCGACATGCAACAGGTGCTGGACCAGCTCGCGTTCGACGCGCGCTCGACCGGTTCCATCGAGGGTGCGCTGGGTGCTGCCCGGCTCAATGCCCGCAGCGCCCGTGAGGCCGTCTCCTCGGAGATGTGGGAGTGCCTCAACTCCACCTGGCACGCTCTCGCCGACCAGCGGCTCGCCGCCCGCCGTACGGGTCCGTACGCCTATCTGGAGCTCGTCCGGCGCCGCGCGGCTCTCTTCTTCGGGCTCGCCGACTCCACGATGAGCCGGGACGACAGCTGGCGGTTCGTGGTCCTGGGGCGGAGTCTGGAACGGGTCGACATGACTGTACGGCTGTTGAGCGTGCGCGTGCTGGACGCGGCGCACGCGCCGGACTGGCCGACGCTGCTGAGCGCGAGCGGCGCCGACGAGGCGTACGCGCGCGTCTACGGCGGTTTCGGCGACACCCCGCGCGTGGCCGAATTCCTGCTTCTGGACCGGGACTTCCCACGTTCGGCGCTGCATGCGCTGACCACGGCCGAGGAGTGTCTGACCGCGCTGGGCCGCCCGCGCCAGGACCTGGCACGCCGCCCGATCGGCCGCCTGCGTACCCGCCTGGAGTACCTGGACTCACACGCCCTTGAGGAGCAACTACCAGTACTGCTACGGGACTTGCAGCAGGCTTGCATGACGTCCGCCGACGCGGTGGCGGAACGGTTCTTCCCGTACCAAGGGGCCGTCGAGTGGGCCCAGGAAGGGGCGTGAGCGTGACCGGCAAGGGAATCCGCCGCCTCCGCATCCGGCACGTCACCCGCGTCTCCTACGCGCAGGCCGCCGTCTCCTCGCACAACGAGGTCCGGATGACCCCGCTGACGCTGCCCGGCCAGACCACCCTGGACGGTCGGGTGACTGTCGGCCCGGCGGCCGCGACCTGGTCGTACTGGGACTACTGGGGCACCCAGGTGACCGGCTTCGACCTGATGGACCCGCACTCCGACCTCACGATCACCGCGTCCAGCCTGGTCGAGACGGCCCCGCCCGGTCCGCTTCCCGAGCCGCCCGGCTGGGCGGAGGTGGCCGAACGCACCGCGCGCTCCCGTCTGCTGGAGTTCGCGAACCCGACGGTGCGTACGACGGTCCCGGCGGAGCTGATCGCCCACGCGCGGGAGGTCACGGCGGGCCTCGACCCGCACGAGATGGCCGTCGCCGTCTCCTCGCTGGTCGCCGACCGGGTGTCGTACCTGCCCGGCACGACCGGCGTGAACACCTCCGCCGCCGAGGCCTGGGAGCAGGGCACGGGCGTCTGCCAGGACATCGCCCACGTCACCATCGCCCTGCTGCGGGGCCTGGGGCTGCCGTCCTGCTATGTCTCCGGCTACCTGCACCCGGAGAAGGAGGCCGAGCTCCACCGCCCGGTCGCCGGGCAGAGCCACGCCTGGATCGAGTACTGGGCGGGCGACTGGTGCGGCTACGACCCGACCAACCGCACCCGCGCCGACGAGTCCCACGTGGTGGTCGGCCGCGGCCGCGACTACGACGACGTGCCCCCGCACAAGGGCGTGTACCGGGGGGTGGCGGGCGGGCCGCCGGAGGTGACCGTGGAATTCACACGGGTCGCCTGAACGCGACGGAGGGTCGGGAACCGCTCCCGGCCCTCCGGACGACTGGTCGGTGCTCGGAGCGGGGTCGCTTAATTCATGGCACGCGACGGCGCCGCAGACGATCGACGGCACATCGTGGCACGGCCGGCGGTGCGCCTCACCCCGCAGGCGCGTGCGATTCGTCGTCCGACGGAGCCATGCCTCCTACGGCTTGGGCGCGAGTTGCTCCCCCGAGCCTCGGACGATCAGGCGGGTGGGAACGGTGATGGTGCGTGCCCTGGAGCGATCGCCGTCGAGGCGGGCCAGGGCGGTGGCTGCCGCGCTGCGGCCGATTTCCTCGGGGTCCTGGGCGACGACGGTCAGGGCGGGTTCCAGTGCCTCGGCGAGCGATACGTCGTCGAAGGCGACGACGGCTACGTCCTTACGCTTGCTGCGGGCGAGTTCGGCGACGATGCCAAGCGCCATGATGTTGTTGCCTGCGAACAACGCCGTGGGGGGATCGGCCAGTTCGAGGAGTTGGGAGGTCGCGGCCTCCGCGCCCTGCTGGTCGTGTGCGTCGGCGACCAGCGAGCGGTCGTAGGGGATGTCTGCTTCCTGCAGGGCCGCGCGGTATCCGGCGAGGCGTTCGCGGCGGGTGTACAGCTTGACGGGCAGGTCGCCAACGAATCCGATGCGGCGGTGCCCGTGGGCGATCAGGTGGGCGACGCCGTCCTGGGCCCCCGCACGGTTGGAGCTGACGATGCTGTCCGTGGACAGGCCGACTCCTGGCCGGTCGAGGAAGACGATGGGCAGTCCCGCCGTGCGGTGCGACTTGAGGTGGGAGTGGTCGGCGCCGACGGACGGCACGACGATCAGGATGCTGACGCGCCGGGCGAGGAACTTGTCCGTCAGGGCGCGTTCGCGGTCGGGGTCGTCCGCGGAGGAGCCCATGAGCAGGGTCAGTCCGCGTTCGCGAACAGTGTCCTCTATGGCGCGGGCCACAGCTCCGAAGAAGGGGTTGGCGACATCGGGGATGACCAGGCCGATGGTGGTGTCCGGGCCGCCGACGCGGATGTTGCGGGCCATGAGGTTCGGCTGGAATCCCAGCTTGGCCACCGCGGCGAGTACCTGTTCCCGCGTCTGCTCCGAGACGGGTCCGTCCTCGTTGAGGACGCGGGAAACCGTCTTGGCGCTGACACCTACTTCTCGTGCGACATCGGCCAGGGTGGGGCGGCGGCTCGCTGCCATGGAGGAAACCTTCTCCTGGATGCTCTCGGATTCCGGCCGCGGCCTCGGCCGGAAACAGTGAGAGCTGGGTTGTGCTGTCAGGTGGCCTGTACTCCGGCGGCCTTCGCGGCCTCCGAATCCGCTACGACAGTACCTCCGGCCTCGTCGACGCTGAGCGCGCCGGTCATGATCGCGACGACCTCCGCCATGGAGTAGTCCGAGGGCTTGATCACGGCGGCGCGCCGGCCCAGCCGGTGGACGTGGATCCGGTCGGCGATCTCGAAGACGTGGGGCATGTTGTGGCTGATCAGGACGACCGGCATGCCCTTGTCGCGGACGCGGCGGATGAGGTCGAGGACCTGGCCGGACTCCTTGACGCCGAGGGCGGCGGTGGGTTCGTCCATGACGACGACGCTGCGGGCCCAGGCGACGGCGCGGGCGACCGCCACGGCCTGGCGCTGTCCGCCGGAGAGGGTTTCGACCGACTGGGTCAGCGAGCGCAGGCCGATCTTCAGGTCGGCCATGTGCTCGGCTGCCTCCTGGCGCATGCGCTTCTTGTCGAGCATGCGGAAGGCGCTGCCGAGGATGCCGGGGCGGCGGAGCTCGCGGCCGAGGAACATGTTGGAGGCGATGTCCATGGAGGCGGCGACGGCGAGGTCCTGGTAGACCGTCTCGATGCCGTGGGCGCGGGCGCTCTGCGGGCCGGAGAAGGTGATGGGTTCGCCGTTGAGGCGTATTTCGCCCGCGTCGGGGACCACCGCGCCGGTGAGGGCTTTGATCAGGCTGGTCTTGCCGGCGCCGTTGTCGCCGATGACGGCGAGGACCTCGCCGGGCAGCAGGTCGAAGTCGGCGCCGTCGATGGCGGTGACGTGGCCGTAACGCTTGACCAGCCCGCGGGCCTGCAGGACAGGGGTGGGGGAGCCGGTGATGGTCATCGGGCCTTCTTCCGGGAGATCTGGTCGACGGTCACCGCGAGGATCACCAGGACTCCGGTGATGAGGGTCTGGTAGATGGAAGCGACGCCCATCAGCTGCAGGCCGTTGCGGAAGACGCCGACGATGAGGACGCCGATGAAGGTGCCCAGGACCGAGCCGCGTCCGCCGAAGAGGCTGGTCCCGCCGAGGACCACGGCGGTGATGCTGTCGAGGTTGTCGGTCTGCCCGGCCTGGGGGTCGCCGACTCCGGTGCGGGAGATGAGCAGGAGGGCGGCGATGCCGTACAGGAGGCCGGCCACGGTGTAGACGCCGATGGTCAGGCGGGAGGTGCGGATGCCGTTCAGCCGCGCCGCTTCCGGGCTGTTGCCCAGGGCGTAGACGTGCCGGCCCCAGCTGGTGCTGCTCAGGGCGTAGGCGAGGAGGAGGAACAGGCCGATCGTGACCAGCGAGCCGTAGGTGATGTCGGTCTTGCCGAGCGGGAAGGTCTGGCCGAGGGCCGTCAGCGGACCGGGCAGGCTGGTGACCGTCTGCTCCTCGGAGTAGATGTGGGTCAGCGCGAACGCCACGTTGAGCATGCCGAGGGTGACGATGAACGGCGGCAGCGGGATTCTCTGCACCAGCGCCCCGTTGAGCAGGCCGAAGCCGCCGCAGACGACGAGGCCCAGCGCGATGGCGGCGAGCGGTGGCAGGGAGCCCTCGGCGGCCATCTTGGCGATCATGATGCTGCCGAACGCCATCACGGCTCCGCAGGACAGGTCGATGCCCGCCGTGAGGATGATCAGGGTCTGGCCGATGGCCAGCGTGCCTACGACCATGACCTGCTGCACGATCAGCGAGAAGTTCCCGCCGGTGAGGAACTGGTCGGTCGAGACGGAGAAGAAGACACAGGCCAGGAGGAGGGCGACCAGTGGGCCGGTGGTCGGCTGCGTGAGCAGTCTGCGGATCGTGGTCGGTGCTTTGAGCTCCGCGTACGGCGTGGACGTGGAGGGTGGCGTGGACGTGGCAGTCATGCGAGGTCCTTGTCGGAAGACTCAAGTCCTTGTCGGTCCTTGTCGGACGGCAGGAGGACGAGGGGGCGGCCGTCCCCGGTCGGGGAGGAGGGGCAGGCCGCCCCGCTGAGGGGTTTCGAACGGCGGCAGCTGCGGGGGTTTCGAGCGGCGGCAGCTGGGGTCGGCGACTCAGCCCCAGCAGTTCTCCAGGCCGTAGGCGGTGTCCTTGGACGTGACCCCGTCCTGCGCCTTGTCGGTGATCAGGGTGACGCCGGTGTCGGTGTAGCCGGACGCCTTCTTGCCGTCCTTGGCGTACGTCGCCACGGCCTTGACGCCCTCGGCGGCCATCTTCAGCGGGTACTGCTGCGAGGTCGCGGCGATCTTGCCGTCCTTGACGGCCTGGGTGCCGGTGCAGCCGCCGTCGACGGAGACGATCAGTACGTCCTTCTCCCGGCCCTTGGCCTTCAGCGCGGTGTACGCGCCCAGCGCGGCCGGTTCGTTGATGGTGTAGACGACATTGATGTCGGGCGCCTTCTGCAGGCAGTTCTCCATCGCGGTCTGGCCCTTGGCCTGGTCGCCGCCGGTGTCCTGGGCGCAGACGACGTCCTTGTCCGTGGCGCCGAAGCCCTTCAGGAAGCCGTCGTGCCGCTGGACGCCGACGGAGACGCCCGGCGCCAGGTCGAGGGTGGCTATCTTGGCCGTCCTGCCCTTCATGGCGGCCTTGGCGTACTCGCCGATCAGCTCGCCGGCCTTGAGGTTGTCGGTGGCGAAGAGGGCGTCGACCGCGCTCTCCGGGTCGGTCGGGGTGTCCAGGGCGATGACCAGAACACCCTTGGCCTTGGCCTTCTCGATCGCCGGCACGATCGCCTTGGAGTCGCTGGGGGTGATCAGGATGCCCTTCACCCCGGCAGCGACCATGTTCTCGATGGCGGTGACCTGACCGGCGTTGTCCCCGTCGAACTTGCCCGCCGCGGTGGACAGTTCGACGCCGTTCTCCTTGGCGGCCTTCTCCGCGCCCTCCTTCATCTTCACGAAGAACGGATTGGTGTCTGTCTTGGTGATCAGACCGACCTTGACGCTGCCCGATCCGGCGTTCGCCGTGCCCGATCCGGATCCGGATCCACAGGCAGTCAGGGTGAGGGCCGCGATGCCCGTGCAAGCGGCGGCTCTGAGCAAGGAGGAGGGCAGACGAGAGATGCGAGACATGGACTACTCCTGCGGGATTGCGGGCGAGCGGCCGGCATCGAGGCATGCCGTCCAGGGTGTCATCGTTGACTTATGTCATCGTTGACACTGCATGGCGAGGATGATGGACTCCGCCTGCAGGCAACGTCAATGCCTTGTACCCGTCACAAATCGGCAACGCCCGTGGCCGTCATCCGCCCGAAGCCGTCCAGCGACTGCCCGCGACGTGCCCGTTTCGCCGGCGCGTGCCAAGAGAAGAGCAGCCCATGCCCCCACCTCAGATCACCGTCCTGGGAGAGTGCGTCGCCGACGCGTTCACCGAACCCGCAAGTGCCCTGAACGAACTCGCCCTGCGAGTGCTGCCGGGTGGCGGACCAGCCAACACGGCGGTGGCCCTCGCCCGGCTGGGCACGCCGGCCCGCTTCCTCGCGCGGCTGTCCGGCGACGTGTTCGGCCGCCTCTTCCGGGCCCACCTGGCGGCTTCCGGGGTGGACCTGTCGCATGCCGTCGAGGCCGCCGAGCCCAGCACGCTGGCCGTGGCCGAGCTGGACACCCAGGGCCAGGCCACGTTCTCCTTCCACGCGCAGGCCACTGCCGACTGGCAGTGGACGAGCGGGGAACTGGCCGGAGTGGACCTTGCCGACACCGCCTGCGTACACACCGGGTCACTGGCCCTGGTCAAGGAACCTGGGGCGGTGGTGGTGGAGGACTTCCTGGCAGCGGCCGCTCCCCGATCCACCATCAGCATCGACCCCAACGTCCGCCCGCTCCTGGTGCACCCCGAGGTCTACCGCGCCCGGCTGGCGCACTGGTGCGGTTTCGCGGATGTGCTGCGGCTGAGCGAGGACGACCTGGATCTCCTCCTGCCCGGAACGATGCCCGAGCAGGCGTGCGACACCTGGCATGCGGCAGGGGCGCGGCTTGTCGTGATCACGCGTGGTGCCGACGGCGCCCTGGCCTCACTCGACGGGAAGCGGGTGCAGGTGCCCGCGGTGGCGACGCAGGTCGTTGACACGGTCGGTGCAGGCGACGCCTTCACCGCCGGACTGCTGCACCACCTCGGCACCCGCGGACTCCTCGGCGGCAGGCTGACGGAGTTGCGTCTCGGCGATGTCGAGGCAGCCTGTCGGTTCGCCACGCAGGTCGCGGCCCTGACCTGCTCGGTTTCCGGCCCGAACCCGCCATGGGAGGGCCAGTTGGCGCAGCCGGCGACCGCCGCCGACGCCTGACGGACCGCACGTTGTCCACCTTGACTCCCCCACTGACAAGGACACGAAACCATGACGAAAACCCTGCTCGCCGAGTTCACCGCCCGAGAGGGAGCGGAGGACGAGGTCGCCCGCCTGATCCGGGATTACGCCCTGAAGGTGCGCGAAGAGGAAGGCAACCTGGCCTTCGACGTCTACACCAAGGCGGCCACCCCGCGCGCCTACTGGATCTTCGAGGTCTACCGGGACGAGAACGCCTTCAAGGCACACCTGGACGCCCCGTACGGTCCCCCGTTCAACGCCGCCCTCACCCCGCTGATCGAGGAGGACGCCTCCGTACTGACGTTCCTCGATCCGCTGGCCGTGCGTCCGTAACGAGCATTGAACACCAGCGGCGACCCGGAGCTGAAGCGCAGGGAGACGAACTGCTGCTCCAGCTCCGGGTCGACGGGGTTTGCACGCGTGCATGTACCACGGGGTTGTGGAGGTGCCGGAGCAGTTGTGGCGCAACGGCCCACAGCGCTGCTTGCGGGCGCCTGGCTCACCGAGAACCGTGCGCCGGAAGCCGCTCCTGGCCGACCGGCGCACGGCCCCCCGGCTCGTCACCGCCAGATGGACTTCACCTGTCACGCCTGCAAGTGGTCGAGGGTGGCGGTGCCGCCTTCGGCGAAGACCTCGACGCCCGTGCTGGAGGGGTCGGGGAAGGTCTGGTCGGTGATCACGGCTTCGCCGTTGCCGCTGAAGACCTCGACGGATGACCAGTCGACGAGGATGCGCAGCTTGACCTTGCCGTTCTTGGGCTTCAGGGGCGCGGTCCGGACGCCGGGGAAGGTGCTGTTGAAGTCCACGGCGCCGGAGCGGGTGCGGTCGACGTACAGCTCCTGCGTCGTGGTGTCGTAGCCGATGACGGTCTCCTCGCCGCCCGCGCCGGTGCGGACCTTCAGGCCGAAGCGGTCGGCGTCCTTGAGGGAGAAGGTCGCCTCGATGTCGAGCGCCCTGCCCTTGGCCGTGGGGCCGATCAGGGGCTTGGAGGTGCTCCTGACGGTGACGCCGGACGCGGTCGCGGCCGGACGCTTCTGGCGGAGCGACTCCAGGCTGTCCACCGGCTTGCTGGTCAGCCGGATCTGGCCGTCGACGGTGCGCAGGGCCATCTCCCTCGGAACGCTCTGCGCGCTGCGCCATGGGGAGGTGGGGATGGACTGGCCGTAGTCCCAGTTGTTCATCCAGCCGATCATGTACCGCTTGCCGCCCGGCGCGTTCTCCCAGGACACCGCCGCGTAGTAGTCCTTGCCGTAGTCGGCCAAGTCGGCGCGCTGCACGACGGACTTGGCGGGCTTCTCAGCGGCGGTGAACTGGTCGGCCATGACGTGGCCCCAGCCGGCGGTGTTCATGTCGACGACCTGGATCTGCGCCTTCTTGCCGACGCACGGGCGCATGTCGAAGGACGCCCAGTCCAGGGTCTCGCTGTCGGCGCCGGTCGCGCTGCGGACGACCTCGCCGTCGACGAGCAGGTTGACGGACGTCTCCTGGGAGACGCGCTGGGTCTGGGTGTCGGACAGCACGATGTGGTCGACGTTGAGGTGGCCCCAGCCGCCGGTGCTGTCGCGCAGTCCGGTCAGTGCGTCAACGGTTCGGACGCGATTTCGATTACTCAGAGCCAATCCCGGCGCTTGAAGATGATGTACAAACTGATGCAAACAGCCCCCATTAGGGCGATCGCGAAGGGGTATCCGAGCACCCAGTGCAACTCCGGCATGTGTCGGAAGTTCATCCCGTAGATCGTCCCGACCAGCGTCGGCGCGAACAGGATCGCCGCCCACGACGAGATCTTCTTGACCTCCTCGTTCTGCTCGAACCCCGCCTCCGCCAGGGCCCGCATCTCCGCGTTCTGCTGCTGGGTCACCAGGGTCGCGTTGACGGTCAGGATCTCGGTGAGGGCCTGGCGGAAGCCGTCGACCCGTTCGCTGGTGTGGGTGACGTGGTCGGCGACGTCACGGAGGTAGCGCTGGAGTTCCTCGTCGGTCTCGTACTTGGCGAAACCCGCCATGAGGCCGTGCAGCATGCCGACCAGCGGGCGGGTGGCGCGCTGGAACTCGACCATCTCGCGGGAGAGTTCGTAGATACGGCGGGAGACCTCGGGGTCGCCGCGGAAGACCTCGGTCTCGATCTCGTCGATGTCGTTCTGGACGCCGGAGACGACCGGCGCGTAGCCGTCGACCACGGCGTCGAGGATCGCGTACAGGACCGCCTCGGGGCCCAGCTTCAGCAGTTCGGGGGAGTCCTCCATGCGGCGGCGGACCGCGGACAGGTCGGGTGCCGCGCCGTGCCGGACGGTGATGACGAAGTCGGGGCCGACGAAGACGTGCAGCTCGCCGAAGTCGACCTCCTCCGGCGCGTCCAGGTAGCGGGCGGCACGCAGGACGACGAAGAGCGTGTCGCCGTACCGCTCCAGTTTCGGGCGCTGGTGGGCCTCCATCGCGTCCTCGACGGCGAGCGGGTGCAGATCGAACTCGGCGGCCAGGGAGAGAAGTTCCTTCGCCGTGGGCCGGGCGAGGCCGATCCAGGCCATGCCCGAGGGCTGTTCGCGCAGCTCGCGGAAGGTCTCGGCGAGCGTGGCGGGGGAGGAGACACGGACGCCGTCCCGGTACAGCGCCGCCTGGACGACACTGACGGGCTCGGCCGGCTCCGAAGGCTCCGGGGCTGCCGTGGTGGTCTCGGCGGAGGGGGCTGCGGTGACGGCACGGCGCCAGACGGATCTGCGGCCGCCGTTTTTGCCATGGGGGCGCTCGGACATCGGCCGGCCTCTCCGTCGAGCCTGCGTACGGCGTGATCACGAAGCGGAATACGTGCAGGATAGCCGCGGTCTCCCGGTCCGGGCGCCCGGATCCGGTGCTGGGTTCGGTGAGAGTTACGGACAGAAAGTGTCCGCAACCGGCGCTAGCGTGCGGGCATGACGAAGAGCAGCGCGGCGCGGGCTCCCCAGCTGGACACCCGTGCCCTGAACCGTGCCACCCTCGCCCGGCAGCTCCTGCTGCGCCGCTCCCCGCTGTCCGCCGCGGACGCCGTACGGCACCTCCTCGGCCTGCAGGCACAGAACGTCAGACCCCCGTACTACGCCCTCGCCGCCCGCCTCGACGGCTTCGCCCCCGAGCAGCTGTCCGCGCTCCTGGCCGACCGCGCGGCCGTCCGGATCGTCACCCTGCGCTCCACCATCCACACCCACACCGCCGAGGACTGCCTGACCCTCCGGCCGCTCGTCCAGCCCGCCCGGGACCGGGAGCTGACCAACTTCCGCAAGGGCCTCGCCGGAGTCGACCTCGACCGGCTGGCCGCACTCGCCCGGGAGCTGGTCGAGACCGAGCCGCGGACCATGGCCCAGCTGCGCGAGGCGCTCGGCGCCCAGTGGCCGGACGCCGACCCGCAGTCCCTCGGCGTCGCCGCCCGCTGCCGGCTGCCCCTGGTCCAGGTGACCCCACGCGGCCTGTGGGGCCGCAGTGGACAGGTGGCCCTGACGACGGCCGAGCACTGGCTGGGCCGCCCGGCCGAGCCGGCCCCCGCCCCGGACGCCGTGGTCCTGCGCTACCTCGCCGCGTTCGGCCCCGCCTCCGTCAGGGACATGCAGACCTGGGCCGGACTCACCCGGCTCAAGGACGCCTTCGAACGCCTGCGCCCCACGCTCCTCACCTTCCGGGACCCGAACGGAGTCGAACTGTTCGACCTGCCCGACGCGCCCCGACCCGACCCCGACACCCCGGCCCCGCCCCGCTTCCTGCCCGAGTTCGACAACCTGCTCCTCTCCCACGCCGACCGCACCCGCGTCATACCCGCCGAGTACTGGGGCCGCAGCTGGCAGCGCAACCAGGCCTACCGCACCCTCCTCGTCGACGGCTTCCTGGCCGGCCTGTGGAAGCTGGACGGTGACACCCTGGTCATCGAGCCCTTCGGGGAGCTGACGAAGGCTCAACGGGAGGACGTGACCGCGGAGGGCGCCCGGATGCTGGCGACGCTGCACCCGGAGACGTCGTACGACATCCGGTTCGGCACCGTCGTACGGCGCTGAGCCGCCCCCCGGACGTCTCAGCGCCGTACGACGCATGGAGAGGGGGGGGGGGGGGGGGGGGGGGGGGGGGGGGGGCCCCCCCCCCCGGGGGGGGCGGGGGGGGGGGGGGGGGGGGGGGGGGGGCGCCCGCCCCCCCCCCCCCCCCCCCCCCCCCCTGGTATCTACCTGAGGGATGCTCAGGTGTTCTGCTTCCGGGTCACGAGTTGACCTGCGTGGTCACGAGGTTCGAGAAGGTGGTCAGCCGGGTGTACACACCCGGGTGACCGGCCTCCGCGCACCCCTCGCCCCAGGAAGTGATCCCTGCCAGGACGCCCCCGATGAGCAGGGGACCGCCGCTGTCGCCCTGGCAGGTGTCTACGCCGCCGGACGTGTATCCGGCGCAAACCATGTCGGTCTGGACGAAGTCCGAACCGTAGGAGCTCTTACAGCTGGAGTCGGACACGGTCGGGATGGTCGCGGTCCGCAGCTGGTTGGAGGAGCTGCCGTTCTCCGAGGTGGTGCCCCAGCCGAGGATGCGGGCCGTGGTGCCGGCCGCGTACACGCCCGTCTGGGACGAGGTGACGTACTTCGCCGCGGTGTACGGCATCGACGTCGAGAGGGTCAGGACGGCCACGTCGTCGCCGTTGGTGGCGTCGGTGTAGTCCGGGTTGATCCAGATCTTGCTCACCCGGCTGACCGTGCCGTTGGTGCCGTTCAGGTAGGTCCGGCCGCCGACCACACGGACACTGCTGGTCGACTCGCCGATCATGCAGTGCGCGGCCGTCACGACCTTCTTGGCGGCCACCAGGGTGCCGCCGCAGAACTGGCTACCGGACGCGTCCGTGATCTGCATCATGAACGGGTACGCCGAGGTGGTGGTGGTCGTACCGCCCACGATGGGCTGGGGTGCGGCGCTCGCCGTGGGGGAGGCGAACAGCGCGGTCACCGCGGCGGCGGCGGTGGCCACCAGGCTCGCGGCGGTCTTTCTGGCACGTCTTGACCCGAACATGAGTCTCCTCAGTGGGGGTTGCCGGTGGGGGGTCGCGCGGGTGGGTGTTGAGCACGGGGGTCGCGGGACCGACCCCCGTGTGCCCGGGCGAGCGGCACGCCCTTTACGCTAGGACCCGGATCCCTCGGCTCCCAATGAGGGAACCCCCTAGGGGGTTGGGTGAGGGAAAACCCTCGGTCCGGCTCAGTTAACCTGGCGCGCCGTCACTTTGCGCGCCGCGCCGCCGCCAAACGGACGATGTCCACCCGCGAGCGGATCCCCAGCTTGCGGTAGACCCGGGTCAGCGTCGCCTCGACCGTCTTCACACTGACGAACAGCCGGGACGCGATCTCCCTGTTCGTGGCGCCCTCCATGACGAGCGCGGCGACCTGACGCTCCATCGCGGCCAGGCCCGCGAGCGCGTCGAGCCCGTCCAGCGTGTCCGGCACGGCGAGGGCCGGCTCGGGCTCCGGGGCGGTGCGGGCCTCGTCCACCTGGCGCAGCCACGGTAGCGCGCGGCAGCGGCGGAACAGCCGGGTCGCCTCGTCGTACGCCGTCGACCTGCGCGGGCCGCCCTCCGGGCGCCGGGTGCGCAGCTGGGCCAGCGCGAACGCGGCCCGGGCCTCCTCCAGGCCGTAGCCGAGCTTCGCGAGCCGGTCCTGAGCGGACGTCAACTGGGCGACGGCCGCCTCGTGGTCGCCGTGCGCGGCGCGCACCAGCGCCTGAGCACGGTCGAGCACGGCGATGACGCTCTCCCGGCCGAGCCTGAGGGCGTGCTCGCGGCTGGCGTCGATGACGTCCTGCGCCTCGGCCGGCTCACCGATGCGGACCAGCGCCTCGGCGAGGTCGCCGTGCCAGCGGCCGCGCGCCGGGTCGGTGATGCCGAGGTCAAGCTCCAGGCGGCGCACCCGGCGCAGCGACCGCACCGTGCCCGCCGGATCGCCGGCCACCAACTGGGCGTACCCGAGCGCGGCCAGCGCCCGGGACAGGTACATCTGGTCGCCGTCCTCCTCGGCGTGCTCCACCGCCTCCCGGGCCAGGGCCAGCGCCCGGTCCACGTCCCCGCCGGAAGCCTCCGCGAGCGAGGTGAGCATCGCCGAGGCGGTCTCGCCGATCCCGGAGTCCCGGGCGAGCCGCAGGCTGTCGCGGGCCAGCTCCAGGGCGCGGCCGCAGTGCCCGGCGTGCAGCTCGGTCTCCGCGAGGCCGCGCAGGAAGTGCACCTCGCTCTCCACCGAGCCGCGCCTGCGCACCTCGCGCAGCAGCGCGGTGACCGTCGCCCGGGCCTCGGTCAGCTGGTCGCCCATGACCAGCCAGCGGAACCGGGCGCTGCCCGCGCCGTTGTGGTGGCAGGCCACCATCGGGTCCTGGGGCTCCTTCAGGGCGCGCTTGATGGTCCGGGGGGCCTCCGGATGGCCCATCAGGGTCTCGGTCTGCGCCTGGAAGGCGAGGGAGAGCAGCTCGGTGCGCCGGTCGCCGCCGCGCTCGGCCAGCTCGGCGGCGTGCGCGGCCGCCTCGCGGGCCTCGGTGAAGTCGCCCTCCACGATCAGCGCCCGCCAAGCCAGTTGGTAGTGGACGAGGGCCAGCAGCCGCGGGTCGTCGCCGGCGTCGGCGAGGGCCTGCGGGAAGACGGCGTCGACCTCGGCCATGGTGTGGCCGGCGGTGTCGATGACGTAGATCCAGGCCCGTACCCGGTCGGCGGGCACGGTCGCCCGGGTGAGCACCTCGCGGGCGATGTCCCGGGCCAGGTCGAGATCGCCCGCGGTGATCGCGTCCTCGGCCGCCTGCAGCCGCCGCTCCTCGGGGCCGGGCGCGCTGTCGGCGGGGGTGTGCCGGGCGGCGAGGAGCCCCAGCTGGGCGGCGACCGACGGGGCGCCCCGGTCCCGGGCGAGGGCCGCGGCCTCGGCGAGCCGGGCGGCCACCTCGGGGTCGGTGCCGGTGGTGGCGAGGGCGAGGTGCCGGGCCCGTTCGATCGGGTCGGAGGCGGCGGTGGACAGGGCCGCGTGCGCGGCCCGCCGTTCCTGTGCAGGTGCCTCCGCGTACAGCGCGGCGGATATGAGCGGGTGCGCGAACCGTACGGCCGGTGCGTCCGGTTCGGTGGCGAGCAGCCCGAGTTCGGCGGCCTGGGCGCACTCGGCCTCGGCGTTCTCCCGGCCGGCCGCGTGCAGCAGCGCCGGGGTGGGGCGGGCGCCGGCGCTGGCCACCAGCAGGGTGCGGCGGGCCTCGACCGAGAGCATGTCCAGGCGGCTGAGCACCAGGGCGCGCAGCGAGGTCGGCACCGGCAGCGGCTCGCCGGGCCGGGGCGGGGTGGGGCTGTCGGCGAGGGCGCGGCCCAGCTCCAGGGCGAACAGCGGGTTGCCGCCGCTGGTGCGGTGGATCTCGCGCACCGTGGAGCGGGGCAGGCTGCCGTGGCCGCGGTGGTCGAGCAGTTTGGCCACCTGGGTGCGATTGAGCGGGCCGAGCCGGACGGCGAGCGTGTCCGGCGGGCAGGCGCGCAGATGGCGGTCGTACTCCTGGCTCTCCTGGCCCTCCGTGCGCACCGCGCACAGCAGCTGCACCGGGGTGCCCTCCAGGCGGCGGGCGGCGAAGCCGAGCAGCTCGGCGCTGGCCGGATCCAGCCACTGCAGGTCGTCGGCGACGACCAGGACCGGTCCCCGGGCGGCGAGCGCGCGCAGCGCGGAGAGCACCGCGAGGCGCAGGGCGAGGCCGTCGCGCTGGAGGCTGGACTCGCCGCGTCCGGTGAGCGCCGACTCCAGGGCGGTGCGCTGGGCGGCGGGCAGCCGCGGGGAGACGTCGTCGAGGACCAGTCCGAGGAGGTCGGCGAGGGCCAGGAAGGGGAGGTGGGATTCGGACTCGGTGGCGGAGCAGCGCAAGACGGTGCGCGCGGCGGCGCCGTATTCCTCGGCCAATGCCCGCAGGACGGTGGATTTCCCTATTCCGGCGGGGCCGTGCAGGAGCACACTGCCGCCCGAGCCCAGTTGGTCACGGGCCGCAGCGAACAGCTCCTCGCGGCCGATGAGCAGGTCGGGGCGGCATCGGGCAGGCTCCTGGAAGTCCCGTCGCACGGTCACCGCTCCCCTCCTGTGTCGTGTCCGAGCCAAATTCTAAGCAACAATCCTTTAAATTCGGACGGAAGCCGTGGTGAGGGAAATAACAAACGGTCACGCATAGGTAAATTCAAAGCGACGTCGCCTGAATGGGAAAGGTTCCTTACGGCTGCTGTGAAGAGCCTCACGGGCCCGCCTACGGCAGCAGTCCCGCCCGCCTCGCCGCGGTCACCGCCTCCCCTCGTGTGTGTGCGCCCAGCTTCCGCATCGCCGAGCGCAGATACCCTTTCACCGTCTCCGGGCGCAGGCCCAGCCGTTCGGCCACGGCCGCGTTCGTGGCGCCCGCCGCCACCCAGGACAGCACGTCCAGCTCGCGTGGCGCCAGGCTCGCGCCCCCGGCGGGGCGAGGTACGGCCAGCAGCCCACAGGCGGCGAGCAGTTCGGCGCGCAGGCCCGGGTCGGCGATCCGGGGCGCCAGCGCGCGCAGCGCCGCATGGACCTCGCGCACCTGCTCCCAGGCGGCACCCTGCCCCTCGGGCCCGTCGGCGGGCTCCGGCCGGGCCGCCGCCAGCAGTACCCGCGCCTCGTCCCGCACCACCAGCGCCTGCTCCACGTCCCGTGCCACCGCCACCGCCTCGCCCAGCGTGCGGTCGCCCAGCGGCTGGGCCGACCGCAGCGCGCCGTACAGCACCCCGCGCACCCGCCGCCGTACGACGAGCGGCACCGCGAGCACCGAGCGGATGCCCTCGGCGGCCACCGGGACGTCGTACTCGTGGCTGATCTGCCGGGAGCTGGAGTAGTCCGTGACCGCGCACGGCCGGGCCAGCGCGACCGCCTTGCCGCCCAGCCCGTTGCCGGAGGTCACCGCGAGCGAGCTGAGGGCGGCGGTGGCCGTGCCGCTCAGCTCGCTGATGCGGATCTGCGGCCGGCCGTACTCGACCAGGCCACCGAAGGCGACCGGAAGCCCGGTGGTGCGCCGCAGCCGGACCAGCGCACCGCGTATCTCCACCGCCGCCACGCCCTGTGCTGACACCCCTGACACCTCTTCACTCCTTCGGTGCGGTCACGTGGGGGGACCACACCCCCGTTCGGGGGTAGTGAGACCTGCATCACGGATTAGACGATGCCAGAGAGCCGCCCGGCAATGGTCCGGAACAGTAGGAGGAACCGATGACGACGGCGACCGAGGTCTTCAGGAGTGCCCGGGACTTCCTGCTGGAGCACCGCGAGGACTACGCCACCGCCCACGAGGGCTTCACCTGGCCGCGGCCCGAGCACTTCAACTGGGCGCTGGACTGGTTCGACGTGATCGCCGACGGCAACGACCGGACCGCCCTGCACATCGTCGAGGAGGACGGCACCGAGACCCGGCTGTCCTTTGCCGAGATGGCCGAGCGCTCGAACCGGGTCGCGAACCACCTGCGCGCGCGGGGCGTCGCCGCCGAGGACCGCATCCTCGTCATGCTCGGCAACCAATCCGAGCTGTGGGAGACCGCGCTGGCCGCGATGAAGCTGCGCGCCGTCGTCATCCCGGCCACCCCGCTGCTCGGCCCCGCCGACCTGCGCGACCGGGTCGAGCGCGGCCGGGTGAAGCATGTGCTGGTACGGGCCGAGGACGCCGCCAAGTTCGTGGACGTGCCCGGCGCCTACACCAGGATCGCGGTCGGCGGGGTGCCGCAGGAGGGCTGGGAGGCGTACGAGGACGCGTACACCGCCCCCGCCGAGTTCACCCCCGACGGGCCCACGCTGGCCGACGACCCGCTGATGCTGTACTTCACCTCCGGCACGACCGCCCGCCCCAAGCTGGTCGAGCACACCCACACCTCGTACCCCATCGGCCACCTGGCCACCATGTACTGGATCGGCCTCAGGCCCGGTGACGTGCACCTGAACATCTCCTCGCCCGGCTGGGCCAAGCACGCCTGGTCCAACCTGTTCGCCCCCTGGAACGCCGAGGCGACCGTCTTCATCCACAACTACGCGCGCTTCGACGCGGGCCGGCTGATGGCCGAGATGGACCGGGCCGGGGTGACCACCTTCTGCGCCCCGCCGACCGTGTGGCGCATGCTCATCCAGGCCGACCTGAGCCAGCTCGCCACCCCGCCCCGCGAGGTCGTCGCGGCGGGCGAACCGCTCAACCCTGAGGTCATCGAGCAGGTCCGCCGGGCCTGGGGCGTCACCATCCGGGACGGCTTCGGACAGACCGAGACCGCCGTCCAGGTCTCCAACAGCCCCGGCCAGCTCCTGAAGACCGGCTCCATGGGCCGGCCCAGCCCCGGCTACCGCGTGGAACTCCTCGACCCGGTCTCCGGCGCCCCCGGCGCCACCGAGGGCGAGATCGCCCTCGACCTGTCCGAGCGCCCGGTGGGCCTGATGACCGGCTACCACGGCGACCCCGACCGCACCGCCGAGGCCATGGCCGGCGGCTACTACCGCACCGGCGACATCGCCTCCCGGGACGAGGACGGCTACCTGACGTACGTCGGCCGCGCCGACGACGTCTTCAAGGCCTCCGACTACAAGATCAGCCCGTTCGAGCTGGAGAGTGCGCTGCTGGAGCACGAGGCGGTCGCCGAGGCCGCGGTCGTGCCCGCACCGGACGAGCTGCGCCTGGCCGTGCCCAAGGCGTACATCGTCCTCGCCGAGGGCTGGCAGCCCGGACCCGACACCGCGAAGGTGCTGTTCGAGCACTCCCGTGAGGTCCTCGCCCCCTACAAGCGCATCCGCCGCCTGGAGTTCGGCGCCCTGCCCAAGACCGTCTCCGGCAAGATCCGCCGGATCGAGCTGCGCGAGGCCACGGCCGCGGGCTCGCAGGACGAGTACCGCGAGGAGGACTTCCGGTGACCTCGGAATCGTCGTACACGCACGGCACGAGCGGGACGGCCCTGCTCGGTGACACGATCGGCGCCAACCTGGACCGGGCCGTCGCCGCCTGGCCGGACCGCGAGGCGCTCGTCGACGTGCCGTCGGGGCGGCGCTGGACGTACGCCGAGTTCCGCGCGGACGTGGACGCGCTGGCGTACGCGCTGCTGGCGAGCGGGGTCGCCAAGGGCGACCGGGTGGGCATCTGGGCGGTCAACTGCGCCGAGTGGGTACTGGTCCAGTACGCCACCGCCCGCATCGGCGCGATCATGGTCAACATCAACCCGGCCTACCGTACCCACGAGGTCGAGTACGTCCTCAACCAGGCCGGAATCTCCCTGCTGTTCGCGTCCCTCAGCCACAAGACCAGCGACTACCGGGCGATGGTGGAGGAAGTACGGGGCAGGTGCCCCGAGTTGCGGGAGACCGTGTACATCGGCGACCCGAGCTGGGAGGCGTTGCTCGGCCGCGCGAACCCGGACGTCCCGTTCGAGGTCCTGTCCTGCGACGACCCCATCAACATCCAGTACACCTCGGGCACCACAGGGTTCCCCAAGGGGGCCACCCTCTCGCACCACAACATCCTCAACAACGGCTACTTCGTGGGTGAGTCGATCGCCTACACCGAGCAGGACCGCATCTGCATCCCGGTGCCCTTCTACCACTGCTTCGGCATGGTGATGGGCAACCTCGCGGCGACCTCGCACGGCGCCTGCATGGTCATCCCGGCGCCGTCCTTCGACCCGAAGGCCACGCTGGAGGCGGTCCAGCAGGAGCGCTGCACGTCCCTGTACGGCGTCCCGACCATGTTCATCGCGGAGCTGAACCTCCCCGACTTCGCGTCGTACGACCTCTTGTCCCTGCGCACCGGCATCATGGCGGGCTCGCCCTGCCCGGTCGAGGTGATGAAGCGGGTGGTCGCCGAGATGCACATGGAGGAGGTGTCCATCTGCTACGGCATGACGGAGACCTCCCCGGTCTCCCTGCAGACACGGATCGACGACGACCTGGAGCACCGCACCGGCACCGTGGGCCGTGTCCTGCCGCACCTGGAGGTGAAGATCGTCGACCCGGCGGACGGCGTGACGCAGCCCCGGGGCGTCGCGGGCGAGCTGTGCACCCGCGGCTACAGCGTGATGCTCGGCTACTGGAACGAGCCCGAGAAGACCGCCGAGGCCGTCGACCCCGGGCGCTGGATGCACACCGGTGACCTGGCGGTGATGCGCGAGGACGGGTACGTGGAGATCGTCGGCCGGATCAAGGACATGATCATCCGGGGCGGCGAGAACATCTACCCGCGCGAGATCGAGGAGTTCCTCTACGCCCACCCGAAGATCCGGGACGTGCAGATCGTCGGGGTGCCGCACGAGAAGTACGGCGAGGAGGTCCTCGCCTGCGTGATCCCGCAGGACGCGGCCGACCCGCTCACCCTGGAGGACCTGCGCACCTTCTGCCAGGGCAGGCTCGCCCACTACAAGATCCCGAGCCGGCTGCAGATCCTCGACGCCTTCCCGATGACCGTGTCCGGGAAGGTGCGCAAGGTGGAGCTGCGGGAGAAGTACGGGATCTAGGTGTATTGATCACGAGCGTCCCTGGACCCTGGCGGTCAGACCACGCCCGACCGGGCGAGTTTCCGGCCCGGACCGTTCACCGGGGTCGGGGTGCCCGTGAGGTCGAGGACGAACAGGGGGACGCCCAGCGTGTCGGCGCGAGCGCGGGCGTCCTCGGCGTATCCGGCCAGGGAGAAGTAGACACAGCCCGCCGACTCCGTCATGGCCGTCAGCCACAGGCACTCCACGTCCCGCAGCGAGGCCGGGCGCACGGCGGGGTCCACCTGGGCGACCAGGCCGTGCGCGGCCAGGCCTATGCCGGACGGGGGCCGCTGGTCGGCGCGGCGGATGTCCCGGTAGCCGAGCCAGCGTAAATACAGCGCGGTGACGGTGACGGCGTCCCGTGCGGTGCGGATGGTGACGGGCTGGAACGGGATCCGTCCGTCGTACCGCGGGGTGGCGGCTCCCGGCCGTGGTGCGGCCGGCGCCGGGGTGTCACTCGGCACGGCCGCACCCGGGCGTGCCCCCGGTGAGGGTGCGTCGCTCACCGGAATGCGCAGGACCGTGCCGCACGGGCAGCCCAGCTCCGGGTGCGGCAGCTGATTGGTGCGCCGGCAGGCGGTGCAGCGCACGGTGACCCAGTCCTCGTCCCAGGTGCGGTGCGCGAGTACGGCCGGCGCGGCCGCCGGGTCCAGCCGCGGGGCGCACGGCCTGCCGCAGGCGCAGGGATACGGCGGCGCGGTGTAGACGTGCTCGCGCCGACAGGCCGGACAGCGCACCGGCACGCTCTCGGGCATGGCCACTCCAGGCGTCGCATCGGGACTGCGCCCCATCGTGCTCCTGTCGGACCCTCCTTGTCCCTCTCTTGACGGTCTTCGGTGACCCCCCTACATTGATTTCAGATAGTAGAAATTACTTTCCGCAATACGGAAGTACTCGCCGCGGGGCGCGACGGGAGTACGCATCCGACAGCCGAAGCAGGAGTACTCGATGGCTCGTATGACCGCTGCCCGCGCGGCAGTTGAGATCCTCAAGCGCGAGGGCGTCACGGACGCCTTCGGTGTGCCGGGCGCGGCGATCAACCCCTTCTACAAGGCGCTGAAGGAGGGCGGCGGGATCAACCACACGCTCGCCCGCCACGTCGAGGGCGCCTCGCACATGGCCGAGGGGTACACCCGGACCAGGCCGGGCAACATCGGCGTCTGCATCGGCACCTCGGGCCCCGCCGGCACCGACATGATCACCGGCCTGTACTCGGCCATCGGCGACTCCATCCCGATCCTGTGCATCACGGGCCAGGCGCCCACGAGCGTGATCCACAAGGAGGACTTCCAGGCCGTCGACATCGCCTCGATCGCCAAGCCGGTCACCAAAATGGCGGTCACCGTCCTGGAGGCCGCGCAGGTCCCCGGCGTCTTCCAGCAGGCCTTCCACCTGATGCGCTCCGGCCGGCCCGGCCCGGTCCTCATCGACCTGCCGATCGACGTCCAGCTCACCGAGATCGAGTTCGACCCGGAGACGTACGAGCCGCTCCCGGTCTACAAGCCGGCCGCGACCCGCGCCCAGATCGAGAAAGCCCTCTCCTTCCTCCTGGCGTCCGAGCGCCCGGTCCTCGTCGCCGGCGGCGGCATCATCGGCGCCGACGCCGCCGACCTGCTGGTCGAGTTCGCCGAGCTGACCCAGACCCCGGTCATCCCGACCCTGATGGGCTGGGGCACCCTGCCCGACGACCACGAGCTGAACGCCGGCATGGTCGGCGTCCAGACCTCGCACCGCTACGGCAACGCGAACTTCCTGGAGTCCGACTTCGTCCTCGGCATCGGCAACCGCTGGGCCAACCGCCACACCGGCTACAAGCTCGACGTCTACCGCCAGGGCCGCAAGTTCGTCCACGTCGACATCGAGCCCACCCAGATCGGCAAGATCTTCCCGCCGGACTACGGTGTCGTCTCCGACGCCAAGGCCGCGCTGGAGCTGTTCGTCGAGGTGGCGAAGGAGCTGAAGGCCGAGGGCAGGCTGCCCGACCGCGCCGACTGGGTCGCCTCGACGCAGGAGCGCAAGGCGACGCTGCTGCGCCGTACCCACTTCGACAACGTGCCGATGAAGCCGCAGCGCGTGTACGAGGAGATGAACAAGGCCTTCGGACCGGAGACCCGGTACGTCACCACGATCGGCCTCTCCCAGATCGCCGGCGCGCAGATGCTGCACGTCTACAAGCCGCGTCACTGGATCAACTGCGGCCAGGCCGGCCCGCTCGGCTGGACCATCCCGGCCGCGATCGGCGTCGCCAAGGCCGACCCCCAGTCCCCGGTCGTCGCCCTCTCCGGCGACTACGACTTCCAGTTCCTGATCGAGGAGCTGGCGGTCGCCGCCCAGCACAGGATCCCCTACGTCCACGTTCTCGTGAACAACGCCTACCTGGGCCTGATCCGTCAGGCGCAGCTCGGCCTGGACATCAACTTCCAGGTCAACCTGGAGTTTGAGAACATCAACACTCCGGAGATCGGCGTCTACGGCGTCGACCACGTCAAGGTCGCCGAGGGCCTGGGCTGCAAGGCGATCCGGGTCACCGAGCCGGACCAGCTGGGCGCCGCCTTCGAGCAGGCGAAGAAGCTGGCCGCCGAGTACCAGGTGCCGGTCGTCGTCGAGGCGATCCTGGAGCGCATCACCAACATCTCGATGAGTCGGACGATGGACATCAGCGACATCTCCGAGTTCGAGGACCTGGCCACCGAGCCCGGCCACGCGCCGACGTCGATCAAGCCGCTGAAGGTCTGATCCGGCACAGCGCGCGAGAACACGCCAGGGGCGGTCCGTCCGAGCGGGACGGGCCGCCCCTTCCACGTGTCCGCGGACGCAAGGGGCCGCCAGGGCGGCTCTCAGTCGAAGCCTCCGCCTCCCCATCCGCCGCCGTAGTCGTGGCCGTAGTCGTGGCCGCCATGCGCGTGGCCGCCGTGGCTGCTGTGGCCGCCGTGTGTGCCGCCACTGGCATCGCGGTCGTCGCCGCCCCAGCCGGTCAGGCCCTTGTCGCCGGCGATGCCGCGGACGCCGCCGCCCCGGCCGAACGGGAAGAGGCCCTCGTCCGCGAGCGCGCCACGGCCGGTGAGGCCGGAATCGCGGGCGAAACCCGGCAGCAGAGCCGTGAGGGCCCGCGCGCCGTACAGTGCGACGGCGATCAGCACCTCCTCCTCCGCCAAGCCGTCGCGGCCGTCGCGGCCCTCCGGGAGCGGGTGGTGCTCGCGCAGTTCCGCCAAGTAGCGGCGGGCGGCTCGCGTGCGGCCGGGCGGGAGGGCCCGCAGCAGGCCCGTCGCCGCGAGTTCGGCCCGCATCCCGGCCAGGGCCCGCCGCACCACCGCCCTGCCGGGCAACTCCCGCGGCCCGGCGGGCCGGTAGAGACCCGTGCGTACCGCCTTCTCCAGGGGATGGCGGAAGGACACGGCGTTCCCCGCCCTGGACCCGGACTTCCGCAGGGTGCCCGGCCGGCCGGCTTCGACCGCGCCGCGCAGATGCAGTCCGACCACGGCGACGGTCACGGCGGCGCGGTCGCCGCCCCGCAGCAGGGCGACCGCGCAAGGGTCCGGCGGAATCGACGTCGTACGGTCCATGAGGCACCCCCCGTACGGGACCCGCCGCCCCCGTGCCGGCGGGCCCCGTGTCGGTGTTGTGCCCGCCGGTGCCGGTTGTCGAAGCCTCTCTCGCGGTGTTCAGAGGTTGATTTGAGGATTGCGTAGGCCGGGTACGGCCGCTGTCGTACCCGCCTTCCCTAGACCTCGTGCTCGGACAGGCCCGGCCAGTCGTCGGGCCCGCCGCCCTGCCACTCGATGAGGTCGCTCTCCTCGACCTCGATGCGGTCCAGGTCGGCCAGCCGCAGGATCTCGACGACGTCGTCCAGGTGGGAGGCGAGCCCCAGGGTCACGTCCCCCTCGGTGACGCGCCGGGAGCCGTCGAGGGCCGGAGCGTGGACCACGATGTGCGGGTACTGCGTCGGATTGCCCATGGGATCAGCGTCCTGCGGAAGCGGCGGGAGCGCACCCCCGGAGCCCGGACAGCACGAGAGCGCCCCCTGTGACCAGGGGGCGCTCTCGGTGCCGTGTTCCGTGTGATGGCCGTCCGACGGTGCGAGGCTGGGCGTGCCAGGACATTCGCGCCGCCGGACGGAGCCGGTGTGGGCTGGGACCGCGACGGATGCGACGGAGCCGGGCGCCCTCCCCTCTGGTCGAGAAGGGGACTCGGATCCTTCACCACCGCACTGGCTCACACGCCGCCGCGGTCCTCGCCCTGCCCGCGAGCTGTTCCGACCGGCCACCCCTCATCCGGGCCGTTCGGCTGCCGCGGGCCGTCCGTGGCCTCAGTCCTCGCGCAGGGCGCGGACCGCCTCCTCGACGCGCTTGCCGTACTCGGGGTCGGCGGCGTGGAAGTGGGCCAGGTTCTTCGCGATCACGTCCTCGCGGGAGACCTGCGAGAGGCCGCCGGCGATGTTCGCGATCAGGCGGGACTTCTCCTCCTGCGACATCAGGCGGTACAGCTCGCCCGCCTGGTAGAAGTCGTCGTCCTTGGTGTGCAGCGGGGCCTCGTGGGTGCCGGTGTGGCCCGAGACCGCCAGCGGGGCCGACAGCGGGCGGCCGGTCTCCACCGGGCCGTCGTACGAGTTCGGCTCGTAGTTCTTGGCGTGGCGGCCCTGGGCGTTGGACGCCATGAGGCCGTCGCGGCCGTAGTTCTGCGCGGTCGTCGCCTTCGGGGCGTTGACCGCGAGCTGGGTGTGGTTGACGCCCAGGCGGTAGCGGTGGGCGTCCGCGTAGGCGAACAGCCGGCCCTGGAGCATCTTGTCGGGGGAGGGGCCGATGCCCGGAACGAAGTTGTTCGGGGAGAACGCGGCCTGCTCGACCTCGGCGAACACGTTGTCCGGGTTGCGGTCCAGGACCAGGCGGCCGACGCGCTGCAGCGGGTAGTCGTTGTGCGGCCAGACCTTGGTCAGGTCGAAGGGGTTGAAGCGGAAGTTCGCCGCCTCGGCCGCCGGCATGATCTGGACGTACAGGGTCCAGGACGGGTGCACCCCGCGTTCGATGGCCTGCAGCAGGTCCGTCTGGTGCGAGTTGGGGTCCTTGCCGGCCTGCTCGGCGCCCTGCTCGGCGGAGAGGCAGCGGATGCCCTGGTCCGTCTTGAAGTGGTACTTGACGAAGAAGGCCTCGCCCTCGGCGTTCGTCCACTGGTAGGTGTGCGAGCCGTAGCCGTTCATGTGGCGGTACGACGCCGGGATGCCGCGGTCGCCCATCAGCCAGGTCACCTGGTGCGTGGCCTCCGGGGCGTGCGCCCAGAAGTCCCAGACGTTGTCCGGCTCCTGCTTGCCGGTGAACGGGTCCCGCTTCTGCGAGTGGATGAAGTCGGGGAACTTGATCGGGTCCTTGATGAAGAACACCGGGGTGTTGTTGCCGACGAGGTCGTAGTTGCCCTCCTCGGTGTAGAACTTCACCGCGAAGCCGCGCGGGTCACGGACCGCGTCCGCGCCGCCGAGGGAGTCGGCGACCGTCGAGAAGCGCACGAACACCTCGGTGCGCTTGCCGATCGCGTTCAGGAAGTCGGCGTGGGTGAAGCCGGTGACGTCGTCCGTCACCTCGAAGCGGCCGTACGCGCCGGAGCCGCGGGCGTGCACCACACGCTCCGGGATCCGCTCGCGGTTGAAGCGCGCCAGCTTCTCCAGGAGGTGCTGGTCCTGGAGCAGAAGCGGGCCGCCTGCGCCGGCGGAGGCGGAGTTCTGGTTGTCGGCGACTGGGGCGCCGGACTCTGTCGTCAGCACGCGCTTCGACATCAGGGACCTTCCGTGCGGGAGTCAGCGGAAATCTGTTTCCGCTTTGTGGAGCCTAAAAGTGGGGCGATCCGAGCGTCAACAGTTTGTTGAAGCTGATTCCGGGTCGCGGTGCCGCCTGGGCGCGACAGGACAGTTGTCAGCGGCACCGCGGCCCGGAAGCCTCAGGAGGCCGTCAGACCTGGGCGCCGGACAGGCGCTCCACGGCCCGCAGCAGGGCCGAGTGGTCCAGGCCGCCGTCGCCCTGGGCGCGCAGCGAGGCGACCAGTTGGGCGACCACGGCACCGACCGGCAGGGCGGCGCCGACGTTGCGGGCGGCGTCGGTGACGATGCCCATGTCCTTGTGGTGCAGGTCGATGCGGAAGCCCGGCTTGAAGTCGCGGTTCAGGAAGTTGTCCTTCTTGCGCGTCAGCACGGTCGAGCCCGCGAGGCCGCCGCCCAGGACGTCCAGCGCGGCCTGCAGGTCCACGCCCGACTTCTCCAGGAAGACCACGGCCTCGGCGCAGGCCTGGATGTTCACGGCCACGATCAGCTGGTTGGCCGCCTTCACGGTCTGGCCGGAGCCGTGCGGCCCGCACAGCACAATGGTCTTGCCCAGCGCGTCGAAGATCGGCTTGGCCTGGTCGAAGTCGGCCTGCTCACCGCCGACCATGATCGACAGTACGGCCTCGACGGCGCCGGCCTCACCGCCGGAGACGGGGGCGTCGAGGACGCGGATGCCCTTCTCCTTGGCGTTCTTCGCGAGGTCCACCGAGGTCTGCGGGGTGATCGAGGACATGTCGATCAGCAGGGCGCCCTGCTTCGTGTTCTCCAGGATGCCGTCGGGGCCGTAGGCGATGGCCTCGACCTGCGGTGAGGCGGGCACCATCGTGATCACCACGTCGGCATCGCGCACGGCCTCGGCGATCGAGCCGGCCGCGGTGCCGCCGGCGGCCGCCAGACGGTCCAGCTTGTCCTGCTCCAGGGTGAAGCCGGTGACGTCGTAACCCGCCTTGATCAGGTTCTCGGACATGGGGGAGCCCATGATGCCGAGGCCGATCCAGGCGATCGCAGGGCGGGCCGGGCGGGAGGAATCTGCAAGATTGCTCATCAGGGGTGCCTCTCTAACTGCTGTGCAAAGTCAGGGGGGTTCGGCGCGTCAGCGCGTCAACGCGCTTCGCGCGGGAGCCACTCGAAGGACTCGGCGCTCGGGCGGTCGCCGGCCTTGTACTCCAGGCCGACCCAGCCGTCGTAACCGGCCTTCTTCAGCTGGTCGAGCAGCTCCTCCAGCGGGAGCGAACCCGTCCCGGGGGCGCCGCGGCCGGGGTTGTCGGCGATCTGGACGTGGCCGGTCTTCGCCGCGTACTGCTCGATGACCGAGGGCAGGTCCTCGCCGTTCATGGACAGGTGGTAGAGGTCCATCAGGAACTTGGCGTTCCCGAGGCCCGTCGCCGCGTTGACCTTGTCCACGATCTCGATCGCCTTGGGTGCGCTCACGATCGGGCACTTCGGCGACTCGGGCTGGTTCAGGGCCTCGATCAGGATGATCGCGCCGACCCGGTCGGCCGCGCGGGCCGCGAGGGTGAGGTTCTCCAGGGCGAGCGCGTCCTGCTCGGCCGGATCCACGCCCTCGACCCGGTTGCCGTACAGCGCGTTGAGCGCCTTGCAGCCGAGGGAGGCCGCGAAGTCCGCCGCCACGTCGATGTTGGCGCGGAACTTCTCCGACTCCTCACCCGGGATCGACAGGGCGCCGCGGTCCGGGCCCGGCAGCTGTCCGGCGTAGAAGTTCAGCCCCGTGAGCTGGACGCCCGCGTCCTCGATCGCCTTCTTCAGGGCGTCCAGCTCGGACTGCTCGGGGGTGGGGGAGTCGACCCAGGGCCACCACAGCTCGACCGCCGTGAAGCCCGCCGCGGCGGCGGCCGCGGGGCGCTCCAGGAGCGGGAGTTCCGTGAAGAGGATCGACAGGTTGACGTTGAAGCGCTGGTCTGCAAATCCCATTCGGGCCGCGCTCCCTTCCGTTTAGTGATTCCGTATCGCGGAAGTTCGTTTCTGCGTAATGGAAGATTGCCTGCGATCGTGGGTGACTGTCAAGACCGGCCACGAAAAAGTGCCCCCGCGCGGGCTGCGCGGGGGCACTTGCGGTGGCCTGGTCAGAGGGCGTCCACGCCACTCACCTTCCAGCCGTCGGAGGTACGGGCGAGCGTCATCCGCACCCGGTTGAGGTCCAGGCGGGAGCCCGACACCTGGGTGCTCTGCGTGACCTGGTTGACGAAGAGCAGGACGACCACCTTGTCCGGTGCGGCGGACACGACGGAGACCGCGGGCGCGCCGCCGTCCGTGGGCGCCGCCACCGCCGCCTTCACCACGCCGTGGTACTTCCTCGCGGTCGGCCCGACCACCGTCCTCGTGGTCTTGCCGTACTGGTCGTGGAACGCACCCGTCAGCAGGGCACGGGCCCGGGCGAAGTCGCGGTCCAGGTGCCGGTAGTCGTACGACAGCACGACCGGCGCGGCCTTCCGGGCGGCGGCCAGGGCCTCGGCGCGCGCCCGTGCGGTCTGCTGTCCCTGCCGGTACTGCCACCCGAGTACGGCGGCCACGGCCAGGGCTGCCGCGAGCGCGAGGCAGAGCGCTGCCGTGAGCAGCCTCCGGAGGCCGGGCGGGCGCGCGGGCGCGCTCTCCTGCTCGTCGGTCTCCGGCTCCTCCGCCGCCGGCTTCGGCTCCGGCGGGTCGTCCCAGCCGCCCCGGGGCTCGATGAGCACGGTGCGTCCCGAGGGCCGTCCCTCGGCCTGCGGGGCGGTCTCGTCGTGCTCCGGCCGCCTGGCGCGCTTGGCCGCCGCGCGGGCGGCCGCGGTCATGGTGCGGCGGGCCGGGGAGCCGGTGCCGCGGGTTCGGGTGGTCGGGTTCGCCACGGTGTCTCTCCTCACTGCGTGCCTCACTGCCGGGTCAGCCCACGAACTCGACGTCGGAGGTCAGCCAGCGGCCGTCCACCCGGACGAGGTCGAGCTGGAGCCGGTAGGTGCGCGCCTGTCCCTCGGGCGCGGCGGTGTTGGTCACCTTGCTGTCGGCCACGACCAGGACCCGGGCCGAGCGCTCGTCGGACCGCACGATGCCGGCCTCCAGGACCTGCCCCTCGGACACCGACTTGTTCTGCGCGACCAGCCGGGTGAGCTGAGCGGTCTGTGCGGCGAACTGCTTCTTGAAGTCGCCGGTGGCGCCCTTCAGCACGTTGCCGCTGTCCCGGCCGTAGTGCCGGTAGTCGAGCGAGGTGAAGTTCAGCGCCGACTGGCGGGCCGCCGCCAGGACGTCCTGGCGGCGCTGCTGCGCCGCATGCTGGTCGGACAGCCGCAGCCCCAGCCAGACGGACAGCGCGGTCGCCAGGACGGTCGCGGCGACGAGCCCCACCCACAACGGCCTCATACGCCCCCCTTTCATGCCATCGGTCCCACGAGCAGCCATTGCCACGACTCCTTTCCGAACACGGTCTGTTCGCCGCCCGTCGAACCGATCTCGACGGGCGTTCCGTCCGGGCCGGTGGAGGTACCGGTCTCCGGGTCGTACGGGGCCACGTACGCGGCCTGGTTCGCACTGCTCGAACCGGCCGAGGCGCCCGGGGCGTTCTGCGCGCCGCGCACCGAGGTCTTGCCGCCGCGGGGTGCCGTGCAGTGCGCGCCGGTGTTCGCCGGGCGCGTACCGGTGTCGGCGGGGTCGCGGCGCTGCGTGCCGTAGCCCCGGGTGCACGCCGGTGGGTCGTCGACGCCCAGGACCAGCCCGAAGTGGGTGGTGCCGTCGCCGGGGACGACGGTGTAGCTGCCGGCGACGTTGAGCGGGAAGGTGACCAGGGCCTGTTCCACGCCGGGCAGCCGCGCCACGGTGACCTGACCGCCGCTGATGAGGTTGGCCAGCAGGACCGGCAGGTGCGGCTGCGTGGACTTCAGCAGGGAGTTGATCTCCTGCGCGGCGGGCGCCGCGTTGCCGATCAGCCGGCGCAGGTCCCCGTCGCTCGACTTCAACTGCGCGGTGAGCGTGGCAAGATCACGGGAGAACGACTTGATCGCCGAGCCCTGGTCGGCCTGCGTCTTGAGCACCTTCCGCGAGTCCTCGATCAGCGAGACCGTCTCCGGGAGCGACTCGGACGCCGACTCGACCAGC
This sequence comes from Streptomyces sp. NPDC001816, assembly GCF_042892235.1. NCBI lineage: Bacteria > Bacillati > Actinomycetota > Actinomycetes > Kitasatosporales > Streptomycetaceae > Streptomyces > Streptomyces sp. NPDC001816. The sequence goes on from NZ_JBIATY010000001.1 coordinate 606,729, forward strand.
TCGTTGCCGGAGTCCACCAGGCGGCTCAGGTCCGGGCCGGTGCCGGCGAAGGCCTTGCCCAACTCGTCGACGGTGGTGCGCAGATCGTCCTTGCCCACGGAGTTGACCAGCCGGTCGAGGCCGAGGACGAGGTCGGTGACCGGCAGCGGGGTCCGGGTGCGGCTGCGCGGAATCGGGCTGCCGTCCATCAGGTACGGGCCGCCCGAGCGCCGGGGCTGCAGGTCGACGTACTGCTCACCCACCGCCGAACGGTTGGCGACCACCGCCAGCGTGTCGGCCGGGATCCGCGGCGCGCCGTCCTCGATCTTCAGCGGCACCGAGACCCCGGAACCGGTCAGCTTCAGCTCGCCCACCCGGCCCACCGGCACCCCGCGGTAGGTGACCTCGGAGCCGGGGAAGACACCTCCGGACTCGGCGAAGTCGGCGTGCACGGTGTACCCGCGGTCGAGGACGTCGTCCACCAGACCGGTGTACTCGGCGCCGACGTACGACACCCCGACGGCGGTGACGGTCGCGAAGGCGAGCAGCTGGGCCCTGACCGTACGTGTGATCACGGCAGTATCCCCTTCAGCATCAGCTCGGCGAGGCCGAGGTCGATCCCCTGCGGGAGGCGGTGCGAGCCGTCCCCGGTGCCGTAGGACGCGGTGCAGACCGGCGGGCACAGCAGGGTGCTGCCGTCCGTGGGCGTCGAGGGCACGGCGGGCACCGACGGGGTGTCCGGCAGGGGCGGGGTGGACGGGAGCGGGGTCGGTGCGGGGACGCTGGGCACAGTCGGCAGGTCCGGGGTGCCGGAGCCGGAGCCGCCGCCCTTCCTGCCCGGCTTGTCGGTGACGTTGCCGTAGACGCCCGCCAGGTCCAGGTCGGCGGTGATCTTCAGGTTGACGTAGTCGCCCTTGATGGCGTCGGCCACGTTGCGCGGGAACGGATAAGTGGTCAGCAACTCAAGGGAGTTGGGAAGGTCGTCGCCCGCCTTGTTCAGCTCTTGCAGGATGGGCCTGAGCGCCTTGAGGTTGGCGACGGTGTCGTCCCGCGAGGCGTTCACGACCCTGGTGCCGGTCCTGCCGAGCCTGGACAGGCCGGTGAGCATCTTCGTCAGGTCGCGGCGCTGGTCGGCGAGGACCTTCAGGGCGGGCGGCAGGGTGTCGACGGCCTCGGCGATGGTCTTCTTCTCCGCCTTCAGCCGCTTGGCCAGCCGGTCCACGCCGCCCAGCGCGCGGACGATCTCCGCCCGCTGGTCGTCGAGACCGCCGAGGAACGTGTCGAGCTGCTTGAGCAAGGATCTGACCCGGTCCTCGCGGCCGTCCAGGGCCCTGTTCAGCTCGACGGTGATCGTCTTGAGCTGGGCCACCCCGCCGCCGCCCAGCAACGCGGACAGGGCGGACAGCACCTCCTCGACGTCCGGGTTGCGGCCGCTGCGGGACAGCGGGATACGGTCGCCGTCGCGGAGCCGGCCGACCGGCGCGGTGCCGGCCGGGGCCGACAGCGCCACGTACTTCTCGCCGAGCATGCTGGTCTGCCGCAGTTCGGCGACCGCGTTGCCAGGAAGCTTCACCGAGTCGGCGATCCGCAGGCGCACGCGCGCGTGCCAGTCGTCCAGCTTCACCTGCTCGACCGCGCCGACGGTGACGTCGCCGACCTTGACCGCCGACTGCGGCACCAGATCCATGACGTCCCGGAACTCGACCGTGACGTGGTAGGCGCGGCCGTCCGCGGCGGCGCCTCCGGGGAGCGGGACGTCGTACCAGCCGTTGAACTCGCAGCCGGTCAGCAGCAGCGAGCCGACCGCCGTCCAGGCGGCCACCCGACCCAAGCGCCGAACTCTCATGCCCGTGCCCCCAGGATTCCGCCGAGGGTCCGGTCGACCGAGCCCGTCGCCGCCGGGGCCGTCGGGACCTTCGGCAGGGAGTCGAAGAGCTTCCTGAGTCCCGCACAGTCGTCGTGGTCGTCCCCGGTCGTCTTCAAAAGAGAGCACAGCAGGGACGCCGGGTCCTGCGGTGTCTGCGCGTTGTTGCGGGTGTCGAGGGTGCCGGCGGCGGGGTTGTAGGCGTTCTGCAGGTTCGACAGACCCGTGGGGGCGACGTCCAACAGCTCCTCCAGTGCGGCCCGTTGGGTGACGAGGACCTTGGTGACCTTGCTGAGGCCCCGCACGTCCGAGGTCAGCGCCTTCTTGTTGTTCTTCACGAAGTCGGACACGTCGCCCAGCGCCGCGCCGAGGTTCTTCAGCGCCGCCGCGAGGTCCCCCCGCTCGCCGGCCAGCTGCGCGGCCACCTCGGCGAGGCTGGTGTCGAACGACCGCACGCTCTTGTCGTCCGCCGCCAGCGCGGCCGTGAACACCTGGAGGTTCCGCACGGTGCCGAACAGGTCACCGCGTCCGTCGGACAGCGTGGTGACCGCCTGCGAGAGGTCCTCGACGGTCTGGTTGAGGTTCTGGCCCTGGCCTTCGAGGTTGTCCGCGCTCACCCCGAGCAGCCGCGACAGCGACCCGTCCTTGTTCGCGCCCTTCGGGCCGAGCGCCTCGGCCGTGGTGTGCAGGCTGTCGAAGATCCGGTCCAGCTCGACGGGGACGGCCGTACGCGACTCGGGGACGACGGCGCCGTCCCGCAGCACCGGGCCCTTCCGGTACACCGGCAGCAGCTGCACATAACGGTCGCTGACCACCGAGGAGTTGACGATGGCGGCCTGTGCGTCCGCCGGAACCCTGCGGCCCCGGTCGTACTCCAGCTCCACCCGCACCCGGCCGCCCTCCGGCGTGATCCGCTTGACCTCGCCGATGCGGACGCCGAGGACGCGGACGTCGGAGCCGGGGTAGATGCCGACGGTACGCGGGAAGTACGCCGTCACGCGGACGGGGTCGGGGTGCGGCCACAGGAGGACGGTGAGTGCGACGGCGACCGCGAGTGCGGTGAACAGCGCCAGGAGTCTGAGCGCCGGGAGTCTGCGGGTCATCGGGTGCCTCCCGTCCGTGGCGTCACCGGGGCGGCGACCAGGTTCTGGACGTACGAGTCGAACCAGCGGCCGTTGCCGAGGGTGTTGGTGAAGAGCCGCACATAGGGCGCGAGCAGCCTGACGCTCCGGTCGAGGCTCGCCTGGTTGCGTTCGAGCATCTTCACGAAGGTGTTGAGGTTCTTGAGCGCCGGCCCGATCTCCTTCCGGTTGTCCTCGACCAGGCCGGAGAGTTCGATGCCCAGCAGGGCGGAGGTCTTGAGCAGCCGGTGGATCGCCGTGCGCCGTTTGCTGATCTCCTTGAACAGTTCGTCGCCGTCCGTCACCAGCGCGGAGAAGTCCTTCGTGCGGCCGGCCAGGACCTTGGTGACTCCGTTCGCGTGGTCGAGGAGGTCACGCAGCGCCTTGTCACGCGAGGCGACCGTCCTGGAGATCCTCGACAGTCCCTTGATCGACGCGCGCACCTCCTCGGGCGAGTCCTGGAAGGTGACGGAGATCGTGTCCAGCGCCTTCGCGAGCCGGTCCGTGTCGACCTCCTCGGTGGTGGTCGTCAGGTCACTGAACGCCTGCACGACGTCGTACGCCGACACCGTCCGCCGCAGCGGGATCTCGCTGCCCGGCTTCAACCGGCCGGGCCCCTGCGGGTGCAGGGCCAGGTACTTCGCGCCGAGGATCGTCCTGACCCGGATCGACGCGCCGGTGTCGGTGCCGAACGCCGGGTCGCCCTTGACCTTGAAGGTCACCTTGACGTGGTCGCCGTCCAGGTCGACGCCCTCGACCTTGCCGACCTTGACCCCGGCGATCCGCACCTCGTCGCCCGGCTTGAGCCCGCCCGCCTCCGAGAAGGCCGCGCTGTACGTCTCGCCGCCGCCGATCAGCGGCAGGTTGTCGGCGTTGAACGCGGCGACGGTCAGCAGCGCGAGGACGGTGAGGCCGACGGCGCCCACGACGACGGGTCTGCGGTCGCGGAACGGCTTCGGACGGGGGCGCTTCAGCCGGATCCGCGGCAGCTTCGGTGGCAGGATGCGGACCTTTACGAGGGGTTCGGGTCGGCGGGGCCTGTGCTTGTCCGGCTTCGGCAGCTTCGGCAGCTTCGGCAGTCTCAGGAGTTTCGGCGGCAGGATGCGGACCTTCACCAGGGGTTCGGGCCGGCGGGACCTGCGCCTGGGCAGCTTCGGCGGCCGCGGCAGCTTCGGCAGCTTCGGCGGCAGGATCCGTACCTTGATCAACGGCTCGGGACGGCGGCGACGGCGCCGCACGATGCGCAGGCTCATCCGCCGCACCTCGCCCGTGCCACGTGCAGCTCCGGAGTGAGTACCTGCTTCGTCTTCGGCAGCACGATCCGGCCGTCGAAGTCGCAGAGGTAGAAGTTGAACCACGAGCCGTAGGACGCCGTCCCGGTCAGCTCGTCGAGCTTGTTCGGCAGCCGCTTCAGCACGCCCTCCACGGTCTTCTCGTTGTCGTTCAGCGTTCCGGTCAGGTCGTTCAGACCCGCGATGTCGTCCTTCAGCGGCGGGCGCGCGTCCGTCAGCAGCCCGGAGGTGGCGTCGGCGAGGGCACCGATGTTCGTCAGGGAGTCCCCGATGGGCCTGCGGTCGGCGGACAGCCCGGAGATCACCCGGCGGAGCTGCTTGAGCAGCCCCGAGAAGCGGGAGCCGCGCTTGTCGAGCGTCGCCAGCACGGTGTTGAGGTTGTCGATCACCGAGCCGATCAGCTCGTCGCGGTCGGCGAGGGTCGTCGTGAGCGACGCCGTGTGTGCGAGGAGACTGTTCACCGTGCCGCCCTCGCCCTGCAGCGTCCTGATGATCTCGGTGGCGAGCTGGTTGACGTCGCCCGGACTGAGCGCGGCGAACAGCGGCTTGAAGCCGTTCAGCAGCGCGTTGAGGTCCAGCGCGGGCCGGGTCCGGGACAGCGGGATGGTCCCGCCCGGCCGCAGCCGGGTCGTGCCGTCGCCCGCGCCCTCGGTCAGCGCGATGTACCGCTGCCCGACCAGGTTCCGGTAGCGGACGACCGCGTGGCTGCTGGTCAGCAGCGGACGGTCGGCAGTGACGGTGAAGGTGACCTCGGCCAGCGTCCGGTCCTTGATCCGGATGCCCTCGACCTCGCCGACCCGCACCCCGGCCACCCGGATGTCATCGCCCTCCTCCAGCCCGGTCACGTCGGTGAACACCGCGTGGTACGTGTCCTTCGGGATGAAGGAGACGTTGACGATGGTCGCGGCGAGCAGGGCCGTCGCCGCGATCGTGACCAGCGCGAAGAGGCTGAACTTGAGCAACGGGGCGGCGGTCTGCCGGGCTCCTGTGGTCCTCATGCGACGCTCACCGCCGTCCCGCGGGCCAGCGGCCCGAACAGCAGGGTCGCGACGGGCGGCACCTCGTCGGCGGGGACGCCCATGACAGGGGCCACGAGCGAGCCGACGGCCCGCTGCTCGGCCTCGGTGGCGGACACATTGGCACCTCCGGGGATCGCGCCGCCCGGACTTCCGGCCGACGTACCGTCGTTGAGATGGGGTTTCGGCCCGGGCACCCGCGGATGGGGCAGCCCTCGGCAGTCCGGCCCCGACCGCTCGCCGTAGCGCGGCTCCTCGCCGGGCCGGTACGCGGCCTGCGGGCGGACGACCTCGAGGGTGATCCGCATCTCGCCGCCCCGGAACGCCTCCTCCGAAGCCTTCTCCTGCCGGACCAGGCCCTCGAACACACAGGGGTACTCGGGGGAGTAGCGGGCGAACAGCTCCAGCGTCGGGCGGGAGACCCGGCCCAGGGTGATCAGCCGGTCGCCGTTCTCGGACAGGAAGTCGTCGGCCGTGCCCGCCACGGAAGCGGTCGAGCGGAGCGCGGCGGCCAGCTGGTCCTCCTTCTCGACGATCGTCCGACTGGTGGTGACCGTGTTGCGCAGGATCCGCAGCAGATCGGGCGCGGCGTCGCCGTACACCTCGGCGACGTCGGCGAAGCGCGCGATGTCCTCCTTCAGGGACGGCAGGTGCGGGTTGAGCCGGCGCAGATAGCCCTCCACCCGGGTCAGGTTGTCGCCGATCCGGTCGCCGCGGCCCTCCAGCGCGGTGGCGAACGCCGAGAGCGTGGCATTGAGTTCGCCCGGCCGGACGGTCCGCAGCAGCGGCAGCAGGTCGTTCATCAGCTGCTGCACCTCGATGCCGACCTTCGTACGGTCCTGGGTGATGACGTCCCCGGCGCGGATGGGCCGAGCCGAGGAGTGCGCAGAGCGGGCGGGTGCCACGAGGTCGACGTACTTCTCGCCGAACAGCGTCTTGGGCAGCAGCCGCGCGTGCACGTCCGCCGGGATGAAACGGACGTACTCCGGCTTGAGCGCGATGCCCAGCGTGGCCTTCGTGCCGTCCGCGTGCACCTCGCGCACCTCTCCGACCAGCAGCCCCCGCAGCTTGACGTCGGCCCGCGGATCGAGCTGGTTGCCGAGGCTGTCGGCCTCCAGGGTGATCCGCACGACGGGCGTGAACGCCTGCTGGTAGACGGCCACGGCGAGCGACAGCAGCAGCGCGAGCACGGCGATGAACGCGATGCCGTACAACCTGAGCCTCAGTACTCTCATCGGCCTCACCCCGCGATCCGTACGGTCGTGTTGGCGCCCCAGATCGCGAGGCTCAGGAAGAAGTCCAGGACGTTGATGGCGACGATCGACGTCCGCACCGCACGCCCCACCGCGACGCCGACCCCCGCCGGACCGCCGCTCGCGTAGTAGCCGTAGTAGCAGTGCACCAGGATGATCAGGACGGCGAAGACGATCACCTTGCCGAAGGACCACAGCACGTCGACGGGCGGCAGGTACTGCTGGAAGTAGTGGTCGTACGTGCCCGTGGACTGCCCGTAGTAGCCGGTGGTGATGGTGCGGGCGGCCAGGTACGACGACAGCAGCCCGATGACGTACAGCGGGATCACCGCGACGAAACCGGCGATCATCCGCGTCGTCACCAGGAACGGCAGCGAGGGCACGCCCATCACCTCCAGCGCGTCGGTCTCCTCGCTGATCCGCATCGCGCCGAGCTGCGCGGTGAAGCCGGCTCCGACGGTCGCGGACAGGGCGAGACCGGCCACCAGCGGGGCGATCTCCCGGGTGTTGAAGTACGCGGACAGGAACGCCACGAAGTTGGAGGTGCCGAGCTGGTTGAGGGCCGCATAGCCCTGGAGGCCGACCTCGGTGCCGGTGAAGAAGGACAGGAAGGCGATGACGCCGACCGTGCCGCCGACGACGGCCAGCGCACCGCGTCCGAAGCTGACCTCGGCCAGCAGCCGCAGGATCTCCTTCTTGTAGCGGCGCAGAGTGCGGCCCGTCCACGCCAACGAGCGACCGTAGAAGGAGAGTTGGGTGCCCAGCTCTTCGAGGGAGCGCAGCGGGCGTCCGAGGAGTCTGTGTGGTCGCATCGGCTAACCCCTCTGCGGGACGACCTGGAAGTACACCGCGGTCATCACGAAGTTCGTCACGAACAGCAACATGAAGGTGATCACCACGGACTGGTTGACCGCGTCGCCCACGCCCTTGGGGCCGCCCTTCGCGGTCAGCCCCTTGTACGAGGCGACGATCGCCGCGATGGCTCCGAACACCAGCGCCTTGATCTCGGCGGCCCACAGGTCGGACAGCTGGGCGAGGGTCGTGAAGGACGCCAGGTACGCGCCGGGCGTGCCGTTCTGGAGGACGACGTTGAAGAAGTAGCCGCCCGCGACGCCGACCACCGACACCAGCCCGTTCAGCAGCACGGCGACGACCATCGAGGCCAGCACGCGGGGCACGACGAGCCGGTGGATCGGGTCGATGCCGAGCACCTGCATCGCGTCGATCTCGTCCCGGATCCTGCGCGCCCCGAGGTCCGCGCAGATCGCCGTGCCGCCCGCGCCCGCGATCAGCAGCGCGGTGACGATCGGCGACGCCTCGCGCAGTACGGCGAGTACCGAGGCGGCACCCGAGAAGGACTGCGCTCCCAACTGCCGGGTGAGGCTGCCGATCTGGAGGGCGATCACCGCTCCGAAGGGGATCGAGACGAGCGCCGTCGGCAGGATCGTGACGCTCGCGACGAACCACGCCTGCTGGATGAACTCCCTTGCCTGGAAGGGACGTCGGGGGAGGGCCCGGACCACGTCCAGCGCCATCGCGAACAGGAGGCCCGAGTGCCGTAGCGCTCCGGTCGGCGAGAGTCTCATGCGCCCGCCACCTCCTTGCCGTGCAGCTCGGCCTCCCGTCTCGCGATCGCCTGCCAGCGGGGCGGGCGGACGATGCCCGGACTCGGCAGCAGGCGGGGCGTGAGCACCTTGCCCCCGCCGCCCTCGTCGAGCTGCGCCAGCTCCTGCTCGACCTGCGCCGCGTCCTTCTCCTCCGCCATGCCGATCGGCCCCTGCATCCGGCCGTTCAGGAACTGCCGTACGACGGGCTCGTCGCTGGTCAGCAGCTCCTCGCGGGGCCCGAACAGCACCAGCTCACGGCGGAACAGCAGCCCGATGTTGTCCGGGACCTGGCGGGCCGAGGCGATGTCGTGCGTGACGATCAGGAAGGTCGCGTCGATCTGCGCGTTGAGGTCGACGATGAGCTGGTTGAGGTAGGCCACGCGCACCGGGTCGAGGCCCGAGTCCGGCTCGTCGAAGAGGATGATCTCCGGGTCCAGCACCAGGGCGCGGGCCAGCCCGGCCCGCTTGCGCATGCCGCCGGAGATCTCGCCGGGCAGCTTCCCCTCGGCACCGATCAGCCCGACCATGTCCATCTTCTCCAGCACGATCCGCCGGATCTCGCTCTCGGACCTGCGGGTGTGCTCGCGCAGCGGGAAGGCGATGTTGTCGTACAGGGTCATCGAGCCGAACAGCGCGCCGTCCTGGAACAGCACGCCGAACAACTTCCGCACCTCGTAGAGGTCGTGCTCACGCAGCTCGGTGATGTCCCGGCCCGCGACCTTGACCGACCCGCGCTCCGGCCTGAGGAGCCCGACGAGCGTCTTGAGGAACACCGACTTGCCCGTCCCCGAGGGGCCGAGCAGCACCGACACCTCGCCGGCGGGCAGCGTCAGCGACACGTCCTGCCAGATGACCTGGTGGCCGAAGGACTTGGTCAGCCCTTCCACACAGATCTCGACACCCATCCGGTCCCACCCTTCGCCCGTGGAGCAGCTCCGACATCTGCTCTACGGGGAGGGGCGGGGCGTCCGTCGCGGCGGAGGCAAGATTTTTTTCGGACGCGTTGACGGGGGGTTACGGCAGCTTGGCTAGGGCAGCTTCGGCAGCTTCAGGGATGGCGTGGGTACGGCGACGGGAACGGACGGCACGGCGGGTGCACCCGTGACCGAAGGGAGCTTCACCGAGGGGAGGGCCGGCACCGACGGCACCGCGGACTCCACCGGCAGGTCCGGAAGCGGAGGCGGCGAGACCTTGGGCAGAGGGGGCACGGAGAGCGGTTCGGCAGATCCGCCGGCCGGCCGCTGAGTGGCCACCCGGCTCGGAGCCGCCGTCGCCGACGGCCTGCGCGGCTCCGGAGCACCCCCCTGCCCGGTGCTGTCCGTCCGGAGCACGTGCGCGCCGCTGGACACACCCGGCCGTGGAGCCGGGGCGTGAGCGCCACCGCCTGCGTCGAGCGCGTACGGCAGCACGAACCCCGCCACCGCCAGGGTCGCCGCCGTCGAGGTGACCGCCACGGCCTGCGCCTTTCCCGCCCCGCGCGGCCGCCCGCGCCCGAGCAGGAGCAGCACGAGCCCGAGCGTCCCGGCCAGCGAGGCCCGCAGTGTCCGCCGGGCCCGGGCCAGCAGGGACTCGACCGTCCGATAGCTGAGCCCCATCCGCACGGCGACCTGGCCCACGTCCAGATCCTCGGACTTCAGCCGCAGCGCCTCCGCCTGCCGGGCGGGCAGCTCTCCGCTGCGGACGGCCACCCACTTCGCCTCGGCGCGGTCGCACACCGCCTCCTCGACCGGCACCGGGCCCGGCGCGTGCAGCGTGGGGCTGCTGCGTACCTCGGCCTCCCGGTTGACCTGCCGGTGCCGGTCGACGCACAGCCGCATCGTCACCGTGGTCAGCCAGGCGCCGAGGCGCTCGTCGTCGAGGTCCGGGCGCTCCGCCGCGCGCAGCATCGCCTCATGCACGGCGTCCTCGGCGTCCTCCAGGCTCATCGACCGGCGCCGGGCCACCTTGAGCAACTGCTCACGGTGGCTCCACATGCGCTGCCAACGCTCGTCGGCGGCCTGTGTGTCCGCAGGCATGTCCGTCGCCATGAGGGCCCCTTTGCGCTCACCCGCCGGTCCGTGCTTCCGGCGGGTGGCGACATTACCGCCGAGTATCGGCGGTTGTGGAGGGGCGGAGGCTCATCGTGTTCCAGCCGTTGCAGGTCAGCGGGCCGGGTCGGGCAGCACGCCGCCGCCGGGCAGGGTGAGGGTCGGTGCGGGGACAGGGATCAGCGGCCCCTCCGTCTCCTTCGGGGCCTCGGCCGTCGGCGACGGGCTGGGGGAGGGCGAGGCGGGCGGGGCGGACGGCGCGCGGGACGGGGCGCCCGTGCCGGGCTCGCGGTCCGACGGCTTCGGCGCGGGCTTCGGGGTGCTCGGGTGGGACGGCTCCGGCCGGCGCCGGGCCTCGGCCGGCCGGTCCGGCACCACCCGGTGTCCGGTCAGGTAGTACGCGTACCAGGCCCTGACCGTGCGCAGATAGGCCTCCGACCGGTTGTAGCCGAGGATCGCCCGGTCCAGGTCGGCGGGGTTCGAGAGGTCCCGGCCGCCCGCGCAGAGGTAGCGCCCGGCGGCGAGCGCCGCGTCGTAGACGTTGTCCGGGTCCGCTCGCCCGTCGCCGTTGCCGTCCGCGCCCCAGTGGGCCCAGGTCGACGGGATGAACTGCATCGGGCCGACCGCGCGGTCGTACACCGCGTCCCCGTCGTGGGCGCCGCCGTCGGTGTCCCGTACGACGGCGTAGGCGCCGCCGGTCAGCCGGGGCCCGAGGATCGGCGTCACGGTCGTACCGTCCGGGGTCACCCGGCCGCCCCGCGCCTGCCCGGACTCCACCTGGCCGATCGCGGCCAGCAGCTGCCAGCGCAGCCGGCAGCCGGGAGCGGTGCGAGCCAGCTCCGACTCGGCGCGCCGGTACGCGGCGAACACGGTCGCGGGCAGGGCCCCGCCCGGCACCCCCGGCGTCGAGCGGGGCCTCGGTGCACCGGTCCGCAGCGGCGGGAGATCGGTGCGGTATGGGGTGTCACCGGACACGCTCGGCCCGTGTTCCGTGGCTGCCGGCTTCCGCACGGGCTCCGAGGCCCGCGCCGGCACCGCCCCCGGCGCCTGGGACGCGGTCAGCGCGGCCATGGCCGCCGCCGCGATCGCCGTACCCCTGGCACCCCTGGCACCTCTGAACCTGCCTGTCCCGAATGTGCGCACCTCGTGGCCCCTCCCTGTACGGATCCGTCCCCTGCTCTACGCGGGCGGGCGGTCCGTCCGTCGCGGGAAGGCCGCAGAAAGCTGCAGAAGGTCGCAGAAGTCCGCAGAAGGTCGCGGGAAAGCCGGACCTTCTCGGGAGGCCGGGCCGGCATGCACGTCCGTTAAGGTCTCCCCAAGCGGCCGGGGCGGTCCGACCCCCGTCGCCGCGGACCTGGCGGAACGCGCGGGTCGGAGCAGATGCCATGGGGGCACAGTGCGACTGAGAGTGGAGTTCACGACCGAGCCCTTCGACCTGGACGAGGCGCCCGCGCACGCGCTGGCGGCCCGCGAGGTGATCGAGGCGGCGGAGCTGGACGCGGTGGACGTCGGCCCGTTCGGCAACACGGCGGAGGGCGGCGCCGACGCGGTGCTGACCGCCGTGGACGCGCTGCTGCGCAAGACCCTGGAAGCCGGTGCCACCCGGATCTCGCTGCAGGTCAACGTGGTCGGAGCGGGCGAATGACCGGCAACGGGGACGAGGACTTCATCGGGGCCGTGAAGCCGCTGGTCGACGCCATGGGCGGGGAGATGCTCCCGCCCGACGAGGCGAGCCCCGAGGACGTCGTCCTCGCCTGGCAGGGCGTCGACGTCGTCGCCGTACGCCTGCCCCAGCTCGCCGACTCCCTCGACCACATCCTCGCCGCCATGGAGCGCAAGCAGGGCAGGCCCCTGGCCGACCTGGACCGCAAGGCCAAGCAGGAGGTCGTACGGATACTGGAGGCGCGCGGCGCCTTTGCCGTGCGGCACGGCGTGGAGACCGTGGCGAGCGCGCTGGGCGTCAGCCGCTTCACGGTTTACAACTACCTCAACCGGGAGAAGGGCGCCTGACGACCCCCGGGTGCCCCGCGTGCTTGTTACGCGGAATTTTCAACAAAGTGTTGACGTCGTGTTTCGGAGGGCGTTAGCTGTTCGCAGCCCGATCAGCACGAAGGCCGTTTCCGGCCACGGAGGCTCCCGTGACTACGACTTCCACGCCCCCGGGCCTGGCCCGGTTCAACGTCCTGGAGGAGCACGAGGCCCTCGCCGCCCTCCACGAGGCGTGCGCCTCCACCGAGTGGGGCCGGCGGCTGCTCGCCGCCCGCCCGTACGCCGCCGCCGACGACCTCTACGCCGCGAGCGACGCCGCCATGGCCGAGCTGAGCACCGCGGACCTGGAAGAGGCCATGGCCGGCCACCCGCCGATCGGCCGGCCCAAGCCCGGCGACCCGACCTCCGCGCGTGAGCAGCGCGGCATGGCCGGCGCGACCGAGGAACTCAAGGCGGAGATGCTCGAACTGAACCTGGCCTACCAGGACAGGTTCGGCCACGTCTTCCTGATCTGCGCCACCGGCCGTACCGGCGAGCAGATGCGGGACGCGGTCAAGGAGCGGATCGGCAACTCGCCGGAGCAGGAGCGGGAGATCGTCCGCACCGAGCTGGGCAAGATCAACCGCATCCGACTGGCCCGACTCGTCGAAGAGGACGCCTGAGACCATGAGCACCAGCACCACCGCCTCCGTGTCCACGCACATCCTGGACACCTCGATCGGCCGCCCCGCCGAGGGCGTCGCCATCCAGCTCAGCGCCCGTAGCGGCAGTGAAGCGGACTGGCAGGCGCTCGGCGGCTCGGCGACCGACGCCGACGGCCGGTGCAAAGACCTGCCGGCCCTGCCGGAAGGAACCACACACGTACGGCTCGACTTCGCCGTCGAGCCGTACTTCGAGAAGAAGCAAGCCGCGGCCCAGCAGGACGCCCCCGCGCTTCGGGACAGCGAGAACGGCCGGCCGGTGTTCTTTCCCGAGGTCACCATCGCCTTCGCGGTGGTGCCCGGCGAGCACTACCACGTTCCGCTGCTGCTCAACCCGTTCGGCTACTCCGTTTACCGAGGGAGCTGACCGACAACATGACCCGTTTCGTCCTGGGACAGAACCAGTACGGCAAGTCCGAGAACCGCGTCGTCAAGATCACGCGTGACGGCGACACGCACCACATCAAGGACCTGAACGTCTCCATCGCCCTGTCCGGCGACATGGAGGAGGTCCACCGCAGCGGTTCCAACGCCAACGTCCTGCCGACCGACACCACCAAGAACACGGTGTACGCCTTCGCGAAGGAGTACGGCATCCAGAGCGCCGAGGACTTCGGCGTCCGGCTCGCCCGCCACTTCGTCGACGACAACGAGCCCATCCACCGGGCCCGCATCCGCATCGAGGAGTACGCCTGGGAGCGGATCGAGACCTCGCAGTCCGGCGCCCGCTTCGTCGGCGCGGACGAGGTCGCACACTCCTTCGTCCGCAAGGGCCAGGAGACCCGCGTCGCGCAGATCACCTACGACGGCCACGGCATCCAGGTGCTCTCCGGGTTCAAGGACCTGACCGTCATGAACTCGACCAACTCCGAGTTCTGGGGCTTCCTGAAGGACAAGTACACCACCCTCCAGGAGGACCACGACCGCATCCTCGCCACCACCGTCGCCACCTGGTGGCGGCACAACTGGGACGGTGTCGACTCGCACGCCCCGGACTGGGACCGCTCGTACAACGGGGTGCGCAAGCACGCGTTGCAGGCGTTCGCCGAGACCTACTCGTACTCGCTCCAGCAGACCCTCTTCGAGATGGGTGTGCGGGTGCTGAACACCCGCGACGAGATCGACGAGATCCGCTTCTCGATGCCCAACAAGCACCACTTCCGCTCGGACCTGTCGCCCTTCGGGATCGACAACGAGGCCAAGGACGGCGCCGTCTACTACGCCGCCGACCGCCCCTACGGCCTGATCGAGGCCACCATCCTGCGCGACGGTGCTGAGCAGCTCATCCCGGTCGACATGACCAACCTCTGACACATCCCACTTTTTTCGGCACCCGTGACCGGGGGGCGCCTCCCCGGTCACGGCACTCAAAACTCCTAGGGTCCTGCCGTGCCCTTCCCCTTCAGTCCGCTGAGCGAAAAGGACGAATCATGGCAGCAGCCCAGCGCATCGTCATCGAGAACTGTTCGATCGCGACCGTCGACGCCGCCGACACCGAGTACGCCTCCGGGTACGTGGTCATCGCCGGCAACCGCATCGAGGCGGTCGGCGCGGGCAAGGCCCCCGAGGGCCTGGAGAACGTCGTACGCCGTATCGACGCCACCGGGCATCTCGTGACCCCCGGCCTGATCAACACCCACCACCACTTCTACCAGTGGATCACCCGGGGCCTGGCCACGGACCACAACCTCTTCAACTGGCTGGTCGCGCTCTACCCCACCTGGGCGCGCATCGACGAGCCGATGGCGTACGCGGCGGCCCAGGGCTCGCTCGCGATGATGGCCCGCGGCGGCGTCACCACCGCCATGGACCACCACTACGTCTACCCGCAGGGCTCCGGCGACCTGTCGGGCGCGATCATCCGCGCCGCCCGCGAGATGGGCGTCCGCTTCACCCTGGCCCGCGGCTCCATGGACCGCAGCGAGAAGGACGGCGGCCTGCCCCCGGACTTCGCCGTCGAGACCCTCGAAGGCGCCCTCAGCGCGACCGAGGCGACCGTCAAGGAGCACCACGACGCCTCCTTCGACGCCATGACCCAGGTGGCCGTGGCCCCCTGCTCGCCGTTCTCCGTCTCCACCGAACTCCTGCGTGAAGGCGCCGAGCTGGCCCGCCGCCTCGGGGTGCGCCTGCACACCCATGGCTCGGAGACGGTCGAGGAGGAGAAGTTCTGCCACGAGCTGTTCGGCATGGGCCCGACCGACTACTTCGAGTCCACCGGCTGGCTCGGCGAGGACGTGTGGATGGCGCACTGCGTCCACATGAACGACTCCGACATCACCGCCTTCGCCCGCACCAGGACGGGTGTCGCGCACTGCCCGTCCTCCAACGCCCGCCTCGCGGCCGGCATCGCCCGGGTCCCCGACATGCTGAAGGCGGGCGTCCCGGTCGGCCTCGGCGTCGACGGCACCGCCTCCAACGAGTCCGGTGAACTCCACACCGAACTGCGCAACGCCCTGCTGATCAACCGCCTCGGCAGCCACCGCGAGGCCGCGCTCAACGCCCGCCAGGCGCTGCGTCTCGGCACCTACGGCGGCGCCCAGGTGCTCGGCCGTGCGGCCGAGACCGGCTCGCTGGAGGCCGGCAAGCTGGCCGACCTGGTGCTGTGGAAGCTGGACACCCTCGCCCACGCCTCCATCGCCGACCCGGTGACCGCGCTGGTGTTCGGAGCGGCGGCCCCGGTCACCGCCTCCTTCGTGAACGGACGTCAGATCGTCGAGGACGGCCGCCTGCTGACCGTCGACGAGGACGCCATCGCCCGCTCCACGCGGGACGAGGCCCAGCGCCTGGCGCGGATCGCCGCCCAGAGCTGAGCCACCGCCGGACTCCGGCCGGGAGGGACGGCTCCCGGCCGGCAGCCGTGGACCCGAGCGGGGTCCATGGCGGCCGTCTCCGGGGCGCGCGTTCACGCGCGCGCCCCGGAACGGTCACCGTCCCCAAGCCCTCGAAGGGCCTTCGGTCCCGCACGACCGCCGCGCACCACCTCCTTGAAACCCACGTCAGAGCCGACGTGTCTAACCGCGACCGGAGGAGCCGCCGTGTCCGCTCAGATCGTTGAACCCGTCGACGAGACCCACCCAGTCGACGAGAAACTCCCCGCACTCAAGATGGCGACGAGCGGCCTGCAGCACGTTGCCGCCATGTACGCCGGAGTCGTCGCCCCGCCCCTGATCGTCGGCGCGGCCGTGGGCCTGACCGGCACCGAACTCACCTTTCTCACCGGCGCCTGCCTCTTCACCGCGGGCCTCGCCACCTTCCTGCAGACCCTCGGCATCTGGAAGGTCGGCGCCCGGCTGCCCTTCGTCAACGGCGTCACCTTCGCCGGGGTGGCGCCCATGACGGCGATCGTCGCCTCCCAGCACGACAAGTCCGACGCGCTGCCGGTCATCTTCGGCGCCGTGATCGTCGCAGGCCTCCTCGGCTTTCTCGCGGCCCCCTTCTTCAGCAAGGCGGTCCGCTTCTTCCCGCCGGTCGTCACCGGTACGGTCATCACCCTGATCGGCGTCTCCCTCCTGCCGGTCGCCTTCAACTGGGCCCAGGGCCCCGACCCCGCCGCGCACGACTACGGTTCGGCCACCAACCTCGGCCTGGCCGGCATCACCCTGCTGATCGTCCTGGCCCTGCGCCGCTTCACCCGGGGCTTCGTGAAGCAGATCGCGGTCCTGCTGGGCCTGATCGCGGGCACGCTGGTGGCGATACCCTTCGGGGTCACGGACTTCGGCCCGGTGGCGGACGCGGACGTGATCGGCTTCCCGACCCCGTTCCACTTCGGCGCACCGCAGTTCCAGGTCGCCGCGATCCTGTCGATGTGCGTGGTGATGGTGGTCTCGATGACCGAGTCCACGGCCGACATGCTGGCGCTCGGCGAGATCGTCGAACGCCCGGCGGACGAGCGGACCATCGCGGCCGGCCTGCGCGCCGACACCCTCGGCTCGGCCCTCAGCCCCCTCTTCAACGGCTTCATGTGCAGCGCCTTCGCGCAGAACATCGGGCTCGTCGCGATGACGAGGATCCGCAGCCGGTTCGTCGTCGCCACGGGCGGCGCCTTCCTGGTCCTGATGGGCCTGTGCCCGATGGCCGCCTCGCTGATCGCGGTCGTCCCGCGTCCCGTCCTCGGCGGAGCCGGCGTCGTCCTCTTCGGCTCGGTGGCGGCCAGCGGCATCCAGACCCTGGTCCGGGCCGGCCTGGAGAAGGACAACAACGTCCTGATCGTCGCGGTGTCCCTGGCGGTGGGCCTGATCCCCATCACCGCACCGGGCTTCTACCACGCCTTCCCGGAGACGGCGAGGATCGTCCTCGACTCGGGCATCTCGACGGGCTGCGTGGCCGCGGTCCTGCTGAACCTGGTCTTCAACCACCTGGGCAAGGGCCGTGACGCGCAGGACGTGACCCACCCGATGGAATCCGGGGAGGAACTCGCCCCGGCGCACTGACCCGGCACACCGATCCGGCACGGGGTACGGCGGAGGCCGCACCCCGTGCCGTCGTCTGGGGCAGGCCCCGGCGCCCCTCTCCTACGGCTTCAGCCAGGTCCCGGTGCCTACGCCGCAGGACCCGGCCACGCCATGAGGTTGGCCAGCAGTTCGGCCTGTTCGACGGCGTCGTCGAGGGCGTGGTGGGTGTGACGGCGGCGGGACAGCAGATGCCTCGGCATCGTGCCCTTGGCCACCGCCCGCAACGGCAGCCCCGCCTTGGTCGCGTACAGCGTCTTCATGTCGAGGCAGCCCGAGTGGCCGAAGGGGCTCTCGCCGGTGAAGCGGATCAGGTACCAGTACAGGAACGTCCAGTCGTACGACGCCGGATACCCGCACATCACCGGCTGCGCACCCGCGCTCACCTCGCGGACCCAGGAGCTGAACTCGGCGAGGGCCACGCCCGGTTCCGCGCCCTCGGTCTGCAGTCGCGCCCGGTCCAGGCCGCTGACCGCCAGTGCTTCGGGGACGAACTCGTCGGAGATGGGGCGGAGTTCCCGGTAGAAGGTCTGCTGCTCGGGGTCGGCCGGGCGGAAGCCGTCGGCGTCCTGGGTGCCGGCGACGGCCGCGCCCAGGCTCAGCATGGAGTACGGCCCCGGGATCGGGCCATCTGCTTCGATGTCGACGGAGATGTAGCGGCTGGGCTTGACGCGTCGTGCGGACATGGGACCGGAGCATGGCAGCAGGGGGCCTCCGTGCGCATCCGGATTCAGCCGCGGGGGACCGCCCGGCACGGGGACGTCGCGGGCAGGCGGCCGGTGACGTACGAGCGGGGTGGGACGCCCATCAGGGCGCGGAAGTCGGATGTCATGTGGGACTGGTCGTAGTAGCCGGTGGCGGCGGCGAGTTCGGACCAGGGGGCGGTCGTGGCGCGGTCGATGACCGTGCGGACGCGGTTGATGCGGGCGTAGTGCTTGGGGGAGACGCCGACCCCTTCTGTGAACAGGTTGCGCAACTGGCGTTCGCTGACGGCCAGTTCGCGGGCCACGTCACGGACCTGGGCCGGCGCCCGGTCGGTACGGACCGACAGCGCGTCGACCCCTGCCCGCAGGAGCGCCGTCCGGGCGGGGTCCGTTCCGGTGGACAGCAGCTCGGGCAGCGCCTCGGCGAGGTGCGGCACCGCCTCACCCGGATCCAGCCAGCGCACCTCGCGCGCGAGCCGGCGTGCCGCCCGGCCCGGCAGCCTGTCCAGCGGTACGACCCGGCCGGCCAGCTCGGCCGCCGGGACACCCAGCAGGGGACGGGCCGTGCCGGGCGCGAGGCGCAGCTCCACACAGGAGACATGGGTCTTGCCCTCGTAGTACCCGGCGCGCACCCGCGGTCCGACGGCCAGGATGTCGCGGTGTCCGTCCGGGGCCACGCGCAGCACCACCTTGGTGACCGCGTCGGGGAGGTGGACGAAGGCCTCGGCGGGCGGGCCGGTGACGGATACGGTCCGCACCCCCGTGATCCAGGGGCGCAGGGCCTCGGGTGTGGTCAGGGCCTGCTCGGCGGTCGCGTTCGGCACCCCTCCACCGTACGGGTGCCCGACCGCCTCGCGGGCGGGCCGATCGTGCCGGAATTTCCAAGAGACGGGCACCCCGTTCAGCCCACCGTGGACCTCATGATTCTGGTGACGGGTGCCACGGGCACCATCGGAAGTGACGTGGTACGACAGCTCGCGGCGGGCGGCGAGAAGGTGCGTGCGCTGACCCGCGACCCGGCGAGGGCCCGGGTGCCCGCCGGGGTGGAGGTGGTGCGCGGGGACTACCTCGAACCCGGCTCCCTGGACGGTGCGACGGCGGGGGTGACGGCCGTGTTCCTCCTCCGCCCCCCGGGTCCGGAGGAGGGACACGACCTGGCGCTGGTCGCTGCGGCACGGGCGGCGGGGGTGCGCAGGCTGGTGAAGCTCTCCGCCATCGGAACCGGCGATCCCGAGGTCGGCCCGGCCGGGCTGTGGCACGTTGCGGGAGAACGGGCGGTGCGGGAGAGCGGGACCGAGTGGACGGTCCTGCGGCCCTCGTCGTTCGCGTCCAACACGCTCAGCTGGGCGCAGGCGGTCGGGCGGGGCGAGCCGGTGCCGAACATGACCGGCGACGGGGAGTCGGGAGTGATCGACCCGCGGGACGTGGCCGAGGCTGCGGTGCGGGCGTTGCTCGACGACCGGCACGCGGGGCGGACGTACACGCTGACCGGGCCCGAGGCGATCAGCGTTCCCGGCCAGGCCGCCGTACTCGCCTCCGTCCTCGGCCGCCCGGTCGCCACCCGGGACCTCTCGCCGCACGAGACACGCGAACATCTGCTCACCGCCTGGGGTTTCGACGAGGCGCAGGCAGCAGGCGTCCTGACCGGCACTGCCTTCGTCCGCGGCGGGGGCAACGCGGTCGTCACCGAGGATGTGCCGCGGATACTGGGCAGGCCGGCCAGGACGTACCGGGAGTGGGCGCAGGACCACAAGGGGGCGTTCAGCAGGGAGTGACGGGGGAGTCGGCGCTCGGGCGCAGCACCCCCGCCGCCAGTGCCAGCGCCGCCACCGCGAATCCCGTAGCCACGCGGAACGCCAGCCGGTATCCCTCCGCCGTGGCCGGGATCAGCTCCGCGCCCTGGCCGAGCAGGGTGTCGGTGCGGCTCGCGGCCAGCGTGGTCAGGGCCGCCAGACCCAGCGAACCACCCACCACCTGCGTGGTGTTGAACAGCCCGGACGCCAGTCCCGCGTCCTCGTCCCGGGTCCCGGACATCGCAAGACCGGTCAGCGCGGGCATCGCCGCCGCGAACCCGGCGGACAGCAACAGCAGCGGCGGCAGTACGTCGACGGCGTACGAGCCGTCGGCGGGGGCACGGCCCAGCAGGGCCATTCCGGCGGTGATCAGCACCAGCCCGGCCAGCAGCACCCGGTGGCCGCCGAAACGGGCCACGGTCCGGGCCGACAGACCCAGCATCAGCAGGCCGATGGCGACCGGGGCCGGAAGGAAGGAGGTTCCGGTCGCCAACTCGCCGTAGCCGAGGACGCGTTGCAGATACAGCGCGCCGATGAACTGGAAGCCGTACATGGTGCCGATCATCAGCACCTGGACCGCGTTCGCGCCGGTCAGCAGACGGGAGCGGAACAGGCGCAGGCGCAGGAGGGGGCGGGTCGCCCGGGCCTGGCGCACGGTGAACGCCGTGAACAGGGCGAGCGCCAGGACCGCCAGGAGCAGGGTGGCGGTCAGGGAGCGGGTTCCGGCGCCGACGATGACGTACACCGTGAGCATCAGCGCACCCGTGACCAGCCCGGCCCCCGGATAGTCGGCACCCCTGCCGAGTCCGGCGCCGCGGTCGGGGGCGAGGACGCGCACGGCCGCCAGCGAGGCGGCCGCGCCGATCGGCAGGTTGATCAGGAAGATCCAGTGCCAGTTCAGGGCCTGGGTGAGGGCGCCGCCGAGAAAGGTGCCGAGCGCCCCGCCCGCCGCGCCGACCGCGCTGAACACCGCGATGGCACGCGCCTGTTCCCGCGGCTCCGGGAAGAGGGCGACCAGCATGCCCAGGACCACGGCCGAGGCCATCGCCCCGCCGACGCCCTGCAGCGCCCGGGCCACGATCAGCACGCCCTGCCCGGTCGCCGTCCCGCACAGCACCGAGGCCGCGGTGAACACGGCGAGCCCCGAGGTGAACATCCGCTTGCGGCCCACCAGGTCACCCATTCGGCCCACCAGCAGAAGCAGTCCGCCGAAGGCGATCAGGTACGCGTTGACGACCCAGGCGAGGCCCGGACCGCTGAAACCCAGGTCGCTCTGGATGGCGGGCATCGCCACGGTGACGATGTTGCCGTCCAGGATCGTCATCAGCGTGCCCGCGCACAGAACTGCGAGGGACGTCCAGCGGGAGTACGTTCGTGAAGGTGCCACCGTTGCCGGTGACGGGCTGTTCTCGATCGCGGCTGACATGGCTCCCCGTTCTTCATGTGCACCTTGGTGCACGACTTGTAACGGGGTACATCGTGGGTGACCATGGAGGCCGACGTAAGGAGGCAGTCCGATGTCCCAGAGGAACACCGGTGTTACCGTCCAGGCGGTGAACGCGCAGGCGTGCCCCGTCCGCGAAGTTCTTGACAGGGTGGCCGGCAAGTGGAGCGTGCAGATCCTCGTCGCCGCCGCCCAGGGGCCCATCCGCTTCACGGAGTTGGAGCGCGGTATCGAGGGAATCAGCCGCCGCATGCTCACACTGACCCTGCGCAACCTGGAGCGCGACGGCCTGGTGACCCGCACCGTGCATCCGACGGTGCCGCCGAAGGTGGAGTACGAACTCACCCCGGTCGCCCTTGAGCTGCACGAGACGCTGCAGCGGCTGACCGGCTGGGCCGAGGACAACAGGGTGTACATCGCCGAGGCGCGGGCCGCCTACGACGCCGAGCACCAGCCGGAGTTGCTCGACGCGTAGGCCCTGGGCGGCTAGAGACCGAAGAGGCTCAGGTCCGCGGCCAGCTCCTTGAACACCGCGTCGGGGTCGGCGATCAGCCTGCGCTCCTTGAGGTCCAGCAGGCCGCCCACCGCGATGATTTCGGCCGCCACCGTGCCGTCCGTCTTGCGGACCTCCTGCCGGATCCGGAAGGTCTTGCCGCCGCTCCACTCGAACTCGCAGGTCACGTCCACCTCGTCACCGGCGAGCAGCTCGCGTTTGTAGCGAATCGTCGTCTCCAGCGCCACCGGGCCGACGCCCCGGCCGACGAGCCCTGCCTGGGTGATCCCGGCGGCCTGGAGCAGCGACCAGCGGGCGTGCTCCGCGTAGTTGATGTACACCGCCTGGTTGAGGTGCCCCTGCACATCGGTCTCGTAGCCGCGGACGGTCACACGGACGGAAAACGGTTCGGCCACTGGCTTGCCCTTCGCGCGTTCGAATCTACGGTCGACCGATCTTGGCACGCCGCTCACACCCGGCGCGGGGAGGCCAGCAGATAGCGCACCCGCGTACGTGGCTCGGTGTACTCGCCGGCCTGCCAGCCCGTCCGCTCCAGCGTGGCCGCGCACGCCCGCAGCATCTCCTCGTCCGGCGCGTACACGGCGACCGCCTCCGGCTGCGGCGTCGCCCGCACCCGGTAGCCCTCGCCGTCCGGCCCCGCCGGCCGGTGCCCGGCCGCCTCCAGGGCGAGCGCGGCGGCCCGCACCAGATGCGTCCGCTCCCAGCCGCAGGGGCGGTCCGCCGCACCGCCCGGGTTGGTCATCCGACGCAGCTCCAGCAGCCCCTGCCAGGCGCTGTGGACCTCCCGCACCCGGGCCGCACCGGACGCGGGCGCCTCCTCCTCACCGCCGACGCGCGCCGCGAAGACACCAGCGGAGGGTATGGGCTCCTCCGGGGCGGCCTCGGGCACTTCCTCGCGTATGCGGTGGCCCGCGGGGGTGAGGAAGTGATCGTGCGGCGGACGCGGGTGCCGGAAGGCGAGCCCCCGCTTCACCAGCGCCGCCAGCTGCGCCTCCGTCCCGCGCAGCCGCCCGGTGACCGCGTCGGCACCCTCGATCACCCGCCGCTGCGCAGCGGTCGGCGGTCGCGTCACGGTGTCCTCCCTCCGGTGCGTCAGCATCCTGGAACCGCCAGGTGAGCGGCCCATTCGAAGCGTACGACCGGGGTCTGACAATGGGCTGGGGCTGGGGCTGGGGCTGGGGCTGGTCCGGGTCCGCGTGGGTCGGTACGTGGGACCGGGACGGATGAGGGGTGGGGCTGGTCCGGGCCTGTGGGCGGGTCGGTGTGTGCGCCGGGAGCGAGGACGGGTGGGGCCGGTCGGGTCGGTGCGTGCGACCGGGACGGATGACGGGTGGGGCCGGTCCTGGGTCGGCGGGTGGATCAGTCGTGCGGGCGTACGTTCCAGCCCGCCACCACCGGACGCCCGTGTTCCGTGCCGAGGCGGCACAGTGTGCCTGTCGCCAGTTGGAAGAGGGCCCCGTGCTGGGGGCGCAGGCCGAGGCGGCGGGCGGTGAGGACGCGCAGGAAGTGGCCGTGGGCGACCAGGACGACGGCCCCGTCGGTGTCGGCGAGCGCGGCGTCCACCTTGCCCAGCATCCGGTCGGCGCGCTCCCCGACCTGCTCCACACTCTCCCCGGGGTGCTCGGGCGGGCCCGGCGCGACGCCGTCCGTGAACAGGAACCAGCCGGGGCGGGTGCGCTGGATCTCCACGGTGGTGATGCCCTCGTACCCGCCGTAGTCCCATTCGCGCAGGTCGGCGTCGACCCGGGCGTCGTGGATGCCGATCAGTTCGGCGGTCTCCCGGGCCCGCTGCAGGGGGCTGACGAAGGCGGCACCGATGCGCTGCGAGCGGATCAGCGGCACCAACTGCTGCGCCTCCTCGCGCCCGTGCTCGGTGAGGGGTACGTCGGTCCAGCCGGTGTGCCGTCCGGACCGCGACCACTCGGTCTCACCGTGCCGGACGAGAAAGAGGTCACCCACGTCAGCGCCCTTCCCGCTCGCTTCCCAGCACCGTGTCACACGCCCGTGGCGACCCGCAGGACGGACTGGGCCAGACGGGCCGCCGCGCTCAGTTCCCCGGCGGCGCGTGGTGCGGTGGCGCCAGGGACAGGGTCTCGCCGCAGGCGTCGATCACGGTGGTCTTCCGGTGCCGGTCCAGGACCGGGACGACGGTGCGGTCGGAGTCGTGGGGAGCCCAGAGCACCGCCTCGCCCTGCCGCACGCACCAGTCGCCGGCACCCTTCGTGCCGCGGGGCGTGTAGTGCACGTCGACGGTGACCGTCGCCTTCGCGGTCAGCGGGATGGAGGCGGGGTGCCCGTGCCCGGCGCCGTCGATGCTCTCCGCCTTCCCGTTGTGGATCTCGATGCCCGGGTAGCCGTTGAACGCACAGGTGTCCGGGCCCTTGTTGACGGCCGTCAGCCGCGCCTCGCCCCGGCTGCCGCCCTTCTCCTTGCCGAGCAGGACCAGCGTCCACTTCAGGGACGAGGTCCGGCAGTTGCTCAGTTTTGCGTCGTCGTGCGTTTCGATGGTGGTGGTCGTGCCGCAGGCCGTCAGGGCCAGTCCGGCCGTGAGGACGGCCAGGCCGCCGGTCAGACGAGTCGTGGCTCGCATGGTTCCCCCTGAACCTCTGGGTGGGTGAGTGGTCAAGTGCCGGGGTAGACCAGCGTGTTCTCCGTGCCGAGAGCCTTGGCGCCGGTGTCGGCGTACAGGGTCGTCTCGCCGTCGGACCAGCGGACGATCAGGTCGTCACCGGTGCGGTTGGCGGTGTAGTCGCCCGCCGTCATGACCAGGTCGTGCTTCCACAGGGCGTTCGGGCCGCGCAGGCGCGACTCGGGGCCCAGTCCCGCGGCCGAGGTGCCCGCATAGGTGTCGAGTTCACCGTCCGCCCAGCGTACGAGAACGTCCCAGGTGGCCTTGCCGCTGAAGTTCCCGCTGGTGAGCAGAGTGGCGTTCCTCCAGGTGCCGTTCGGTGCCAGCAGGCGCTTCTCGGTGCCGAAGCCGCCGGCGCCGACGGAGGTGTAGAGGGTCAGTTCGCCGTCGGTCCAGCGGACCAGCAGATCGCCTGCGCGCGTGCCGCGGTGGAACCGCCCGGCCGAGATCTGGGCGGCGTTCTTCCAGACCGAGCCGGGCTTCGCCAGCCGGACCTCCCGGCCCAGGCCCGAGGAGCTGACGTCCGGGTAGAGGGTGACCTCCCCGTCGGACCAGCGCACCAGCAGGTCGGACAGAGCGCTGCCCGCGAAGTCCCCGCCGGTGATCGTCCGGGCGTGCGTCCAGGTGGAGTTGGCCGGCCGCAGCCGCTTCTCGGGCCGGAACCCGCCCTTGCCGTCACCGGGATACAGCGTGGTCCCGCCGTCCGACCAGACCACGACCAGGTCGCTGCGGTGATCGCCCGTGTAGTCACCGGAGGCGGTCAGCCTGGCGCGCTGCCACCGGCGCGCTCCGCCCGGGAGCTTGGCCTCGATCCCCTTGTACGGGGGCAGGTCGGACGGCGGGTCCTGCCCCGCGACGGCGTGGGCGAGGAGGTTGGCGGCGTCGGCGCCGAACGCCGGGGCGTAGCTGATGTAGTCGACGTTCGCGTCGTTGCCGCCGCCGTTGTAGCCACCGAGGTTGCCGATGACGTGACCGCTGGTGGCGTCGTCCTTGTAGTCGGTGATCCAGGGGCTGCCGGAGACACCGCCGTAGTAGCCGCCGCAGGTCATGGACATCTGCCGGTACCCGGGGAGTTGCTTCGTCGGCACCGTGCACTTGACGGCGCGTCCGGCGCCGTTGTGCGCGTGCGACGGGTACCCGACCACCGTGACGCCCCGGTGCGTGTAGCCGGACGGCCGGGTGAAGGTCAGCCCGCCGCCCACGGCGTCCTGGAGCTGCTTGCCCTGCTGGTTCGCCGAGACGCGGGCGAATGCGGTGTCCAGGTCGGACCAGGGCTTCTTGGTGGTCGTCGAGCCGTGGTCGGGGACGTAGCGCGGGTCGATGTAGATGTGCTGGATGTGGAAGATGCCGTAGGGCTGCCGGTCGGGGCCCGCTCCCTTGACGAACTTGGGGACGAAGATGTAGTCGCTCTTCATGCTCAGCCCGCAGTGGGCCGCGGTGAGCACGATGTTCTTCGACGCGGTGGCGATCACACTGCCGGTGCAGTGCCAGGCGGTGCCGCTCGGTCCGCCGGAGCCGAAGAACGTGCCCACGAGCCGGGTCCCTCCGAACGTGGTGCCCGTGGGCCGGGCTGCCGCCGCCGCACCGGGCCTGCCGGACGCGGACGGCGCCGACCGGACCGACCGGACCTCGTCCAGCGGCCGGGCGCCCGCCATGCGCCCTGCGGTCCAGAACCGGGCGGCTTCCTGGGCTTCTTTTCCTGAGTCCGTTTTTCCTGTGTCCGCTCCTGTGTCCGCCTTCCCGGGCGGGGTCGGAGACGGCGGGGTCGGAGACGGTGGGGTCGCAGACGGTGAAGGCGATGCGGCCTGCGCGGCGGCCGGAGCCGCGAGTGCGAGTATCGCCACGGACAGGACGCTGACGACCGTCCTGCCCCTTCGGTACGACGACAAGTAGGTTCCCCCTGGTTCACGAAAGCCGGACCAGGGGGACGAGTGGTCGCCGCTGCGACGCTGGTCAGGCGTACGCACGCGGACGGCTTCGCCGCGAACTTCGGTGGATCCCCCCGGTCGTGCCGCCGCCGGATGACGACGGGAACCAGGCGATCTTCGCATACAACAGTGCGAAGCCCCCTGTCGGTGATCACCGACAGGGGGCAGCAGCCTGGGACTGCCTCAGCTCACCGTCTCTGTTCCGCGTACTCCTTGAACTGCTCCAGATCGCTGCGGACGAGCCGCTCGATCGCGGTCGCCTGGGCAAAGCCCTTCGGCCCGCCGAACGTGGCCCGGACGGTGTCGGGGTCGTACTCCAGCCGGGCCTGGACCCGGGTGTGGCCCCGGTCGATCTGCTGCAGCGAGAAGGAACCTCTCAGCTCCGGGGAGCCCGTGGTGCGCCACTCCATCACGCGTTCCCCCTTACGGTCGGACAGCTCGGCGTCGAGCTCCCGGGTCCCGCCGCCCGCCTCGACGTTCAGATGCGTACGGCCTCCTCCCTCCGTATGGGCGTCGCGCACGCCGGCCACGAAGCGTGAGTAGTCCTCCACCCGGTGGAGGCTGTCCCAGGCCCTGTCGATCGTCACCCCGACATCTACGTGCTCTTCCAGGGTGCTCATGGCTCACCTCCAGGGTTGGATCATGCCCCGTACCTTCTGCTTCCAGTGTGCGCCCGGCACGGGATCGCGCACCGTCACTGCCGGTAGCCGCTCAGGAACCGTCCGATCCGCCCGATCGCCGCCTCCAGGTCCTCCGCGTGGGGCAGGGTGAGGATGCGGAAGTGATCGGGGCTCGGCCAGTTGAAGCCGGTGCCCTGGACCACCTGGATCTTCTCCCGCAGCAGCAGGTCCAGGACGAACTTCTCGTCGTCGTGGATCTTGTGGACCTTCGGGTCCAGGCGCGGGAAGGCGTACAGCGCGCCCTTCGGCTTCACGCAGGACACGCCCGGGATCTCGTTGAGCTTCTCCCAGGCCACGTTCCGCTGCTCGTACAACCGCCCGCCCGGAGCGGCGAGTTCGCGGATGGACTGGCGGCCGCCGAGCGCGGCCTGGATGGCGTACTGGGCGGGCGCGTTGGCGCACAGACGCATGGAGGCCAGCATGGTCAGGCCCTCCAGGTAGTCCTTCGCGTGCTGCCTGGGGCCCGTCACCACCAGCCAG
Organism: Streptomyces sp. NPDC001816; assembly: GCF_042892235.1. Lineage (NCBI taxonomy): Bacteria > Bacillati > Actinomycetota > Actinomycetes > Kitasatosporales > Streptomycetaceae > Streptomyces > Streptomyces sp. NPDC001816. Next base: position 634,198 of record NZ_JBIATY010000001.1, read on the forward strand.
CCGGAGCGGAAACCCGCCACCCGGTACGTCTTCGACAGACCGCAGAAGGTGAGGACGACCAGGTCGGGGGCGAGGGCGGCGGCCGAGTGGTGGACGGCGTCGTCGTAGAGGATCTGGTCGTAGATCTCGTCGGCGAAGACCATCAGGCCGTGCCGGCGGGCCAGGTCGAGGATGCCCTCCACGACCTCCTTCGGGTACACCGCGCCCGTCGGGTTGTTCGGGTTGATGATGACCACGGCCTTGGTGCGGTCGGTGATCTTCGACGCCATGTCGGCCAGATCCGGGTTCCAGTCGGCCTGCTCGTCGCACAGGTAGTGGACCGCCTTGCCGCCGGCCAGGGTTGTCACCGCCGTCCAGAGCGGGAAGTCCGGCGCGGGGATGAGGATCTCGTCGCCGTCCTCGACCAGCGCCTGTACAGCCATGGACACCAGCTCCGAGACGCCGTTGCCCAGGAACACGTCGTCGACGCCGACCTCCAGGCCGAGGGTCTGGTAGCGCTGGGCGACCGCCCGGCGGGCCGAGAGGATGCCGCGCGAGTCCGTGTAGCCGTGCGCCTGGGGCAGCATCCGGATCATGTCCTGGAGGATCTCCTCCGGCGCCTCGAACCCGAACGCCGCGGGGTTGCCGGTGTTCAGGCGCAGCACGCTGTGGCCCGCCTTCTCCAGCGCGTTGGCGTGCTCTATCACCGGGCCGCGGATCTCGTAACAGACCTCGCTGAGCTTGTTCGACTGCCGGAACTCCATGCGCCCCTCCGGAAACTCGTGTTGCTTGGTTTTACCAAGTAGGAGCTTGGAAAGTCCAACGACATGTCTAGACTGCGGGTCATGTCACCTCGCCGAAGCTACGACCAGTACTGCTCCGCAGCCCGCGCGCTCGACCTCGTCGGCGACCGCTGGACCCTGCTGATCGTCCGGGAACTGCTCGCCGGCCCCCGCCGCTACACGGACCTGCACGCGGACCTGCCCGGCGTGAGCACGGACGTACTCGCCTCACGGCTGAAGGACATGGAACGCGACGGGCTCACCAGCCGACGGCGACTCCCGCCACCGGGTGCGGCGTACGTGTACGAACTCACCCTCCGTGGAAGACAGTTGCTGCCTGTCCTGCAGGCGCTCGGGGAGTGGGGGCAGGGCGAGCTGGGAGACCGGCGGCCGACGGACGCCGTGCGCGCCCACTGGTTCGCGCTGCCCCTGCTGCGGGCCCTTGAAGGCGAAGAGGCTCTCGTCGAAGTCCGCCTGGACGAGGGAGACTTCCATCTGCGCGTCGGCGCCGAGGAGGGGCCGGTGTACGGCGACGGGCCCGCGCCCCGCGAGGCGGACGCGCGGCTTCAGCTGGACGCCGAGACCTGCGCGGCCGTCGCCGGAGGCGAGTTGAGGCTGCTGGACGCCGTCCGGGCCGGCCGGGTGACGGTGACCGGCGAGGGCACGCTGGCCAAGGCCCTGCGGGAGGCGTGAAACGGGGCTGCCGGCTTGGGCCGAGGGCACGGGTCGGCGGCGCACGGGTCGGCGGCGTGGGGGCCGGCAGCCAGCTGCGCTCCGGCAGTCGGCGGCGCTCCGGCAGCTGGCCGCGCTGTGGCGGCGCGCCTCCCTCGGGTAGTTGGCTGCGTTCTGGCGGCTGGTCATCCTCGGGCAGCTGGCTGCGTTCTGGCGGTTGGTTGCGTTCCGGTGGTCGGTGGCGCTCTGGCAGCTTGCTGCGCTGTGGCGGCTGGCCGTCCTCGGGTAGTTGGCTGCGCTCGGGCGGTTGGTTGCGCTCCGGCAGCGCGCCACCCTCTGCAGCGCGCCACCTTCGAGCAGCTCGCTGCACTCTGGGAGCCGACTGCACTCTGGGAGCCGACTGCGCTCGGGCGGTCGGCCGCGCTCGGGCGGTCGGCCGCGTTCCGGCATTCGGCGCGGTTCCGGCAGGTCGCCACCCGCTGGCAGCGCGCCACCTTCCAGCAGCTCGCTGCGCTCTGGGAGCTGGCCTCGCTCTGGCAGTCCGCCACCCTGCGGCAGTCCGCCACCTTCCGGCAGCCGGCCGTGCTCCGGCAGTCCGCCACCCTCCGGCAGTCCGCCACCCTCCGGCAGTCCGCCACCCTCCGGCAGTCCGCCACCCTCCGGCAGTCGGCCGCCCTCCGGCAGTCAGCCGCCCTCCGGCAGTCCGCCGCCCTCCGGCAGTCCGCCGTGCGACGGCGGGTCGGGCGGCGGGCGCGCGTGCGCCGTGCCGTCGGCTGCCCCCGGGCCGCGGCTCTTCGGCCGACCGAGTCGGGCGGGCGGCTGGGAAAGCTGAAGGCCCGCCGACAGGCGAGCCTTCAGCTACGTCACCGTCAGACGCTCGGCGGCACCCGGGACGGTCGTCCCGAGCCGCGGGTGAGGGCGTATCCGCCGATGCCCGCGAGCGCGGCGAGCAGCCCGCCCACCGCGGTCCACACCCAGCGGTCGGACCACCAGCCGGAGGACCAGCCGTCGTCGGGCTCGAGGCTCGACAGGACGGCTGCCTTCGAGTCGTCCTCCTTCGCCTGGGACTTGACGGCCACGCCCGGCACGAGCGGCTCGGCCAGCGAGCCGTCCACGGCCGCCGCGCCGCCGATGTCCTTGGAGTCGACGCGCACCTCGGCGCTCACCGGCTGACCCAGGTCGGAGGACCCGAGGTTCACCACGGTCAGCCGGACGTAGTACGTGCCCGGCAGCGGGTCGTTGGCCCATGCCTCCGACCAGGCGCGCACCGTGCGCAGCACACAGGCCAGCTCGACCGAGGACGCCCCCTGCGCGGCGGTGCGGGTCGCCGCACCGTACTGGCAGGACTGGCGGCGCCGCAGACCGTCGTACACGTCGATCTGCCAGGTCTGCGCCCCGTGCGTCTCGGGCAGCTTCACGGTCGCCTTGACGGTCGGGCGCTGCCCGGCGTCCGCGGGGAACGACCAGTACAGGTAGTCGCCGGTGGAAGCGGACGCGGTGGCCTGCTGCCCCTGCTCGATCTCGGTCGCCGTACGGAACGACGTACCCGCCTGGGTGGGCGCCTTGCCGTCGTCCGTGGGACTCGACGAAGACGCTGTCGGGGAGGAGTCGGCGGCCGCAGGTCCGGCGGCCAGCCCCAGCGCCAGCAGCGCGGCGCTCAGTACTCGCGTGATACGCATCAGTTCGTCCTCCAGACCGCGACCCGCCAGCGCGACAGCCAGCCCCACAGCAGACCGGCGATGAACCCGGCCAGTACCAGCGCGCCGAGCAGCCACCAGCCGCGCCCGAGGCCGAAGGAGGCCACGTCGCTCGCCTTGCTCGGACCGTCCACGACGTCGACGGTCAGCTCCAGCGGCAGACCCGGGGAGGTCTTGACGCCCGCGGCGGCCGAGAAGGAGTTGGTGACCTGGAGGCACACGGTCTCGGCGGTGTCGGTGGCGGTGTCGTCGTCGCTCTCCGGCTTCGGATAGCGCAGACCGGTCGAGATCACGTCCGTACGGCCGGTGCCCGCGGCCTCACCGCGCACGATCTCCCGGTCGTGTACGGTCACCGCCCGCAGCAGCACCCCGTAGTTCGGGTCGACGGCCCGGTCGTCCGCCACGCTCACCGAGGCGCGCAGCTCCTGGCCGGGGTTGACGTCCACCTTGTACCAGCGCTGCTGACCGAACTCCGCACGGTCGGTGTACAGCCCGGACTTGAGCGACGGCGCCTTCGCGCACTCGTTCGCGCCCTCGGTCGCCACCGGCGTCACCACCGGATCGGCGGCCCGGTCGACCAACTGCCCGACCCGGTCGCTGAGTTCTTCCTTGTGCCGCACATCGGTGTACGTGCCGCCGGTCGCGTCCGCGATGCAGCTGAGCTGGTCGCGGGTCTTGGCGTCCGGCACCAGGCCGAGGGTGTCGATGGTCAGCCCGATGCCCTTGGCGGCGATCTCGCGCGCCACCTCGCACGGGTCGAGCGGCTGGCAGGTGTCCTCGCCGTCGCTGATCAGGACGATACGGCGGGTGCCGTCACCGCCGTCGAGGTCGGCGGCCGCCTTCTGCAGCGCGGGGCCGATCGGCGTCCATCCGGTCGGCGCCAGCGTGGCCACCGCGGTCTTCGCCTCGGTCCGGTCCAGCGGCCCGACCGGGTAGAGCTGCGCGGTGTCCTTGCAGCCGGTTATGCGGTCGTTGCCGCGGTAGTTGGCGCCCAGCGTGCGGATGCCGAGCTGGACCTCCTTCGGCGTCGCGTCGAGCACCTCGTTGAACGCCTGCTTCGCGGCGGACATCCGGGAGCCGCCGTCGATGTCCCGCGTCCGCATGGAACCGCTGACGTCCAGTACGAGTTCGACCTTCGGAGCGGCCTGTTCCGTCTCGTCGGCCACAGCCGTGGACGGGACGGCGAGCCCGGCCGTCAGGGCGGCGAGCAGAGCGCAGACGCCTGCCGCCAGCCGTTGTCTTCTGATCATCGGCGGATCCTATTGATCAGAGGCGCCGGGCTCCAAAACGAGCGGGTTCGGCAGCGAGGTCCACTGGTCGCCCGGGGTGTCCGGGGACAGCCGCATCAGCGTCAACGCCTTCGTGGGCAACGGGCCTTCGCGCAGGGCCGCCAGGTCGGGGGTCCGGGGCAGGTCCGGCAGGGCGGCCGCCAGAGCCGCGCCCAGGGCGGACCCCGAGCCCGCCGTGCCGGCGAGCGCGCCCGCCACCAGCGAGCCGAACAGCTTACGGCGCAGGGTCGTCACGTCGTCCGTGATCAGCCGGCCCGTCAGCGGCGGCGCGGCGATGCCGTGATCGGCCAGACGGGCCGGACTGATCCGGATGTCGGCGAGGTCGCGGTAGATGAGACGGAGCGGCGAGTTGTCGGCGCCGAGGACCACAAGCAGATTCTGCCCGTGGGCCTCCAGCGCCACCCCGAGGTCCAACAGGCGCAGACCCACCGTGAGGGCCAGGCGGGCGAACTCGGCCAGCCAGGCCGGGCAGTCCGGAAGGGCGGTGGTGGGCAGCGCCGCCACCGGTACCACCCGCTCGCCCGGGCCCGCATACATCTCCGGCGACTCCCGCAGCAGCGCGGCCAGATCGGGAGAGTGGGCCGTCGCCGCGCCCAGGGTGCGGGTCATGTGCAGCAGCCCGTCCGTGCGCGCGGCGACATCCGTGGCGAGGGCCGACAGGACCGCGGCCGCCCCGACGGAGTACGTGGAGATGTCCCGCACCGAGGAGGTCAGCCGGGCGCTCAGCGCGGTCTTCACATGCGGGCCGCCGGGCAGCGCGAGCGTGCGCAGGGACATCAGCGGATGCGCGGGACGCCAGCAGTCGTACGACCGCTTGAGCACATGGGCCGCCTGCCAGGGGTGCACCGGCAGCAACAGGCGCTCCCCGTCCCGCAGTTCCTCCGGCCAGTCCCCGGACACCAGGCACTCGGCGGCCGGTACGGCGATCGTGCCGAGACCGACCACCGGCCGGTGCTCCGGACCGTACGCCAGCTGGTCCGCCACCGAGAAACCCGGCCGGGAACGGCAGTTGGGGTGGAACGGATGCCCGTCCACCACCCGCTGCTCCCACTCCCAGTCCCGCTCGGGCCACTCCTTCGGATGATCCGCACCGGCCCGGGACAGCGCCAACGAGGCCACACTGTGCCCGAGCTCCACCGCGAAGCCCGCAGCGTGCGGCACTGCGAGGTCGCTCATCAGGCGCGCCGGATCGTCGTACCGCTCCCGGTCCAGACGGACGGCGGTGACGTACGCGCCGGTCGCGTACGGGTCCGCGTGCGGGCCGTGCAGGGTCCGCCCGTCGGCCAGCCGCAGAGCCAGACTGTGCGCCCCTCGGACCCGCCCGGTGACCCACGGCAGCGGCTCATGCGCGAGCCCCCGCCACAGCCGCGTCAGCACCGCCGCCCGGGCACCCGGCAGCTCGGCCCTGTACCGAGGCAGGACGCCGGGCCGGACGACGGCCAGCTCCTCGGCGACGTCGGCCTCGGCGGTGGGGGAGAGATACACGGGGGCTCCTCGGGTACGGGCAGCTCAGGGCACGATTGTCGTGGACGGCATTCATACTGATCGCTCGGGCCCAGGACGAAGAACGAATGGATCGCGTGGACCTCAAGCCTCCCGCCGACACCGTCGGACACCGCGCCGACGCCTACGCGGCCGCCCCCCTGCTCAACTGCCTGCTGCGAGAGATCGCCGAGCCGTACCCGGCCTCCGGGCCACGTCCGGTCTTCCGGCTGCCCGGCACCGGCCGGCTGCTGCGGGTGCGGCCGGGGCGGCGGCCCGCCGACCCCGAGGTCCAGGCGGCCGGGGACTGGCACCGGCTCGGCCACTCCGAACTGGTCAAACTCGTCGCCGAGGAGCTGCGCCGGCACACCGGGCTGTCCAACGGCGACCTGCCCACCGAGATGATCGACAGCCGGGACGCGGTCGCCGCCCTGCTCACCGCCCGCGCCAGGGCGACGGCGCCCGAGGATCCGTACCTGCGCTCCGAGCAGTCCCTGATCACCGGCCACCCCTACCACCCGGCTCCCAAGGCGCGCGGCGGCGGCCCGGTGGCGGCGTGGCTGCCGTACGCCCCCGAGGCCCACGCGCGCTTCCCGCTGGTGCTGCTCGGTGTCCGCGAGGACCAGGTGGCCGAGGAGGGCGACACCCGCGCCCTGGACGCCCTCGGCACGGCCCCGCCCGGCTACCGGCTGCTGCCCGCCCACCCCTGGCAGCTCGACCTCGTCGCGCGTGACCTCGCCCCGGCCTTCGCCGACGGCCGCCTGGTCCGGCTCGGTACCACCGCCTTCGACGCCTGGCCCACGGCGGCGATCCGTACGGTGTACGAGCCCCGGCGCGACCTGTTCCTGAAGTTCAGCCTCGACGTGCGCATCACCAACGACATCCGTCGGCTCTGGCGCCACGACCTGCTGAAACTGCGCCGCACCGACTCGGCAGCCACCGCCGCCTTCGCCGCCATGGGCCCGCCCGCGGCCTGGCTGAGCGACTGCGGGTACCGCACCGCCGCCTTCGCCTTCGAGGAACTGGCCGTGCTGGTGCGGGACGGGCTGTGCGGCCACCTGCTGCCGGGTACCACCCCGCTGCTCGCGGCCGGGCTCGCCGAGGGCTTCGAGTGCAGCCCGCTGGCCGCCACGGCCGATCCGGACACCTGGTGGGAGGCGTACCTGAGGCAGGTGGTCCCGCCCGCCCTCACGGCGTTCGACGCCCACGGGGTCGTGATCGAGGCGCATCTGCAGAACACCCTGGTCGGCGTGGATGCGGCCGGCACGCCGGTGCAGGCGCTGTTCCGGGACGCCGAGGGTGCCAAGGTCGTGCCGGAAGTGCCCCGGGCCGCGGGCTGGGAGCGGCTCGTCTACTGCCTGGTCGTCAACCACCTCAGCGAGATCGCCGCCGCCCTCGCCGAACACCACCCCGGCCTCGACCCCTGGCCCGCCGCCCGCCGCGAACTCGCCCGCCACGACCTGCCCGAGATCCCGGCCCTGCTCACCTCACCGACCCTGCCAGGCAAGACCAACCTGCTGCTGCGCTGGACAGCCGCGGACGGCGCGGACGCCCGCTACCTGCCGCTGCCGAACCCGCTGGCCGAAAGGGGCTGGGGGCCAGGGGCTAGGGGCTAGGGGCTAGGTAAGTCTGTCCGGCGGGTCCTGTCGGAGACGCGGGACACCGCCTCGGGACACCTCCTAGCCCTTCAGCTCCCGCCCCCCGAACGCCCCCGTCCCGTCCGCCTGCTTCCACCAGGTCTCCAGGCCCGTCTGGTCGAGCGTCCGCCAGCTCGGGGTCTCCTGGACCAGGGCCCGACCGAGCCGTCGCCCCAGGTCGACCATGACCCGGCCGGAGGGCGCGCGTTCGGCGTCGTACGCGGCCAGGGCCTCGGGCCAGGTGGTCGTCGACGTCAGGGCCGACTCCAGGACTGTGGCGTCCTGCAGCGCCTTGACGGCACCCGCGCCGGTGTGCGGTCGTGCCACCGCGGCCGCGTCGCCCATGAGCAGGGCACGGCCCACCGCGTAGCGGGGCGCCGTGAAGTCGTACATGGGCTGCAGGAACAGCTCGTCGTGGGTCGTCTCCCGTACCAGGTCGCCCCAGTAGGGAGGCAGCAAATCGGCGGCGACGTACGCCAGATGGGCGCGCAGTCCGTCGCCCGCCGTGCCCGGAGGCAGGCTCGTGGGGGTCTCCATGCCCTGGTCGAGGCCGGGCGGCGGGGCCGTGTACAGGACCCAGTTGACCCGGTGGCCGCCGGCCGTGCCGTCCGGGATCCGGTACACGATGAGATGGCCGCCCTCGAAGACGACGTACGCGCACTCGTCCTCGGCCCACAGCTCCGGGTCGCGCAGCCGGGCCGACGGGTAGGCGCCGCGCCAGGCGAGGTATCCGGCGTACCCGGGGCGGACGTCGGCGTACACGGCCGCGCGCACCGTGGAGCGGTAGCCGTCCGCGCCGATCACCACGTCGTATCGTTCGGTGCGCCCGCTCGTGTGCACCTCGGCGCCGTCCGGTGTCACCTCGACCGCTTCGACGGCCGAGCCGGGCCGGAAGTCCGCCGTCCCGGGCACCCGGCGGCGCAGCTCGTGCCAGAGCGGGCCCCAGGTGTAGGTGCGGAACGGGAAGGGCATCACGGCGATCACGCGGCCCAGCGGGCCGTTCGCCGCCGCGTCGTCGCGGACGTACCAGCGGCGGCGGACCATTCGCACCCACGGCATCGAGGCGTCGAGATGGCCGGCCGCCTCCAGTTCCGCGTAGCGGGCGTTGTGCACGGCGAGTCCGACCCCGCGGTCGGCCAGGCGACCCGACGCGCGCTCGTACACCGTGACCGTCTCGGTCCCGCCCCGCCCCAGCGCGAGCGCCGCCGCGCAGCCCGCGATGCTCCCGCCCACGACCGCGACCCTGCCACCACGCATACGGCGTCCCCTTCGTCGTCCGCGACGCCGGTCCGGTGCGCCGGTCCGGTGCGCCGCGCGGGACCATGCTGCCAGCCCGGCGATCACACGGCCCTGGAATCCACGCCGACGGCTGGATCCCGCCCTGCCTCACCCTGGCCGGTGTGCTGCGCGATGTGACTGCCGTTCGCTATGTGACCCCCCTGAGGTCCGGCGGCTCCGTGCCCGGAGTCGTCGAGGCCGACGACCTCGGTACGTACGTCGTGAAGTTGGAGCTGAGATGCAAACAGCCCAGCCTGTCATGATCATTCGAGGGCACGGCCATCAGGTCACGATGGCTGGAGCAGGGCTCGAGCAGCTCATGCTGGAGCTGAGCGATCTCCAAGCCTGGGCGCGCGGCATGGACCAGCTGCTTCGGAAGGGCAGAGCCGGCAGCCGAGCCGTACTTCGCTGACGAGTACAAGGTGTGGGCCTGACGCCGTCCGCGTATCAGGCTGCCCCTCGAAGTCGACGTGTTCCCGATGACGCATCATATGGAGTGCGTGGCAATTCTGGAGCCGGTTGGCCAAGGGGGCCTGAGCTGCGGTTTCGTGCGTGCGCATTATGTGCGGTGTGGGCGGCACGGGCGATATCTTGACGCCTAAATGACGCTCGTGACGCTCGTTCTGATGGGGTGTCAGGCGAGTTGGGGGCACTGGTCAGGTCGCGTGCAGCGGTGGGCGCTTGAGCTCCGCGGCCCTCTGCAAGCCGCCGCTCGGCGGGGACCGTCGGCGGTAGCGGCGCGCCCGAACGCCGGCCACCATCCGAGGCCAACCACCTGACGTCACCGATGTCACCGACGGCGGGTGGGACGCCGTACCAGACGTCGGCTGCGTCCCAGCTTGGGCGGCCGCGACGGGTGCGGCGAGGCCAGGATCAGTGCCCGCTCCTGGTATGTCGCCCCGCAGGCCAGCCGGATCAGCGTGGCCTGCCGCACGCTGGTTCGGGTGCGCGTCAGCCGCGCGGACGGGCGTGAGCCGGTGCGGCTGGGCAATGTGTGCTGGCCGGCCGGGTATCGGATGAGCCGATGCTGCAAGCAACCATGGGATGCACGGCGGCCGGCGCAGTTCGCCGAGCCGGGTCCGCTGATCGCGGGCGCGAAGGCGGTGGGCGATCCGATCGCGGTGCTCCCGACGCTCTACCGCCTGGTGTGGACCGGGCGGTTGCACACGGACTTGTCCGTCCGACTGGATGCACTGTCGGTGGTGAGCTGCGGATGAAGGTGCTGCGTGTGGGCGACCGGGTGCGTCGACGGCGGCTGCCGGCAGGGCGCGGGCTCGACGGGGTGCGGGTGCGCCTGGCCGCGTCCGCACCGGTTCCGGCCCGCGTGTCATGGCCGCGCTGCGTAACCTCGCCATCGGGGCGCTTCACCTGCACGGACGCGACGACACCGCCGAAGCCACCCGCCGGGCAGCACGACGGGCAGAACACCCGTTCCCCATCCTCGGACTCACATCATGATGTTGGAACGGCCGTGCTTGCGGACCACTGCATGCGGAGCGGGCCGGGAATGGTCTGCGCGGTGTTGTCTCGCCGGCGAGACAGGCGCAGCCTGGGGAGGGCCTGCGAGGGTATGCGCGTGCCGCGGCGAAGTGGTGTCGGCCGCCGTTCGGATGTCGAGTGTCGGATTGTTTGCACAGGAGAATCATGGCGAACCCAGTTCGAGGATCAGGGAGATGGCCGATGAGTCGCGGCAGAGAGGCGGCGGGCAGGTGACGATCGGCAACGGCGACGGCCTCCTGGCCGTCCGCGGCTATCTCGACGGGCTGATCCGGGCGCGACTGACCAGCCCGTTCAGCTGCGACGTCCCGTTGGTCTCGCTCGGGTTCGACTCGCTCGCGGCCATCGAGCTGTGGAGCCGGCTGCGGACCGACCTCGGTGTGGACGTCCCGGCCGGCGAGCTGCTGGACCTCACCCTGGATGGCCTGACGGCGCGGGTACAGGCGGAAGGTGGGTCTGTCGCCGCGTTCGCTGCCGGACCGGTTGCCGGCGGACCCGCCGGGGCAGACCTCGACGACGCCTCTCCGGAGGCGGCCGCGCAGCTGCTGGCGACCCTCGACGACCTGGACGACGCGGGGATGGAGCGCCTGGCGGCCGGACTCGGACCCGGATCCGAGACAACGCCCGCGGACTGAGCTCGGCCTCCCCGACACGGGCAGTCCATCGTTCGTGCCGGCCGACGACCTGTGCGGTGATCAAGGCTCTACTGGTGAATCTCATGATCGCCGACACGCGCTGCGAGGGGAGTCCGCAAAGCCGAGGACGCGATTCCCGTTCCTGCTCTTCTCCCTCCCGGCCGGTGTCGTCGCTTGCCGCTGCTGGCCTCGATCCCGCTGGCCACGCTGCCCGGATTGCACCTCACCTTCGCGCAGCCTCTGATCGTGAAGCGGGAGATCGCCGACGGTTTCGGATTCGTCGTCAAGCACCCGATTCTGCGCAATGTGGTGTGCTCCATCAGCACGTTCAACTTCTTCGGCTCGATGATCGGCGGGCTGGCGGCCGGACGCCTGTCGAACCGGATCGGCAGCGCGCGGATCATCTGGGTCTTGGGCTCGTCCTCGGCATTCCGACCTTCGCGCTGCCGATGGCGTCGCCGGGCTGGGGCGTGCTGCTGTTCGTGGGCGGCACCTTCTTCTTGCTCAGGGTTCGTCTTCAACGTCGCGCAGGTCACCTGTCGTCAGTCGATCACGCCGCCGGAGCTGCTGGGCCGGGTGAACCACCTGGGGCTGGATGCCGGTCGGCGTGGTCGTCGGCGGCATGCTGGGCACGGCGGTGGGGTCCGTGAGACGCTACGGGTCTCGGTGATCGGTTGCTGGTGTGCGGGGTTGTAGGTGTTCTTCTCGCCGCTGCGCAGGATGCGGGACCTGGACATGATCGCGGAGGCCCGGTCGGTCGAATCGGCGGCTGGTGCCGGGCCCGAGGCCGAGCCAGCCACCGCCGTAACTTGACCGACCAAATACACATCCCGTTGTGGAGCCTCGATGAGTTCCTCCTCTGTCTTCCTGAGCGGACCGCAGTACGTGCTGGGGGAGATCGCGTCGCACCATACCGAGACTCCGGATCTGAAGGCGCGGGCCGGTGAACTAGGGCTGCCGTATGCCCCGGAGGTCTGGGGTTGGGGCCATGTGCACCGGAGCCACAAGTCGCTGGAGGACCTGGCGGTCGAGGCGGGCAGGGCGACTCTCCGAGCCGCCGGCGTCGACCCCTCCTCCGTCGACGCACTGGTGCTGTGCTGCACCAGTTTTCCAGGGGGTCCGGACAGCCACGGCAGTTTCGTGCGGACCATCTCGGAGGGGTTGGGAACCTGTGAGACCGACTTCCTCGGCATCACGCTCGACCGATGCACGAACCTGCTGGCGGGCCTGCGAGTCGCCGAGGCCTTCGTAGCTGCCGGAATCCATCGGCGGGTCCTGGTCATCACCACCGACAGAGTCACTGTCGAGGCGGAAAGACTGGCCAGCTTCGCCCTGTTCAGCGATGGCGCGGCCGGTGTGCTGGTGTCGGACACCGACGGGGAGTACGAGATCGTCGCAAGTGCCGCAGCGCACGAGATGAAGGACCTGGACTGGTCGAACCAGATCAGTCCGGACCTCTCCCGCCGCGTGAACACGCAGCTGATGAAACGTGCATCCATGGGAATCGACCAGGTCGACATCCTCATGCACACCAATATCTTCGAAGCCATCATCGTCATGAAAGAGCTTCAGGCGGGATTTGCCGCAGCGCAGTTGTATACAGACAACATCGCACGGGTAGGCCACTGTTTCGCCGCCGACCCGATCATCAACCTGACGGACCTCGCAGCAGCCGGTCGCCTTCGCGACAACGGCCACTACCTGCTGGCCGCCTCGGTTCCTGGAGTACGGTACGGGGTTCTGCTCCGCAAGCAGACGCGTTAGCACTCGAACCGGCATCATCGGAATGGTCGGCGGGGGCGTTGTCTCGCTGGCGAGACAGGCGTCGGCCGACACACGTCGCAGCAGGCTCATGGCGAAAACGGCTGGCGGAGCGCGAATCCTGCGGTCGTACGGTATCCGACACCAGACGATCATCAGGTTCCGTGCCTTCTTGCCGAATCCCCGCCACGAGGTGATCAACCGACATCGGTGAAGTGAAGATGCGCCTGGTGATCCACGATTTCGCCGTCAGTCATGCCCGTGAGTCCACGACCATCGTCGTTTCCTGATGGGAGGAGGCCCGTCACGGCGCCGACATCGGCGTGGTGCCGCGAGAGGGCGGCGAATCTGGCGGGGCTAAGCCTCGGTCGCGTACGTTTCATCGAGCATCGCCTGATCAATTGCCGCCGGGCTCGCGGCCGTCTCGACCGATGCTGACCTGCGGATCTGAAAGGGCGACATGACTTACGCGCTGCTCAGTGGTCTCGATGAGGACATACTGGCGTTGCCGTTCTACGAGGAGCAGCACCGCACGTTGGCCGTGGGGCTCGCCGACTGGTGCGCCGGCCATTCCGGCCTGTGGTCACGTCCTTTGGAGCAGACCCCGGAGAAGGCCGGCAGGGAGATCCTGAGCGCGCTCGGCTCCGCCGGATGGCTGGGATTCCTCGATCCCGCGAACGGGTCCGCCGCCGGTGACCACCGCTCAATCTGTCTGGCCAGGGAGATCCTTGCGTACGCCGACGATCTGGCGGACTTCGCCTTCTCCATCCAAGCGCTGTCGGCGACCCCGATCGTCCAATACGGAAACAGTGAGCAGCAGCTGGAGTATCTGCCGCGAATGGCGTCGGGCGAGGTGACGGGATCGTTCGCGATCTCGGAGGAGGAGGCCGGCTCCGACATCTCGGCAGTCGGTCTGACTGCCGACCGAGTGTCAGACGGCTATCTGTTGAACGGCCGAAAGGCCTGGATCGCCAATGCCGGCATCGCGGATTTGCACTGCGTGATCGCGCGAACGGGTGGGGGACCCGGTGCGCTGGGGCTCACGGCGTTTCTGGTGCCGGCGCGCACGCCTGGAGTCCGGGTGCTGGAGGAGGTGCGGTTGGTTGCTCCGCGCTCGTTCGGACACCTGGCCTTCGAAGACTGCCTGGTCCCCGAATCGAGCGTACTCGGACGCCCCGGACAGGGGTTCGTGGTCGCGACGGACCTGCTGCAGCGATTCCGGATGACGGTGGGGGCGGCCGCGGTGGGGTTTGCGCGGCGCGCTTTCGACTCGGCAGTCCAGCGGGCCCGTGAGCGGCGGATCCACGGCGGAAAGCTGATGGACCTTCAGCTTGTGAAGGGTGCGCTTGCCGACATGGAAATGAAGCTGAACTACTCTGCGATGTTGGTCGCGCGGGCTGCGTGGGAGCTCGACCACGGGAACCCCGGCTACGCGAAGCACTCGAGTATCGCCAAGTTGGCCGCCACCGAGGCCGCACAGGAGATCGTCGACGCTGCCGTCCAGATCCACGGGGCAGCCGGCCTGGTTGCCGACAGCGTCCCCGAGCGCTTGTACCGGCAGGTCAGGTCCCTGAGGATCTACGAGGGAGCATCCGAGGTCCAGAAGCTGATCATCGCGGACGCGCTGGGACGACGGCCGCACGCGGGCCGATCCCGAGCAGCATCCGGACGCAGTGCAAGTCGAGTGGAGCGCTGACTTGTCCTCCCCTGTCGTAGCAATGACACGGGCAGATCCGTACCCATACATCCTGGCTCACCCTGGCTGCCGGGTACGGAAAGACATTTGATGCATACACGGGGAGAGCCATGAGTGACCAACAGCACTACGAGTGTGTCGGCGTCGGCGTCGGCCCTGCGAACCTGAGTCTTGCATCTCTGTTGCACGGTTGTCCGGGGCTGCCGAACCTCTTCCTTGAGAAGCGTGAGGTGTTCAGTTGGCATGATGGACAGCAGATCCCCGATGCGACCCTCCAGGTGTCCATTTTCAAGGATCTGGTGAGTCTGTCGGACCCGACCAGTCCCTTTTCGTTCCTGTCCTACCTGAAGGACAAAGGGCGGATCTACCACTTCATCAATGCTCAGTTCAGCGCGGTGCCGCGGCAGGAGTTCCGCAACTACCTGGAATGGGCCAGCCGGCGCAATCAGAACGTGGTGTTCGGCGAGGAGGTCGTGTCCGTCGACTTCGACGGCGTATTCGTCCTGCGTACCAACCGGCGCACCGTCACGGCGAACAACGTGTCAATTGGCATCGGCAGCAATGCCTGGGTGCCGGCGGAAGCCCGTGACCACCTCGGCCCCACTCAGTTCCACGTCAGCGAATTCGTGCCTCTCAGCCGCGACTTGGCGGGAAAGAGAGTCTGCGTGGTCGGCGGCGGCCAGTCGGGCGCCGAGGCGTTCCTCGACCTCATCTCGCGTCCGTCCACTGAGCGACCGCGCCGGGTCTCGTGGGTGTCACGCCGCCGCAACTTCTACCCCATCGACGACTCGCCCTTCACCAACGACTTCTACATGCCCGGCTACTCGGACTACTTCGCCAGGCTGGACCAGGGGACGCGCGAATCGTTCAACCGGGAGCACGTCCTCACCAGTGACGGCATCTCCGAGGGCACACTCCGCGAGATCTATCAGCGCATCTATGCCGAGCGGTTCATCCACGGCAACACCGACCTGGTCTCGCTGTACCCGAACCGGAACGTGATCGCGGTCGCCGCCTCCGACAACGCGTGGTCGTTGAAGCTGTCCAACAGCAACCATCCGGCGGTCCTCGGGCAGGTCGACGCCGACGTAGTGGTCTGGGCGACCGGATTCCGCACCACCGCGCCCGACTTCCTCGCGCCGATCGCGGACCGACTTGAGCGCGAGGGCGACGAGTACCGCATCGACAGTGATTTCGCCGTGAGATGGGACGGTCCTTCGAACCGAAGCATCTTCCTCCAGAACGCGGCTCTGCGACAGCGCGGACTGGCGGACAAGAACCTGAGCCTGCTTGCCTGGCGGAGCCAGCGGATCATCGACCGCGTTCGATGTGTGCGCAGCGACGATACGGTCCCTTCGTTCATCGAATGGTCGGCGAAGCTCAGCCCGGACGAGAGCGTGGGATGAGCCATGACGCATGTCGACTTCGCAGTTGTTGGTGGCGGAATCATCGGGTGCACGATCGCACGGGAACTGGTGCTACGGGCTCCGCACGCTTCCGTGTTGGTGCTCGAACAAGATGCCGTCGGGTCCGGAGCCAGTCGCCGGTCGGCCGGTCTGCACTTCCCTCGTGGCGCGACGGAGCGTGTACGCCGCATGACCGGCTACAGCCAGGCCTACTACAGGGCCCTGCTCGGCGCTGATCCGGCGTTGCCCATTCATCCGGTTCCCATGCTGGTGGTGTCCGACCGTGCGACCGTGGACCAGGTGGAGACGGCCTATCTTGACGAGGCCGGACTGTCCCGCGTGGACGCGCTGCCAGAGTGGCTGCCACCACTTTCGGACGAGACGGCGGCTTGGACGGGCGAGGGCTGCCAGTACGCCGATGTCGGGGCGCTGACCCGAGCATTGGCCCGGTCTCTGCGGCCACGGACGAGTTTCAGGGAAGGGGTCATTGTCGATTCCCTGGACCGGGTCGGGAGCGGCTACGAACTCGGGCTCGGCACAGGAGAGCGCGTCACAGCCGACTCGGTCGTGCTCGCACCCGGCCCGTGGCTGGCCGCACCAGCCTGGCGGGAACGGCTCACCCCCTTGGGCGCCAGGGTGAAGAAGGTCGTCGCGCTGCACATCGAACAGCCGCCCGCGGCCGAGGACGGAGTCGTCGTTTTCCACGACGAGGACGCCTTCCTGCTCCCGCTGCACGAGCAGAGGCGCTGGCTCTTCAGCTACACCAGTCAGGTCTGGGACGTCGACCCCGACCGGCTCACCGGCAGCGTCTCCGCGTCGGACCTCGCCGAGGCCCGCGAGGTGCTGATCCGCCGCGCCCCCCGCCTGGCCGACTCCGCCCGCAGCGGACGGGTGTTCTGCGATGCGTACAGCGCAGATCGGGAGCCGCTGGTACGCGCTCTGGACGAGGAGGGCCGACTGGTGTTCGCGGGTGCCGCCAACGGCTCCGGCTACAGGCTCGCACCCGCCATCGCCGCAGAGACAGCGCACCTGCTCCGTAGAGCCGTTGAGAACGTTTCCGACCATGGGGGCCAGCAATGAACGTGAGCGTCTTCTCCGCTGAGGAACTGCACCAGGCATTCGGCATCGAGATGAGCTCCGTGGAGAAGATGAGTGCCGGAGCCGGCTGGGGCCGGGTCCCTCCGGGTGTCACCTCCGATCCACACCAGCACGACGAGATCGAGATGTTCGTCGTCGTCGCCGGAACCGGATGGGTGGCTTTCGACGGTCGGCGTATCCGGGTGGAGCCGGGAACGGTGTGCCAGTTCGAGCCCTTCGAGACACACGTCGTCGAGAACGACGGAGACGTCGACCTGGTCTTCTTCGACCTGTACTGGCGCGACCCGGTGCGCGCCGCCCAGGCCGCAGCGGCAGGCGGTACGCGCCGCCGGTTCCACGAGAGGCCGGTCTTCGTCTTCTCGACCCCGCCCACTCCGAACGGCGACCTCCACCTCGGTCACCTGTCCGGTCCCTACCTGGGAGCTGACGCCTACGTCCGGTTCCAACGCATGCAGGGCACTGAGGTATGGCACCTGACCGGGAGCGACGACTTCCAGAGCTACGTGGTCGACCGCGCCCGCCGTGAGGAGCGCGAACCGGCGCGTACCGCCGAGCACTACAGTGCCGAGATCGCCGCGACGCTCCGTCTGATGGACATCGAGGTCGACCAGTACACAGCGACCAACGAGGACCCCGGCTACCGGGACGGTCTCCGCAGATACTTCTCGAAGCTGGTCGACTCGGGGGCGGTTGCCGTCCAGCAGACGGCTGCCCTGGTGGACGACGAGACGGACGCCTACCTCTACGAGGTGGACGTCTCGGGCGGTTGTCCCGGATGCGGGGGCGGCACCAGCGGCAACATCTGCGAAGAGTGCGGCGAACCGAACGTCTGCGTCGACCTGGTCAACCCGCGCAGCAGCCGGTCGGAGGCGCCGCCGAAGCAGCAACCTGTCTCACGCTTCGTTCTGCCCCTCCACGAGTTCGGCAGCGAGGTCGCCGATCACCACCGTCTCGGTCGGGTCCCGGCCCGACTCCGCGAACTGGCGGACCGGGTGTTCGCGCGTACCAGGCTCGACATACCCATGACCCACCCTTCGGACTGGGGCGTCGCGCCCGCGGATACGACAGTGGACGGGCAGGTGATCTGGGTCTGGCCTGAGATGTCCTACGGCTTTCTCCACGGCATCGAGGCCCTCGGCGGGCGTCTGGGCCGTGACTGGCAAGCCGTGACTCCCGAGCAGGACTGGAAGTTCGTCCACTTCTTCGGCTACGACAACAGCTTCTACCATGCCGTGCTCTACCCGGCTCTCTACCGGTTGGCGTACCCGCAGTGGAATCCCGATATCGATTACCACGTCAATGAGTTCTACCTGTTGGAGGGCGGCAAGTTCTCCACCAGCAGGCGCCATGCCATCTGGGGCAAGCAGATCCTGCGACCGGAGACCGTGGACGCGGTGCGCTACTACCTGTCGCTCACGCGTCCGGAGCGGCGACGGACGAACTTCGAACTCGAGGCATACACGGAGACCGTCCAGCGGGTCCTGGTGGACGGCTGGCAGGGTTGGCTGAACGACCTGGGCGCACGGGTCGCCGGGCAGTACGGCGGTATCGCCCCCGACGCCGGTGTCTGGACTCCTGAGCACACGGCGTTCCTCAACCGCCTGGGAATACGGCTCGCCGCTGTCGCCGACAGCTTCGGGCAGGACGGATTCTCGCTGAACCGTGCGGCCGCTGAATTGGACGGGATCGTCGTCGACACTCGGCGGTTCGCTGAAGCAGAGGCACGGACCGCGCTGATCGCCGGTTGGAAGGACGAGGCCCGAACGGCCATCGCGCTGGAACTGGCCGCGGCACAACTGTTGGCCCGCGCGGCCACGCCGATCATGCCTCGATTCGCCGCCCGACTCGCCAAGGCGCTGGGGACGACCGACCTCTCGTCCTGGCCTTCCCAGGTCGAGCTGGTCGCGCCCGGCACCCTGATCGGCCTCGAACAACAGTCCTACTTCGAGGCCCTGCCGTCGGACTGGTCGCTCGCCGAGGGAGCCACAGCATGACGGACTCTGTGATCAACCGCTTGGTGGCGGGGCCGCCGGCTCCCGGCCACCGGATCTCCTTCGTCCGGCTCGGCAGTATCAGGACGCTGGACCTGACCGAACTGTACGAACAGTCAGGCCATGTCGCCGCCTACCTTCGGAGCCTCGGTGTCGAGTCCGGGGACCGCATCGGAATCCTGGCGGCCAACAGCCTGGAATGGGTTCTGTTGGACCTTGCCGCGCTGCGGCTCAAGGTTGTGGTCGCGGGTTTCGAGCCAGGCAAGTTCACCGATGCCGGAGAGCTGGTGGCACGCTACGGGCTCACGGTTCTGTTCACCGACCAGGACGTGCCGGCGGACGCGCCGGCGGCTGTCCGAACTTTCACTGAAGTCGCCGAGGCTGCGAGGCAGGCATGGCCGGAGCCGCCCGGACCCGTCGTGTACGAGCCCGAGGAGGTGACGACGATCAAGTTCACCTCCGGCAGCACCGGTGCGCCGAAGGGACTCGGGGCCACGGTCGGCAGTATCGACGCGTCGATGCGGGCTGTACAGGAGATCTTCGAACACCGGGGCGGCGACGACCTCTTCGTCTTCCTTCCGCTGTCGCTGCTGCAGCAGCGGTACTGGCTCTACTCCGCCTTCTGCTTCGGCCACGATGCGACTGTCACCACGTACGAGGCGGCCTTCGCCGCACTGGGAACGGCCCGGCCGACTGTGGTGATGGGCGTGCCGGCGTTCTTCGAGGCCGCCAGGCAGCAGATCAGCCAGGATGCCGCTCGCGCGGACGGCGTCGCGCCGGAGGCGGCTCGCCGCGCGGCCGCGCGGCGGCTGTTCGGCGATCGGATCCGCTACCTGTGGACGGGATCGGCGCCGGCGGACAGGGAGGTGCTGCGCTACCTCACCGACGCGGGCCTTCCCATCTATGAGGGCTACGGGCTGAACGAGACGTGCATCGTAAGCAAGAACCATCCCGGTGCCCACAGGGAGGGCAGCGTGGGGAGGGTGCTGCGGGGGAAGGAGGTGCTGTTCGACGAGGACGGCGTGATCCTGGTACGAAGCGAGCATCCGGTGAACCAGCGCTACGAGTTCGCCGAGCCCGGTGACTCCGAGCGGATGTTCGTCGCAGACGGGGTGGTGCGCACCGGCGACCTCGGTTACGTGGACGAGGACGGCTTCCTGTTCATCCGGGGGCGCGCCGACGACGTCATCGTGCTCGGGAACGGCAAGAAGGTGATCGTCCGGCCGATCGAGGAGCACATGCGGACGAGTCCGGCGATCGAGGAGTGTGTGGTGTTCTGCCCCGCGCAGACGTCCCTGGTGGCGGTGGTCTCGCCTTCCTCCGACACGGCCGACCTCGAGGCGATCGCCGAACAACTGGCCCGCACCAACGCCTCGTTCGGCCGTGATGAACAGATCCGCAAGGTCGTGGTCGCGAGCCCGCGGCCCAGTATCGCCAACGGAATGCTCACTTCGCAGTTCAAGCCGAAACGACAGGCCATTTTCGCTGCCTTCCAGTCGCAGATCACGAACAACCAGGACGGTATCCATGCCCAGTGACGTCGAGACCATCGCACGGGAAAACCTGTCGGCCGCGCTCCAGCCGGCCGCGGATCCGCACGAGATCGAACTCAACCTCGAGTTGACCGACTACGGCTTGACCTCGTTGCAGAAGGTCCTGTTCCTGACTCGGCTCTGCGAGGACCTCGCGGTCGACCTCGCGCATCTGACCGAGCGAGACGTCGCAGAGATGCGCACGCTCCACGATGTTGTCGACACACTGTCACGCTACGCCGGAAAGGCTTCTTAGAGTGAGTTGGGCAGAACTGGCCGCGGCCACGCTGGAGAATGACCACGTGAGGCTGCGTCCGATCAGTCCCGAGGACCGCGAGTCGATCCACGACATCGCGATGGACCCGGTGATCTGGCGCTACTTCGTGAGCATGGTCGAGACGGAGGAGGACTTCGACGCCTTTTTCCAGGGCATGGTCGCCGACCACGCGGCAGGCAGGCGTGTGGTCTTCCACATCACCGACAAGACGACGGGGCGATGCGCGGGGAGTATGAGCTTCGGCAACCTCTCCGAGGCGGACTCGCGCCTGGAGATCGGCTGGTCCTGGTTGGGCGTCGACTTCCAGGGCCGCGGCATCAACCGCTGGGCCAAGTACCTCTTGCTTGAGCACGCCTTCGAGAACCTGGGCGCCGAGCGCGTGGAGTTCAAGACGGACCAGCTCAACGCGCAGGCCCGAGCGGGCCTGCGCAACATAGGCGCCCTGGAGGAGGGCGTCCTTCGCAGCTTCAACCCGATGCCGGGCGGCAGGCGCCGGGACGCTGTCTACTACAGCGTGTTGCGCGGTGAGTGGTCGTGGCTCAAGGACGAGCTGGCCACCAACGCGAAGGTGACTCGTCAGGGCATGGCGGTGTGACCGGCGGAGCGGGCGTCGCCCATCTGCATCTCTGCGGCGATCCATATGAGGTCGGCCGACAACACGGGGCAGCTCTCGCCGGTCCGCTGCGCGGCTTCGTCGACGACTCGCTCTGCCGCCTCAACCTGCTGCTGGACGAACCGGTCACGACGGCCGGGCTCGAACCGGTGCTGTCGGCGTTCGACAAGGTGATCACGGCAGAGCTGCCGCGGCTGGCCGAGGAGATCACCGGACTCGCCGACGGGATCGGAATCCACCGCGACCAGGCGCTGCTGCTGCAACTGCGCCGGGAGATCCTGGGCTACCGGAAGATCCCGGCGCGAGGCGACTGCACCACCTACGCCAGGGCCGGTTCCCACCCGGTCCTGGCCCAGACGGTGGACCTCAACGGCGACCTGGACGATCAGATCAGTGTCCTCGACGTCCGACTCACAGGTTCCCCGCGCCGGGCCCTGGTGCTCAGTTTCGCGGGCCTGCTCGGCTATCTCGGGGTCAACAGCGACGGCCTGGCCGTGGGCCTCAACTTGGTCCTCGGCGGCGACTGGAAACCCGGAGTCCCGCCGTACCTGGCCATTCGCCACGTGTTGGACTCCGCTGCCACCGTCGATGAGGCGGTCGAGTGCCTCCGCGGTCTCCCGTTGGCCAGCTCACGGTCGTTCATGCTCTGCGACGCGGGCAAAGCGGTCTGGGTGGAGGCTCT
This sequence comes from Streptomyces sp. NPDC001816, assembly GCF_042892235.1. Taxonomy (NCBI): domain Bacteria; kingdom Bacillati; phylum Actinomycetota; class Actinomycetes; order Kitasatosporales; family Streptomycetaceae; genus Streptomyces; species Streptomyces sp. NPDC001816. The sequence continues at coordinate 656,202 of NZ_JBIATY010000001.1, forward strand.
GGACGGCGGGTTCCGGTGCTTCGAAGCCCAACAGGCCGAGCACACCAACCACTTCCTCCACCCCGAGTTCGAACCCTTCGACGAGATCAACGTCTTCGCGCGGAACTCCTCACGCCGAAGGTTGGAGGCGTGCCGCGCCGGTCTCGCCGCGATGGCACCGGCCGCAGGGGTGGAGGAGCATTTCGCTTTGCTCTCGGTCCCTCCCATCCGAGTTGTCGGAACCGGTGACATCCGGTACGAGCGCACCGTCGCTGCTGCCGTCGCATTGCCGGGGAGCGGTCAGTTGTACATCAGGCCGGGTGATCCCGCCACATCTGTCACCAGGGAGTTCACCTTTGCGGACCCGGACTGCTGAATGATCCTCGGCCGTTGTGCGAACGCACCTGACTCATGCGACTTCATCTTGATCTTTTCGAACTCCGACGGGCGGGAACATGAACGTGCTCGATGACGAGAACGGGCGATCCGTCGTCCTTGTGAACCACGATGATCAGCTCACGACAGTGATCGACGTCGACGACCTCTCCAGCCTGCTGATGATCAGGCACTTCGAGCAGACCGTCCTGGACCTGTTCGCCCGCGGGCTGCTGAACGGCACCACGCACACCTGCCTCGGCCAGGAGTACGTACCGGTGGCCCTGGGGCCGCTGCTGGACCCGGACGACTTCGTGTTCAGCAACCACCGCGGCCACGGGCACTACCTGGCCCGCTTCGACGACCCCGAGGGCCTACTGGCCGAGATGACCGGCCGCGAGGGCGCCGTCTGTTCGGGCGTCGGCGGCAGCCAGCACATCTTCCGGGGCACCTACCTGTCCACCGGGGTGCAGGGCGAGAGCCTGCCGGTGGCCGTGGGCACGGCCTTGTGGTTCCAGCGGACCGGCCGGCCCGGGATCGCCGTGGCCTACATCGGCGACGGCACCTGGGGCGAGGGCGCCGTTTACGAGGCGTTGAACCTGGCCGCGCTGTGGCGGCTGCCGCTGCTGGTGGTCGTGGAGAACAACGGCATCGCGCAGACCACGCCGACCGCGCGCGCCATGGCCGGCGACATCGCCGGGCGGGCCGCGGCGTTCGGAATCGCCCATGAGTCCGTGACCGGCAGCGACGTCGCCGCGATCCGTGCGCGCCTGGCACCGGTGGTCGAACGGACGCGCACCGGCGACGGGCCGGCCGTCGTGGAGTTCGCGACCCACCGCCTCGGCCCGCACAGCAAGGGCGACGACACGCGCTCCGCCGCCGAGGTCGCCGCCGAGCGGGAGCACGACTGGCACGACGCCTATCGGCGCCTGGACCCCGACCTGTTCGCCAAGGTCGAGGACGAGCAGCGGACGCGGATCGCCGAGGCCGTGGACCGGGTCCTGGCCCGTCCGGCCTCGGTGTGGGAGAGGGGCTGAGCCGTGGAGCGTGTCGCTGAGAACCTGAACCGGGCTCTGCACGCGGCCTTCGCCGCCGACCCCGACCTGTTCCTGCTGGGGGAGGACGTCGCCGATCCGTACGGCGGCGCCTTCAAGATCACCAAAGGGCTGTCGTCGGGCTACCCCGACCGGGTCCTGAGCACGCCCATCAGCGAGCAGTCGCTGGTGGGCGTGGCCAACGGGCTGGCGCTGTCCGGCGGGCGCGCCATCGTCGAGATCATGTTCGGCGACTTCGCCACCTTGGCCTTCGACCAGATCGTCAACTTCGCGGCCAAATCGGTCGCGATGTACGGCCGCCGCGTCGAGGTCCCGGTGATCGTGCGCTGTCCCACCGGCGGGCGGCGCGGGTACGGCCCGACCCACAGCCAGAGCCTGCAGAAGCACTTCATCGGCGTGCCGCACCTGTCGGTGCACGAGATCTCGCCGTTCCACGACAGTACGGCGCTGCTGGCCGGACTGCTCGCCGATGGCGAGCCGGCCGTCCTGTTCGAGGACAAGGTGCTCTACACGCAGCCGATGCACGAGCCGGGGACGGACGGGCCGTTCGTCGCCGATTTCCCGTTCGGAGCCGACGGCCCGGCGCGGCTGCGGGCGTCGGACGGCGACGACGCGGCCGACTGCGTGATCATCGTGCCCGGCGGCGTATCCCGGCGGGCGCTGGCGGCGGCCGGGACGCTGTTCGCCGAGCACGAGATCACCTGCGAGGTGATCGTTCCGACCCGGCTGTACCCGTTCGACGTGGAGCCACTGCTGCCCGCCCTGGCCGGCGCCGAGGTCGTGTGCCTGGTCGAGGACTGCGCCGCCGGCGGCACCTGGGGCTCGGAGGTCGCCGCGCGCGTCCATCAGCGGCTGTGGGGCCGGCTGCGGCGCCCGGTCGTGCTGTGCAGCGCCGAGGCCGAGGTGATCCCGACCGCCGCACACCTGGAACAGACCGTGCTCCCCCAAGCTTCTGACATCCACCGCGCCATCTGGGAGGCGTTGCATGCGTGAACTGCTGCTGCCGAAGTTCAACAACAACGACGAGGGCTGTGTCCTGGTCGGCTGGACGGTCGACGACGGCGCCGCGGTGTCCGCGGACGCGGTCGTCGCCGAGGTCGAGACCGCCAAGGCCCTGGAGGAACTCGTCGCGGACGCGGACGGCGTCCTGCACCGGCTCGTCGAGGCCGGAGCGCACTGCGAGTTCGGGCGGCCCGTGGGGCTGCTGTTCGACAGCCGCCAGGAACGGGACGACTACCTGGCGGCCGCCGAAGTGACCACCGCAGCCGAGGGTGAGGGCGAGGGCGAGGACCACGATGGCGGCCCGGACCCGATCCTCAGCGACGCCGCGCGCACCCTCGCCCAGGATCACGGCATCCGGACCGAGCAACTGCGCACGCTCGGCAAGCGGGTGGTGAAGGCCTCCGACGTCCAGCGGCTCATCGACCAGGGGGCGGCGTCCGTGGCGGCTGGGGCGTCCGTGGCGGCTGGGGCGTCCGCGGCGTCCGCGGACGCCGTCGTCGTCAGCCTCAGTCCGCGCCAGCGAGCGGTGGCCGCGGTCGTCAGCGAGGCGCACCGCACCATCCCGGCCGCCTTCGCCGCGATCGCGGTCGACCTGACAGCGTTCCGCGCCACCCGCGACGGCGCCCCATACGGCCTGGTCGAGCTCCTGGTCAAGGCCATTGCCGCTCGCCACGCCGACTTCCCGCTGTTCTTCGCCACGTCCGGTGCGGACCACACCCTCACCCTCGCGTCGGCCGCCAACGTCGGGGTCACCGTCGACGTCGGGACCGGGCTGTTCATCCCGGTGCTCAAGGACGCCGCCCGCCGTCCGATCGCCGACCTGGCCGACGACCTCATGGACTTCCGAGTCAGCGCCCTGCGGCAGAACTTCCGCGAGGACGCGTTCGCCGACGAGGCCATCACCCTCTCGCTGCACAACGATCCGGACATCATCCTGGCCGCGCCGATCGTCCATCCGGGCCGCACCTGCGTCGTGACCTTGTGCGCCGAGCGGAGCGAAGTCGCGCTGACCGAGGACGGTATGCCGTTCGCCCGGCCGGTCACCACGGTCGCGGCCACCTACGACCACCGCTATCTCAACGGCCGCGACGCGGTCCGCTTCCTCACCGCGGTGAAGCAGGACCTGGAGACCGCCGACGCCATCGCCCGGCTCGCGGGCTGACGGGAGGACGACGAAGCCACTGCCGCCCTACGACGCCCCTGTGGACCTCCGCGCGCTGCGCGCCGCCTACCAAGCAGCCGACGACCCGGCGTCGGCCGGTCCACGGATCGGGATCGCGGCCGGCTACACCGCAGACCCGAACCTGCCCTACCTCGCCGCGGCGCTCGCCGGGACGCTCGGCGACCGTATCCCGGCCACCACCGCCCCGGCGGCCGGCGCCAGCACCCAGTCCCCGATCGCGGACAACCCGGCCTCGGGGATGGCAGACTCAACCAGCAACGCAGCTCCGGTTCAGTCGATTTGGCGTGAGAACCCTCGTCCTACCGGAGCTCCGCCCTGCTCAGCGCGCCGACACGCGGCCCGCCACCCACCTCGAACCGACCTTGAAACGGCCGTGGGTCTGTCTCGCCGGCGAGACAGACCCACGGGCCTCGTCGAGTACCGACCGCGACACATTCCAGGTGCTGGCCGGGCGGTCGGAGAAATGCATTCGGAGGAGAGACTTTCATGTCCAGGTACAAGGTGTCGGAGCATATGGCGAAGGTCGCCGCCGAGCGGGCCAAGAGACTGCGGCCGGACGGCATCGACCAATACCTGACCCTCAGTGGCGGGTTCGCGCACATGGACGAGGACCCCTTCACCGATCGCATCGAGCGGGAGCCGTACCGCGACCACGTCACGGTCGCGGTCATCGGCGGGGGGTTCGCCGGCCTGATGACGGGCGCCCACCTGAAGGAGGCGGGGGTCTCCGATGTCAGGATCGTCGACACCGGCGGCGACTTCGGCGGAACCTGGTACTGGAACAGGTACCCGGGCGCCCAGTGCGACATCGCGTCCATGATCTACCTGCCGTTGCTGGAGGAGACCGGCTACGTGCCCACCGAGTGGTACGTGCGCGGCCCGGAGATCCTGGAGCACTGCCAACGCATCGGCAAGCAGTACGGGTTGTACGAGAACGCGCTCTTCCACACCCGGGTCACCGGCTTGGACTGGGACGAGTCCGCCCAACTGTGGACGGTGCGGACCGACCGCGGTGACGAGTTCACCGCCCAGTTCGTGATCCTGGGGCTCGGCCACCTGTCCGTGCCGAAGCTCCCCGGCATCCCGGGCATCGAGACCTTCGCGGGCCACACCTTCCACGCGAGCCGATGGGACTACGCCTACACCGGCGACCCGGTCGGCGGACCGCTGGGCAACCTGCGGGACAAGCGGGTGGCGATCATCGGCACCGGCGCCACCGCGGTGCAGTGCGTCCCTCACCTGGCCACCGCATGCCGGGAACTGTTCGTGTTCCAGCGCACGCCTTCCGTCATCGAGGTCCGCAACAACCGGCCGATCGACCCGGAGTGGTTCGCGCAGATAGCCACGCCTGGATGGCAGCAGCGCTGGCTGGACAACTACGCGGCCAACATGACGTCGGCCGAGCAGCCGGCCGAGGATCTGATCAACGACGGCTGGACCGCCATGGCCAGGATGTGGCGCAACGCCGATGAGCACTCACAGCCGGACTCGGACACGTCCGAGGAGATTCGCGGCGCGTACTACGCGGACATCGAGAAGATGGGCCGGCTCCACGCCCGGGTGGAGGAGACGGTCAAGGACGCACGGACCGCGGAACTCCTCAAGCCCTGGTACTGGCTTCCGTGCAAGCGCATGACCTTCCACGACGAGTATCTGGACGCCTACAACGAGCCGACGGTCCGTCTCGTCGACACGGACGGCAAGGGGGTCGAGCGGATCACGCCGCGAGGTGTCGTGGTGGACGGCACCGAGTATGAGGTGGACTGCATCATCTACGCGTCGGGGTTCGAGGTCGGCACCGCGCCCACCCGGCGCGCCGGATTCGACCCCGTCGGCAGGGACGGCAGGCTCCTGTCGGAGCACTGGACCGACGGCATGCGCACGATGCACGGACTCCATGTGCACGGGTTCCCGAACGCGTTCCTCGTTCAGTCGCTCACGGGCGGGACGCGGTTCTCCAACCTCTCGCACAACCTGTCCGAGGCGGCCAAGACCGTCGCCGCCGTCGTCGCGCACGCGGTCACCACGGGGGCCGACGTCGTCGAACTCACCCGACAGGCGGAGGACGCCTGGATGAGCAACGTGGGAGTCGATCCGGAGTGGCGCACGTTCCTGGGCACGGAATGCACCCCCGGCTACTCCAACAACGAGGGAATGGATCTCGGTCCGCATTCCCTTTGGGATGAACACGAGTTCCCCGATGGCCTGGGATTCTTCCGGCATCTTCAGGAATGGCGGGGCAGCGGGGAGTTCGACGGCCTGGAATTCCACCGTTCGGACACGTGAATCCGCTTGCCCCGTCTCGCCGGCGAGACAGTCCTCCCGGGCTCCGTCGAGTGATGCCCGGAACTCATTCACCCTGGCGAGTGCCGCCTGCTAGCCTCGCGAAGTCGATACAACTCCGTTTTCCCATTGCCAATTAATTCTGCCGACATAACGGCTCCCGATCCCGCTGCGGCCCGACGCCTGGCCGGTGATTTCGGCGCCTGAGCCATCGGCTGCGGATCGCGACTGGTAGCGGTCGGAAACAGCGAGGTAGCCTGCATGATTCCGTTGTCGTTTGCGCAGCAGCGGTTGTGGATCACCGGTCAGTTGGCGGGGCCGAGCGCGGCGTACAACATGCCGTTGGTGCTGCGTCTGTCCGGGACGCTGGACCGGCAGGCGTTGGCCGCGGCGCTGGCCGACGTGGTGGGCCGGCACGAGAGCCTGCGCACCGTCTTCCCCGTCATCGACGGCGAACCCGTCCAGCAGATCCTGCCCGCCGACGCGGTCACGCTGCCCCTGGCCTGGACGGACACCGACGACGAGCAGGTGACCGACCTCGCGGTCCGGGCCGCCGGACACGTCTTCGACCTCGCCACCGAGATCCCGCTGCGCGCACACGGCTTCACCACCGGACCCGACGAACACGTACTGGTGCTGCTGGTCCACCACATCGCCTGCGACGGCTGGTCGGTCGGGCCCCTCGGCAAGGACCTCGCCACCGCCTACGCGGCACGGATCGCCGGGACGGCCCCGGCCTGGACCGAACTGCCCGTCCAGTACGCCGACTACGCCCTGTGGCAGCGCGACCTGCTCGGCTCCGAGAACGACCCCACCAGCACGGCCGCCCGCCAGTCCGCCTTCTGGCGCGACGCACTGGCCGCACTCCCCGTGGAACTGGACCTGCCCTTCGACCGGCCCCGCCCCGCGACGGCCGCCCAGCGCGGCGCCCAGGTACCCGTCACCATCGACGCGGAAGTCCACACCCGCATCACGGAGCTGGCCCGAGCGACCGGCGTGACACCGTTCATGGTCGTCCAGGCCGCCCTCGCCGTCCTGCTGTCCCGCCTCACCGGCGGCACCGACATCCCGCTCGGCACACCGGTCGCCGGACGCACCGAAGAAGCCCTGCACGACCTGATCGGCTTCTTCCTCAACACCCTCGTCCTGCGCACCGACGTCTCCGGCGACCCCACCTTCACCCAACTCCTGACCCGGGTACGGGAAACAGATCTCGCCGCCTTCGAGAACCAGGACCTCCCCTTCGAACGCCTGGTGGAGCTCATCGCTCCGCCCCGCACCGCGGCACGCCACCCCCTCTTCCAGGTCATGCTGTCCTTCGACACCAACACCGAAGCCGCCTTCGACCTCCCCGGACTCAAGAGCAGCGAATTCGAGATCCCTGGACCCGAAACAGCCAAATTCGACCTCAACTTCGAGTTCGAGGAGCGGTTCGGTCCGGAGGGACAGCCGACCGGCATCAAGGGGATTCTCGAGTACGCCACCGACCTGTTCGACCACCACACGGTCCAGGCATGGGCCGACCGGCTCAACCACCTGCTCGGAGAACTGACCTCCGACCCCGACCAGCCCATCGACCTGGCGGACCACCAGACGCAGACCCGCGGGTTCCGCAGCGAACTCGGCGAGGTCGAGGCGGTACTCGCGGGGTATCCCGGCATCGCCGAGGCCACGATCGTCGCCCGCGAGGACATCCCGGGCGACGAGCGTCTGGTCGGCTACGTGGTGCCCGACCCCGGCCTCGACCCGGAAGTCACCGTACGGCTGCCCGCGATCCTGCGCGAGCACGCTGCCGGGCTGCTGCCCGCGCACGTGGTGCCGGCCGCGGTCGTGGTCCTGGACCGGCTGCCGTTGACCTCCAACGGCAAGCTGGACCACGAGGCCCTGCCCGCACCGGACCATGCCGTCGTGGCCGCCCGCCGAGCTCCGACGACCGTCCAGGAAGAGATCCTGTGCGCCGCGTTCGCCAAGGTGCTGAACCTGGAGCTGTCCACCGTCGGCATCGACGACAACTTCTTCCTTCTCGGCGGCCACTCCCTGCTCGCGACCCGGCTGGTCGCCCGCATCCGCGCCCTGCTCGGGGTCGAACTCGGCATCCGTACGCTGTTCGAAGCCCCCAACATCGCCGCCCTGGCCAAGGCGCTGGCCGGGGCGGGCCCCTCGCGTCCGGCGCTGGTGACCGCGGATCGTCCGGAGCCGCTGCCATTGTCGTCCGCGCAGCAGCGGTTGTGGTTCCTGCACGAGTTGGAGGGACCGAGCGCCACCTACAACATCCCGGCGGTCATCAGGCTTTCCGGTGCGATCGACACCGGTGCGCTGGACGCGGCGTTGCGGGATGTCCTCGGGCGCCACGAGGTGCTGCGCACGCTCTTCCCGTCGGTCGAGGGACGGCCGTACCAGCGGGTGGTGCCGGTCGAGGAGCTCGGCGAGGTGCTCACCGTGGTACCGGCATCCCTGGTCGGGCCGTCCGGCCTGACCGCGTCGATCAGCGAGGCGGAGCGCCACTGTTTCGACCTCTCGGCCGAAGTGCCCTTCCGGGCCTGGCTGTTCGAAGCCGGTGCGGACGAACACGTGCTGGCGCTGCTCGTGCACCACATCGCCGGTGACGGCTGGTCGCTGGTGCCGCTGGCCCGGGACCTCTCGGTGGCGTACACAGCGCGCCTGGCCGACCAGGAACCCGGATGGGCGCCGCTACCGGTCCAGTACGCGGACTACACGCTCTGGCAGCGTGAACTGCTCGGCGAGGCGCAGGACCCCGAGAGCCTGCTGAGCGAGCAACTGGCCTACTGGCGCCGCGCACTGTCCGACATACCGGAGGAACTGCCGCTGCCCGTCGACCGTGCCCGCCCCGCGGTGGCCACGCATCAGGGCGGGAGCGTGACGCTGGAGATCCCCGCGCTGCTGCACGCCCGGGTCACCGAACTGGCCCGGGACGAAGGCGCGACGGTCTTCATGGTGCTCCAGGCCACGTTGGCCGTGCTGCTCTCCCGGCTCGGCGCCGGCCAGGACATCGTGATCGGAACCCCGACGGCCGGGCGCACCGACACCGCGCTCGACGACCTCGTCGGGTTCTTCGTCAACACCCTCGTCCTGCGCACGGACGTGTCCGGCGGTCCGTCCTTCGGCGAACTGCTCGCCCGGGTGCGGGAGCAGGCGCTCGACGCGTTGGCGCACCAGGACGTACCGTTCGAGCGCCTGGTCGAGGAGCTGGCCCCGGCCCGCTCCATGGCCCGCCATCCGCTGTTCCAGGTCGCGCTCGCGCTCCAGAACAACGCCGATCCCGTGCTCCAACTGCCCGGTCTGCGCACGAGCGTCCTGCCCGACGAGGACACCCCGGCGAAGTTCGACCTCTCCTTCGACCTGCGCGAACGCTTCGACGAGCACGGCCGGCCCGCCGGAATGACCGGCGAGGTCTTCTACGCCGTCGACCTGTTCGACCATGCAAGCATCGAGCAGCTCGCCGAACGCTTCACCCGTGTCCTCGACACCCTGACCACCGGCCCGGACCAGCGGGTCGACCAGGTCCCGGTGCTCTCGGCCGCGGAGCAGGAGAAGGTGCTGCACACCTGGAACGACACCTCCCGCTCCGTCCCGCCCACGACCCTGCCGGCCCTCTTCCAGGACCAGGCCGCCCGCACCCCCGAGGCCACCGCGGTCGTCTTCGACGGCACCACCTTGACCTACGGCGAGCTCAATATCCGCGCCAACCGGCTCGCGCACCACCTGATCGAGCACGGGGTCGGCCCCGAGGACATCGTGGGCATGGCACTGCCACGGTCGATCGACCTCGTCGTGGCGATGCTCGGCGTACTCAAGGCGGGCGCGGCATATCTCCCGATCGACACCGAATACCCGGAGGAACGGGTCCGGTTCATGATCGAGGACGCGAAGCCGTCGTACGTGGTGACGCTCCAGGCCACCGCGGCACGGCTGCCGGCCGACGCACCCCTTCTGGTCCTGGACGACGCTGCCACCCAGGAAGAGCTGACCGCACACCCGGCCTGGAGTCACGACCCGACCGACATCGAGCGCACCGGCCCGCTGACCCCCGCCCATCCTGCCTACGTCATCTACACCTCCGGCTCCACCGGAACTCCCAAGGGCGTGGCGGTACCGCACCACAGCATCACCAACTTCATCACCGTTCACCGTGAGTCGGTCTTCGCCTGCGCCGCCGATCCGTCGGACAGTCGCCCGCTGCGGGTCGCGCTGACCACCTCCATATCCTTCGACGCGGTGTGGGACCAGCTGTCGTGCCTGCTGGAGGGGCACGAGCTGCACGTCGTGAGCGCGGAGGTGCTCTCCGACATCGGCCTCCTCGCGACCTGGCTGGACGCACACGACGTCGACTTCCTGGAGCTGACTCCCACGCACATGGCCGCCGCTGTGTCGGAAGGCCTGTTCGACAACGGCCGCCGTACTCCGGCACTGCTCGTGGTCGGTGGCGAGGCCGTGCCCGACTCGCTCTGGGAGTGGCTCGGATCGCTGGGTGAGGGCACCCGCAGCTTCAGCTTCTACGGGCCCACGGAGTGCACGGTCTACCAGGTCTTCGCCGAGCCGCGATCCACACCGCGGCCGATACTCGGCGGACCCACCTTCAACATGCGGGTGTTCGTGCTCGACGACGGCCTGGAACCGGTGGCCCCCGGTGTGACGGGCGAGTTGTACGTGACGGGTGCCGGTCTGGCGCGTGGCTACCTGAACCGTCCCGCACTGACCGCGGAGCGGTTCGTGGCGTGCCCGTTCGGTGCGCCCGGCGAGCGGATGTACCGGACCGGGGACCTGGCGCGGTGGCGGGCGGACGGGGCCCTCGAGTTCGTCGGCCGGGCCGACGACCAGGTGAAGATCCGGGGGTTCCGGATCGAGATCGGGGAGGTCGAGGCGGTGCTGGCCCGGTATCCCGGTATCGCCCGGGCCGTGGCGGTGGTCCGCGAGGACATCCCTGGTGACAAGCGTCTGGTCGGTTATGTGGTATCCGCCCCGGGCCAATCCCCGGAACAGATCGCGCAGTTGCCCGGCCTGTTGCGCCGGCATGCCGCGGGGCCGCTTCCGGATTACATGGTGCCGGCCGCGGTCGTGGTCCTGGACCGGCTGCCGTTGACCGCCAACGGCAAGCTGGACCGCAAGGCCCTGCCCGAACCGGACTACGCGGTCGCCTCGACTCACCGCGCTCCGACGAACGTGCGGGAGGAGATGCTGTGTGCGGCGTTCGCCGAGGTGCTGGGTCTGCCCGGTGTCGGCGTCGACGACCACTTCTTCGAACTCGGCGGGCACTCCCTGCTCGCGACCCGGCTGGTCGCCCGCATCCGCGCCCTGCTCGGGATGGAGATCACCATCCGCGCGTTGTTCGAGGCCCCCACTGTCGCCGCCCTGGCCGGTGCGCTGGTCGAGGCGGGACCCTCCCGTCCGGCACTGGTGGCCGGGGTTCGTCCAAAGGCGCTGCCGTTGTCGTTTGCGCAGCAGCGGTTGTGGATCATCGGTCAGTTGGCGGGGCCGAGCGCGGCGTACAACCTGCCGTTGGTGCTGCGTCTGTCCGGGACGCTGGACCGGCAGGCGTTGGCCGCGGCGCTGGCCGACGTGGTGGGCCGGCACGAGAGCCTGCGCACCGTCTTCCCCGTCATCGACGGCGAACCCGTCCAGCAGATCCTGCCCGCCGACGCGGTCACGCTGCCCCTGGCCTGGACGGACACCGACGACGAGCAGGTGACCGACCTCGCGGTCCAGGCCGCCGGACACGTCTTCGACCTCGCCACCGAGATCCCGCTGCGCGCACACGGCTTCACCACCGGACCCGACGAACACGTACTGGTGCTGCTGGTCCACCACATCGCCTGCGACGGCTGGTCGGTCGGCCCCCTCGGCAAGGACCTCGCCACCGCCTACGCGGCACGGATCGCCGGGACGGCCCCGGCCTGGACCGAACTGCCCGTCCAGTACGCCGACTACGCCCTGTGGCAGCGCGACCTGCTCGGCTCCGAGAACGACCCCACCAGCACCGTCGCCCGCCAGTCCGCCTTCTGGCGCGACGCACTGGCCGCACTCCCCGTCGAACTGGACCTGCCCTTCGACCGGCCACGCCCCGCGACGGCCGCCCAGCGCGGCGCCCAGGTCCCCGTCACCATCGACGCCGAAGTCCACACCCGCATCACGGAGCTGGCCCGACAGACCGGCGTGACACCGTTCATGGTCGTCCAGGCCGCCCTCGCCGTCCTGCTGTCCCGACTCACCGGCGGCACCGACATCCCACTCGGCACACCGGTCGCCGGACGCACCGAAGAAGCCCTGCACGACCTGATCGGCTTCTTCCTCAACACCCTCGTCCTGCGCACCGACGTCTCCGGCGACCCCACCTTCACCCAACTCCTGACCCGGGTACGGGAAACAGATCTCGCCGCCTTCGAGAACCAGGACCTCCCCCTCGAACGCCTGGTGGAGCTCATCGCTCCGCCCCGCACCGCGGCACGCCACCCCCTCTTCCAGGTCATGCTGTCCTTCGACACCAACACCGAAGCCGCCTTCGACCTCCCCGGACTCGACATCGGCGAGTTCGAGATCCCCGGACACGAAACCCCCAAGTTCGACCTGAATTTCCTGCTGCGGGGGTCGTACGAGCCGGACGGGCGGCCGACCGGGATCACGGGGATCATCGCGTACGCCACCGACCTGTTCGACCACGGCACGGTCCAGGCATGGGCCGACCGGCTCAGCCGGCTGCTCGCGGAGCTGACCTCCGACCCCGACCAGCCCATCGGTAAGGTCGAAGTCCCGGAACCGGCTCAACGGAACGCGAAACCGGGCCGGTTGGAGACCCGACCGGGGCTCGGCCCCGGAAGGCGGCGGGTGCTGACCCGTCCCGGTCTCCCGCCGCAGCAGCCGCTCGGCGGAGCCGCACGTGACTGAGTGCCCGGGGGAAGTCCAGGCACGCCCCCGCACCGCCCGGCACGTCCTCGATCACCCGTGCGGCGAATTCGACCCGATAGGAAGACTGCGATGACCCAACGCACCGAGACCCTGCGTTCCCGGCTGGGAGCCGAGATCCGTGAGGCGGTGTGGCGCTCATGAGCGAGGACGCCAAGAGCGCCGGGAAGAAGCCGACTTCGCTCTTCCGCCAGCGGAACTTCGCGCTGTTGTGGACCGGTCAGTCGGCCTCGCTCTTCGGTTCCCAGATCACCTACGTCGCGATGCCGCTGACCGCGGTCCTGCTGCTCCACGCGACGCCGATGGAAGCCGGCGTGCTCGTCGCCCTCGAGACGCTGCCGTTCCTGCTCTTCGGCCTCTTCGTCGGCGTGATGCTGGACCGCCGGGCGCGCCGTTCCGTGATGATCGTCGCCGATGTCGTGCGTGCCGCGGCCCTCGCCTGGATCCCCGTCGCGCACGGGCTCGACGTGCTGAACATCGGTCAGCTTTTCGTCGTGGTCTTCGTCGTCGGCGTGATGACCGTGTTCTTCGACCTCGCCCACCAGTCCTACACACCCGGTCTGATCGGCCGGGACCGGCTCGGCGAGGCGAACGCGAAGCTGGAACTGTCGGACTCGATGGCGCAGGTCGTCGGGCCGGGCGCGGCGGGCCTGCTGATCAGCGCGCTCAGCGCCCCGGTGGCGATCGCGGTGGATGCGGCGAGCTACGCCCTGTCCTTCTTCACGGTGGCGGGACTGCCGGCCGACGAGGCGCCGAAGCCTCAGCCCGGGGCGGAGACCCTCTCGGTGCGGGCCTCGATCCGTGAGGGATTCGCCGCGATCGTGCGGCACCCGCTGCTGCGCTGGTTCACCACGGCCGCGCTGATCATCAACCTGTTCTCCGGCGCCCTGATGTCGGTGTTCTTCCTCTATCTGCTCCGGGTGCTCGACATGGGCTCGAAGCAGGTCGGCCTGATCGTCGCGGTCGGCAGCGTCGGCGCCCTGGTCGGCGTCCTCCTGGTCGGCCCACTGACCGGACGGTTCGGCGTCGGCCCGACACTGATCCTGACGATGGCGCTGCCCGGGCTGGGATATCTCGTCCTCGCGGCCGTACACGGCCACTCACTGGCGGCGATAGCCGTCGTCGCGGTCTCCTCCTTCGTCGTCCAGTTCAGCGTTCCCGTCTTCAACGTGACGGTGATCAGCTTCCGGCAGGTCTCCACCCCGGACGAGCTGCTCGGGCGGGTGAACGCCACGGCCCGTACCTGCGCCTTGGGTGCGTACTCGCTCGGCTCGCTGCTCGGCGGTGCGCTCGCCTCCGGAACCGGTCTGCGGACGGCGATCGTGCTGGCCGCGAGCGGGACGTTCCTGGCCTCCCTGGCCCTGCTGTTCTCGCCCGTGCGCACGGTACGCCGCCTTGAGGCGCCCGCCACCGATTCCGACCCGGCCCCCGCTCCGGAGCCCGCATGACCATTCAGGAGCAGACATCATGACGAGCATTGAGACCTGGCAGGAGGAGGGCTATCAGCTCTCCCCGCAACAGCTCGCCCGGTTGGGCGAGGCCCGGAGCACGGCGGTGCGCACCGTCCGCACCGCCACACGGATACCGGGGCCGGACCTGGAGGCCCGGATCGCGACGGCGGTCGCGACGCACGAGAGCCTGCGTACGCGGTACACCGAGTTCGCGGGGCTGCCCACGCTCGTCCAGGTCGTGGATCCGGTGGGCCCGGTCGCCATCGAGCCGTCGGGAACGGATCGCACCGTGTTCCGTGCCGGCGCGCTGACCGTCGAGCACGAACTCGGTCCGGACGGCACGCGGCTGGTTCTCACCCTGCCGCGGCTGAGCGTCGACGACGCTTCCTGGACCCTGCTTGTCGGCCTGCTGCTGGAGGACGCGGTCGCCGCGGCCGGGGAGACGGTGCTGCAGTACGCCGATGTCGCCGCCTGGCTCGGCGAAGTGCTGGACGAGTCGGCGCAGCCGCCGGTGGCCGACGAGGCGGCGCGGCAGTCGTCGAAGCCGTCCTTGGCGCTGCCCTTCCTCACTCCCGTCGCCCTCCGGGACGCGGCCGCCGAGCCGGTGAGCGCCTCGGCCGTCGTCGAGGGGCCGGCTCTGGAACGGCTGGACGAACTCACCGGACGGTGCGGCGTGAGCGAGGCGGCGGTGCTGCTGGCTCTCTGGCGCTCGCTGTACGGCCGGTACTGCCGCGACGCCGACGACCATGTGCTGGTGCTGGCCGACGGCCGGTCCACGGAAGGCCTGGAGAACGTGCTCGGCCTGTTGGAGCGTCCGGTACCGGTGCGGCTGGAGATCGGCGCGGACACCCCGGTCGCCGACGCGCTCCAGGCGTCGCAGGACGCGCTCCGCTCCGTAGCGGCGATCGAGAACCAGATCGACCCGGGGACCGCGGCCTCCGCACACCATGCGGCGGACGGCTGCCCGCTCTCGTACCGGCACCGTCTGGACCGGTGGGCCGAGGAACTCTCGGCCGGTGCGTCCGTCCACGAAGCTCCTGGTGCGCTGCACCTCGACTGCGTGCGCGGGTCGCGGAGCCTCAGCCTGACCTTCGTCGGCGGCGCGGGCCGCGTCGCCCAGGCCGACTTGGACCTCGTCGCGGAGGCGTTCGGACATCAGCTGACCGATCTGCTGTCCGGTGGCACGGAGCGCGCCGTCGGCGGCCTGCGCCTCACCGCGCCGAACGCGCCGAACGCCGAGGCCGGGCCCCGTGCGTCGTACGCCTCGGTGCTCGACCGCTTCCTCGCGCAGGCGGAGCGCACGCCCGCGCAGCCCGCGCTGCGCTGCGGCGAGACCGTCGTGTCCTACCGGGACGCGGCGCAGGGCGCGGACGCGGTGGCGCACCTGCTGCGCGAGCACGGCGTGCGGGCCGGGCAGCGGGTCGCGCTGTTCGTTCCTGCCTCGGCGGAAACGGTTGTCGCGATGCTCGGCGTCTGGCTCGCCGGCGCGGCGTTCGTCCCCCTCGACCCCACGTGGCCGCAGCAGCGGATCGAGACGATCCTGCGGGAGGCCCACCCCGCGCTGCTGCTCACCCCCGATCCGAAGGCCGATCACCAGGCCTCCGTCCGCACCGTGTGCACGGCCGACGCGGTCGTCGACCCGGGGCGCGCGGTGACTTCCGGCACGGCGGCCACGGGCGCCGCTTATGTGATCTTCACGTCGGGCACCTCGGGGCTTCCCAAGGGCGTCGTCATCGGGCACGAGCAGCTGTCGCACTACGCCTCGGCGATCGGCGAGACGCTCGCCCTGTCCGAGGGCGCCGAGTTCGCGGCGGTCTCCACCCTCGCCGCCGACCTGGCCTACACGGCGGTCTTCCCGACCCTGGCCGGCGGTGGCTGCGTCCAGCTCATCCCCACCGAGACCGCCACGAGCCCCGCGGCTCTCACCGAGTGGTTCCGGGGGAACCCCGCGGCCGCGATGAAGCTGGTCCCCTCGCACCTCTCGGCGCTGCTGGCCGAGGCTGCCGATCCGCTCGCGCTTCTGCCGAGCGAGGTGCTCGTGCTCGGCGGCGAACTGCTGCCGCGTCCGTTGTACGAGCGGCTGCGAGAGATCGCGCCGTCCTTGCGTTTGTACAACCACTACGGCCCGACCGAGTCGACGGTGGGCGCCGCATGCCTCCCGCTGGACGCCTCGATCGATGAACGCTGTTCCTCGATCCCGGTGGGCTCCGGCCTGGGGGCGAACGTCCTGACGGTGGTCGACGCGGGGGGTGCCGCGCTGCCGCCCTGGTGCCCCGGTGAGGTGCTGATCAGCGGGCCCGGCGTGGGCCTCGGCTACCTCGCGCGGTTGCGCGAAGGCGGGTCGGGCTTCGGTACGGCGGACACCGCGGACGCCCACCGGACCGGTGACCTCGGCCGCCTGGTGCCCGGCAACGGCATCGAGATCCTCGGCCGGATCGACGACCAGGTGAAGCTGCGCGGGTACCGCGTACAGCTCGGCGAGATCGAGACGCTGCTGGCGGATCGGCCCGGCGTCGGCGCCGCGGCGGTCGTGGCGCGCGCGGACGCCGACGGACTCGTCACGCACCTGGACGCCTACCTCACCGCCGCCGGGGGAGTGGACATCTCCGTCGAGGACGTGCGGGCAGCCGTGGTTCTGCACCTCCCGGCCGCCCTCGTGCCGACCGGGTGGCAGGTGCTGGAGCGGTTCCCGCTGACCCGCAACGGCAAGCTCGACCGCCGCGCCCTCGCACCGATCGCGCCGCCGAAGGCCCGGGCCGGCCGGCCGCGAGACTCGGTGGAACAGCGTCTGCTGGCGATCTGGTCCTCGATCCTCGACCAGGACATCTCCTCCCCCGACGCGGACTTCTTCGAGTTCGGGGGACAGTCGCTGCGTGCGATCAAGCTCATGGCCCAGATCAACAACGCCTTCGGCCTGCGCCTGCCGATGTCCGCGGTGTTCAGCGCCCCGACCGTCGCGGCGATGGCGGAGCTGGTGCGCAGGAGCGACGTCCAGGACTCCAACCTGGTCCCGCTGCGCGCCGCCCGCGGACCGAAAGAGCAGGCCCCGGTCTTCTGCGTCCACCCCGGCGGCGGCAACACGCTCAGCTACTGGGAGCTGGCCCGGCTGATACCGGCGGACCGGTCGGTCTACGGCATCGAGGCCTGGGGTCTGCACGGCAGGCCGCCGCAGGACGATTTCGCCGCCATGGCCGAGGAGTACGCGGCGAACATCGCGGCCGTCGGCGATGCCGCTCCCGTGATCATCGGCTGGTGCTTCGGCGGCATCATGGCCTACGCCACGGCCCAGGCGCTGCGCCGTTCCGGGCGCGAGGTGGCGCAGCTGATCATCGTCAACTGCGGCGTCCCCGGTGACGCGGAGAGCGCCCTGGCGCGGCAGCCCGCCGACTATCTCCTGCGCCGCTTCGCCTTCCACTACCAGCTGGACCTGCCGGAGGGGCCGCTCGGTCATCTCGGTCATCAGGAACTGCTCAAGGCCCTGCAGGACGTCGGGCGGCTGCCTCCCGACTCCGGTGAGGCGGAGCTGCGGAACCTGCTGGACGTCTACATGACCAACATGACTGCTCTGGACCGCTACTTCGTGCAGGAGCAGGCCGAACTCGGCCGAGCCGACTACCCGGTGCTGCTGGTGCGCGCCGAGCCGGCCGACGAGCCGCAGGACCCGGACCGTACGTGGGGCTGGGGATCGGTGGTCGGGCCTGAACTCGGCTTCGCCTCGGTGGCAACGACCCACCACGGCATCATGCGACAGCCCGCGGTGGAGGAACTCGCCGAGCTGATCCAACGGGAGATCGACGCATGACACAGAGCACGGCCGGGTTCACCGCCGAGGAAATGAGGACCAGGACATGAACGAAGCGACTTCCAGGACACCGGGACCGCGCTCCCTTCTGGGCGCGACTCGGCGGCAGGTGCGGATACCCGGCGGAGATTCGGTGAATATCGGCTTCCTGCCGGAGTCACCGACGACCCCCGTCCTCATCACGCCGGCCGGTCCCGGCGTCGACCTGCCCGGCTGGCTGCGCGTGAACCGGGAAGAACTGGAAGCACGGCTGCTGCGGCACGGCGCGGTCCTGCTCCGGGGGTTCCACGCCGGTTCGGTGGAGAAGTTCGAACAGGCCGCCTCCGCGATCTGCGGCACCCTCTTCCCTGAATACGGGGACCTTCCGCGAGAGGGCGAGTCGGCCCGCGTATACAAGTCGACGCCGTATCCGGAAGACCTCTCGATCCTGTTCCACAACGAGAGTTCGCATCTGCCGCAGTGGCCGATGCGGCAGTTCTTCTCGTGCATCGTGGCCCCGCAGTCCGGTGGTCAGACGCCGATCGTCGACTGCCGGATGGTCATCGCCCGGATGCGTCCGGAGCTGGCCGAGCTCTTCGCCACCAAGAAGCTCCGTTATGTCCGCAACTTCATCGAAGGCGTCGACGTCAGCTGGTCGCGCTTCTTCGGCACCGACGATCCCGCCGAGGTCGAGCGCAAGTGCGCCGCGGAGGGGACGAGCTTCGAGTGGACGCCGGACGGAGGCCTGCGGACCTCGCGTCAGGCCGAGGCGGTGCTGCGCCACCCGACGACCGGCGAGGCCGTGTTCTTCAACCAGCTGGCGCTGCACCACCCGTCGTCGCTGGACCCGGAAACGCGCTCCTCGCTGCTGGAGATCTGCGGCGATCAGGGGATGCCGCGCAACGTCTTCTGGGGCGACGGCACTGTCATCGACGACGCCCTGGTGGATGAGGTCCGTGACCTGATGGACCGGGAATCGGTCGCCTTCTCCTGGCAGGAGGGTGACATCCTCGTCATCGACAACATGCTGGTCGCGCACTCACGCAGTCCCTTCACGGGGCCGCGGAAGATCGTGGTGGCGCTCGGCGACATGACCGGCGAGGCCGTGCCTGCCATGAGCTGAGCTCGGTTCGAGCTCTGGGCGCAGACCACCTGGGTGGCGCGGCAGGCAGCAGTTCGCCGCGCCGCCATCGCCGCCTGCCTTTTTCCGGCGAGGATCAGGAATAGCGATATCCCATTACATCGACGCCGGTGTCTCGCTGGCGAGACACGCCCCCATGCGAGGCCAATTATTCAGCTGCCGCAACGGTGACGGCTGGTTATCGTCACTGTTACGCTGACGGCCGTTTGATCGATTCTTCAGGAGAATCCGTGCCAAATCCGTTCGACGATGAAGAAGGCGCATGCCTGGTTCTGGTGAACGATGAGAACCAGCATTCGCTGTGGCCCGCCTTCAGCGCGGTACCGGCCGGCTGGAAGGTGGTGTACGGCCAGGAAACGCGCAAGAACTGCCTTGAATACGTCTCCGCGCACTGGACGGACATGAGGCCGGCCAGCCTGATCAGGGCGATGGGCGATGAACCGCGGTAGAGAGGTATCGACGGCAATTTCCTGGAAATCGGCGGCAATTCCGTTGTCGCCATCCGTCTCGGGTAGATCCTGAGCGAAAAACTTGGAATACCCCGCACTGTCCGCATCATCTTCAAGACCCACAGCCGCGGGACGTATCCCGGCGCCCCGCCGCGTTGCCCCGCCTTGCCACGCAAGCGGAGTGCTCGACACTTCTTCATCCACCCGCCCTCCCTCCGCCGTCTTTCGGGGGCCGAAGGGCGCCACTTCCAAACTTCGTGCCTCATCCACACGAAGTCGCTGATGCCTGCCCGACTGCCGCAGCGATCTCGCGGGAGGCTGCCACAGGGGAAGGTGCCAAAAATGACTTCCGACGCAAGCACGGCGTCGCCACAGGGCCTGTTCCGACGGGCCAAGGTGAACGCCGTCGACGAGCGGACGTTCATCTTCAAACTCTTTGTCGCGTACGCCCTTTGGGCGCTCGGCGTGGCGCTCGCGCTGTTGACCGGGCTGTGGCCGCTGCGGGTGCTGGGTGTCATATTGATCGGCGCGATGTACGCACACTGGCTGGAACTGCAACACCAGTGCCTGCACCACTCGGCATTCCGGCGCGCCCGCCTGCACCGGATCGCCGGCGTCCCGCTGGGCGTGCCCATGCTGGTCTCGTACAGCCATTACCGCGTCCTGCATCTGCAGCACCACCGCTATCTGGGCACCGACCAGGACTCGGAGTTCTTCGGCTTCGACTCGCGTCAGCCTGTCACCTGGGGGGCGCTGGTCCGCGAGGCCCTGGCCTTCGGCCGGCTGGGTGGCGCAGTCGCGGACGTCGTGCGCGCCTGGACCGGTTCCTGGACCTACGACTCCGGCCAGATAGCACCGGCCCGCAAGCGTGAAGTGGTCGCCGAATACCGGCTGTTCATCCTGCCGATCCTCGCGGCCGTCGCGCTCACCGTGCTCGGTCAGGGCGAACTGGTGCTGTGGATGTGGCTGTTGCCCTTGCTGGTCGCGGTGCCCCTGCACTTCCTCGTCGAACTGCCCGAGCACATCATGTGCGACAACTCCAGCACCGACGTGCTGACCAACACGCGCTCCATCACGGGCAGTTGGTTCAGCACCTGGTACACCAACGGCAACAACCTGCACATCGAGCACCACGCGGCCATGGTCGTCCCGATCAACCAGCTCCGCGAGCGCCACGACCTGACGCTGTCGTACGCGAAGCACACCTCCCCCAGCTATCCGCAGTTCTTCCGTGCCATCGCCAAGGAGGCCGCCGCCAACGGCCGGACGGCCCGTGCACAGGCCGGCGCCCGTGCCGAATAGCACAAGTCGGGCATGTATGGGACGCACTCACGAAGGTAGGACGGCATGAGCGACACCTCGGAGCGGCTGCGCGAGCAGTCCCCCGCCCAGAACGCCCTGCACACGCGGCGGCTCGAGGAGCCCACCGCGGCGGCACCGGGCGGGATCACCGGACGCCCGGCGGGCGCGGGCGCCCCCTTGTCCTTCGCGCAGCAGCGCCTGTGGTTCCTGGACCAGCTCGGCCCCGGGAACGCGGCGTACAACATGCCGTACGCGCTGCGGCTGTCGGGTCCGGTGGACCTGGACGCGGCGGTGCGGGCCTTCCGGGCCCTGGTGCGGCGGCACGAGACCCTGCGGACCACCTTCCCGTCGGTCGACGGCGAGCCGACGCAGACCATCGCCCCGGCGGACACCCACGTCTGGGAGCCCCGGGTCGTCGACCTGCGCGGCGCGGACGACGCCGAGGAGCAGCTACGGCGGCTCGCAGCGCAGGACGCGCGGGCGCCGTTCGACCTCGGCCGGGGTCCGCTGCTGAGGGTGGCGCTGGTGGCGCTCACCGAGCGGGAAACCGTCGCGCTGATCAACCTGCACCGCATCGTCGCCGACGACCGGTCGATGACGGTGCTGACGGACGAGTTCTGCCGTCTGCACGACGCCTTCCGCACGGGCGGCGCCGATCCGCTGCCGCCGCTCGCCGTCCAGTACGCCGACTACGCCCACTGGCAGCGCGAGCAGTTCACGGGCGGTGCAGCGAACCGGGTGGCGCACGGCCTGGCGCACTGGCGTGAGCGGTTCAGCGGCGAGCTGCCCAGTCTGCGGGTGCCGACCGACCGTACCCGACCGACCGTGCAGACGTACGCGGGCCGGACCCGGTCCTTCACCCTGTCCGCCGAGCTGACCGCCGGGCTGCGGGAGCTGGGCGGCGCCGCGGACGCCACCCTGTTCATGACGCTGCTCGCCGGATACGCGGCCCTGCTGCACCGCTACTCGGGCCAGGACGACATCGTGGTGGGCACGTCGGTGGCCGGCCGTCACCGGCCGGAGACCGAACCGCTCGTCGGCCTCCTGGCGAACACCCTGGCCCTGCGCACGGACCTGGCGGGCGACCCGACGTTCCGCGAGCTGCTCGCGCGTACCCGGCAGGCGTGCATCGCGGACTTCGCCCATCAGGACGTTCCCTTCGCGCGCGTGGTCGAGGAGGTGCAGCCGGACCGCGATCTCAGCCGCGCCCCGCTGTTCCAGACGATGCTGTCGCTGCACAATGCCCCCCGGTCCACGCCTGACCCTGCGGGGCTGCGCGTCAGCCCGTTCAGCGGCGAGGGCCCCACCACGGCGCTGTACGACCTGAGCCTGCACGTCGTCGACGAGGGCGACCGGTTGCGCTGCGACTGGGAGTTCAACGTCGACCTGTTCGCCGACGCCACCATCGAGCGGATGGCCGCCCACTTCGAACGGCTGCTGCTCGGCGCCGTGGCGGACTCCGATCTGCCGCTGTCCCTGCTGCCACTGCTCACGGAGCCGGAGCGGGCCGAGCTCCTGAACCGGGACAACACGATCTCCGTCGAGGTCGCCCCCGACACGTGTGTGCACCACCTGTTCGAGGAGCACGTCCGCGCCACCCCCGACGCCGTGGCGGTGGTGGACGGCGAGGACCGCGTCAGCTACCGCGAACTCGACCGGCGGGCCGGGATCATCGCCGCCCGGCTGCGCGCGCTCGGCGTCGGCCCGGAGTCCCGAGTGGGGCTCTGCGCGCCGCGCTGCCCCGACTCGGTGGCGGCACTGCTCGGCGTCCTCAAGGCGGGCGGCGCGTACGTGCCGCTCGATCCGGCCCACCCGGTGGACCGCCTGCACTACGTGCTCTCGGACGCCTCCGTACGCCTGCTCCTGACCCGCCACGACGTGGTGGCCTCGGTACCCGGGCTCACCGAAGGGGTGAGCGTCGGCTACGTCGACGACTGGCTCGCCGAGGGCGCCGGTGCGGCGCAGGACGAGCCGGCCGCCGTCCCGCCGGTGGGGCACGCCGAACCGAACGCGGACAACCTGGCGTTCCTCGTGTACACCTCGGGCTCGACCGGCCGGGCCAAGGGCGTGATGATCACCCATGGTGCCCTGATGAGCGCCTTCCGCTCCTGGGAGCGGGTCTACGGCCTGGGCACGGTGGTGCGCCGGCATCTCCAGGCCGCGAACATCGCCTTCGACGTGTTCACCGGCGACATGGTCCGCGCGCTGTGCTCCGGCGGCACGCTGGTGCTCTGCCACCGTGAAGCGCTGCTGGATCCGGCACGGCTGTACACACTGCTCCAGCGGGAGCGGATCGACTTCGCCGACCTCGTCCCGGTCGTCATCCGCCGGCTCAGCGCCTATGTGGCCGAGCAGGGGCGGATGCTGGACAACTTCAGGGTGCTGGCCGTCGGCGCGGACATCTGGTTCATGCAGGATTACTGGAACCTGGCGAAGCTGTGTCCTCCCCGCACCCGTCTGGTCAACTCGTACGGCATCACCGAATCGACCGTGGACAGCGGCCTGTTCGAGACTCCGATGCCCGAGCGCGGTGACGAGGAGCCGGTGCCGATCGGACGCCCGCTGCCCAACACCCAGTTCTACGTGCTCGACAACCGGCTCCAGCCGGTGCCCTTCGGAGTGAACGGCACCCTCTACGTCGGCGGCCTGGCCCTGGCCCGCGGCTACGTGGGGCGCCCCGAGCTCACCGCCGAGCGGTTCCTCGCCCACCCCTTCTCGGACACGCCGGGAGCCCGGCTGTACAACACCGGCGACCTGGCGCGGATCCTTCCCACGGGTGACGTGGAGGTGCTGGGCCGGGTGGACCGGCAGGTCAAGCTGCGCGGCTTCCGGATCGAGCTGGAGGAGGTCGAGTCCGTACTCGGCCAGCACCCGGACGCCCAGGACGCCGCCGTGATCATCCGGGAGGACGCCCTGGGTGAGCGGCGCCTGGCCGGCTATGTCGAGCCGCGAGCGGGACGCAGCCCCGACCCGGTTGCTCTTCTGCAGTACCTGCGCACCCAACTGCCCTACTACATGGTGCCGTCCACCATCACCCTGCTCGAACGGATGCCGCTGAACGCGAACGGCAAGCACGACCGCAAGGCTCTGCCCGCTCCGGCTCCCGTGGCGGACTCGGTCGAGCGGCCTGCCGCCGGGTTCGCCACCGCCACGCAGGAGCGCGTGGCGCGGATCTGGTCAGAGGCGCTGGGGGCCGACGTGGTCACCGCCGAGGACGACTTCTTCCAGCTCGGCGGAGACAGCCTGCTGGCGCTGCGGATCCTGCTCGCACTGCGCCGAGCTTTCGGCGTGGACCTGCCACTGATCACCCTGTTCGCGGCGACGACGGTGGAGGAGCTGGCCCGCCGCGTCGACCTCGCCGCGTCGACACCCGCTTGATCCGGGGCTCCTCCCGGGGCCTCCCGGCCCCGGACGGGAGCACCGCAGGCGGTCCTGCTGACGGGCGGGACCGGCTTCCTCGGCGCCCATCTCCTCGACGGACTCCTGCACCGCACCCCGGTCGCGGTCCACTGCCTCGTACGGCTGCCGCAGCCCGACACCTGCCGGACAGTGAGGGAGGCCGGTGATCTGGGAGAGCCCCAACTCTGACTCGTCCCACAGCGTTTCGCCGAGCTCGCCGACCGGCTCGACGCCTTCCACCACAGCCGCGCGTGGCTCAGCTTCCCGCTGCCGTACGAGATGCTGCGCGCCACTGACGTCGCCGAAACGGTCCGCCGAGCGCCGCCGGCGTTCCAGCACGTCCTTGACGAAGACGTGCCGGCCCTCGTCCAGCAGCTCGGGGCGACGTGTGCTGATCCCTGCGGTAGGCCGGTGGTATGCGGTAGGCGCAGGGTGGCGGACTCACCGCCGATCCCGCCCACCGGGCTGAAGCCGCCGAGCTGGTCCCGCATACCTGCCCCGTCTGCCAGGGCGAGTTCACCGCCAACCCCCGCATCCGGCAGGCATACTGCTCCACCGCCTGCCGCCGGGACGCCGAACGACTCCGCAACCACGAAGCCGACGAGGCCAGAGCCCTCCGCCTCGGAGAGGCACCACCGCTCCGGCCCACACCTCGCAGTGGATCACGCCAGAGCACACCGGAACGCGATCCGCTGGAACCTACCGCCACCAGGAACTGCCCACACTGTCAGCAGCCGCGTGCGACGCCGCGCTCGACCGGCGCCCGTGTCGCGGACAGCGCCTGGTTGACGGTTTGCCGGGTCGGCGTGAGCTCACGACCCGGTGGACGTCTGAGGGGGTGTCGTCACCCACGAACCGGCGCCGATGTAGGCCCGGTCGGCGAGGATCGGGACGCCCTGGCGCTCACTCCCGCTCGGCGCGGGTCGGCCCCGGCGCGGGCACGGTGGATCCGCACCCCGGCCGGGCGAACGCGGCGGCATGGGAAGGATCAGGGTCAGATCGGGCGCTGGTCGGGCGCGTCGGCGCCGCACGCGTCCTGCAGTCGCTTGAGATAGGTCAAGCCGGTCATGACCTCGTCCGTCGGCAGTCCGAAGTCGATGAGACACGCGATCTCGTCCACGCCGAGTTCCGCGAGCCGCGCCACGACCTGCTCGCCCTTGTCGACCGAGCCGAGCAGGCCGACGTTGTCGAAGTAGTGCTCGAAGGCCCGCTCGACGAGCATGTCGATCTCGTCCGGCTCCAGGTCTCCGGTGCTGAGGTCCGACGCCAGGATGAGCCCGAGTGAGCTGCGCATGTAGTTGCTCAGCGACGGCCGGACCAGCTCTCGGACCCTGTCGGTGTCCTCGCCGAGGTACGTGTGCACCATCACCGCGACGTGGCCCGGCCAGCCGGCGTCGGCCGCGGCCTTCCGGTACTCGGCGATGTTGTGCGCCAGTTGTTCGGGACTCTGGCCGAGCAGGTGGGTGAGGAGGCCGGCTCCGATCCGGCCGGCGCTCCGGAAGGTCTCGACGTCGCCGACACTGGCGACCCAGATCGGCAGGTCGGTCTGGACCGGCGGCGGGAACGACCGCACCTTCACCGGGTTCCCCGCGCCGTCGGTGACCTCGATCGCCTCGCCGCGCCACAGGGCACGCACCTGCTCGATCCGCTCGTACATCTCCGTCCGGCGGTTCGTGTAGGCGGCCGGATTCAGGGCGAAGTCGACGGCGTGCCAGCCGGAGGCGAAGGACACCCCGACTCGGCCCCGGGAGATGTTGTCCACGACAGACCACTCCTCGGCGATCCGCAGCGCATGGTGCAACGGTGCCACGACGCTGCCCGCCCGGATCTTGACACGCTCCGTCGTCGCGGCGATCGCCGCACTGGTCACCGAGGGGTTCGGATAGGTCCCACCGAAGGGGTGGAAATGGCGTTCCGGGGTCCACACCGCCGCCAAGCCGTTCTCGTCGGCGAAGCGGGCGCCTTCGAGCAACAACCGGTACCGGTCGGCCTCGGCGCCTCCGCTGTCGTTGGCGAAATAGAAGAGGCTGAGATCCATCGTGCGTTCTCCCCAGCGGATACGGGTTCGGAGTCGGGGTGTGTGGCGAATATCGATGCATTAAATGCGCCCGTTCCTGATTCATAGCACCCTCGTTCTTCGCGGGCACACTCACCGCGGACCGCAGTGGAAAACGGCCGACGGAGTGTTGTCTCGCCGGCGAGACATGCGCACGATGGACACGTCCTTCGGGAAATCAGGTTTCGTTCACACAGGAGAGCCGTGGCCAATCCGTTCGAAGACGAGGAAGGCCTTCATCTGGTCCTGGTCAACGGCGAGGAGCAGTACTCGCTGTGGCCGG
Source organism: Streptomyces sp. NPDC001816 (assembly GCF_042892235.1). Taxonomy (NCBI): domain Bacteria; kingdom Bacillati; phylum Actinomycetota; class Actinomycetes; order Kitasatosporales; family Streptomycetaceae; genus Streptomyces; species Streptomyces sp. NPDC001816. The sequence continues at coordinate 682,859 of NZ_JBIATY010000001.1, forward strand.
CGTCCCATGCCGTGCCCGCCGGCTGGTCGGTCGCGCACGACGCGGACACGCGGGCGAACTGTCTTGAATACGTGTCCGCACACTGGTCGGACATGCGGCCTGCCAGCCTGCGAGAGCTGACCGATGAGGTGCGAGAGGTGGTCAAGTGACGGTCGACAGCGGGTTCCGTAACCCCATGGACGAGCTGGTGGTCGGCAAGGTGCGGGAGCTTCTGGGGAATCCTGACATCGGCGTCGGCGACGACTTCCTGGCCGTCGGCGGCAACTCCATCATCGCCGTCCGCCTCGGCCAGGCCCTCCGCCAGGAGCTCGGGATATCCCGGATCACGGGCGTCATCCTCAAGAACCCATTGCTCAGCGACCTCAGCGACGTGCTGAGCGAACTGGTCGGCGAGGCGTCCTGACCATGTCGTGACGGTCCGTGGATCCCGCCGCTACCCCGGTGACCGGGCTCTGTGGTTCGATTCCTCGTGCCAGGTAAGTCGCATCAGCGTCAGGAGGCTGAGACAGAAAGCCTGTCTCGCCGGCAAGACATCGAGCCGATGTCACCTTGCGGTGGACGGTGTCCCGGCCCATATGTTCGTGGTTCGGTGATAGCGCCCTCGGTCAACGGCGCTTCGACCTCTTCTGGAAATCGGCGTCATCCCATTCCAGCCTGTTGGATGTCGTCGCGGGCTCACGTGGCTGACTTTTTCCAGACTTGATAGATCGGTTGGAGTTCCTTCGTGCCCGGAATGCCGTACAACAATGTTCAGGTCATGTCGAATTCAGACGGTGATCCCTCGACCGGAGGTCATTCCCGAACGGTCGCCGCATCGTCGGCGCAGCGACGGATGTATTTCTCCTGGATCCTGCGACCAGATGACACCCGGCCGGTGCTGCGGCGCAGGGGGACCTCGTGACGGCGGCCGGAACCCGGCCGCGGATCGGGTTCCTGTTCCCAGGACAGAGCTCTGAGTACGTCGGCATGGGCGTCGAGCTCCATCGCGAGCACCCGTTGTTCCGCGCGGGCATCGACCGGCACGCCGATCAGTTCCGCCGGCTCACCGGCGTCGGTCCGCTCGACGTGTTCGCCGACCCGGCCGCCCAGACTCGGGCCGAGCTGCTCCAGCCCGCGGTCTTTCTGCTGCAGGTCGCGTTGGCGGAGTTCTGGACCTCGTGCGGGGTGCGGCCGGACGCGGTGGTCGGCCACAGTCTCGGCGAATACGCGGCCGCCTGTGTGGCGGGGGTGTTCGGCGTCGAGGAAGGGCTCGAACTCGTCAGCGCCCGCGGCCGGGCCTTCGCGGCCGTGCCCGGCGCCGGCCGGATGGTCGCCGTGGGCGGTCCCGACCCGGCGGAGCTGGAACGCCTGGTCGCGGCACACGGCGGCGCGGCGTCGGTGGCCGCGTACAACGCCCCTGAGCGGATCGTCGTCTCCGGGACCGACACGGCGATGGGGGAGTTGGCCGCCGCGTTCGAGCGGCGAGGCTGGCTGACGATCCCGCTGGAGACCACCCACGCCTTCCACTCGACGCTGGTCGCCCCGGCCGTCCCGGCGCTGGTCGCGGCGGCGGGCCGGATCCGGCACCGGACCCCGGCCGTGCCGCTGGCCCTGAACCTCACCGGCGGTTGGGCCGCGGACGGGGAGCTCGGCGCGGAGTACTGGGGCCGGCAGCTCACCTCACCGGTCAGGTTCGCGGCGGGAGTTCGGGCGCTGATGGACGGCGGCGGCACGGTCTTCCTGGAGGTGGGGCCCGGACGAACGCTGACCACGGCCGGCCGGGCGCAGAGCGACGGGAGTGAGCTCTGGCTGGCGGGGTTGTCGCCTCGGACACCGGATTCGGTGACGGTCTTGGAGCACCTGACCCGGTTGGAGGAGGCGGGGATTCCGGTCGACTGGGTGAGGTACCACGCGCCGTTCCGTGCGATGGGGCGGACGGTCGGTGATCGGCCGGGAGCGGATCGGCCGACTCCGGCGCCGTCCACCGAGCTGCCGTTCCGGATCGAGCGGATCGTGATCCACGAGTCGGCGAGCGCTGCGGGGTCCGGAGTCGCGGTGGTCCGGCACCGGGTGGGTGAGACGGCGCGAGAGGTCGTCGACGTCTCGGTCGTCGACGACGCCGGCCGGCCGGTCGTCGAGGTCTTCGGGCTCGAGCTCGGGGCGGGGACCGGTGAGGAGGCGGGCGGGCCGGACCAGCTCTCGCCTGAGGAGGCGGAGCGGCTGTTGGCCTCGCTCGACACGCTGACCGAGGACCAGTTGCACGCCCTCCTGCCTCTGTGGACCGGCCCAGATGCTTCCACCCCCGTCGGATCGACCGAGGAGTGACACTCATGACTGACTACGACCTCCGGAAGAAGCTGGAGGCAGCGCTTCGGGCACGGGCCGGACAGTCGCGCACCGAGCATCCGCTCTCGTACGCGCAGAGCTCGATGTTGATGCTGCATCAGATGGACCCGGACAGCGCGTCCTACAACGTCGCCCTCACCGCCCGGTTCACCGGCGGATTCGACGCCGCCGCGTTCCACGGCGCGCTGCAGTCGCTCGTCGGGCGGCACGCGGCGCTGCGCACCACCTTCAGCCGGGTGGGCACCGACGACCGGGACGGCACCGCCGGCCGTCAGACCGTCCACGGCTGGCTCGAACCCGACTTCGCCGAACTGGATGCTCGTCAGTGGACCGAAGGAGAACTTCGCGGGGCGGTGCGAGTCGCCTACCGCGAGCCGTTCGACCTCGTGACCGGGCCTCCCCTTCGAGCGCGGGCATACCTGGTGGCGCCTGGAGAAGCGGTCGTTCTGCTGGCCGCCCACCATGTGGTGTGCGACTTCTGGTCGCTCGGCACCATGCTGGCCGAACTCGAGCAGCTCTACGTCGCCGAGACCGAACGGCGCCCGGCGCGGCTGCCCGGGCGCAACAATCCGTACAGCGACTTCGTCGCGTATCAGCGTGAGCTGATCGCTGACGAACGGGGCGGTCGGGCCCGCTCCTACTGGCACGCCCAGCTCTCCGGTGACCTGGAACTGGCCGAATGGCCCCGGTTCGATCTGGACCCGGCGGACGCCGATGGCGGCGGTTCGCTCATGTTCCCCATCCCCGCAGAACTCGCCGCCGACGTGTTCGCGCTGGCCAAGGCGGAAGCGGTCACGCCCTACGTCGTCCTTCTGACGGCCTTTCAGGTCCTCGTCGGCCGCTATACCGGCCGGCGTGACGTGCTCGTCGGGAGCCCGTTCGCCGGCCGCACCGACCCGGCGCTGGCCGAATGCGTCGGGAACTTCGTCAACTCCGTCGTGCTGCGTGCGGACCTGAGCGACGCGGTCTCGTTCCGCGAGCAGCTCGGCCGGACCCGCCGCACCGTCGCCAAGGCGTTCGAGCACCAGGACTATCCGTTCGAGCTGCTCGTCAGCGAGCTGGCGCCGCGCCGGGTGGACGGTCGCAATCCGATCTTCCAGGCGATGTTCATCTATCAGAAGTCCAGTCGGCATCCGGCCCACGCCGCCCTCCACGCGGCCGAGGAGGGCGCGGCCCCGGTCGCCTGGGCCGGACTGTCCGCGGCGCCGTTCCCGCTGGCCAAGCAGGACGACCAGCTCGAGCTCACGCTTGAGGTCGTCCACGACGGCGACCGGCTCGTCGGACTGCTCAAGTACCGCAAGTCCGTCTTCTCCGCGGCCGCGGCCGGCCGTGCCGCCGAGCACTACGCGACGCTGTTGCGGGCCGCGGTCGCCGGCCCTGACCGCAGTGTGACGGATCTGCCGATCCTGACCGAGGCCGGGCACGGCGTCGACCGGCACCCCGTGCCGGTGTCCGTCGCGTCGGACGACAGCTTGGCGGCCCGCTTCCGGCAGGCCGCGGAGCAGCACGCCGATCGAACGGCAGTGCGCTGCGATGGAGACGAGCTCACGTATGCCGAGCTCGACGAGCTGGCCGGGCGCTGGACGGCCCGGCTGCGGGCCGAGGGCGTCGGGCCGGGCAGCCGGGTCGCCCTCCTGCTCGAGCCCTCCCTCGACACGGTGGCCGCGATCGTCGCGGTCCAGCGGGCCCAGGCGGCCTACGTGGTCCTGGACCCGTCCGATCCCGCGGCATGGTGCCGGACGGTGCTCGACGACAGCGGAGCGCGCGTGGTGCTCACCCAGCCGGACCTGGCCGGTCTGCTGGACGGTGCCGCGGTGCCGGTCCTGGTCATGCCGGAGACCGAGCTGCCGCCGGCCGGCGAGCCCGGCGATCTGCCGCGAGCCGGCGACGTGGCCCACACCGTCTACACCTCCGGCTCGACCGGGACGCCCCAGGGGTTCGACGTCGAGCACGGCAACGTCCTGACGCTGCTGGAGTCGATGCGTGCGCACGTCGTCATTGACGAGACCGCGGTCGGGGCGTTCTTCCACCCGGCCGGTTCCGATCTGTCGCTGTGGGGCACCTTGCTGGCCGGGGCGTGCCTGGTCGTCGTGCCGTCGGGGGCGGCCCGATCGCCTGACCTCCTCCACACGCTGCTCGTCGAGGAACGGGTCACCCACATGGTCCAGACCCCCTCCGCCCTGCACGGCCTGTCCGCCGTGGTCCGGCGGACGGGGGCCCAGGGTCTGGCGCTCAGGCACGTCTTCTCGTGGGGCGAGCCTCTGCCCGCGCCGCTCGCCCGGACCGTCCGCGAGTGGTGCGGGACGCTGTGGAACATGTACGGCCCGGCCGAGACCACGGTCTGGGTTACCGCGCAGCCCGTCGGGCCCGAAGACTGCGCAGGAACCAGCGTGCCGGTCGGACTCCCGCTGGCGAACGCCCGGGTTCACGTCCTCGACGAGCACGGGCAGCCCGTGCCGCCGGAGTTCACCGGCGAACTGCACATCGGCGGACAGTGCGTCAGCCGGGGTTACGTCAACCAGTCGCAGCTGACGAAGGAACGCTTCCTCGACAGCCCGCTCGAGCCGCAGGGCCGGCTGTACCGCACCGGCGATCTGGCGCGGGTCAACGCCCGGGGACAACTGGAAATCCTGGGACGTGTCGACAACCGGGTGACGATCAGCGGGTTCCGGGTCGAGCTGGAAGGCGTGGAAGCCCAGCTGAACAAGGTGCCCGGTGTCAGAAGGTCGACGGCGTTGGTCGTCGGCGCGGGCGTCGACGACAGCCGCCTCGTCGCCTGCGTGATTCCCGAGCCGGGGTGGAACTTGACGGAAGGTGCCCTGAGAGCGGAGTTGCGTTCCACGCTGCCGCCTTACATGGTGCCCACCGCGATCGGGTTCTTCGACGCGTTCCCACTCGACGCCGGTCAGAAGGTCGACCGCGCGCGACTGGCCGAGCAGTTCGCGAGCGTGGCCGCTCGAACCGGCGCCGCCGTGGCGCCGAGCGACCGCGAGCGCCGGGTGACGGCCGTCTGGCAGCAGGTGCTGCAGCGCCAGGACATCGGCCGAGAGGACAACTTCTTCGATCTCGGCGGCAACTCCATGCTGCTGCTGCAAGCCTACGAACTGCTCGCCGGCGACGCCGCGGACCCGCCGTTGAAGGGGTCCGAGCTGTTCCGTTATCCGACCGTGGCCAGTCTGGCCGCGCGCCTCGGCCGGGCCGATGCCGCGCCCGCCAACATCGGCGGAGGCGGGGGCCGCGACCGGGATCGGACATCGAGCCGACGCATCCGACTGGCGGACGACACGGTCCGCGACGCGCGCCTGCGGGCCCGGGAACGGGGAGGGAGGAATGCCTGACGCCGACGAGACCGACGTGACGATCCGGTCGAACGACGTGGCCGTGATCGGGATGTGCGGCCGGTTTCCCGGCGCCCCCGACGTGGACGCGTTCTGGAGCCGGCTGCGGGCCGGGGACGAGCTGCTGACCACCTACACCGACGACGAACTCCTCGCGGCCGATGTGCCCGAGCGGGTACTCCGCGATCCGCGTTACGTCCGGCGAGCGGCCGTCCTGCCCGACGCCTTCGACTTCGACCCCGAGTTCTTCGGCTATACCCGGCGCGAGGCGAAGCTGATCGATCCTCAGCAGCGGATCATGCTGGAGGTCGCGTGGGAACTGCTCGACACCATCGGCTACTCCGGCGGGGCCGACGGTCAGGCGGTCGGGGTGTTCGCCGGCGCGGCGATGAACACGTACCTGACGAACGTCGTGGCCCGGTCCTGCGACCTGCTGACCTACGACGGCATCGAGCTCATGGTCGCCAACGACAAGGACTATCTGACCACGCGGATCTCCTACAAGCTGGGCCTGAAGGGGCCGAGCGTCGCCGTGCAGACCGCCTGTTCGACATCGCTGGTCGCAGTGCACGTGGCCGCGCAGAGCCTGATCGCGGGGGAATGCGACATCGCGCTGGCCGGCGGCGTCTCGGTGATCGCCAACGCGTATCCGGGCTATGTGTACCGCGAGGGGATGATGTTCTCCCCGGACGGCCGGTGCCGTCCCTTCGACGCGGACGCCGACGGCACCACGTTCGGCGACGGCGTCGGCCTGGTGGCCCTGAAGCGGCTGGCCGAGGCGATCGAGGACGGCGACCGGATCCTGGCCGTGCTGAAGGGATCGGCGGTCAACAACGACGGGTCCGACAAGATCGGCTACACCGCCCCGAGCGTCGAAGGGCAGCGGGCGGTGATCGGCGAGGCGCACGCGGTCGCCGGGGTGGACAGCGACACCATCACGTACGTCGAGGCGCACGGGACCGCGACCGCCCTGGGCGACCCCATCGAGTTCGCCGCTCTCAGCGAAGCCTTCGTCGCCGGCGGCGCCCAGCCCGGGCAGTGCGCGTTGGGCTCGGTCAAGGCGAATGTCGGGCACCTGGCCGCCGCCGCCGGGATCACCGGGTTCATCAAGACGGTGCTGGCCCTGCGGCACCGGGAGATCCCCGGCCACCCGACCTTCACCCGGCCCAACCCGGAGATCGAGCTGGCCGGCAGCCCGTTCCACATCAATACTCTGCCGATGGCATGGCAGCCGGGCCCGACCCCGCGGCGGGCCGCGGTCAGCTCGTTCGCCATCGGCGGCACCAACGCGCACGTCGTGCTGGAGGAGGCGCCACCGCTGCCCGCGCGGCCGACGCCGGACGCCGGTCCCCGGCTGCTCGCGGTGAGCGCCAAGAGCGACCGGGCGCTGCGCGAGCTGGCGGGCCGGCTGGCCGACGTGCTGGCGCGGCCGGACGCCCCCGACCTCGCCGACGCCGACTACACGCTGCGGGCCGGTCGGCGCGGGTTCGCGCATCGCCGCGCGGTCGTCGCGGACGACCACGCCACCGCCGTGGCCGGACTGCGGGCGATCGCCGCGGGGGCCGCGGCGGCGCCGACGGCGGAGGCCGCCCCGGCCGTGTCGTTCCTGTTCGGCGAGGTCCCGGTCGAGGATTTCCGGGTGCTGGCCGAGCGAGTGCCGGCCGTGGCCGACATCGCGCAGCGGTCCATCGACAGCGCCCTGATCAGCGCGCAGAGTCCGCCGGCCGCGCGGGTGACCGCCGCACTGGCGCTCGCGACGCTGTGGGCCGAATCCGGCGCGCGGCCCGACGCGGTCGGCGGCGCCGGAGCCGGTGAAGTCCTCGCGGCCTGCTTCAGCGGGGTCCTAGACGAGACCGAGGCGCTGGCCCTGCTGTCCTGGCGGGCCGGGCTGCTCGACGGCCCGCCGGAGGTGCGGCCGCGGGTCCCGCGCGTCCCGATCCTGTCGGCCGTCGTGGGCGGCGAGCTGCCGGAGTCGCGAGCCCTCGACCCGCTGCACTGGACTCGGGACGTGTGGGAGGGCGGCCGGCTGGCCGAGGCCTTCGGGGGCCGCACTGCGGACGGGGCGACGGTGGTCGTCATCGGAACCCCGGCCGAACCGCTGCCGGGGGACATCGGCCCGGACGGCGGCCTCGAGTCGTCGCCGGTGGCGCGGCTGCTCCACGACGCGGCCCGACTGTGGACCGCGGGTGTGCCGGTGGACTGGTCGGACTGGTCCGGCCAGGAGCCCCACCGGGTCCCGCTGCCGGCACATCCGCTGTATCGCACCAGGCTGCGGCTGGACGAACCGGACCAGGCGCCGCCGGCGGCCCCCGCCGGCCCGCCGCGCGGCGAGGAGCTGAAGCGGCTGCTGGCGAAGCTGTGGACCGAGGTGCTGCGCACCGAGGTCGACCGCTACGACCAGAGCATCTTCGACATCAACGACGACTCGGTGCTCGCCGTGCGGCTCGCCCGCCGGATCGGGACGGAGCTCGGCGTCTCCCTGCCGACGATCGATCTGCTGAAGAACCCGACGATCGACCGCCTGGCGGCGCACCTGGCCCGGGTCGGCTGACGTGAACCACGAGGAGAACACCGTGGAGCCACTGCTCCCAGAGGTCGTCGCGATGGTCGGCGGCTATTTCGACATCCGGCCGGACGCGCTGGATCCGGATGTCTCGTTCACCGAACTCGGTGCGGACTCGATGGCGCTGCTCGGCATGCTGCGGCTGGTCGAGGAACGCTTCGGCTGCAAGGTCTCGCTCCGGCAGCTGTTCGGCGACATCCAGACGCCTGCCGCGCTGGCGGCGCACCTGGCGGCGAACGCGTCGGCCAGGACGCCGCCGGAGGCCGCGGCGACCCCGGCCACCGGTGCTGTGATCGCCGCGGCCGTCGACGTGCCGCAGACCCTCGCACCCGCGCCCGTGGCGCCGGTTTCGGCCGACACCGTGGCGGCGCCCGGAGCCACGACGGCAGTCGAGCGGCTGATCACCGAACAGCTCGCCGTCATGCGAAGCCAGCTCGAACTCCTGGCGGGCAGTACCGCCTCGGGCGCCGGACCGGTCGTCGTCGAACCGGCGCCCGCAGCCCGTCCGGCAGGGCGACCGGCCTCATCCCGCCCGGCCGCCCCGCTCGCACCCGGTGCGCGCGGCGGAGCCGGCCTCGTGGAGTCGGAGCAGCGTGCCCGTTATCTCAAGGTCCTGGCCGAGCGGTTCGGCAGCAGGACGAAGGGCTCGAAGGAGTTCGCCCAGCGGTTCCGCCCGCTGATCGCCGACAGCCGCTCGTCCATCGGCTTCCGGCCGACGACCAAGGAGATGCTGTACCCGATCGTCGCCGAACGCGGGCAAGGCGCGCGGCTGTGGGACATCGACGGCAACGAGTACGTCGACCTCACCCTGGGTTGGGGCGTCCACCTCCTCGGGCACAACCCGCCCGCCGTCATGGCGGCACTGCGCGAGCGGCTGGACCTCGGCTTCGTCATCGCCTCGCGCACCGAGGTGGTCGAGGAGGTCGCCGCCGGCCTGATCGAACTCACCGGCATGGAGCGGGTCGCCTTCCTGAACACCGGCACCGAAGCGGTCATGACCGCCCTGCGCATCGCCCGGACCGCGACCGGCCGCGACGACGTCGTGGTCTTCTCCACCGCCTACCACGGTCACGCGGACAGCGTGCTCGCCGCGGCCTCCTCCGAGAACGGCGTGCGGACCACCCGGCCGATCACCTCGGGCATCCCGGCGCGCGCGGTGGAGAACGTGCACGTGCTCGAATTCGGCACCGACGAGGCCCTGGAGTTCATCGACAAGCACGGTCCGCGGCTCGCCGCGGTGATGACCGAGCCGGTGACCCTCCGCACCCCCGGAGTGCAGAACCCCGAGTTCCTGCGCCGGGTTCGGGAGATCACCCAGCGGCACGGCACGAAGCTGATCTTCGACGAGATGGTGACCGGTTTCCGCTGCCACCCGGCCGGTGTCCAGGGGCTCTACGGCATCGAGGCCGACCTGGCCACGTACGGCAAGATCATCGGCGGCGGCATGCCGATCGGCGTGATCGCCGGCCGGGGCGGGATCATGGACACGATCGACGGCGGCGTGTGGGACTTCGGCGACGACTCCCGCCCGACCGCGGAGTCCACCTTCTTCGCCGGCACGTTCAGTCAGCATCCGATGACCATGGTGGCGGCCCGGGCGGTTCTGGACCACCTTCGCGGCGAGGGGCCGGCCCTGCAGCGGGACCTCGATCGCAAGACCGAGGTGTTCGTCGACCGGCTGAACGCCGACTTCCGCGAGCTCGACGTGCCGATCGAGGTCCGCCGGTTCTCCTCGCTCTTCCGGTTCGAGCACGAACAGAACATGGACCCGCTCTACTTCAACCTGCTCGACCGCGGCGTGTTCGTCTGGGAGCTGCGCAACTTCTTCCTGTCCACGGCGCACGAGCAGGCCGACCTCGACCACATCCGGGCAGCGGTCCGCGACTCGATCACCGAACTGCGGGAGCACGGTGTGCTCGGCCCCGGCCGGGCGGCCCCGGCCGGGGCCGTGGTGTCGCCGCCCGCGCCACGCAGCACCCTCGCGCAGCGGCAGCAGGCGGCACTGGACGAGGGCGGCGTGCCGGCGTATCAGATGTCCGTCGGCTTCTGGCTGGACGGTCGGCTGGACCGGGACGCGCTACGCGGCGCCGTGCAGGGCCTGGTCGCGCGGCACGAGACCTTGCGGACCACGCTCGCTGCCGACGGCGTGACGCTCGTCGTGCATCCTGCTGCGGAGACAGTGCTGGACGAGGTTCTGACCGAACACGTCTGCCCGGATGACGACGACCTCGACCGCTTCCGGCAGTCCTGGGCCGAGCAGCGGCTCGACCTCGCGGCCGGGCCGGTGTTCCGCGCCGCGATCGTGCGGACCGCTCCGGAGCGGCATCTGCTGCTGATCTCCGGGGCGCACGCCGCGGTGGACGGCTGGTCGTTCAGCGTCCTGGTCGACGACCTCGTCGCGCTGTACAACGCCGGCTGTCAGGATGTCAGGCCCCTGCTGCCGCCCGCGGCGCAGTTCCGGGACTATGTCGCGTGGCACGAGCGGGTCGTCGGCGGCCCGGACACCGCCGAGCACCGGGACTACTGGCGCACTCTGCTCCAGGGCGCGGCGGCTCCGGAACTGCCCGAGTCCGGAACGTCCGGGCCCTTCCCGTACAGGGCGGTGCGGCACACCGTCCGGCTCGACTCCGAGTTCTGTGACCGGATGCGCGACACCGCCCGAGAGCAGGGCGCGACGGTGTTCGCCTACCTGGTCGCGGCCTGGGGCGCCGTGCTGCACCAGGTGACGGGGCAGGACGACATCGTCGTCCCGGTCCTGGCCGCCCGCCGCCCGCCGGAGCTGGACCATGTGGTCGGGTACTGCTCGAACCTGCTGCCGCTGCGTCTGCGACGGACGGTGGATGTCCTGGCCGCGGACTACGTGGCCGACGTCATGGAACACCTCGTGACCGGGCTCGAGACCCAGGACCACCCGTTCGCCGACCTGATCGTGGAACTCGCGCCCGGAACCGGCTTGCGCGCCGACCTGCTCGCGACGTCCATCTCGTTCTACCGCCGCGTGGCGGCGCCCCCGATGGACGGGCTCACGGTGTCGGATGCCGAACCGCTGCCGATCACTCACACCGGCCACCCCCTGGCGCTGAACATCATCGAGGGCGCGGACGGCTTCCGGTGCGACTTCGAGATCGCGAGGGACGTCGTCGCCCCCGACCTCGCCGCCGACGTCGCGCGCCGCTACCAGAACCTGCTCGCCGGCCTGGTCGCGCACGGCGAGCGCCCACTGGCCCAGCTGGACCGGCCCGACCATGACGACCTCTGAGCACCACCTCGGACACGACCACATCAGCCTCGGACATACGGGAGCCGAAAGACCATGATCACGGCAGGCCTGAAACTCACGCAGAGCGGCGGCATCGCGATCCTCGACGAGGACCGTCTGGTGTTCAACGTCGAGATGCAGAAGATCGCCAACGGCGCCCGGTACAGCAATGTCGACGAACTCGACGACCTGGTCGGCGTCATGGACAAGTTCGGCCTCAAGGTCGGCGACGTCGGCACATGGGCGTTGGACGGCTGGGACGGCGCCGCCAACGGCCACGTCAAGGTGCTCGCCGGCGGGATCCAGACCGAGGTCCTGGTCGCCCCCTACCGGGAGACCGACCTGGTGCCCGACCCGGCGCTGCCGGGCCACCGCGGCCGGATCGTGATCGGCGGTCAGGCGCTGGACTACGACAGCTACGTCCACGTCGCCGGCCACCTGGCCTCGGCCTACTGCACCAGCCCGTTCGCGCGCCGCGGCGAGCCGTCGATGGTGCTGGTCTGGGACGGCGGCTGCTTCCCGCGGCTGTACTGCGTGGACGCCGACGGCCGGATCGAGGCCGGCGGCGAGGCGTTCCCGCTCATCGGCCACACCTACGCGATGACCTCGCAGTACTGGGGCCCGTTCAAGCGGCAGAACAAGTCGAAGAACGTCGACGACCTCTCCGTGGCCGGGAAGATGATGGCGTACATCGCCCTGGGCACCTCGCGGGAGCAGATCGAGCAGGTCTTCCGCGAGGAGTTCTTCGAGTTCTTCGACGCCGACTCGCCGCGGGTGCGGGAGTACCGGCGGGCCATCATCGGGTGCGGCAGCACCGGTGAGCCGTCGCACGCCTACGTGCACCAGTTCCTCTCCGCCGTGCAGGCCCGCACCGCCGCGCTCGGGTTCTCCGACGAGGACGTGCTGGCCAGCGTCCACACGTTCCTCGAGGAACTGCTGATCGACCGGGTGACCAAGAAGATCCAGGCGTGGAAGGGCGGCGGCGCCTGGAACCTGTGCTTCGCCGGCGGCTGCGCGCTGAACATCAAGTGGAACAGCGCCCTGCGCTCTCACCCGACGATCAAGGCCATGTGGGTGCCGCCGTTCCCGGACGACTCCGGCGTCGCCATAGGCACGGCCTGCCTGGCCGCGGCCGGCGGCTCCGGGCTCCGGCCGATCCAGTGGGGCACCCGGCTGGGCCCGGCTCTCGAACCGACGCCGGACGTGCCGCGCGGCTGGAGCACGTCGCCCTGCACGCCGGAGGAACTGGCCCATATCCTGCACACCACAGGCCAGCCCGCGGTCGTGCTCGACGGCCGTGCTGAACTGGGACCCCGCGCGCTCGGCGGACGCAGCATCATCGCATCGGCGGTCGAGGCGTCGATGAAGAGGCTCCTGAACGACGTGAAGAGCCGGGAGCATTACCGGCCGGTCGCGCCCATCTGCCTGGAAGAGCATGCCCCGACCGTCTTCGACCCGGGCACGCCGGACCCGTACATGCTGTTCGAACACTTGGTCCGTCCCGAGTGGATCGACCGCGTCCCGGCCGTCATGCACCTGGACGGCACCGCACGGCTGCAGACCGTCAACGCGTCCGACGACCCGAACCTGCACGCCATCCTGCGCGAGTACTACAAGTGCAGCGGCATCCCGGTCCTGTGCAACACGAGCGCGAACTACAACGGCCGCAGCTTCTTCCCCGACGTCGCGTCGGCGATCGAGTGGGGCCAGCTCGACCTGGTGTGGAGCGAGGGCGTCCTGTACCGGCGGGAAGACTCGGCGTTCTGAGAGGCTCCATCCGATACTTCGCTCCACTGCCCAGCGCCTTTCGAGAACGTGAAAGCCGCGGTGATGAGGATTCGTGAAATCGGCCAGAGCCGCTCCTCCCGCCATTTCGTTGGGTCTTGAAGGAAGTGGGGGAGGGCGGGGAGCGTTGTGCGAGGGCCCGGCGGCCGCAGGCCGCCGGGCCCTGATGATCGGTAACGGTGCGACGGGATCGTTCAGGGAGTCCGTCTCAGCGGGATGACGTAGGGGCCGGTGGGCATCGATGGGCGTGCGGCCTCGGGGGTGGCCAGCACCGCCCACGCCTACATCGCTGCGGTGATCGGCCTGCTCGCCGACCGCGCGCCCGGCCTGCTGCGCGTGCTCCGTGAAGCCGACCCCGACTACGTCCTGCTCGACGGCACGCTCGCAGAGTGCGACCGGGTCGGCGACAGCCGGGCCGACTACTCCCACAAGCACCGCCGGCACGGAGTGAATGTGCAGGTGGTGACCGGTCCGGCCGGGCAGTTGTGGTGGATCTCGCTTGCCCGTCCAGGCCGTTCGCACGACCTGACGGCGGCCCGAGCCCACCGGATCATCCGCATCTGTGAGCGCCAGGGCGCCCCGATCCTCGCCGACCGGGCCTACATCGGCGCCTGTTCGTGGGTGACGACGCCGGAAATCAAGGATATCGGTGCGCAGTTCAGCCCGATCCGCACGGCCGTTTCAAGATCGGTTCGAGGTGGGCGGAGCTCGTTGCCGGTTGAGTCTGCCACCCCCGAGGCCGGGTTGTCCGCGATCGGGGACTGGGTGTCGTCGGCGGCGGCAGGGCCGCCCGTCGAGGTCGGCTGCGAGATGTTGTCGGGTCTGCCGGCCAGGCTGGGTGAGGTGGGCGACGGGCGCCGTGACCAGGGGCGGCCGTATCCGGTGGCGGCGGTGCTGGCGCTGGCCGCCGGGGCGGTGGTGGCCTGGCCCGCGTCAAGGAAGGACGCAAGACCGAGCCGACCCCATCCATCACGGACACCCACAGCGTGAAGACCTCCAGCAACGCGCCCCTGACCAGCCAGGGAACGGATGCCGCGAAGGAGATCGTGGGCAGGAAGCGGGGCATCATCACCGACACGATCGGGCTGCTCCTCGCCGTGACTGTCACCGCCGCCGGCCTGTCGGAAAACGCCGTCGGACGAAATGACACCCACCTGGCGAGGGACCTACTAAGGCCTAAACGACAAACTGCCCACTGAGTACGAACGCGTCGCCACCGTCATGAGTCCGCTCTCCTGCCCAGCACGGGCCGGGGCGCGCTGACCTCGGCACTGAGCTGAGCGGCGAGCTCCCTGAGCGACCGCATTTCGAAGAACGCCCGCAGCCGCAGCTCACAGCCCATGACGGTGCGCACCCGACCGATGACGATCATGGCGAGCAGCGAATCTCCGCCGAGATCGAAGAAGTTGTCGTCAACGCCCGCCTGTGAAATGCCGATCACCTCGGCCACGATCTGGCACAGCTGCCGTTCACGGGGGTCGGCGGGCCCCGAGACGCTTCGGACGGTGTCCGACACGGTGCTCGACGGATCGCCCCCCGACAGTGTCTTGCGGTCCAACCTCCCGTCGGGAGTGGTCGGAAGAGCGGCGAGAACCTGCACCCGGTCGGGCAACAGCGCGGAGGGGAGCCTGCCGCGCAGGAACTCCCGGACGGTGGCGGGCGTCAGCGCGTCCTGGCCTTCGTCGCCCGGCACGACGTACGCCACCAGTTCGGCCATGCGGGTGCCGGCCTGGGTCGCCACGACCGCGGCGTGGGCGATGGCGGGGTGCCCGAGCAGCACGCCCTCCACTTCCGCCGGCTCTATGCGCAGGCCGCGGATCTTCACCTGGTCATCGAGGCGCCCCCGCAGTTCCAACTGCCCGTCGGGACGCAGCCGACCCCTGTCGCCGGTGCGGTACATGCGCCGTCCGGGGACATGACTGAAGGGGTCGGCCACGAATCGCTCGCTGGTGTGCGCCGGCTGTCCCGCATACCCCTGGGCCACGCCGAGTCCACCGATGCAGATCTCACCGAAGAACATGGGCGGCAGCAACTGCAACTGGTCGTCGACGACGTAGATCCGTGACGTGCCGGCCGCGCGCCCGGCCACCGGCTTCGGGTGTTCGCGAATCTCCGCCCTGGCCGACTCGACGGTGCACTCGTTGAGGCCGTAAGCGTGGAACGCGAGCAGCCCGGGTTGGTCGTGCAGGCGCTGCCACAGCCGGTCGGACGGTCTTTCGCCACCGATCACCACGATCTTCGGCGGGTGCGGGAGCGTCAGGAGGCCGTCGTCGACCAGCATTTCCAGCCAGCCACTCGCGCAGTCGAGTACATCGATCGCCGTCTCGGGATCCGATCCACGGGCGAGGAGCTGATACGGGTCCGTTCGCTCCTCTTCGTCGATCAGCAGCAGCCGGTGCCCGAAGGCGATCATGCCGAGACAGTGGTTGACGAACACGCCGGAGGTCAGGGAACTCAGCGCACCGACATTCACCTGACGGCCTTCGGGCAACCGTGCGTACACCGGCGCCAGTTGGGTGGTGGCGAGCGCGAGAAGGCTCGCCTGATCGATGACCACACCCCTCGGCTGTCCTGTGGAACCCGGTGTGAAGACCACGTAGGCCGGAGCGGCGGCCGGGCGACGCGCGAAGCCGCCGCCGGCCGGATCGTCTCCGGAGGTCTTCTCCGCGTCCGCCAGGAGGGCGGCCGCCGAGACGGCCTCCACCTCGGCGAACGCCTTGTCCGCAATGACGAGAGCGATGCCCGCCTCTTTGAGGAGCAGGCGGCGGCGGAACTCGGGCTGTTGCGGATCCAGCAGCAGGAAGGCGCCGCCCGCGCACCAGGTGGCGAGCATCGCGACGATCAGATCGCTGCGCCTGTCCAGGCAGATCCCCACCACGGTGCCGGTCCGCACGCCGCGAGCCTCAAGGCCCGCGGCCATCGTCCGCGCCCGGCCGGCCAGTTCGGCGAAGGTGAGCCGCGCGCCGTCCGCGACGACTGCCTCCCGTTCGGGCACGGTGGCCGCGGTCAGTTCGAAAAGGTCCCACGCGGACGTTGGTTCCGAGGGAGTACGGCCGCCCTCCGGTTCACCGCTCGCGCCGAGCGCCAGCGTTTCCGTCAGTGCGGCCTGGTCGAGCAGCGAGATGCTGCCGAGCGCGACGTCGGGTTGCCGGCTGAGTGAGCCCAGCAGGTCGCCGTAGGCCTTGGCGAACCGCTGCATGGCTGCCTCGGAGAACCGCTGGCGGTTGAATTCGACGTTGAGTGATACTTCGCCTGCCAGCCGCTGTACGTCCAGCGACAGGTCGAACTGAAGCCCCGACAATTCCGCAGGTTCCGGCAGGAGCGTCACCTGGAGATCTTCGAGTGCCCATACGTCGCTCAGGTCGAGCATGCCATAGGTGATGGCAGCCTGGAACAGGGGGTTGCGGTCGGCGTCACGCTCGGGAGCCAGTGCGCCCACCACCACCTCGAACGGAACGTCCTGGTAGTCCAGTGCGTCGTGAACCGTTTCGCTCACGAGACCGAGAAGCTGATCGAAGGTCAGTGCCGAATCCACCTGGCAGCGCAGTGCCACCGTATTGGAGAAGAATCCGATCGTTCCGAAAAGTTCTGGGCTCGGTCGGCCGAGCGTCTGCGTTCCGACCGATATGTCGCTCGTTCCCGCCCAACGCTGCAGCAGAACGAAGTATACGGACAGCAGGCCGGCGAACGGGGTCACCGAGCGAGCCCGGCAGAACTCTTCGAATTCTGCCACCACATTCTGCGGGACGGCGATCGGCAACCTCGATCCGATCATTCTGCCCGGGCTGTCCTCTGCGTCCTCGGGCATCGACGCCGGCTGAATACCTGCCAGCTGGCCACGCCAGTAATCCAGGGAGGCCTCATCCACCTTGGAGGCGTTCTCCGTCAGGCAGAAGTCGGCGTACTGTGCGGCCGGCACCGCGAATTCAGGCGCGTGCGGGTCTGCGTAGGCGAGACCGAGTTCTTCGGCGAACACCTTCCCGGAAATTTCGTCCGTGATGATGTGGTGGAACGCGAAGACCACCAGGTGGAGGCTCGGCGATATCCGTATCACCGACGTTCGCCAGAGCGGGCCCGACGAAATATCGAACGGGAGGTCGACGACCCTCCTGGCCTCGGCGTCTGCCCACGCTCGGCGCTCGTCCTGCGAGTCGCCCTCGGCCTCCACGAGGTCGATCAGGACTGGCTGCGTGGCGTCGCCGTCCTCGTCGTGCACCAATTGGAAGACTTCGCCGCCGCGCTCCAGGAATGTGGTTCGAAGTGCCTCGTGCCTGCTGCGCAGCACCTGAAGCGCTTGCTCCAGCCGGTCTATCGAGAGATCTCCATCGACGGTAAGAACCGGCCTCCAGACGTCAGACGAGTTGTTCGGTCGCATCACCGAGGAGAAGTACATCCTGCGCTGCGGTGATGAGGCGGGAACCATACGCGAATGACGCTTGCCCGTGAGACTGTCACCCTCAAGATCCGGCATATCCAGCCCATGTGTGTGACGTATTCGGGGCACGGAAGCCCTCCCCTATCGATCGGCCGTTCCTTCGGGAACACCTTATGTTCAGGCTCGATCAACGCAATCGTTCGAGCGTGTGTCAGACGGTCTCACTCGCTCCGCATTAGAAGCCCGTCGCCGCGAGAAGAACGTGGACCCAAACATGACGCCTCTCCGGGGTCATATCCAGCCCTGGCTGGGGTAGTTCGCTCCGCTCACGTGTCTCGCCGGCGAGACACCGCCAGGACGCAGACGCACTCTCGTACCGATCGGCCGGGAACATGGCGAGGGATTTGGCTTAAAGAAGACCTCTTATCGGTGAACGGCTCCTCGACCCTCGTGAGCTCTCGCGCTCGTGTCGGTCGTGAGCGAGTAGCGATATGCGAGTGCGGCCGGCAGTCGACCCGTCCCCGTGCCCTAGCGGGCGGCCCGCGTATCGCGCACAATTACGCCCTGGATGACGCCCGACTGTTACGGTTGGCCAATACATGCGAAAGCATCAACCAACGGGGGATCGTTGCGCACTGCTACCCTAACAAAGAGGACAAACGAGACAACTGCGCGGAATGTTGCAACGGCAAGCACTGCGGGACAGCTGCTGAGTATGGGCGTGCAGTTCCACAAGTCCGGCTTGTCGTTCACATCCAGGCAGAGCCTCAATATGTGGGAGCAAGTCGGGACCGGACTGCTCTCTTTCGCTGACTCTTCTACCTGGTGGATCGCCGACTGGCTGGTTTATGGTGAATCCGAGTTCCAGGACCGTTACTACGAAGCCATCAAGCGGACGTCGCTCAGCTACCAGACGCTTCGTAACTACACGTGGGTCGCACGCAAGTTCCCGCTGGCCCGCAGGCGGCAGAATCTGAGCTTCAGTCATCACCTCGAAGTGGTGGCGCTCGATCAGCCGGAACAGGACTACTGGCTGAGGAAAGCGGAAGCGATGGGCTGGAGCAGGAACAAGCTTCGCGGGGAGGTTCGTAGCAGCCTCCGCGCCAGGCAGGGCGAGGTGACCGAGTCCGAGAGTCGCGCTGAGCTGGACAAAGTCGGTCCCGCCGGGGCCAGTTCGGCTTCGGAGCGGGTCGAACCCGCCGCGACCGGATCCGGCTCGGGTCCGGACCGGCGCGATGCCGACCCCTCGCCCGAAGCGGGCCTGCTGCACATTGAACTCCCGGCCGAAATCCTGGCACAGATCCGGACCGCTGCCAGGAAGGAAGGCGCGCCGGTCGAGACCTGGGCGATGGAGATACTGCGGCGGGCTGCCGGCGGGTCCTGAGGCGAGGGTGCCGTCGCATGTCGGGAGACCTCCTGGGTGCCTTCCCGATGTGCGGTGGCCGCCGGTACCGTCCCGAAAGCGAGCCGCGACGAATGTTGTCACTCGCCGTTGGCCAGCTCCAGGTAAATGCCTTCGGTCTCCTCGAATGGATTCGCCGCGAAATATCCTGAGGAACGAACCTGGCGCCCGGTGCAGAGTGCGCTTGTTCCGCCGGCGGGACAAGGTTTTCACCGGCAACACGAACCAGGATTCCTCATTTGTCTGGACGTGTTTAACCGGTGTCCATGATGATGAACGCGCTGTCGGGCGAATGGCATTCCAAGTATGAGGATGATAAATGACCTTGTCATTGTTGTGCGTACCCTTCGCCGGGAGCGGCGCCGGCTTCTACAGGGCCTGGCCGAACGACGGTGAGCAGGATCTTCGGATCGTTCCGTTGCAGATGCCGGGCCGGGAGGAGCGTTTCCTGGAGGACCCGTACAAGGACGCCGCGGAGGCGGCCAAGGATCTTGCCGGGGCCGCGCTCCGCCTGGTCGGCGGGGCGGAGCGGGTGATGCTCTTCGGGCACAGTCTCGGCGCCGTTCTCGCCTATGAGACGGCTCGTGAACTCCAGGCGCAGGGCTTCACCGCGCTGGAGCACCTCTTCGTGAGCGGGTCCCCCGGTCCCCGGAGCGGTCGCACCGGGCGGACCGCGGAGCTCGACGACGACACCTTCGTGGAGCGGGTCGCGGAGCTCGCCGGGTACCGGCATGCGGCACTTGACGACCCCGAGCTGCGGGAGGTGCTGCTTCCGTTGCTACGGGCGGACGTAGCCCTGCACGAGGACTACCGACCCGTTTCGGACGAGCCGTTGACGCTGCCTGTCACCGCCCTGCGCGGGACGGACGACGCCCTGGTGAGCCGGGCGCGGTGCGCGACCTGGGAGACGGCGACCACCGGGCCGTTCGAGCTGAAGGAACTCGCGGGCGGACACATGTACTTGACCGACAGGGAACAGGAATTGCTCGCTGTCATCGGCGCCGTGGCGCGAGGCGCCCGCACATGACGCGCGACAGGAAGAGCGCTGCAGGTGCGGCCCTGGAGGGCAGGACCGCGGTGATCACCGGCGCGGGCCGTGGCCTGGGACGCGCCTGTGCGCTGCGGTTCGCGGAGGAGGGAGCCGACCTCGTTCTGCTCGACGTGGGCGAGGACATCGAGGGCGTCCCCTACCCCCTGTCGACGAGCGGTCAGCTCTCGCACACCGCCAAGCTCTGCGAGGAGCGTGGCGCGGCAGTGCTGGCGGAGTCCGTCGACGTACGCGGCAGTGTCACGCCGGCCGTCGAGAAGGCGCTCGACCGCTTCGGCCGTATCGATGTCCTCGTCAACAACGCGGGCATCGCCGCCCCTTCGGGAAAGGCCGTCCACGAGATCACCGAGGACGAGTGGCGTCTGATGATCGACGTCGACCTCTCCGGCGCGTGGCGCATGATCAAAGCCGTGGCGCCGACGATGATCGCGCAGCGGCGAGGCAGCGTCATCAACGTCTCATCCACCGCCGGCCTGGTCGGCTACCGGCACTTCGCGGGGTATGTCGCCGCCAAGCACGGGCTGATAGGGCTGACCAAGGCCGCGGCTCTCGACTACGGGCCGCACCAGGTCCGGGTCAACGCCCTCTGCCCGGGCTCCGTCGCGGACGACCCGACGGTCGACGGCCGGATGCTGTCCGAGATCGCTCGCTCCCTGGACGTGGCCGTGGAAGACCACGAGAGGGTCTTCGTCCAGGCGCAGCCGATGAACTCGCTCATCGCTCCCTCCGACATCGCCGGCGCCGCCCTCTGGCTCGCAGGTGACGACTCCCCTCAAGTGACCGGCAGCGTACTGACCGTCGACGGGGGCTTCACCGCACGCTGATCAGCGTCGGCCGACCGTGTTCCCCGCACCCTTCTTGGCGCACCGACAGGAGTTCCCCCCATGGCGACAGCCCACTGGTCCGTGCCGTTCCAGTGTCACGAGCAGGCCGCCATGTGCCACAGCCTGACGGTCAGGTGCCCGCAGTCCCCCAGTAGCAGTGAGCTTCGGCGACGGTTGGAACAGGTCGGCGAACTCGCCGAAGGCGTGTTGTGGGAACGGCGCACCCGGGAGCGCTCGACGGCACCGGCGGCGCAGCAGTACGCGGAACAGGAAGCCCGCCGGCCGCTGCGCGCCACCTCCGGTCCGCGGCTGCGCATCACGCTCGTGCGGCATACGGACGACGTCGCCGATCTGGTGCTGGTCGCCGCCCGTGACGCCCTGTCCCGGGCGGCACTGAGCGACTTGGCCGGGTTCCTCACCGGCGGTTCCCTGCCCCGGGCAGGCCGGCATGGCACCGCGCCTGAAACGAGCGGGGCGGGGGCCGCCCCGCTCGCGGGGCCGGAGTGGGGTCTCGGTGACCTCGCGCGCCGCGGTTTCGTCGGCGCGGCCCGATTCTCCACGACGGCCTGCGAAAACCCGTTGGACCAGAAGCTGTTGACCGCCGCGACCGCCATCGTCCTGGCCCGGTACGACGCCGAGGAGACACCGCGGATCGCCCTGCTCGACCCCGACGCGACAGGACCGCACGCGCTGTCCACGCATGTCCTCAAGTCCGACGAGACCATGTCCGTCGCCGGTTTCCTCGCCGGTGTGCCCGAGACACCGGAGCCGGCCGGCGAACCGGTGACAGAACTCGGGGGTGGCCTCGCGATTCCTGTGGGCATGGTCTTCGGCGAGTGGGAGGACGCGCGGCAGTACTACCCCTGCCTCGCACCCGTCTTCCCCCTCACGATCCAGGCCGAGCAGCGCCCGGACCGGTCCTGGAGCGGCACCTGCTGGTACGACGAGGGCGTGATCGATCCGCGGATCGCGCGCGCTTTCGCCGAGCAAGTGGCCTATGTCGCACAGTGGTTGGCGGATCTGGGCGAGTCCGGGGAAGAACTGCCGCTGTCGGCCACCCCCCTGATGTCTGCCGAACACGCCGCGGACATCGTCCGGCGGGGAGCGACTCCTCCGGTCGCCGCGACCCCGACGGCCGGTTCGACCGTCCATGGGCGCTTCGAGGACCTGGTACGCCGCCGTCCGGACGCGATCGCCGTCACGGACGGCACCCGCACTCTGACCTATCGCCAGCTCGATGAGCAGGCCGAACTCATGGCCGAGGGGCTGCGCTTCTCGGGGGCGGTGCCGGGGAGCATGGTCGGCGTGTGCCTGGAGCGCGACGCGACCCTCGTCGTCACCTTGCTCGCGATACTCAAGTCCGGCTGCGCCTACGTACCCATGGACGTCAAGTATCCGCACGAGCGCCTGCGTTACACGGTCGGCAGCGCCGGGGTGCGCGTCGTTGTCGCCGCGGCCGACGTGTTCCCGGTCGTCGAGGGTGTTCGGTCCGTGCCCCCCGAGGAGCTGCTCCGGCTCGGCGAGCGGAGCGTCTCCCGCGGCCGGACCACACCCTGCGACGAGAACGACCCCGCCTACATCATCTACACGTCCGGATCGACGGGGCGGCCCAAGGGCGTCGTCGTCCCGCACCGCAACGTGCTGGCCCTGGTCGAGGGCACGGCCGAGGACTTCGGGCTCGGCGCGGACGACGTCTGGACGATGTTCCACTCCAGCGCGTTCGACTTCTCCGTCTGGGAGATCTGGGGCTGTCTGCTGACCGGCGGGCAACTCGTGGTGGTGCCCTTCTGGATCACGCGGGACACGGGGGAGTTCCACGCACTGCTCGCCGAACGACGCGTCACCGTGCTCAACCAGACGCCCTCCGCCTTCCTGCCCCTCATCGCACAGGACCGGGAATCGCCCGCCGAGCTCGCGGTGCGCCTGGTGATCTTCGGCGGCGAGCCGCTGGACGCCCGTGAGCTGCTGCCCTGGTTCGCCCGCCACCCGCAGGCGGAGTGCCGTCTGGTCAACATGTTCGGGATCACGGAGACCACCGTGCACGTGACGGCGCAGACCGTGACGCCTCAGGCGGCTCTGCAGGGGAGCCGGTCGGTGGGCCCGGCGCTCCCCGGCTGGTCGGTGTCCGTACGTGGACCGCGAGGAGAGGTTCTGCCGGTGGGAGCGGCGGGCGAGATCTGGGTCGGCGGGGCTGGAGTCGCCCGTCACTACCAGGGTCAGCCGGAGCTCACGGCGCGACGTTTCGTCATCGACCCGGTGACCGGTGAGCGGATCTACCGCAGTGGCGACAAGGGCCGCATGAGGCCCGACGGGTCCCTGGAACACCTGGGCAGGATCGACAGCCAGGTGAAGATCCGCGGGTACCGGATCGAGCTGGACGAGATCCGCAACGTTCTGCTCGGAGCACCGTCGGTCTCCGGGGCGACCGTCGTCGTCCACCACGATGAGAGTGGCGATCGAGCAGTCGACCGGCTGGATGCCTACGTAGTGCTCAAGAAGGACGCGACAGTGGCCATGGTTGCGGAGCATGCCAGGCAGCTTCTGCCCGACTACATGGTCCCGGCGACGGTCACAGAGCTCGATGCCATCCCCTTGACGATCAACGGGAAGGTCGACGTCGCACAGCTCCCCGCACCGACTGCCGCTCGGCCGGCCGTGGCGGAGTCCCCGGATCCCGTCGAGACCGGGTCCGCCGACCGGCTGGAGCACGACTTGCTGGACATCTGGAGCCGGCACCTGGGTACGCAGGTGGGCCCTGAGGACAACTTCTTCGCGCTGGGCGGCAACTCGCTGCTGGTCGTCCGCGTACTGGCCGAGGTCAAGGAGCTCGGTGTACCGAAGATCGCCGTGCGGGAGTTCTACCAGAACTCCTTCGCACGACAGTTCATCCAGCTGGCCAGGGGGCGGATCACTCTCGCTTCCGACGCCCCGGCTGCCACTGGTGGCGCGCGGAGCTGACCTCGTCGCAGGGACGGGACCGGTGCTCACTTGACGACGTGCTGTGCAGCCTGTCGTGCCTGGTTCGCCCCGCGTGCTGGGTGCGACGGATCGGCTCGGATGGTGCGCGGCAGGGACAGCGTCGATGGCAGCCCCGACCGTGAATCCGTACGTCGGATGTTCGGGACTGCGACTCGCCATGACGGTGCCTCTGTGTCGGCAAGGCCAGCGTTTGGCTTCCCGGGGTGCCTTTCCTTCGGTCCCAGCATGGGCGCGTGCACCAACAGGTATGAATCGACAGGGGAATCGGGCCCTTGCGCGTCGGCAGCGTGATCCTCACATCAGTTAGCCCAACGGTCACATTCCGTGCCGCCCCGTGAGGGGCGATTTGTCGGCAGTCGACAAGGACTGAGTGCTGGATTATTGAAGAATATTCGGGCGGCGCGAGATATTGCGAGTTCTTCGCTCAAAATATGCCTGAGGCGGACGACGATGATGGAATTGCCGCCGACATCCATGAAGTTGGCGTCGATGCTGATATTTGTGTTGCCCATAAGGGTCCGCATGCTGTCGACCACCAACGCGTCCATGGGGTTGCAGCTCCAGTGCGTGGACACATCAGCCAAGACAGTTCTCGCGAGTGTCCTCGATGTGCGCCACCGTCCAGCCGGTCGGTGCTTCACTGAACGCAAGCAGCGATTTTTGGGCTCGCATGGGGCTTGTCTCGCTGGCGAGACGTGTGGTTGAAACCTAGTGCACATCCACATCCAGGTCAGCAACTTGAACGCCTCCCCCGAGCCGTCTCAATGAGGGGCGGTCTGACGGGGGACCTGCGTTACCTTCTATGGGGTGCCGTCAAGGGTGACTCCCCTGTGAATCGAACTTTTTCATGAGGTGAGGGACGTAATGTCTGGTTGTGTTGTCAGGGCGGGGATGCGGCCGGATGGAGAATGCTGTTCTTCAGGCGAACGAAAGGGCAGGCGGCGATGAGCGCGCAGGCCGTGCGGGCCGACGTGTGGCTCCGCCGCTACCGCGAGGCCCGCCCCGGGGCGGTCAGCCTCCTGTGCTTCCCGCATGCAGGTGGTGCGGCCAACTTCTACCTCCCGTTCTTCCGGCAGCTCTCGCCCATGGTCGAGACAATTGCCGTCCAGTACCCGGGCCGCCACGACAGGTTCGCCGAACCGCCGGCCCGTTCGATCAGCGAACTGGCAGACGGGGTGGTCGCGGCGCTGGGTGACCGGGAGGAAGGCCGGTCCGGTCCGCTGGTGCTGTTCGGACACAGTCTGGGTGCCGTGGTCGCCTTCGAGGTTGCCCGGCGCCTGGAGCGCGGGCCGCTCGCCGGGCCGACCGCTCTGATCGTCTCCGCGTGCCGCGCACCGTCCCGACTGCGTCCCCGCTCCATCCACCTGCGCGACGACGCCGGGGTACTGGCGGAGCTGCAGCGGCTGGGCGGCACCGCGGGAGATCTGCTGGGGAACGAGGAACTGATGCGGATGTTCCTGCCCACCGTGCGTGCGGACTACGCGGCCCTGGCCGCGTACACGGAGCTGGAACCGGTGACGCAGCCTCTTGCCTGCCCGATCATGGCGATGGCCGGTGACTGCGATCCCGTCGTACCGGTCGACGACGCCTTGGCCTGGGCACAGTTCACCACCGGCGGTTTCACGTCCGAAATCTTCCCCGGCGGCCATTTCTACCTGACCTCATGCGTGGACCAGGCCACCGAGTCCATCCTCCGAATGGTGAAGACGCACGCCTGAACTCACCGGACGGAAAACATGGGGGGCCGCGTCACCGGAAGGGCCCGATGCAGACGGATCTCGTACGGCGCCGGGGAGCCGACCGCGACGGCGGCCGCCTGGCCGGGTCCCACCGAGAGGTCGGAGAGGTGCCACCCCGCGACGTCGCCGCGGATGTCGTCCGCCGCAGGGCTACGGCCGAGGACGGTCCCCAGGCCCTTGAGGTAGGCCTCCTTGTGCACCCACAGACGGGCGAAGACCGCCGCCCGGTGCTCCGGAAGCGCAGCCGCCACCTCCTCGCGTTCTGCCGGATGGAGCACCCTCGCGAGCTGCTCCGCAGTCCCGAGCTTCGGCACGGGCTCCGTGTCGACGCCGATCGGGGTCGGCGCGACGCCGATCAGCACCAGATCCCGACTGTGGGACAGCGAGAACTCCAGCCGTGCAGAAGTGAGGACGGGCCGTCCGTGCGGCTCGTCGCAGCACGGGCAGGCGGCCCGGACGAAGCGGAGTGCGGCGGGCGCCTCGCCGGTCAGTGCGGACAGGATCGTGCGGAGCGCGGCGTGTGCGAAGCCGTAGAGGACGCGGTCCCTGTCCTGGACGAAGGCGTTCATGCGCTGCCGCTCCCGCTCGTCCAGCGCGGTCAGGTCCAGCGTGGTGGACGAGGCCACCGTCGGAGCAGGCAGTGCCCATACCCGCACTTCGCCCCGGTCCTGAGCTCTGGCGTCACCGCGGAAAGTCGCTGCCGTCTCCATGGCGGTTATGTTCAGTGGAGCCCCGGTACGGAACCTGCCAACCTGCACGAGGGGATCAGCCACCCGAGCCGTGGACGGCAGCCAGCATCCCGCCGGCCTCTGGAGTGAGCGGGACGGAGCCCCGGGGCAACTGGTCGTGGCAGCTCGGTCTGGCCCGAGTGGGCGGGACGGGCTGTCGACCGTGACGCTCGTTTGACGCTCTGGGCGCACTCACGCTGCGCGGCGAGCCGAGAAAGCTGCTCTGACCTGGTCTTTTCCGTGACTTGCTCAGGCCGACATCTTTCCGACGACGCATCATGTGGAGTGCATGGCGATTTCTGATGGCGTCTCAGGTGTGCTGCGTCGCTGGTCAGGCCCGCCGTTGGCCGGCAAGAACGGCGGTTGTGGTCGCCGTTGACGAGGCTGTGGCCCGTGAATGGTCCGGATCACGGCAGTACCGAGGGCCCCTTCCGGGCATCAGGCCGCCCGGAGGGGCTGTCCCGCGATGAAGGGGTGGTCGCGCTCGATCAGTCCCTGGTCGGCCGCGCCGCCGGGTGAGCCGAGCTCGTCGAAGAACTCGGCATTCGCCGTTTGGTACTCCTTCCACTCAGCCGGGGTGTCGTCCTCGTAGTAGATGGCCTCCACCGGGCAGACCGGCTCACAGGCGCCGCAGTCGACGCACTCCTCCGGGTGGATGTACATGGACCGCCGGCCCTCGTAGATGCAGTCCACGGGGCATTCTTCGACGCAGGCCTTGTCCTTCACGTCGACGCAGGGATGAGCAATGACGTACGTCATGGTGGGTGCTCGTTTCCTCACTGTGCACAGGGCTACTGGAACGGCCGGTCAGCCGGCGGCGGACACGCTCGGGGCGCCGGGTTCGACGCCGTCGGCCTGCATCTGTTCGGCGATCTTGAAGGCCTCCTCGATCAGGGTCTCGACGATCTTGGACTCGGGGACGGTCCTGATGACCTCGCCCTTGACGAAGATCTGGCCCTTGCCGTTGCCGGAGGCGACGCCGAGGTCGGCCTCGCGGGCCTCGCCCGGACCGTTGACGACGCAACCCATGACGGCGACGCGCAGCGGGACCTCCATGCCCTCCAGGCCGGCAGTGACCTCTTCGGCCAGCTTGTAGACGTCGACCTGGGCGCGGCCGCAGGACGGGCAGGAGACGATCTCCAGCCCGCGTTGGCGTAGGCCGAGCGACTCCAGGATCTGGGTGCCGACCTTGATCTCCTCGGCCGGCGGGGCGGAGAGGGAGACGCGGATGGTGTCGCCGATGCCTTCCGCGAGCAGGGCGCCGAAGGCGACGGCCGACTTGATGGTGCCCTGGAAGGCCGGGCCGGCCTCGGTGACGCCGAGGTGCAGCGGGTAGTCGCAGGCGGCGGCCAGCCGGCGGTAGGCATTGATCATCACGACCGGGTCGTTGTGCTTGACGGAGATCTTGATGTCGCGGAAGTCGTGCTCCTCGAACAGCGAGCACTCCCAGAGCGCGGACTCGACCAGCGCCTCGGGGGTGGCCTTGCCGTACTTCTCCAGCAGGCGCCTGTCGAGCGAGCCGGCGTTGACGCCGATCCGGATGGGCACACCGGCGTCCTTGGCAGCCTTGGCGATCTCCTTGACCTTGTCGTCGAACTGCTTGATGTTGCCGGGGTTGACGCGGACGGCGGCGCAGCCGGCGTCGATCGCCGCGAAGACGTACCGGGGCTGGAAGTGGATGTCCGCGATGACCGGGATCTGCGACTTCTTCGCGATGACCGCCAGCGCGTCGGCGTCGTCCTGCGAGGGGACGGCGACCCGGACGATCTGGCAGCCGGAGGCAGTCAGCTGGGCGATCTGCCGGAGGGTGGCGCCGATGTCCGAGGTCACCGTGGTGGTCATGGACTGCACGGAGACGGGCGCGTCGCCACCGACCGGCACGTTGCCGACCATGATCTGGCGGGAGAACCGGCGCTGGGCCAGCGGCTTGAGCGGGACGGTCGGTATCCCTAGCCCTATCGGCATGACACCTTGCTCCTCACTGTTCTCGAACTGTTCTCGAACGATCGGAAACGGCGCTCAGCCGCGCGGCTTCCCAGGTCACAGAAGCTCGGTCAGGGCGCCGGCGATGCCCTGCCCGGACAGTCCGCACCGCGCCAGGATCTCGGCCCGCGAGCCGTGTTCCAGGAACTCCTGCGGCAGGCCGAAGGTGCGGACGGGCCTCGCCGCTCCCGCGTCGGCCAGCACCTGGGCGATCGCCTGCCCGGCGCCACCGACCCGGCCGCTGTCCTCCACGGTGGCGACCAGCCTGTGGCGCAGCCCGAGCTCGACCACGGCGGGCGGGACGGGCTTGACCCAGCGGGGGTCGACGACGGTGACCCCGAAGCCGTGTCCGGCCAGCCGGTCGGCGGCCTCCAGGCATGCGCCGGCCATGGCGCCCACGGCGACGAGGAGGACGTCCGCTCGCGTGCCGCGCCGCAGGATGTCCACGCCGCCGGTGCTCTCGGCCGCTGGGATGGCGGCACCGGTGGCGCCCTTGGGGAAGCGCACGGCGGTGGGCCCGTCCTGCACGGAGACCGCTTCCCGCAGGGCTCGCCGCAGGGTGGCGGCGTCACGCGGCGCGGCCACCCGCAGACCGGGAACGAGCTGGAGCAGTGACAGGTCCCACATCCCATGGTGGGACGGGCCGTCGTCGCCGGTCACGCCCGCGCGGTCCAGGACGAAGGTCACCCCGGCCCGGTGCAGGGCGGTGTCGAGCAGGAGCTGGTCGAAGGCCCGGTTGAGGAAGGTCGCGTACAGCGCCACCACCGGATGCAGGCCGCCGAGGGCCAGGCCCGCCGCCGCGGTCACCGCATGCTGCTCAGCGATGCCCACGTCGATGGTCCGGTCCGGGTACCGCCGGGCGAACTCACTCAGCCCGGTCGGGTCGAGCATCGCCGCAGTGATCGCCACGATGTCCGGCCGGGTCGCACCGAGTTCGGCCAGCGTCTCGCCGAAGACCGACGTCCACGAGGGCGAGCGGTCCCCGCCGGTGCCGGGCGCGGGCCGGGCACGGACGGCGTGGAACCGGTCCACCTCGTCCCGCTCGGCCGGGGCGTGGCCGCGGCCCTTCTCGGTGGCGCAGTGGACGACTACGGGCCGGCCGAGGGCGGCCGCCCGGCGCAGTGCCTCCTCGAGCGCGGCGATGTCGTGTCCGTCGACCGGCCCCAGATAGGCCAGCCCGAGTCGCTCGAACAGGGCCTGCGGCGCCTCGGGGCCGCGCAGGGCCGCGAGATGGCCGGCCAGCGCACCGACGGTGGGCGCGTAGGACCGGGCGTTGTCGTTGAGTACGACGATCACCGGCCGGTCCGGTGCCGCAGCGATGTTGTTGAGGGCCTCCCAGGCCATACCGCCGGTCAGCGCGCCGTCGCCGATCACCGCCACGACGCGGTCCGTGACGCCGCGCAGGCGATGGGCCCGGGCCAGCCCGTCCGCCCAGGACAGCGCGGTCGAGGCGTGCGAGTTCTCGATGACGTCGTGCTCGGACTCCCGTCGGGACGGGTAGCCGGAGAGGCCGCCCGCCTGCCGGAGGGTGGCGAAGTCTCCGGCGCGGCCGGTGAGGATCTTGTGGACGTAGGTCTGGTGCCCGGTGTCCCAGAGGATCCGGTCGTTCGGGGAGTCGAACACCCGGTGCAGCGCGATCGAGAGCTCGACGACCCCGAGGTTGGGGCCAAGGTGCCCACCGGTCCGGGTGACCGTCTCCACCATGAACCGCCTTGTTGCCGCGGCCAGTTGACGCGCCTCATCGAGGGGCAGGGCACGCAGGCCGGCCGGTCCGCCGAGCTCCTCCAGCAGCGGCACGGCGTGTCCCTCCGTCTCCGCCGCGGGCTGGGAGCCTGCCGTGTGGGCATGTGCGATGGTCGACATCAGCGCACCTCGTCGGCCAGCAGAGTGCGCGGTACCCGGCCGGTGACCGGATCGGCCAGCCGCCCCGGCATGGCGAAGACGACGTCCTCCAGGGCGCCCTGCTGGACCTCCACATCGCCGTAGCCGAGCGCGGCCAGCCGGTCGACCAGCTCGCCGACCAGGATTTCCGGGGCGCTGGCCCCCGAGCTGATCCCGATCCTCGACACCCCCTCCAGCCACCGCTCGTCCAGGTGCGTGACGTCCGGGACCAGGTGCGCGGCGCACCCGTGCCCCCGGGCCACCTCCACCATGCGCAGCGAGTTGCTGGAGTTGCGGGAGCCGACGACCAGAACCAGGTCGTTGTGACCGGCCAGCTCCTTGATCGCGTTCTGCCGGTTGCGGCTGGCGTAGCAGATGTCGTCGTCGTGCGGGCCGACGATGTCCGTGAACCGCCGGTGCAGCGCCTCGACGACGCGTGTGGTCTCGTCGAACGACAGGGTGGTCTGGGTGAGGTAGGCCGCCGGCGTGTCGTCGGCCAGGTCGAGCCGACTCACGTCCTCGGCCGTCTCGACCACGATGGTGCGCTCGGGAGCCTCGCCCAGGACCCCTTCGACTTCCTCGTGGCCCGCATGGCCGACCAGCAGGATGATCCGGCCGTCGCGGGCGAAGCGCAGTGCCTCCTGGTGCACCTTGGCGACGAGCGGGCAGGTGGCGTCGACCACCTGCAGGTGCCGCCGGTCGGCCCGGGCCCGGACGGCGGGCGAGACCCCGTGCGCCGAGAACACGCAGACGGCGCCCTCGGGTACCTCGTCCTCGCTGTCGACGAAGCGCGCGCCCCGCTTCTGGAGTTCTGAGACGATGTAGTGGTTGTGGACGATCTCCTTGCGCACGTAGACCGGCGCGCCATACAGGTCGAGGGTCCGTTCAACGATGCCGATGGCGCGGCGCACGCCCGCGCAGAAACCTCTCGGCTGGGCGAGCGCAACCCGTTTGCCGGTAGGGGCTCCGGGAGGTGCTGTCGCGTGGGGATGACTCATCATCAGGTCCGTTCTCTCCAAAGGCAACGGGTACGCCGGCGGGCACCGGGGGCCGACGGGGCGGTCAGGGCAGCCGGTCGGCGTGGCCGGATCGCGGGGCTCCCGGACCGTCGGAGGTGAGCTCGCTCCACAGAGCCTGTTCCGCCGGTGAGGGCGGCAGGTGGGGGACGAGGCGCTCCGGATGTCCCAGTCCGGGGGCGTGGCCGGAGCGGGGGGAGCGCTGCGGTGGGCAGGGCTCCCCCTCCATGAACCACTCGAACGGCGGGGTCAGGCCGTAGAACATGCCTAAGGCCACCAGCCCCGGCTGCTGCAGCCAGCTCCAGAATCTCGCCGCCCAGCGGCCTCTACGACCCCCCATCAGGGCGAGGTCCGGTCCGCAGCGGCGTGCGCCAGATAGGCGTACTGGCTGGGCAGCCGGTCGACCAGGATGTCCGCCTGCCGGCGCACTCGGTCGAACTCCTTGACCACCTCGGTGTCGTCGAGCTTCCCGAGCACCGGCAGCGACCGGGTCGGCAGTCCGCCGAGCCCGAGGAGCATGGCGGTGTACGAGTAGGGCTCGAAGCCGTGGAAGTAGGGGTAGACCGAGTCCTCGTCGGGCAGCTTGGTGCGCCACTGCTCGATGCGCTCCGCGAGGCCGTCGGGCAGCTGCCGGCTCTTGGCGTCCCGCCAGTACTGGTTGTCGTTGCGCGCGGCGGCGTAGTAGTGCAGGACGAGAAACTCGCGGACACCGTCCATGACACGTCCGACCTGCCGGTTGTACGCCTCGCGGAGCGGCTCGTCGTCCCGCCCGCCGGGGAGGTGCCGGACCAGCTGCTCGATGCCGTTCTGGATGAAGAAGATGCCGGTCGACTCCAGCGGCTCGACGAATCCGCTGGAGAGGCCGATCGCCACACAGTTCTTCACCCAGGACTGGGCACTGCGCCCGATCCTCATCCGGATGTGGTTGGCCGGCAGGTCCCCGGACGCCGGGCCGACGAACTCCCGCAGGGTCCGCTCGGCCTCCTCCGGCGAGCAGTAGTCGCTGGCGTAGACGTAGCCGGTGCCCAGCCGGTCGAGCAGCGGGATCGTCCAGATCCAGCCGGCGTCCTGGGCGGTGGCCGTGGTGCACGGGCGCATGCCCCGCGCCGCCACGTCCACCGGCACCCGCAGGGCCACCGCACTGTCGTTGGGCAGGCTGTCCTGGTACGAGAGGAACGGCACGCCCAGTGCCTGGTTGAGCAGCAGACCGCGGAATCCGGTGCAGTCGACGAACAGATCGCCGACGAGCTCCCCGTGCTCCTTGGTGAGGACGTTCTTGATGGAGCCGTCGTCGTCGAGGCGTACGTCGAGGACGTCGTCCAGGACGTGCCGGACCCCGCGCTTGGTCGCGTACCCGGTGAGGTACCGGGCCAGCAGGGTGGCATCGAAATGGTAGGCGTAGGGGAACTGGGTGGCCTGGGCGGGCGGCGTCGCTCGGTGGAGATCCCCCTCGCCGGTCAGGAGGTCCGTCTCGAAGAGGGTCCCGTCCAGGTACTTGGGTGAGCACTTGGCGTCGCACAGCGCGGCCAGCACGGAGGCGTCGCGGTCGTACCGGTCACTCGGGCGCAGCTGCAGCCACCAGTCGGCGAGCGAGTAGCCCTGCACGCCCCGTGGCCGTTCGAACGGGTGGTAGAAGTAGTGCCCCTTCTCCCGCCAGTTCTCGAATCGGATGGCGAGCTTGTACGAGGCGTGGCACTCCGGCATCCACTCGTGCTCGGCCAGCCCGAGAAACCGGAAGAAGTGCCGGACCGTGCTGAACGTGGCCTCGCCCACGCCGATCGTCGAGACCTTCTTCGACTCGACGAGTGTCACGTCGATCTGTTCGCCGAGGGCGGCCTTGAGATAGCTGGCAGTCATCCATCCCGCGGTACCGCCACCGACGATTACCACACTGGAGATCATTTGGTCCTCACCTTGGTTTTCCGTGGACGACGGGGGAGCCTCAGCCCGCGCTTCGGGCGAGCTCGGACGGGTGCAACTCACCGCGGTGGTACCGGAGTTCGGGGAAGGGCAGGGTGATCCGGCGGAGTAGGTAGTCGATCCCGCTGCTGCCGCCCGTGCCCTGCTCCCCGCCCACCATCCGCGACATCAGGCCGAGATGGGCGACCTTCCACCGCAGCAGTCCGTCACCGACGTCGAGCAGTGCCTCGGCGACCCGGTGCAGTCCGCCGGCCTCGGGTCCCAGTCGGCACACATGCGCCACCGAGAGGCCGGAGCGTGCCACGGCGGCCACGAAGGCCTCGTAGAGCGCGCCATCGCGCCGGTCATTGCCGATCAGCCGGGCAAGCACGCCGAACTGCTCGGACTGGGCCCCGCTCGCGGTACCGAGAAGGGGACGGAACTCGACGAAGTGCCGCAGCGGCAGGCGTTCCAGCACCAGGACCTGCTCGTGCAGCACCCGGAGCAGGTCGCCCGCCCGCCGCAGCAGCTCCACGCTCAGTTCGAGGCCCGCCGCACCGGACCCGGACGCGAGCGTGTCCACCACGGCCTCGAGATCGGCGGCCAGCTGCTTGAGCCACAGCTCGCAGGACTGGTGCGCGACGATGAAGAAGTGCTCGGCCAGTACCACCGCGCGGTCGGCCGTGCCCGACGAACGCGGCTGCTGGAGCGAGAGCAGGGTGTCCACCTGCAGGTACTCCGAGTAGGTCAAGTCGGTCATGAGTCACTCCAGCTGCAGTACTCGGTCGATGACACTGCTTCGGCTCAGGCCGCCCCGGTGAGCACCTGGTGAAGGAGGCGGGTGAACGGCTCGGGCTCGCCCTGGAAGCCGGTGTGGTCACCGGGGAAGTCCACGAGTGTGGTGCCGAGTTCCCCGGCGAGGGCAGCGGCGGAGCGGTGGGAGAGCTGTCCTTCGGAGGCGGTGCCGCCCGCCACCACGATGCGGCCGGACGCGGCCCGCAATGCCG
This sequence comes from Streptomyces sp. NPDC001816, assembly GCF_042892235.1. NCBI lineage: Bacteria > Bacillati > Actinomycetota > Actinomycetes > Kitasatosporales > Streptomycetaceae > Streptomyces > Streptomyces sp. NPDC001816. The sequence continues at coordinate 717,010 of NZ_JBIATY010000001.1, forward strand.
GCAGGTCGGGGCGGTAGAAGGCGGTGGGGCGGAGGATGTGCAGGAAGAACCGGTCCAGGATGGCCCGTACGTCGTCCGGCGGGGTGAACGACTCCAGGTCGGTCACCTCGTGCCGCCCGCCGCCGGGGGGCCGGGAGAAACGCTCGACGCCGGTCAGCGCGGCGTACATCTTCAGCCCCTCGTTGCGGCCCTCGCCGACATAGGCGGCGCACACCTTCTCCAGCGCGGCGTGCAACTGTTCGCTTTCCGGCAGCAGTTCGATCAGCGGCGCCTCGTGGGCGACCAGGGCGCGAACCTGCTCGGGGTACCGGGTGAGCAGCGAGAGCGCGACGGAGGCTCCGCCGCTGTTGCCGAAGACGTACGCCGGCTCGCTGCCCAGCGCCGCGAGCAGGTGGTGGACGTCGTCCGCCAGCAGGTCGAGTGTCACCTCCGCGTCCGGGTCCTCGGCGGTGCTGCGCAGGATGCCGCGGGGGTCGTACGTGACGACGGTGAAGTGCTCGGCGAGGAGCGGGGTGATGGTCGCGAACCCCCTGCTGCCCATGGGCGCGCCGACCAGCACGAGCAGGGGGCCCGTTCCGCTGGTCTCGTAGTGGAGACGCGCACCTGGTACGTCCAGCGTGTGTTCGGTCGGGCCGGCAGTCGTCGCCATGTCCGGTGCATCCTTTCTCTCTGGTTCTCAGGCCCAGCGCAGGTGGAGTGGGAGGTACTTGGGGCCGAAGATGCCCCGTGCGTCGTGGAACTCGACGTCCGGACCTGCCGAGAACGCGCTCCAGCGGTCGAGCATCAGCTCCAGGGCGATCCGGGTCTCCAGCCGAGCCAGCGGAGCCCCCAGACAGAAGTGGATCCCGTGCCCGAAGCTCAGGTGGGGGTTGGGGTTGCGACGGAAGTCGAAGCGGTCCGGGTCAGGGAACGCCCGTTCGTCCCGGTTGGCCGAGGACAGCCAGGTGACGATGATCTCGCCCGCCGGAACGGCGCGTCCGCCGATCTCGACCTCCCGGGTGGTCCGCCGGGTCATCGGGGCCAGCGGTGCGCGGTAGCGGAGCGCCTCCTCGATCGCGACGGGGAGCAGGCTCTTGTCGGCGCGCAGAGCCGCGACGGCTTCGGGGTGCTCGCTCAGGCACAGCACGGAGTTGCCGAGCAGCACGGTCGTGGTGATGTGGCCGGCGAGCAGCAGCAGGCTGACGAAGCCGACCATCTCCTCGTCTGCCAGGCGCTGGCCGTCCACCTCCGCCGTCGCGAGGGCGCTGATCAGATCCTGCTTCGGCCGGGCCCGGCGGGAGCGGATGTGCTCCAGACAGTACGGGTTCATCTCGCGCATGACGGCCGCCATGGACTGGATGCGCTGCTCGTTCGGGATCAGACCGCCGCCCCCGCCGTTCGGCGACACGAGAGCCTCGGCCCACCGCCGGAAGGTGGCGCGGTCCTCCGCCGGGATGCCCAGGAGCTCGGTGATGACGATGACCGGCAGCGGGTACGCCAGGTCCGAGATCAACTCGATCCGGTCCGCGCCCTTCACCGCGTCCAGCAGCTCACCGGTGATCTCGGTGATGCGGGGCTCGAGCTGGGCCACCACCCGCGCAGTGAACGCCTTGCCGACGAGGGCGCGCAGCTTGCGGTGGTCGGGCGGGTCCTTCCGGATGAGGTTGCCCCGGGAGAAGAGGTCGACGTCCTCCTGGGAGGGGGTGAGATCGCTGAAGTCGGAGGAGAAGGCGGTCTGGTCGGCCAGGATCTGCACCGCGTCCGCGTACCGGAAGACATGCCAGACGCCGGCCCGCTCGTCATGGCTGACGGGGTCCTCCTCCCTCATCCGCCGGAACCACGCCAGGGTCGTCCCGGCGTCGCCGGACAGGTCGGCCAGTCCTGGGCCACGCCCGGTTGCGGTCATCGCGGCATCCCCCTCGGGTCGGTCAGCACTCTGGTCGGTGGTCGGTGGTCGGTGGTCGGTGGTCGGTGGTCGGTGGTCAGTGGTCGGTGCTCGGCGTCGGGCGGCGGACACCCACGGTCGGGTTCCGGCGCGGTGACGTCCTGCTACGGGGTGCGGCCCGGGTCGGATCCCGTCCGGCCCGCGGGGCCGGCCGGCCAGACCGAGAACTGCCGCATCCCGTAGAGCAACGGCACGTCCGGCTGGAGCTCCACGCCCTCCACCTCGCCGAGGACGACCGTGTGGTCGCCGACGGCGTACAGCCCGGTGACGGCGCACTCCGCGACGGCGAGGGCGTCCTCGTACAGCCACGGCAGCCCCGCCGTGCCCGTCGGCCGCCAGCGGACATGGGCGAAGCGGTCCGCCACGGGGGAGGAGAAGACCTCCGCGGTGGCACGTGCCCGCGCGTGCAGCAGGTTGACCGCGAACCACTCCTGCGTCCGGATCAGCTCCAGGGTGCTGCCGCGGGTCTTCAGACAGACGAGCAGGGTCGGGGGGTCGAGGGCGACGCTGCTGAGCGAGGAACAGGTGACGCCGCGCGGTGCCCCGTCCCGGCCGGTGCCCGTCACGACCGCCACACCGGTGGGGAACGAGCTCATCAACGACCGGAAGTCGTCTCCGCCGACGTGACGCCGCTCCTCGTTCGGTGGTCGGGGACCGGCGACAGCGCTGTGAACGGGTTCCACGAGAAATCCTCTGCTGGTGTCTGGCAGGCGCCGGCCGCCGTGGCGGCGGCCCGGTACGTCGTGCCGTGAATTCCCGGGCCGGACCATCCGGACGTCATTTCCGTGCGGTGCCGTCCGGCTTGTGCGTGGTCATGGATCCGGCGAGCGAGAGCAGTGAACTGAATGCGGAGGGGGGATTGTCCGGGTCCCACTCGGGGTGGAAATCGCTTTCAATCCGGTCGAGCAGGTGAACCAGCGTGAGCGAGTCGACGCCGAGATTCAGGAACGAGGCGTCGCGGTCGATCGGCTCGCCGCCCGGGTGCTCGTCCCAGACTTCCACCAGGATTGCTTCGAGACGGGTGATGACGTGTTCCAGCTCGGCGTTTCCCATCATTCATTCCTTCTGTTCCGGTGGGGCGGTCCCGGCCGAATCCCCGGCCGCCGTGGCGCGCAGCGTGCGCCGGTCGATCTTTCCGGCTGCATTGCGCGGTAGCTCCGGAACGACCCGGAATTCGTCCGGGCGCTTGTACCGGGCGAGGTGCCGGCGCGTCAGGTCCCGCAGGGCGTCCAGCAGCCCTGTGTCCTTTCCGGACGTCACCAGGTAGGCGACGGGAAGTTCGCCCCACTCGTCGCTCGGAACTCCCACCACGCATGCCTCGCGCACGGCCGGGTGGGCCAGAAGCACCCGCTCGACCTCGGCCGGGTAGACCTTCTGGCCACCGCGGAGGACGACGTCCTTCACCCGCCCGGTGAGATGGATGTATCCCTGCTCGTCGACCGTGCCGAGATCACCGGTGCGCACCCAGCCGTCGCACAGGGCCTCGGCGGTGGCCTCGGGGTCCTTCCAGTAGCTGCGCATGGCGGCGGGGCTGCGCACCCACAGTTCGCCGATCCGCCCGGTGGGGGAGGGGTGTTCCTTGTCGCCGAGGCTGCGGAACACCGTGCCCATGGTGGCCCGGCCGATGGACGCGGCCGGGCCCCGGGCTTCCTCCGACGTGAAGTCGTGGTCGGCGGGCGGAAGGGTCGCCACGGGGCCGCCCGCCTCCGTCAGGCCGTACAGCTGGCGGAAGCCGCAGCCCAACGCCGCATGCGCGTCGAGGAGCAACTGCCGCGGCATCGGGGCCGCCCCGTAGATCACCTCCCGCAGGCTGTCCGTCCCGGTGGGGGAGAGCTCGCGGGCCCTCAGCAGGAACCGGAGCATGTCCGGGACCAGGAACAGATGGGTCACCCGGTGCCGGCGGATCGTGGCGAGGCACTCCTGCGGGCTGAACATGCGCATGAGCACCACGGTCGCCCCGGCGGCGAGGCGGATGAGCGGGATGACCATCGCCCCGTGGAACAGCGGCCCGCAGTGCAGGAAGACCTCGTCCGGCTCCGGCTGTACGTCGGCCAGGTAGCCCAGGGCCACCGACCGCAGCGAGTGGTGGTCGACGCAGACACCCTTGGGCCGGCCGGTCGTGGCGGAGGTCTGCAGGATGAACATCAGGGTGTCGTCGGGTATGTCACCCGGCGGCAGCGCGGGATCGCAGGCGACGGCCTGCCGGTACTCCTCGCTGTCGTAGTCCAGCACGGGAAGGCCCGGGAAGGGAGCCGTGGTGCCTGGCAGACCCGCCTCCCCGATGATCGCCGACACCTCGAACCGCTCGACGGCAGCGGTCACTTCCTCGGCCACGGCCCCGTAATGGAGAGGAACCGCGGTCGCCCCGATCTTTCCCAGGGCGAAATAGGTCTCCAGCACCTCAAGTCGGTTGTGCGAGACCACCGCGACCCGGTGGCCGCGTTCGATGCCCAGCTCCAGCAGGGCCGTGGCCAGGCTGTCGGTCCGCCGGTCCAGCTCTGAGTAGGTGGTGTGCCGGTCACCGTCGCGGATGGCGATCCGCTCGCCGTGCCGCTGTCGGCCTCGCTCCAGAAGCTGAGCCATCCAGGACATGAACGGACGCCCCCCGTCTTGGTCTTCGTGATCGTTGATCAGCAACAGCACTCTGCCGGGGCGGTCGTGGTGCCAACAACCCTGATTTTGCGGGGGTACCCGCCCGGGGAATCGTCTGCTACTCTCCCGGGCCTTCCGGACGCCGAGGGGACCCCACCGGGCACCGGACCATGACCTGTCCGGAAAGTATCGGCCACCCTGGGCCGGCGGACCGGTCGCGCACCCGGCGTGTCAGCCGGACCTTCGGCCCGAAAGCGCTCCCGGAAGCCTGACGGATGAAGAGCGGATTCACAGGCCGGACGTAGATTTACGCCTCCCCGATGGCCGAATACCTCCCATACCCTGGGTCGTTAAAGCGAGGGTGATCAGGGGGGAGGGTGTTACGCTTGACAAAGCGCGCCACCGCAGTGCGAGGATATCTGGCCAACCGGCTCTGCCACCTTGCAACGGTGTCGACCGACGAACACGCAATACGGGGGATTTGAAGTGGCGTCTGGTATTCCAAGACCGGGTTCCGGTTTCCTGTGGTCATGAGTGCTGCCCCGTGGGCAGCCCGGTGCTGATCCGGCTTCGGCCTTCCGTCATATCTCTGACACGCATCCATCAATAGTCCCTGTCTGCCTGTGCCGCGCGGTGTCCGATGCCGTGGGCTGCTTCGGTGCGCGCTCCGCCGTGAACGCGCGCAGATCGGAATTCCATCCATGGATCACGTCGCCGATTACCCCAGTGCCGCCGACCACGCGGGGGAACTCCCGCCGGGCCTCGACCGGTTACGTCGTGAGGACCCCGTCTCCCGGGTCCGCCTCCCGGACGGCAGGACCGCCTGGCTGGTGACCCGCTACGAGGACGTGCGCACGGTGCTCTCCGGCGCGGGCTTCACCCGGGACCTGCCGGCGCCCGCCGCCGGTCCGGCCGCGGGCGGGAGCCCCATGCGCACGGTGAACATGGACGGCCGTCCGCACCTCGAACTGCGCGGCCTGGTCTCCAAGGCTTTCACCGTCCGGCAGATCGACGGCATGCGCCCGCGCATCCAGGAGTTGACGGACCGTCTGCTGGACGACTTGGAGCGGGAAGGCCCACCCGCCGACCTGGTGCGCCATGTCGCCGCGCCGCTGCCGGCCGTCGTCATCTGCGAGCTGATGGGATTCCCGGCGGCCGACCACGACAGGCTCAGCCGCTGGTGCGACCGGATCACCGCGGTGGGCGCCGGCGGCCTCGATCAGTCGGCCTGGCGGGAACTCGGCATGTATGTGGGCGTCATGGCCGAGCACAAGCGCGCGGACCTGAAGCAGGGCGGCCGGCCGGACGCGGACGTGCTGACCACCCTGGTCCACGCCCACGACGAGGAGGGCCGGCTGAGTTTCGAGGAACTCGTCTCCCTGACCATCGTCATCCTCGCGGGCGGCCTGGAGACGACACAGACCGCGATCAGTGCCGGAGTGCTCACCCTCCTCAGTCATCCGGAGGAGCCGGCCAGGCTGCGGGAGGACCCCGCCCTCCTGGGCCCGGCGGTCGAGGAGATCCTCCGCCGCCAGCCGGTCATCGAACTCAACCGGATCCAGATGGCGACCGAGGACGTCCGGCTGTCCGGGCAGCTCGTGCGCGCGGGCGAGCTGGTGCAGATCTCCGTCAACGCCGCCAACCGCGACGAGGAAGTCTTCCCCGACGGCGCGCGGTTCGACGTCACGCGGCAGCCGAACCCGCATCTCGCGTTCGGACACGGCGCGCACCACTGCCTCGGCGCCGCCCTCGCGCGGCTCGAACTGCAGACGGTGTTCTCGACGATCCTCCAGCGTCTTCCTGACCTGCGCCTGGCGGTGCCGGCCGAGAGCCTGCGCTGGCGCGGCGGTCACGTCACCTTGGGGCTTCTGGAGCTGCCCGTCGCCTGGTGAGGACCCGCCCGGTTCCACGAGAGGCCCTGCCTCGACCGACACGGCCAGGAAGGACCCGTACATGTTCATCTGTCGATATATCGATAAGGATGCCGAGGTTGGTCGGCCCCGATACGGACGGTTGGAGCAGCGCGGTGACGACGGCACCGTCGTCCCCGTCGTGCACGACCGGGCGGACGGCCGCTGGGTGGACGGCCCCGGCCGGGCACGTCCGCTCGGCGAGGTGATCCTGCTGCCACCGGCCGAGCCGAGCAAGATCGCCTGTGTCGCGCTCAACCGCGCACCGGACGGTCACACGGAGGCCGGTGACCGGCGGCGCACGGGCGCCGCCTCCTGCGCGGTCGTCCTCAAACCGCCGTCCTCGCTGGCCGGTTCCGGGGAGACCGTGCGCCACCCGGGACCCGAGTGGGAGCTGAAGTACGAGGCCGAGCTGGCGGTCGTGATCGGCATGCGCTGCACCCGGGTCCCGCCGCAGGAGGCGGCACGGGTCGTGGCGGGGTACACCTGCGCGAACGACCTCACGGCATACGTGAAGCCGACCGCGGACGGCTCCGCGGGCTCCGGGCGTGCGGGCTTCCCGCCCGTCTGGGCCAAGCATTTCGACGGCTTCACGCCGCTCGGCCCCTGGCTCGCCACGGACCTCGACCCGGCGGACGCCGAGATCACCTGCACCGTCGACGGCGTGACCGTGGAGCGCGCCGGCACCCGCGACCTCCTCACCCCTGTGCACGAGGTGATCGCCGCGGTCAGCGAGCACATGACGCTGCTGCCCGGCGATGTGATCCTCACCGGAACTCCCGCGGCCTCGGGCCCGCTGCCGGTCGGCAGCCGGGTCGAGGTGGCGATCTCGGACATCGGCACCCTCACCACGAACATCGGCATACCGGGAGAAAGGCAGTACGAGCGATGACGATCGTCAACAATGTGACGAGGGAAGCGGACCGGTCGGGCCTCGCCTCGTTCCTGGCCGGCGCCGACTCGTTGCAGCGCGACCTGCTCGCCCTCTGGGACGGCCGCCTCGACCAACTCGGCAGGATCGCGGAGCACGCTCTGGTCCCGGCCGGGAAGCTGCTCCGCCCCCTCCTGGTCCTCGAATCGGCACGATGTGTCGGCGGCTCCGCGGACGGGCTGGCCGAGCTGGCCCTCGCCACCGAGTACCTGCACGTCGCCACCCTGATCCACGACGACATCATCGACGAGGACGACATGCGCCGCGGGCGCCCCTCCGTACAGGCGGCGTTCGGCGTGCCCGCCGCCATCGTGGCCGGCGACGGGCTGCTCCTGGAGACCTTCGCCACCCTGACCGGATCCCGGCCGACCGGTGTCTCGGACGCCGCCATCGTGGCCGCGACCTCGGTGATGGCCTCGGCCGGGGTGGGGCTGTGCCGCGGGCAGCTGCTGGAGTCCGAGTTCGTGGGCGACCTGGACTGCACCGTGGAGCAGTATCTGACGGTGGCCCGGCTGAAGACCGGGGCGCTCTTCGAGGCGGCCTGCCGGATGGGGGCGATCCTCGGCACCGACCGGCAGGACTGGATCGACGCCCTCGGTGAGTACGGCGTGAAGCTGGGCACCGCCTTCCAGATCCGGGACGACCTTCTGTCCTTCGACGACACCCCGGCGCTCATCGGCAAGCCGCAGGAGAGTGACCTGCAGAACCGCCGGCCGACCCTGCCGATCCTGCTGGCCTACGAGCGGGCCGGGGACGACGAACGCAAGCAGCTGGAGCAGGTGTTCCGCGGCGAGGTCCCCGCCGACGAGTGCTTCGCCGTGGTCCGCACGATCGTCGAGACCACGGGCGGCCGGGACGCGGCCGTACAGGTCGCCGCGCAACTGATCGCCGACGCGACGGGCAGCCTCACACGGTTGCCGGCGGGCGAGAGCACCGACACGCTCGCCGAGATCGCCGGTTACGCGTCGCGACGCGCCTTCTGACATGGCCGGCATCCGTCTGGTCCGGACGCTCGACGCGCACCTGCGCACCTGGCGGCCGTACACGATCTGGTACCCCGGCCTGGTCGGGCTCGCGGGTGCGGTCCTGGCCGCCGAGCCGCACGTGAACGGGCGGCTGTTCGCCGCCTGGTTCGTCCCCACGGCGATCTGGACGGCCGCCCACTACCTCGGCGACTACCTCGACCGGGACCTCGACGCCATCAGCAAGCCACAGCGGCCCATCCCCTCGGGGCGGATGCGGCCCGAGACGGCGCTCGCCTGCGGCGCTCTCCTGGCCGCTGCGGCGTGCGTCGCCGCGCTGGTCTGCAACTGGCGGACGATCCTGCTTCTGGCCGTCGGCATCAGCGGCTCGCTCGCCTACAACGGCCTCTTCAAAGCGCGCGGCCTGTGGGGCAACGTCGTCCGCGGCGCCCTCACCGGCGCGGCCTTCGCCTTCGGCACGATGATGGCCGTACCGTTCCCGCCGGCCGAACTGCTGCCGTTCGTCGTGGTGTTCTGGGCGCACGACGCCGCCTCGAACCTCGTCGGCACTCTGCGCGACGTCGCCGGTGACCGCGAGGGCGGCTACGCCACGTTCGCCGTGCGTCACGGACTGCGGACGGCCAGGCGGACGGCCGCCGCCCTGTACGGCCTGGCCGTCGCGACGGCGGTGATCGGGGTCCTGGCGGTACCGGGGGACCGTGCGGCCTACGTTCTCGTGGTGCTGCTTGCCGCCGCGGTCGGCTGCGGCGCCTTCCGGCTGGTCCTTGGTCCGGAGCCCACGGTCACCCCGCGCGTGGCCCTTCGAGCGCACGAGGTGCTCGTCGCCGAACGGCTCGTCCTCGCGGACGCCCTGCTGGTACCGCGGCTCGGGCCGGCCGCGGCGCTCGGGATCCTCGGCCCGCTGCTCGTCCTCACCATCGGCGTCCAGCGCACGATGCGCTCCGGACACGAGTTCCCGCGGGAGGACCGGCCGCAGCCCGCCCACTGAACCGACCCCACCCTGGCGAGTGAGAAGGAGGAACACGTCGCGTGTGTTCAACTGTGGACAGCCGTGTCGAGACGTCGATCACGCACGCCGCCGAGACCTTGTTCGCACGGCAGCGTCCCGAGGGCTCCTGGCCCAACCGGCGGCCCACCGCCGTCCTGGGCACGGCCGGCGCCGTGGCCGCCCTGCGTATCGCGGACCCCGAGCGCTCCCGGGATCTGGTCGAGGGCGGGGCCCGGTGGCTGCTGTCCGCCCGGAACCCCGAGGGCGGCTGGGGCGGAGTCGCCGGCGCCCCCACCCAGCTGGTCCCCACCGTGATCGCGGCGGCGGCCCTGCATCTGCTGGACCCGGAGGGACACCGGGAGCCTGTGCGCCGCGCCCTGCGCCTGGTCGACTCGCACGGCGGGCTGCAGGCGCTCACCGACCCCGGTATGGTCCACATGGCCAGGACCTTCCTCGCCCTCGCGGGCCTCGAGGAGCTCAAGGGCTCCCGGCGCATTCCGATGGAGCTGCTCCTGCTGCCCCCTCGGCTCTGGCGCGGCCGGTTGTCCTTCCGGCTGGCCCCGTTCGTCGCGATGGCGTTCATCCAGGCCCGGCACAGTCCGCCGACCGGACTCGGGCGCCTCCTGCACCGCATGGCCCGGCAGGCCGGGCTGGACGCGCTCGCACAGGTGGAGCGTGGTGAGAACGACCGCGGTGGCTACGGCGGGGACAACTGGCTGGTGTCGGTGGTCTGCATCGGCCTCAGCTGCGCCGGGTCCCCGCCCGCACCCCTCGCCGACGCCGTCGACTACCTCCGCTCCAATGTGCAGGCGGACGGCTCCTGGCACATCATGCAGGGCCTCGACCTGATCGGCGGGTCCTACGTGGCCCGCGGTCTCGCGGACGCCGGCTACACCGACGACGAACGCCTGGTGCGGGCACGCCAGTGGCTGCGCGGCTGCCAGCAGGACCAGGCGTTCCCGGTCTTCGACGCGCCGCCCGGGGGCTGGGGCTGGGAAGGGCCCCGTGGCTGGCCGAACTTCCTGGACACCGCCAACGTGCTGTCCGCGCTCGCCGTCGCCGGCGAGGAGGAGGGCGGCGAGCCGCTGCGCCGCGGGCTGCGCTGGCTGGAGTCCCGGCAGGACCGCACGGGGTCGTGGGGGACCTTCGTCCCGGACACCACGCTGCCGAACGACGGCCCCTGCCCCTATGTCACCGCGCAGTCCGTCGAGGTCGCGCTGGACTGCGGCGCCTCCCCGGACGACCCCGGCGTGCGCCGGGCTCTGGACTGGCTGCTCGCCCACCAGCGGCCGGACGGAACCTACGAGGCGCTGTGGTACCGGGGGCTCACCCCGGGGACCGCCATGGCGCTGGCCGCCTTGGGCCGAGCCGGACTCGCCGGCCACCCGGTGGGCCAGCGCGCCCGCGCGGCTCTGCTGCGCGCCCAGCTCGCGGACGGCTCCTGGGGTCCGGGCGAGACAGGAACGCTCGGCGACGACCCCACCCACGGGACCGTCGAGGAAACCGCCTGGGCCCTGCGGGCGCTGCTCGCCTGCGGGGTACCGGCCGACGATCCGCGGATCCGGCGCGCGGCCGACTGGATCCTGGCCGCGCAGCAGCCGGACGGGCTGTGGCCGGCCGGCCAAGTCTGCATGCACATCAGGAACTTCGCTTACTACGTTGACGGCCTGATCGTCAACGGACTCGCCCTGAAGGCACTCGGAAGCTATCGAGCAGCGCTGGCGGCGTGCGGCTACGCGGAACGGGAGGCGTGATGAGCCTGCGGCAGGAGACACCCGGTCCGGTGGATGCGGACATCGTGATCTGCGGTGCCGGGGTCGCCGGTCTGGCAGCGGCCTGCGCGCTCGGCCGGCTCGGGCTCGACGTCCTACTGCTGGAGAAGCAGCGGCGCCAGCCCCCGGTCGCCAAGGGCGAGGTGCTGCAGCCCGGTTCGCTGAACCTCCTGCACGGCTGGGGTGTGCTTCCGGCGCTGGAAGCCAGGCGAGCGGTCCGGCTCGACCGGCTGGTCGCCCGGCGGGCCGACGGATCCGAACTGCTCACCATGGACTTCGGACAGCTCGACACCGAGCGTCCCTGGATGCTGTCCCACGACTACGCGACGATCCTGGAGTGCCTCGGCGAGTCGCTGGGCGGCACCGTGCGCTGGCAGCGTGGCGTCCTGGTCGACGACCTCCTCACCGACCAATACGGCCGGGTCACGGGAGTGCGGACCGCAGGCGCGAGCGGGCGCGAGATCCGTGCGCGGGCCGTGCTGGCCGCCGACGGCAGGTCCTCCCGCCTGCGCCGCCTGTCCGGGATGACCGCGGACCCGGTGGCGTACGGTCACCGGCTCCTGTCCTTCGAACTCTCGGGCAGGCCGCCGGTGGCCGACGAAGTGTCCTCCTACGTCACGGACCGCGGCCTGGTGATGGTCTATCCGCTGCCGGACGACCGGATCCGGGTCTACGTCCAGGTGACGGCCGACGAGCTCAGGAAAGCGGACCGGGAGCGGCTGCGGCAGTGGTGCGACGAACTGCTCACGGACGTCCCCGCACTCGGCCCGCTGGCCACGGTCCTCAGGGACAGCCTCGACAGCAGGCAACTGCTGCCGGTGTTCCAGTTCCGGGCCTCGTCCCTGGTGCGGCCGGGCATCGCACTGATCGGCGAAGCGGCGCACGGCGTCCATCCGCTGGCGGCTCAGGGGATGAACACGGCCATCGGCGACGCCGCCGCACTCGCCTCCCGGCTGGCGGACGTGGACCTCGGTGACCGGACAGCGCTCGACGGGGCACTGCGCGCCTACGAGACGGAACGCCTGGAGCGGATCAAGGACATCCACAGCATGAGCCACAGCGCCGCACGGATCATGACCAGCACCACGCGCGGCGGGCGGATCCTCGGCCGGCGCCTGCTGTGCGGGTCCGCCAGGAGCGGCCGGCTCCGCTATCAGATGACCTACAACATGTCCGGCCTCGGCATGCGCCCGCTCGGCACGCTGGACCGGCTCGTCCAGCTCGGGGTGCTGCCCGACCGCAGACGAGCCCTCGTCGCCACCAGGTGATGCGGTCGCCGATCAGCGAACAGGGATCCACACGGGGCTGGGCCACAGCCCCACTGAGGGAAAGGGCTGAAAGATGTCGGACACACTCAAGACGGCCTTCGACGTACGGCCGTTGACCGCTGCTCTCGGCGCGGAGATCCACGGCCTGCGCCTGCAGGACATCACCGACGACGCGTTCGCCGAACTGCGTCGGCTGCTGCTGAAGTACCTGGTGCTCTTCGTCCCGGACCAGCAGGGATGGTCGCCCGAGTCGCGGATCGCCTTCGGCCGTCGCTTCGGCGAACTGGAGGTGCACCCCTACCTGCCCCACCTCGACGGGCACCCCGAGATCCAGATCATCGACTCGGAGCAGGACGGCAAGATCCCGATCTGGCACACCGACATGACCTACTCGCCGAACCCGCCGATCGGCTCCGTCCTGCAGATCGTCCGCAGCCCCGGTGTGGGGGGCGACACCATGTGGTCGAACCAGTACCGGGCCTATGAGGCCCTGTCCGCCCCGCTGCGGGACATGCTCGACGGACTCACCGCGGTCCACGCCATCCGCATTCCGGGGCTGGAGAGCCGGGCCGAGCACCCCGTCGTACGCGTCCACCCGGAGACCGGCCGCCGGGCGCTGTTCGTCAACCGGGCTCACACCTCGCACATCGCCCAGCTCAGCAGGAACGAGAGCGACGCGCTGCTGCAGTACCTCACCGAGTTCGCCACCTCCCCGCAGTTCACCTGCCGCTACCAGTGGCGGCCCGGCGACGTGGCCATCTGGGACAACCGGGTCACCCAGCACTACGCCGTCGACGACTACGCGGAACGCCGTACGGGCCTGCGTGTCGTGGTGCTCGGTGACACGCCCACCGGGAACGAGCCCCGCTGGGAGCACTACCAGGCCAAGCCGGGCGAGCGCTACGCACCGGCCCGGATGAACGCGAAGGAGTCCTACTGACCCCTTTTTTCCCTACGGATCCGACGGACAGTCCGACCTCATCTGCACGCGAACGCGAGGTGTTGAGTGACATGCTGAGCGCAACCCAAATCCTCACCCCCAGGCAGACCGAAGTGGTCCGGCTGGCGGTTCTCGGCCTGACCGCGAAGGAGACCGCTCGCCGCCTGGGTATCTCGAAGAACACCGTCGACGAGCATTTGCAGGAGGCCCGGCGGCGGGTCGGGGCGGCCAGCAAGTCTCGGCTGATCGGGTGGGCCATCTCGTCCGGGGCCGTCCAGCTCTGACGGCCTGTCCGAGGCGTGATCGACAGGAGGGTGGCGGCCCGGCTGTGCACACCGGGGCCGCCTCATCCCTTCCGATGTCCGCTCCGCCCAGGTCATTCCCGCAGGCCGGCGGGTACGCCGCCGGAGGCCGACTCCCGGGCGGCCTCCGCCTCGACGAGCCGCCGGGGCAGGAGCCACCGCAGCAGGGGCCCGGCCATCGTCGTGGTGACCACCGCCATGATCACCATGAGCGAATACAGCTCGCGGTCGATGATGCCGAGGCTCAGTCCCACGCTCAGAGCGATGAGTTCGGTCAGGCCACGGGTGTTCATCAGGGTGGCCAGCGCTGCGGACTGCCGGGCCGGCATGCCGTTGCCGCGGGCCGCGAGGAACGCCCCGGCGAACTTGCCGCCGATGGCCACCAGGAGGATCAGGCCGAGGTCGCGCAGGCCGCCGAGGCCGATCCCGGACACGTCGACGTTGAGACCGGCGGTGAGGAAGAAGACCGGCATCAGCAGGGTCTGGACCAGGTTCCCGAGCTGGTCGTGGATCTGCGCGCGCAGCTGCGCCGTCTGCTCGCGCGGGATGACGGCACCGAACAGGAAGGCCCCGAAGATGAAGTGCAGGCCCGCCCACTCCGTCGCGGCCGCGGACAGCAGCAGTCCGGTGAGGACGTACGCGAATCCGGCCGGGGCGAGGGCACCGGAGCGCGTCCGCAGGCGTCGCAGCAGCGGCCGTACCACGAACAGCATGCCGAGCAGGTACGGCACGATGAGCAGGATGTGCCACTGGCCCGTCTCGGCCGCGCCGCTGAGCGCGGTCACCCCGGCCAGGACCGACCAGGCCAGGACGTCGTCGATGGAGGCGCAGGCGAGCGCCAGGGTGCCCAGGGTGGTGTGCTCCAGGCCGCGTTCGGTGAGGATCCGGGCCAGCACCGGGAACGCAGTGATCGACATCGAGATGCCCATGAAGAGGATGAACGCGGTGCTGTTCGGGCTGTGGTGCTGGCGCAGGAGGTACAGGCCCAGCGCGGATCCGAGGCCGAACGGAAGCAGGATGGAGCTGAGGGAGACGCTGACGGCAAAGCCACCGGAGCCTTTGGCCTTGGCGACGTCCCACTCCAGGCCGACGGTGAACATGAAGACGGCGACGCCGACCGTGGCCAGGGCGGTGAGCTGCGGCCGGGTGCCGGCCGGGAAGAGGTGGCCGGTGACGACGTCGCCGCAGAGCGTCGGCCCGAGCAGGATGCCGGCCAGGACCTCGCCCATCACCGCCGGCTGGTCGAATCGCCGGGCGAGTGCGCCGAGCAGCCGTGCCAGGAGCACGACGGCCGCGAGTCCTACGAGTAATTCCGTGATGTGCTGGGCTTTCATGGGCCCCCGTTTCCGTCGGACGGGCAGGACACAGGACGTGCTGAAGCGGGAACGCGCCTGGTGGTACGGCGGCCGGTGGCACTGCGGGCGTGAGCACCCGGCGAAGGATCGACGGGAAGAGAACCGCATTCGTGCGCTGGGCCGGGTCCTGGACGTCGGGCACCACTGGGCCGGGCGGGGCGCCGCGGCCGTCTGCCCGGGACGCCTGGGCCGGATGCGCCGCGTAGGGCGGAAACCCGCCCGCGTCAGCACGGAAGTGAGTACCCGGGACGATAGTGGGCGTCTGCCCACTCGTCAATGCCCCCACCACCTGTGTCGTCGCCCGTCCATGCGGTCGCCCTGCCGCGATGGCGCGGCAGGGCGACGGGGGGCGGTGCGGTGATGTGGTTACCGCGCGGCGTCGGCGATGACCGAGGTCACGATCTTGCGGACCTCGCCGGTCTCCGGCGCCTCGCCCCGGCGGCCGGCGAACAGCAGATGGCTGGTCCCGATCAGGGTGAGGGCGATCGTGTCGATGTCTGCGTCGGACGCGATCCGGCCCTTCTTCTGCTCGGCGCCGAGGTACGACGCGATCATGGCGGTGGCCTCGGTCAGGACCGGGACGCCGGAGGAACCGGCCTGGTGCAGCCGGGTGCGCAGCTCGTCGCGTGCGGTGATGAGGCTGACGATCGCCACGGCGACCGACCCGAACAGGTCCGTCAGCGCCTGGGTGAGGTTGTCGGCGACCGTGCTCGTCCCGGCCGCGGCCTGCAGGCTCCGGGTCTGGGTCCGGATCCGGTCGATGCGGTCCGTCACAAGCTCGGCGAGGAACGCGTCGAAGTCGGCGAAATGCCGGTGCAGGACCCCCTTGGCGCAGCCCGCCTCGGTGGTGACCGCCCGGCTGGTCAGTGCGTTGGGTCCGCCCCGGAGCAGGACCCGCTCGGCGGCGTCGAACAGCTGCTGGGACACGTCGCGGATCGCTGTGCCTGTCGGCATCGTGCCTTCCTCCCTTTCCGTGCAGGCCTGACTTCCGTCCCGCGGGGCCGGAGATCTTGACGAGTGGGCATGTGCCCACATAGTGTGGGCACATGCCCACTATACCCCCAGAGTCATCTACGGGTATGCCCGCGGGGTGCCCCCATGCGGCGGCGTCCGGGCGTGACACCTACACGGTCCCCAGGCCGGTCCTCGAGGCATGGCGACAGGCGCCGGTGCGGGAGGTCACCACCGAGTCAGGCCAGAAAGGCTGGCTGGTCACCGGGATGGCCGAGGTCCGGACCGTGTTGTCCGACCCTCGGTTCAGCCGTGCCGAGGCACGGCGGATCGGTGCGGTCGTCGTTCCGTCGGCGGTCCTGGCCAAACCCGGCATCAACGACCTCGACGGACCTGAGCACGCCCGGATGCGCCGCCTGGTGGCCGCAGCGTTCAGTGCCCGCCGGATCCGCGCCCTGCGGCCGCGCATCCAGCAGATCGTCGACGACCTGATCGCACCGCTCGTCGCCGCCGGCCCGTCGGCCGACCTGGTCGCCGGCCTGTGCCGCCCGCTGCCACTCATCGTGATCTTCGAGATTCTCGGAGTCCCTCAGGAGGACCGGGAGCGCTTCAGTGGCTGGGCCGACCGCGTGATGGCCACCACGGCCTACCCGCCCGGGGAGTCGCTGAAGGCGCTCGAGTCGGTGATCTCCTACATGACCGACCTGGTCGCCGCCAAGCGCCGCGCCCCGGACGACAGCCTGCTCCAGGAACTGATCACTGCCCGCGACGAGGAGGACCGGCTGAGCGAGGAGGAACTGGTCCACCTCGGCTGCGGTCTGCTCATGGCCGGCAACGAATCCACCGCGACCGAACTGGGCAAGGGGCTGGCGGCCCTGCTGGACAACCCGGACCAGCTCGCGGCGTTGCGCGCCGACCCCACGCTGGTGCCCGCCGCCGTGGAGGAGGTGCTGCGGTACGCGCCGCTGAGTGCCCGTGAGAACGGCGGCCAGGTGCGCGCCACCACGTGCGACGTCGAACTCGGCGGCGTGGTGATCCCCGCGCAGAGCGTGGTGTTCGCCAGCCTGCCCGGCGCCAACTTCGACCCGGAAGCCTTTCCCGAACCCGAGCGGTTCGACATCGCCCGCGAGGGCGCTGACAGCCACGTCACCTTCGGATACGGCGCGCACCGCTGCCTGGGAGCCCAACTCGCCCGGATGGAACTGGAGGTGGCGTTCCAGAGTGTGCTCGCCGCCTTCCCCGGCCTGCGGCTGGCCGTACCCGCCGAGGAACTGGCCAACGCCCAGGGCCGGTTGATCAGCGGTATGCAGGCACTGCCCGTCACCTGGTGAATCCGCACACGCCCCCTTCGGGCCGACTGTGAAAAGGGATAGCTGATGTCTGATCGGACAACCACCGCCGGCACGTCGGCACAGGCGGGACAGGCCCCGCCGTCGAAGGAGGTCGGCGGCTTCTACGACGGTCTCAGCGGTCTGCTGACCGAGCTGTTCGGTGGGAGCCTGCACGAGGGTTACTGGAAGTCCCCGGACGACCCGGCCACGATGGCAGAGGCCTCCCGCCAGCTCACCGATCTGCTGACGGAGAAGCTTGAGCTGAAGCCGGGGGACCGGGTTCTCGACCTCGGGTGCGGCTCGGGTGCGCCGGCCGTCCGGCTCGCTCGGTCGACGGGCGCGCAGGTCGTCGGCATCACCAACAGCGCCGTGCAGATCGAGGCCGCCGTACGCAACGCCGAGGAGGCGGGGCTGGGTGAGCAGGTGTCGTTCGCGTGTGCGGACGCGACGGTCCTGGACTTCGAGGCGGAGTCGTTCGATGCCGTCCTGATGATCGAGTCGATCTTCCACCTGCCGGACCGGCTCGGCGCGCTGCGCGAGGTGGCCCGCGTGCTCAGGCCAGGGGGCCGGGTGGCCCTGACCGACCTCCTCGACCTGGATCCCGCGCCGGCCCCGATGGAACAGGCGGTCGGCGATCTGGCCGAGCACTCCCGGGAGCACGGACATGCCTCACTGGTGAACAAGCCGATCCGTCTGGAGGAGTATTCCTCGCTCCTGGAGCAGGCCGGTCTCGTACTGGTGGAGGGGGCCGACGTCACCGAGCACACGGTGGCCCCCACGCTCAAGTGCCTGCGGCAGAAGCTCACCGACGACCACGAGGAGCTGGTGGGTAAGTACGGGGGCCAGGTCGTGGGGCAGTACGAGTCCGTCCTTCCGCTCCTGGAGAAGGCGGGCTTCGGCTACGGCGTGGTGGTCGCAGCCGTCCCCGAGCGGCCCTGACGGGCATGCCTTACGACGACGGGACTGGCCCGCATTGTCCACCTCGGGTTGACGAGTGGGCATGTGCCCACCTAGAGTGGGCGCATGCCCACTAACTCGGACAATAAAGTTCACCAGCAGCGACAGGTGGCGTTGTCGTTCGGCGCGGACGCCGAGCGCTACGACCGGGCCCGGCCCCGCTACCCCCAGTCGATGGTGGAGCAGATCGTCGAGAAGAGCTCCGGACGCGAGGTCCTCGACGTCGGCACCGGCACCGGCATCGTCGCCAGGCAGTTCCAGCAGGCCGGCTGCAGTGTGATCGGGGTCGACCCCGACGAGCGGCTGGCCGACGTGGCGCGCCAGTTCGGCCTTGAGGTCGACGTGGCGACGTTCGAGGACTGGGAGCCGGCCGACCGCCGGTTCGACGCGGTCGTGGCCGCCCAGGCCTGGCACTGGGTCGACCCGGTCGAGGGAGCGGCCAAGGCCGCGCGGATCCTGCGACCCGGCGGCCGTCTGGCGGCCTTCTGGAACGTCTTCCAGTTCCCGTCCGAGGTGGCGGACGCGATCGCCGACGTCTGCCAGCGGGTCATGCCCAACGCACCCTTCGATTTCTCGACGATGCTCAAGAACGCCATGGACGGGTACCAGGCGTTCTTCGAGAAGACCTCCGGCGGGATCCGTGAGGCGGGCGGCTTCGGTGAGCCGGAGCAGTGGCGCTTCGACTGGGAGTGGACCTACAGCCGCGAGGCCTGGCTGGACCAGATGCCCACGCTGGGCGCCTTCACCCGGCTCCCGGCGGACAAGATGGCGGAGGTGCTGGAGGGCGCCGGGGCCGCGATCGACGCCCTGGGCGGCAGCTTCACGATGAACTACGCGACGGTGGCGGTCACCGCGGCACGCACCGGCGCCTGATCCTGCCCGCCCGGTACGTCCGACGCCGGAGGGACGTCGGTGGCGGAGCCGGATCCCGCGACCACCCCCCGGTATCCCGTCGGGTGGTCGCGTCCTCGCATTCCCACGCCGTGGACCTTGGCATGTGTCGGACTACGTGAAAGGGCGTCATGAGAGTACTGGTGCTGGGTGGAACGCACTTCGTGGGACGCAGCATCGTCGACGCCGCGCTGGCGCGCGGTGACGAGGTCAGCACCCTCAACCGGGGCAGCCGTCCGGCCGGTGAGGACGTCGAGTCGCTGATCGCCGACCGGACCGATCCGCAGGCGCTGAGTCACGCGGTCGGCGCTCGGAAATGGGACGTGGTGATCGACACCTGGACGGGCGCCCCCCGGGTCCTGAGCGACTCCTGCGCGCTGCTCACGGACCGGGCCGGGCACTACGCGTACGTCTCCAGCTGGGTGGTGTACCGGCCGCCGGTGCCGCGCGGGGCCGACGAGAGCGCGGCGACGATCGACGGCGATCCGGACGACGAGGCCGACGGCTTCTATCCCGTCGCCAAGCGCGGCTGTGAACTCGCCGTCCAGCGCGCCTTCGGCGACTGCGCGCTGATCACCCGCCCCGGGCCGATGCTGGGCCCGTACGAGGATGTCGGCTCGATGACCTGGTGGCTGCGCCGCATCCACCGCGGCGGGCAGGTCCTGGCACCCGGTCGTGCGGACGACCCGTTCCAATACGTCGACGTCCGCGACCACGCGCCCTGGCTGCTGGATGCCGCGGAGCGTGGCCTCGGTGGCGCGTACAACACCGTGTGCGCCCGCGGGCGTTGCACGATGGGCGAGTTGCTGGAGACGATGCGTGAGGTGACCGGTTCCGACGCGGAGCTGGTCTGGGTCTCCGACGACGACCTCCTGGCCGCAGGTGTCCGTCCCTACCTCGACATTCCGCTGTGGCTCCCCGCAGCCATGCGGGGCGGTATCAACGACGTCGACGTCTCGGCCGCCCACGGCGCCGGGCTCGACACCAGCCGCCCGCTCCGGGACACCCTGGCCGACAGCTGGTCCTGGCTGGAGCGGGAGGGCGAGCCCCCGTGGCAGGGCGCCACCGCCAGGGGGCTGGACCCGGCCGTCGAGCAGCGCGTACTCGACCAGACCGGCTGAACGCCGTCCAAGGAGGAGGGGAAATGACAAGCGGTGCGGGGGCGCAGGCGGGGCGTCTGTCTCAGCAGGAGGCGGAGGACGGCTTCTACAACGACACCAGCGAGTTTCTCGCCGAACTGTCGGGTGGAAGCCTGCACATGGGCTACTGGGAGTCCCCCTCGGACTCTGCGACGATGGCCGAGGCGTCCCGGCGGCTCACCGGGCTCATGGCGGAGCGGATCAGGACCGGCCCGGGGGAGCGGGTCCTCGACATCGGCTGTGGGACGGGCGCTCCGGCGATCCAGCTCGCGCAGTCGACGGGCGCCGAGGTCGTCGGGATCACCAACAGTCCGGTCCAGGCCCGGCTGGCCGCGGAGAAGGCCGGGGAAGCGGGAGTCGCCGACCGGGTGAGCTTCCGGTGCGAGGACGCGGGGAATCTCGGTTTCCCGCCGCAGTCGTTCGACGCGGTCTGGCTGGTCGAGTCCATCATGGCCATGCCGGACCGGCTCGCCGTGCTCCAGCAGGCGGCAGCCGTTCTCAAGCCCGGCGGGCGCCTCGCCCTCACCGACTTCCTGGAGCGGACCGCGCCACCCGCCGGCGCGGAGCAGGCCGACACGCCGCAGTACGCCGTGCTGCTCGGCAAACTGATATCGCTTCAGGACTATCCGCTCCTTCTTGAGAAGGCCGGCCTGGTTCCCGTCGAGCTGACCGACGTCAGCGACCGGACGGTGGCCCGGACCCTGGGCTGCATGCGGCAGCGGCTGGAGGACGACCGCGAGTCGCTCACACAGCGGTTCGGTGCTCACGTCGTGGACCAGTTCGACAACATCGTCCTGCGCCTGCAGGCAGCCGGATTCGGTTACGGCGTCGTCGTCGCCGACCGGCCCGGCCGGTAGGCACAGCAGGGCACCACAGCGAGTCGGCCCGCATCCGCCCCTCTCGGGCGGATGCGGGCCGACTGGTGTGTGCAGTCCGCTACGGCTGCACGAACCCGACCTCGGGGAAGGCCGGAGAGGGCTCGTCGAGCAGCGTGCTGTGAACACCGCGCAGCTGCAGGTCGAGGAAGGCGCCGACATAGGTGCGGGTGATCTCGGTGGCGCGCTCACCCGAGATGGTCCCGAACATGGCGGGGGCCAGGACGGGCGGGATCACCTTGGTCAGATCGAAGTGCTCGTACAGCCAGTGGGCGTCGGTGAAGGACATATGGCCGGCGGTGGGCTCACTGAGCCAGCGCTTCCAGCCCGCGAAACTGTTCCAGCGGTCCGCCCAGTTGGCCGCCGGCGTTCCTCCGGCCGTGGGCCACTGGGCACCCATCAGCAGCACCGGCTTCGCCAGCGGTTGCGCGGGCGGCGGCGTGAGGAATGTGCCCTCCATGTTGACGGCGGCGGTGATACGCGGGTCCTCGCTCGCGGTCTCGACGGCGCTCGCACCACCGACGGCATGGCCGACGACGGCGATCCGGGAACAGTCGACCCGGAATCCGGAGCGAGGACCGGTCAGCCGGTCGAGGAGGAAACCGATGTCCTTCACCCGGCTGCGCACGACATCGGCGCTGCCCTGCGTGGTGCAGTTCAGGCACGGCTCCAGCCGGCCCCCGGGGAACTCGACGACCGCTTCATAGGTGTGGTCCAGTGCGGCCACCAGGTAGCCCTTGGAAGCGAGGTCCTCGGCCAGCGACGTCAGGGAGAAACGGCTCATACCGAAACCGGGGGACAGGACGACGAGCGGGCGCCGTCCGGGCAGCGGGACGGCGTCAATGGTCGCGTGGGTGCGAACGGTGCTGAGCGCGTCCGTGCCGAAGGCTGCCTGGGACAACTCCGGGGACATGAACGGAGCCTCGCGGTCCGAGGGGTGCAGCGCCGGGTACCAGACGGTGGCCATCAGCTCCCGGTAGTTGACGTCCGCCTTCCACGGGTCGGGGCGTGACGTGTCCTTCAGATAGAGCGACCTGGTGCCGACCGGATGGGGGCCTGTCGGTGCGGGCAGTTCGGGGCCGGTGGCGGCGGTCTGCAGGGATGGCCGGGCAGGGGCCGCGGACGCGGACGGCATGCCCGTCACCATGAGCAGTCCGAGGAGCGCGACTAACGGGGCGACAAGGCGTATGAATCGTTGCGACATGGGCCCCACGCTACAAGGAAATGGGCGATTGCCCACCTCGTTTTTCGAAGCAATGTACGATTTCTTGACCGATTCAGCGAGGCCCGAGCCGCCGATCACCCGGAGCGAAGCCTGCCTCGGTCAGGACGTCGGCGGCCACTCCGCGGCCGACCTGGGCCAGGCCGATCAGCAGGTCGTCGCAGTCGATGAGGTCGGAGCCGTTCTGCTCGGATCGCGCCTCCGCGATGGCGATGGCCTTGCGGGAGTAGGGGGTCCACGCGATTCGCTCGGCTGCCTGGGAGGCGCCCATGTTCAGTCGGGCTCCGACGGACCGGTGGACCGTTTCCGGCGAGACACCGGCGGCCTGCAGGAGCCGGGTGGCGCTGTTGTCCTCCGCGGTCAGCCCCCAGAGAAGGTGCTCGGTGCCGATGCAGTGGTTGCGGTGCTGCACCGCCGCCTGCTTGACGTGGGTCATCGCCTGGCGGAGGTCGTCGGTCGTCGTCTCGGGGCTGTAGCGCCTGTGTGGGGTGTGGAAGCGCTGCTGGGCCGCCTGCCGGGTCACGCCCAGGGCAGTGCCGATGTCCGTCCACGAGTTGCCGTGCATCCGGCAGTGCTCGACGTAGTGCTCGACCAAGTCGTGCGCCAAGGCCTCCAGTTGACCTGAGAGTTGGGCGGCGGCTGTCAGCAGGGCGAGCCAGTCGGGCTGTTCTGGTCCGCCGGGGCGGTGTGCGGTGTCGCATCTCCGGTCGACTTCCGCGATGAGATCGTCCAGGTCTGGAAGAGTCATGAGGCAAGTACGCCTTGTCATCAGGCGCCGCAATCGTCCCCGCCGCGCAGTGCGCGCAGGGTTTCGGCCAGTTCCACGGTGATGCCGCTCTCGCGCTGTGCCACCGCCTCCTGAGGGGTCAGACCGGCGCCGATCCAGGACGCGGCCTCCTCGAACGGGATGCCTGCCTCCCACCACGCGCGGGCGACGACCATCGGTCTCATGCCCCGCTGGATGAAGCGGCTGGCCTCCGCGGGCCGCAGTCCCAGGTCCTTCCAGGCCCGCGCGGTCGTGGCGTGGATGTTGTGCGCCGCCCAGGCGACCGCCTCGTCGTCCACCCATTCCTGGTTCAGGTAGCTGTACATGGTGATATCGGTGGCGGCGCCTGCCCTGCTGATGAAGCGCTCGGTCTCCTTCTGGGCCTGGCTGGCGTCGAATCCCATCAGGTCGAGGATCACGTCACCCGACCCGGCCTTGGGCGTCTCGGGCGTCGCGGGTCTCGGCTTACGGCCGCGGCTCACGTCGTACGCCTGTTCCGGCGTGTAGCCCTGCGCCTTGTACGCGATGGCGGCCTCAAGACCCAGTGTGAACTCGTGCCAGCCGATCGCTTCCGTCGCGGTGATTCCCGCCTCCCGCCATCGGGCGACCTCGCCCGGGGGGACCTGGGCCGTCGCCCATTGAGCCGCGGTGAGCGCGTCCGCCACTCCGGCAGCGCGCCATGCCGCGGCCTGCGGTGCCGTGATGCGCCAGTCCCACCACGCGCGGCCTTCGGCGGGGGAGAGGCCCACCGCCGCGTAGGCGGCCGGATCGAATGCGTCGGACGGTTCCATGGCTGGTGTCATCGGACTACTTTCGGCTCTGGTCACTGATCAGTACGGTCGTCGCCCAGTCGGGGGGCAGCCCTGCCGGGTCCAGCAGGCCGACCACGACCCGGGTCCGTGGCGGCGGTGCGTCCGGCCACGGGGTGTGTCCGTCGGTGAGCACCACGATGAGGTCGGGTGCGGGTTTCAGGGCCGCCGCCGCCGCGATGCCGACACGGATGTCGCTGCCGCCACCGCCGCCGAGCCGCAGGTCCGAGATCCGGTGCAGGCTCTGCGCCCGGTACACCCGCGCGTCCACGGACATGACCGTGATCCGGTCACGGCCGATGCCGACAGCCCTGAGCACACCGCTGACCTCGGCCAGCGACTGACCCAGCATGCTGTCACTCATGGAGCCGGACGTGTCGATGACCACCGCGACCACCGGCAGCGCCTGGTGCAGGCCGGGAAGGACCACATCGGGCAGGCTCCCGGCGCGCCGCGACGGCTTGCGATAGGTGTAGTCGACGCGCCCGGCGGTGTCGGCGATGCCGCGGCGGATCTGCGCCGCCAACTGCCGGCGCCAGTTGACGGTGGGCTCCAGAACCTCGTCGGCCCAGCGTCGCCAGCCGCCGGGGACGTCTTCCCGAGTGCGCTGGTGATCGCGAATGCGCCGGGCCGTGTCCAGCGCGGTGAGCTGGGCCGTAGTCCGTGACACCCCGGGCCAGTCGCAGTTCCAGGGGCGCGGCCGGCCGTCGCACCCGGTGCCGCAGTCGCCCGCCGACAGCCGCGCCTCGATCGGTTCGGTGCGCTCGCGGAGCAAGGACCAGTACCGCTCGGCGAGCCCGTTGTCGGGCAGACCGAGAGCACCTGGCATGGCCGCGTCCGCGGGCAGCTCCAACCCGGCCATGAGGAGGTCGTCGTTGATCTCGGCGTCGGTGGCGACATTCCATACCTGCTGTTCCGGCGTGCGGCCGGTGAGCGGGAAGAGGCCGGTCTCGGCGCCTTCCACCAGCTCCGGCCGGGCGCCGGCGGTCGGGAACTGGGCGGCGTGTCCGCGCAGCACGTGCGTGAGCTGATGCAGCAGCCAGAATCCTATCTGCGGCACGCTCTGCCGTCCGATTTCGGCTGGGCTGATGTGGATGTGCCAGCCGACGTCGGCGGGGAACCTGCGTAGCGCCGCGCCGTCGTCGGTGTCCTCGGTGTCCGGCACGACGACCGGGTCGAGTGTCATCAGCGCGCGGGCCAGATAGGGCACCCGGTGCGCCGCCCACACCCGCGCGGCCGCCCACTTCTGCCGCAGCTCCGGCGGAAGGGCGTCGAGATGCAGACCGGACATCTGTGTCAGCCTCGTGTGGTCGCAGCCGCGGGCGTCAGGGGATCAGTCCCGCGGCACGCAGGATGGGGGTCAGTTCCAGCAGCGCGGCGGGTATCTGTGCGCCGGCCGGGCGCTTGCCCGCCAGTGTGCGTGCGGCAAGCGTTGCCACGTCCGGCGCCATGCGTGCGGCCTTGGCGATCACCTTCCAGCCTGCTTCCCACAGGTCCCTGTCGTCCGCCGCGACGGCCACCGCCGCGATCGAGGTGAGTACCGCGAACATGCGGTCGCTCCGGGAAGGCAGTTCGAAGGAGTCCGGGTCGGCGAGGACAGCCGACGGATCGGGCAGATCGAGTTGCTCCAACCAGGACAGGAACTCAAGCGCGGCTCCCTCGCCGACCGCGCCGGTGATCAGGACTGCCAGCACGTCGGTCTCGGCCCGGGCGGCTTCCCATGCGGCCAAGAGCCTGGCGGAGGCCTCCCACGAGCGAGGACTCGGCCATCCCTGCCCGGCCGCGGCGCCCTTGGGCATCTGGAACACCAGGGCGGGGCGCGCGCGGAGGAAGGCGGACACCGTGGCACGCGCGGCGATCAGTTGTTGCGCGGTGGCGGGACGCTCGAAAGCGGACAGCGGCGGCCGCGGGAACCCGACCGCCAGGCCCTGGGCGATCTGTTCCGGGTTCACCGGCCAGTTGAGGTGCACCAGTCGGTTGGCGAGCGGCGGGGCCAGTTCCCACCCGTCGGCTGCCTCTTCGGGCGGGTTGGCCGCGGCCACCACGCATACCTGCGGGGGAAGCTGGATGTCACCGACCACGCGTTCCAGGACCACGCGCAGCATGGCCGCCTGCACCGCCGGCGGAGCGGTGGTCAGCTCATCGAGGAAGAGCAGGCCGTGCCCCGCGGCGGACAGCCGCCCGGCCCACGCGGGTGGCGCGAGGCGTACGGTGCCGTCGGAGATGACGGGGAGCCCGGCGAAGTCGCTGGGCTCGCGGATGGAGCCGATGACCACTTCGATCGGTCGGCCCAACGACTCGGCCAGGGCCGCCACGGCCGAGGTCTTGCCCGTGCCAGGGCTACCCCACAGCAGTGTGGGAACGCCCGCCGAAACCGCCACGGAGAGAGCCTCGACCACCACCTTGCTGTCCAACTTGGTCCCCGAATCGAGTCTGTTGACGTGTGCTGCCCCGTACACGACGGCGTACGGGGCGCTGCTGTTGCCTCAACAACGTAGTGGGCGCTCGCCCACTCGTCAACGGTACCTCTCCGGTTGTCACGCTTGGTTACTATGCTCACCTCATGCCGGAGGCCGGAAGCAAGGGCCGCATCCCATCGACGGACTGCCGGGGAGACAGGGGGACGAGCATGCCAGTCGAAATTCCCCGGATTCTCCCCCAGGGCTGATCGGGGACGATTCTCGGATCGCGCCATGTTGAAGCTGGTCGTGGAATATAAGGCAAATGAATTGTGGGGCCTTGGAAGATGCTGAGAGAGGTCACTGCTAACCGCTATCTTGCACCCCTCCGCTCCGGCGGCTCCGTGCCCGGAGTCGTCGAGGCCGACGACCTCGGTACGTATGTCGTGAAGTTCACCGGCTCGGCACAGGGTCACAAGGCGCTGGTCGCCGAGGTGATCGTCGGTGAACTCGCCCGCGCGCTCGGCCTGCGCTTCCCCGAACTGGTCCTCGTCCACTTCGACCCGGCCGTCGCCGCCGACGAGCCGCACCAGGAGGTGCGCGATCTGCACGACGCCAGCGCGGGCGTCAACCTGGGGATGGACTACCTGTCGGGGGCGAAGGACTTCACCCCGGAGATCGCGAAGACTTTCCCGGTGGACCCTCTGGAGGCCGGCCGGATCGTCTGGCTCGACGCCCTGACCGTCAACGTGGACCGTACGGTGCACAGCTCCAACCTGATGGTCTGGCCGACGTTCGGCACCGCGCCCGCGCGCCTGTGGCTCATCGACCACGGCGCCGCCCTCGTCTTCCACCACCGCTGGGACACCACGACCCCGGGCAAGAAGTACGACTTCCGCCACCACGCCCTCGGCCACTACGGCCCCGACGTTCGGGCCGCCGACGCCGAACTGGCCCCCCGCGTGACCGAGGAGCTGCTGCGGGCCGTCGTCGCCGAGGTGCCGGACCCCTGGCTGGCCGAGGACGCCGGGTTCGCCACGCCCGACGACGTCCGGGCCGCCTATGTCGACTACCTCCTCGCGCGCGTACGGCTGTCCCAGGAGTGGCTGCCCACCGACTTCCCGAGCCGTGAGGAACTCGCGGCCGAGGAGGCCGCCCGCGCGGCGAAGACCCAGCAGGGCCGCCCGGCCTGGCTCAAGCGGGTCCCCGACCTGCACGGCAAGCCGGGGGCGGAACAGGATTGGTCGGTGCACCTCGGATGACCCACCGCGTCCAGATCGAGTACTGCACCCAGTGCCGCTGGCTGCCGCGTGCGGCCTGGCTGGCGCAGGAGCTGCTCACCACCTTCGAGACCGAGCTGACCGAGCTGTCGCTCAAGCCCGGCACCGGGGGCGTCTTCGTCGTCCGCGTGAACGACGAGGTCGTCTGGGACCGCCGCGAACAGGGCTTCCCGGAGCCCACGGCGGTCAAGCGCCTCGTCCGCGACCTGGTGGCCCCGGGGAAGCCGCTGGGCCACTCGGACAGGGCCGCCGAGTGACATTGGGCCCAGTGACATTGGTTCGGCCGGGGAGCGGCATATCGGCCTGTCCGGCGACCGGTTCGTCTCCCCGTCCGGCGACCGGCTCATCGGCCCGTCCAGCGCGCGGCCTATCGGCTCGACCGGCGACCGGCGTCCGGTGAAGGGCAACCGGAGGACGAGCCTCGACCTCACGTCGCTGCTTCTCGGACTGGTCTTCGGCGTCGGCACCAACCTCCTCACCGCGGACCCGGACGGCTGGTGGGGACCGCTGCGCGCAGTGAACCGCTACGCCCTCGTATGGCTTCCGGTCGGCGTCACGGCCGTGGTCGCCTGGGAACTCGGGCTGCGGTGGCGGGAGCGGCGCCGGGTGCCCTGGACGCGGGACGACAGCCCGTACCCCGGTCTGGAGGCCTTCGCCGAGGACCGTGCGGACGTCTTCTTCGGCCGCGAGGACGAGATCCGGGACGCGGTGCGTGCGCTGACCGCCGCCCGCTCGGCCGCGCAGCGCGTGCTCACCGTGGTCGGTCCGTCCGGCTGCGGCAAGTCCTCCTTCGTCGCGGCGGGCGTCCTGCCGGAACTCAGGCGCCGCCGCTGGGCGGTCCTCGGGCCGCTCCGACTCGGGTCCAGCCCCTTCCTCGCTCTGGCGCAGGCCCTGACACCGCGCGCGGCGCAACGACAGGACGACACGGTCGTACGCCTCGCGCGCGAGTTGCGCCAAGAGGCTGCGGACGGAGGCGTCCTGACGGTGTGTCTGGCCGCGCTGCGAGCGGCGCAGGGGCACCGGGCGCGGATCGTCCTCGCGATCGACCAGTTCGAGGACATCGTCCGCATGACCTCGCCCGCCGAACGCGAGCTGTTTCTGGGGGCGTTACGGGCGCTGGTGCACGCACACCCGCAGCTGCACCTCGTCCTCACCCTGCCGTCCGCCTTCCTGCACGACCCCGCGCCGGTGCGGTACGACGACCTCCTGCGCACCCGGTTCCCGCTCGGGACGCTCACCTCGCGGCAGACGAGGGCCGTCATCGCGGGACCCGCGCGGGCCGCGGGCGCGGACATCGCCGAGGGCGTGGTGGACGACCTGGTGGTCGAGGCCACCGAGGGCGACGCCCTGCCCCTGCTCGGCCAGTTGCTGCGCGACCTGTACGAGGCGGCGGGCCCGGACCACGTCATCGGGCGGGAGCTGCTGACGCGTACCGGCCCGCTGTCCCAGGCCATCGCCCGGTACGCGGAAGGTACCTACGCGCGGCTCGTCGCCGAACATCCCGAAGAGCTGCTGGAGTCGGTGCTCCTGAGGTTCGTCGCCTGGGACGAACGGGGCTTTGCCCGGCAGTCCGTGCGCCGCCCCTCCCTGGACGCGGCAGGGCTGGCGGTCGTCGAGGACCTGCGCCAGGCCCGACTCGTCACGGACGTCGACGAGGGCGAGGCCTTCGACCTCGTCCACGAGGCGCTGCTGCGCCACTGGCCGCGCCTGCACGAGCTGACGGAACGTCACCGGGACGTACTGCGCCGCAGCACGGACCTCGAACGCCGGGCCGCGGCCTGGCTGGCGAACGACCGGTCGGCGGACGACCTGCTGCACGGGCAGCGGCTCGCCCAGGCGCGGGAACTGGCCGGGTCGCACGGCGTCTCCGCGGCGCTCGCCGAGCTGGTCGCCGCCTCCCGGGCGAGGGAGGAGGCCACGGCCGAGGAGCGCGCCGACGATCTCGCCGAGCGGGCACAGCAGGCCTACGCACTGCGTGGGGAACGGCAGTTGGCGCTGGCACTGACGGCTGCTGCCGTACGCGAGTACACGGCGACCGAGAAGGTGGCTCTCACGCTGTGGGGGATCGGGCACGGCCCGGTGGTCGACAGCCTCGGACTCGGGCACGCGGGGACGGTGCTCGCGCTCGGCTGGGACCCGGGCAGCGGGCAGCTGCGGACGATAGGGGCGGAGGGCGACCTGTGCACCTGGACGGCTCGCGGTGACCTGGTCGGCCAGGAGTCTTTGGGGCCGGGGGAGTTGCGCGGGGCCGGCATCGGCGGGGACGCCTACTGGGTGGACACCCGCGAGATGCTCGCCGTAAGACGCTTCGACGCTCCCGAGTTCTGGTCCGCCACGGGCGCGGCCGGTCCCTTCGGGGACCGGGCGCTCGGGCTGTCACCGGACGGCTGGCGCGCCGCCGCCCAACTGGCCAACAGGGGTGTCGACATCATCGACTTCACGCCTGTGCCGCAGGGACGGCTCGAGCAGGTGCGTCACTCCTACGAGGCGCCGCCGACCAAGGCGCTGGCGTGGTCGCCCGACTGCTCCCTCCTCGCGCTGTTCTCCTGGAACGAACTGCAGGTCGTACGGCTGCCGGACGGCGACCCGGCCTGGCGGATCGTCAGGGGGGACGACGAACTCCCCCGCACCACCTCGTGGTTCGCCTGGGCCCCGGACGGCCGGCGAGCCGCGGAGGCGTCCGGCCGGACCCTGCGGATCAGGGCCGCCGAGGACGGCACCGTCCTGGACGAGTGGGACACCGGGGTGGAAGCGGGCGGTGTCTTCTGGTCGCCCGACGGAGAGATGGTGGCCGTGGCGGTGTCCGACGCCGGCCGGGGAGCGAGCGCGGCGATCACGGTGTGGCGGGTCGCCGACCACATGCTGCTGCGCCGCCTGCGTACCCCCTGGGGCGCCGAGGAGATCGCCTGGCGCGCCGACAGCACCTGCTTCGCCTGGCGGTCGTCGTTCAGCGGCGTGTGGATCGGTGATCACGGCTCGTGGCGGCCCCGGCCGCTGCCGGGCGGCATGCTGCGCAGCGTTTCTACGGAAGCGGGGCGGGTGGCCGTCACGGTGCAGGGCGGCGATTCCGTCCATGTGACGGAGCCCGGCACCGGCGCCGGAGTGCGGAAGCTCGTCACGGCTCGTGATCCGAAGCCGGTGCTGCTCGCCTGGCAGCCGGGGGCGGACCGGCTGGCGGTCTCCTTCGCCGGCGGCCGGGTGGAGATCGTGGACCCCGCCTCGGGCCGCTGTACCGCCGCGATGTCCACGGAGTACGACATGGTGGGCCGCGTCCTGTGGTCCCCGGACGGTTCGCTCCTCGCCACGGTCAGCAATGACTTCGTGACGGCCACCCATCGCATCGAGGTCTGGGATCCCCTGACCGGGAGCCGTGTCGCCCGGACCGAGGACATCGAGCGCGGGACCAGAGTGCTTGCCTGGGGCCCCGACGGCCGGAACCTGGTGACCGCGGAGAGAGAGGGCCCCGTGGTCGTCCGGGACGCGTCGACCGGCCGTCGGCTGCTCGACATCCCCGTGGGCGAGGGGGCCACCGCCGGCGCGGCCTGCTGGTCGCCCGACGGACGTCGGCTCGCCTTCCTCGACGGGGAGTCGGCCGTACGGATCTGCGGTGCCGACGACGGCGCACCCCTGGTGCGCTCCGCCGCCACCTACGGGAAGGCCGCCGTACTCCTGTGGTCCCCGGACGGCCGTCTGCTCGCGACCGCGGGGGACGGGTGGGTCGCCTTCTGGCGGGCGGAGACGGGGGAGTGCCGGGCGGTGTCCCGGCTGGAGTGCCGGGTGCCGCTGGACGCGCACTGGTCGGGTGACGGCCGCTCGTTCGCCGTCGTCGGCGAGGACCACCGCCGCTACACCTGGTCGTTGCCCGACGGCACGGACACCCGGCACTGCGAAGCGCTCCTGCAGCGGTCGGCGGACGAGCTGCGCGCGCTGACCGCCGAGGAGCGCCGACGGTACGGGCTGTCCACGTGAACGCCCCCGGCGCCGGGTGGTGCCGGGGGCGTGGGCGGGGTCAGCCGCGCAGCTGCTCGTATGCCGGCAGGGTGAGGAAGTCGGCGTAGTTGTCGTCGAGGGACACCTGGAGCAGCAGGTCGTGGGCCTGCTGCCAGTGGCCGGCCGCGAAGGCCTCCTCGCCGATCTCCTTGCGGATGGAGTCCAGTTCCTCGGCGGCGACCTTGCGGGCCAGCTCCGGGGTGGCCCTGTCGCCGTTCTCGAACTCGACGCCCGCGTTGATCCACTGCCAGATCTGGGAGCGGGAGATCTCGGCGGTGGCCGCGTCCTCCATCAGGTTGAAGATGGCGACCGCGCCGAGGCCGCGCAGCCAGGCCTCGATGTAACGGATGCCGACCTGGACGGCGTTGACGAGCCCGTTGTAGGTCGGCTTCGCGGCCAGCGAGTCGATCGCGATGAGGTCGGCCGCCTCGACGTGGACGTCCTCGCGCAGGCGGTCCTTCTGGTTCGGCTTGTCGCCGAGGACCCGGTCGAAGGACTCCATGGCGATCGGGACCAGGTCCGGGTGGGCGACCCAGGAGCCGTCGAAGCCGTCGTTCGCCTCACGGTCCTTGTCGGCGCGGACCTTCTCGAAGGCCACCTTGTTGACCTCGGCGTCCTTGCGGGAGGGGATGAAGGCCGCCATGCCGCCGATGGCGTGCGCACCGCGCTTGTGGCAGGTGCGGACGAGGAGTTCGGTGTACGCCCGCATGAACGGAGCGGTCATCGTGACGGCGTTGCGGTCCGGCAGGACGAACTTCGGCCCGCCGTCCCGGAAGTTCTTCACGATGGAGAACAGGTAGTCCCAGCGGCCGGCGTTCAGCCCGGAGGCGTGGTCGCGCAGTTCGTAGAGGATCTCCTCCATCTCGTACGCCGCCGTGATCGTCTCGATCAGGACGGTGGCGCGGATGGTGCCCTGCGGGATGCCGAGGTAGTCCTGCGCGAAGACGAACACCTCGTTCCACAGCCGGGCCTCGAGGTGCGACTCGGTCTTGGGCAGGTAGAAGTACGGGCCCTTGCCGAGGTCCAGCAGACGCTGGGCGTTGTGGAAGAAGTACAGGCCGAAGTCGACGAAGGCGCCGGGGACCGGCTTGCCGTCGGTGTCGACGAGGTGGCGCTCGTTCAGGTGCCAGCCGCGCGGGCGCATGACGACGGTCGCCAGCTCCTCGTTCGGGCGCAGGGCGTACGACTTGCCGGTGCGCTCGTCCGTGAAGTCGATGGTGCGGGTGTAGGCGTCGCTCAGGTTGACCTGGCCGAGGACCACGTTCTCCCAGGTGGGCGCAGAGGCGTCCTCAAAGTCGGCGAGCCAGATCCGCGCGCCCGAGTTGAGCGCGTTGATGGTCATCTTGCGGTCGGTGGGGCCGGTGATCTCGACGCGCCGGTCGTTCAGTGCGGCTGGGGCCGGGGCGACCCGCCAGGAGTCGTCCGCGCGCACGGCGGCCGTCTCCGGGAGGAAGTCGAGCGTGGAGGTGCGGGCGATCTCGGCGCGGCGCTCCGCACGGCGGGCGAGGAGTTCGTCACGGCGCGGGGTGAACCGCTGGTGCAGCTCCGCCACGAAGGCGAGCGCCGCGTCGGTGAGGACCTCCTCCTGCCGGGGCAGGGGCTCGGCGTCGACGATGGCCAGCGGGGACGGCGCTGGTGCGGACATGAGCTGTCACTTCCTTCAGCGGTGGCACCGGGTGCCAAGTGGCACGAATAGGACAGTGAGCGCCCACTGTGCGGTCGGACGCTTCTGAGCAGTGGATAGTAGTTTCCTCATTGTGGAACTTCAATGGTTTGTTGATGTCGAGATTCTCTGAGTCGAGGAAAGGTGGCGCTCGGTGCCACCCCGTTCACTCAAGGTGGCTCAGGTCGGCTTCCGTGTCGATGTCGTACGGCTCGGCCACGTCCGCGCACTCCACGAGACGGACCGCCGAGACGTGTTCCTTCAGGTAGGCGCGCGCACCGCGGTCGCCGGTGGCGGTCGCCGCGATGCCCGCCCAGTGGGCCGCGCCGAAGAGCACCGGATGCCCGCGTACGCCGTCGTAGGCGGCCGAGACCAGCGAGGTGTCGCCCTCGTACGCGCCGAGTACCCGGGCCACCGCGTCCGGCCCGATCCCCGGCTGGTCGACCAGGCTCACCAGGGCCGCGCGCACGCCCGTACCGGCGAGCGAGGCGAGTCCGGCGCGCAGGGAGGAGCCCATGCCCTCGGCCCAGTCGGGGTTGTCGACCAGCACGCAGCCGCTCAGCTCGGCCCGCTCCCGGACGTCGTCCGCCCGTGCGCCGAGGACGATATGGATCCGGTCGCATCCGGCCGCCCGCAGCACCCCGACCGCGTGTTCGACCAGGGGGCGCCCCCGGTGCTCCAGCAGCGCCTTGGGCCGCCCGCCGAGCCGTCTGCCGCCCCCGGCCGCGAGCAGCAGCCCGGCGATCTCCTCACGATGGTCCCGCTTGTCCGTCATGCGTCCTGCATACCTGACGCGGGCTGCGGCAGGCGGTTTCCTTGGGCTGAATTTCGGTCCGCGCTGTGGCGCCGCGGGACGGCGTGGCGTTTACTGACCCGCGCATGACGGCGTGCCAGGGGGGAGGGCTGTGTTGCGGAGCTTGGGGCAGAGGCCAGTGACCGGCAGCGACGAGGATCCGAGAGTGGCGGAACTGCGGACCGCGGTGTCCCGGCTGCGCCGCGAACTCGCCACGCTCCCGTCCGAGTTCCCCGACCGGGGCATAGCCGAGGACGAGCTGGCCACCCTGGCCGCGATGGCCGCCGGCGGCATGCCGGAGATACCGCGCCTGCGCAGGTCCCTGTTACTGATCGCCGGCGCGATCGGCTCGGTCAGCGCGCTGGCCCGCGGGCTGACGGGGGTGCGGGACGCGGTGGACCTGTTCGGTGAGCCGCCGCGGCCGCGCGACCGGCAGGGCGGCTGAACCGGCCCACCGTCAAGCCACGTTGACAATTTCCCTCGACGCCGACGCGTCACCCTCTCTCAGGCGCCCGAACTCGCCAGCGCCTGAGAAAGCTCCACGGCGATCCCCTGCAGTACCGGCACGATGTTCTCGGTCGCCGCCTCCGTGACCCGCCCCGCAGGCCCGGAGATGGAGATCGCGGCCGCCGTGGGGGAGTCCGGCACGGACACCGCGAGGCACCGCACACCGATCTCCTGCTCGTTGTCGTCCACGGCGTACCCGAGCCGCCGCACGTCCTCCAGTGCGGCCAGGAACCCGTCCGCCGTGGTGATGGTCTTCTCCGTCGCGGCCGGCATGCCCGTACGGGAGAGAAGCGCGCGCACCTCGTCGTCCGGCACGTTCGCCAGCAGCGCCTTGCCCACGCCGGTCGAGTGCGGCAGGACCCGCCGCCCCACCTCGGTGAACATCCGCATCGAGTGCTTCGACGGCACCTGTGCCACGTACACGATCTCGTCGCCGTCCAGCAGCGCCATGTTCGCCGTCTCACCGGTCTCCTCGACCAGCCTGGCGAGGTACGGCCGCGCCCAGGTGCCGAGCAACCGGGACGCGGACTCGCCGAGCCGGATCAGCCGCGGGCCGAGCGCGTACCGCCGGTTCGGCTGCTGGCGTACGTAGCCACAGGCCACCAGCGTGCGCATGAGGCGGTGGATGGTGGGCAGCGGCAGCCCGCTGGTGGCGGACAGCTCGCTGAGGCCGACCTCGCCGCCCGCGTCCGCCATCCGCTCGAGCAGATCGAAGGCACGCTCCAGTGACTGGACCCCGCCGCTGGCGGAGGACTTGGCGGCGTCGTTGGTGCTGGCGCTGGACGTCGGCACGGCACGTTCCTTTCGGGACTGGCAGGAAGGGCAGAAGCCTACCCGGCAGTCGGTTGACGCCCTGCTCGTACGTAGCTACGTTCTGCTTGCTGGAATTCTAATTCCGCTTTGTGGAAACGTCCAGAGTGGGCACTCGTGGGGTGCTGTCCAGAAGCGTGCCTCTTGACGGCGGGGTGGCGGGAGTGAAGACTCCTTCAACAGAACGTTGAATTCCGTTACGTGGGTGTAAATCCCGTTTCTCGGAAGTAAAACGGCGGCAGAGAGAGGGGTTCGGGTGTCCGACGCTGAACTGGTGCTGCGCTCGACGCGCGTCATCACTCCGGAAGGGACGCGGGCCGCCACGGTCACCGTGTCCGCAGGCAGGATCACGGCCGTACTGCCGTACGACGCCGAGGTCCCGGCCACGGCACGCCTGGAGGACTTCGGCGACCACGTCCTGCTGCCCGGCCTGGTCGACACCCACGTGCACGTCAACGACCCGGGCCGCACCGAGTGGGAGGGCTTCTGGACCGCCACGCGCGCGGCGGCGGCCGGTGGCATCACCACGCTCGTCGACATGCCCCTCAACTCCCTCCCGCCGACCACCACGGTCGAGAACCTGCGGGTGAAGCAGAAGGTCGCCGTCGACAAGGCGCACATCGACGTCGGCTTCTGGGGTGGCGCCCTGCCCGACAACGTCAAGGACCTGCGCCCGCTGCACGACGCCGGGGTCTTCGGCTTCAAGGCGTTCCTGTCGCCATCGGGCGTGGACGAGTTCCCGCACCTCGACCAGGAGCAGTTGGCCCAGTCCCTGGCGGAGATCGCCGGTTTCGACGGCCTGCTGATCGTGCACGCGGAGGACCCGCACCACCTCGCCGCCGCCCCGCAGCAGGGCGGCCCCAAGTACGCCGACTTCCTCGCCTCCCGGCCGCGTGACGCCGAGGACACGGCCATCGCGAACCTCGTCGCGCAGGCCAGGCGGCTGGGCGCGCGCGTCCACATCCTGCACCTGTCCTCCAGCGACGCGCTGCCGCTGATCGCCGCCGCCCGGGCGGAGGGCGTGCGGGTCACGGTCGAGACCTGCCCGCACTACCTGACGCTCACGGCCGAGGAAGTCCCCGACGGCGCCAGCGAGTTCAAGTGCTGCCCGCCCATCCGCGAGTCCGCCAACCAGGACCTGCTCTGGCAGGCGCTGGCCGACGGCACCATCGACTGCGTCGTCACCGACCACTCTCCCTCGACGGCCGACCTGAAGACCGACGACTTCGCCACCGCCTGGGGCGGCATCTCCGGCCTCCAGCTGAGCCTGTCGGCCGTGTGGACCGAGGCCCGACGGCGCGGCCACGGCCTGGAGGACGTGGTTCGCTGGATGTCCACGCGAACGGCCGCCCTGGTCGGCCTGCGCGACAAGGGCGCCATCGAGGCCGGCCGCGACGCCGACTTCGCCGTCCTCGCCCCCGACGAGACCTTCACCGTCGACCCGGCCGGCCTCCAGCACCGCAACCGGGTCACCGCGTACGCCGGCAAGACCCTGTACGGCGTCGTGAAGTCCACCTGGCTGCGCGGCGAGCGCATCGTCGCGGACGGCGAGTTCACCGAGCCGAAGGGCCGACTGCTGTCCCGCCCCCAGTGAGCCACCCTCCGCACCCGCATCCCGCCGACTCCCGAAAGGAACCCCTGATCACCGTGACGGCGCAGCAACATTCGAGTTGGGCCAGCTTCACCGGCGACGCGAACCCCTACGGAGGAGGCGACCCGTACGCGGACTACCGGACCGCCGACTTCCCCTTCACCCAGTACGCCAACCTCGCCGACCGGCAGCTCGGTGCCGCAGTCATCGCCGCCAACGACGAGTTCTTCGCCCAGCGGGAGAACCTGCTGCTGCCCGAGGCGGCCGAGTTCGACCCCGAGCACTTCGGCCACAAGGGCAAGATCATGGACGGCTGGGAGACCCGCCGCCGGCGCGGCGCCTCCGCCGAGTACCCCTGGCCCACGGCCGAGGACCACGACTGGGCGCTGGTCCGCCTCGGCGCGCCGGGTGTCGTGCGCGGCATAGTCGTCGACACGGCCCACTTCCGCGGCAACTACCCGCAGGCGGTGTCGGTCGAGGGCGCCTCGGTGCCCGGCTCCCCGTCACCCGAGGAGCTGCTGTCCGACGACGTGAAGTGGACGACGCTGGTCCCGCGCACGGCGGTGGGCGGCCACGCCGCGAACGGCTTCGCCGTGTCCGTCGAAGAGCGCTTCACCCACCTGCGCGTCAACCAGCACCCCGACGGCGGCATCGCGCGCCTGCGCGTGTACGGCGAGGTCGTACCCGACCCCGAGTGGCTGGCGGTCCTGGGCACCTTCGACGTGGTCGCGCTGGAGAACGGCGGTCAGGTCGAGGACGCCTCCAACCTCTTCTACTCGCCGGCCACCAACACCATCCAGCCGGGCCGGTCCCGCAAGATGGACGACGGCTGGGAGACGCGGCGCCGCCGGGACCAGGGCAACGACTGGATCCGCTACCGGCTGGCCGCCCAGTCCCAGATCCGCGCGATCGAGATCGACACCGCCTACCTGAAGGGCAACAGCGCCGGCTGGGCGTCGGTCTCCGTCAAGGACGGCGAGAACGGCGACTGGACCGAGATCCTCCCGCGCACCCGCCTCCAGCCCGACACCAACCACCGCTTCGTACTCCCGCAGCCGGCCGTCGGCACGCACGCGCGCGTGGACATCTTCCCCGACGGCGGCATCTCCCGCCTGCGGCTGTACGGCACCCTGACGGAGGCGGGCGCGACGGCCCTGTCGACGCGCCACCAGGAGCTGGGCGGCTGATCCGCCTTCACGCGCGCGTGGAGCGCACCGGCCGGGACAGCACCGGTGCGCTCCACGTGTCCTCAGGCTGAGTCGTGGCTTCGCCACTTGGCCGACCGAGTCGGGTGGGCGGGTGGTAAACGGGGGTCCGGGGGCGGAGCCCCCAGGGGCGAGCCAACACGCACCTGTATCTCCGGATGACCGAACCGCCGGAGGCGTCCCGCTCCCGCGTGCGCCTTCGTCTGGCCCACCAGCGCCGCCTTGCCGTTCAGAGTTCCGTGAGCTGTCATGCCTCCATCCCAGCGGCCATGAGGTCCGTCCGCCGGCGGCGAACGGACACCGAATCCGGCCACCGCCGGAACTCTTCGCTCCATGTCCCGCGTTGTCCCCGCGTGACCCTTCAGCAAGAGATCGTCGGCAACGCCATGCAGATGGCGGTCGTCAACCTGCACCCCGGCCAGACCGTGTACTGCGAGGCGGGGAAGTTCCTGTTCAAGACGACGAACGTGACCATGGAGACCCGCCTGTCCGGCCCGTCGGCAGGCGGCAACGGCAACGGCAACGGTGGTCAGCAGAGCGGCTCGGGCGGCGGCATGGGCGGCATGCTGCGCCAGGCCATGGGCACCGCCATGCAGGTCGGCCAGCGCATGCTGGCCGGCGAGTCGCTGGCGTTCCAGTACTTCACCGCCCAGGGCGGCGAGGGCACGGTCGGCTTCGCGGGCGTGCTGCCCGGTGAGATGCGCGCCCTGGAGCTGGACGGCACGCGCGCGTGGTTCGCCGAGAAGGACGCCTTCGTGGCCGCCGAGTCCAGCGTCCAGTTCGGCATAGCCTTCCAGGGCGGCCGTACGGGCATGAGCGGCGGCGAGGGCTTCATCCTGGAGAAGTTCACCGGGCACGGCACGGTGATCATCGCGGGCGCGGGCAACTTCATCGACCTGAACCCGGCGGACTTCGGCGGCCGGATCGAGGTGGACACCGGCTGTGTCGTCGCCTTCGAGGAGGGCATCCAGTACGGCGTCCAGCGCGTCGGCGGCCTCAACCGCCAGGGCATCATGAACGCCGTCTTCGGCGGCGAGGGCCTGTCCCTGGCCACCCTGGAGGGCAACGGAAGGGTGATCCTGCAGTCCCTCACCATCGAGAGCCTTGCGGGCGCCCTGAAGAAGGCCCAGGGCGGCGACAAGCAGGGCCCGACCGGCGGACTGTTCTCGACGCACACGGGCTGAACCGATGAGTTGCGGGTGTGTGCGGGGTCTGAGGTGATGACAGCAGATCCCGCACCAGGAAGAAGGCACCCGCCATGGGCAAGCTCGTCTCCACCATCTTCGTCACCCTCGACGGCGTCTACCAGGCGCCGGGCGGCCCCCAGGAGGACACCAGCGGCGGCTTCGACCAGGGCGGCTGGAGCTTTCCGTACGGCGACGACGACTTCGGCCGGTTCGTCACCGAGGTCTTCGACCGCGTGGGCGCCTTTCTGCTCGGCCGCCGTACGTACGACATCTTCGCCTCCTACTGGCCGAAGATGACCGACCCGGCCGACCCGATCGCCACGAAGCTGAACGCCCTCCCGAAGTACGTCGTCTCGTCCACGCTGACGGCACCGCAGTGGTCCGGCACCACCGTGATCGGCGGCGACCTCGCCAAGGAGGTCGCGGCCCTGAAGGAGCGCACGGACGGCGAGCTGCAGATCCATGGCAGCGGCGCCCTGGTCCGCTCCCTGCTGGACCTGCGGCTCATCGACACCCTGCACGTGCTGACCTTCCCGGTCGTCCTCGGCGCCGGCCGCCGGCTGTTCACGGAGGGCGCGGTCCCCACCCGCTTCCGGCACACCGGGGGCCGCGTCACCGGCGCGGGCGTCTCCATGCAGTCGTACGACCTGCTGGGTGCCCCGGAGTACGGCTCCTACGCCCTCCCCGAGGACGCCCAGGCCTGAGGCCGAGCCCGGAGGTTAACTTCCCGAAAACTCATCGGACTTGACGGGAAAATCTTCAACCTTGTCGTTGACATGCCAACGTCTACGCGCGTCATCATGGAGCCATGAGATTCCCCCCACGCGCAACTCGCATCGGCGCTGCAGCCGCCCTCCTGTCCGCCCTCCTCGTGGGCGGTACCGTCTCCGCCACCACGGCGGACGCCGCTGCCTCCGTCGGCAGCATCTGCTACAGCGACCTGCCGTCGCAGGCGTACGACACCCTGGACCTCATCGACCAGGGCGGTCCCTTCCCGTACTCGCAGGACGGCACCGTCTTCTCGAACCGTGAAGGCGTCCTGCCCAAGCAGTCGTCCGGCTACTACCACGAGTACACGGTGAAGACCCCCGGCTCCTCCACCCGCGGTGCCCGGCGCATCGTCACCGGTGAGGAGTACCAGGAGGACTACTACACCTCGGACCACTACGCCACGTTCGACCTGATCGACTTCGGCTGCTGAGCCGGACGGTCCGGTCCTGGGGAACGGTGCGCCCGGCCGGGGGTCCGGTCCGCGCTCAGCCGGACTTCTGGCTGTCCGCGACGGCGAACAGCGCGAACGCGAGCAGCAGGAGCGCCACGCTCGCGTAGACCTCGTAGCCGTCGAGGAAGCCGATCTTCTGCACGAGACCCACGTGCCAGTGGGTGAACTCGTGCACCAGGCCCATGACGCCCTGCATCAGGGCGATGAATCCGAGAAATTCCAGCACCTGTTTCATGGCACGACTCTCGCCCCGCGGCTTCCCCCCATGCATCGGCCGCGGGGCGAGGCACGTCTGGCGGAGGAACGACGTCCCGCCCGGGCGGGACCACCTAAAGTTCACGGCGATGCGACTTTGGTCGGCGATCGCGGCACGGGGGCAGTTGCTCCAGCCGATCCTGCGTAGATTTGCCGACCGTGAGTAAAGACGAACCGGCGCGGGCGCCGCAGGAGTTCGCGGGCCGCCGGTGGCTGTTCCCGTCCGCCCTGATGCACGAGCTGGACCCGGACGCCGGGGCCGCGGGCCGACGGCCGCGGCGCACCGCGCGCGACTGGGTCGTCGACTTCTCGTGCTTCCTGCTGGCCGTCGTCCTCGGCCTGGCGGCCGCCGAGGCCCTGCCTCAGGAATCCGGACTGCCGCACTCCCTCGCCGTGCTCGACCAGGTGCTGGGCGCCCTCGCCTGCGGGGCGCTCTGGCTGCGCCGCCGGTGGCCGGTCGGGCTCGCGATCGCGATGATCCCGGTCGGGTTCCTGTCCAACACCGCGGGCGGCGCCGGGATGGTCGTCATCTTCACCCTCGCGGTGCATCGGCCCTTCCGCCACATCGCCTGGATCGGCGGCATCGAACTCGCCCTGCTCCCGCTCTTCTACTGGCTGCGCCCCGACCCCGAACTGCCCTACATCGCCGTCGTCGCGTTCACCTTGCTGCTCACCCTCTCCCTCATCGGCTGGGGCAAGTTCGTCCGCTCCAAGCGGCAGCTCATGCTGAGCCTGCGCGACCGGGCCCGGCGCGCGGAGACCGAGGCGCGGCTGCGCGCCGAGCAGGCGCAGCGGCTCGCCCGCGAGGCCATCGCCCGCGAGATGCACGACGTGCTGGCGCACCGGCTCACCCTGCTCAGCGTGCACGCCGGCGCCCTGGAGTTCCGTCCGGACGCGCCCCGGGACGAGATAGCGCGCGCGGCCGGGGTCATCCGGGAGAGCGCCCACGAGGCGTTGCAGGACCTCAGGGAGATCATCGGCGTGCTGCGGGCGGGGGAGTCCGACGACGCGGCCGGGAGCCGCCCGCAGCCCACGCTGGCCGCGCTGGACGCCCTGGTCGCCGAGTGCCGCGAGGCGGGCATGAAGGTCACCCTCGACCAGCGCGTCACCGACCCGGCCGCCGTCCCCGCCTCGGTCGGCCGCACCGCCTACCGCATCGCCCAGGAGGCCCTGACCAACGCCCGCAAGCACGCCCCCGGCACCGACGTCACCGTCCAGGTCACCGGCGCACCCGGGGCCGGCCTGACGATCACGGTGCGCAACCCCGCCCCCGAATCCGACGTCCCGCCGGTCCCCGGCTCCGGACAGGGCCTGATCGGCCTGACCGAACGCGCCACGCTGGCCGGCGGCAGCCTGGAGCACGGGGCGACGGCGGACGGGGGGTTCGAGGTGCGGGGGTGGCTGCCGTGGGGCGGGGACTGAGCCGCGGCGGGGCGGCCGCCGTTGGCCGGGACATGCCCACCGCCCCGCGTCCCCGTGATTACGTAACCCCCATGACTGCGACTCCGATCAGGCTTCTCCTCGTCGACGACGACCCCCTGGTGCGCGCCGGACTCGCGCTGATGATGGGCGGGTCCGGGGACATCGAGATCGTCGGGGAGGCCGCCGACGGCGACCAGGTCGAGGACGCGGTCCAGCGGACCCGGCCGGACGTCGTGCTCATGGACATCCGGATGCCGTCGGTGGACGGGCTCACGGCCACCCGGAGCCTGCGGGAACGGGCGGACGCACCCGAGGTCGTGGTGCTCACCACCTTCCACGCCGACGAGCAGGTGCTGCACGCCCTGCGCGCGGGCGCCGCCGGGTTCGTGCTCAAGGACACCCCGCCCGCCGCGATCGTCGACGCGGTGCGCCGGGTCGCGGCCGGGGAGCCGGTGCTGTCGCCCGCCGTCACCCGCCAGTTGATGCGGCACGCGGCCGGCACCGCCGCCGACTCCCGGCAGGAACGCGCGCGGGAGCGGCTCACCGCGCTGGGCGACCGCGAGCGGGAGGTCGCCGTCGCCGTCGGCCGGGGCCTGGCCAACGCCCAGATCGCCGCCGAACTCTTCATGAGCGTGGCCACCGTCAAGACCCACGTCTCGCGCATCCTGGCCAAGCTCGGCCTCAACAACCGGGTCCAGATCGCCCTGCTGGCCTACGACGCGGGACTTCTCGACGAGGACGGGCACTAAGCGGGCACCCCGCGCGTTGTCCCTGCACCGGGAGGTGCCCGGGCGGCCTCGGGGGAGTCCGGAAGAGGAGCGATGGACAGGCAACACGTGGTTGATCTGGGGGAGTTCGGGGACGCCTTCCGCCGGGATCCGCACCCGGTGTACGAACGCCTGCGCGAGCAGGGCCCCGTGCACCGCGTCCGGCTGCCGGGCGCGGACGAAGGGTACGAGGCCTGGCTGGTGGTGGGGTACGAAGAGGCGCGGGCGGCCCTCACCGACTCCCGGCTGGCCAAGGACGGTTCCAAGATCGGCACGACCTTCCTCGACGAGGACTTGATCGGCAAGCACCTGCTGGCCACCGACCCGCCTCAGCACACCCGCCTGCGCGCCCTGGTCACCCGCGCGTTCACGATGCGCCGGGTGGAGCGGCTGCGCCCGCGGATCCAGCAGATCACCGACGACCTGCTGGACGAGATGATGCCGCGCGGCCACGCCGACCTCATCGACGCGCTCGCCTTCCCGCTGCCCATCACCGTCATCTGCGAACTCCTCGGCGTCCCGGACATGGACCGCGCGGAGTTCCGAAAGATGTCCACCGAGGTGGTCGCGCCGACCAACGGGGACACGGAGGAGGAGGCGACCGTCCGCCTCGGCGAGTACCTCACCGAGCTGATCGAGGACAAGCGGTCCGCCGGGCCGACCGACGACCTGCTCAGCGACCTGATCCGCACCACCGCCGAGGACGGCGACCGGCTCTCCCCGGGGGAACTGCGCGGCATGGCCTTCCTGCTGCTCATCGCCGGCCACGAGACCACCGTCAACCTCATCGGCAACGGCGTCCTCGCCCTGCTCACCCACCCCGACCAACTCGCCGCCCTGCGCGCCGACATGAGCCTCCTGGACGGCGCCGTCGAGGAGATGCTGCGCTACGAGGGCCCGGTACAGAGCGCCACGTTCCGGTACGCCGCCGAGCGCCTGGAGATCGCCGGCACGGTGATCGAGCAGGGCGAGCACGTGATCGTCGGCCTCACCGCCGCCCAGCGCGACGGCGACCGCTACAGCGACCCGCACCGCTTCGACATCCGCCGCGACACCCGCGGCCACCTCGCCTTCGGCCACGGCATCCACCACTGCCTGGGCGCGCCCCTGGCCCGCCTGGAGGGCCGCACCGCCATCGGCACCCTTCTTGAGCGCGCGCCCGCACTCGCGCTCGACGGCTCCCCCGGCGAGTGGCTGCCGGGCCTGCTGATGAGAGGGATGCGCACCCTGCCGGTGCGCTGGTGAGCGAAGCGGCTTCAGCCGTACGACGGCTGCGCCCGGTCCTGGATCTCCGCCAGCCGCACCGGGCGGCGCTCCCGCCGGGACACCTCGCAGGCCTCGGCGATCCGCAGCGCCTGCAGGGCCTCGCGGCCGTCGCACGGGTTGGGCCGCTGACCGTGCAGCACGTCGACGAAGGCGCACAGCTCGGCCTCGTACGCGGGCCCGAACCGCTCCAGGAAGCCGGCCCACGGCTTGTCCGCGGGCGGCGGCCCGGTCGGCTCGGTGGACGCGACCGGCGTACGGTCGTCCAGGCCCACCACGACCGTGTCCCGCTCCCCGGCCAGTTCCATACGGACGTCGTA
The DNA here is from genome assembly GCF_042892235.1 of Streptomyces sp. NPDC001816. Taxonomy (NCBI): domain Bacteria; kingdom Bacillati; phylum Actinomycetota; class Actinomycetes; order Kitasatosporales; family Streptomycetaceae; genus Streptomyces; species Streptomyces sp. NPDC001816. The sequence continues at coordinate 761,590 of NZ_JBIATY010000001.1, forward strand.
GCCGGCGCCGTTGAGCCGGGTCGCCGTCGCCGTGGCCAGCGTGCCGTCGTCCAGCGTGAGCAGGGCCGCGCCGGTGTCGACGTCACCGGCCTCGCGGAACATCGCGGGGCCGGCGTCCGACCCCGTCGCGTAGACATCCACGACCTCACGGCCCGTCACCCAGCGCAGCACGTCGAAGTCGTGGATCAGCGTGTCCCGGAACAGCCCGCCGGACAGCGGCAACCACTCCGGCGGGGGAGGGGACTGGTCGGAGGTCATCGCGCGTACGGTGTGCAGCCGCCCGAGCCGTCCCGAGCGCACCGCCTCCCGGGCGCCCGCGTACCCCGCGTCGAAGCGCCGCTGGAAGCCCATCTGCAGCACCGTGCCGGCCGTCTCGACCTCGGCGAGCGCGGCCAGCGTGCCCGGCAGGTCGAGGGCGATCGGCTTCTCGCAGAAGACCGGCAGGCCCGAGCGGGCTGCCCGGCCGATCAGGTCGGCGTGCGCTGCCGTGGCCGTGGTGATCACCACCGCGTCCACGCCCCACTTGAAGATCTCGTCCACCCCCGGCGCCGCCGTCTCGCCCAGGCGCTGCGCCAGCACCTGGGCCCGCGCCGGGTCCGCGTCCGTCAGGATCAGCGATCCGACCTCACGGTGGCGGCTCAGCGTGTTCGCATGAATGGTGCCGATGCGGCCCGTACCGATGACCCCGATGCGCATGGAAACAAAGTGAGGGCGGACCCCGTACGCTGTCAATGCGAATGTCCGAACAACTGGACAATCTGTCTACACAACTTCCCGTCAACCGAGCACGGGGCTACGCTCGGGCCCGTGCCGAAACCAGATGTGGACCCGACCGTGTCGCTCGACCTCCGCGTGGACCGTAGTTCGCCGGTGCCGTTGTACTTCCAGCTCTCCCAGCAGCTGGAGGCCGCCATCGAGCACGGCAGCCTCACGCCCGGCAGCCTCCTGGGCAACGAGATCGAGCTGGCCGCCCGGCTCGGCCTGTCCCGGCCCACGGTCCGCCAGGCCATCCAGTCCCTCGTCGACAAGGGACTGCTGGTCCGCCGCCGGGGCGTGGGCACCCAGGTCGTGCACAGCCAGGTCAAGCGCCCCCTGGAGCTGAGCAGCCTCTACGACGACCTGGAGGCGGCCGGCCAGCGGCCCGCGACCAAGGTCCTGGTCAACACCGTCGTCCCCGCCTCCGCCGAGGTCGCCGCCGCGCTCGCCGTCGCCGAGGGCAGCGACGTCCACCGCATCGAACGCCTGCGCCTCGCCCACGGCGAACCGATGGCCTATCTGGTCAACTTCCTGCCGCCCGGCCTGCTCGACCTGGACACCGACCAGCTGGAGGCCACCGGCCTGTACCGGCTGATGCGCTCAGCCGGGATCACCCTGCACAGCGCCCGCCAGTCCATCGGCGCCCGCGGCGCCACGGCCGCCGAGGCCGAGCGGCTCGCCGAGGCGGAGGGCGCCCCGCTGCTCACCATGCAGCGCACCACCTTCGACGACACCGGACGCGCGGTCGAGTTCGGCGACCACACCTACCGCCCCACCCGTTACTCCTTCGAGTTCCAGCTGCTCGTACGGCCCTGAGCGCCCGCCGGTCATTCGTCGCAATGTCCGGACAATGCGACGGGCAGGCGCTCCCCGGTCGGGTCAGCAGTGTTCCCCGTGTTCGATACTGGAGTGTTTGGGGCCGCTGAGGTCATCACCGGCCCCTTGCGTACGTACGGACACGGCAAGAAGGGCACGGCCTCGTGGCACGGTTTCGGACCTGGGTAGGCATAGCGCTGGCAGGGGCACTCTCCGTGTCCCTGGCGGGGTGCAGCAGCACCGGCGGCAAGCGGGCCGAGGACGCCCGCAAGGCCGCCGCCGCCCAGGGCAGGGCGGCGGTGAACACCCCCCGCTGGACCTTCGCGATGATCACCCACTCGGGGGACGGCGACACCTTCTGGGACATCGTGCAGAGCGGCGCCAAGCAGGCCGCCGTCAAGGACAACATCAACTTCCTGTACTCGCACGACGACGAGGCCCAGCAGCAGGCCCAGCTGCTGGACGCGGCGGTCGACAAGAAGGTCGACGGCATCATCGTCACCCTCGCCAAGCCCGACGCCCTCAAGGCCGCCGTGGCCCGCGCCGAGAAGGCCGGCATCCCGGTGATCACGGTGAACTCCGGCTCCGAGGAGTCCAAGTCCTTCGGCGCCCTCACCCACATCGGCCAGGACGAGACCATCGCCGGCCAGGCCGTCGGCGAGGAGCTGAACAAGCGCGGCCGGAAGAACGCCCTGTGCATCCTGCACGAGCAGGGCAACGTCGGTCACGAGCAGCGCTGCGACGGCGTCGCGAAGACCTTCCACGGCAAGGTCGAGAAGCTCTACGTCAACGGCACCAACATGCCCGACGTGCAGTCCGCGATCGGGGCCAAGCTCCAGGCGGACAAGTCCGTCGACTCCGTCGTCACCCTCGGTGCCCCCTACGCCGACACCGCCGTGAAGGCGAAGGCCGACGCGGGCAGCAAGGCCGAGGTCGACACCTTCGACCTCAACGCCAAGGTCGCCGCCGAACTGAAGGACGGCACCCTCGGCTTCGCCGTGGACCAGCAGCCGTACCTCCAGGGCTACCAGGCCGTCGACCTGCTGTGGCTGTACAAGTACAACGGCGACGTCCTCGGCGGCGGTCAGCCCGTCCTCACCGGCCCGCAGATCATCACCAAGGACCAGGCGGCCGCCCTCGCGGAGTACACCGAGCGGGGCACCCGATGACCGCCACCCTGGAACGCACGGCCGACGAAAGGGTTCTGCAGACCTCGCCGCTGCGAAAGCTGCTCTCCCGCCCCGAACTGGGCTCGATGGTCGGCGCGCTCGCCGTCTTCGCCGTCTTCGCGTTCGCCGCCGACGGGTTCCTGCGCGCCGCCAGCCTCAGCACGGTCCTGTACGCCTCCTCGACCATCGGCATCATGGCCGTACCCGTGGCCCTGCTGATGATCGGCGGCGAGTTCGACCTGTCGGCGGGCGTCCTGGTGACGTCCTCCGCGCTGGTCTCCTCGATGTTCAGCTATCAGATGACGGCGAACACCTGGGTCGGCGTAGGCGTCTCCCTCCTGGTCACGCTCGCCACCGGCGCCTTCAACGGCTTCGTGCTCACCCGCACCAAGCTGCCCAGCTTCATCGTCACCCTGGGCACCTTCCTGATGCTGACCGGCATGAACCTCGGCTTCACCAAGCTGATCGACGACACGGTCTCCACCAAGACCATCGCCGACATGGAGGGCTTCCCGAGCGCCCGCGCCGTCTTCGCCTCGACCCTCACCCTCGGCGGCGTCGACTTCAAGGTCACCATCCTGTGGTGGCTCGGCCTGGTCGCCCTCGCCTCCTGGATCCTGCTGCGCACCCGCGCCGGCAACTGGATCTTCGCGGTCGGCGGCAACCAGGACGCGGCCCGCGCGGTCGGCGTCCCGGTCGCCAGGACCAAGATCGGCCTCTACATGGGCGTCGCGTTCGGCGCCTGGATCTCCGGCCAGCACCTGCTCTTCTCCTTCGACGCCGTCCAGTCCGGCGAGGGCGTCGGCAACGAGCTGATCTACATCATCGCGGCCGTCATCGGCGGCTGCCTGATCACCGGCGGCTACGGCAGCGCGATCGGCTCCGCCGTGGGCGCCCTCCTCTTCGGCATGACGAGCAAGGGCATCGTCTTCGCCGAGTGGAACCCCGACTGGTTCAAGTTCTTCCTCGGAGCGATGCTGCTCCTCGCGACCCTGCTGAACGCCTGGGTCCGCAAGCGCGCGGAGGCCGACAAGTGACTCTCGTCCAGCTGGCCGGCGTCAGCAAGCACTACGGCACCGTCCGTGCCCTCGAAGGCGTCTCGCTGGAGGTCAACCCCGGCGAGATCACCTGCGTCCTCGGCGACAACGGAGCCGGCAAGTCCACCCTCATCAAGATCATCGCTGGCCTGCACCGGCACGACGGCGGCACGCTGAGCATCGAGGGCGAGGAGACGACCCTCTCCTCCCCGCGCGAGGCCCTCGACCGCGGCATCGCCACGGTCTACCAGGACCTGGCGGTCGTCCCCCTCATGCCGGTGTGGCGCAACTTCTTCCTCGGCTCCGAGCCCCGCAAGGGCAAGGGACCCTTCAAGCGCCTGGACATCGACTTCATGCGCGAGACGACCCGAGCCGAACTCCTCCGCATGGGCATCGACCTCCGCGACGTCGACCAGCCCATCGGTACTCTGTCGGGCGGCGAGCGCCAGTGTGTCGCCATCGCGAGGGCGGTCCATTTCGGTGCGAAGGTCCTGGTCCTCGACGAACCGACGGCGGCACTGGGCGTGAAGCAGTCGGGCGTGGTCCTCAAATATGTGGCAGCGGCACGCGACGAGGGCCTGGGTGTTGTCTTGATCACCCACAACCCGCATCACGCGTACCTGGTGGGCGACCGCTTCGTACTGCTGCGGCGCGGCATGATGGTGGGCAACTACACACGGGACGAGATCACCCTGGACGAGCTGACCCAGCAGATGGCAGGTGGAGCCGACCTGGACGCTCTACGCCACGAACTGCAGCGTACTTAAGGGGCGCGGGGCTGTGTCGATTTGCGGCTCCGCCGCGGGGCGCGAGCAACCAAAACGGACCCGCACCCGGCAAGGATCGCGCACCCCCTCCCCCTGCCCCGCGCAGCACTCAGCGTGAGCGTGCGGCAGAATCGACCAACGATGAGCACCTACCGCGACCTCACCGCCCCCATCGGCTCCCGCCGAGCCCCGGTCCTCCGTACCGTCGGCACACGAGAGCGCAGGTCCCACCTGACCGCACCCCGTGTGCCGACGGTGGGCATCGACATCGGCGGCACCAAGGTCATGGCGGGCGTGGTGGACGCGGACGGCAACATCCTGGAGAAACTCCGCGCGGAGACCCCGGACAAGTCCAAGAGCCCCAAGGTCGTCGAGGACACCATCGTCGAACTGGTCCTGGACCTGTCCGACCGCCACGACGTGCACGCGGTCGGCATCGGCGCCGCCGGCTGGGTCGACGCCGACCGCAACCGCGTCCTGTTCGCGCCCCACCTGTCCTGGCGCAACGAGCCGCTGCGGGACCGCCTCGCCGGCCGCCTCTCCGTCCCGGTTCTCGTGGACAATGACGCCAACACCGCCGCCTGGGCGGAGTGGCGCTTCGGCGCCGGCCGTGGCGAGGACCACCTGGTCATGATCACGCTCGGCACCGGCATCGGCGGCGCCATCCTGGAGGACGGCCAGGTCAAGCGCGGCAAGTACGGCGTCGCGGGTGAGTTCGGCCATATGCAGGTCGTGCCCGGCGGCCACCGCTGCCCGTGCGGCAACCGCGGCTGCTGGGAGCAGTACAGCTCCGGCAACGCGCTCGTCCGCGAGGCCAAGGAGCTGGCCGCGGCGGACTCCCCGGTGGCCTACGGGATCATCGAGCACGTCAAGGGCAACATCGACGACATCACCGGCCCGATGATCACCGAGCTGGCCCGCGAAGGCGACGCCATGTGCGTCGAGCTGCTCCAGGACATCGGCCAGTGGCTCGGCGTCGGCATCGCCAACCTCGCCGCCGCCCTCGACCCGTCCTGCTTCGTGATCGGCGGAGGCGTCAGCGCCGCCGACGACCTGCTCATCGGCCCGGCCCGGGACGCCTTCAAGCGCCACCTCACCGGCCGCGGCTACCGCCCCGAGGCCCGCATCACCCGCGCCCAGCTCGGCCCCGAGGCCGGCATGGTCGGCGCCGCCGACCTGGCCCGGCTGGTCGCCCGGCGGTTCCGGCGGGCCAAGCGGCGCCGGGTGGAGCGGTACGAGCGCTACGAACGGTACGCCCAGGCCCGCCGCGACCGGGACACCGCATGATCGCCTCGCTGCCCCATCAGGCCGCGCCCCCGGACGAACCGCGCAGGCCCGCCGAGGACCCGCGGCACAAGGCCAAGCGCAGGGCGCTGACCCTGCTGATCATCGGGCTGCTCATCGGCGTCCCGGCGGGCTACCTGGTGATCTCCGCCAACCAGAGCCGCAACAGCGGCAAGGACAAGGAGGCGAAGTACTCGGCGACCGGCCTCACCCCGGGCTGGCCGTCGAAGGTGCAGCGCCGCCTCTACCAGGTGGCGGTCCCGCACCCCGCCGACTACATCGCCTACTACGAGACCAACAACTGGAAGACCAGCCGCCTGTACGTGCAGTTCCGCACCAACAGCGCCGGCCTGGACAGCTTCCTGGGAGCCATGGGCGTACGCCGGGACCAGCTGAAGAAGGACCACATCACCATCGGCTCCCGCGACCAGAAGGTCTCCGGCTGGAACTTCACCGGCCCCGGCCCCTGGTCGGGTCTCACCCACAAGCAGAAGAACCCCGCGCCCACCCAGGACGTGGTCGTCAACATGTCCGACCCGAACTATCCGATGGTGTACGTCGTCTCCCGCACGGTCCCGTAGCAGGGGCCCCGGCCGGCCGCCGGAGCCGATTGTCAGACCCCGCCCGTAGAGTCGAGGACGTCTGATCCGACATGCGGACGGGAGGTGGCAGGACGGATGAGCGCAGGCACGGCTGCGGTGGCCGAGCGCACGGGAGGTTCCCGGGAATCCGGGGACCTCGTTCCGGTGCGCCTCGCGTCCGTCTACCTGCCCGCGCCCCTCCCGCGTGAGGGCCGCGTCGCCTTCTGGGACCCCGACGGCGGCCCGCTGCCCACCGACGGCGACACCGACGAGCTGACCGTCGTACGACGCCATGGCGCGAGCGTGCGCCGCAGGCAGGTGCCCGCGCTGACCCTGCCGCTCGCCGAGGCCCTGCCGCTGCTGGTCCGGGCCCGCCGCGACCCGGCCGCCCACCCGGCCACGGCCTGCTGGGGAGCCGCCGCCCTGCACGCGCTGCGGCTGGTCGCCCGCGGCCGCCTGCTGCCCGGCCTGACCCCGAGCGGCCACGACGCCTGGCGGGCCGGCCCGCTGGAACCCGACGACATCGCCCACCTGCGCGCGGTGGCCGCGGCCCTGCCCCCGGAGGGCCACGCCGTGCCGCTGCCGGATGCCGGACCGCTCCGGCTGCCCGAGCCCGAGGCCCTGATCCGCTCCTTCCTGGACGCGGTCGCCGACACCCTGCCCCGTACCCCGGCCGCCCCCCACACGGCCGGCCGCCCCTTCGCCGCCCGCGAGGCCCAGGCACTGCCCGCCGCCCACGACTGGGCGGCGGAGGTCGCCGCCGGCATGGACGCGGGCGTACGGATCTCGCTGCGCCTGGATCTGTCCGCGTACGACGTCTTCGACGCCGGTGCCGTCGAGGGCGCCCGTGCGGCCGGCGCGGCGATCGTCCAGGTGCACAGCCTCGCCGACCCGACCCTGATGGCCGACGCGGCGGCCCTGTGGGCGGGGGAGGCGGACGCGGCCTTCGGGCCACGCGCGCGCGTGGACGCCGCCCTCGCCGTGCGCCGCGCGGCCCGCGTGTGGCCGCCCCTGGACCGGCTCGCCGAGCAGGAGACCCCCGACGTCCTCGCGCTGTCCGAGGAGGAGCTGGGCGAGCTGCTGGGCGTGGCGGCCGCCCGGCTCGCCGCCGCCGGGGTCGCCGTGCACTGGCCCCGGGACCTCGCCCGCGACCTCACCGCCGCCGCCGTGGTCCGGCCCGCGCCCGGCTCGGCGACCGACGGCACCGGGTTCTTCGAGAGCGCGGACCTGCTCCAGTTCCGCTGGCAGCTGGCGCTCGGCGGGGATCCGCTCAGCGAGGCCGAGATGGACGCGCTCGCCGAGGCCCACCGGCCGGTCGTACGGCTCCGGGACCGCTGGGTGCTGGTCGACCCGGCCCTGGTCCGCAAGGCCCGCAGACGCGAACTGGGCCTGCTCGACCCGGTGGACGCGCTGTCCGTCGCGCTCACCGGCACCGCCGACGTCGACGGCGAGACCGTCGAGGCCGTCCCCGTCGGCGCACTGGCCACCCTGCGCGACCGCCTCACCGCAGGCCTCGGACCGGCAAAGCCGCCCGCCGGGCTCGCCGCCACCCTCCGCGACTACCAGCTCCGCGGCCTGGCCTGGCTCGACCTCATGACCTCCCTCGGGCTCGGCGGCTGCCTCGCCGACGACATGGGCCTCGGCAAGACCATCACGCTCATCGCCCTGCACCTGAAGCGGGCCCGCACCGAGCCGACCCTCGTGATCTGTCCCGCGTCCCTGCTGGGCAACTGGCAGCGGGAGATCACCCGGTTCGCGCCCGGCGTCCCCGTCCGCCGCTTCCACGGCCCGGACCGCACCCTGGAGGGCCTCGACGGCGGCTTCGTCCTCACCACCTACGGCACGATGCGCTCCACGGCGGCCCAACTCGCCGGGCAGCCCTGGGGCATGGTCGTCGCCGACGAGGCCCAGCACGTGAAGAACCCGTACTCCGCGACCGCCAAGGCGCTGCGCACCATCCCGGCCCCCGCCCGCGTGGCCCTCACCGGCACCCCCGTGGAGAACAACCTCTCCGAACTGTGGGCCCTGCTCGACTGGACGACCCCCCGCCTCCTCGGCCCCCTCAAGTCCTTCCGTGCCCGGCACGCGCGCGCGGTGGAGAACGGCGAGGACCAGCAGGCGGTGGACCGCCTGGCCCGCCTGGTGCGTCCCTTCCTCCTGCGCCGCAAGAAGTCGGACCCCGGCATCGTCCCCGAGCTGCCGCCCAAGACCGAGACGGACCACCCGGTACCGCTCACCCGGGAACAGGCCTCGCTGTACGAGGCAGTGGTGCGCGAGTCGATGCTGGCCATCGAGACCTCGCAGGGAATCGCCCGCCGGGGCCTGGTCCTGAAGCTGCTCGGCGCCCTGAAGCAGATCTGCGACCACCCGGCCCTGTACCTGAAAGAAGACGCGCACCCCGCCGGCCTGCCGGCCCGCTCCGGCAAACTCGCCCTCCTGGACGAGCTGTTGGACACCGTGCTCGCCGAGGACGGCTCCGTACTGGTCTTCACGCAGTACGTCGGCATGGCCCGCCTCATCACCGCCCACCTGTCCGCCCGCGCGGTCCCCGTGGACCTCCTGCACGGAGGTACCCCGGTGCCCGAGCGTGAGCGCATGGTCGACCGTTTCCAGGGCGGCGAGACCCCCGTCCTCGTCCTCTCCCTCAAGGCCGCCGGCACGGGCCTGAACCTCACCCGCGCCGGCCACGTCGTCCACTTCGACCGCTGGTGGAACCCGGCCGTCGAGGAACAGGCAACCGACCGCGCCTACCGCATCGGCCAGACCCAGCCCGTCCAGGTCCACCGCCTGGTCACGGAGGGCACGGTCGAGGACCGCATCGCCGAGATGCTGGAGTCCAAGCGCGCCCTGGCCGACGCGATCCTCGGCTCTGGTGAGTCGGCCCTGACCGAACTCACGGACCGCGAGCTGTCCGACCTGGTCTCCCTGCGGAGGTCCTCATGACGACCGGGGAACAGCGCCCCGGTGACGCGGCCCGCCGGGCCCTGCGGGCGGCACGGGAGCGGGCGGAGGCCGAGCGGGAGAAAGCCGAGGAGGCTGCGGAGGCGAAGCGGCCGGAGCACCCGACCGAGCGGGCCGCCACTGTGCGACCGAGGCCGGCGGACGCCGCGCGAGCCGCCCTCCGGTCGGCTGTGCCCGCCCGGCGGGATGCGGATGCGGCGACGGCCGAGCGGGGCGACTCAGCCGGGCCCGGCGACACGGACGAGACCAGGGCCACAGGTGGGGCTGCTGGTGGCTCGGCGGCCAGGGAAGCTCTCCGGGCCGCGCGTCGGGAGGCGTTGCGTGCCGAGGCGGAGGCGGCAGGGTCCCGGCGGGGGAGGCGTACGTCTGCGCGGCCCGTCGGCTCCCCACCAGCGTCCGCACGCACCGGCGCCGAATCCCGGACCACCGCCCGCGTCCAAGCCGCCCACGACATGCGCCAGTTCCTGGCGAACGCCTTCCGTATGCCGTCCGTTGCTGACCCGGCCGACACAGCCGACCCGGCGGACACGGCCGAGGCGACGGACGACTACACCGCGACGGACACCACCGCCCGCGAAGCCGACCGCACCGAACTCCGCCCCCCGGCCCCGGCACCCCCGCAGATCCCCGCCACCATGGCCACCCCCCACCGCGACACCGAACTCCGCCGTACGTTCCCCCCGTTCCCGCCCCGGGAGGGCTCCTCGGCGGACTCCGCGTTCGCCGAGACCTGGTGGGGGAACGCCTGGGTCGACGCGCTCGAGCAGGGTGCGCTGGACGTCAAGCGGCTGGGCCGCGGCCGGGGTTACGCGGACCAGGGCCATGTGGACGCAATCACCGTGACGCCGGGCCTGGTGCTGGCGTACGTGCGCGGGAGCCGTCCGCGCCCCTACCGGGTGCAGGTGCGGCTGCGCACGTTGGAGGACGCGGACTGGGAGCGGTTCCTGGACGCGGCCGCCGACCGGCCCGGGCACATCGCGGCGCTGCTGGACAAGGAGTTGCCCCAGTCCCTCGCCGACTGCGGTGCGCCCCTGCTGCCCGGCCCCCGCGACCTCGCCCCGCAGTGCAGCTGCCCCGACTCCGGCCACCCCTGCAAGCACGCGGCCGCCCTCTGCTACCAGACGGCACGCCTGCTCGACGCCGACCCCTTCGTGCTGCTCCTGCTGCGCGGCCGGGGTGAGAAGGGCCTCCTCGACGCGCTGTCCCGCCGCAGCGCCGCCCGCGCGGCCCGCGCCGCCCAGGAGGGATCACCGAGGTCCCTGCCCGGTGTGCGTGCGGCCGAGGCCCTCGCTCCGCGTCAACTCCCGCCGCTGCCCATGCCGTTGCCCGTGCCGCCGCACCCCGAGCAGCCCCCGGTCTACCCGGCGGCGCCCGGCGGACCCGACCCGTTCGCGTTGGACCAGCTGGCGACCGATGCCGCCGCCCGTGCGCACGCGCTGCTCGCCACCGGGCATGACCCGGTCGGCGAACTGACCCTGTGGCAGGACGCCGTACGCCTGGCCGCCGCCCGCCCCGGTTCCGGCCTGACCGCCACCACCCGCACCCTGTACGCCACGCTCGCCGCGGCCACCGACCGCACCACGGCCGACCTGGCCCGCGCGGTCGCCGCCTGGCGGCAGGGCGGGCCGGAGGGCCTGGCCGTCCTGGAGGAGCCGTGGGATCCGCCGGCCGGCCGCTTCGACCGGGCCCGCCCGCTGCTGCTCGCCGCCGACCTCCCTGCGTTCCGCCCCTGGCGCAACCGCCTCACCCACCCCCGCGGCCATGTCCAGCTCCGCCTGGGCCGCGACGGCCTCTGGTACGCCTACGAGTCGGAGCCGGGTGAGGACGACTGGTGGCCCCGCGGCACACCCGACCTGGACCCGGTCGGCGCCCTCACGGGCCTGGGCACACCGGACGACCTCTGAGCACACGACCGGGCGAGGAGCGACACGAGGGCCGGTCATGGCGACCAGCCGCTCGGCCGTGACGGTGGCGTTCTCGATCCGCCCCGCTCGGTCATGACCGCGGTGTCCTCGATCCGTCTCAGCGGGTGCGCGGCGTCGGACAGCCGCAGCCGGGGCGCGCCGTGCGCAGGCTCCGGGGGCGGATGACGTCGTGCGGGGTGACCCCGGCGCGTGCCACGGGGCGGGGGAGCGGTCCGGCTGCCCGTTCCTCCGGGGCGGCGTCCCCGTGGCGGGCCAGCCACAGGCGCAGCAGGTGGCGTTTGTGCTCCGGGGCGTCGGAATCCTCGTACGCCGAGCGGGCGTGCAGCACCACGTGGTTGTCGAGCAGCAGCAGATCACCGGGCTGGAGATCCAGATCGAGCCGGACGCCGGGCGAGGCGGCCGTCGCGTCGATGAGGTCGTACAGCTCCCGGTCGGCGGCCGCAGCGCCGCCGCGGGCAACGCGTGCGCCGTTGTCCAAGCGGGCGCGGTCGTAGCGCATGCTGGGTCTGTCGCCGTGCCGGGTGACGAGCGGGGAGGCCAGGTACGGCTTGTCACCGGGCGCCCGCTCCTCCCGACGGTCGAAGAGATGGTCGCGGTACAGGCGCCCGGCGAGGTCCGGCCGGGTGTCGAGCACCGCGTTGTGCACGGCGGCCGCACTGGCCAGCAGCGTGCGGCCGCCCGAGCGGGCCTGCAGCAGGCACATCAGGCCGAGCAGGTCGGACTCGGCGGTGTGGAACGGCAGTGCCGCGCGGGTCAGGTGCGCGGGCGGGGTCGGGCCGTCCGGCGCCGGGCCGGCGTCCCGGATGTGGCAGAGGGTGCGGCCGCCGACGGTCTGCGGGACGGGCCTGCCGAGGTACTGGCCGATCCCGCGCAGCACGGTGCTCGCTTCCGCCTCGCCGAGCAGATCCGCAGGGATGCTCCTGAGCAGGACGAAGCCCGGCCCCTCGGCCAGTGCCGCCGCGGCGCGCCCGAGCGTGGCGGCGAGTGTGGGCAGCGGGAAGTCGGCGACGGTCATCCGCAACAAGGTGGCGCCGCGCCCGCGGGCGGTGTGCACGGCCGTACGCAGCTCCTCACGGTGGTCGAGGGTCAGCCGCAGCACCCAGTCGTCACGGCCCGCCACCTCGGGGCCGTACCACAGCGCCGGGCCCGTGAAGGGCCCGGTCGGCTCCGATGTCGTGTCCGGGGTTCCGGCCATGGTCGCCTCCGCGAGATCGGGTGAGCCGAGCAGTTCTTTCCGGCGCCGCGCCGCCGCACGGGCCGCGTTGACGGAGACGCTATGCAGTACTCCCCCCTCATGCTTGACGTACAGGGACGAGAAACTTAACTTCTGGGGACCTTCGCCCCTGGAGCGTGCCCATGAGGCCCCTTGCCCGCACCGCCGCGCTGAACGGTTACGTCGAGCTGAGCCGTTCCCTCGGCCTCGATCCGCGTGCGCTCATGAAGAGCGTCGGTCTGGACACCGCGGACCTGGCCGTGCAGGACCGGTGGATCTCAGGCACGGCGGTGGTCAGGCTGCTGGAGCTGTCGGCCGCCGCTTCCGGACGGGAGGACTTCGGACTGCTCCTGGCCGACCTGCGACGCTTCTCCAACCTCGGCCCCATCAGCCTGCTCGTCCGTGAAGAGCCCGACGTGCGCAGCGCCCTGGCACTGCTGATCCGCCATCAGCACACGTACAACGAGGTCCTGCACGCCCGGCTCTCGGAAGGCAACGGGGTGGCCACGCTCAAGGTGGACGTCCGGCTCGGGGAGCCGCAGCCGGCCCGGCAGGGCACGGAGCTCGCCGTGGGCGCGTTCCACCGCGTGCTGTGCGGGTTCCTCGGCCCGCACTGGCGCCCGTCGTCGGTCTGCTTCGCCCACCGGGCGCCGCGGGACACCGCGGGCCACCGTCGCCTGTTCGGGTCCGCGGTGGAGTTCGACCGCGACTTCAACGGCATCGTCTTCTACGCCGAGGACCTGGACGCCCCCAACGCCATGGCCGACGCCCAGCTGCGCAGCTACACCCGGCGGTACTTCGAGCCCGTCGCGGCCCCCAGGGAGGCATCCGAGGTGGACCGGGTGCGCGACCTGATCGAGGCGCTGCTGCCGACCGGGCGCTGCTCCATCGAGCAGATCGCACGCAGCCTCGGCGTCGACCGGCGCACCGTCCACCGTCATCTGGCCCGCTCCGGGGAGACCTTCTCCTCCCTGCTCCATTCGACCCGCACCGCCCTCGCGGAGCGGTTCGTCGCCAATCCCAGCCGTTCCCTGACCGAGGTCTCCACGCTCCTGGGGTTTTCGTCGCTGAGCGCGTTCTCCCGCTGGTTCCACGAGCAGTTCGGCACCAGTCCGCGGGAGTGGCGCACGAGCCGGGGCGGCTCGGCGACGCACGGCAGAAGCTGAGTCCGCGGGACGCACACGGGCGGTAGGGCCGCCGCGCCCGCAGGTGTGTCCCCGATTGGCAAATCACCTGTCACCACAGGCAAAGCGGGTGGGTGCCGTCCGCCCTACGGTTGCACCACCGCGCGGCGGTCGGCCTCCGGAGGGAGCACGCTGCCACTCCCCTGAGGGTGCTTCCTCCGGACCGGCCCGCACCCATCTGGGCCAGGTGCCGCTCACCGGCCCGGACGTCCGCCGGCGCAGGCCCTGTCGTCGCGTCCGCCGCCTGCTCCGTGACGCGATCACCTTTTCGACAAGGAGAAGCTCCGTGCACTTCCACGACGACTCCCTCTTCCCGGAGAACCAGGAAAAGCTGGTGATCCAGGCCGCGCCGTACGGCCCCGAATGGCTTCCCGGGGACGCGGACGACCTGCCACTGACCATGGACGAGCACGTACAGGCGGCTGTCGACTGCTACAACGCCGGCGCGACGGTGCTCCACATCCATGTGCGCGAGCTGGACGGCAAGGGCTCCAAGCGCATGTCCATGTTCAACGAACTGCTCGGGCGGCTGCGCGAGGCCGTCCCGGACATGGTGCTCCAGATCGGTGGTTCGATCTCCTTCGCCCCCGAGGGCGAGGGCGGCGACGCCAAGTGGCTCGCCTACGACACCCGCCACCTGCTGGCCGATCTCACCCCGGCGCCGGACCAGGTGACGATCGCAATCAACACCAGCCAGATGAACATCGTCGAGATCATGAACGACGACGACCTGGAGGGCACGTCGATCGCGAAGCCGGACTACTACCGGGCCTACCGCGACATGGTGGTCGAGGCCGGTCCGGAGTTCTACCTGGAGCACCTCAAGCGCCTGCACGCGAACGGCATTCAGCCCCACTTCCAACTCGCCCACCTGGCCCAGCTGGAGACCGTGGAGCGGCTGATCCGCTCCGGCGTCCACACCGGGCCGCTGATCCTCAACTACGTGGCCATCGGCGGCGGTTTCGCCGGCCGGCACCCTGCCGACCTGGTCGAGTTCATCCGCCGCGTACCGGACGGCGCCGTTCTCACCATCGAGAGCTCCATGCGCGCCGTGGCCCCGATGAACGCCGTGGCCATCGCTCTCGGCCAGCACGTGCGCGTCGGCAACGAGGACAACCTCTGGCGCGCCAAGGGCGAGCGGATCTCCTCCGTGGCCCAGGTCGAGCAGATGGTGCGGATCTCCGAGGCGCTCGGCCGCGAGATCGCCACCGGAGCGGACGCCAAGCGGATCTACCAGCTGGGCGAGTACTACGCGGACGCCGACGAGACCCTCGCCCGGCTCGGCATGGTGCCCAACCGCCGCCCGGGACAGCGCGGCTTCATGCTGCGCGACGTCCAGGCCTGACACCCGGCCCCGTCCCCACCCTCACGAACCCTCCGGGAGCTCTCCGTGGCACACGCCGTCCGCTTCTACGAAACCGGTGGCCCTGACGTCCTCACCTGGGAGGAGGTGTCCGTCGGCGACCCCGGACCGGGCCAGGTGCGCATCCGGCACGAAGCCGTCGGCCTCAATTTCGCCGACACGTATTTCCGCACCGGTCTCTACCCGGTGCGGCTGCCCGACGGCATCGGTGTCGAGGCCGCCGGCGTGGTGGAGGCGGTCGGCGAGGGCGTCACGCACGTCACCGCGGGGGACCGGGTGACGTACACCGGAAGCCCTCTCGGTGCCTACAGCACCGAGCGGGTCATGGACGCCTCGCACCTGATCAGGCTGCCCCAGGGGATCAGCTGCGAGACGGCGGCCGCGATGACCATGCGCGGCCTGACAGCGGCCTACCTGCTGCGCAGGATCCACCCGCTGGGGGAGGGGGACACGGTGCTGCTGCACGCCGCCGCGGGCGGCGTGGGCCTGATCGTCTCCCAGTGGGCCGCACTGCTCGGCATCCGTGTGATCGGAACGGTCTCCAGCGAGGAGAAGGCGGAGATCGCCCGCGCACACGGATGCGAGCACGTCATCCGCTACCGGCACGAGGACGTGGCCGAGCGGGTGCGGGAACTGACCGACGGCGCCGGTGTACCACTGGTGCTCGACAGCGTCGGCAAGGACACCTTCGCGGGCTCGCTGGCCTCGCTGGCACGCCGTGGCCTGCTCGTCTGCTTCGGCACCGCCTCCGGTCCCGTACCGCCGATCGACGCCATGCAACTCGCCGTCCGGGGCTCGCTGTTCGTCACCCGGCCCGCCCTCGCCGACTACATCGCCGATCCCGCCGAACGCGGTGCCCTGGCCTCAGAACTGTTCGATCACGTCTCCTCGGGGCGCATCGCCATCGAGATCAACCAGCGCTACGAGCTGGAGGACGCCGTCCAGGCCCATCGCGACCTGGAGGCCGGGCGGACCGTCGGGTCCTCCGTCTTCGTCCTGTGAGCCCGGCACCCTCGACCCACCTCCCCTGGAGTGAGCACCCATGCCCGACACCCTGCCGTCTTCGGTGCGCTCCGGCGCACGGCGCACCTCGATCCAGGCCGAACCGCTGACCTGCACCATCGGCGCGGAACTCACCGGTGTGAACCTCGCGGAGGCGGCCCGCGACGACGACCTCTTCGCCGAGATCAAGAACCTGCTGCTGCGGTACAAGGTCCTCTTCCTGCGCGACCAGGACATCTCCCGTGCCGACCATGTCGCGTTCGCCTCGCGCTTCGGCCCGCTGGAGGACCACCCCGTCGCCGGCAGCGACCCCGACCACCCCGGACTGGTCCGGATCTACAAGGACCTGAACAGCCCCCCGGAGCACTACGAGAACGCCCTGCACACGGACGGCACCTGGCGGACGAACCCGGCGATGGGCGCCGTACTGCGCTGCGTCGAATCGCCCCCGGTCGGCGGCGACACGATCTGGGTCAACATGGCCGAGGCCCACCGACGGCTCCCCGAGCACATCAAGAGCCGGATCGAGGGGCTGCGCGCCCGGCACAGCATCGAGGCCACCTTCGGTGCCGTCATGCCCGAGGACCGGCGCCACGCGCTGAAGGAGCGGTTCCCGGACGCCGAGCACCCGGTCGTGCGCACGCATCCCGAGACGGGCGAGAAGATCCTCTTCGTCAACGCGTTCGCGACGCACTTCGTCAACTACCACACGCCCGAGAACGTGCGTTTCGGCCAGGACTACGCGCCGGGCGCGAGCCACCTCCTGACCTATCTGATCAGCCAGGCCGCGATCCCCGAGTACCAGGTGCGCTGGCGCTGGACTCCCAACAGCGTGGCCATCTGGGACAACCGCTCCACCCAGCACTACGCCGTCCAGGACTACTGGCCCGCCGTCCGCAAGATGGAGCGCGCCGGAATCGTGGGCGACAGACCGTTCTGACCTGCCACTTCCCGAGCAGTCGAGGTGATGACAATGGAGTTTCACACCACTGCGCAGTCCACGGCCAGGGCCGCGTCCGCGGTGGAATGGCCCGTGCCCAGACGCTATGCCTGGGCGGTCTTCGCACTGAGCTTCGGCCTGTTGCTGTCCGACTACATGTCCCGCCAGGTTCTCAACGCCGTCTTCCCGATGCTGAAGGCCGAATGGCTGCTGTCCGACGCCTCCTTGGGGTCCCTCAGCGGCATCGTGGCCCTTGCGGTCGGGGTGCTCACCTTCCCCATGTCCCTCATGGCCGACCGGTGGGGAAGGGTACGGAGTCTGCTGGTCGCGGCCACGATGTGGAGTCTGGCCACCCTGGGGTGCGCCGTGTCGGCGAACTACGGCGAGATGTTCGCCGGCCGGCTCTTCGTCGGCATCGGCGAGGCGGCGTACGGCAGTGTGGGGATCGCCGTGGTCCTCAGCATCTTCCCGGTCGCCCTGCGGGCCACCCTCTCCGGTGCCTTCATCGCGGGCGGCGCCTTCGGCTCGGTGCTCGGCGTCGCCGTCGGCGGCGCCGTGGCCCAGGCGGCCGGCTGGCGCTGGGCGTTCGCCGCGATGGGGATCTTCGGCCTGGTGCTCGCCGCGGTGTACGGCGCCGTGGTCAAGGAGAGCCGACTGGCACCGCGCGGCCGGCCCACCGGCGGCGAGGACGGCGCTCCGGCGCGCGGAGACCTGCGCGCCCACCTGCCCCGCCTGTTCTCCTCCGTCGCCGTCATCAGCGCCTACGTCGGCAGCGGACTGCAACTGTTCATCGCAGGTGCGCTCCTGTCCTGGCTGCCCAGCTTCTTCAACCGCTACTACGACATGGCACCGGCCAAGGCCGGCGGGGTCGCCGGCGGCTTCGCGATGATCATCGGCATCGGGATGATCATCGGGGGCGTCGTCTCCGACCGCATCAGCTCCGCCGCCCCGATCCGCAAGTGGGCCGTCGCCGCCGGCTGCAGCGTCGGCTCGCTCCTCCTGCTGACCCTTGCCTTCCAACTGCCCACAGGGCCAGCGCAGTTGCTGGCCCTGGCCGCCGGATCGCTGCTGTCGGCCGGCTCCGCCGGACCGGCGGCCGCCATGGTCGCGAACCTGACCCCGGCCGCCGTCGCCGCGACCGCGTTCGCCACCCTCACCCTGGCCAACAGCCTGCTCGGACTGGCCCCGGGGCCCGCGGTCACGGGCGCGCTCGCGGACCGCCTCGGCCTGCTGGGCGCCCTGCGCATCGTGCCCCTCGTCGCGGTCGTGGCCACGGTGGCCTTCCTGGTCGGCAGGCACTGGTACGAACGCGACCTCCTCCGCCTCGACGCCCCCGCCACGAAGGCGGAGCCCAAGCACCCGTCGGAGATTGCCTCATGAGCCCCACGGCGGAACCCACCGTGGTCATCGTCCCCGGTCTGCGCGACCATGTCGCGGACCACTGGCAGACCCGGCTGGCCGAACGGCTCGCCGAGGCCGGCCGTGCCGTCCGCACGGTTCCCCCGGCGGAGGGGAACCGGCTCGCTCTGGACGTCCAGGTCGGCAACCTGGCCGCGACGCTGGCACCGCTGGACGGTCCGGTCCTGCTGGTCGCCCACAGCGCCGGAGTCATCACCACCGTCCACTGGGCCCGGCGCCACCGCGCCGACGTACGCGGCGCGCTGCTCGCCACGCCACCGGACTTCGAGGCACCGCTGCCGGACGGATACCCCACCCCGGCCGAACTCGCGGACAACGGCTGGACCCCCGTGCCCCGGGCGCCGCTGCCCTTCCCCAGCCTCGTGGCCGCCAGCGCCGACGACCCGCTCGGCGCACCTGAGCGCATCGCCGGGCTGGCTCGCAGCTGGGGCAGCCGCCTCGTGGAGCTGGGCGCGGTCGGCCACCTCAACCCGGCCTCGGGACACGGCGAGTGGCCCCTGGCCGAGGAACTGATCCAGCTCGCGGCGCCCCGGTGTCCACAGCGGCTCGGTGTCCGGCCTCCTGGGTGACCTCCGGCGCAGAAGCCGGGTCTGCACCCGGCGGCCGACCCCGACCTCGGCGCCGTGCGCTCGGTCCTGCAGACGGAGTCGGCGATGTCATCGAACACCTGGCGGTGGGTGCACGACCGGCTCGCCCCCGGCGTGTGGCTGCAGTCGATCTGCGGCGGAACCGACGTCTGCTCCGCGCTCGCGGGCGGCTCCCCTCTCCTCCCGGTGCGTGCGGGCCGCATGGCCGGCTACTTCGGTACTTACCCGGGCGTGTGGCGGGAGGGTGACTGGATGACCATCGAATCGGACCTGTCGGTGGTCGTGTCCGGCCGTTCCGACTCCACGCTCAATCGCCTGGTGGTGGGGCTGGGGTCGGCCGACATCTATGCGGTGGTCGAGCAAACCGCCTCCGGGAGCGGATCACAGCGGCCGTCAGGCAGCAGCTGTCCCCACGCCATGTCCCCGACCTGATCGTGCGAGTGCCCGCGCTATCAGGGCCTAAGGGTCCGAGAGGGTCCGCCCTGTACGTGATAGCTGCGTCATAGCGGGTGATACGGCGAGGCCCGCCAGAAGCCGTTCCGACGGGGACAACGCCTGCCCGAGCAGCCGACCCGCCGCAGGAAGGCACTCCCCGGTGCGAAATACTCTCCCGATGAGTTCACGCACTTCCCCGATCAGCCAGCCGATCACGGTACGGAGGGCAGTCGCGCGGGATGCCAAACGGCTCACGCGGCTCGTGCGTGGCTCACGCGCCTACGCGGGTAAGTACGCAGCCGCAGTGGCGGGCTACCGGGTCGGTCCTGATTACATCGAAGCCCACCGCGCCTTCGTAGCCGTCGGCGCCGACGAGCATGGGGGCCGGGTCCTCGGGTTCTACTCGCTCGTCCTCGCTCCACCGGAGCTCGACCTGCTGTTCGTCGCCGACGAAGCGCAAGGACGTGGTATTGGACGGCTGCTCGTCGCGCACATGCAGTCCGAGGCCCGTGCCGCCGGGCTCGACCGTGTCAAGGTCGTGTCGCATCTTCCCGCCGAGGACTTCTACCACCGCGTCGGTGCAGTGCGGACCGGAACCGCGCTCGCGAACCCGCCCGCCGTGCCGTGGGACCGTCCCACATTCGAGTTTCGCATTCCTTACTGACAGCACTCCGCTGCTTGCTGCGGCCAACGTGACCCTCTGGTACTCGACCGGCACGGCAGTTGTGCCGGCGTGCTTTCCGGCAGCGGTGTCCGGTTCTCGCCGGTCCGCGGTAAATGCCTGGACTGAGGACCTATCCCGACGGGACACTTCCGACTTCAGAACCTCCGGGAGTGTGATGGGGACAACAGATACGCGAGGGCCGATGCCGGGCAGGAGTGCGGTCGTTCTCGCGCTGCGCCGCTACGGCCGGGAACTGCTGCGACTACGACGGCTGGCCCTGCCCGCGCTGCTGCTGCCGGCCGCGGGCAACATCGGCATCCGCTACGTCGCCCCCCTCCTGATCGCCAAACTGGCAGGACAGGCCGCCGACGACGGCGGCCTCACCCTCAGTAAGGCGCTGCCGTACGTGCTGGGGTTCGGCGTGACACTGCTGCTCGCCGAGGCCGTGTGGCGGGTCGGGCAGCACTGCCTGAACCGCGTGGACGCCCTCGGCATGGAACACCTGTACGTGAGCGGCATGGACGAACTCCTCGCCCAGGACGCGGCATTCTTCCACGACAACTTCGCCGGCTCCCTGACCAAACGGGTGCTGAGCTTCGGCAAGCGCTTCGAGGACTTCGTCGACACGGTGACGTACCGGATCGTGGGCAGTCTCGTCCCCCTGGTGTTCGGTGCCGTGGTGCTGTGGAGCTACGAACCGATGCTCGTCGCCGGCCTTCTCGTGATGATCGTGCTGACCGTGGTGGCCGCGACGCCTCTGATCCGTCGCCGGCAGAGGCTCGTCAATGACCGTGAGGCGGCGATCGCCCGGGTCTCCGGCCACGTTGCCGACAGCCTCGTGAACATGGAGACCATCCGGGCGTTCGCGGCCGAGGGGCGGGAGGCCGACGAACACCGCAGCCGTGTCGCGGATTCCCGGCGCCTGACGCTGAGGTCGTGGGACTACGGCAATCTGCGCGTCGACACCCTGATCGCCCCCATGTCCGTGCTGACCAATGTGCTGGGTCTGTTGGTCGCCATCGCCTTCGGTGGATCGGGCCAGGGAGTGGAGGAGGTCGTCGTCGCTTTCACCTACTACTCCAACGCGACCCAGATCATGTTCGAGTTCAACCAGATCTACCGGCGTCTGGAAAGCTCGATGACCGAGGCCGCGCAGTTCACCGAGCTGCTGTTGGATCCGCCCACCGTGCTCGACCCGACGGAACCCGAACCGCTCGCACCGCAGGACACCGGCATCCGCTTCGAGGCGGTGACCTTCGCTCACGCGGGCGCGAAGCCGATTTTCCAGGGACTCGACCTGGACGTGCCCGCAGGCGCACGTATCGGTCTGGTCGGCAGGTCCGGCGGCGGCAAGACCACACTCACCCGGCTCCTGCTGCGGATGTCGGACATCGACGACGGACGCATCCTGATCGGCGGGCAGGACATCAGCCGGCTGCGCCAGACCGACCTGCGCTCACTGATCGCCTACGTCCCGCAGGAACCCGCCATGTTCCACCGCAGCCTGCGGGACAACATCGCCTTCGCCCGGCCCAGCGCCACCGACGAGGAGATCCACGCCGCGGCCGCGGCCGCGCACGTCACGGAGTTCGCCGACCAACTCCCCTTCGGCTTCGGCACTCTGGTGGGGGAGCGGGGAGTGAAACTCTCGGGCGGCCAGCGCCAGCGTGTCGCGCTCGCCAGGGCCATCCTGCGCGACGCCCCGATCCTGCTGCTCGACGAGGCGACCAGCGCGCTGGACTCGGAGAGCGAACTCCTCGTCCAGGACGCCCTGTGGCGCTTGATGGACGGACGTACGGCCCTCGTGGTCGCCCACCGTCTGAGCACCGTCGCCGGCATGGACCGTCTCGTCGTCCTCGACCGCGGAAGCGTCGTCGAGCAGGGCACCCACGAGGAGCTGCTCGCGGCGAACGGTGCCTACGCCAAGCTGTGGCAGCACCAGTCGGGCGGCTTCCTCGGCGAGAGCACCGAGCCGGCCCTCGGACGTCCGGTCCCAGGAGCCGGTCCCAGCGGGCTGCCCGGACCGGCCGACCCGGCGCCGGACGGGGACCGCAGGACGTCGTCGCACGCTCGTACGGGCACCGGGTCCACGTGACCGAGCGGTCACGGACATCCTCGCCTGCCGGCGGCGTCATGCTGATACGTCCGTCGACTGAGGCAAACCGCGAAGGCGGACTTCCACCCCGCCATCCCCTGGGGCCCGCCTCGGCTGTCGAGCCTTCCTCGGGCAGTCGGCAGTACCGTCGTCTCAACCGTGGCGGCGACCGGCAGGCCAACGCCGCCCTGATGACGAGCCGTAGGCAGCCGCAGCCCTGGAGCCGCCTCGTCGGGGACGTCCGCGAGGCGGCGGTCCGGGATCAGGGCAGGAGGACGACCTTGCCCTGGTTGCGGCCGGCCTCGATGTCCGCGTGGGCCTGGGCGGCCTCGGCGAGGGGATAGGCGCGCCAGACGGGGACGTCGAGCTTGCCGGCGGCGATCAGGTCGGCCAGCTGCGGCAGGGCCTGCGGAAAGCGGTCCTTGGGGTCCATGCCGGTGAACCGCACGCCGTGCTCGGCGAACGACGGGTCGGCGATGGTGATGACCTTCCCCGCGTCGCCGACCAGGGAGACCGACTCGCCCAGCACGCCCGCGCCGGAGGCATCGAAGACGAAGTCCACACCGGCCGGGGCCGCGGCCTTGACCCGCCCGGCCCAGCCTTCGCCGTACCTGACGGCGGTGGCGCCCAGAGCGCTGATGCGCTCGGTGTCCTGCTCGGCGACGGTGCCGATCACGGTGACGCCCCGGGCGACCGCGAGCTGCACCGCGATGGCACCGACACTGCCGCCCGCACCGTGGATCAGCAGCGTCTGCCCCGCCTGCGCCCCGAGGTGCTTCAGCGCCCGGTAGGCGGCCTCGCCGACCGTGATCATGCCCGCGGCGGTCTCGAACGACAGGGCCTTCGGCTTGGCGAAGGGCGTCTGCAGCAGCGCGTACTCGCTGTAGCCGCCGACCGAGGCCACACCGAAGACCTCGTCGCCGACCGCGAAGCCCGCACCCTCGCCGGCCTTGTCGACTACGCCGGCGACGTCCCAGCCGGGCACGTGGGGGAAGGTCACCGGGAAGGCGCCCCCCATGATGCCCGCGCGGATCCGCAGGTCGATCGGGTTCACCGCGGCGGCCCGCACGCGGATACGGACCTGTCCCGGGCCCGGCTCCGGCGCGGGGATCTGCGATACGGAGAGGACCTCCGGCCCGCCGTACTCGGAGAAGGTGATCGCAGTAGACATCAGGAACTCCCTGGGAAAGGAAACCGCACACACCCTGAATCATTCAGAGCGTGTGATTGCCCTTCTGGTGTATCACACAAGACGTATGATTGGTGAGGTACTCGAAGCTGTGGCACTCATCACACATTACGTATGATTCATGGGTAGGATGGCCGTATGCCTTCCACGCCCGTCCACCGCCGCCAACCGGCGTTGAGCAACCCCCGCGTCCAGCGCACCCGCGCCCGCATCCTGACCGTCGCGCGTGAGCTGCTGCCCGAGGTCGGGCCGACAGGACTGACGTACGCCCTGCTGGCCGAGCGGGCCGACGTCACCCGCCAGACCGTCTACCGACACTGGCCCAACCGCGCCGCTCTGCTCTTCGACCTCATCCTCGAAGGCCCCGACCTCGGCGATTACCCCGAGCCGGGCAGCGACGTGCGCGTCGTGGCCACCGCCTGGCTGAAAAGCCTGCGCAACGGCATCAGCGACCCCGCCATCCGCACTGCCGTCCTCGCCGTCACCGCTCAGGCCGACCACGACCCCGACAGCGCCCAGGCTCTCGTCCGCATCGGCGCGGACCGCCACGCGGCCCTGAACAGACTGCTGGAACCCTCCGGCGTCCAGATCAACAACGACGAATACACGATGCTCTACGGACCCGTCCTGGCCCGGCTCTTCCTCGACCGCGGCCAGGTCACCGACACCTTCATCGACGTCGTCGTCACCCAGTGGCTCACCACCCTGGAACACACGGGCGCCCTGCCGTCCCACACCTCGGCCTGACCCGCAACTGGCCGCGGGCCGAAGCGACCAGGACTTGTCCGGATGGGGGCCCCTTGTGCGGCCACGAACCCACTCCCGCCATCCCCGCAGCCGCACCAGGCACAGGCCGGTTGGGCGGCCAACCACGGAAAGCTCCTCCTCAGCCCTGCGCCCAGGCTTCTTCCTCCGCGCGAGCCGTGTCATACGCCAGACGGGCGGTGGTGACCTGGGACAGGTGAGCGTCGGACCAGCCGGCGATGGCGTCGAAGACAGGGACGAGGGTGCGGCCCAGCTCACTGATGGCGTACTCGACCCTCGGCGGGATCTCGGCATGGTAGGTGCGAGTGACCAGGCCGTCCCGTTCCAGCTGGCGCAGGCGCTGGGTGAGCACCTTCGGTGTGATCGTCGGCAGGAGACGCTGCAGCTCGTTGAAACGCGAGCGTCCGTGGTGTTCAAGGGCCCACAGGATCGGGGTGGTCCAGCGGCTGAACACCAGCTCCACCACCGGGTTGATCGGGCACGCCTGCTGCGCCGGTCCGGTCACGGCATCTTTCCTTCCGCTCTAGCCCGTACTCCCCGTACTCAGCGGCTGGGCGCTTTCCTCAAGGAAACCACTATCCACAGGATACTAGCGTGGTGGTGTCAGCGAGCGGGCCGGCAGTGAGCCGGACCGCTCGGCGGTCAGCCGGCTGCCCGTCGTACCGACGGGTCGTCCGCACCACCGAAAGAGGCACCACCATGACGTTCCCCGCGCTGCCCGAGCGTGCGGGTGACCGGCCCGAGACCGGGCCCGAGGTCCCGCACCTGCAGTTCACCCAGCCCAGCCCGCCGCAGATCAGGGAGGAGCTGCGGCAGTGGATGGCCACCTCGCTTCCCGGCACCGTCTCGGGCCGCAGCGAGATCTCCGTCCCCAGCACCTGGGCGGTGTTCCTGAGCGATGCCGCCCCCGCACGCGGTGCCCGGCTGTTCCTGCCGCGCGGAAACGCGGAGTTCGTGCACCTGCACGCCGACGGCAGCCTGCACCTGGCTCTGGACCCGGCCGACCACGCCGCGTTCCTGGCCTCCGGATGGGGCGAGAAGCACCCGCTCTACGACCGTGGCGCCAATGTCGTCATGTTCTACGCCCCGCGCGACGAGGCCGAACTGGAGGTGGCCAAGAAGGTCATCGCCGCTTCCTACCGGTACGCCACCGGCCACGCGCCGACCGCCGGCCCCGCCGCGGTCTGACCGCTCTCCCCACCCAGCGCCGGGACGTCGGCGCAGGTGACCGGCATGACCGACGCATCCCTGCCGAGGGCTGCGTCGAAGCACCCGGCAGGCCCTCGTACGGCATCGACGCCGTCACCTCACCCACACCGCACCAGCCCAGCCTGCGGCTCCGCCCTGCCCATTTCCCGTGCCCAGGTCGGCCGGCAACTAGCACCGAGAGTCCGGTCTCAGTCCAGATGCGGGTCAGTTCGTCGTGCAGGACGTCACGGGTGATCGCGTCCAGGGCGGCGAACGGCTCGTCCATCAGCAGCAGCCGGCTGTCCTGGGCCAGCGCACGGGCCAGCGCGACGCGCTGCCGCATACCGCCGGACAGTTCGTGCACCCGCTTGCCGTACGCGCCCTGCAGCCGTACGAGTTCCAGCAGCCGCTCCGCCTCCTGCCGGCGCTCCGGCCCCGCGACCCCGCGCAGTTTCAGCGCGAGTTCGATGTTCTTGCCCGCGGTCAGCCAGGGGAACAGTGCGTGTTCCTGGAACATCAGGGCGGGTCGGCCGTCCGTATCGATCGAGCCGGTGGACGGCCGGTCCAGCCCCGCGACCAGGTTGAGCAGGGTGGACTTGCCGCAGCCCGAGGCTCCCAGGAGGGTGACGAACTCGCCCGGTGCGACATCGAGCGTGATGTCGTCCAGTACGAGCTGCTGTCCGCCGGGCGTGCCCGGGGCGTGGAAGGACTTCGAGACGTGCTCGATCCGGGCGGCGTGCGTCACCGCCGCGGCGTCCTCGGCAGCCTCGGTGATCGTGGCAGCCACGGTGATCGTGGCAGCCACGGTCGTCACCTCCTGGGAACTCGTCGGATCCGGTTGCCGTTACCGGGCGCCGAGACCGGCGTCACTGACCTCGCCCTTGCCCTGGGCCTTGAGGACCTTGTTGAGCAGGGTGAGGTCGTAGATGCCCTTCAGATTGGGCTTGTCCAGGAGACCGGCCTTGACCGCGTGCTCTGCCTCGGTGTTCAGGGTGGAGGCCAGCGGGTCGTCGAGGAAGGTGATGGACTTCCAGGCCGGGTCGATGACATCGGCGGGCAGCGCCTTGCCCGACAGCTTCTCCAGCGCCGCGTTGGCGGACGCCTTCGCCTTCTCCGGGTTGGCGTTGATCCACGCGTTGGTCTTCACCGAGCCGCGCAGCACGGCCTCGACGACGTCCGGGTGCTCCTTGAAGAACTTCTGCGACACGACGATGTTCGTGATCACGAACTTCTTGTCGGGCCACAGCGACGACTCGTCCAGCAGCACCTTGCCGCCCTCGGCGACGAGCTTGGACGCGGTCGGCTCCGGCACCCAGGCGCCGTCGATCGAGCCCGACTTGTAGGCGTCCGGGGTGATCTTGTTGTCCGTACGGACGACCGAGACGTCGCCCTTGCCGCTCTGAGCGTCGACCTTCCAGCCCTTCTCCGCAAGCCAGTTGAGGAACGCGACGTCCTGGGTGTTGCCGAGCTGCGGCGTGGCGATCTTCTTGCCCTTGACGTCGTCCAGGGACTTGATCTTCTTCGGGTTGACGACCAGCTTCACGCCGCCGGAGGCGGAACCGCCGATGATGCGCAGGTTCTTGCCGTTCGACTTGGTGTAGCCGTTGATGGCGGGGGAGGGGCCGATCCAGCCGATGTCGATGGAGCCGGCGTTCAGCGCCTCGATCTCGGAGGGGCCGGCGTTGAAGGTGGAGGGCTTGATCGTGGTGCCGCCGAGCTCCTTCTGGAACAGGCCCTCCTGGAGGCCGACCAGAGCGGTGGCGTGCGTGAGGTTGGGGAAGTAGCCGATCTTCACTTCGTCGGTGGAGAGCTTTTTGGCGCCTGCCGGGACCGCGGCCTGCTTGCCGTCGTCGGTGGCCTTGGAGCCGTAGCTGCAGGCGGTGAGCAGAAGGGGGAGTGCGGCTACGGCGGCGATGGTGCGCAGGGTGGTGAGCGGTCTTGCGGCAGACACGGCGGTGTCCTTTCAGGGGATGAGTGAGCAGGGAGATACGAAGATCCGAGGTGACTGCTTGTCGGCATGCACCGACACTCCACTCGTCGGCCGTCGGCGGCAGGCACGCCGTCGCGGGCTGAGAAATGGAACGTGGGGGACGCGGTCAGCCGGGGGTGTCCGAAACGCCGAACCGAGGCGGGACGGGCGGGAAAGCAGCGCTCGTTGGGAGGGAGGAGGCTCTGTGGCGTCAGAGGGGCCGACAGATGGCGCTGGAGGTATGGCCGAGGTCGATGTGCCGGCGCGAGGTCAGAAGAGGCAGCGACTGGGCTGTGCGGTCGAGCGTTCCCATGGCCACCCCCATAGATTCCTAGTTTTCCTACCTGGTTGCTAGGGATCGTGGCAGAAGGTGGCGCCGCCCCCAAGGGGTAGTTCACATGATGGACGTCGCCATCTCGCCTTTTGGGATCGGTGGGTGATTGGCCCAGCGTGTCAGGGGTTTACCCAAGCACCCGGGGCGTCGGTCAACGCGGAAACGTCGGCGGGCAGTTGGGCCGTTGCGACGTCGGCGAGCGACACGCCCTCGAGGATCTCGCGCACGTTGGACCGCAGCGCGATCCACAGGGGGAGCAGCGACTCGGCGGGGCCGGTGTAGGCCAGTTCCGGGGGGCGGACGCCGCGCACCGAGACCAGCGGTCCGTCCACAGTGCGGATGACGTCGGCGATGCTGATGGACTCGGCGGGCCTGGCCAGTCGGTAGCCTCCGTTGCCGCCGCGCTGGCTGAGCACGAGGCCGCCCCGGCGCATGTCGTTCAGGATGCTTTCGAGGAATTTGTGCGGAATGTCCTGGGCGGCGGCAATGGCCTCGGCTTTCAGTGGCCCGTCATCCCGTGACTCGGCGAGCTGCAGCGCGGCACGTACCGCGTAGTCCGCCCTGGCTGAGATCCGCATGTGCGCATTATCCCGTACGGCTTCGGTCGGTGTGCGTTGCGGGCGGGGCCGATGGGCAGGGGCGGGTGTCCCTGCCCGGCGGCCCCGGAGCTCAGGCTGCGGCGGGCGTGTAGTGGGCGGCTTCGTCGCCCTCGATGACGTGGCTGAGGGTGCCGTCGACACCGGCGGGGATGTCGCCCGCGACGGTCACCCGGTGCAGCAGGCGCGGCAGGTCGCCGTAGTCGTCGGGGGCGTAGTGCTGGGTGATGCGGTTGTCGAACAGGACGAGGTCGCCCGGTGTCCAGGTCACCCGCACGATGTTCTCCGGGCGGGTGACGTACGACTGGAAGATGCGCAGCAGGTCGCGGGAGTCGGACGGACCGAGGCCGACGATGCTCTGGGCGAAGCCGCCGATGAACAGCCCGCGCTCCCCGGTCTCGGGGTGGACGCGGACGACGGGGTGGGCGGTGCGGTACTTCCGGGAGACGAACCGCCTGCGGTGCTCGGCTGCCTGCTCGTTCTTCGGGGCGGCGTAGTCGTAGTCGTTGGTGTGTACGGCCCAGAGCTTGTCGGCGAGCTCGCGCAGCGGTTCGGGCAGGTCGCGGTAGGCGGCGGCCGAGTTCGCGATGAGGGTGTTGCCGCCGTAGGGCGGGATCACGATGCAGCGCAGCGTGGATGCCTTCGGGGGCGTACGGACGAAGGTGACGTCGGTGTGCCAGTGGTTGGCGCGGATGCCCTCGTCGCCGTCGACGGGCAGGATGTGGGGCTGGCCGTCGACGGAGGGGACGGTGGGGTGCGCGGTGGTGAGTTCGCCGAAGAGGGAGGCGAAGCGGAGCTGGCCGGCGTCGTCGAGGTTCTGGTCGCGGAAGACCAGCGCCTTGTGTTCCAGGAGCGCGGAGTTGATCTCGGTGACGACGGCGGGGTCGAGGTCGGTGGAGAGGTCCACGCCGAGGATCTCGGCGCCGATACGGCCGCCGATCCTGCGGATGTCGAAGCCGATGCTGGTGCTCATGTGCGGGTGTTCCTATCAGGAGGTGATCAGCGCAGAGGTGATCGGTCGGGAGGTCGTCAGGAGGTGATGGGCAGGGACGGTCCCTTGGACCCCGGTGGTCCGAGGGGAGGGCCGACGGCCCGTAGTGCGCCGGGTGTGCGGCCTCGTCCCCAGCCGATGTGCCGGCGGTAACTGCCGAGCAGGCCGGTACGGTCCAGGTGCTCCTCGTCGCGGGCGGTGGAGCCGTCGGGCAGCGGGCGGGTCACGGGCGCGACATACAGTGCGTCGGCCGGGCAGTTGGCCTCGCACTGGAAGCAGGTCTGGCAGTCGTCGCGGCGGGCGAGCACGGGTATGCCGTCCTCGCCGCGGTCTAATACGTTGGTCGGGCAGACCTTGATGCACTTGTCGCAGGTGATGCAGCGTTCCGCCGAGACCAGTTCGATCATGAGGCCACCTTCAGGGGTGCGGCTGGTGTCGCTGGTGCCGACGGGGCGGTGGTCAGGGGTTCGGTGCGGGTCCACACGCGGTCGAGGCCGCCCGTGACGATGTGGTGGTGCTGTCCGGGGTCCTGCGCGGGGAAGTCGAGCCGCTTGGCCATGCCTCGGGTCTCCGTGCGCGCCAGCGCCGAGGCGTACATCCAGCGGGCGTGCGCCGCCATCGCCGCCGCCTGCCGGGCCCGTACGGTGTCTCCGCCGCCGGCGTGCAGGGAGGCGCGAGTCTTCCCACACGCTGTCGAGCACCTCCAGCGAGGCAGTGAGCCGGTCGCCGTGGCGCATGTAGTTCTTCTCGTACGGCAGCACCTCGCCCTGAACCGCGGCGATGACGTCCCGGAAGCCGTAGGCGGAGCCCGGGGTGCCGGTGGGCCGGAGCCCGGCTCCGCCCGCGGCCACCAGGCGCCTCGTACCGGCGCGGACGCCGAGTGAGCGGGCATGGCGGGCCGCGCCCCGGCCGGCCCAGGTGCCGGAGGAGATGGCCCAGGCGGCGTTGTGGCTGCCGCCACCGGTGAAGCCGCCGCAGATCAGCTCACGGGTCGCCGCGTCCCCGGCCGCATACAGTCCGGGAACGGTCAAGGTCAGACAGGCAGGACGAACGGAGGGTGCGCTCCGTTGAGGAAATAGTCCCCGACATCGCGGAGCCGGTGGGCGACGGGCTCGTACAGGGTGTGGGTCCGGGCATTGCGCCAGAAGCGGTCGAAGCCCAGCCGCGAGGACGCGGAGCGGGCGCCGATGATGTCGAGGGCGCGGGCGGTGGACTCCTGCGCAGCCCTGGAGGCGGCGGCTTCGGCCATGGCTACGAGGACGGAGATCTCCGCGTACTCGTCGTAGGTGATGTCTTCGCCGTGTACGAGGCCGTCGTGCACGGCTGCCTCTGCTTGATCGGTGAGCGCGGACGCGGCGCGGGTGAGGACGGTGAGTTCTCCGTAGGCGGTGAGCACCTGCGGGTCCTGGGGGGAGCCGACCGGCCAGTCCGGGTGCCAGGGTGAGTGGCCCGCCCTGCTGTAGTCACGGGCCTCGGCGAGCACTCCCTCGGCCATGCCGAGGCGGAGTTGGACGGAGAGGAGACGCCCGACCGGCGATGCCAGAGCAGCCAGGGGCGACAGGACATCCTCGTCCGCGGACAGGGAGCCGAGTACGTCGTCGGCGGCGACCGGTACACCGTCGAACTCCACGCTCCCGCCGGCCGCGAGCCGCTGGCCGAAAGTGTCGGCGTCGCCGTCGATCCCCACCCCGTGATGGGCGGGATCGACGACGACGGCGAGTGGTTCGCCGGTGTCGGCCCGTACGGCCCGCACGGCGAGGCGGTCGGCGACCAGGACCCCGGTTGTGTAGCTCTGCCGACCGTCGAGCACGAAGCCGGCGGCTGTCCTGGCCAGCGTCAGAGGTGGTTCCTGGCGGGCGAAACCACCGCCCCAGCACCATTGCTCCGCCGCGGACTGCCGCTCGACCTGAGCGGCGAGAGAGGGCTCGGTGAAGAACCGGGCGCTCCACGACAGGAAGTAGTGACAGCCGAGCAGTTGACCGATCGCACCGTCGGCGGCGGCGATCTCCCGGACGACCGCGTAGGCCGTGGGCCAGTCCGCGCCGCCTCCCCCGAGCTCTGCCGGTATGAGGAGCGTCAGCAGCCCCGACTCGCGCAGCCGGGACACCTCATCGAACGGGGCCTTGCCCGCCTGCTCCCTGGCCACCGCGTCCGTGGCCAGGTCGTCCGCCGTCTCGCGGGCCACGCGCAGCCAGTGCGCACGGCCGGGCCCGGTCCGGTCGGAATCCGAGGCGGGGCCGGACGGCGCAGTGGCAACGCCCATGGTGGTGGTCTCCTCAAGGTCGGCGGCAGGATGCGGTGTTGGGGCTCTCTTGGCTGGGGCTCTCTTGCTGGTCGGGCACGTACTTGTAGCCCACGCGTCGTACGGTGACGATCCGGTGCCGGTGAGTCGTGCCGAGCTTGCGGCGCAGGCGCGCGATGTGGACGTCCACGGTGCGGCCGTCGCCGATGTGGTCGTAGCCCCAGATGCCGGCCATCAGCTGCTCACGCGAATGCACCTGGTGGGGATGGTGCACGAGATGTGCCAGCAGCCCGAACTCCAGGTAGGTGAGGTCGAGTTCGCGTCCATCCACCTCGGCGACGTGTCGCGCGGCATCGATGCGGATGACACTGCCTCCCGTCTGCTGCACGGGAGGTGAGTCCGTGTAGGCGACCGGTCGGATCTCCGGCCGTGGCACGTTCTCGGCGAAGAGCTGGGCGGGGTCGGTGCCCTCGGGGATGAGCACGAGGTAGCCGACGACTGGTGTGGAAGCGTGTTCCTCGGAGCCGCTCTGCGTGGTGTCGCCGACGAGGCGGAGATGGCGCAGGTCGGGAAGTGGCGCATTCGATGGAGTGGCCTGGGCTGGAAGTGCCGTGGTCATGGCGGTCGTCCTTCAGAAGTGCGTCGGGCCGTCAGGTGCAGCGGGTGGGTCTGCCTGATCGCCGGGGATGAGAGAAGGAACGGAGTGGCACGCGCGATGTGTGAGCCGCGTGCGCTACACGCGACAGCAGGCGGCGCTGACGACGTGACCAAAGTCGACATGCCGACGACGAACGAGTCGCTGCTGCGTGTGGGACATGTGCATCATCCTGCGCACCCGTTGGGCGGGCCGTCAATGCTTTCCTAGTAAATCGATAGGAAATGTAGGGAACGCAACACCGTGGGTGGGCTCACCGGCCACCGTCGGCCGCCGGGCGGGCGTCGGGCGCGGTCGCCCTGGCCAGCTGGGCACGAAGCGCGGCCACACGGACCCTGAGCCTTTGCAGAGGCGTGGGCGGCAGCGTGCGGGAGGAGCCGCGCGCGTAGTGGCGCTCGACGTAGAACTGCCCCGCGCTGAGCACGGTCGTGACGGCGATGTACCAGAGGGTGGCCACCATCAGCAGCGGGATGACCTGGTAGGTCTGGTTGTAGACCAGCTGCACCGAGTACAGCAGGTCGTGCACGGCCAGCACGCTGACGATGCTGGTGCCCTTCAGGGTGCCGATCAGCATGTTCCCCGCGGTCGGGACGATGGAGCGCATCGCCTGCGGGATGACGATCCGGCGCAGGGTGCGCCGCCTGCCGATGCCGAGAGCCTGGGCGGCCTCCGTCTGGCCGGAGTCGACGGAGAGGATGCCGCCGCGCACCACCTCGGCGGCGTAGGCGGCTTCGTGCAGGGTCAGGCCGATGACGGCGGTGAGGGTGGGGCCGAGCAGGTTGACCGTCTTGACGGTGACGAGCTGGGGCCCGAAGGGGATGCCGAGGCCGAGCGTCGGGTAGAGGGCGCCAATGTTGAACCAGAACAGCAGCTGCACCAGCAGCGGGGTGGACCGGAAGATCCACACGTATCCCCAACTCAGGGTGCGGAGCACTGGGTTGGTGGACAGCCGCATCACGGCCAGCGGGGTGCCGAGCAGGAAGCCGAGCACCATGACCACGCCGGTCAGCCACAGGGTGAGCAGCAGCCCGTCGAGTACGGCGGCGGTGGTGAAGTACCGGCCGACCACGTCCCATTGGAAGGCGCGGTTGCGTACGACGGAGTTGACCACCATCGCGAAGACCAGCAGCGCCGCCGTAGCCGTCAGCCAGCGGCCGACGTGCCGACGAGGCACGATGTGCGGCAGCTCGTCGCCGGGGCCTTGGCTGCTGGAGCCTTTGAGGTGGCTTGGGTGCGGGACGGCTGCGGAGACGCGGGAAGAAACGGTGATTTCGGACGGCGAGACCATCGGGAGGTTCTCCAGGGGAGGGAGGCGCGGGCGTCGGTGACCACCCGGCGGCGCGCGTTCGTGGATGCCGCGCCGACACAGCGCGGGTACGGGGCAATGGCTGGGTTTCGACGTCATCGCGTTCGCCGCGTCCCTCAACGCGGCCGGTACGGCCGCCGCAGCGCGGCGGAGCCGGTCCGTCCTCGATCGTATGGGCGCACCGTGCGCATGTGTCAACCACGCACAGGAACTGCTGGGCGCCGGTCCGGCATCCGGGCCGTGGTTGACGAGAAGCGAGATGTACTGCTCAATTAATCGCATGAATGCCGAGCAGCGCCTGGTCACCCGTGACCACATCGACTTCGGTCGGGTGTGGTCCGCCGCGTGTTGCGCCTGACGCGGCAGCGGGCCGTCCGACCGGCCCATTCCCTCCCTCGGTGACCCCGTCGCGGGCCGAGTTCCTCCCTTCGCGGCACCGTCGTACGCAATCGCTGAACACGCGCTGAACCCGCGTACGGACGGTCCTGCGAGACCTGACAGACGCTGCCGCCGCCCGACCTCGCCCGAGGCGCACGCCCCGGCGTCATCACACCTGCTCACCACCTGGTTTCCAGCACCCTGAAGCGCCGTCACACCCGGCCGCACCCAGGGCTGCTCCGCCGCGCCCGGCTACTGCCCACGGAGCGGCACGGCCCCAGAGGACTTGAGGAAAGGCCATCTCCCATGCCCGTGGAGTTCCTTGGCATCGCCGCCACCAACGACGGCTCAGAGACCACCCCGCGTTCCGGCGCCGCCTTCGACAAGGAGTACACGCTCCGGCTCGCCCGGGCGCACGAGGACCACGGCTGGGACCGCGTGCTGTTCGCCTACGGCTCCGGGTCTCCGGACCCCGCTCCGGCTGCCGCCTACATCGCGAGCAGGCTGGACCGCCTCCAGATCCTCCTCGCTCATCGGCCCAACGTCTCGTACCCGACCTTCGCCGCCAAGACCTTCGCCACCCTCGACCAGATCAGCGAGGGCCGGCTGACCGTGCACTTCATCACCGGCGGCAACGACCACGAACAGGGCCGTGAGGGCGACACCCTCACCAAGGACGAGCGCTACGCCCGCACCCGCGAGTACATCCGGATCGTCAAGAAGATCTGGACCACCCACGAGCCCTTCGACCACGAGGGCGAGCACTATCGCTTCCACGACTTCGTCAGCGATGTCTTCCCGGTCCAACAGCCCCGCCCGGACGTGTCGTTCGGCGGCTCGTCGCCCGCCGCGTACG
Organism: Streptomyces sp. NPDC001816; assembly: GCF_042892235.1. Classification (NCBI taxonomy): domain Bacteria; kingdom Bacillati; phylum Actinomycetota; class Actinomycetes; order Kitasatosporales; family Streptomycetaceae; genus Streptomyces; species Streptomyces sp. NPDC001816. The sequence goes on from NZ_JBIATY010000001.1 coordinate 796,257, forward strand.
CCGCCGGGGGCGCCGAGGCCGACATCTACTGCCTGTGGGGCGAGCCCCTGGCCAAGACCGCCGAACAGATCGAGGCTGTGAAGGCCGCCGCGAAGGCCGCGGGCCGCACCGAGCTGCCCCGCATCCAGGTGGCGTTCCGCCCGATCATCGCCCCGACGGAGGAGCTGGCCTGGGAGAAGGCCCACCGCACGGTCGGTGCGATCAAGTCCCGCAAGGAGAAGGGCGAGGCGATCACCAAGCGCCACAACGGGCATGCCGCGCCGCAGGCTGCAACACCTCAAAACGTCGGCTCACAGCGGCTCATCGCCATCGCCGAGGCGGGGGACCGCTACGACCGCGCCCTGTGGACCCCGACGGCCGCCGCCACCGGAGGCGCGGGCAACTCCAACGCCCTGGTCGGCACCCCGGAGACGGTCGCCCAGGCACTGTTGGACTACTACGACCTCGGCGTCGACATCCTCTCCGCCCGCGGCTACGACCTGCTGGGCGACGCGATCGACTTCGGCCGGTACGTGATCCCGATCGTCCGCGAGGAGGTCGCCAAGCGCGACGCCGAGCGGGCGGCCCGCGGCACGCAGAACCTGGCGGCGGTGAACGGATGACGTCCGCCTCCGAACTGACGATTACTCAGGTCTTCGTCGCCGACCCGAGAGTGAAGCCCCTGCTGCGCGAACTCGGTGACGAGTACGCACGACGCTACGGCAAGGACGCTCACGCCGAACTGGCCCGCTATCCGGACGAGGAGTTCACCACGCCGCACGGCGGCGTACTGCTCCTGCTCCTCGACCGTGGCGAGGCGGTCGCGGGCGGCGCGTTCCGCCGGTACGACGAGACGACAGCCGAGCTGAAGCGGATCTGGACGCACTCCGCCCACCGGAGGCGCGGTCTGGCCCGACGCGTCGTCGCCGAGCTGGAGCGCGAGGCGAGCGCCCGCGGCTACCGGCGGATCTACCTGACCACCGGTCCGCGCCAGCCCGAGGCTCGCGGCCTGTACCTGACGACCGGCTACATCCCGCTGTTCGACACCGAGGCCGACCCGGAAACCATCGGGCCCCTGCCGTTCGAAAAGCACCTGCCGGCCGCACCACACCGAGGAAAGGCAGCCGACCTGTGAGCGTCCGTGGCATCGGAACCCGCCTGCGCATCGCCGCCGCCATCGCCCTGCTGCCCGTACTGGCGCTGACCGCCTGTGGCTCCGGCGACACCTCCGGAACCATACCGGCGGGCGCTCAGGCATCCCCCGCGCCGACCGACGATCCGGTCGCCTCCGTACACAAGGTGGACTCCGTCGCAGCCCTGCTGCCCGCAGACGTCCGCAAGGCGGGCACGCTGCGGGTCGGCAGCTCGATCGGATTCCCGCCCGGGGCGTACTACCCCAACGGGCAGGACAAGCCGCCCGCGGGCCAGGACATAGACCTCGCCGACGCGGTGGCCAAGGTCCTCGGCGTGAAGCTGGAGCGCCAGGACGCCTCCTTCGAGACGATCCTGCCCGCCCTCGGCAGCGGCAAGTACGACGTCGGCACCGGAAACTTCGGGGTCACGAGCGAGCGCCTGAAGACCATCGACTTCGTCACCTATATCAACGACGGCCAGGGCTTCGCGGTGAAGACGGGTGGCACTGCGCTCAAGACGAAGGTCACCGACCTCACCCAGCTGTGCGGGCTGACCATCGGCACCGGGGCCGGCACCACCTTCGAGGCGACCCTCACCGCGCAGAAGGGGGTGTGTGCCAAGGCGGGCAAGAAACCGTACGACGTCAAGGTCTACTCGGAGAACGGGGCGACGCTCACCGCGCTCCAGCAGGGCCGCATCGACGTGATCATGTCGACCATCAACGGCCTGCGCTACCAGGCCGCACAACCCGCCGCGCAGACCACCTTCCTCGGCGACTACCACCGCCTCGACGTCGGCTTCGCCTTCAAGAAGGGCTCCCCGCTCACCAAGGCGTTCCAGTCCGCCGTCAACGAGCTGATCAAGAACGGCGCCTACGCCCGAATCCTCAAGAAGTGGGGCACCTCCGCCTCCGCGATCGAGACGTCGCGGATCAACCCGCCCGAACACACGTAACGAGTAAGCAGGAACACCACGATGGGACTCACCACCGATTCCGCCTCCGCGCCACCCGGCGCGGCCTCCCCGGGCACCGGCCCCGAAACACGGTCCGCCCCGGACGACCCGGCCTCGCTCAAGGTCGTCCCCGCCCGCCACTACGCCCGCTGGGTTGCGGCCGTGGCCGTGGTCGTGCTGGTCGCCCAGTTCGCGCACGGGCTGGTCACCAACCCGGTCTGGGAGTGGGGCGTCTTCCGCGACTACGTCCTGTCCGAGACGATCGTCCAGGCGGTTGGGGTGACCCTCCAGCTCACCGCGTACGCCACTGTGCTGGGCTTCCTCCTCGGCACCGTCCTGGCGTTCATGCGGTTGTCGCGCAGCCCGGTACTGCAGACCGTCGCCTGGACCTACATCTGGATCTTCCGGTCCATCCCGATGATCGTCCAGCTGGTGTTCTGGTTCAACCTGAGCGCGCTGTACAGGGAGTTGGGCGTCGGCATCCCCTTCGGTCCGGTGTTCTGGTCCGTCGACAGCAACAGCCTCATCGGCAGCATCGGTGCCGCCGTCATCGGACTGACGCTGCACCAGGCCGCCTACGCCGCGGAGATCGTCCGCGGCGGCGTCATCGCCGTAGACCACGGGCAGCTGGAGGCCGCCGCCGCGCTGGGCATTCCACGGCTGCGCCAGATTCGCCGGATCGTGCTGCCGCAGGCCATGCGCGCCATCCTGCCGACGGCCGGCAACGAGATCATCGGCCTGCTCAAGGGCACCTCGGTGGTCTACGTGATGTCCATCGGTGAGCTGTTCTACCAGGTGCAGGTGATCTACGGCCGCAACGGCCGGGTGATCCCGCTGCTTCTGGTCGCCACCGCCTGGTACGTGGTGCTGACCTCCCTGCTGTCGGTCGCCCAGTACTACGTGGAGCGGCACTTCGCCCGGGGCGCCAACCGCACCCCGCCGCCCACCCCCGTCCAGCGCGCCCGCCGCTTCGTCCGCGACCTGCGTGCCGCGGCGGCACAGCGTCACCAGCCCGTCGTACCCCTGAAGCCCTTGGGAGACAGCCGATGAGCGACGTGACGGTGACCGTCAAGGACGTGAAGTCGACGGTCGACGACGTGATGGTGGACGTCCACGGCGTCCACAAAAGCTTCGGTCCGCTGGAAGTGCTGCGCGGCGTCGACCTCCAGGTCCGCGCCGGCGAAGTCACCGTCATCCTCGGCCCGTCCGGCTCCGGAAAGTCCACGCTGTTGCGCACCATCAACCACCTGGAGAAGGTCAACCGCGGCTGGATCAGCATCGACGGCGAACTCATCGGCTACCGCCGCTCGGGCGCCAAGCTGCACGAGCTGAAGGAGAAGGACGTTCTGAAACAGCGCACCCACATCGGGTTCGTCTTCCAGAACTTCAACCTCTTCCCGCACCTGACCGTGCTGGACAACCTCATCGAGGCTCCCGTCTCCGCGCTGCGCCGACCGCGCAAGGAAGCGGAGGAGAGGGCCCGTCGGCTCCTCGACCGGGTCGGTCTCGCCGACAAGGCGGGGGCCTACCCCCGGCAGCTGTCCGGTGGTCAGCAGCAGCGCGTCGCCATCGCCCGCGCGCTCGCCCTCGAACCGAAGGTGCTGCTGTTCGACGAGCCCACCTCTGCGCTCGACCCGGAGCTGGTCGGCGAAGTCCTCGACGTCATCAAGGACCTGGCCCGCACCGGAACCACCATGATCGTCGTGACCCACGAGATCGGCTTCGCCCGCGAGGTCGCCGACACCGTGGTGTTCATGGACGGCGGTGTCGTCGTGGAACAGGGCCCGCCCGCGGCCGTACTGGACGACCCGCAGCACGAGCGCACCCGCGCCTTCCTCTCCAAGGTCCTCTGACCGCCCCTCACCCCTTTCGCCCTCGCAAGGAGCACGACCATGTCCACCTCGTTCACCCGCCGCACCTCCGCAGCCGCGCTGGGACTGACCGCCGCCCTCGTCCTCGCCGCGTGCAGCAACCCCTCCGACGGCGGCACGACCGAGGTCGCGGCCACCAAGGGCGCCGCTACGAAGATCAACCTGAGCCCTGATCAGCACCGCATCACCACCGGCAAGGTCGACTCCATAGCCGCCGAGGTCCCGGAGACGATCCGCAAGAGAGGCACCCTGGAGATCGTGGGTTCGTCCGGCTCCGCGGCTCCGCTGACCTTCTACGCCACCGACAACAAGACCGTCATCGGCGTCGAACCCGACATCGCCTACCTGGTCGCCGACGTACTCGGCCTCAAGCCGCACATCAACACCGTCTCCTGGGAGAACATCTTCGTCGGCCTCGACAGCGCCAAGTACGACGTCGGCTTCAGCAACATCACCGACACCGAGGAGCGCAAGGAGAAGTACGACTTCGCCAGCTACCGCCAGGACAACCTCGGCTTCGAGGCCAAGAAGGGCAGCGGTCTGAAGGTCACCGGGCCCAAGGACGTGGCGGGCAAGACGGTCGCCGTGAGCAGCGGCACCAACCAGGAGAAGCTGCTGATCGAGTGGAGCAAGGAGGACGTGAAGGCCGGCCTGAAGCCGGTGAACATCAAGTACTACCAGAACGACAGCGACACCTACCTCGCCCTCCAGTCCGGCCGGATCGACCTCTACCTCGGCCCCAACCCGACCGCCGCCTACCACGCGGCCACCACCGGGAAGACCGAGGTCGTCGGCACGTACTCCGGCGCCGGCGCCACCCTGCAGGGCCTCATCGCGGCCACCACCAAGAAGGACAGCGGCCTGGTCAAGCCGCTCGCCGACGCACTCAGCCATGTCATCGAGAACGGCACGTACGCCAAGGTGCTGAAGCGCTGGGGCCTGTCCAACGAGGCCGTGACCAAGTCCGAGATCAATCCTCCCGGCCTGCCGAAGACCAACAAGTAGCCGTTGCTGGGTGTGGGGCCGCAGTACGCGGCCCCACACCCCGACGAAGAAATCTCACGCCTCTGAAGGGTCCGCCATGGCCACCGTCCTGTCTGTCTCCGGAAGTCCCTCCGCCACCTCTCGTACCGCACGGCTGCTGCGCCACCTGGACGCGCGGCTCACGGCCCAGGGACACCAAGTGATCCCCCTGGACGTCCGCACCATCCCCGCCGACGCGCTCCTCGGCGCCGACTTCCGGCACCCGGCGATCGCCGAGGCGACCGCCCTGTTCGACCGCGCCGACGGCGTCGTGATCGGCACGCCCGTCTACAAGGCCGCCTACTCCGGGCTGCTGAAGTCCCTGCTGGACCTGCTGCCGCAGTACGCCCTGTCCGGCAAGACCGTCCTTCCGCTGGCGACCGGCGGGACCACGGCACACGTCCTGGCGATCGACTACGCCCTGCGCCCGGTGCTCAGTTCCATGGGCGCCGCGCACATCGTCCAGGGCTGGTTCACGCTCGACAAGGACATTGCGGTGGGCGAGGACGGCACCCTGACCGTCGCGCCGGGCCCGGCCGAGGCCCTCGCCCAGGTCGTCGACCAGTTCTCCAACGCCCTCGGCAGCCGTACGGCCCTGCCGGCGGCCGCCGGACGAGCAGCTTGACCGCGACCGCCGACCACAAGCGAAAGGCGTGAACCTCTACGAGCCTCACGTGTCCGGTCGCGCGCGGAAACGCGACGAGCTGTGCGGACTCTCCGCTGCTGGTCGTCCGGCTGCAAACGGCGGCCGGTGCCCGCATCGGCCGGAGACGTCGTCCCGGTGTCCGGAGGCGCACAGCCCGGCTCTTTGTCCGTCGCCAGGACGCATCACAGTGCCCGCGCCGCATAGGCCCTGACGTCCGCGTCCGAGTCCGCCGTCGCGGTGGTCAGGGCTGCTCGGGCGTCCTCGGTGGCACGGTGCCGGGTCAGGGCCAGTACCGCGGCCTTGCGGACGTCGGCGTTGGGGTCGGCGACGGCTTTGGCGAGTGCGGGGACGGCCACGTCGGGGTCCGCGGCGGACAGGGCGGTGGCGGCGCCGGCCCGCACCTGCCAGGCCGGGTCGGACAGGGCTGACTCGGCATGTACGGCCAGAAGGGTCGGACAGCCGGTCGTGCCCAGGGCCTCGTAGGCGGCCCCGCGCACCAGGGCGTCGGGATCGTCGACCAGTTCGGCAAGGGTCGAGCGGACTACGTCCGAGTCCGGACCCGGAGCCATGCCGGCCAGGGCCTTGGCGATCGTGACGCGGACCTCGCGTGACGGCTCGGTGGCTGCCGCGCCCGCGACCTCTGCGGTGGCGTCGACCGACACGAGCGCTCGCACGGCCGCGATACGGACGGCGATGTCGGAGTCCGACAGCAAGACCACGAACAGGTCGACGTCACCGACGCGCAGGCCGCGCAGGACGTCCAGTGCGGCGGCACGGACGACGGGATCGGCATCGGAGAGGGCGGCGAAGAGGCCGTCACGCAGGGCCGGTTCGGGGGCCAGGGTCTCGACCAGTTCGCGCAGCGAGGCAGCCGCGGCGGCGCGGACGCCGGCGTCGGTGTCGGCGAGCGCCGCGGCCAGGGCCGGTCCGGTTCCCAGTGGCACGGTCTCCGTCAGGACGGCGACGGCCGTGCTGCGGACAGCGGGCTCCGGGTCGGTCAAGTAGGGGATGAGAACCGGGAGTTCGGGCTCGTTCTCCGCAAGGGCGAGGAGTTCGAGCAGGCGCGGTGTGGCCGCCGCCCCCGCGTCGGTATCGGGGCGGGCGGTTGTACCGGTCACGGCGGGCTCCTGCCGCATCGTCACCGGGGCCACCTCCCGGGACCCTGCGGTCGCCACCTTCTCCGGGTGGACCTCGCCGAGGTGCCGGGAGGGGCCGCCGGCCGGGGTGAAACCGTCGACCGGAACCAGATAGGGCGCCACGGGACGGGCCGTGAACTCCATTGCACCGGAAGGGGATTTACGCAGATCCAGATGGTGGAACCAGGACGTGTCGTCACGGTACGGGTGGTCGAGACGGTCGTGGTAGAGGCCCCAGCGGGATTCCGTGCGGGCCAGGGAAGCCCGCGCGGCCATCTCCGCGCAGTCGCGGATGAACGTGACCTCCGCGCAGCGCATCAGCTCGTGCGGGGAGCGCGCGCCCATCGCGGCGATGTCGGCACGCATCCGCTCGAACGCCTCCAGGGCCAGCGACAGCCGGGCGCCGGACTTCGGTGGAGCCACGTAGTCGTTCACGAAGCGGCGCAGCTTGTACTCGACCTGGGGCTGCGGCGGGCCGTCGGGGTTGCGCAGCGGACGGTAGATCAGCTCGTGCGCCTCGCGCAGTTGGCCGGAGGGAAGGTCCCCTTCGTACGGCGGGTACTGTGCGGCGTCCGCGCCCGCCAGCTCGCCGAAGACGAACGCGCCGATCATGTAGTTGTGCGGCACACAGGCCAGGTCGCCGGCCGCGTACAGGCGGGGGACGGTCGTGCGGGCGTGGTCGTCGACCCGCACACCCGAGGCCGAGTGGCCGCCGCACAGGCCGATCTCCGAGATGTGCATCTCGACGTCGTGGGTTCGGTAGTCGTGGCCGCGGCCCGCGTGGAAGGTGCCGCGGGTCGGGCGCTCGGTGGAGTGCAGGATCGACTCCAGGGCCGTGACCGACTCCTCCGGGAGATGGCTCAGCTTCAGGTAGACAGGGCCCCGGTCGCTCGCCACCTCCGCCGCGAACTCCGCCATCATCTGACCCGACCAGTAGTCGGAGTCGACGAAGCGTTCCCCGTGCCGGTTGACCTGGTAGCCACCGAAAGGATTGGCGACGTAGGCGCAGGCCGGCCCGTTGTAGTCCTTGATCAGCGGGTTGATCTGGAAGCACTCGATACCGGTCAGTTCGGCACCGGCGTGGTAGGCCATCGCATAGCCGTCACCCGCGTTGGTCGGGTTCTCGTACGTGCCGTACAGATAGCCGGACGCGGGCAGGCCGAGCCGTCCGCAGGGGCCGGTCGCCAGGATCACCGCGCCCGCGCGGACGACGACGAACGCACCCGTGCGCGTGTGGAAGCCCGCCGCCCCCACGGCCTGCCCCCGAACCGTCAGCACGCGCACCGGCATCACCCGGTTCTCGATCCGGATCCGCTCGCGCATCTCGCGCCGCCGCAGCTGCCGGTACAGGACCTTCTTCACGTCCTTGCCCTCGGGCATGGGCAGCACGTACGAGCCGGAGCGGTGGACCTGGCGGACCGCGTACTCGCCGTGCTCGTCCTTCTCGAACTTGACCCCGTACGACTCCAGTCGCCGCACCATGGCGAAGCCGCGGGTGGCGGTCTGGCGGACGGTGGTCTGGTCCACGATGCCGTCGTTGGCGCGGGTGATCTCGGCGACGTAGTCGTCGGGTTCGGCACGGCCGGGGATGACCGCGTTGTTGACGCCGTCCATGCCCATGGCGAGCGCGCCGGAGTGGCGGACGTGCGCTTTCTCCAGCAACAGGACGTCCGCACCGTGCTCGGCGGCGGTCAGCGCCGCCATGGTGCCGGCCGTGCCGCCGCCGATGACGAGGACGTCGCAGGTCAGCTCCTCGGCGTCGGTGAGGGCCGGGATTTCCAGGGGGGTGTCCACCAGGGTGCCTTTCAAGAACCGAGTGACGTGAGGATGCCGCGCCGCAGGGCGATGCGCGCCGGATCGTCGTGGGCGGCGCGCTCGCGCGGGCGCGGTACGTCCCGTACGGCTGCGAGCCGGCCCGCGCCCAGCACGGCCACGCGGTCGCCGAGGAACAGGGCCTCGTCCACGTCGTGGGTGACGAAGACGACGGTCGCGCCCGTGCCGTGCAGCACCTCCACCAGCAGGTCCTGCATTCCGGACCGGGTCTGGGCGTCCAGAGCACCGAACGGTTCGTCCATCAGGACGGTGCGCGGGCGGCCGGCGAGGGCACGGGCCAACTGCGCGCGCTGACGCTGCCCGCCGGAGACGCGGTGGGGCAACTGGCGGGCGTGCTCGGCGAGGCCGACCCGGGCCAGCCATGCCTCGGCCTGCGTGCGGCGTTCGGCGCGCGGCAGGCCGCGGATGGCCAGCGGGAGTTCGACGTTGGCGCGCAGGGTGCGCCAGGGCAGGAGGGCGTCCTCCTGGAAGACCAGGGCTCGCTCGACGGACGGGCTGGTCAGCAGGTGTTCGTCCTCGGTGAGCTGCCCGGCGAGCGGGGGCAGGAGGCCGGCCAGGGCGCGCAGGAGGGTCGACTTGCCACAGCCGGAGGGGCCGACGACGGTGAGGATCTCGCCGGGCGCGATGTCCAGATCGACTTCGGCCAGGGCGAGGGAGCCGGGACGGCCGAGATCGGCGGCGCGGAGGGTGAGCCGTGCGCCGCCCACGGGCGCGGTCCTCCTCACAGCGGCGGCACCGACGGTGGCCGTCGTCGTCTCAGACGAGGTGCTCATCGCGCGTCTCCTCGGCCTCGGATGCGGGGGATGAGGTGCGTACGGCTGAGGGCTCCGGCCGTGGACCCGTTGCCCTGGGAACCCGGGGCCGGGCGCCGGGGGCGTACGAGGTGCGCGGCAGCCAGCGGGTGAGACGGCGGCCCAGTAGCTCGACAGCGGTGGAGGTGAGCCAGCCGAGCACGCCGATCGTGACCATGCCGACGAACACGCCGGGGTAGTCGAGCACCGTGTAGTCCTGCCAGGTGCGGTAGCCGACCCCGTACTGACCGGAGATCATCTCGGCGGAGATCAGACAGATCCACGCGACGCCGACGCCGACCGAAAGGCCGCCGAAGATGCCGGGCAGCGCGCCCGGCAGGACGACCGAGCGGAGGATCCGCCACCGGCCGCCGCCCATGGTGCGCACCGCCTCCTCCCATACGGGGGCCAGCGCGCGCACCGCGTGCCGGGTGGAGACCAGGACCGGGAAGAACGCGGCGGTGAAGGTGATGAAGACGATGCCCTGTTCGTCGGAAGGCAGGAGGAGGATCGCCACAGGGACCAGGGCGATCGCCGGGATGGGGCGGACCACCTCCAGCAGCGGGCCCAGCAGGTCCTCGGCGAGACGGGAGCGGGCCACCAGCACACCCCCGGCCACGCCCAGCATGGCGGCGAGCAGGAAACCGGTGAGAATCCGGGTGAGGCTGTCGGTGAGGTCCGTCCAGTAGTCGGGTCCCGACAAACGGCCGGCGAAGGCGCGGACCACGTCGGTGACCGTCGGGAACTGCGAGAAGCGCAGCCAGAGGTCGACGTGCAGCGTGGTCAGCACCTGCCACAGGCCGAGGGCGACGGCCAGGGACAGCCCGCGCAGCGCGTACCGGGTCACGACGCCCGCTCCAGCGCCTCGGCATACGTGATGACGCGTGCGCCGACGTGACCGTCGACGTACGCCTGCGCGGTCGCCGGTGCGACGAAGGGCAGCAGCTTGGCGCCGTCGGCCACCCAGACCGCCTTGTCGGCGAACCACAGGGTACCGGTGGTGGCGTCGGGCACGTAGCCGGCGCGGATGCCGTCGGCGTGCTTCGCCACGTAGGCCAGCAGTTCGACGGGCGACGTGAAGGTGCGGGTCTTCCGGGTGCCCTTCGGCCACACCTCGCTCGCGGCGGGCGGGGGCGTTGCGGCGAGCCGCCTCGCGTACCCGGCCTCGCCGAGTGCCTTCTTCGCGTACTGGTCGTCGACGAAGGAGTCCACGTCCACGTCGCCGGTCAGCTTGGCGGACTTCAGGATCGACACGTCCTGCTTCAGGGCGGAGACGAGCTGGGGCTTGAGAGCCGGGCCGAAGGTGGAGATGCCGTGGGCGCCGTTGTAGAGGTAGACGACTTCGGCGGGCAGTCCCGTGGCCTGAGCGACCTTCTCGGTGGCGGTGACGGGGTGTTCGTTCAGGTAGTCGGTGGCCCGCTCCTGGGCCTTCAGGAACGCCTCCAGCACGGCCGGGCGCGTCTTCGCGAAGTCTTCGCGGGCGGTGACACCGTGGAACGTGGGCAGGTTCAGCTGCGCTCCGTCGTACAGCGCCTTCGCCCTGCCCTGGAAGGCGAGCAGGCCGGGCCACGCGACGAACTGGGACAGCGCGTCCGTGCTGCCCGCCGCCAGGGCCGAAGCACCCACCGCGGGCTGCTGGTTGAGCTTCTCGATGCCCTTGCCGGGGTCGATGCCGGCGCGCTGCAGGGCCCGTACGAGCGTGCCGTCGGCGGCGGAACCGACGCTGGTGGAGACCCTCTTGCCCGCCAGGTCCCGCAGGGAGGCGAGCTTGGAATCCGGGGCGGTGACGATGGTGTTGAGGCCGCCGCGCAGGTTGTATCCGGTGACGGAGACGAGGTGGGTGGGGCGGCCGAGCTGCTTGCCTCGGGCCGCGTTGATCAGGAGCGGGAAATCGCCCATCGAGCCGATATCGATCTTCCCGGCGGTCATCTGGGCGGTGATGGGGGCACCCGTCGCATAGTCCTGCCAGGCGACCTTGTAGGTGTGACCGTCATGGAGGGAGTCGAGCTCCTGCTCGAAGTAGCCGAGGGAGCGCAGCAGGGTCCCGGCGGTGACGGTGTTGATGGTCTTGGACTGGTAGCCGACGGTGACGGTGACCGTGGAGCGGCTGCCGGCCTCGGCGTCACCGCCGCAGGCGCCGAGCGGGAGCAGCAGGACCACTGCCGATACTGCGACTGCGGTGCGTTTCATGGGTGTTCGGGCCTCTCAACGGAGCAGATAGGGCATGTCGACCGTGACGGCTCCGGTGGGACAGCGGGCCGCGCACGGGCCGCAGTACCAGCACTCGTCGACGTGCATGTACGCCTTGCCGCTGTCGGCGTCGATGGCGAGGGAGTCCAGCGGGCACATGTCCACGCAGAGCGTGCAGCCGTCGATGCACTTCGACTCGTCGATGGTCACGGGCACGTCGGCCCGCTGGGGCGCCAAGGGCATGGCTGTCTCCAGGAAGGTTGTCTCTGAAGGTTGTCTCTTCGGGGGCGTCAGACGGAGCGGTGCAGCAAGCCGCTCATCGCGATGCGGTCGCCACGGAAGCGGATGAACTCGAGGTCGACGGGCCGGCCGTCGGCAAGATGCGTGAGACGTTCCAGCATCAGGACGGCCGCGCCCTGCGGGGCCTGCAGCACGGCGGCGGAGTGGGCGTCCGCGTTGACCGCCTCCAGAGTGATCTCGGCGTGGCCGAGAGGCAGACCGCAGGTCGCCTCCAGCAGGCGGAAGACGTCGGTGTTCTCCAGGTCCGCGGCGAGGAGCGCGGTGCCGATGTCCAGGGGGATGTAGGTGAGGTCGAGGGACAGAGGGAGGCCGTTCAGACGGCGCAGGCGCTCGATGTAGAGGACGTCGGTGCCCGAGGGCACGCGGAGTCTTTCGGCGACGGGGGCAGGGGCCGGGACGGGCCCCATCGTGCGGACCTCGTTGGTGACCCGGCCGTGTTCGCGGAGGGTTTCCGCAAGGCCCAGCAGGCGGTCGAGGCCGTGAGGGTACTTCCGGGCCACGACCAGGGTGCCGACACCGGGCTGGCGCTCGACGAGACCCTCGGTGCGCAGCAGGCCGAGGGCCTGGCGGACGGTGTTGCGGGAGGCGCGGTAGTCGGTGGCGAGGGTCGACTCGTGGGGGAGCGCGCCGTTGGGGAAGGCGCCGGTGAGGAGTTGGCGGCGGAGCAGGTCGGCGAGTTGCCTGGCCCGGTCGGCGCGCAGCCTGCGCCGGCTGCGGTGGGCGGCGACCGTGGTCGCGGCGCCTTGGCCGGCGTGGTCTCGGATGCGGTCGGTGGGCGGCATGGCTCGAAACCGTACCTATCCGATCGGAATAGTGGTGTTGCTGGATTGTTGCGCCACCTGACGCCCTGCCGGATGCGTTGCTGAACTGGGTATTCGCCAGACGGATGGGAGCATCTGCCAGTCTCTGCCGGCTGTCTCTCCTCCTGACCTCCCGCCGCCACCTCGATCTCCTGCGCGTCTGCAGCGCGGCGAACGCTCCTCGCTGAACCAGCGGTGCCCACCGGCACCCGTCCCGTCGCATACGGGTACACCTCAACGCTGCCGCACGGCGCCGGGGCGGAGATCGAGGCCGTCGAGCACCTCTGCGAGTACCGCATCAACGCAGCCGCACAGCACGCCGGACAGGCGGACACCGATGCCGGGGAGTGTCAGACCGCCCTGACATCCCTGCTCCGCGCCCTGGGTTCACCGGAGGGGCGGCTCGCCTTTCAGGACTTCATCCTCGGCGACGAAATGACGGCCGCCGACGTGCAGTTGTGGGTGACCCTGGTGCGGATCGACACCGTGCACCGACTGCACCTGGACGCCGCCGCGGTGCACCGCATCGCCGCGCATCCGCACCTGTGGGCCTGCGCACGACGACGCGCCGCCCACCCCGCCTTCGGCCGACACCTCGACCTGGACGGCATCACCCGCAGGCACCATGCCCACTGCCGAGGACTGGAGGCCGCAGGGGCGGCCGTGCAGATCCTGGACTGGGCGGTGCACATCGCGGACGGTGCCGCCGCTCAGCCCTGCCAGGAGCCTCTGGACGGTTTCATGGAACCGCAACACGCTCTCCACCTTCCTCCGTCCGGCTCCGTCTAACCTGCGACGACATGGGGCCTGCCATGCCGGAGCGCGGCGAGCCCCGATCCGAGCAGGACAAACAGCTGGAAGAGTGGAGGTGACGGTGTTGCCCGCCGTTTCCCGCGTGCTCGTCCCGGCTGCCGGGGTTCTCGTCGCGCGCGGCTGCGTCCGCTTGTACTCCCGGCCTCACATCGATCTGCAACGGGTGGCCGGCGCCCTCTGTCGTTCCTGACCTGTTCCCCGCCACCGAGTCCTTCTGCACGAGGACTGGTGATCACATACGGTCGACCAGGAAGGCGCCCTTCTCGTGTCCGCACATCCCCCTCTTCACCTTGCCGTGGCGCTGGACGGCACCGGCTGGCACCCGGCCGCATGGCGTGAGCCGGGCGCCCGGCCCCACGACCTGTTCACTGCCGGTTACTGGGCCGATCTCGTGACCGAGGCCGAACGCGGCCTGCTCGACTTCGTGACGTTCGAGGACGCGCTCGGCCCGCAGTCCTCGCACCTCACGGAGCCGGACGGGCGCACCGACCAGGTGCGGGGCCGGTTGGACGCCGTGCTGGTCGCCGCGCGGGTCGCCCCGCTGACCCGGCACATCGGTCTGGTGCCGACCGTGGTCGCCACCCACACCGAGCCGTTCCACATCTCGAAGGCGATCGCCACCCTGGACTACGTCAGCACCGGTCGCGCGGGCCTGCGCGTCCAGGTGACGGCACGGCAGCACGAGGCCGCGCACTTCGGCCGCCGTACCTTCCCGTCTCTCCGCGCCGAGGACCGGGACACCCCGGCCGGCCGGAACCTGATCGCCGAACTCTTCGAGGAGGCCGCCGACCACATCGAGGTGGTGCGCCGTCTGTGGGACAGCTGGGAGGACGACGCGGAGATCCGCGATGTCGCCACCGGGCGCTTCATCGACCGTGACAAGCTGCACTACATCGACTTCGAGGGCAGGCACTTCAGCGTCAGAGGGCCCTCGATCACCCCTCGGCCCCCGCAGGGCCAGCCCGTCGTCAGCGCGCTCGCGCACCAGAGCGTGCCGTACCAACTGGTGGGCCGTTCGGCCGACATCGGTTACGTCACCCCGCACGACAGCGACCAGGCCCGCACCGTCGTCGCCGAGATCCGTGCCGCCCAGGCCGCCGCGGGGCGGGCGGAGGAGCCACTGCACATCTTCGGTGACCTGGTGGTGTTCCTCGACGACGATCGCGCGGCGGCGGAGGACCGCAAGGCCCATCTGGACGGCCTCGCGGGCCATGCCTACACCAGCGACGCCGAGGTGTTCACGGGTACGCCCGGACAACTGGCGGACCTGCTGCTGGAGCGGCGCCGGGCCGGCCTGAGCGGCTTCCGGCTGCGCCCCGGAGTGATCGGCCACGACCTGGAGCAGATCACACGGGGCCTTGTGCCCGAACTCCAACGCCGAGGCGCTTTCCGCCGCGCCTACGAGGCGGACACCCTACGCGGGCTGCTCGGGCTCACTCGCCCCGCCAACCGCTACGCCGCCGTCTGAGGGGGAGTCGTACCACCATGAGCAAGCCGACCACCGGCACGCCGGCCTCGAGCAAGGCGACTTCGGGCAGGACCCTGAAGCAGATCCATCTCGCGGCCCATTTCCCCGGCGTCAACAACACCACCGTGTGGAGTGACCCGCGGGCGGGCAGCCACATCGAGTTCAGCTCGTTCGCGCACTTCGCACGGACCGCCGAACGAGCCAAGTTCGACTTCCTGTTCCTCGCCGAGGGACTGCGGCTGCGCGAACAGGGCGGCCAGATCTACGACCTGGACGTGGTGGGGCGCCCCGACACCTTCACCGTTCTGTCCGCGCTCGCCGCCGTCACCGAACGGCTCGGCCTGACCGGCACCATCAACTCCACCTTCAACGAGCCGTACGAGGTGGCCCGCCAGTTCGCCAGCCTGGACCACCTGTCGGGCGGACGCGCCGCCTGGAACGTGGTCACCTCGTGGGACGCCTTCACCGGCGAGAACTTCCGGCGCGGCGGCTTCCTCCCCCAGGATCAGCGCTACTCCAGGGCCAAGGAGTTCCTGGCCACCGCCACCGAGTTGTTCGATTCCTGGCACGGCGACGAAATCGTCGCTGATCAGCAGTCCGGCATCTTCCTCAAGGACGCGCAGGCCGGAGCCTTCGTCCATCAAGGACAGCACGTCGACATCGCCGGCCAGTTCAACGTCCCGCGCAGCCCGCAGGGCCGCCCGGTGATCTTCCAGGCAGGCGACTCCGACGAGGGCCGCGAGTTCGCCGCCGCCGGCGCCGACGCCATCTTCAGTCGGCACAGCACCCTGGAGGCGGGCCGGGCCTTCTACACCGACGTCAAGGGACGCCTGGCCCGCCACGGCCGAACCCACGACCAACTGCTGATCCTCCCCGCGGCGACCTTCGTACTCGGCGACACCGACGCCGAGGCGCAGGAACTGGCGCATGAGGTACGACGTCAGCAGGTCAGCGGCCAGACGGCGATCAAGTACCTGGAACATGTCTGGAACCGGGACCTGTCCGCCTACGACCCGGACGGCCCGCTCCCCGACATCGACCCGGCCCCCGGCGAGAACACCATCGCCCGCGGCCGGGCCAGCGTCCGGATGTTCCGCGACCCGCTCGCCGTCGCCCGGCAGTGGCGCGAGCGCGCCGCCGCGGAGAACCTGTCGATCCGCGAGCTGGTCATCGAGACCACCGGCCGCCAGTCGTTCATCGGCTCCCCGGCCACCGTCGCCGAGACGATCAACCACTTCGTCCAGGCGGACGCCGCCGACGGCTTCATCCTGGTGCCGCACATCACCCCAGGCGGCCTGGACGAGTTCGCCGACACCGTCGTTCCGCTGCTCCACGAACGCGGCGTGTTCCGCCACGACTACACGGGCACCACGCTCCGCGACCACCTCGGCCTGGCACACCCCGACGCCCGCGCGGAGACGGAGACCCGACGGGCGGCGTCGTGAAGTTCCTGGCCATCACCCTCATCGTGCACGCCCCGGATCCGGTGACCGGTATCCAGAAGACGACCAACGAGCGCTTCCGCGAGGTGATCGACAACGCGCTGCTGGCCGAGGAACTCGGATTCGACGGCTTCGGTGTCGGCGAACGCCACGAGCGGCCCTTCATCTCCTCCTCGCCACCGGTCGTACTCAGCCACATCGCCGCGCTGACCTCCCGGATCCGGCTGTTCACCGCCGTCACCACCCTCAGCCTGCTCGACCCGGTACGCGCGTACGAGGACTACGCCACCCTGGACCACCTGTCCGCGGGCCGTCTCGACCTGATCATCGGCAAGGGCAACGGCACCGCCCAGCGCGAGCTGTTCCACGTCACACCCGAGGACCAGTGGCACCGCAACGCCGAGACCTACGAGCTGTTCCGCCGCATCTGGCGGCAGGACAAGGTGAGCGCCTCCCCCCGCTTCCGCCCCGAGCTGACGGACGCCGAGGTCTGGCCCAGACCGCTCCAGCAACCCATCCGGGTCTGGCACGGCAGCGCGACCAGCCGGGAATCGGTCGACCTCGCCGCCCGCTACGGAGATCCGCTGTTCTCGGCCAACGTCACCCACCCGATCGAGCCGTACGCCGAACTGATCCGCCACTACCGGGAGCGCTGGGAGCACTACGGCCACGACCCGGCTCAGGCCGTCGTCGGAGCAGGGACGGCCGGCTACTACGCGGCCCGCACCTCGCAGGAAGCGATCGCCGCCTACCGGCCGGTCTTCGAGGGCCATCTCGCGTTCCAGAAGCAGCTCGGAGTCGAGCCGGTGTTCGCCACGCTGGAGGACTTCGTCGAACGCAGCTCGGCGCTGATCGGCAGCCCGCAGCAGGTGATCGACAAGGTGCACCGCTACCACGAGCAGTTCGGACACAGCGTGCTCCATCTGCACGCCGACGCAGGCGGCCTCACTCAAGCCCAGCACCGCGCCTCACTCGAACTCTTCCAGTCCGACATCGCCCCCGTTCTACGACGCGACATCCCCGACCCGCCGTTCCCCTGGACTCCGGTCACCGCCGAGCCCGAGCCCGGTCCCGAACCTGAGCCCGAGTCCGTATCCGCGCCCGCACCGGCACCCGCGCCCACCGACCGCTGAGGAGCACCACCCGACCATGTCCGGCATCCCTCTCGGGGTCCTCGACCTCGTCCCGATCGCGTCCGGCTCCACCGCCGCAGAGGCGCTGCGCAACACCATCGACCTCGCCCGGCAGACCGAGCGGTTCGGCTACACCCGCTACTGGTTCGCCGAGCACCACCTCAACCCGGGCGTGGCCGGGACCTCTCCCGCCGTTGTGCTGGCCCTGACCGCCTCCGCGACCTCCACGATCAGGATCGGCGCCGGTGCCGTACAGCTCGGTCACCGCACCGCCCTGTCCACCGTCGAGGAGTTCGGGCTGATCGACGCCCTGCACCCCGGGCGACTCGACCTGGGCCTCGGCCGCTCGGGCGGACGTCCCCCTGGACAGACGGCAGGGCCCCGGCCGACCACGACCCCCGTCGTCGACGGGCGTGCCCCCAATGGGCTGAAGATCCCGCCACGTTTCTCCTTCGAGCACCTGATCGGTTCGCCCCGTTTCCTGCTCCAGCAGCAGCTCCTGCACCAGCCGGGCGCCGGCCCCCAGGACTACGGCGAGCAGGTCGACGACATCCTCGCGCTCCTGCGCGGCGACTACCGCTCCCCGGACGGGGTCGACGCACACGCCATCCCCGGCGAGGGCGCCGCGGTGCAGGTATGGATCCTCGGCAGCAGCGGCGGACAGAGCGCCGTCGTCGCGGGCCGCAACGGCCTGCGTTTCGCGGCCAATTACCACGTCAGCCCGGCCACCGTACTGGAAGCAGCCGAGGGCTACCGCGCCGCCTTCCAGCCGTCCGACCACCTCGACAAGCCCTACGTCAGCGTCTCCGCCGACGTCGTCGTCGCCGAGGACGACGAGACCGCCCGCGAACTGGCCACCGGCTACGGCCCGTGGGTCCGCAGCATCCGCACCGCCGAGGGCGCCATCCCCTTCCCGACCCCGGAGCAGGCCCGCGCCCACACCTGGACCGATGCGGACCGGGCCCTGGTCGCCGACCGTGTCGACACCCAGTTCGTCGGCTCCCCGGGGCACGTCGCCGACCAACTCGAACAACTGCAGGAGGCCACCGGCGCCGACGAGTTGATCATCACCACCATCACCCACGACCACGCCGACCGGGTGCGCTCCTACCAACTCCTCGCAGAGGAGTGGCACCGCCGATGAGCAGGTCGTGGCCCGGCTCCTGATGCCGAGTGGCCGGCTCGCCGACTCTCGCCGGCCCCGGCGCTCAGTCTTTGCTGGATCGTAGTGGTGCGGGTTCGGCCGGTCCGCTTGCTCGGCTTCTGGTGGTTTCCCCGGCAGGTGGAGATTGGGGGTCTCGCGTGGCGTCGGTGCAGAGCAATGATCAGCGGCTACTGGAGCGCATCTTGGAGGACCAGCATCGTAAGCTCGCGCCGGACAAGAGCCGGGACGACTTCTTCACGTTCTTCGCCGCGGACAAGGCTCTGCAGGACTGGGACCTGGACAACGACGAGATCATGGACGGCATAGTCGACGGTGCGCACGACTGCGGAATTGACGGTATCTGGACGTTCGTGGACGGACGCCAAACGGCTGGAGCGTACGCGCCGCTTCTTGCACATCCTCGAGGAACTGGCGTCTAAAGGCCAAGGGCGACCGGCTCAGGCGGGAACTTGCGAAGATCACGTCCGGTACGCGGGCCGACTTGGAGTACCTCAACGCTGCTGACCTGCGCGAGCGGACTGCCCGGGGAGCCAAAGCCGTCGCACAGCTGGCGTTCACCGAAACACCGATGAGCACGTCACTCGCCGAGGGATACGTATGTCTGGCGCGGCTGGACGAGTACTACCGCTTCATCACGTCCGACAACGAGGCACTGCGCCTGGAGTTGTTCGAGTCGAACGTAGGCGACTACGCGGGATCCACCGCCGTCAACAACGCCATCGGTGAGACCCTGAGATCCGGTACCGGCGAGGACTTCTGGTTGTTCAACAACGGTGTGGTCACAGCCACTCGTTGATGGCTGCGACGAGGACGGTCGCTTACTCGTCGCCCACGACGTGCGGAGGGTAGTCATTCCCGGCGCCGGCCACTGAGTGGCCGACGAGGCCCCCAGGAAGTAGGCGCGGCACTGATGACGTTGTCGGTCCCGTCCCGCGATCAAGTCCGGAGCACACAAATCCGGGCCACCGCGATGCGCGGCTCAGCCGACGAGCTGCTGGCCTCCGTCGATGTCGTAGGTCGCACCGGTGAGCGCGGTGTTGGTCATGATGTGCACGGCGAGCGCCGCCACGTCCTCTGGTACGACTACGCGGCCGATCGGCAGCGTGGCGCGCAGTTCCTCGCGGCGGGCGTCGAGTGCGTCGCCGAGCAGCCGGGCCGACAACGGCGTGTCCACGAAGCCGGCGGCGATCAGGTTCACCCGGACCGGTGCGAGCTCGAGTGCGAGACTGGCCGTGAACGCGGGCGTCGCGGCGGTGACAGCGGGGGCGACACCGAGGGCGGCCCGGATCCGGCGGGCTCCCGTGCCGCTCATGAGCAGCAGTGTGCCGCCCGGCCGTACGGTGCCGGCGCAGTGGCGTGCGACCTCGAGGGCGAGCACCATGTGGTCGCTGATGGCCCGGCGCGCCTGGGCGGCGTCCATGTCCAGGAGGCGGCCGTAGGACGGGCCGCCCGCGGTGACCATCACGTGGTCGATCGGCCCTGGCAGCTGCTGGAAGAACCGTTCGAGTTGCTCCAAGTCATGGGCGTCGAAGGCGGCGGTGCTGAGGGCGTCGGCCTCCTTGGCGGCGGTGTGCAGGCGTTCGGGGTCCCGTCCGGTGAGGATCACGTCGGCGCCCTGGAGCCGGGCGAGCCGTGCGGTCGCCAGCCCGATGCCCGCGCTCCCGCCGATGACGACGAGGGTCTGCCCGTGCAGGGCCTGGTCGCGGGATCCGTAACCCGCAGTCGGCTCAACCGTCATGATTCCTCCCGCGCTGTGGTCTTGCCTACGTTGTCCTGAGGACTGATCCAGCACCTCGTCGAGCTGCCGCAGGAACCAGGCGGTGATCCTCTGCGGGCAGCCCCGCCGGACCGGGCCGGCACCTCCTCACCGTTCGACGGGTTGCGACAGAGCGTGCTCGACCTGCCGGGTGCGCTCGTCGGCGAGGACTTCGACCCGGTCGTTCGCCAGTGCCTCCATGGTCTGCTTCGTCGGCGAGGGGCTGGCCCCCGCTCGTGAGGGTGACTCCACCGGTTGCGCAACCTGCGCGCCGACCCGCAGTTCTTCAGGGGGTCTCACCGCCGTTCGTCAGCCGTCTTCTGGCCAAGGACCCCGCACAGCGGTCGACCGGTGGCGGGGTATGGGACGCCCTCAAAGAGATCAACGACCGTCACTCCGAAGAGCCGCAGCCCAGCAGCGGCTTGGACCTCTCCGGTGAGGTGGTCGTCAGCCATGCTGAAGCCGCCGACGGCGCGGCCATCCTCCTGCGCATCGCAATCGACCACGGTCAGGATGCGGGGATACGAGGCGATCGTGACCGGCAAAGGATCCGGCACCGCGATGTCGGGGCGCAGGGTGAGGCCGCTGTGCAGGAACTGCTCGATGTCGGCCGGCCCGAGTCCGAGGGCGCGGACGTTCCTTCGTCGTCCTGGGCGAAGGCGAGCAAGAACTTGCGGCTGGCAGGGTGGGCTTCTACTTGTTGAGGAATTCCAGCAGGTCCCGGTTGAACCTCTCCTTGTCGCCCGGCACCATCGCGATGCCGTGGGAGCTGCCCTCGTACACCTTCAGCTCGGCGTTCGGGATGATCTGGGCGGACTTGCGGCCGGTGGCGTCGATGGGCACGACCTGGTCGTCGTCGCCGTGCACCACCAGGGTGGGGATGTCGAATTTCTTCAGGTCCTCGGTGAAGTCGGTGTAGCCGAAGGCGTCCACGCATCGCACGCCGCCTTCGATGGTCTGCGCCATCGCCATGTACCAGAAGGCGTCCTTGTTGCCCTGGGTGACTTTGTTGCCGGGACGGTTGGCGGAGAAGAAGCCCTCCGCGGTGTCCTTCCAGAACTGGGAATGCTCGGCGAGGATGCCGTTCTTGAGTGCGTCGAACACCTTTTCCGGCACGCCCTCGGGATTTTTGTCAGACTTGATCATCACCGGCGGGATGGCGGACAGCAACACCGCCGAGCGCAGCCGCCCGGTGCCGTGTCGGCCGATGTAGCGCGCGAGCTCGCCGCCGCCCATGGAGTGCGCAACCAGGGTGACGTCTCGCAGGTCGAGGTGGGTGAGCAGGTCGTTGAGGTCGTCGGCGAAGGTGTCGAAGTCGTAGCCGTCCCAGACGGGCGTGGAGCGTCCGTGTCCGCGACGGTCGTGCGCGATTCCGCGGTATCCGGCGTCGACGACGGCCTTGAGCTGGTCCTGCCAGGCGTCGCCATTGAGCGGCCAGCCGTGGATGAACACCACGGGACGCCCCTGGCCCCAGTCCTTGTAGAAGATTTCGACACCGTCGCGGGTGGTGCAGATGGGCATCTGGCCTCCGTTGGCGCAGCTCCGGCCGTACGTGGGCAGGCCGGGCGGAAGAGAGGGATGTTCTGGCATCCGCTTGCCAGCGGAACGCCTGCCCGCACCGGGCGCAAGCGTCGACCGCCAGATGGCCTACGTGACGGTGTGGTGCTGGCCCTTCGATCGAGCCGATGCTCGCCGAGCACAACGATCGCTGCCTGGGGATGAGGCTCTGCGGCGTACGGGATCGCGGAGCAGAAAGTGGACGGTTTCCGGGCCAGCCCTTCGCGCGTCCCGGACTCGTGGTGATCCTGACATCGCTGCCGCTGCCGCTGCCGCTGCCGCCGCCGCCGCCTCCGCCGCCTCCGCCTCCGCCTCCGCGGCCGCGGCCGCGGCCGCGGCCGCCGAGCTGAGCGAGGCCCTCGTGCTCGACGGTGAGCTCGTCGGACCGCACGAGGGGTGGCTGCATTCGGTGAGCGCAGCGCCGTCCAGGCCACGACGGAACGTCCTGCCTGCCTGATCGTTTTCATCGTTTGTGGCCACCGCGGTCCAACTCGGTCCAGCGCACGACGTTGGCGTTGCGTTCGGCCATGGCCCTGATGACGGGCAGGCGGCCGTGTTGGTGAGCCAGTAGGTGTGCAGCCAGCCGGGGAAGACGTCGATGGCGGCGGTGCCGTCCTGGAGCAGGCGCCGCCGGTAGTCGGGGTCTGTCCACGCCCTGGCGACGACCTTGGCCCCGTTGAGCGGGCCCACGTTGGTCTCGTACCGGCGGATGATGATGGCACAACCTCGGCGAGGCTGGCCGCCTCCGGTTGCGCCGCGGAGGTACACACCCCAGTCTGCTCCTATGGACGGCACCCCGGAAGCCAGTGCGCTGCCCATACTGGTGACGGGCGCGGCGGGCAGTGTCGGTGCCGTCGGACGATCTGTGGTCGAGGGGCTGAGGCAACGGGGCCTGCGCGTCCGCGCCATGGTGCATCGCGAGGACGAGCGAGCGCAGGCGCTGCGCGCGACGGGAGCCGAGGTCGTCGTCGGAGACCTGACGCGCGCGGTCGACGTCGCCGACGCCCTGGCCGGTTGTGGACGTATGTACTTCGGCATGGGCGTGTCGGCACAGTATCTCGAGGCTGCCGTGACGGCAGCGGCCGTCGCCCGCGCGTACGGACGCCTGGAAGTGTTCGTGAACATGTCGCAGCTCACTGTCTCGGAGATGGATCTCACCAGCACCTCCGAGTCCGTGCAGCAGCGGCAGCACTGGATGGTGGAGCAGGTCCTCGGCTGGTCAGGCCTGCCCGTCGTCCAGATCAGGCCCACCGTGTTCATGGAGAACCCGCTGTTCCGTGTCGGCTTCTCCTCGATCGCGAAGAACGGAAACATCAGACTGCCCTTCGGCCGGGCGAAAACCTCCCCTGTGACGGCTCGGGACGTCGCCGCGGTTGTTGAGGAGATCTTGGCCGATCCGGACCCGCACATCGGCCGAATCTACGAGCTGACCGGCCCGCGCTCGGAGGACACCGCGGCCATGGCGGCAGAGCTTTCCGCAGCTCTGGGACGACCGGTCGGGTACACCGACGTCCCGCTGCAGGAATGGATCAACGACGATCTCAGACCGCTGGGGCTGCCGGACCATGCCTTTCAGCACATCTCCACCATGGCTCGTCTTCACGCCGAGAATCGATACGACCGCAAGACGGACGGTGTCGAGCAGGTCACCGGGCGGCCTCCGTCGGGGGTGGCCGATTACGTCCGTGACAACTCCAGCCTATTCAACCTCTGAATCCGGGTCCTCGTGGTGCGGTGTACGCACTCTCCGACAGGACGGCCTGGCCGCCGTGGGCGCGTCCAGCGCAACGTCGAAGACCATGCGGTGGATGGACCGAGCGGATCGCCGCCGACGCGGCAAATCGGATCCACTCGATGCCCAGAACGCGGCGCGCGCCGTACTGAGCGGACGTGCCTGTGCACGGGCCAAAGCAGGCGACGGGCCGGTGCAGATCGCCAGGATGTACAAACTCACGAAGGCGTCGGCCGTCAAAGCCCGCACTCAAACCATCCACCAGCCCAAGGCCGTCCTCGTCACCGCCGATCCTGCCTTGCGGGAAGAGCTGGCCGGACTGGGCAATGCCGAACTCTTCCGTACCTGCGCGCGGTTCACCGACGCGAGCAGCCGCGTGGAGGCAGGCGAGGAGTCGGTGCTGCAGGCCACCCGGATCACGCTGGGCCTGCTGGCATCCCGGATCGGCCAGCTCTCCGAGCAGATCCGCGAGGTGGACGCCCGTCTGACGTGGCTCGTGGAACGTCATGCCCCGCAGCTGCTCGAGGTGGTGGGGGTCGGCCCGGACACAGCGGTCACGTTGCTGATCACGGTGGGGGACAACCCGGAAGGCTGGACAGCGAGGCGTCCTTCGCCGCGCTGTGGTGTGAGCCCGGTCGAGCGTTCCTCGGGACGTCGGCAATTCCGTCGCCTCAACCGCGGCCGCGACCGTCAGGCCAATGCCGCGCTCCATCGCATCGTGTTCACCCGCCTGCGGGTCGACCCGCGCACCCAGGACTACTACGAGCGCCGGATCAAGGAGGGCAAGACCCGGCGCGAAATCGTCCGCTGCCTCAAAGGCTATGCGGCCCGGGAGGTCTTCCACCTGGTCAAACAGCTACGGCCAGCACCCCGCTCATAGGGGCTGTCGTGACAGATGAGAGGGTCAGACGCGTGAGTGAGACACCGTCGAACACCCTGCAATACCGATTTGACGGGCCAGAAGAGGCTCCCGTCCTGATCTTGGGTCCCTCCCTAGGTACCACATGGCACATGTCGTAGAAGCCGTCCAGGGCCGTCCACCCAGTCCTATGTGGACATATGTCCAGTTTCGGGATCCTGCACCGGAGCGTGTCCACGGGGTTTGTGATTCGCGCGTGACACCTGACAGCACGACGAAGCCCCGCCGGTCTGGTCCGGAGGGGCTGCCGGCTCGCCGCTCTCGAGGACGCGGAGGAGTGAGGCGGCGACGACACGGGCTGTGATGCCGATCGGCAGCACACTGCAGGGGAATTCCCTGCGACGCACAAGGTCGTAGCCCTTTGATCTCGACATGCCGAACACCTGGGCGATGTCCTGGACGCTCGCGGTACCCCTCCAGGCGGCGCGGATGCGCTCGGGGCTGAACGCCTCGTGCTGCAATTCGCTGTTTTGGCTCGGCATTCCTGCCGGCAGTGCCTTTCGGGTTTGGTCGTTTCTGGGGCGGAGAGGAGCGGGGGAGACGTGGTGAACTGCCATTGATTCGAGGGCGGAGACCGGAGAAGTGCAGTTGTGGGCGCACCTTGCGGAGTTCGTTCTTAACGCTTCCGCCGACGTCCGCCCCGGCTGGCAGGTGCTCGGCCAGTAGCCGGCGTGCCCGCTGTGGCCGTGTCCGTCTGCGGAGCGGGCCGGTCTGCCGAGACGACCAGGGCGGCGAGGAGCGTGGTGACCGGGACTGAGGCGACCAGGCCGATCGACCCGACCAGCGTGCGCACGATCTCTGCGGCCACCAGCTCGCTGTTGGCGACCGTGGCAACGCCGCTCTGCGCGATGGAGAAGAGGAGCAACAGGGGCAGCGCGGCGCCGGCGTAGGCGAGGACGAGGGTGTTGACCACGGAGGCGATGTGGTCGCGGCCGATGCGGATGCCTGCCCGGTACAGGCCGCGCCAGCCCATCGAGGGGTTGGCTTCGTGCAGCTCCCAGACGGCGGACGTCTGGGTCACGGTCACGTCGTCGAGGACGCCGAGAGAGCCGATGATGACGCCGGCGAGCAGCAGGCCGCTCATGTCGAGCTTCGGGTAGAGGCCGTGGATCAGGCCGGTTTGGTCGTCGGTGTTGCCGGTGAGCGCGGCCCAGTCGATGAACTGTGAGCCGAGGATGCCGATCAGCGCCAGTGAGGCCAACGTGCCGAGTACCGCCACCGACGTGCGGGCGGACAGGCCGTGGCACATGTAGAGGGCGATCAGCATGATCGCGCTCGACCCGATCACGGCCACGAGCAGCGGGTTGGAGCCCTGGAGGATCGCGGGCAGGATGAAGAAGTTGAGCACCATGAAGCTGATGGCCAGCGCCACGAGTGCCATCACGCCGCGCAGTCGGCCCACCACCACGACGGCGAGGGCGAAGATCCCGGCCAGCAGGCCCATGGGAAAGCGGCGGTTGACGTCGGTGACCGAGTACTGCAGGTCCTTGGGTGCGGAGGGTTCGTAGGCGGTGACGACCTTCTCGCCCTGGTGCAGCTGTCGCGCCTGGTCGGGCTGCACGATCTCGGTGAAGGTGCGTCCCTTGTCCTTGCCGGTGTCGACGCGGATCGTGGCCTTGTGGCAGGTGCCGTTCGCCTCTTGTTGCGCCGAGTTGCCCTCGGCTGTGGAGGTGTCGCCGGTGGGGGTCTCGCCGGAGGCGTTCACCGACTTGCAGCTCACCTCGACGACTTTGGTGACCGTCGCCTGCTGGGTCTGCTGGTCGAAGCCGACACCCGTGCGCTTGTGTGGCGGGGCTCCTCCCGGCCACAGCACGACGAGTCCCACCACGACGGCGGCGGTGAAGGGGATCAGGATCGCCGCGATGACCTTGCGCAGGTGCTGGGAGACCGGCGCCGCGGGCCCGTGGTTGTGACTGTGGGCGTGGGTGTGCGCGTGTCCGTGACCGCCGGCTCCCGCTTCGGGGCCGTGACCGGAGCCATGTCCGGCGCCGGTCACTCCTGCGTGCCCGTGGCCTACCGCCTGAGAGGGGAGGCGGCCTGCGCCGGGATCGGGTCCGTAGCCGGGGTGAGGTATCGACTCAGGAGGATTCCCGTACCCATAGTCGTGGCCGTACTCGCTCGCACGACCACCTCTGGGTCGGGGCGGGTCGCCGACCCGGTTCCAGTCTCCGGCACTCTGCCGGTCAGCGGTTCCCATGCCGTCTCCCTCGCGGTTGTCCGTGCCCCCTCCGGAGCCGGTCCTGCGCGGCGGCTCTGAGGAAGAGTACGGGAACGGTTGTGCCGTGGTCTCAGCCCGAGCATCGTCAGAAGATCGAGCGTGCTTCTCCCTATGTCTGGATCATGAACCTCTTCACCGGCCGCGTTTTCCGCACCGCCCCCGGTATGTGCCGCGAAACTCCCGTTGCCATTGGCGCGAAGGGGCGTGTTCGGGCCGTAGGTCCTTTCGCACCCGAGGCTGGAGAGCCCTTGCGGTGCGTTCCAAACGCAGGTGGCCATGGGCGGCGCGGCGGTGCGCGGCCGGCTGACGTCATTTGGCTCGTCGAGGGTGTCGTAGGAGCTGGGCGACGGTGAAGGGAGCGCTTGCGGTTGCCATGCGGTCCCGGAGGGGACTTCAGGCTGACCAGCAGGATGAGCCCCACGTCACCAACCCCGGCAGCCAGTCCACCACCACCGGAAGCTCGGTCAGCCTGCAGATCAAGGCCACGGACAGTGCGGGCGCGGCCCTCACCTACAGCGCTACCGGGCTGCCGACCGGTCTGTCCATCAACAGCTCCTCCGGCCTGATCTCCGGTACGGCGTCCACCGCGGGCACCTACCAGGTCACGGTCACCGCGAAGGACTCCACCGGCGCCTCCGGCTCGACCTCCTTCACCTGGACCGTCGGCTCCGGCGGGGGCGGCTGCACCTCCTCCCAGTTGCTGGCCAACCCGGGCTTCGAGTCGGGCAGCACCGGCTGGACCGCCACCAGCGGTGTGATCGTCAACGACTCCGGTGAGGCGGCCCACGGCGGCTCGTACTACGCCTGGCTCGACGGCTATGGCTCCTCGCACACCGACACGCTGTCCCAGTCGGTGACGATCCTGGCCGGCTGCAAGGCCACGCTGACCTTCTACCTGCACATCGACACCTCGGAGACCACCACCAGCACCGCGTACGACAAGCTGACCGTGACCGCCGGTTCGACCACCCTGGCGACCTACTCGAACCTCAACCACAACTCCGGGTATGCGCAGAAGACCTTCGACTTGTCGTCCTTCGCGGGCTCGACGGGCACCCTGAAGTTCAACGGCGTGGAGGACTCCTCCCTCCAGACCAGCTTCGTCGTGGACGACACCGCCCTGACGACCAGCTGATCTTCGGGTACAGCCCCGGACCCGCACGCGGAACCCGTCCGCGTGCGGGGTACGCCGTACCCACCTGGTCGCTGCAGAACGCCACAAGCCGGTGCCGCCGTTCGCCGCCCGCCATTCAGAGCGGTGGAAGGCGTGTTCGAAACCGGGTACAGATTCGGGCTGCGTTGCTGACACGCCCCGTTGTGAGCCCCTGGCGTGCCGGGTCACCAACTGCTGTTGGTCACGCCAGGGAGCTCGCCCGCGTGAGCCATCTCGCGAACCCGGATACGGGACAAGCCGAAGGCGCGCAGGTAGCCGCGGGGGCGGCCGTCCACGCAGTCGCGGTTGCGCAGGCGGGTGGCGCTGGCGTCGCGGGGCTGTCGGCGTAGTTCCCGCTGGGCGGCGGCGCGTTCCTCGTCGGAGCTTCCGGGAAACGCGATGATCGCCTTCAACGCGGCGCGGCGCGCGGCGTAGCGGGCCACGACGAGGCGCCGCTGTTCATTCTTCGCGATCTTGCTCTTCTTCGCCATCAGACCTTCCCTCCCCGGGCGCGGATGCGGGCCACCGCGGCCTCGATGCCGATCGTGTCGACCGTCTTGATGCCCTTGGCGGAGAGGGTGAGCCGGACGTGGCGGCCTTCGCTCGGCAGCCAGTAGCGCTTGCTCTGGATGTTGGGGTCGAAGCGGCGCTTGCTGCGCCGGTGCGAGCGGGAGATGTGGTGCCCGAAGCCGGGCTGTCGGTCGGTGAGTTGGCAGTGGGCGGACATGGCTGTGTTCCTCCTTGGGGGTGGATGCAGCAGCACACTAGCGCTTGATGAAAATGAAAACCAATCCCATGTATGATCTGTCCATGGCCCGTAACGAACTGCGCCCGATCATCAAGCTGAGGTCCACCGCCGGTACCGGCTACACCTACGTGACCCGCAAGAACCGTCGTAACAACCCCGACCGGCTCACCCTGCGCAAGTACGACCCGGTCGCAGGCCGCCACGTCGACTTCCGTGAGGAGCGCTGAGAGCCGTGAAGCCCGGAATCCACCCCGAGTACCGCCCGGTCGTCTTCCGTGACCGGGCCGCCGACTACGCCTTCCTCACCCGGTCGACAGCCATCAGCGACAAGACCGTCGAGTGGGAGGACGGCAACACCTACCCGGTTATCGACGTCGAGATCTCCTCGGCGAGCCACCCCTTCTACACCGGCACCCAGCGCGTCCTGGACA
The DNA here is from genome assembly GCF_042892235.1 of Streptomyces sp. NPDC001816. NCBI lineage: Bacteria > Bacillati > Actinomycetota > Actinomycetes > Kitasatosporales > Streptomycetaceae > Streptomyces > Streptomyces sp. NPDC001816. The sequence continues at coordinate 825,449 of NZ_JBIATY010000001.1, forward strand.
CCGCGGGGCGGGTCGAGCGCTTCGAGCGGCGGTACGGGCGCGGACGGAGCAAGCAGTGATCGGGGGTCAGGCGCGGCTGCCGGTGGCGATCGTCGGCGGGTTGCACGCCGACGCCCGCCGGGCCGCCGTAGAGGACATCCTGCGTACGGTCCCCGGCTCGGTCGCGCTGCACCACGACTTGACGTCCGCCGTCGACAGCGCGGTGCACCGCACGGTACGCGATGCCAGCGGTCTGCTGGGCAGTGGTGACGCACCCCTGGTGAACGACTGCGCCTGCTGCGCGCTGCGCGAGGACCTCGTCCCCGAACTGCTGCGGCTCGCGGGGGAGGGACGGTACCGGCTGGCCGTCGTGGAACTGTGGGACTCCGTCGAGCCGCAGGCCATGGCCGCAGTCATCGCCGCCGCGGGCGCACCGCTGGCCCTGACCGGTGTCGCCACCGCCGTCGACCCGGCACTCGTCCTGCCGTACCTGTCCAACGGCGACGACCTGACCGATGCCGGCCTCGCCGCGGCTCCGACCGACCAGCGCACCATCTCCGACACCTTCGCGCGGCAACTGGAATACCCCACGGTCATCGCCCTCGTGGAGGACGGTCCCCGCAAGGACGGCGGGCAGGTCGCCGACGACACCGACCACGCGCTGCTCGCCCAGCTCACGCCAGGCGCACGAAAGGTACGTGTGGAGAGCGACGGCGCCCTGGGGGCAGCTCTGTCGGCAGGCTTCGACGTGGCAGCGGCCGCCGCCCGCATGCATCCCGCGTGCGCGCTGCTGCCGCAGGAGTGCGACGAGCACGGCGTGAGCACCTTCGTCTGGCGGCACGAACGACCCTTCCACCCGCAGCGCCTCTATGCGGCGCTGGAGGACCTGACGTGCGCGGCCGCCCGCAGCCGGGGACGGTTCTGGCTGGCGGACCGCCCCGACACACTGCTGTCCTGGGACGCCGCCGGCGGCGCGCTGTGCGTGGAGTCGGTCGGCCCCTGGCTGGCCGCACTGCCCGACGCCGCCTGGGAGATGGTGCCCCCCGAGCGGCGCATCGCCGCCTCCGTGGACTGGCACCCCGAACACGGCGACCGCTGCCAGTACCTCACCTTCACCTCACCCGGCCTGGACCGTGACGGCCTGTCGGCCCTGCTCGACTCGTGCCTGCTCACCGACGACGAGTACGCGGCGGGCAGGGACTGCTGGAAACAACTCCCGCACGCCTTCGATGACTTGCTCGACCCCGTGACCTGAAAGAGAGGACCGACCTCACCATGCCCCGTCCCACAAGCACCCGGCGGCAGGCCGCCAAGCGACAGCGCACCAACCCGCTGGACGCCGCCGACATCACCTATATCGACTACAAGGACACTGATTTGCTGCGGAAGTTCATCTCCGACCGCGGGAAGATCCGCAGCCGTCGGGTGACCCACGTGACGCGTCAGCAGCAGCGGCAGATAGCGCAGGCCATCAAGAACGCACGAGAGATGGCGCTCCTTCCCTACAGCTCCCGATAGAGCCATGGCCACCCGCCGGAGGCAGCAGAACCACCACGGCTTCTGATTGTCATACTGGCGGTCTCGAAGACGCCGGCAGCTTCTGCTACGCCCTGTACCGGTAGCGGATCCGGCCGCGGGTGAGGTCGTAGGGGCTGAGTTCCACGAGCACCCGGTCGTACGGCAGGATCTTGATGCGGTTCTTCCGGATCTTCCCGCTGATGTGGGCGAGCACCGTGTGCCCGTTCTGTAGCTCCACCATGAAGGTGGCATTGCGCAGGCACTCGATGACGGTGCCCTCGGCTTCTACGCCCCCTGCTGCTTTGGTCATGGTCTCTCACTTCATTCGTTCTGCGACGGTGTATTCGGCCTCGCTCGGTGCGGTGTGATCGAGCGTCAGTGGTGGACGAGCTCCAGGGTGCTGGCCGCGCGCCGGGCGCCGATGCTCTCGAACAGGGCCGTAGCCGCCAGGCACGGTATGGAGCGTGTGGTCTTCGGCCGGCTGGGGGCTGAGACGAGGCAAGGGCTGGGCTGGTGCCGCGGTAGTGCGGCGCGAGCCCAGCCCTTGCTGGTCGGAGAGTGCTGCCGTCAGAAGGCGCCGGTGCCGTTGGGTGTGCCGAGGCCGGTCGGGCCGTCGTATCCCGGACGTGCGGTGCACAGGTAACTGCCGCCGCAGGAGCCATTGCTGCCTGAGGTGACGTCGTTGAGTGCCGACGCCCAGGCCGACCCCGAACGCCTTGGAACCGACTTCGTAGTGATGGCGGCACCCCGGTGAGATCACCTCATGCGCACGGCAGCGTTCGGTGGGGGCGTCTGCGTGGACTGGGGAGGCTGCTCGACCGGGTTCGGGGAGCATCCGTCGTGCACCGGGTGGACGCCCTGATCGGCCAGCCGACGCTGTGCCGCATCCGAACGAAGTGGCCTGCGGCCGCGGGCCGCGGGCTGGGAGGCGGATGTGGCTTGCGGACGGGTACTCGCCCGCCGGGCCGCACTTTAGACTGCGACCGCTCCGAAATCTGGCGATCTTTTGGAGGGTGTGCAGGATGAACCGAGCTCTCATGACCGCATTGGCGGCAGCAGCGTTGGTCGTGTCCGGGGGCAGCACCACCGCCTCCGCTTCCGATAGCCCGCCGCGAACCACGCACGGTCCTTGCCAGTACACCCAGACCCCGGACGAGCCGGCGGCGCGGCCGGTTCCCCTGCCGCCCGACCCGCGGCACACCCCCAGTCACGGCACGGTCGATATGGCTGTCCCGACCAGCCAGGGCCCGCTCCCGCTGCGCCTGGATCGGGCGAAGGCGCCGTGCACGGTCCAGAGCTTCCTGCACCTGGCGCGGCACCGGTTCTACGACCGTACGGTGTGCCATCGGCTGACGGCGTACCCGACGCTGAAGGTCCTGCAGTGCGGCGACCCGACTGGCACTGGCGAGGGTGGGCCGGGGTACGAGTACAAGGACGAGCTGCCGGTGGACCTGCCTCCGGCACCGAGCGATCCGACCGGCGTCCGTCGCCTTTACGGGCGCGGTTTGCTGGCGATGGCCAACGCCGGGCCGGACACGAACGGTTCGCAGTTCTTCGTCGTCTACGGCGACTCCGCGCTGCGACCGAACTACACGGTGTTCGGCACGGTCGGTACCGCCGGCCTGGAGACGCTCGACAAGATCGCTGCTGGCGGCATCGAGCCAACTACGCAGGACCCGGCCCCTGTCGACGGCACGCCCGTGCTGCGGACCGAGCTGCTCAGCGTCCGGGCGTCCTGCCGGCCCTGATGAACTGTGGTGCGGTCACGTGGGGCCAGCCATGTGCCTGGTCTCACGGTGATGTGACGTAGCCGTTGCCAACGCAGCTTCCTGGGACGGTGGGACGCCGGGGGCGGTGGCCGGACGTAGCGTCTCACACCAACTTCACAGGCCCGAAGCCCCTCGCGGAAACAATCCCCGGCCCGCCCGGCGTTGAGGATCTTCGAGCCGAGGAGGGGGAGGTGTCGAGCCTGAAACTGTTCCACACGACGACGAGTGGCGCGACCGAGGTCGCGCCACGTCTTGCTGAGACCGAGGCAGATGTGCAGGGTCTGGTCGAGACACACATGGAGACGCTACTGGGCGTACGGTTTCTGGCGAGCGAGTACAGCACTGGACCTGTCCACGGGGGCAGGACCGATTCGCTCGGCCTGGACGAGAACGGATCACCCGTCGTCGTGGAGTACAAGCGCGGCCTCGATGCCGGTGTCATCAACCAGGGGCTGTTTTACCTGAGCTGGCACGTTGACCACAGGGCGGAGTTCGAGCACCTGGTCCGAGGCCGGGCGGTGCGCCGGGTCGAGGGCGTCGCGCCGGATGTTGCCGGAGGAGACGCGCAGGATGGCGCAGGCCCGTGATCAGATGCCACCGCCCAGCGCGCTCCCCGGCGAGCCGGTGTTCCAGCCGAAATGGGATGGTTCTCCAGACACTTGAAGTTGTCTCATCCGAATGACAGCTCGGCGTCTCTCAGCACGCCTCCGATCGGCACCGGAAGGCTGCACAGCCCTGCAGCCTCGCGCCACAGGCGTGGACGCGAACCGTGACGCCCACATAACATGTCACCGTTAACTTAACGGCGACAACCTGAGGGGCCGCGATGACCATCACCGCGCAAGACGTCTACACCTTGGCGCCGTTCGCCAGGACGCTCGGGATACGCTTCGGAGCCCTCAAGGCCGACGCCGTCACCGCGCAACTCGCCTACACGCCCGAGCAGTCCACCATCGGCGCCGCGATGCACGGCGGGGCACTGATGGGGCTGGCCGATGTAGCCGGCGCCGTGTGCGCCACGCTGAACGGGACCGCCGACACCGCCCCCGCGACCATGGAATCCACCACCCACTTCCTGCGGCCCGTACACGGCACCGGCGCCTTCGCGACCTCCCGCCCGCTGCACGTCGGCAAGTCAACGGTCGCCGTGGAAATCGACATCAGGGATGACAAGGACCGGCTCTGCGTCCGCGTCACTCAGCTCGTCGCCCTCCGTCGGCGCCATGACTAAGGGACCCGGCCAGACCACGGCCGACGCCCGCGCCAGCACAACCGAAGGCCGTCGGCGCAGTCGCGCCAAGCGAGGCCACGGCGGCCGACTGAGGGACGAGCTCATCGAAGCAGCCGGCACGCTGCTCGACAACGCCGGCGAGGACGGCGTGACCATCCGTGCGGTGGCACAGGCTGTCGGGGTCAGCACCCCCTCGGTATATCTGCACTTCGACAACCGACTGGAACTGCTGCACACCGTGTGCCTCGGGGTCTGGGACGAGCTCGGCCGACGGATGCTGAGCATCAGCGCCCAGACCACCGACCCGTTCACCGAACTCCACCAGCGCAGTGTCGCCTACATCAGGTTCGGGCTCGACCATCCCCTGCGCTACCGCCTGGTCGCGACCGGACCCGCGACAGCCGCCACTGAGCAGGTCGCCGACGCCTGCTTCCGATTCCTGCGGGAAACGGTGCAGCGATGCGCCGACGCCGGCGTGCTCCACGGCGATGTGACGGCGCTGACCCGGGCCATCTGCGCGTGCCTGCACGGTGCCGTCTCGCTGCTGATCCTCCAGCCGACCTCGAAATGGCCCGACGACATCCCCCAGTACGCAGACGATGCCGCCACCCTCGCCTGCCAGGGCGCCGCCGCCCTCTCACGCGCGCACCATGGCCGCTACGAAACGTGAACTGTCTGCCCTGGGCAACGCTCCGCTACGCCTCGCTGGCGTTCTCATCGGCCGACGCTTGGCGCAGCGGTCGGCGGCCGGCTTGCGCGGGGCAGAAAAAGGGCTGGTCCTCCATGCCCTTGCGGTAGTGCTGGCGCAGTTCGCCGCGCTGTCCGAAGAAGATCCGCCGGGCCAGGCGGTGGCGGGCCTCGGCGAGGTTGAACTGCTTGCCGATCATGCGCCGGTTTTGAAGTGGCTTCGCGGCCCTCGCCACCGCTCGCGGCATGAGTGTCCGCGCCTACCTCGCGGAACTGGCTGTCGAGGAGGAGAACCAGGCCAAACTGTCCACGGCCACGGACGCCTTCCGCTCGTCTGCCCGGCCTGCCACGCCAAGGAGCAGCCAGCCACCTAGTGCCGTGACCGGTATGGCTCGCCGGGTCGGAGCGGAGGAACGCGGTGTTCATTGAGATCGTCTTTGCCGGTCTGCCCATCGACCGGGATGAGGTCGTGGAAGCGCTGGACGCCGCGTTCGGCCCCGATGGCGAAATCACGGGTACGAGCCAGGAAGCAGTGCTGCGGCGGGCCTACTCGTGACGACCGACACCTCGGCGGGCACCGATCTTGATCGTTGATCTCGACCTAACGGAGACGCGGCGGAACTGTCACCGTGAAACGCTGGCAAGCGTCACCGGAAGCGCGGCTCGACTGTCACCACTTCCTCGCCGCCGGATAGCCCGTGATCTGGGCAGTTCCGGAAGCACCCCACTGACGGTCAGACCGCGCTTAATAGTGACGCTTTCGCTGTGCCTCACACCAGCCGGGGGCGACACAGGCACAGGCAGGGCTCCGGCCGGAGCCGACGTCATGCCGCCGCGCGCTCGCCGGCCGGTCGGCGGCGCAGTTCGGGGCGCTGGAGGGCTGGCGGCTGGTAGGCCATGTCGAGCGTGCCGGTGTCGGTGCCGGGCGGCACGATCGCGTCGATTCGGTCCAGCACGTCGTCGGTGAGGGTGACATCGACGCCCGCGAGCAGGTCGTCCAGGTGTTCCATGGTCCGCGGTCCGAGGAGGGCGGACGTCACGCCCGGGTGGGCGAGCACGAAGCCCATCGCGAGATGCGTGAGCGGCAGGCCGGCCTCCTCGGCCAGCGGGATGAGCTGTTCGACCACGTCGAGCCGACGGTCGTCCGTGAGGTGCCGGAAGCCGTACCTCGACCGGTGCGTCGCGGCCTCCTGGCCCTTGCGGTACCGCCCCGTCAGCAGACCGCCGCCGAGGGGCGACCAGACCAGGGTGCCCATGCCGAACTCCTGTGCCGCCGGGAGCACCTCGCGCTCGATTCCCCGGTTCAGGATCGAGTAGACCGGCTGCTCGGTGCGCGGCCGGGCCAGCCCGCGCCGCTCGGCGACCCAGTGCGCCCGGACGATGTCGGAGGCCGGCAGGGCCGACGTGCCGAAGGTGCGGATCTTTCCGGCCCGCTGCAGATCGGTGAGGGCCGCGAGGGTCTCCTCGATGTCCGTGTCTGGGTCCGGGCGGTGGATCTGGTAGATGTCCACGTAGTCGGTGTCGAGGCGGCGCAGCGAGTCCTCCAGCGCGCGCACCAGCCAGCGCCGGGACGCGCCCTGGTGGTTCGGCTCGTCGCTCATCGGGTTCCGGGCCTTGGTCGCGAGCACGACGTCGGCCCGTCGTCCCTTCAGCGCCCGGCCGACGATCTCCTCCGACTCGCCGTGCGCGTACATATCGGCGGTGTCGACGAGATTGATGCCGGCGTCGAGCGCCCGGTGGATGATGCGGACGCAGTCGTCGTGGTCGGGGTTGCCGAGGGCGCCGAACATCATCGCGCCGAGGGCGTAGGGGCTGACCTTGATCCCGGTCCGGCCGAGGCTGCGGTAGCGCATGGTGTCTCCTTCAGATCGTCCTGCTGTGTCGCTGACACCAGCCTGTCTGTCGTTCGCCGGACTATGAATACTTGTGCATCCCAATTTCTTGCGCGAGAGTACGGACGTGGATCCCGACCGACTCTCCGAGGCACTCGACCTGGTCGAGGTGCGCAGCGTGCTGACCGGCGGCGTCGCGGCCCGCGGCGGGTGGTGGGCCCGCGGCCCGCTGGCCGATCCGGTCAAGTTCTTCGCGATGGTGAGCGGGCGCGCCCGGCTCACCACCGACGGCGTCGTCGAACCGATCGACCTCGTGGCGGGTGACGTGGCCATCCTCACCGGGCGCTCGTGGGTGGCCTTCGAGGCCGGCGCGGCGCCGCGCCACGAGATCCAGCCGGAGTCGGACTTCTCCACCGCCCGCTTCGCGGGCTCGGACCCTGCCGTCGACGACGTCGTGATCGGCGGGTGCGTCAGCGTGAACGAGGCCGGGCGGACGCTCCTGCTGGAGTCGCTTCCACCGGTGGCCCACATCCGGTCCTCCGCCACCGGAGACGGGGACCGGCTGCTCGCCGTCCTGCTGCGGCTCTTCGACGAGGCGACCGGCGACCGGCTCGGCTCGGCCTTCGCGATCCGGCAGTACGGCCAACTGCTCCTGCTGGAGGTGCTGCGCTGTTACGTCGACCAGACCCTCCTGCCCTCCGGCTGGTTGCGCCTGCTCGTCGACGAGCGCCTGCGCCCCGCCGTCGACCTGCTCCACGGCCGCCCCGAACACGCATGGGGGCTGCAGGAGTTGGCGCGCGCCGCCGCGATGTCCCGGACCACATTCGCGGAGCGGTTCCGCGAGGCCGCCGGTGTACCGCCGCTCACCTACCTGGGCCGGTGGCGCATGTTGCTGGCCCAGCGCGCGCTGCGGAACGGCGACGCCCGCGTCGCGGCGCTCGCCGCCGAGCTGGGCTACGGCTCGGAGAGCGCGTTCAGCACGGCGTTCAAGCGCGTTGTCGGGGAGTCGCCGCAGCGCTACCGGACGCGCGTGCGCCAGGAGGCCGTTCCGATCGCGGGCCGGTGACGGAGATCAGCCCTGAGCGGAGCCGGCACGCCTCGGGTACCTATCCGGGCTCAGGAGAACTCGCGGATGTCGCACAGTGGGCCGGAGTCCGGCCCCGCCTGCTCAGTCCTGACGACGAGGAGTTCGTCGCCCAGACGGCCACCACCCGCCCGACCAAGCTGGGCCGGTCACCGGGACGTCCTGGCGGCAGAGCGCCGTGAACGCGCCCGGGTCCGCAGCAAGAAGGGCATCCGCTGGGGCGGGCGAGCGCGAATCGCGGCCCGATCACTCACTGACGTTCAAGGTCGCACAGTCCGCGACGCCCAGCTCGGACAGCACTGACCGAAGCCGCTCCAGGGCCGCAGCAGGGTCTGAGCCCTCCGCGATTTCGAGGTCCAGATGGCAGCGACCTATGCCGCTGACCGCGCCGGTGACCTCGCCGTCGAGTTCGAACGCCGCCTCCAGAGCCTCCTCGACCTCGTCACGATCGACCGGCAGCCCCGCGAACCTACGACGATGTGGCCACACGGTCCTGCGCCGACTCTCGCCCGTGGCGGCCCGTCCAACCAGGCTCGGATCACCTCTTCTTCGCTGCGACCGGACCGTCGGACGAGGCAGTGTGCTTCTCCGTTGTCGAGCTGGAGTCGCAGGAGCTGGCCGGCGAGGCCCTACTCTGGGGCATCGACACACACAACCGGACGGCTCACACCGGGATCGCCCTGCGCCCCGCATTCCGCGGCCGCGGGCTCAGCGTCGATGTCCTGCACACGCTGTGCGAGTACGGATTCGCCGTACGCGGACTACAGTGCCTGCAGATCGAGACCCTCACCGACAACACCCCGATGCTCTCGGCGGCAACCAGAGTCGGGTTCACACGCGAGGGAACACTGCGGCTCTCCGCCTGGGTGTACGGCGCATACGCAGACGAAGCCATCCTCGGCCTCCTCGCGAACGAATGGACGCCCCGGAGATGAACAGCAGGAGCCCGACCTCCCGAGAGAGACGCGAACAAAGAGCGCAAGGCTCAACTTTGACGAAGCCCTGAGGGTCTACCCGGTGCTGGTCGGCGGTGGCATCTCGTTCTTTCTTCCCCGGCGCGAGCGCCGGGTGGATCTCGAACTCGTCGAGACCCGCACGTTCGGATCGAGAGTCGTCCACCTGCGCCACCGCGTGGTGCGCCGGCTGCCTCGAGCCGAAGGCATGGAGCCGGGCCGCGGTGATGTTGGGGGCGGAGGTCGGCCCGGCGATCCTCGCATTAATCCGCGCGACAGGGCATTTAATCCTCCCTTCGGACCTTGCTGCCGCTCTCCTCATGGTTCTAGCGTCTGGCAAAGGCTCACGGCAGAGCAAACGAGTTCCGAGTGGATCGAACCAGTAACCGCAATTCGGGATCGAGCGGCGGGACGCCGGCCGTGTCACACCATCCGCACGTAGCGCTTGGCCCGGACGAACCCAGCAAAGGAAGCTCCCATTCCAGCTAAGACAAGATCGGCCTCCTGGGTGAGGATCAGGCCGTTGCGGAGCAACACCCGGTGGGCCGTGGACCGCGTCGGCGCCGTCTCCGGTCCGCGGCCCGCGAGTTCGGGGAGATACAGCGGGCGCCCCACCGGGCAGGCCGGCGTCGCAACCGGCAGATCCCAGCATCAACCTCGGCGGACAAGCGCGCGGATTGCTCCGCGGGCGGCTGGAGCGCTCCCGCGGACACCGCTCCCAAAGGAAACGTGAGAGCGCGTGATATCCGGAGACGGTGACCAGGTGACCACGCGTTCGGAACGGGTGATCGCCGGACGGTATCTGCTTCACGACGTCCTCGGCAGAGGCGGCATGGGCACGGTCTGGCGCGCCCACGACCAACTGCTGGACCGACCGGTCGCCGCCAAGGAACTGCACGTCCTCACCGACGGCGACGAGGACCACCGCGTACGGGTACGGCGTGCCATCCGCGAGGCCCGCGCGGTCGCCCGGGTGCCGCATCCCCATGTGGTGGGAGTCCATGACCTGGTCGAGTCCGAGGACCGGCTGTGGATCGTCATGGAACTCGTCGAAGGGTCCTCGCTGGCGAATCGGACGGCCGAGACCGGACCGCTCACACCGCAGCAGACCGCCGCCGTCGGCCTGCAACTGATCGACGCGCTGGACGCCGTCCACGCGGTCGGGACTCTGCACCGGGACATCAAGCCCGCCAACGTGCTGCTGCGCCGTGACGGCAGCGCCGTCCTCACCGACTTCGGCATCGCGGCCCTGGACGACGGCGAGTTCCTGACGAGCACCGGTCAAGTGGTCGGCTCCGTAGAGTTCATGGCGCCGGAGCGCGTGATGGAAACAGAGGTCGGACCGGCCTCCGACCTGTGGTCACTGGGCGCCACACTCGCCACGGTGTGCTGCGGCGAGTCCCCCTTCCGCAGGCCGGGAGCACCCGCGACGATGCACGCCGTGGCGTACGAGGAACCCAGCCTGTCGGAGCGGCTCGGTCCGCTGCGCCCGGTCGTCGAAGCGCTGCTGCGCAAGTCCCCGGCCGAGCGTCCTTCGACGGCAGCCGTGCGTTCCGCGCTGCGAGGCGTCGTGGCCGGCGAGCCGGACGTCGAGTTCCTGCCGCCGGCGACCGTACTCGCGCTCCGGCCTGCGGCCCCGATGGCCGACGCGAACACGATGGCCGCCAACCCGAAATGGCGCGTCCCGGCCGCGGACACCGTGCCGCCGGGGCGCCACACCACGCCGCTCGAACTCCCACAGCCGCAGCCGCAGGCGCAGGCATCCCGCTCGGCGCGGCCGAAGCGGCTGCGATGGGGGCTGGCCGGAACGGCCATACTGGCGGCGGGCGTTGCGGGCGGTCTCTTCCTCACCGGAACGCTGCCGCTCAAGGATGATCCGAACGCTCCGAACGTTTCGAGCACTCCGAACACTCCGAACACTCCAAAAACGGGGACGGCCCGTCAGGTCGTCGAGTCGACGGCCGGTTGGCAGCCGGTCACCGGCGTGTCCGTCCATCAGGGCGACCGGATCACCGTCCAGTTCGTGTCCGGAGAATGGACGGCCAACTCCCGAAAGCTGCCCATGACCGGGCCGGCCGGTTACGACCCGAAAACCAACCAGCTGCCGGAGGGAACGAAGGCCTGCAAGGTCAAAGTCGGGGCTCCGTTCGGCTCCTTGCTGGCCCGACTCGTGGGTGAGCAGGACTTCCCGATGCACATCGTCGGGCGGAAGCTGACTTTCCGGGCGACCGGCGACGCCCGCCTGCAACTGGGCATGAACGACGCCTCCGGTGCCTGCTCCCAGGACAACAGCGGCACGCTGACCGTGCAGGTGCACGTCACGCCTCAACCCTGACCCGGGCGGCGTCAGCCCCCTCCGGCGCGCGGCAACACCGCATACGCCCAGGTGTCCTCCCTCTGAGTGGCTCCACAGAATTCCCACAAAGACGCCCTCTAGCTTGCGCCACGGGGGACGGACGACTGATCTCCGTCCCCTCACGCAACAGTTGTGCTCAAAGAGGGGGGCGCCTTCCGCCATGCTGACTGAGACGACGACACGGGCCTCCAGCGCGCACGAGGCCCTGGTACTGAGCCTGCTGCGCGAGCACGGTCCGCTCACTCGGGGAGACTTACGGATCCTGAGCGGCCTGTCCCGCACCACGCTCTACGACGCCGTCGGGGCGCTGATGGACAACGGCAGCGTCCTCGCCTCGGTTCCGGAGGCGGCCCGGCGCAAGCGGGGCCGCCCGGCGGAGGTACTGACCGTGAACCCCGGGGCCGGCCGGCTGCTCGGCATCGAGTTCGCGCGACGGGCGGTGCGGGTGGCCGCGATGAACGCGGCGCACGAGATCGTCGGCACCACCGGCGAACCGCACGACCCCGACACCCCGTGGCAGACCCGCATCGACCTCGCGTGGCGACTGGCGGACAAGCTGACGCACGGGACGCTGCGACCGGGCGCCCTGAACGGCATCGGCGTCGGGGTGGTCGGACCGGTCGGCACGCCGGGGCAGGGCCCGCTGTGGGCGCCTCGGCACGACATCGTGGCGGCACGCGTGCGCGAACGCTTCGGCGCACCGGCACTGATCGACAACAACACCCGGCTGGCCACCCTGGCCGAGACGATCTGGGGTGCCGCCGCGGGTGAACAGAACGTGCTGTACCTGCGGTTGTCGCACGGCGTCGGCGGCGGACTCGTGATGGCCGGCACACTGCACCGCGGCGCCCACGGCCGCTCCGGGATGTTCGGCCACATCACCGTGGACCCGGGCGGCGCGCCCTGCGAGTGCGGTGCGATCGGATGCCTGGAGACAGTGGCGTCGATCGGGGCCGTACTCGACGCCTGCCGCACCGCGGGAACCGCGGCAGCGGACCTGCCGGAACTGGTGAGCGCGCTGGAGTCCGGCGACGCGGCCGCGCACGCGGTTCTGGCACGGGTGGGCACGCATGTCGGCAGGGTGCTGGCCGATGTGAGCCATGCCGTCGGACCCGACGTGATCGTCATCGGCGGCGAGCTGGTCGACGCCGGCCGAGCCCTGATGGCACCGATCGAGCACATGCTCGACACGCATGTCGCGCGCTGCTCGTACGGGGTGCCCCGAGTGATTCCAGCCGGACTCGGCGATACCGGCACCGCCCTCGGCGCCCTCGCTCTGCTCCGGCGGCACCCGGATCACGAAGCGCCCGAGCTGCGGGAGGCAACCCGGGCGCTCATGCCGTGACACGGAGACGTCAGCCGCTCCGGCCGCCGGTCACCCCGTCTCTCTCAGAGGGTCACCTCAGCACCTTCTGCCGGACGACGATGTGGCCGGCGTCGGGGTTGAGGCTCCCGCCGAGCCGCCTGAAGGCGCCGTCGGTCAGGTCCAGGCACTTGGGTTCCGCCTTCGTGTGCTTGTACGTGCCGCGGTCGTTGATGCGCACGACCAGGGACTTGCCGTTCGCCACGTTGGTGACCCGCACCCTCGTGCCGAAGGGCAGCTGGGGATTGCGGGTGAGCGAAGTCGCCGCGGTGTTCTTGCTGTTGTCGAAGATGTCGCCGTTGGCGGTGGTGCTGCCGGCGGGTATCGGGCCGTAGTGCGTCGCCCAGCACTTCGGCCTCTGAGCCTGCGCGGAGGCGGCAGCGGCGGAACTCGCCGGAGCCAGGGCGACCATCGCGGTCAGTACGGCCGCACCGGCCGCGATGGAGGCGTGCAGGGTCCGCTTGCTCATGTTCTTTCCCTCGTTTCTCACGATTTCGACTGATTGATCTTGTGTTCAGCCCGCGGAGCGATAGGCGACGCCCACCCGGTTGGCCGTCGCACCGTGGTAAAGGCCGGTGCCGTCGCCGTGGTCGGTGGAGAGGGTGAACCACGCGTAGCGCCGGACGTAGTCCAGGCGCTGGAGCATGGCCGTCGACTTCTTCACGAATGCGGCCTGTTGCGCCTTGGACGGATAGCGCGGGGTGCCGGACGAGAAGTCGATCAGGGCGTATTCGGTGAGCCAGATCGGCTTCTTGTAGCGCTTGTGCACGGCCTCGAGATAGCTGCGCAACTGCCCCGTCGCGCGCTGGGCGTCGAAGTCCGCGCCGTACCAGTGCAGGGGGATGAAGTCGACCTGGTAGTGGCGGGCGGCGGCGCCCTTCATGAACCGGTCCAGCCAGCCGCCGGCGACATCGCCGCCGGTGGCCACGGCGGGGGCGCCGAGCCGCAGACCGGTCGACTGGAGCCGGGGCCACAGGTCGAGTGCCTGCTTCACGGTCATGTGGGCCTGATCCGACCTGTCGGGCTCGTTGAAGCCGAGCAGGTTCTTGCCCTGCTTCTTGGCCAGGCCGAGCTCCTTGTTCGTCACCGAGCCCGCGTCATGGATCATGGGCACGAACTCGACACCGCGCGGCGGCTTGATTCCTCCCTTGCCCGACGACCAGGTGTAGAACCAGCCGGAGTTCGAGTCGGCGAGCGCCTTGGTGACGCCGTCGAACTTCCAGGCGCTGATGCCCTTCTTCTTCGCCGCGGAGGTGGCGGCAACGGAATGGCCGCCGGCCGCGAACGCAGTGGGCGTGGCGCTCTGGCTGCCGGCCACGAGCACCGCCGAGAGCAGGAACGGCAGGGCAAGGACGCGTACCTTCCGCATGACGCCTCCCTCAGCAGCTGAGGTGCGCGCCGGCGCCGACGTGGAGCATCTTGGCGAACTTCTTGTACTTGGCGACCCGGTCCTTCATCTCGGCCGGGTTGCCGCCGTTGCACTCGATGGCGCCGTTGATGCTGCGGATGGTCTCGCCGAAGCCGCCGCTCTTGACCATCGCGTGGTGGGGCGTCATGGTGCCGGGGCCGGACTGGGTCATCCAGTACCAGAGCGCGAGCTTCCAGGTCACGACGGGGTTCGTCGCCGCGAGGTTCGGGTGGTTCAGCAGGTCGATGTGGACCGCGTCGCCGGCCGCCTTGTAGTTGTAGTTCCAGCTGATCTGGAGCGGGCCGCGGCCGTGGTACGCGGACTGGCCGGCCGGGCAGCCGTAGGGCTCTTGCTGGCAGTAGGTCGGCCAGTTGGCCTTGTTCTGCTCGTTGATGTAGATCAGCCCGCTGGTCTCGTGGCTGACGTTCGCGAGGAAGGCCGCGGCCTCACGCTTCTTGGTCTTGGCGTCGCCGGTGTGCGCGAAGGCCGGGAATGCGTTCATCGCCTTGACCAGGCCCTCGTAGGTGTAGAGCTTCTTGTGGTGCGGGAACATCTTGTTGTACTGAGCCTTGCTGACGACGAATCCACCGCTTTGCTCTGCGGCGGACGCCGTGTTGGTGCTCAGATTGACCGCGGAGATCGCTATCAGTGCGGCGGTGAGCCCGGCGTAGACGGCACGTAGCCTTCGCATACGGGAAACTCCTTGGAGTAAAGGCGGGTTGCCCATCGGAACCCGGATACGAAGCTACCTGCCGCCGCCCGGAGAAAGGGCTCAGAAATTGCTTCGGGAACGGCAGTTGTTGCTCGCAGTTGTTGCTCGGGGAGTTCGAGCCCGACAACCGCGTGCGGAACAGACGAGCATATAGTCCGGAGTAGCTGTCGCCATCCTCGCGATCGGGCGCCGGCGTTCTTCTGGAGGGGATTCATGCGACCGGTCATCAACCGTGCAGGACACGACTTCGAGACCGAAGCCCTGGTCATACGCACGGACTACTCGGACGACGAGGCGTGGCGAGCGGTCGTGGCGCTCCTCGATCAGTCCGACGGCGAGTTCGAAGTCCGCCACCATCTGGTGGACGACCGTGCCCATGCGGGAGCGAGCCCGGACGAAATGGCCCTCTCCGCCGTGGCCGCCGACCCGGGACTCGAAGTGGTGCTCCTGGCCGACGCCGCCACGATGACCGGCGATCACAGCCTCCTCGCGGCCTCCACCAGACCCGAGGAGCTGGAAGAGGGCGACGAGGAACTCGGCTGCGAGTTCCGACTGTCGCCCACGCTGGTCAACGATGTGCATGTGAACCTGGCCATCGGACACCTGGACTTCTGGGAGTTCGCGCACAACGCGGTGCGCGCCGAGGACAAGATCCTGCGCTGGTGACGGAGAGCAATAGCGGCCGGTCTTGAAGCAATTTAGGTGCGCTGTACCGGAACGTCGCCGGATAGCTTGAGTTACCGCTCTCGATTCCTGTCTTGATTAGAGAGAACTCTTGTCTATTCACCGGTACTTGGCGACGGCACTTGTGGGCACGATCGCCCCCGCCGCGCTGCTGACCGTGCCCGCCGCACAGCGCCACACGGCGGACATGGCGCAAGACCACTACGTCGGGCACACCGGCTCCAACGGCAGCACCATGGTGGACCGGGTCGAGGCAGCCGGCTACACCGGCTGGAGCTCACTAGCGGAGAACGTCGCGGCCGGTCAGGCCACCGCCGCCGGCGTGGTCAAGGCGTGGATGAAGTCGCCGGGCCACCGGGCGAACATCCTCAACTGCTCGCTCAGGCACATAGGCGTCGGCTACGTGAAGGCGTCCGGCTCGGCGGGTGGCCCGTACTGGACGCAGGACTTCGGCGCGAAGTTCTGGACCCATGCCTCTGAACCGACGTGCCTGAGCCGACGCGTCTGAACCGAATATGAGCCGGCCGCCCCGCGGGAGTATTCGCGGGGCGGCCGACTCGTGGAGCAGGGGGTCATGGGGTCATGGGATCACCAGAACGTCACGACGAAGCCCTTGCACTTGGCGCACTGCCGCATCGTCTTGTTGCCGGTCTCCTGGTCCTGCTTGGACCAGGCGTAGGCCTTGGGGCAGTGCTTCTTGATGGCATCGCTGTAGGCGGAGGTGGCATCCCGGTTCGGGTTCACGCACAGCACGGTCTTCCCGGCGGAGTTGTGCTGCCGGTCGGCCTTCGGGCAGTAACGCAGCAGGTTCTTCCGGCAGCCCTGCTGCGAGCACGAGCCGTTCTTGGTGACCTTCTCGGCTCCCTTGGGCGCGATGGTGATGGGGAGCGAGAAGGCGTTGACGTAGCTGACGTCGTACCAGGGCGCCTTCGTGTCCTTCTTGTCGAAGTTGAACTCGGCGAGGCTGACCGGCTGTTCGCCCGTCTCGCAGCGCTGGGCGAATACTCCGCAGTCGCCGACGGCGCAGTGGAACGTGCTTCCCGACTTGCCCGAACATCCCTGGCGGGCGAAGAACTTGCCGCGCCAGTGGTGGGGGGCCTTGTCCTCCGGGATGGTCACGGTCGCCGACTGCCCGGGCTTGAGCACGGGCAGCGACTTCAGGTCCTTCGAATCTCCGTCGGGCTCGTCCTTGTTGACGGTGCTGCCGATCCACAGCTTCTTCCCGGACCGGTTGACGAACGTCACCGTGTGGGCGCCGGCGGCCGCACTCGCCTCGGGTGCGGCGACGGTGGTAGCGGCAGGCACGGTGCGGGAATCGTCGGCCACGGCGGCATGCGCGGCTCCGGCGGACGCGACTGCCGGCATGAGACACAGCACGGCCGCGAGAAGCAACTCACGTAATCTCTTCACCTGGTACTCCCTCGGTGGTCGCTTGCTGCACGCAAGAGCGGGTGTCTCAGAACGGGGTCAGCGTCAGGTGCATGTGCTGGGGGCTGGGGTCCTCGATGTAGGAGGCCCAGTCGGCGACGTCGTCGAAGGCGAAGCCGTAGGCCTTGCCGTTGCTGGTCGCGGCGTGGATGGCCTTGGCGTAGTGGTTGGTGACGGCGGTGTCGTAGAAGGTGGCCGCGCGGGTGGTGGGCTGCTTGCTGTGGCTCAGCAGCGTCGAGCGGTTGAACGCGGCGCCCAGGGCGGCGGCGACGGGGCCGGTGATCCCGTCGTTGGGGGCGGCGAGCGCCCCGTCGCAGAAGAGCACGTCACGGGTGGAGGGCTTGGCGAAGGCGACCTGCGCGGGGCCGCTGAAGGTGAGCTGCTGGTTCCTGACCCGGCCGGTGAATGTGCCCGCGTTCGTCCTGACGACGAGGTTCTTGTTCTGGTAGGTGTGCCAGACCTTGTCGATGTAGTCGTCGAAGTAGTGCTGGGGGAACCGGCCGGCGTCGAGGCCGTGGCTCGGGGCGATGACGCGCCGGTCGGCTATGACGAGATGCTTGAAGTCCGGGTGGTTCCTCAGGGCGTTGAAGACCTTCACGCGGCCGCCGGCGGGCAGCCGGCCGGTGCTGTGGTTCTTCGCTCCGTTCAGCCCGATCATCATCGGAACGCTGAACATGTCCACCATGGTGGTGTTGCAGTGCATGCCGGACGCGTCGAGGGTGAACTCCACGAAGTCGTGCAGCACGGAGAAGTTGGGGTCGGACTCCACCCAGCCGGCAGGCTGCTGAAGACCGACCTTGCCGTCGGCGCCCCTGACGGCCTTGAACTTCAGCTTGTGGCCGAGGGCCACGTAGATGCGTCCGGACATCTGCGGCAGTCGCAGCTTGGTCGCGCCGTGGGCGGTCAGCGGGATGGAGTAGTCGGCGAAGCCGCCCGCGTGGTTGTCGGAGAGCTTGACGGGGGCCAGGGTGCCCCGCCGGGTGAGCCGTACCTGCCGGTCTCCCTTGCTGCCCACGACGTACAGGTGGACCTTGCCGTTGGCGAACTTGCCGCTGCTGTTGACGACCGTGAGCGGCAGCCCCCCTCGCGCGGCCTCGGCGGCCGGATCGGCGCCGTCGGAGTCGGCGAAGGCGCGCGGGGCGGCGGAGACGATCGCCGATCCGGCTAGGGCACCCGCCATCGAGGCGAGCGCTCTGCGGCGGGTGGGCGGGTGGGCGTCGGACGAGAACATGCGGAAATTCCTCTCCAGTGCTGTGTGTGACGGAACACGCTGGGGAAACGGGCGCGCGCGGACGCCCGCCCACGCGGTGCCCTGGCCGCGGCGGGCGGCCAGGACACCGCGTGGGAAGCCCTGCTACGGGTGTCCGGCGCTCCAGCAGCCGTCGCCGTGGCAGTTCTTCAGCCCGGTCAGCGCGTCGTGCAGCTTCGCCAGGCGGGCCTGGCTCAGCTGTCCGGCGATGTTGTGCAGCTCGTCGGGGTCGGTGCTCAGGTCGTAGTACTCCTTCGCGCCGCTGTCGTACTCGACGTAGGTGTAGGAGTTGGTGCGCATGGCGTGGTAGTTCGGCGGGCTGACGCTCTCGGTGCTGTCGTTGTCCGGGTCGCCATGAGCCGGCTTGGCGTGGCGGTGCTCGATCAGGTTGGCCGTGCGCCAGCCCGCGTCCGAGCCGCCGTCCAGGAGGGGGAGCATGCTGTGCCCGTCCACCTTGGACGACACCGCGGCGCCGCCGATCTTCTCGAAGGTGGGAGCGAAGTCGATGTTCGACACCTGGGCGTGGCTCGTCCGTCCGGCCGCGACACCGGGTCCTGCGATCACCAGCGGCACGCGGACGTCGGTGTCGAAGGCCGTCTGCTTGCCCGCCTTGAGCCGGTACTCACCGAGGTGGAAGCCGTTGTCGGAGCTGAAGACGACGTAGGTGTTGTCGGCGACGTGGGCGCTGGTCAGGCTCTGGCGCAGCTTGCCGAGCATCTTGTCGACCGCCTGGAGCGACTGTGCGCGCTTGCGGAACTTCTTGTCGATCGCGGTCTTCTCGCTCTGGGTCAACGGGTTCTGCCGGGCCAGCCACGGCGGCGCGTTGGTCGGGAGCTTGTCGAAGGCGGGGCCCTGCGGCGCCTTCAGGCCGGGGAAGTCCTTCTTGTCCCGGCGGGCCGGCGTGGACGGACCGTGCGGTGTGAAGAGGGCGACCTCCAGCATGAACGGCTTGTTCGCCGCCGCGGACTTCTTGATGAACGACTGACCCTTCTCGCTCAGGACGTCGGTCAGATAGTCCTTGTTCTTGTCGCCGTGGGGTTCCATCTTGTGGTTGTGGGCGAGCTTGTAGTTGTACTCCGGGTAGCCGTTGCCGACGACGTCCCACTGGCTCCAGCCCTGCGGCACGTACGGCTGCTGGCCGTCGACCGTGGACTTGGGGTCGTAACCGTTGAGGTACTTGCCCATCATCGCGGTGCGGTAGCCCTTGGCCTTCAGGGCGGCGGCGAAGGTGTCCTTCTCCAGGCCGTTGTCGTGGAAGGCCTTGAAGCCGCCGTTGGACCCTGCCGTGTTGCTGAGGACGCCGGTGTTGTGTGGGTACTCACCGGTGAAGATGGACGAACGGGACGGGCAGCAGAGCGAGTTGCTGACCACGAAGTCGCTGAACGACGTGCCCTGTGACCGGAGCTTCTGCACCTCGGGCATGTACTGGAGCAGGTTTGTGGACATGTCGTCGGTGAGTACGAAGACGATGTTCGGTTTGGCCGCTGCCGTGGCCGTGGCCGGCTTCACGGTGGGGGCGGTGGCGTGGGCTGTCGCAGCGCTCATGCCGCTCTGAGCGGCGAACACCATCGCCGCCAAGCCGGCTGTAAGTGTCAGCAATTGACGAGTGCGAATCATGCTGGGAGCGTGGCAGCAGGAATCCGCCCCGGTCAATATCAGATTGCCCCCCGCCGAATTATTCCGTGCTCAGGCCAATTAATCCGGACCAGTCGCCTTGCGGCAGCCTCTGATTCCGCTGCACTCTATACACGGCACCTGCATCGAGAGCCGTAGAACCGGACGAGAGGAAACCGGGCGTTGGAGGTAACCAGCGGGGCGGGGAGCAAAGCATGGAACTCCCTGCACGTGTGGAAGCAAACGTTCAAGAAGGGCGTCCACACGCTCCATGTGCCGCCGTCTTCAGGAATCAAACTGAATGCCCATCTGAGCGGGCTTCTGGAAATTCGCGAAGGTCACGGCACACGGACAGGGAAAGAGGCGTTCCCGCTTCCCGACGACGTGTGCATCATTCCCCCGGGGCTGAGCCGGACGCTGGTCGTGGCACCGACCGGTGACGAGCCCGTGACGATCGCCACCCTCACCCTCCCGGTCGACACGCTGCGCCGGTTCATCACCGAGGAGGACCTGCGGTCACGCGTTCCATATTTGTCGGATCCGCACCCGGTGACGCGGTTCGACCCGCTCCTCGCGGCCATGGTGAAGGCGGTGGCGGCCGCGAGCGAGGTCGGCGCTGACGACCTGTACGCGCAGTCGGCGGCGCAGTTCATCGCCGCCCACCTGCTCGCGCCGCACTCGTCCGGTTCGGGCAGGACAGCCGGTCTGCTGAGCTCAGGGCAGCTCGAGACGATTCTGTCCTATATGCGGTCCAACCTCGAACAACCGGTCTCGGTCGGCGACCTGGCGTCCCTGGTCTCCTTCAGCCGTTTCCACTTCGTACGCTGTTTCAAGGCCACCACCGGATTCACCCCGTACCGCTATCTCACCGAACTCCGGATCGACCTGGCCCGCAAGTATCTCGAGACCGGCGACGACACCATCGCCCGCATAGGACGGCGCTGCGGATTCTCCGGTTCCGAGCACTTCTCGCGGAGCTTCCGCCGCATCGTGGGATGTACGCCGTCGCAGTACCGGACGAGGCGCACCTGCGGTCTCGGGCAGAGCCTGCCCGTGCTTTGATCGGTCTCCTCCGGGCAAGTTCGTTCGACGCGGTGAAACCGAGGTGTGCATGGCAGGCAAGGCCGGGCGGGTCCTGGTGGTCGACGACGACGCGGCGATACGGCGGTCACTGGCACGGGGGCTGAGGCTGAGCGGATTCACGGTGACGGTCGCGGACGGCGGTCACACCGGTCTGGCGGAGGCGCGCGTCGGCCGCCCCGACATCGTCGTCCTGGACGTCAGCATGCCCGATCTCAGCGGCATCGACGTGTGCCGGGCCCTGCGCGACGACGGCGACGACGTACCCGTGCTGATGCTCTCCGCGCTGGACGAGACGGCCGACCGGGTGGCGGGTCTGCAGGCGGGCGGGGACGACTACCTGGTCAAGCCGTTCGCACTCCAGGAGTTGGTCCTGCGGCTGCACGCCCTGCTGCGCCGCCGCCCGCCGGCCGCCACCGCCCCCCTCCGCGTCGGCGGCCTCGTCCTCGACCCGGCCGCCCACCAGGCCGTTCTGGACGACCGGCCACTGCAACTGACCCGGCGCGAGTTCGCGCTGCTGGAGATCCTGGCCCGCAACGCGGGCATCGTGCTCACCCGCGAGCAACTGCTGGACTGGGTCTGGGGATACGACTTCCAGGTCCGCAGTGACGCCGTCGACACCTTCGTCAGCTATCTGCGGCGCAAGCTGGAGGCAGGCGGCCGGCCCCGGATGGTGCACACCGTGCGCGGGGTCGGTTTCGTCCTGCGCGCGGACCGCCAGACCCCGCACGTCGAGGACACGCCGTGAAACTGTCCACCCGTATCGCGCTCGCGGTCGGCGTGAGCGTGCCCGTGCTGGTCCTCGCTTCCGGCTGGCTGCTGCTGCACCTGGTCAGCAGCGACCTGCGCACGCACCAAAACGACCAACTACGCGCCCGCGCGACGGTCGTCGCCCAGAACGCCAAGGCGTATCTGGACGTGGCCGGGACCGACCACCCGCTCCTGAAGCAGGTCCGCCGACGCCGGCTGATCAACTCCGCCCGGGATGTGGGCGTCCGGCTGAAGGGGCCGCAGGGCACGATCTCGGCCGGCCCGCAGCCCGAGCCGAACCCCACGCTGCCCCGCAACGCCCCGACGCCCGTCACCGTGACCTCCGGCGGAAAGGACTGGCTCGTCCTGTCACTGTGCGTCGGTGCCGCGGCGCGAGAGAGCAACACCCCGAATCTGTGGCTGCTGTCACCGGACACGGCCGAGGACGAACTGGCGCTGGTGCGCCAACGGGTACTGACCGGTGCGCTGGTGGCCGCCTCACTGGCCGGTGCCGCCGCCTGGGCCATCGCCGCCCGGGCGGTTCTTCCGCTACGGCGGCTTCAGCGGCGTACCAGTGGACTGGACCCCAGGACCAGCACCGTACGCCTGGAGCACACGCCGACCCGGGTCACCGAGGTGGACGACCTGGCGTACACGGTGCAGACCGTGCTCGCCCGCTACGACGAGCAGGTCGCGCGCACCGGGGAGGCGCTGGCCACCGCCCGCGCGTTCGCCGCGACCGCCTCCCACGAGCTGCGCACCCCGCTGATGAGCATGCGCACCAACCTCGACATCCTCACCGACCACCCCGGCCTCGACCCCGAGGACCGGGCGGAGGTGCTCGGGGACCTCGGGCGCGAACACACCCGGCTGCTCGGGCTGCTGGTGATGCTGAAGGCGCTTGCACAGGGCGACCTGATTGAGGCGGACGCGTTCTCGCCACTGGACCTCGGGGAGCTCGTGGAGGCGTCGGTCTGCGACCTGAGGCGCACCCGCCCCGACGCCGAAGTGTCCGTACGCACCACCGCGGGGGTGCGTGTCGACGGCTGGGAGCAGGGTCTGCGCTCGGCGGTGGACAACCTGCTGACCAACGCCTGGACCCACGGCCGCGCCGAAGACGGAGTCGCCCGCATCGAGGTGACCCTGCGCCCGCCGCTCGGTGGGCGTGAGGCGACCGCGGTGCTCGTGGTGGACGACCACGGCCGCGGCATCCCTCCCGAAAGCCGCGAGGAGATCTTCCAGCGTTTCCACCGCGGCCCCGACAGCCCCGGCTCCGGCCTGGGCCTCACCCTGGTCGCCCAGCAAGCCGCCCTCCACGGCGGCCACATCACCGTGTCGGACCGCCCTGACGGCCGGCCCGGCACACGCTTCGAGCTCCACCTGCCGGCCACGGGCGTCCAGGACATGGAGTACACCCTGCCGCTGCTGCACCGCGACTGGCTGACCCGAACCCCCGAACAGGCCCCGCCGGGCCTGTTCACCAAGCGAACCTAGGTTTACGTTCCGCTAGGGTCGATATCCGCTTTCCTCGCTGTCGAATTATTCCCCGCCAGTGCCAATTAATCCGGCGGCGGTCGCCTTGCGGCTGTCGCCGGCCCGCATTCTGACCTGGCGTCCCTGTCTCCTACCCGTTCGCCATCGCGCTGATGGGCGTGGTGTGCGTGAGCCTGTACGTCGTCTTCAAGCGCCGCACTTGATCGGCACTGTTTCAGCACCTGCCCCGCCGTACGATCGACCGCCCGTCAAGTGTGTGACCTTCGAAAAGGCAAGAACCCCCGGCATGGCGTACACAGCTCAAGAGCAACAAACCGCGTCCCTGGCAGATTTGTCGTTCGAGGCTTTCGGCGTGATGACGGCTCGGCGCGGGGCCGAGCAGGTGCCTCTCGGTCCCCCACGGCACCGGGCCGTGCTGGGACTGCTGCTGATCCGGCTGGGCCAGGTGGTGCCCGCCGATCAGCTCGTCGACGAACTGTGGGGCGACAGCCTCCCCAGACGCCCGCAGGCCACCCTGCAGACGTACCTGTCCCACCTGCGGCGGGTGCTGACGGGGCGGCACGGGCCGATCGCCCCGCTGCGTTACCAGGCCCCCGGGTACGTCGCGACGTGATGCTCGCCCAGGGCCTGCTCCCGCCCGGCGCGGAACCGGCATCCGCCGACGGATCGCAGTTGGGTCTCGAGTGCGCCGGCGACGCCGTCGCGGTCGGGCGGGGAGTGACCTCCCCGGCCGTCGGCGACCGGGTCTACGCCTTCGGACACGGCACACTGGCCTCCCAACCCATCGGCAAGATCAAACCGGGTGACCGGGCGGAGAGCGCCGACCCGAAGGCCGGTAAGCACCGCGGGCCCCGCAAGGTCACCGCTCGCTTGGTCCACCACGACAACGACCTCGTCGATATCACCATCCGCGGCACCGACGGTCATGACGTGACCCTGCACACCACCTCGCATCACCCTTTCTGGGACGACACACTCCACACCTGGGTCCCTGCCGGCAAACTCAAGTCCGGTCACGTCCTCAACACCGAGACCAACCACCACGTTCGCATCGACGCCGTCATCGCCCGCCCTGGCGCCGCGGACATGTACAACCTCACCGTCGACCAACTCCACACGTACTATGTGCTCGCGGGTGACACACCGGTACTCGTTCACAACAGCACATGCACGAAGCCCTCCAACCTTCCCGGGTGGCGGAAGGTGGACATCGATATGGACCATGTCCTTGACCGGCACACTGCAGCAGGGAAGACCTACAACCAGAGCGGGATCAAGACGAAGTATCCGGATTACATGTCGGCGGGGGAGATCGAGGCGACGATCCGAAAGGCTTACAAGTCATCCTCGGTCGCGGGACCTTCGCAGGGCGACCGAGTCTTTCTTCGCGGCTCGGCCAATGGTCTGGAGATCGAGATGTGGGTGAACAAGCAAACCCGCACGATTGAAACCGCCTATCCGGTTTGGAGGTGAGATTGTTGGGATTTGAGGTACGGTGTGACACGGAATCGCTCGATCTCGCCAAGTCGGGCGCCATCTGGGGCAATGTGTGGATTGATCTTTCAGGGCAGCCATTTCCAGAATTGCGCTGGAATGACATGCCAGTCGCGTTCCTGGCTGAACTGCTCGACGCTGTTGCGGATGTCCGTCGGGGCGAGGGTAGGCGGAGAAGGGTCAGGTTCTTTGACGGTCCGTTCTGGATTGACTTGGTCGGTTGGGGCGATGACGTCATCGAAGTTTCGGCCAACGCTCACGGCGCGGATCAGCAAGCGACGGTAAGCGCTCATGGCATGACGCATTCGTTGGCGCTGGTCCGGGCCGATCTAGTCCGTGCGTGCCTGGCGCGCGGCTGGGGCGAACAAGCGGACGTCCGTCGTCTGCAGGCCCAGCATCAGTAGCAGCGATCACCCGAGCGACGTGAGAGCTTCGCTCTAGCAAATCTGAGACCCTGCCTGCGCGTGGTGGGGCCCCAGAGGTGGTTGACGGCAACGTCAGCGGACGGTGGTTGCAGCGGGCGGGGGCTTGTCGGGGCCGTTGCTGTCGTGGAGGGCAGCGCCAAGTGCCCCTATGGCCTGGGTCGAAGTGGACGAGTCCGCGCCGCTAGTATTCGGAAACCATCCCGGGCTCAGTGAGGGCGTGGCTCCAGCCGCCGGGGACGGCGAACAGGTCGAGGATGATCCGCCTCACGAGGCCAGCCTGAAGTCGTCCTTCACAGGCTGGCTTTCGCTGCGGCAGGCCCAGGGGAAGCAGCCGTCGGCCACCCCGTTCTCCAACTCCTCCGCATCGGTTCGGGGGGCCAGTCGCTGCTGGCGGGCGGCCGATTCGGCGGCAGTGACGTGGTGGATCGGGGCCTGGGCGAGTGGTTCCCGGGAGCGGGGCAGGAACGCCTGCCCGAGCAGCCGACCCGCCGCAGGAAGGCACTCCCCGGTGCGAAATACTCTCCCGATGAGTTCACGCACTTCCCCGGCCAGCCAGCCGATCACGATACGGAGGGCAGTCGCGCGGGATGCCAAGCGGCTCACGCGGCTCGTGCGTGGCTCACGCGCCTACGAGGGTAAGTACGCAGCCGCAGTGGCGGGCTACCGGGTCGGTCCTGATTACATCGAAGCCCACCGCGCCTTCGTAGCCGTCGGCGCCGACGAGCATGGGGGCCGGGTCCTCGGGTTCTACTCGCTCGTCCTCGCTCCACCGGAGCTCGACCTGCTGTTCGTCGCCGACGAAGCGCAAGGACGTGGTATTGGACGGCTGCTCGTCGCGCACATGCAGTCCGAGGCCCGTGCCGCCGGGCTCGACCGTGTCAAGGTCGTGTCGCATCTTCCCGCCGAGGACTTCTACCACCGCGTCGGTGCAGTGCGGAGCGGGACCGCGCTCGCGAACCCGCCCGCCGTGCCGTGGGACCGTCCCGAATTCGAGTTTCGCATTCCTTCGGAAAGACGCGCCGTGCCGGTTCGCACGGCACCGGCGGTCCCTCCCGCCGACCCCCTCGCTTCACCTGCCGCACCCTCCCCGAGGCCCCGCCTCTGGGCGCACTCGGCTTGCTGCATCACGCATCCGCGATGCTCGGAACCCCTGTGCCGGTCCGACCGGTACGCCGATCGGGCCCACACTGCGTGCAGACCTGGATGAGCGGGACCGGCAGATCATCCACATGCGGTTCGTGGAGGAACTCGCCCAGGCCCAGATCGGCGAACGCCTCGGCGTCTCCCAGATGCACGTCTCCCGACTGCTGTCCCGCTGCCTCGCCCGCCTGCGCGAGGGCCTGCTCACTGCCGGCTGACAGCCGGCAGTCCGCGCTCCGCTGATGCCCGCCACAGCCGTGGCGGGCATCAGCAGCATCAGGCGCCACGGCCCCGAGGCCAGGGCGGCGAGGCGTCCGGAACGGCCGGGCGACAGGCGGTGACGTCGTCGAGGCGCCGACCAGGCTGGGTCAGCCCACGATCCACTCGGAGACTGCAGCCATGGACTCCAACGGCATCTCAAGGCCCTCATCACCGCCCGCCGAGCCGCACAAGGCACCTGTCTCTTTGATGTCTGCGTGGGCGAGCACTGGGCCGGTCTCACCGAGGACTGCTGTGCTCTAAGAAGGGGACCGCCATTCGAGTGGCCCGCTCCCTGGAGTGCCTGCGGTAGAAGCTCACGTGTACTCCGCAGAGAAAAACTGTCATGGCGGGAGTAGACATTCCGACGTCGCATGGTTAGCGTTACTACGTACCCAGAAGTCGAAGTGGGCACAGCAGACATGAACTGCTGTGCAGGTAGACCAGAAGGACACGGCCCCAGCGGGGCTGTGAGCAGCACCCGCGGTATCCGCGTAATCGAGAGGTAAGGAGCAGAGCGCCATCAGGATCGCCCGGGCGAGGAAGCAGTCCGCCCGGGTACCGCAAGGCCCCGGATTGGAAGGTGGTCCCCGGTCACGCATTCGCGATCCCCGCAGCCCCGCCCTCCCAGGCGGTCCCTGCGGAACAAGAAGGCCGGCGCAGTGCGCCGGTAGATGGTGTTGAAAGCTCGGGGCCCGGGTGCCGGTACTGGCACCCGGGCCCCCCGACGCGTCCCCGAAAGAAGAGGTCTATGCCGCCTGCCGGTTCCCGTCCCGTCGCCCCTCTCGACGATGACGACTACCCCGCCTACACCATGGGCCGGGCCGCCGAGATGCTCGGCACCACACCCGCCTTCCTCCGAGCCCTCGGCGAACACCGCCTGATCGCCCCGCTGCGCTCCGAGGGCGGACATCGCCGCTACTCCCGTTACCAGCTGCGCATCGCCGCCCGCGCCCGCGAACTCGTCGACCAGGGCACCGCCATAGAGGCCGCCTGCCGCATCGTCATCCTCGAAGACCAGCTCGCAGAGGCCCAGCGCATCAACGAGCAACTGCGCGCCGAAGGCGGCTAGCCTCAGGCGACGAGATCAGCCTGATCAGAACACCTGAACCCGAGGCAACCGATGTCCCGCCGGCGGACGAGGCGGCTGGGAATCCCCACCGCCGGTCCACAGCCCAGGCGGGCTCAACGCGTCAACCAGATCCTGACGGAAGAGAAAACCGCGAGCGGGCGCGATTGATGTACTGGGTGAAGACGGGCGAACCCTGGGAAGAAGGAGCGGCAACGGACAGGAGGTTGCCATGGGTGGCGGGGATCTGGAACTGGGGCAGCTTCTGGCCGCCGCGGAGGCGGCACCGCCGGGGGAGTCCGTTGAGGTAGTTGCGAACGACTTGCGCAAACGTTTCGGGGCGGAGGGCGTGTCCTTCCTGTTCATCGATCTCGTGGGCCTTCGGCTGCTGCGCCTGATCACACCAGGCCGATGATGACGGGGGCGCTGCCGAGCGGATCGACCTGGAGGGCAGCGTCTACGACTCCGTCCTGCGCAGCCAGCGCCAGCAGGTGGAACCGGACGGCCTGGGCGGGCGGCGGGTGATCTCGCCGGTGACCAACCGCGGCGACTGCATCGGTCTGCTGGAGGCGACGCTGCAGAACGCCGACGACACCGTGCTCGCCCAGATCGAGGACGCGGCGCACGCACTGGCCTACATCATCGTGACCGACCGCCGCTTCACCGACCTGTGTCACGTGGGCCGGCGCACCACCCGGCCCAGCCTCGCCGCCGAGATCCAGCACCAGCTGCTTCCCTCGGCCTCCTGTTGCGAGGCCCCCAGTTCACCCTCGCCGCCGGCCTGGTCCCGCCGACGACATCGGCGGGGACACATACGACTACACGCTCGATCGCGACACACTGCACCTGTCCATCACCGACGCCATGGGCCACGACACCCACTCCGCGCTGCTCGCCACGCTCCTGGTCGACGCTCTGCGCGGCGCCCGCCGCAGCGGTTGTGACGCGCTCCAGCAGGCTCAACGCGCCCATGAGGCCCTGCTGACTCACAGCCGTGGCCTGGCCACCGGCCAATTGCTGTGCATCAGCCTCGCGACGGGTACCTGCGAACTGGTCAACGCCGGGCATCCCTGGCCGCTGCGCCTGCGCAAAGGCGCCACTGAGGTCGAAGAGGTCCAGCTCGCGCTGCCACTTCCCTTCGGCGTGGCAGCCCCCGCCTCCTACCGTGTCCAGCAACTCCAGCTTCTCCCCGGCGACCGTCTGGTCCTGCTCACTGACGGCATGCAGGAACGGGGTGCAGGAGCCGTCGACCTGGCATCCCTCATGTGGGACACCCGCGCCTCACACCCCAGGGAGGCCGTGCGCAGCCTGACCACCGCGGTGCTGGATGCCTGTCGGGGAAACCTCAAGGACGACGCCACCGTCCTCATCCTGGACTGGCATGGTCCGCAGCGCGAAGGCGGGTAGAGCGCCAACGCCCGGCACGTTCCCCCGCAGCCGAGGTTCACGCCTTGCCCGCCAAACAATGGCCGCTGTGAGGGGATCAGGCCCAGTAGGGGAGGACGACACCGCGCCTGACGCCCGTGTTCTGCAGACCGCCATGGCCCTGGAGGGGGACGGCACCTGCATCGCCCAGGCTCGCCACCTGGCCGCAGGTTTTCTCGTCCACTCCCGGAGCGGGCAAGGCATACCGGTCTCGCAGCGTGCCGTGGACCTCACCCAGCTGGTGGTCGGCGAACTGGTCACCAACGCCCGCACGTGCGCGCCCGGACCCGTACTGATGGAACTGCGGATCACGGGCGAAGTGGTGGAGGTCGTCGTGTGGGACTCCGACCCGGTGCTGCCGGTGGCGCGGGCCTCGGACGCCGGCCGCGTCGGACACCACGGCCTGGAGATCGTAATGGCCGTCGCACAGGGCGTGGAAGCCCGGCGCGGGCCGGTCGGCAAACGCATCACCGCCCGCGTTGCGCTCGCTGACGTCCCCGGCCTGGCCGGCACCCGCGACAAACCCTAGGAATGATGTCGGCTACCGCAGCCTCGCCGGCGTTCACCATCACGACCGTCCCGGCTGCCACCGCTCGCTCCCTGCGGCAGCCTGGTGCAGGGCGTACTGCTGTGCGAGCGTGAAACCACTGCAATACGTGCGCCAGCAGGTCCTTGCGAGCGGCGGCACGGCGGAAGCACGCGGCATACAGTCGGAGGGTCCCCAAGGGATGCCGGTCCGCATGCGGACGAAGATCCCATTGATGACCTGCCGGTGCTCCATCCACCGGCCGCCTCGACCGGCACGGTGAGCCTGCTCGCCTTTGACAACGGGGGAAGGGCGCATGGACGTTACACCTGTCCGGCCTGGACCAGCAGCGCCGACCAGCTCATGGAGACCTTTCCAAGTGTGCCCGTCCTCCAACGGCACCCGAACTCAGAATCCGGATCCAGACCGGGTGAGCAGTGGCCACGTCGGTCGATCATGAGCAATCGGGCCCGCTTCGAGCGCAGGCGAAAGTCGATTGGGCCGATTCCGATCGGTGCCGTACAGTTCACCGTACCGACGCGGGGTGGAGCAGCTCGGTAGCTCGCTGGGCTCATAACCCAGAGGTCGCAGGTTCAAATCCTGTCCCCGCTACTCAAATGTGAAGGCCCGGTATCCACCGGGCCTTCACTGCGTGTGTGCCGGTTAGGACCTGGCTCTCGGCGAACAGGGAACCGCGGTCGCAATAGGCGTCAACGCACTGGGCTGGACCGACGCCGTACGCCGCCTCAGCCACCGTGCTCACGGAATCGCCGATCTGACGCGAGGAGGCAATCCGTTTACACGGCGCAGCCTGCAGTCCTGTCGGCAGGCGCATCGACGGATCAGACCACGCCAACCATGGACAGACAGCAGGGCCATGGGCATGGCTGGTTCCCTGGCTGGTTTTCGGTCGACCCGATCAGTGCTGCGATCCCAGCACCTGGCCGCCTCGCGCCAGTGCGGTGCCCGCGCTCAGTAGCGGAGGACGGCAAGGGCGCCGTCAATAGTTGGTGAGGCGGAAGGAACAGCCGACGGCCTCGATGCGGTGCCAGACGGTCACGAGCACGGTGATGCCCAGAAGGAGTGCGCCTCGTGTCGGCGGGCCTCTCGCTCACAGCTGTGCTTCGCCGTCGGGGCGGGGTGCGGGAACGGCCAGGACGGCGGTGTCGTCGTCCATCCCGGTGCCTAAGACCGACCGGCAATAGGCTGCCGCTTCTACGCGATGGGGGTGAGGTAGATGCACCGCAGGCACGGGTCCAGGTGATCATGGAGTTTTCTACGCTCAGTGATCACGAAGGACGGCCGTGCCCGCGGTGCCATCTTGCTTGCTCGAACCCCTTTGGAACCAGTTCGCCGCACTCCTGCCCGCCCGGGGAGAGTTCGTCACGGACCACCCGCTGGGCTGTCATCGGCGCCGGATTGCCGACCGGACGGTCTTCGAGCACATCGTGCTCGCGCTGGTTCATGGCTCCGGCTACGAGCGCATCTCCACGCCCGGATGCTCCGACCGGACCATTCGACGTCGTGTCAAGGAGTGGTCTGACCAGGGGATTTCGGAACAGATTCACGCCCTCGCCTTGAAAGCGTACGATCGTATGGTCGGCCTCGGACTGTATGAGATCTCCGTGGATGGCTGCATCACGAAGGCCCCCTCCGGCGGGGAGAAGGCGGGGCGATCGCCGGTCGACCGGGGTAAGCAGGGACTGAAGCGCTCCGTCGCCTCCGACGCCTGCGGTGTTCCGCTCGGGATCGTCTCCGCCGGAGCCAACCGGAACGACTCGCCGCTGCTCGGGCCAACCCTGCAAGCGGCGAGGGCGCAGGTCGGCCCGCTGCCGGAAATGGTCAATGTCAACCTCGATCGCGGATACGACAGTGCTAAGACCCGTGCGCTGATAGCCGAGTTGGGATTCACGGCCGAGATCGCGCGTAAGGGAGTGCCAGCCCCGATTCAGTGGATGAACGGCTACGGCAAGCTCCGGCGCTGCACAGAGAAGAGGGGCAGCGTCGTGGACTTCTACCTCTATCTCGCCGCCGCTCTCATCACGCTCCGCATGCTGATCCGCCGGGCAACGAGCCGCTACCGCTGGGACGGCCGCCCCACCACCCGACGCCTCAAGTGATCCATTTCCGGTCGGTCATACCTGGGCCTCCGCACAACGAGACACGTCCTACCAGATGGAGGGAACCACCGGCCCCCGGGCTATCAGGACGTCGGCTTTGTGGTGCCAGCCGAGGGAGGAGTAGAGGCGCTGGCCTTCCTCGCTGGCAATGAGAAGACCAGTACGGGCACCCTGGGACACGGCGGCCTCCGCCAGAGCGCTCATCATGGCGCGGCCCAGGCCGCGTCGGCGGTGCGCTGCGTCCGTCTCGATGCGATCGGCGATCGCATCACCGCCGACCACGGCAATGGAGCCGCGCGCTGCCACCTCTCCGGAGGGGGCATAGAGGGAGACGACCGTGACTGGTCCCTCGGTGCGCACCTCGCGCTCGTACGGCGCGGCAGGCGCGTGCTGCGGGTGCTCGGTTAGATCAGTCGTCATGAACCACTCTGACCGGTGGAGCAACTCCAGTCCGGCGGCGCCGACGATGGCTTCGACTGTGCCTGGGCGCAGCGTAGGCACAGTGAGCCAGGTGATCTGCCGCGCGGTGGCGACGGCTGCCGCCAGCGCTGCCAAGGACTCGGGCTCCTCGTCCGCACGCAGCGCGAACACCTCGACCTCGCGGCCGGGTTGGTCGCACTTGGACCGCAGGCCGTCCCCGGCGGGCTCGACCGGCTCGGCCTCGGGCAGGGAGCGGGCGACGGTCCAGCCGTCCAGCCAACGTCGTATTAGCCCTGATTCGATCTTCGTCATCAGGCGATTAGAGCATGACCGCAACCGGTGGGCTGGCGAACAACCGTCCCCCGTTGTTCGCTGCCGCCAAACGACGCCGCCCTCCATTTGCCGGTCGGTCTAAGGCGTCGAGGGGTCTGGCAGCGCACTCACCCAGCACGTGCCGGCACTGTCGAACTCCCGACGGATGACTTTCGCGGGATCTGCCGGTCACCCGGCAGACACAGATGGTTCACCGGGCAGGCATGGGTAACCCGACAGATGGCTCCCACCGGCTGCACAGAGCACCGGTCGGCGGCGGTCCAGAGCCACCCTCTGGAGGAACCTCGTGAACGGCGAATCGACCATCCCATCCTGCGAGACGCGCTTCCCCGCAGTCACGGCGAGCATCACGGCCGCCCGGCACTGGGTCCGCGACTGCGTGGACGGTTTCGGCGGCCCGCTGCGCCAGCACCGGATGATCCAGACCACCGAACTGCTCGTCTCGGAACTGATCACCAATGCCATCCGCCACGGCTCCGGCCCGCCCCTGATCCAGCTCACCTGGAACGGGCGGTGGCTGCGCATAGCCGTCAGCGATTCCAGCGACCGCTGGCCCCGCAAACGCGCCACTGCGAACACCGAGCCCGGCGGTTTTGGCATGCAACTCCTCGACCGACTCGCCCGACGCTGGGGCGTCATCCCGGGTCACCCCGGCAAAACGGTCTGGGCCGAACTCAGCCTCGACTCCTGAGCGCGGTGGCGGAGCTGACCACCGACAGCGTCGTCCACGGCGCCGGTTCGGGCACGCTGCGGATCGGGGCCGAGAGCGACCGGATCGTCTGCGAGGTCCACGACGGCGGACAGCTGAACGATCCCTTGGTTGGTCGCCGCCCGCCCCATCCCACGCAGCCCGGTGGCAGGGGACTCCTACTCGTCCACACGGACCTCGTCCGCGTACACACCGGCCCCGACGGCGTCACCATTCGCTGCTACCTCCCCGGCTGACCACGACAACGTGGCGAGCCCCGCTCACTCACTCATGCGTTTCGCCTCCGGCGACGTGTGTTTGATGACTCCTCATGTGGAGTGCGTTGCCACCCCGGCCTGCAGGGTGGCTGCCGACCCCCGTGCCCGACCTCGATGCCGGCGGCGCCGCGGCCGGAACGGGACATTGCTGCCGGGCTGTGGCTCAGGCGTCGATGATGACGGGGATGATGAGAGGCTTGCGGCGGTGGGTGCGGAACGCCCAGTTCGCCACGGCGCGGGCGAGGAGCTGTTCGAGTTGGCGCGCGTCCCCGACGCCTTCCTCGGCCGCGGTGGCCAGGGTCTTCTCGATGACGGGGATGACCGGCTCGAAGGTGGCGTCGTCGTGGACGAAGCCGCGGGCCAGGAAGTCGGGGGCCTCGGCGAGGGCGCCGGTGTCCGCGTCGACGATCGCCACCACGGTGACCACGCCTTCGGCGGCGAGGGTGAGGCGGTCCTTGAGGGACGCTTCGGTGGCGCCGCCGACTTCCATGCCGTCCACGTAGACGTTGCCGGCGGGGACCTTGCCGGTGATGGACGCGCGTCCGTCGACCAGGTCGACGACGACGCCGTCCTCGGCGATGACGACCCGGTCGGGGTCGACACCGGTACGGATGGCGAGGTCGGCGTTGGCCCGCAGGTGGCGCCATTCGCCGTGCACGGGCATGACGTTGCGGGGTTTGACGATGTTGTAGCAGTAGACGAGTTCGCCGGCGCTGGCGTGCCCGGAGACGTGCACCTTGGCGTTGCCCTTGTGCACCACGTGGGCGCCCCACCGGGTGAGTCCGTTGATCACCCGGTAGATGGCGTTCTCGTTGCCGGGGATGAGGGAGCTGGCGAGCAGGACGGTGTCGTCCTTGCCGATGCGGATCATGTGGTCGCGGTTGGCCATCCGTGACAGCGCGGCCATCGGTTCGCCCTGGGAGCCGGTGCACACCAGAGTGATCTTGTGGTCCGGGAGCTTCTCCAGCTCCTTCGTGCTCACGACCAGACCGGAGGGGACCTTCAGATAGCCCAGGTCACGGGCGATGCCCATGTTGCGGACCATCGACCGGCCGACGAAGGCGACCTTGCGGCCGTGTTGGTGGGCGGCGTCGAGGACCTGCTGGATGCGGTGCACGTGGCTGGCGAAGCTGGAGACGATGACCCGGCGCGGCGCGGTGCGCATCACCTGCTCGATCGCCGGGTTCAGCTCTCGCTCGGAGGTGGTGAAGCCGGGTACTTCGGCGTTGGTGGAGTCCGTGAGGAACAGGTCCACGCCCTCCTCGCCGAGGCGGGCGAAGGCGCGCAGATCGGTGATGCGGTCGTCGAGAGGGAACTGGTCCATCTTGAAGTCGCCGGTGTGCAGCACCATCCCGGCCCGGGTGCGGATCGCGACCGCGAGGCTGTCGGGGATGGAGTGGTTGACCGCCACGAACTCGCAGTCGAAGGGCCCGAAACCACGCCGGTCGCCCTCCCGCACCCGCACCGTGCGCGGCCGGATGCCGTGTTCCTTGAGCTTGGCCTCCAGGAACGCCAGCGTCAGCTTGGAGCCGACGACGGGAATGTCGGACCGCTCGCGCAGCAGGTACGGCACGCCGCCGATGTGGTCCTCGTGGCCGTGGGTGAGTACCACGGCCACGATGTCGTCCAGCCGGTCCCGGATCGAGGTGAAGTCCGGCAGGATCACGTCCACGCCGGGCTGGGTCTCCTCGGGGAACAGTACGCCGCAGTCGACGATGAGCAGCTTGCCCGCGTGCTCGAAGACGGTCATGTTGCGGCCGATCTCACCCAGGCCGCCCAGGGCGATGACCCGCAGCCCTCCTTCGGGAAGGGGCGGGGCGGCTTTCAGCTCGGGGTGCGGATGACTCATACCCTGACGGTACCCGGAGAGCGGGACAGGGTGATCCATTGCCTGCGGGATCTGAGCGCTCGATACGACCCGCCGCCGACGACGTACTGCCGCTCGTCGACCGCTGGCCGGGGATGGTGCGTTGCAGATGCCGAGGGGTCTGTCTCGACATGGGCGTGCCGACCATGTGCCGTCACTGTTCTGACCGCCCGAGCGGGCCGGTGCCAACTACGTGATGAGCCGTCGGGTCGGAAGGTGGACGAGCGTGACCGGTACGTCCCTCGCCCCGTGTACCCGCCGACGTCGGCCGACGGGGAAGGTGGTCCTTGGAGTGGACACGCACCGGGACGCTCATGTGGCTGCCGCGCTCTTCGTGGTGGGGGAAGTGATCGGCACCGAGGTTTTCCCGGCCAGCCGGAGTGGAGGGGACCGGTTCCATCGGGGCGGCCCTGGCCCGCTGCACGCTGGCCCACGGTGTGGAACGACGTGAACCGGCCCTGCCCGACCGGACCGACCGTCGGCGGCGCGGCAAGTCGGATCCGCTCGATGCCCGGAAGGCGGCCCGGGCGGCGGTGCTCTGTTCCGCACCTGCGCACGCCTCGGGCAAGGCGACGACGAGGACGGCGAGGGCGCTGTGGCCCAGGCCACCCACATGACCCTGAGAATGCTCGCCGAGCGCATCGAACAGCTCACCGGGCAGATTGATGAGCTGAACCAACGCCTGACCCAGCTCGTCGAACACCATGCCCCACAGCTACTCGTACCGGTGGGCATCGGCCCGGACAGCGCCGTCACCCTGCTGATCACCATGGGGGACAACCCCGAGCGGCTGAATACCGAGGCGTCCTTCGCCGCCCTATGTGGGGTCAGCCCCGTCGAGTATTCGTCGGGTCGGCGGAGCACGCGCCGGCCAGTCATAGCCTTCGCCCCTGCAAAGTCGAACACCCTGGAGGTGTCTGAGGCGATGCCTGCCCCCGCCGAGGGGCGCACCGGCTTCTCGTCCGCGGGCTGTTCATGGTCGCGGAAGCTGCGACCTGTTCCGCCTGATGGACGCTGCCGACCGACATCGTCCGCCCCCGTGCAGGCCCGCGAGGTGCGGGTGGACCGCGAGACGCTCGCCCTCGGGTACGCGGGCGTGTACTCCGGTTTCCTCCGGCACACCGATGCCGCGGCGCGCCGTCACGGTTTGGACACCTGAGCGATCCTTGTCGAAGCCGGCCGGCGCAGGATGGTCGGCGGCCAGGCGGACATGATCACGGACATTGCGCTCGACCTCGCGGCGGCCGGTTACGTCGACTGACGCGAGCGATCGGTGCGGTGGCTGTGGCGGCCCGGCGGGGCCGGTGCCACCGCTGTCCACGTCAGAGGACGGACGGCGATATCAGCGGCTCGTGTCGGCGTCACCTTCGTCATTCGGAGGGTCTCCCTGTCTCCTGTCGCCTGGAGGGGAGCCGTTCCCATGCTCTTCCAGCAGTTCGAGGAGCGCGGCATCCGCTCTTTTCTGGTCTTCCTTCGTCAGCTCGACCGGTGCGTTGTTGTAGACGGTGTAGCGATCTGGATCGATGATGTTGGCGGCCCTCAAGCTGAACGTCAGCAGGGGGCGCCAACCCTTGCGATGGCCGACCCGAACTTGTAGCTGGGCCTTGTAGTCACGGGCCTCCGGGAGGAATCCGGAAAACGGTGCCTCGAACTCGAGGAAGAGCTGTTGCGCTTCTCTGCCGGGCACGACGAATCCGGCGGGCAGCTTCGCCTCCTCGTCCGGCCCCGGTTGGAGCCGGGACGGGGAGGACACCCACAGGAGTGGCAGATGAGAGGCCGACTCGTCGGGGAAGGTCAGGATGAGGTCCTGCACGACGATCGGTTTGGGACCGGTGTTGTGCAGGACGAGCGGCAGTCGTAGGCGTGCCGTGGAACCGTGGACGATCGCCGCGAAGGAATGAGGTTCCCACGCCTGCAGGCGTCCCTGTCGGGCGTTGAGC
Organism: Streptomyces sp. NPDC001816; assembly: GCF_042892235.1. Taxonomy (NCBI): domain Bacteria; kingdom Bacillati; phylum Actinomycetota; class Actinomycetes; order Kitasatosporales; family Streptomycetaceae; genus Streptomyces; species Streptomyces sp. NPDC001816. Next base: position 862,623 of record NZ_JBIATY010000001.1, read on the forward strand.
CACCAGAACGACGCGACGGTGAAGAGCAGTGCGCAGACTGACACCACACTGGCGCCGGTAAGCGATGAGGACGCGATCTGATCCGCCGCGACCATCAGCGGAACCACAGAGTCAGTCTGCCAGCCCCGCCGTGGGCTCGCTAACAGGACGAGTGGAGGCCGACAGTCTCCCGGAACGGGTCAGAGGCCGGCGAGGAGTACGAGATACCAGGCGACCAAAGCAGCGCATGTCACCGCGGGGAGGAGTTTGGTCAGCCCGTCGCCCTTGCGTACGTGCGTTGTCACGGCACCGGCGAGCAGCATCAGCAGTCCGATACCGGCCAGCCCGCCGCACAGCGGTACGACCGGGCCGAGGGCCACGCCGATGGCGCCCGCCAGCTCCAGGCCGCCGATGACCCGGTAGGCCGCGGTGGTGAAGCCGGCGTGGGCGCCGAGCTCGGGCATCGGACCCAGGGCCAGGATCTTGGCCGCGCCCAGCAGGGCGAAGATCAACGCGATGAGACAGGTCAGCGAGGCGGAGAGGATCACGAGGCGCCTTCGGGGGTGTGCGGACGACGGGCTTGGCGGCGTTCGGCTCCCAGGCCCGCGAAGCGGGCGATCAGGTCGGGGTTGTCGACCGCGGAGGGGTTGAGGACCTGCTCGGCGGGTGCGCCCTGGAGGAGGCGCTTGACCGGGACCTCGAGCTTCTTGCCGGTCTTCGTGTGCGGGATGGCCGGTACGGCGAGGATCTCGTCGGGGACGTGGCGGGGTGAGGCGCCGGTGCGGATCGCGTCGCGGATCTTCTCGCACAGGGACTCGTCCAGACCGACCCCGTCGGCGAGGACCACGAAGAGCGGCATCCAGTAGCCGCCGTCGGGTTCCTCCGCACCGATGACGAGGGCCTCGGCGATCTCGGGGAGGCGTTCGACGATGTCGTGGATGTCGGCGCTGCCCAGGCGTACGCCGTTGCGGTTGAGCGTGGCGTCGGAGCGTCCGTGCACGATCACCGAGCCGTGGGAGGTGAGAGTGATCCAGTCGCCGTGCCGCCACACGCCCGGGTAGGCGCCGAAGTAGGCGCCGCGGTAGCGGCTGCCGTCGGGGTCGTTCCAGAAGTACAGCGGCATCGACGGCATGGGCCGGGTGACGACCAGTTCGCCGACCTGGTCGACGACCGGCCGTCCCGCGCCGTCGTACGCCGCGAGCGCCACGCCGAGGTTGGGGGCCGACAGCTCACCCGCCCACACCGGGGTGGTGGGGGCGCTGCCGGCGAAGGCGGAGACGACGTCGGTGCCGCCGCTGGTGGAGGCCAACTGGATACCGGCGCCCACGTGGTCGCGGACCCAGCGGTAGGCGGAGGCGGGCAGGGTGGAGCCGGTGCTGCCGATGGCGCGGACGGCCGACAGGTCGTGCACGGAGGGTTCGATGCCCAGCTTGGCCATGGCCAGCAGGTACTGGGGGCTGGTACCGAAGACGGTGACCTTGTGGCGGGCCGCCAGCTCCCACAGGACGTCCGGGCGCGCCACCGGCGCGGGGCTGCCGTCGTAGGTGCAGGTGGTGGCGCCGGTCAGCAGGGTGGAGACGACGAGGTTCCACATCATCCAGTGGGTGGTGGTGTACCACAGCAGGCGGTCGCCGACGCCCAGGTCGCTGTGCAGGCCCAGGGTCTTGAGGTGCTCCAGCAGGACGCCGCCGTGGCCGTGGACAATGCCCTTGGGCAGGCCGGTGGTGCCGGAGGAGAACACGACCCACAGCGGGTGGTCGAACGGGACCGGCGTGATGGCGAGGTACTCGGTGCGGGTGGCCGCGTCCTCCCAGGGCACCGTCAGCGCCGAGTGTCCGCCCTCAGGCCACGCGAGGCCCACGTGGTCCACGAGCACCGTGGCCTTCAGCGTCGGCAGGGCGGCGGCCAGCTCGAGCGAGGCGGTACGACGGTCGTGCGTGGTCCCGTTGAAGAGGTAGCCGTCGGCCGTGACGAGCACCGTCGGTTCCAGCTGGGTGAAACGGTCGGCGGCAGCCTTGGGCGCGTAGTCCTGGCCGCACACCGACCACACCGCGCCCAGGCTGGCCGTGGCGAGGAAGGCGATGACGGCATGGGGGGTGTTGGGCAGGTAGCCGACCACCCGGTCGCCCTGTACGACGCCCAGGTCGCGCAGTGTGGCGGCGACCGAGGCGACCCGGGCGCGCAGCTGTCGTCCCGTGATCTCGTAGGCGGCTCCCGTCTCGTCCAACGCGGTGATCGCGGGCGCGTCCGGGTGCAGGTTGCGCAGGGCGTGGTGGGCGTAGTTGAGGGTGGCGCCGGGGAACCAGCGGGCGCCGGGCATGGTCTCCTCGGCCAGCACCCGCTCGTACGGTGTGGTGGCGTCGATGTCGAAGTACTCCCACACCGCGGCCCAGAAGCCTTCCAGGTCGGTGACGGACCAGTGGTGCAGGGCCTGGTAGTCGGTGGGGTCCTGGATGCCGTCGGCGCCCTGGTGACGGGCGGCCCAGCGGGCGAAGTCCGCGATGCGGCTGCCGGCGGCCGCTTGGGGGTCGGGCGGAAGGAAGGGCTCCGGACAAGGCGTGGCGTGCGGGGTGGTCATGGTGTGGTGTTCCTCGTCAGGGTGCGGGCGGGGCTTCGGCGGGGCGGCGGGCCGTGTGCAGCAGGGGAGCCCAGGCGGCGGCGTCGGTGAAGTGGCCGGTGCCGGTGGGGACGGTGTCCAGTACGACGCGGTCGGGGCGCAGCAGGGCGGCGTCGGCCCGGCCGCGTGCCATCCAGGCGGCCAGGGTGCCGTCGTCGTCCAGGTCGTCGACATGGATCACGGAGGCGTCCAGGGCCGTGGCCACGCCCGTCATGCGCGGGGTGGGCGGCACAGCGGTCAGGAGGGCGAAGGAGTCCCCGAGGGTGTCGTCGAGGCGCTCTCGCCTGCCGTCGTACAGCACCCAATGTTGTGGGCAGAAGGTGCCGGCCAGTGAACGGCCGGTCAGCCGGGGGCGGCGTCGTACCAGCGGATTGGCGGTCAGTGCGGGGCTGAGGTCGCGGCTCACCGCCGCGGTCACGCCGGGGATGCGGCATGCCGCGCCCACCACGGCCCGTCGGAGGGCCGCACCGCGGTCCTGTCCCCCGGTCATGGCCCAGCCGACGGCGACCGCTACACGGATCACGTGGCGGGCGTGCGGCTTGCGCTCCTGCTGGTAGGTGTCCAGCAGACGGTCGTCCGCGCCCTGCTGAAGGACGCGGGCGAGTTTCCAGGTGAGGTTGCGGGCGTCGCGCAGGCCCGCGCACAGGCCCTGCCCGATGAAGGGCGGGGTGAGGTGGGCCGCGTCGCCCAGCAGGAAGACGCGTCCCCGGCGCCACCGGTCGGCGAGGCGGGCCCGGAAGGTGTACCGCGCCTGCCGGATCACCTCGAAGTCGTCGCCCCCGTGGGCAGCGGACGGCAGGTCGACCCAGGGGGCGACCAGCTCGTGCAGCTGCTCCAGCCCCTCCGGGCCGTCCGTGGACTCGCCCTCGGCCAGCCGGAACTCCCAGCGGTAGCGGTCCTCGCCGACTCGCATGAAGGTGGCCGGCCGGGTGGGGCAGCAGATCTGCTCGGCGCCTTCCCAGGTGCGCACCGGGAGGCTGGTGCGTACGTCGATGACCCGCCAGCTCTCCTCGAAGTGCAGGTCCTCCCACACGGCACCGATGGTGTCGCGGGTGAGGCTGCCGGCGCCGTCGCAGCCGAGGACGGCGTCGGCCCACACGTGCTCGTCCTCGTCGCTGCCGTTGCTGCGGAAGGTGACCCGGACCGGAGCCGTTCCGTCGGTGTCCTGGTTGACGGACACGACCTCCACCCCGCCCCGCAGCTCGCACTCGGGGCGACGGGCCAGGGCGTCGCGCAGCAGCCGTTCCAGCTCCGGCTGGTCGAACATGCTGGTCTGGGGGAAGCCGTGGTGGCCGTGCAGGGACCGCGGGAACTCGGCGATCACGCGGCGCCGGGCGTCCAGCAGCCGCAACCCGGGCGCCGGCCGGGCGAGGGCGGCGAACTCCTCGTGGACACCTACGCTCTGCAGGATCCGGCGAACCTCGTCGTCCACGACGACGGCACGCGGCAGGGGGTAGACGTCCCGGTGACGTTCGAGGAGCAGGCTGCGCACCCCGTACCGGGCGAGCAGGAGCGCGGCCGTGACTCCGACGGGTCCCGCACCGATGATGACCACCGGCCTCCGGGATGCGGCGCTCACGTCGCGTCCGCCACAGCGGTCCGCTGCTCGCCCAGGTCGATGCGCCCGTCGGGGGTGGCGATGGTGGCGGTGACGAGGTCACCGTTCTGCAGGTAGTGGGGGTTCTTGGCCTGGCCCTTGAAGAACGCCTTCCACTTCAGTGCGGGCGGCAGCAGGGCAGCGATCTTCTCGACCGGCTTGGGCGGGGCCTTCAGGGCGGTGCCGCCGGGGGTGCCGGTGAGCAGCAGGTCGCCCGGGTCGAGGGTCTGGAAGCGGGCGAGCAGGGTGAGCGCCTGCGCCGGTCGTACGATCATGTCGGCGAGCGTGCGGTCCTGACGCGGAACGCCGTTGACGTTCAGCCGCAGCCGCAGGTTCAGCAGATGGGCGAAGTCCTCGGGCTCCAGCAGGGCCAGGTACGGGCCCGTCGGCGTGAAGGTCGGGTACGACTTGCTCTCGTAGAACTGGGTCTTGGTCAACTGGACGTCGCGGGCGCTGACGTCATTGGTCAGGACCAGGCCGGCGACGTAGCGCGGGAGGTCCTGCTCCTCGACGACGGTGCCCACCGGCAGGGGCGCGCCCATGACGAGGCCGAGTTCCACCTCGTAGTCGAGGAACCTCACGTGCGACGGGCGGACGATCGTGTCGTGGGAACCGCTGACCGAGCCGGACGCCTTGCGGAAGAAGGTGGGCGGGATGTCGCCGGTGAAACCGGAATCCTTGGCGTGGCTGCGGTAGTTGACCATCTGGGCGACCACCCGGCAGGGGGTGGTGACCGGGGGCAGCGCGACCAGGTCGACGACGGGCGTGCCGCTGTCGGTGGAGGCGGCGGCCTCGCGGACCGCGTCCCGGTCGGCGAGCAGCTCGGCGGTGGTGACGGCCTTGGTCTCGATGCGGACGGCGCGCTCGTCACGGACGACCCACCAGCCGTCGGAGGTGCGCAGAACGTTGGTGCTCATGAGCTCATCGCTTTCATCAGGCCCAGCAGGCGTGCGGGGTCGAGTTCGTTGTCGCCGCGCAGGGCCGACATGACCTCGCGCAGCTTGGCCGGGGACGGGTTCGTGCCCAGGAAGTCGCGGGTGACCGGCGGGCCCCACTGGGCCAGGCCGCTCGCCGACATCGGCGCCCACCCGGGTTCGAGGTCGCAGGAGAACAGGTCGCCGTCGGCGAAGTGCTCCAGCATGAAGTGATCGGGGTCGCGCCAGTAGTCGAAGAGCTGGCTGCCCTGGATGTGCCGGCCGATGCCCCAGCTGCGCTTGTAGCCGCGCTCGGCGAGGTACTCGCCGCCGGCCGCGATCGCGTCCAGGTCGGTGACCTGGTAGGCGGAGTGGACGTACCCGGTGCCGGGACCCAGGTGCAGGGCCAGCGTGTGGTGATCGACGGCCACACTCCCCTGGTCACAGCGGATGAACGCCATGGTGGGCCCGCGCTGGCGCTGCCCGTCCAGGAACAGGAAGTCGGACACGATCAGCCCGAGGGTGTCCAGGTACCAGTCCAGGGTTCGGATGAACGACCGGGTCTCCAGCACCACATGTCCGAGGCGTTGAATGCGCGACGGCTCGCGCGGGGGTCGCTGGGTGGTGTTCGTACGACGGTGGTCCGTGCCGAAGTTCAGGATCAGCGGCTCCTGCTCGGGCAGCGCGGGCAGCTGCTCGTTGCGGTACACGACGCGGACCGGGAGGCCGGAGGGGTCGAGCAGGGAGACCGACTTCCCTCCGCCGGGCACGTTGATGTCCCGGACGGTGTTGCCGGTGGCTGCGGCCAGCCGGTCGAGGTCGGTGCGCTCGGCCGCGCGGAACGCCGGTCCTACGAAGCGGGACGCATGCCCACGCCGGATGACCATGCAGGGTGGGCCGGCGAAAGTGCCGCGCAGCCACAGCGCCTCCTCGGTGCGGGCGGCGATCGCGAACCCGAAGTCACGGGCGAACACCTCGGCTCGATCCAGGTCGGGCTTCTCGAACTCCAACCAGGCCAGGTCCGCCACCTTGATCACGGGATTCCGGGCTCGTCCGGGGTGTTCACCGCGTAGGGCGCCCTGCTCACTGTGGAGGTCTTGGTGGGGCGTCAGAGGACCGCCCTTGTTAACGGGGATGTGGGACATGGTGTCCTCCAAGCAACACTGCCGTAATGAGGAAATCATCAACTCTGCCGTTTCCCTCCGTCAATAGGTGCAGCCCAAATAATTGAGGATCTCATCAGTAATGGCAGTGTCATCGTTGCGGTGGTTACACTGGGCCGTATGCCGACGTCAGCCCCGCCCAAGAACCGCTTCGAACGGCGCCGTGCCGAGACCCGCCAGGCGCTCGTCCGCGCGGCCCGGCAGATCCTCGCGGAAACCGGGGACACGAGCGCAAGCATCCAGGCCATCGCCGAGCGCGCCGATGTCGGATTCGGGTCCTTCTACAACCACTTCGAGTCGAAGACGGAGCTGTTCGACGCGGCGGTGACGGACGCCCTGGAGGAGTTCGGGCAGGTCATCGACGCGCGCGTGGAAGGCATCGACGACCCGGCCGAGCTGGTCGCGGCCGGCTTCCGGCTCACCGCGCGGATGGCCGACTCCCACCCGGAACTCATGCGAATCCTGCGCGACCGTGGTCTGGCCTACATCCACTCCGACAGCGGCCTCGCCCCACGCGCCCTGCGCGACCTGGAGATCGGCATCGCCTCAGGCCGTTTCACCTGCGGCAACGCGACCACCGCCCTGTCGGCCCTGGGCGGCACCCTGCTGTCCCTGGTGGCTCTCCGGCTGGACCGCCCGGACCTCGACGGCGACGAGGCCGCCTCCGACCTGGCCGAGATGGTCCTGCGCATGCTCGGCCTCGCTGCGGACGACGCCCACGAGGTCACCCGTCGCCCGCTGCCCGATCTCGCCCGATGACCTCCTGCACCTGAAGCGCGGCCCTCTGTGGTGCTACGCCGGCGGCGACGAGGAACGCGGTTGCCGCGGCCTCACCCGTGGGGTCGGTCCACGGGCGTGCGGCGTTCTCCTCGGCGAGGGCCAGCATGAGTGCCTCCAGTGCTTGGGCGAGCACGGGTGCTGGAAGGTGGTCCGCGAAGACGCCTTCGCGCTGACCACGTCGTAGGGTTGCGACGGCTTCTGCGCGGGCCGGTGCCAGGGTGGTGCGGATCTCGTCCTCTCCCAGATGGCGCCGTCCCAAGGTGATGAGCATGCGGTAGTGGTCGCCCACTGTCCATGTCGCCAGCACCATCCGTGTCATCGTTTCCATCGGGTCGGCATCCGTGGTCCGCGCCGCGGCGAACGCTTGCCGGAGCTCATGGCCTGCTTCCCGCGCCAGGTCGGCGATCAGCGCATGCCGGCTGGGGAAGTGTCCGTAGAGGGTGCGCCGGGCGACGCCGGCCGTCTGAGCGATGCTGTCGAGACTCGCGTCGGGGTCGTCGCGCAGTTTCTGCCGGGCGGTCGCGAGTATGCGCCTGTGGTTGGAGTGAGCGTCCTTGCGCTGCGGAGTATGGCCCAGGGCGTCGGGCGTCTGCATGGTTCTGTCTCTCCACGGTTGCCGGAAAGCCGTGGGCGCCGGTGCTCCCTCACGCACCGGCGCCCACTCACCCCTGCCCAGGGTGGCTTGTTGTCCTGCTGACGGGCGTCAGGGGACGAGGATGAGGCGGATGGGGTCGCCGATCTTGTTCTCCAGTCGGTGGACGGCGTCGGCGGCTTCGATGAGCGGGATGTGGTCGGTGATGGAGGGGGCCAGGTCGAGGCGGCCGGCTGCGGTCAGCTGCACCAGCTCGGAGACGGACTCGGGGAAGCCGCCGTAGTGGCCGCGCACCTGCTTCTGCAGGTAGTTGAAGGTCAGGCCCTCGGTGATGGTCAGTGGCCGGGGTGTGATGCCCACCAGGATGAGGGAGCCGCCCAGGCCGAGCACGGAGGCGGCCTGGTCGCGGACGGCGGGTACGCCGGCGCAGTCGAAGGCGAAGTCGAGGCCGCGTCCGTCGGTGGCTGCGCGTACCTGGTCGGCGAAGTCGGAGGCTGCCGGGTCGAGCGCGAGGTCCGCGCCGAAGGCCAGGGCGCGCTCGCGGGCGCTGGGCAGCGGGTCGACGGCGATGATCGGTGCGGCGCCGACCAGGCGGGCGAGGCGTACGTTGTGCGCGCCGACTCCGCCCACGCCCCAGATGCCGACGGACTGGGCGGCACGGACGCCCGCGGTGGCGACGACGGCGGCGTAGGGGGTGGAGACCGCGTCGGGGATGATCGCGGCCTGGTCGAAGGGGAGGCTGTCGGGGATGGGGATGAGGGTGTCCTCGCGGGCGATGACGTACTCGGCCCAGCCGCCGTCGTAGTCGATGCCGGCGGTGAGCATCTGGGTGCAGGGGCGGTGGCGCACGCATCCGGCGCACGTGCCGCAGGTCTTGCCGGCCTCCAGGGTGACGCGGGTGCCGACGGGCAGGCCGCGCTTGAGGTCGGGGCCGAGGGTGTGGATCACGCCGGAGACCTCGTGGCCGACGGTGATGGTGTCGGAGGTGGCGAACAGCGGGACGAGGGAGCCGTCGAGCAGGTGGACGTCGGAGAGGCAGACGCCTGCGGCCTTGACCTCGATGAGGACCTCGCCCGGGCCCGGCACGGGGATCGGGACCTCTTCCACGGCGAACTTCTTGCTGTCCAGGTGGAAGCGTCCGGCGAGCATGGTGTCCATGGTGATCTGCTTTCTGTGAGCGGCACGGCCCGGTGGTCGGGCCATGGGTGCCATGGCGTGTCTGAATGGCTGGTGGGGCCGGGAGGCGTGCGGGGGAGGCAGGACGTCCGCACGCCTCCCGGCGGCTGGGGGTCAGCGCGCCTTGACGGCGTGCGACGGTCAGGCGAAGACGTCCTGCTGGTAGCGCTCGTCCGCTTCGAGCTGGGCGAGCCACTGCTGGGCGGTCTCGTCGTCACTGCCGGTCTTCTGGCGGTGGATGGCGGCGAGTGCCTCGCGGACGGCGGGGGCCATGCGGCGGCCGTCACCGCAGACGTAGATGTACGCGCCGTCCTCGATGGCCTGCCACACCGTGTCGGCGGCACCCGCGATGGCGTTCTGCACGAACCGGGCCGGGTGGCCGGTCACCGCGGAGAAGGCGGTGTGCACCTGGGCGATGCCGGCCTGCTCCCAGTCCTGCATCTCCTGGCGGTAGAAGTAGTCGTGCTCCGGGTGGCGGCAGCCGACGAACACCTGAGACAGGCCCACCTGGGTGCCGTTCGTGTGCTGTGTCGCCCGCTCCTCCAGGAAGCCGCGTAGCGGCGCGATGCCGGTGCCGGGGCCGATGAGGATCAGTGGCGTGGCGGGGTCGGCGGGCGGGGCGAACGTGGGGGAGGGCACGCGGACGTAGCCGTAGATGGCGTCTCCGGGCTCGAGGCCGGCGATGTAGGAGGAGCAGGTGCCGCGGTACTGGCCGTCGCCGGACAGGGCCGGGCCCTCCAGCAGGCCGACGGTCAGGCGCACATGGCGCGGGTTGGCGGACGGGGCGGAGGAGATGGAGTAGAAGCGCGGACGGATGGGGCCCATCATCTCCAGGAACACCGCCAGCGGCAGCTCGACCGCCTCGAAGCGCTCCAGCAGGCCCAGCACCGAGATGCGCTTGCCGAGGATCTCCTTCTGGTAGTGCTCCTCGGCTTCCTGGGTGTCGGCGGTGTACGCCTGGAGCTGCGGCCGCGTCCACGGGCACTGGGTGTACTCGGCGAGCGTTTGGATCTGGGAGCGGGTGGCCACGTCCTGCAGCTCCAGGAACTCGGTGAGCAGGATGCCGGCGGTGACCGGGGTGCCGACCGGCAGATGCGTGCGGCCACCGGCCGGCTGGTCGAGCCGGAGCACCTGGTCGTACTCGACGCCGAGCCGCCTCAGCGCGCGCTCCACCAGGGCGAGTTCGTTCTTGGCGAAGACGGCCAGGTGGTTGCCGGTGTCGTAGGTGACGCCCTCGGGCAGCTCGAAGGTGATGGACTTCGCGGACGGGCGCGGCGGCTCGATGCTGAAGTCCCACAGGCCGGTCGCGTCGGCCACCAGTTCCTCGTTGGCGACCACGGTGAGCGGGTACGCCTGCTCGGAGACGATGGCGGGGCGCACGTCGGACTCGGTGAGCAGCTGGACCTGGTAGCGGGGGCCGCTCGCCTGGGAGGTGTCGGCGGCGTACTCCTCGGCCAGAGTGGACCACAGGGTGTTCATCCAGCGTGTGGCCATGCCGTCGAAGTCACCCGCGGCGTCCGCGATGCCGCGCTCGACGATCGGGGTGGCGCCGGCGGCCAGCAGACCTTCCTCGATCCGCTTGGGGAATGCCTGGTAGGTGGCCACCCACTGGGTGTTGCCGGCGCCCAGCAGCGCGAACCGCACGTTCGACAGGGAGCCCTCCGGCAGTCCGGCGGCGAGCAGGTCGTCGAAGCGCTGGGCGTTGTCGGGGGCCTTGCCGTTGTAGCTGGCGGCGACGACGGCGAGCAGGCCCTCGGTGGGCAGGTTGTCACCCAGCTCGTCCAGGCTCACCAGCGTGGTGCCGAACCCGGAGCGCTCACCGCGGTCGGCGATGGTGCGGGCCAGGTCCTCGCACGAGCCGAGGCTGGAGCCGTAGGCGACGGTCAGGTTCACGCCGACACCGCTGACCGCTGCCTGCGCCTGCGTGTCGCCGGTCTGCACGTCCGCAGCGCCGAAGACGGTCCGCTCGTGCTCCTGACGACGGCGGACGATCAGCTCGAAGTTGCCGGGCTTGCGCGTCAGCGCCTCCCGGGGGTCCATCTTGTAGTCGTTGGTGTCGGAGAACTTGAACTTCTGCAGCACCAGCGCGAGGGCCAGGCGGGCCTCGGTGAGCGCGAACTGGCGGCCGATGCAGGCACGTATGCCGTTGCCGAACGGCTTGTAGGCGTGCGGGTGGTGCTGGACGCGGTTCTCCGGCAGCCAGCGGTCGATGTCGAACTCGTCCGGCCGCTCCCACGCCTTGGGGTGTGTGTGCAGCGGGCCTTCCAGGATGAGGACCTTCGCACCCTTCTTCAGCTCGTAGTGGCCGCCGATGACGGTGTCCTCCCGCGCCGTCTTGCCGAACGACGGGATGGGAGCCCACAGGCGCAGGGTCTCGTCCAGGATCCGCGGGATGACGTCCAGCTGCATGATCGTGTCGTAGTCCGGGACCGTGTCACCCGGCATCAGCCGGTCCACCTCGGCGTACGCCTGGGCCAGCACGTGCGGGTTGCGCATCAGCGAGTACGTGGCGAAGGACAGCAGGCCGCTAGTGGTCTCGTGGCCGGCGATCAGGAATGTCAGAACCTGGTCGCGGACGTTGTCGTCGTACAGCCGCTTGCCGGTCTCCGGGTCGGTGGCCTCCAGCATCAGGCCCAGCAGGTCCTCCTCACCGCCGCCCTTCCCCTCGCGGCGCTCCTTGATCACGCTCTCGACCAGCTCCTGCATCAGCTGGACGTTCTCGCCGTACTTCTTGGCATCGGCCTTGCGGAGCTTGGTCATCATCGGCAGCTCCTGCGAGCGCCGCAGCGACTCCACCAGCGCGCCCAGCAGCGCGTTGAGGAAGGGGTGCAGCTCCTCCTTCTCGAAGGAGTCGAACCGGTAGCCGAACCCCGACAGGGCGATCGTGTCCAGCGTCAGCCGGGTGTAGTCGTCGGTGATGTTGACCGACTGACCCTCCTTGCGCTCCCACTTGCCCGCCAGGTTCTGGGCGATCTCCAGCATCTGCCCGAAGTACGCCTTCATGGCCCGCTGGCTGAACGCCGGCAGGAGGATCCGGTGCGCCATGCCCCATTCCTCCTCGTGCTGGTGGGCCGTGAACAGGCCCGCGCCCGCGAAGTCCCGGACATGCTGCAGCGGCGTCTTCTCGATCTGCTTGAAGAACCGCGTCTCGTCGGAGACCTCGGCTACCAGGTCCGGGTCGTAGACGAAGATCTGCTCGATACCGGCGATGTCCAGGCCGTAGATGCCCTCGGGGAACTGCTTGGACAGCTCGGCGAAGTACTCGACCGGGTTGGTGCCGGGGATCTGCGGCGTGTTGCCGAGCAGGGGGATCCCGCGCGGGGACCGGATGGGGCGAAGGTCGTTCGCGGAGTGCGTGGTCATGTCTTGCTCCTCTGCGGAGGGGGTGGAGGGGATGGGCAAGGGCGCGCTGCGCAGGTCGATGCCGTGCCGTACGAAAACATACGCCGTATGGAATTGGAACCATACGCGGTACGGAAAGTGGAGTGCAACCCCGGGAGCTCAGGTGGGGCTGTGGTGAAGCTCATTTCCATACCGTGTACGGAACTGGTACCGTACGAGGTATGGAAAAGAAAGTGAGACGTCCCCCGCGGGGAACGAGGAAGAGAGACGTGCCTCTGACGGAGGCCGGGATCTATGCCGCCGCCCTGCGGCTCATCGACGAGGACGGCGTCGAGGCGCTCACCATGCGCAAACTCGCCACCGCGCTCGACGCGAACCCGATGTCGCTGTACCACCACGTGCCGAACAAGGAAGCGGTGCTGCGTGGCGTGACAAGAATGGTCGGCGCTCAGTTTCGCACCGTGACGCTTGAGGACGCTCCCTGGCAGGAGCGCATCCGCCTGCTCGCAACAGACTTCCGGACCCTGGCGCACCGTCACCCGGAACTGATGGCCTACTCGTTCAGCCACCAGCCCGACTTCATCCAGGCCGACGACCCGTTCTGGACCGCGCTCACCGCGATCGTGGAGGCTGCCGGGGTTCCGCAGTCAGAGGTCTCGGAGATCGCGGCGCTGATGGTCGCCGTCGTCATCGGTGTCCTCGCCGCAGAACTCAACGGCGCACTCCACCAGTGGTCGACCCTCAAGCCCCACGGCCCTGAAGCCGACGAAGACGGGGCCGCGGACGCACGCCCTGGCTCTACGAGTGCGGCCCCTGAAGGCCCTGACCAGGACCACATGTTCCGCCTCGTGATGGACACGCTGATCACGGGCCTGGAAGGCCGCCTCACCGCCGGTCGTGACGGCCGGCACGCCGGCCATTGAGCCAGTCAGCTTGAGACGCTGCGCCCCAGGCACTGGCGCCTGAGGCGCGCCCGCAGTCGGGCGATCCCAGGCTGCGACACATGGGAGCCACCCCGTCACATCGGGTGAGACCGCCCGGCGGGGTGGTTCCACATCGAGCCTCTACACGGCAGCCGTATGCCGGCGCTGCACCGTGAAATGGCCATGGTCGTCGGCTTGTTCCTGGTCTCTCTCCTGAAGGGGGAGACCGTCGGCCGTTCTTTTCTCTCTTCCTCCGTCCCCCATCCGCTGTCCGGAGGGCTGCCCCCATGTCCCAGAACGCCACCGCCGCTGCTTGCGGCGCCGAGACCACACCTGAGAATGTGCCCGACCTGTCGCACCGGCGTCGCTGGTGGATTCTGTTGGTCATTTCCCTGTCGATGCTGATGGGTGTCCTCGACGGCACCATCGTGAACATCGCCCTGCCGTCCGCCCAGCACGACCTGGGCTTCTCGGACGCCGACCGGCAGTGGGTGGTCACCGCCTATGCGCTGGCCTTCGGCAGCCTGCTGCTGCTCGGCGGCCGGGTCGCGGACCTGGTCGGGCAGAAGGTGACCTTCCTGGTGGGTCTGGCCGGCTTCGCGACCGCTTCCATGGTGGGAGGCGCGGCGAACGGATTCCTCATGCTCGTCGTCGCGCGCGCAGTTCAGGGCCTGTTCGCCGCCCTGCTGGCCCCGTCGGCCCTGTCGCTCCTGATGACCACCTTCACCGAGCCGCGCGAGCGGGCGAAGGCCTTCACCGTCGCGGGCTCGATCGCCGGTGCAGGCGGAGCCATCGGCCTGATCCTGGGTGGGGTGCTGACCCAGTACCTGGACTGGCGCTGGACCATGTACGTCAACGTGATCTTCGCGGGGGTGGCGTTCGTCGGTGGCGCGGTTCTGCTGCACCGCACCCCGCGCGACACGTCCTCGAAGCTTGACGTCCTCGGCACCCTTCTCGTCTCCACCGGCCTGTTCTGCCTCGTCTACGGCTTCTCGAACGCCGAGACGCACGGCTGGGGTTCGGTTGCGACCTGGGGGATGCTGGCAGTCGGCGCCGTACTGGTGACTGTCTTCGTGTGGTGGCAGAACAGGGCGGCGTATCCGCTGCTGCCCCTGCGGGTCCTGCTGGACCGTGACCGCGGTGCCTCCTTCGCCGCCCTGTTCGTCACCGGCGCGGGCATGTTCGGCGTGTTCCTGTTCCTGACCTACTACCTGCAGCAGAGCCTCGGCTACAGCGCTCTGAACACCGGCTTCGCCTTCCTGCCCCTGATCGTGGCCTCGTCGTCCGCCTCCGCTGTGGCCAACAACGTCCTGGTGGCGCGCATAGGACCGAAGCCGGTGGTCCCGCTGGGCATGGCCATTGCGGCCGCCGGGCTGATCTGGATGACCACGCTGGACCTGAACAGCGAATACGTGACGCAGGTACTGCCCCAGCTGGTACTCGTCGGCATCGGGCTGGGCACGGTCATCGCGCCCGCGATGAGCCTGGCCACCTCCGGCGTGGCCGCGGCCGATGCCGGAGTCGCGTCCGCCGCCGTGAACACCGTCCAGCAGGTGGGTGGGTCCATCGGCGTCGCCCTGCTCAGCACGATGGCTTCCGACGCCGCCACCAACTACCTCTCCGGCCGTGACCCCGAGGACCCCGGCGTCCTGGCGCAGGCCGGTCTCGAGGGTTACTCCACTGCGTACTGGTGGTCGGCGGCCGTCTTCGTGGTGGGTCTGGTGGTGTCCGTGCTGCTGTACCGCCGGGGTGTACCCCAGCAGGACGAGAACGCTGCATCCGTCGTGCACATGTAGTGGGACAAGCAGTGCTTTGAGGGCCACCCACCTTCGAGGTGGGCGAACAGGGTCTTTGCGGCTCCCCTCCCTTGCTCAATGGATGCCCCATAGGGGCAGCGACTCGGGTTCTATCAGCGGAAGGTGTACAAGGTGGAAGATCGAACAGATCCGCGTCTATTGCGCAGTCGTGAGGCCATGGTCGCGGCGGCCACCGCGTTGCTCACGGAAGGTGGGCTGGAGGCCGTGACACATCAAATGGTTGCGACTCGTGCCGGCGTCGGCAGGGCAACCGTCTACCGGCACTGGCCGAGCCTTCTCGACCTCCGCCTGGCCGCGCTGGAGGCCGGCATGCCCCCTCTCCCTCCGGTACCCGAGGAGCTTCGGGCCGCTTCGGGCAACGATCCGCGAGCGGAGTTCATTTACCGTCTGAACGTGCTCGCCGAGCGTTGGGGCGACGAGCAATCGGGGGCCGTCCTTGCCGCGGTCCTCGGGGGCTCACGCACGACGAAGGTATGCGCCGCCTCCGGGAGTCACTGCTGAACCAGATCACCGACGCCCTGCGTCCCGCGGTTACCGCAGCCGTCGAGCGCGGCCAGCTCCGGCCCGACGTCACGCCCGAGACATTCGCCATGGCCACCGCCGGGCCGCTGTTCTTCGAGCGCTTCTTCGTCGGGAACCACCTGGGATGCGACACCGTGATCGCCGTCGTGGACGCCGCTTTGCGAGGTTGGTCCTAGGTGTAGCGGCTTGCGGCCGCGAAGCAAGCCAGGCCATCCGTCCGACAAGGTCTCCGCCCTTCAATTCTTCGCAGCGGGTTACGCCTTGGTTCCGCAGCGGCTTCGCCGACCATGTTTGCCGATGCTCTGCTCGCCTGGACGGTGTACATGGCCCCGGTCTCGTAGGGCTCCAGGAAACGCAGCGTCTGGCAGTGGCCAGGACCCTGGGCGCCAGCGTTCGGGTCGCTCGCTCCGGACCACGGACCCGCTCAGACCTCGGCGGCACCGCCTGGAACCAGTTCCTCCGCTGACCTGGGCCAGTGGCCCGTCAGGGTTCGGGGAGCGGGGCACAGCGAGCGCACGGTCGGCGTGGAAGCCGCTCACTCAAGCGAGATCTCTTCATCGGGCAGCCGCCCGTCCCAGTAGCCGTTGCCGTCCATGAGTCGAGCAGTTGAGCAGGCTCGGCCAGCACTCCGGCTGACCGCAACTCGGCCGTCGTCCACCAGCGGGCTTGCGGGGCGAGCGCGAAGCGGACAAACGGCGGCCAGACTTCTGTCGGTGGACTTCGAAAAGGCGTGAGATCAGAGCGCCGCGATGGCCTGCGGGGGCCGGCTGCGCATTCGACAGTCGACGCCAACGACCGAAAACGAGCACACGGTACCGTGGCCCGCCCCTGACCCCGGTCGTCGCCGCCACAGGACCACCGAGAGCCAGTTCCTCGGACTCGCCGTGTACGCGGCGCAGCTCTCCGACGGTTTCCTAACTGTGCCTCAACTACTGGTGGTAGCAGCTCATTTGCCGCTTCGACCGGCAGGTACGTACCAACGTGTTACGCGCGTAAATTCTGCCTCCGGCTTCTTGTTCGCCCACCGTGGGGGACGGAATACTCCCGTCCTGGAATTTGTCAGGGACACGTCGTTCGCGACGGCTCTTGTGCCGCCCTGACGGGTCTCCCCTGTCCCCACCCAGGAGGAACGAGTGAAGGTCAAGACCCCCCGCACCGCCAGACGCTCCGGGCTGATCGCCTTGGCGTCCGGGCTCCTCGCGGTGTCGCTCACCACGCCCACCGCCCAGGCCGCCCCCTCGGCCAAGGCCTCGCCCGAGGCCGCGGCCAAGCTCACCAAGACCCTCGGCACCACCTCGACGGCCGGCTCGTACTACGACGCCGAGACCAAGTCCGTGGTGGTCAACGTCACCACGCGGAAGGCCGCGGAGGCCGTCCGCGAGGCCGGTGCCGTGCCGAGGCTCGTCACCCACAACTCAGCGCAGCTGGCCAAGGCCGGCGCCGCCACCAAGGCTGCCGACATCCCCGGCACCGCCTGGGCCGTCGACCCCAGGAGCAACAAACTCGTGGTGAGCGCCGACAGCAACGTCTCGCGCGCCGACCTCGCCGAACTCAAGTCCGCCACCGCCTCCTACGGCGACGCGGTCACCGTCAGACGAGTCAGCGGCACCTTCAGGAAGCTGCTCAACGGCGGCACCGCCATCTACGCCGACGCCGGCTGGCGCTGCTCCGTCGGTTTCAACGTCCGGACCAGCAGCGGCGCCTACTACTTCCTGACCGCCGGTCACTGCACCGACGGTTACCCGAACTGGTACACCAACTCCGGCCTGAGCACCTACGTCGGCCCGACCATCGACTCCAGCTTCCCCACCAACGACTACGGTATCGTCCGCTACGACAACACCGGCGTCAGCCACCCCGGCACCGTCAACCTCTACAACGGCACCAGCCAGGACATCACGTCCGCCGCCAACGCCTACGTCGGCGAGTCGGTCAAGCGCAGCGGTTCCACCACCGGCGTGCACGGCGGGACCGTCCAAGCCCTCAACGCCACGGTCAACTACGGTGGCGGCGACGTCGTCTACGGCCTCATCCAGACCAACGTCTGCGCCGAGCCCGGCGACTCCGGCGGTTCGCTGTTCGACGGCACCAAGGCGATCGGTCTGACCTCCGGCGGCAGCGGCGACTGCACCTCCGGCGGTACGACCTTCTTCCAGCCGGTGACCGAGGCGCTGAGCGCGTACGGCGTCAGCGTGTACTAGGTCCCCCTCCCTCTCCCGAGCGTTGACGACGCACGTGACCGCCGCCCGGAAGGCGGCGGTCACACGCGGCCTGTGGGAGCGCCGTTCCGCCAACCCGCCCTACGCCTCCTGGGGGACGTCCGCGGGCGACAACGGTGAGGACAACGCCGCGCACACGCCCTGGGCCTGGGACGACGGGGACTACGGCAGCGATCTGCAGGACGGCTCGATCGCGCCTGACCCCGCGTACCCGATCTCGCAGTACTTCGCCAACACCGCGGCCCCGCACGACCACCGACTCCTCGCTGGCCACGACGTTTTCGGTCAGGACACCTTCGACCTGGTGGAACCACAGGTGTTGGAGGAGCACATCACCCACGGCCGTTCATGATCGCGGTTGTGGTGACCCTGCCTGGCCATGGCACGGAATGTGATCCAGAACCAGCTTTCGAAGACCGCCGACAGACTTCCGCTGCAGGTCGCACCACGACCACGTAAACGCCTTCAGGTGCGTCCCTGCGACAGAGCCTGCCGACGAGCGGCGAGCTACGGAGCGCGGGAAGGTGGGCAATGCGACCCAGGTAGCGGGTTGCATCCGCGCGGCTGGTCTCACCGGGGCGGGTCGGCCGCGGAGTCGCGGCGAAAATCCTGACCGAGGCCGGCTTCGGCCCGGCCGCCCTCGACGCCACGACTGCGGACATCCACTCACCATGGCGGTGAACGCCGAGGCGCAGACGTCCGTGTGCCTGCCTCAGGTCGCACCCTGACAGGACTCACCCTTCGGCGAGGAGGTGCTCCAGCAAGCGGTCGAAGTCGCTGTGGCCGAGCTCGGCCCCCCGGGGCACCACTGCCTCCGTTTCCTGCAGGAACGCCTTGAATTCCTGCGCTGGGGCCTTGAGCAGGGCCGTACCGGACGGCGGGTTGAGAAGGATGTACAAGTCGCGGCAGCCCTCCTCGCCGGTGGGCCATATGCGAACGTCTCCCTCGCCGGCGGGGCCCTCCAGGCCGTCGATCAGCAAATCGCGCCCGATGATCCATTCCACCGACTCGTCGCTGTCGACATCGGTGGTGAATGCGGCATGGACCACATAGGGATCACTCGGCTCGTACCGCAGATTCATGATCACGGGCAAGGATGTCGCCTGCACGCCGACAAGCTTCACAGGCAGCCCCTGGATCATAGTTCTCAATGACTTCATCGGGTCTTACTCCTGGTGCTTCGAGTCATCCGGGGAGGGCCATCGGAAGGGCTGTCGTCGGATTCAAAGAGGCTGCACAGAGACGCGGTTACTGCGAGGACCGGTGGCGGTCGGCACGAGGACACCCGCAGGAGCAGTTCTTCGTGCCGTCGCAAGGGCGCCCGGCCGATGGGAGCAGGCGAGGCCACTACTTTCGGCCGGGGCCATCACGGAGATGTGGCCAACGGTGGTTGCCGGACAAAGGGCGCCCGTGGTCTCAGCGATCGACGCTGTACACGCTGTCCGAGTCCGAGGAGACGCACATGACCACACAGGTGCCCCGCTCATGGGTCGGTATCGATGCCGGCAAGGGCCACCACTGCTGGGTCGCCATCGACGACACCGGAACCACCATCGCAGGGCCGCCGGATGCCGGCCCTTCTGGCCGCCTCACTCGTCGCAGGCCGACCGTCAGCGCAAGGGAGAGTCCACGGTGGGCGTCAGCACGGTCTCGTCGAGGCCGACGATCTGGCTGATGTCGAAGCCCTCCATGTCCGCGCGGAATTCAGGACTCGACAGGTATGCCTCCAGCCGCTCCTGCACGTCGTCGGTGTCCTTGTAGGAAACGAGGGCGTACAGCCGGGGAGTGTCGCTTCCGGGCGCCGCGGGCACCGTCCAGACGCCGTGGGCGGTGATCCGGTGCTTGGCCATACCGGGAATGTGCTGGGCCCAGATCTTCTCGTAGGCGGTGAGCGCGTCGGAGCTGCGCAGGGTGTAGACGCGAAGCTGGTACTGGGACATGACACTGGTTCCTTTACTTCTGAGCATGGATGGTCGGCGGTCAGCCTTGGGGGAGGAGGTGTGCCAGTTCGGCATCCCAGTCGATGAGTCCGGACTCGGTACCCCGTGGCACCAGGGCCTGGGTGTCCTGAAGGAAGGACGAGATGTCCTGCACGGGGACCTCGAGCAAGGCGGTGCCTGCGGAGGACCCGAGGGCGATGTAGATCGACTCGTCACCCCGCCCTGCGGCCGGCCAGATCCGTACGTCCGCGTGGCCTGCGGAACCCTCCAGACCGTCAGTCAGAAGATCTCGCCCCAGGACCCATTCGACCGGCTCGTCGCAGTCGACGAAGAAGGCGGCACGGACGACGTAGGGATCAGCGGGCTCGTAGCGCAGACGTACGCAGAGGGGCAATGAGTAGACGTGCGAGACGACCAGCTGCACGGCCACCTGCCGTTCTACGACCTTCAAGGACTTCTTCATCGGCTTCCGCTTCCGGGTATGGCTCGGCGGTGCCTCACACCGGCCTGTGGCGAAGAGGCAGCGCGGGCGGAGGCGGTACAGCAGGGTGCGGGCGCCGGACGGCACCGGGGCACCGCATGATGGGTGGCGCTGCACTCACTCGGCCGGCGGTCGGGGAGGCCGCCCCCCGACCGCCAGACGGGTCCCCGCCGCCGGCAGGGACAGGGCCGAGGGGAACTGCTTGTGCTCATGGCCGATACCCGTCTCACCGGTCGTCGCGGGTCAGGTCATGGTGGTGCCTGCCCCCGCGGTCGTGCTCGCAGCGGTTCCCGTCGTGGCGGTAGGACCTGTCGGACGTCCAGCCGTGTCCCTCGCCCTCCCAGCGGTAGAAGTGGCCATCGCGGTAGTAGAGACCGTCGCAGTCGTGCCGGGTCGCATCGGTGCCGTGGCGGTCCTGGTGCCAGCCGCGGGTCTCGTCGCAGGAGTAGCCCCGCTCGAGCAGGTAGCCGACACCGTGGTCCCAGCTGTAGTCAGCGGCCACGGTCCCGTCGGTCGAGTGCTGGGCGTGGGTGGATGCAAGGGGCGCGGCCGAAGCGGTGCCACCGGTACCGAGGACGGCGGCACCGGCGACCGCCACGGAGGAAACAGTGAGGGCGATGCGCTTCGCGAGCTTGTTCATGATCTTTCCTTTCCGAGGGGGTGATCTGCGCCAACGGCGGTTCTGCCAGGCGATGTATGACGCCCGGTGTGGTCCGGCCGAGCAGTTCCATACGTCGTATGGAAGCGCGTTTTCATTGTTACCATACGTCGTATGGAAATGTCGAAGTGACGAAGGTAACCGTTGATCTGCTGGCACGAGCGCCAGCAGATGTCGGGTTGGCGGGACGGCGGCCGGAGCGGACCTGGTGATCGGTGGCTTCAGCGGCCCGGAGATCGCCTCAGCCCGGGGAGTCAGGGCTCGAAGTCACGGATGCGTCCAGTTCGCCGCAGTGGCGGGTTTGCGATCACCGGAAGGCGGGACGAGCATTTTTTTAGGGCGTGATGACCGGGGCACACCCTGATGCCGAAACCGTCGATGCAGCGCCCCCTTCTGGTTACGCCCACGCTCACAGCCGACAAGCGTCACCGTGAAGGAAGCGGCGCAGCGCAGGACCGAACCTGCTCATTCGGCGGCCTGGCCGGGGCGGAGGGTGGGGCGTCCAGCCCCGTCGCCTTGACAGGACTTTAGAAACCGGCCGATGGCTTCATGACCGAGGCTGCATGACCGGGTCGATGGTCGCCGTGGGGCGGAGGCAGAACGGAAGGAGTCTGCCCATGCGGATCGTCGTGGACCTGAATCGCTGCCAGGGATACGCGCAGTGCGTGTATCTGGCGCACGAGGTCTTCAGGTTGAACGGTCAGGAAGCGCTCACCTATGAGCCGAACCCCGACGACGAGCGGCGCCTGCAGGTCGAGCGAGCCGCTGCGGCGTGCCCGGTGCAGGCGATCGTGATCGACCGCCTGGACGGCGCGGAGCGGGGCGAGACGTCATGACCTTGAGGGCAACGGTCGCAGAGCTGGTGCGCGAGTTCCGGGCCAACGGCCGGATCGTCATCGTGGGTGCCTCCCTGGCCGGCCTGCGGGCCGCGGAAACCCTGCGGGAAGAGGGCTTCACCGGTTCCCTGACCATCATCGGGGACGAGCCGTACGAGCCCTATGACCGTCCCCCGCTGTCCAAGCAGGTACTCAAGGGCTGGGTTCCGGCCGAACACACCAAGCTGCCCCGCATGCGAGAAGTGGATGCGGACTGGCGGCTCGGGGTGGCCGCCATCGGCCTGGACCGGGCCACCAAGCAGGTACGTCTGGCGAATGGGGAGCAGGTCCCGTACGACCGGTTGCTGATCGCCACGGGCACCCGCGCGCGACAGTGGCCCAACCCGGACGAGGCAGCCCTGCACGGGGTCCACACGATCCGCTCGCGTGATGATGCCGAACAGTTGCAGAAGGAGCTGGCCGAGCCGCCATCGCGAGTGGTGGTCATCGGCGCCGGGTTCATCGGCTCGGAAGTGGCCTCTGTCTGCCGGGAACTCGACATTCCGGTGACCGTCGTCGAGCGGGGTTCGGCGCCGCTGGTCGGCGCGCTCGGCGGGGTGATCGGGGAGATCGCCGCGCAGATGCAGCGCGATCACGGCGTGGACCTGCGCTGCGGGCTGGGCGTGTCGTCACTGGAGGGCGACTCCGGCGGGCATGTGCGGCGTGTGCATCTGTCCGACGGAGCCACCGTCGACGCCGACGTGGTGGTGGCCTCCCTGGGGTCCATCCGTAACGTGGAGTGGCTGGAAGGCTCAGGACTGGCAGCCGGTTTCTGGGGCGTCGGGTGCGACGCCGGTGGTCGGGCCTTCGACATCAATGGCGTGGTCACCGACAGCATCTACGTGGCTGGTGACGTGGCGCGTGCGCCGCATGTGCTGTACGAGTACCAGTTCCTGGCGATGGAGCACTGGGACAACGCCGTTTTCGGCGCCGAGGTCGCGGCGCACAACATGGTGAACCTCGAGCCCCACTATCGTCCGCATCTGCTGCTTCCCGGTTTCTGGTCCGGTCAGTTCGGCGTGAACATCAAGTCCGTCGGGGTGCCGCCGTTCGGTGACGAGATCGTCTTCACCCAAGGGTCCGTCGCGGAGCGCCGTTTCGCCGCCGCCTACGGTCACCGGGGCCGCATCGTCGCGGCCGTCACCTTCGATCACGGCAAGTGGCTGGAGTACTACGGGAAGTTGATCGAGCAATCCGGTCCGTTCCCGCCTCCGCCGCCGGGCTGGGACCAGCCGCCCGACATGAAGCCGGTGCCGGCCGAGTTCCCGGACCCACGGGTCCCGACGGCGATCCCCGACGTCGTCCTGACCGGACACGCCCCGAGCGAGCGGACGGCCGAGTTCCGGCCGCGGCGTCACTGACGCGCGCCTCGGGGCAAGCCCGTAGGCCGGCAGCATCGACAGGAAGAAGGAGGGGAGCCTCGTGGTCGAGGAAACGCCCTGGCAGCAGGCCCTCCGCTACGCCAACCGCGCCAATCCGTACCCGTTCTACGAGGAACTGCGCAAGACACCGGTGGCGCGGCAGCCGGACGGCACCTATGTCGTCAGCACCTACCGGGAGATCGTCGCGCTGCTGCACGACCCCCGGGTCAGTTCGGATCCACGGAAGTGCCCCGGCCCGGCCGCGGCCCCGGCCGACGGCGCGGCGGAGGCGGAGGCCGAGCCGATCACGGAGGCGGTCATCTCCTTGGAGCCGAACATCATCACCCAGGATCCACCCGAGCACGACCGGGATCGCCGGATGATGACGCCGCATTTCGTCGGCCCTCCCCATTCCCCTCACCTGATCTCCGACCTCGAACCCGAGATCCATCGCATCGTGGCCGGGCTCCTGGACGACATGCGGGGCAAGACCCGGATCGACGCCGTCGACGACTTCGCCTACCCCCTGCCTGTGACGGTGATCTGCAAGGTCCTGGGCGTGCCACTGGAGGACGAGTCACGCTTCCACCACTGGATCGAAACGGCCCTGGACGCTTTGGACTTCGGCCCCGAGGCCGCCTCTGAGGAAATGCAGAGCCGGCTGGCCGGGGGTCGGCAGGCCGTGCAGGAGTTCGGGCAGTTCGCAGCGGATCTGCTCGACCGGTACGCCCGGCAGCCCGGCCCGGGCATGCTTTCGGCCATGGTGAACGAGGACGGCCCGGAGGAACGGATGTCCAAGGGTGTGCTCGTGAGCAACGCCCTGCTCCTGATCTTCGCGGGACACGAAACCACGGTCAACCTCATCGCCCACAGCGTGCTCACCCTGCTGCGGCACCCCGACGCGCTGGAGAAGCTGCGGCGCCGGCCCGACCTGATCGTGCCCGCGGTGGAGGAACTGCTGCGCTTCGAGTCGTCGGTGCAGTTCTGGCACACCCGCTCCGCCGTGGAGGACATCGACATCGCCGGCACCACCATCCCGAAGGGGGCGCCGATCTTCCTGGCGTACGGCTCGGCCAACCGCGACCCGGAACGGTTCACCGACCCCGACGAACTCGACCTTGAGCGCCGCGACAACGAGCACCTGGGATTCAGCCAGGGCATCCACTTCTGCTTCGGCGCTCCGCTCGCGCGACTCGAGGTCCAGATCGCGGTCGGCGAGTTCGTCCGCCGGGTGCAGAACCCCCGGCTGGTCGAGGACCCGCCGCCGTACCGGCACAACCAGATCTTCCGCGGCCCGCGCCACGTCCTCGTCGACATCGACGGCATCCGCGACTGAACCGGCGTGTGCCTGAAGGATCGCTATGCGGGCTTTTCAACTCGTCGGATGGCTGCAATCGCCCGAGCTGCGCGAGGTGCCGGTGCCCGAGCCCGGACCGGGGCAGGTCCTGGTCAAGGTCGCAGGTGCCGGTGCCTGCCACTCCGATCTGCACATCATGCAGGCACCCGCACCGCTACCCGGCTTCACGACCCCTCCCTTCACACTCGGCCATGAGAACGCGGGATGGGTGGAACGGCTGGGACCGGGCGTCACCGGGTTCGAGCCCGGGGACCCTGTGATCGTCTACGGCTCCTGGGGTTGTGGCATCTGCGCCAACTGCCGTCAGGGCCAGGAGAACTACTGCCAGAAGCGCGCGGGTGAGGGACCGGGCCTGGGCGGTGGGCACGACGGCGGCATGGCCGAGTACCTGCTGGTCCCGGCGGCGCGCTACCTGATTCCGCTCGGCGCCCTCGATCCCCGCCAGGCCGCCCCCCTCAGCGACGCCGGACTGACCAGCTATCACGCCGTGAAGCGGTCGCTGCACCTGCTGGGACCGGGCTCGACGGCGGTCGTGATCGGGGCCGGCGGTCTGGGCCAGATGACCATCCAGATTCTGCGCGCGCTCAGCGCTGCGACCACCGTCGTCGCCGTGGACACCGACGCCGGCAAGCTGGAGACCGCCACGCGCATGGGCGCCGACGAGGCCCTGCTCTCGGGCGACGAGGCGATCGCGCGCATCAAGGACATGACGGGGCAACAGGGCGCTCAGCTCGTGCTGGACATGGTCGGCATCGACCCGACGCTGCGGATGGCCGCTCAGGTGGCCAGGATGCTCGGCCACCTGACCATTGTCGGACTCGGCGGCGGAGCCCTGCCCGTCGACTTCTCCAGCCCGCCGCACGAGTGCTCGGTCGCCTCGCCCTACTGGGGCTCCCTCGCCGAACTGATGGATGTGATCACCCTCGCCCAGCAGGACAAGATCAGGATGCTGGTCGAGCACTTTCCCCTGCAATGTGCCAACGAGGCTTACCAGCTCCTCCACGACGGCAGGATCCAAGGACGCGCCGTCATCACCCCTCACCCGTGAACGCCGTCGCCAACCCGAACGGGACCCCCACGACTGTGCCTGGCCGCCGGCATCGGACGTCCGGCGGAAACGCATCGCGGCTCCTGCAGGACGCAGGAGCTTGCCCGGAACACCTCATGCGCCACGGTCCCCTGCCCTTTCCGCCGAGCGACATGAGGCTGATCGGGCGACGATGGACATCATGCGGACCGCGGGCGCCTCGTCCACGAGGGCCAGGGACCGGTCTATGGCCTTGGGGCCCCAGCACCATCAGATAGGCCAGCACGAAAATAGTGAGAGCGCCCGCCGCGGTGCTCGCTGCACCGCGGAGGAACTTTGCGACGGGCGTGCTCAGTCCGGTGGCGAACGCGTGGATCTGCGCCTGATGGTGCTGGACATGCTGCAGAGCGTGCGTCCGTTCCAGCAGGTTGCCGACTGGCCCGCGGCCGGCCTGGGCGTCCCTGATCATCGCGGGCAGGCGACCGGCGAACCGGCTTCCCTCCTGGGCCAGGGGGATGACGAACAGGGCGACCACCGCGCCGACGGCCGCGGCCGCGGCCAGGAAGACCAGCAAGGCGGCCACCGACCGTCGGCACCGCGGCACCCGTCGCTGCAGGGCCTCTACCGCCGGATGAAGGGAGACGGCCAGGAACAACGCGATGACCGCCCAGATCAGCACCCGGCGAGCCTGGACCACCAACTTGAGTATGACGTAGGTGGCGAGTACCAGACCGATGGTGGCGAGGATGGTTCGCACCGGAACCGGACGCGTCGCCATGGGCATCGGGTGCCCAGCCCGGTCACGGGAAAACGAGGAGATCTCTTCGCGTCCGTCACGTGCTGGACGTACTCGCTCGGTGCGGCTGGCGCTGGAGAAGGGCCCCGGTCGGACTCTCAACCGGGGAGACGGCGTTGGCTCGGGGGTGGTGAAGGCGTTCGGGGCACCGCCGTATCCCAGGTGCGGATCCCCAGGCCGAGCTGCAAGCTGATGCCGTAGGCCGCAACTGTCGAAGGAAGTGTCATCGTGGCGGTGGCCGCAGGCGCAATCGCCGGACCGTCGGCCCGGTGGGGGACGGAGCCGTCAGCTGCGGGCGTGATCGCGGCAGTCCTGATGTCGCCAGTGAGGTGCGCCCGGCTGATGCGTGCGGCTTTCGGGTACGCGCCGTGAGCGAGAACGCGTCGCGGCCGACGACAGGCGCGCGGCGGCCCTGTCTGATCGTGAATCCGCGTTCGGGGGGAGGGAAGGCGAGCCGGTTCCGGATCGCGGAACGCGCCCGCACGCTCGGAGCCCAGGTGGTCCTGATCGATCGTTCCCTCCCCCAGGACCTGGCGACGGTAGCCCGACGCGCAGTGGACGACGGTGCGGATCTGCTGGGCGTGGCAGGCGGAGACGGTACCCAGGCGCTTGTCGCCGAGGTGGCCGCGGAGAGCGGCCTGCCCTTCGTGGTCATTCCGGCGGGTACCCGCAACCACTTCGCCATGGATCTCGGCCTGGACCGTGGGGACCCCTCGGCCGCGCTGGATGCCCTCACGGACGGCGTCGAGTTGCGCGTGGATCTGGGGTACGCAGGCGAGCGGGCGTTCGTCAACAACGTCTCGTTCGGTGCTTATGCCGCCCTGGTGCAGGACCCGGCTTATCGGGACGACAAGCTTGGCACGGCAGTGCGCATCCTTCCGGAATTCCTGGCCCGCCACGAAGGCCCGGATCTGGTGGTGCGCGCCGGGCCGCTCACCGTGGACGGGCCGGATGCCGTACTGGTGAGCAACAACCCGTACCAAGTGGATGACCCTGCCGGACTCGGCAGGCGTGCGCACCTGGACTCCGGCCTGCTGGGAGTACTGACCGCCAGGGCAGAGACGCCCGCCGAGACGGCCGCGAGGCTGCACAGTGGACAACCGCACGGCCTCGCCTGTCTCGCCACGCCCGACGACGTCGTCGTCTACGCCGCCGCCCCGGCCCTCCCCGCCGGGCTGGACGGCGAAGCCGTCAGCCTGCCGACTCCCGTGCGGTGCCGCATCAGCCCTCGGGCACTCCGGGTATGGGTTCCCCGGCATCGTCCCGGCGCCCAGCCTGCCGAGCGATCGCGAGGGTGGGCCGCCATCCGGCGGGTGGTCTGAGCCTCGGGCCGCTCCCGCCCGCCGCGCATGCTCGGCGGAACCCGCTACCCGTCCGTTCACCTGCGAAGTCGTGACCTGGAGCCCCCGCATCTGACCTTTCGATCACTTATGAGGGTCTTGACGTCCAAGCCATTACATCTGATGATTTCATCAGAAAGGGGCGAATTGCTCTGATATGACACATACCGCACCGTGTGCCGCTCACCGGGACATCGCTGTTCACCACCGCTGCACACAGGGTCGCCGGACCACAGGCCGACGCTCCTACTTCCGCACCGATGGGATGGACCGCGATGACCAACATTGACCACACCCTCCTCGCCGAGCCGGTGAGCCTCCCCGAGGTGCCCGATGCCGCGATAGCGATGATCGATGCCGAGGGCATCGTCGTGGGGTGGACGCACGCCGCTCAGCAGCTCGTCGGTTATGCGGCCGGGGAGGTGGTGGGCCGGTCCGCCGCACACGTGCTGCCGCCTCCCGAGGACGCCCGGAGGGCGTTGGCGTTCGCCGAGCAGTGCCGTGCGCGGGGCGGCTGGTCCGGCACCGTCGCGATACGCCACCGCGACGGCCACACGCTCAGGATGACGCTGCGGGTCTCCCTGCTACGGGGACAGGGCGACGACACCCGGTGGCTGGCGTCCGTGACGGACATAGGTTCCCTGTCCTCGGCGGCGACCGGGGGACCGGTGCGGGAGTCGCTCCTTGCCCGAGCCCCGATCGGCATCGTCGTTTATGACGCGCAGCTGCGCTGTATCTGGGTGAACGACGCCATGGAGCGGCACGACGGCGTGCCTCGTCACCGACGCTTCGGGCGCGGCCTGAAGGACTCGCTGCCCGCCGTCGAGGCCGAAGCGCTCAAGGTGGTGATGCGGCAGGTGCTGCAGAGCGGCACGACGACGGTGCACGAGTACCGTGCGTGGCCGCCTGCGGACCGCCCCCGCGAGCACGCGTTCTCCGCCTCCTTCTTCTGTCTCCAGGGCGCGGACGGCACGCCGCTGGGCGTGTGCTCCATGACCGTGGACGTCACCGGAAACAAGCGGGCGCGCGAGCGCCTCGCCATCCTCAGCGAGGCCAGCACGCACATCGGCAGCACCCTCGACGTGATGCAGACCGCCCAGGAACTGGCAGAGCTCACCGTGCCCCTGCTGGCCGACCACGCCGTCGTCGACCTGGTGGAGTCGGTTCCGTTCGGACTCGAGCCCGCCGCACGGATCGGCACGACGAGCGGACGCCGCCCTGTGTTGCGCCGTGCGGGGGTGTCCTCCGTCGACCAGGGTGTCCTGGAGATGCCAGCGGTGCGTGAAGAGGTGATCCACGTCCCCCCGACCTCGTCGTTCGCCGCCGTCCTGCGCACGGGCAGGTCTCACCTGGAACCGGTGCTGGACACCCATGTCGGCCCCTGGGTCGACCATGATCCGACGCGTGCGCAGAAGGTACGCGACAGCGGCGTCCACTCCTTGATGGTCGTACCCATCCGTGCCCGGCGCTGCGTGCTGGGACTGGCGCTGTTCGGCCGTTCCACGGAACAGACGCCGTTCCAGGAGGACGACCTGCTCCTCGCCGAGGAGCTGGTCACCAGGGCCGCGCTCTGTTTGGACAACGCGCTCCAGTACGCGCGCGAGCGCACTGCCGCCCTCACGCTGCAACGCGATCTGCTCCCTCACCGGGTGCAGGGCGGTGCTGCCGTCGAGGTCGCCACGCGCTATGTGCCCGCCGACTTGGACCACGGAGTGGGGGGCGACTGGTTCGACGTGATCGAGCTGTCCGGTGCCCGGGTGGCCCTGGTCGTCGGCGATGTGGTGGGACACGGCATCAACGCTGCGGCGACCATGGGCAGGCTGCGCACCGCCGTGCGCACGCTCGCGGACCTCGACCTGCCCCCGGACGAACTGCTGACGCACCTCGACGACACGGTCCGGCGACTGAACGACGAGGACGCCGACGACTCCGACCAGGTCCCCGCGGTGGTCGGTGCCACCTGTCTGTACGCCGTCTACGACCCGGTCTCCCGACGGTGCACGCTGGCACGGGCCGGGCATCCGCCGCCCCTGGTCGTCGACGCACGGGGCGGTGTCACCGTCCCCGACCTGCCGGCCGGAGCCCCGCTGGGCCTCGGTCTCGGCCTGGTGCCTTTCGAGTCCGTGGAACTGGAACTGCCCGAAGGAAGCGTGCTCGCCCTCTACTCCGACGGCCTGGTGGAGTCCCGCGGCGAGGACATCGACGTCGGCCTGCGGCGTCTGGGCGCCGCCCTGGCACAGCCCGGTGCCGCCCTGGAGGACCTGTGCTCGCGGGCGATGGAGACCTTGTCGGCGCAGGCACCGGCCGACGACGTCACCCTGCTCCTTGCGCGGACTCGCGCCCTGCCACCCGCCCAATTCGCGTCCTGGGATCTGCCGAACGAACTCGTCACCGTCCCGACGGCCCGGCGTCTGGCCGCCCGTCAACTCCATGATTGGGGTCTGGAGCCGCTGGTGACGGCCATGGAGTCGCTCGTCAGTGAACTGGTCACCAATGCGATCCGCCACGGCGACGGCCCGATCCGCCTACGGCTCATCCAGCACCGGGTGCTTACCTGCGAAGTCTCCGACACCAACACCGGTCGGCCACGCCCGCGCCATCCCGGCAATCTCGACGAGCACGGCCGCGGCCTTCACCTGGTCGGTCGGCTGTCGCGCAGGTGCGGTTCCCGCTCCGTAACAGACGGCAAGGTCGTCTGGGCCGAACAGGACCTGCCATCCCCAACAGGCGCCCGCTGAGCGCCGACAGCCGCCACAGGGTTCCCATCTCCCGTAGCCGCGGAACCTCGTAATGAAAGCCAGAGACATGCACACATCGGATGTTGAAAACACCGACCCGGCAGGCGCCTTTCGAGGTGCGACGAGCGTCTCCGGCGACGGCCCCGGCGGCCGGCCGCCCGCCTTCGACGGTCTGGCCGCGGCAGTGCTCGACGATCGGGGCACGGTGGTGGGGTGGACCGGCACAGCACAGGACCTGACCGGGTTCCGCGCCGACGAGGTCCACGGCCGCCCCGTGCGGGAGCTCGTGGCCGACCTCCCGCACGACCCGCGCAGGGCCGCACACGTGCCGGCGACCGGCCGGGTACGACTGCGTCACCAGTGCGGCAACACGATCGACGTCACATTTCGGACCACACGGGTGCGCGGCTCGGCGAACTTCCTCGTGCTCGCGGCCCCCACTCCTCACGTCGCCGACCACCGGCACGGCGCAGCCCTCCTGCGCGCACTGTCCGCACAGAACGGGGTCACGATCGCCCTGCACGACACGGATCTCACCACCGTGCAGACGAACGCCATGCCGGACACTCCCGACGGCCGTCCCATACCGCCCGGCGCCCGACTGAGCGACGTGCTGTGCGCCGAGGACGCCGAGACCATCGAGGCGGTACTGCGGCAGGTGCTCGAGACGGGCGTCCCGGTGATCCACAGAAACCAGCGAGTGAGCTGGCGACACCATCCGGCGCGGCGGCACGCGCTGTCGCTGTCCGCCTTCCGACTGGAGGACGCGCGAGGACGCCCCACAGGAGTCGCAGCCCTGTACACAGACGACACCGACCAACTGCGTGCCCGCCGACAGCTGGATCTTGCCCACGCGGTCGCCGAGCGGGTGGGGGGCTCCCTGGATGTCGTGCGGACCGCCCAGGATCTCGCGGACGCCCTCGTACCCACCTTCGGTGATCTCGCAGCAGTCGAACTTGCGGACGCCGTCTTCGACGGTGACGAACCCGCAGAGCGGCTGGGCGGAGGAGATCCGCATCTGCGCAACGCTGCCCTGGCGCCGGCCACCGCGGACTGGCCGCCCGGCATCCAGCGCGGCAACCTCGTCCCATCCCTGTCCGACCACCCCCTCCTGCGCCGTTTCCAGCACGGCGAGACGGTCGTCTACGACCGGGACGACTACATCGCCCTGATCGGCGGCCCACATCCGGCCGAGCAGTTCCTCCCGCACGACATCCAGGCAGTGATGGTGGCACCGCTGCACGCCCGGGGCCTCACCCTCGGAGCGATCGTGGTCTGGCGAACCCGCCCCTCCGAACCGTTCACCGCGGACGAGGTGGATCTCATGAGGCAGATCGCCTCACGGGAAGCACTCGCCATCGACAACGCCCGCCGCTACACGCGCGAGCACAGAGCGGCCATGGCCCTGCAGCAAAGACTCCTTCCCCCGGCCACGACCGACACTCCGGCAGCCGAGACCGCCAGCGTCTACCTGCCCACAAACCGTGGGGGCGGCACCAGCGGCGACTGGTACGACGCCATACCCCTGCCCGCTCTCCGGCTGGCCCTCGTCGCCGGAGACGTGATCGGCCGCGGCATACCCGCCAGTGCCACCATGGGCCGTCTGCGCGCTGCCATCCAGACCCTCGCCGACCTCGAACTGGAGCCGGACGAGTTGCTCACGCGTCTCGCTGACCTGGTCCAGCGCCTCGCGGCGGAAGCACCCCCTGGTGACCACGACGTCACGGGCGCCACCTGTCTGTACGCGGTCTACGACCCGGTCACCCGACGCTGCGCCATGGCCAGTGCCGGGCACCCGCCGCCCGTGCTCGTGCGGCCCGACGGGAGTGCCGAAGCCGTCGGCATACTCCCGGGGCCGCCCCTCGCCGTCTGCGGCATGCCGTACGAGACAACCACGATCGACCTCGAGCCGGGCAGCGTCCTCGCGCTCTACACCGACGGCCTGGTCCACCAAGGCGCGCACGACGCCGGCGACGGACTCCAGCGGCTGACCGATGCGCTCGCCACCTCCTGCCGCCCGGACCGCGCGCTGGAGGAGACCGGCAGGGCCCTCCTCGACCATCTGGTGGACGCAGCACCGCGTGACGACGCGACCCTGCTGCTGGCACGTACCCGCGCCGTACCGGCCGAGGACACCGCTCACTGGGAGATACCGGCCGATCCGGCCGCTGTCTCGGACGCCCGGGGATGGGCGACCCGCCAACTCACCGCGTGGGGGTTGGACGACCTCCTCTTCCCCACCGAGCTCATCGTCAGTGAACTGGTCACCAACGCGATCCGCTACGGTCGTCCGCCGGCGGAACTGCGACTGATCCGGCACCACGTTCTGGTCTGCGAGGTCACCGACTCCAACACCGCCCAACCCCGTCTGCGCCGCGCTCGCACCACCGACGAGGGTGGACGCGGCCTGTTCCTCGTTGCCCAACTCGCCGAGCGCTGGGGCTGCCGCCACAGCCAGAACCACAAGACCATCTGGTCCGAACAGCCCATCGCGCGCGCCCACTGATCACACCCGGAGCCGGCTGATGTGGCTGCAAGCCGGATAGACAGAGAACACCAGGTGGGTGCTGTCCTACGGTGGGGTCTGACTCCTGAGATCGCCGGTCCAGTGGAGCCTTCCTTTCAGCGCGGTCCGTGGAAGTGCGGGCAGGCCGGACCGTGACGCTCGTTTGACGCTCCGAGAGATGGTCGATGGAGGGCGACCGTAAGGCGGCCCAGACGGCTGTCCGCCATTGCCGGTCACGAGTGGGCGGGGAGTCAACGCATTCTCAGCCTGCTCCGGCCAGGTTGGGCATTGGTTCGGGCGAAGCCATCCGGCTGTGGTCGGGACGTGCCGATGCGCCGGGATCGATGGGACGGTTGCGCGATGCCGTCCCGGACGGGGGTCTGACTCTTGAGATCTTTGATCGAAGTGTCCAGTCACAGGCTTGTCGACCGTCGTTGCGGGATGGCTTCTGCTGTCACCGAGCCACAGGGCGTGTCCCAATAGGGGCCTTGCCGAGTTCCAGGCGCCATCACGGTTCAGACCGCCCGAGCGGGCCGGTGCCATCCACCCAGCACGTCACCACGTGGGAGGCGAACCACCATGACGACCAGAGAGCGCAGTACCTCTTCCAGCATGGATCCGCCCAATCGGGGTGAGGTCGTCCTGGGTGTGGACACGCACGGCGAGGTTCACGTCGCCGCCGTGGTCTCCCCGCTGGGGAAGGTCCTGAGCACAGAGTCCTTTCCAGCGACGGCCGTTGGCTACCGTCGGCTGCTCGTGTGGGCCCGCAAGCGGGGGCGGTGCGCCGGGCCGGTGTGGAGGGCACCGGTACCTTCGGCGCGGGCCTGTCCCGCTACCTGCTGACCCAGCAGATCCAGGTGTTCGAAGTGAACCGGCCCGACCGCACGGCCCGCCGTCTGCTCGGCAAGTCGGACCCGCTCGATGCGCAGGCCGCCGCGCGAGCCGTGCTCAGCGGTCGCACCCGGGCCCAGGCCAAATCCGGCGACGGACCCGTGCACAGCGCCCGGATCTTCAAACTCGCCAAGGATTCCGCGGTCAAGGCTCGCACCCAGGCGATCAACCAGCTCAAGGCCGTCCTAGTGATCGCCGATCCCGTCCTGCGGGAACGGCTGTCCAGCCTGGGCAATGCCGAGCTGTTCCGCACCTGCGCGGCCCTCAGCCCACCCGACGGTGGGGGAGACGAGGACGCGGTGGCCCAGGCCACCCAAATGACATTACGCATGCTTGCCGAACGCATTGAGCAGCTCACTGGACAGATTAATGAGCTGAACCAGCGACTGACCCAGCTCATCGAACGCCACGCGCCGCAACTGCTCGTACCGGTGGGCATCGGCCCGGACAGTGCCGTCACCCTGCTGATCACCATGGGGGACAACCCCGAGCGGCTGAACACTGAGGCGTCCTTTGCTGCCCTTTGCGGAGTCAGCCCCATCGAGTACTCCTCCGGCCGGCGGCGCACGCGTCGACTCAACTACGGCGGCGACCGCCAGGCCAACGCCGCCCTGCACCGCATCGTGTTCACCCGCCTGCGCCACGACCCGCGCACCCAGGCGTACTACGAACGCCGCACCCAGGAGGGCAAGACCCGACGCGAGATCATCCGATGCCTCAAGCGATATGCCGCCAGAGACAGACCGGTTTCCCGCGCCCCCGCGTTATAGGGGCGTCTACGGGGTTGGTGACACGCGTGTGATGGCTCGTGACATGTGAGGAACCTCCGTCGGCTTGCTCAGGCGGGGGTTCTGCGCAGACGGGGACCGAGTCGGCACGCTGATGGCAGGCGAGCCACGGGCATGCGCGCATGGTCTCGTCCCGCGGGTTCCAGGAAGGCAACGGTACCGCGAGACGAGGGTGCTCTTCAGGCGGACGAACGCGATCGCCATGCCGGGCGGGAGGACGAGGAATACTGCGGTCATATGGGTCGCGATATGCCCGTAGAGCAGCGCGCCGCCCAGGGGCGATTCTTCAGGGCGCGGTTGCCCAGTGCCCGCGCGCTGGAGACGTGAGGCTTGTGGTGGCGGGTGTGTTTGTCCTGCCACCAGCCGCCGGCGTAGGCGACGGCCACGGCCACGGAATCACTGCGGGACCTGGTGGCCTCGGTCATGGAGACGAACCTCTCGGTCCAGGCCAACAGCATGAACCTGATCATGAAGAAGGTGACGAGTTGGGCCGCGATCATCGCCGTACCCACCGCGATCACCGGATACTACGGCCAGAACCTCCCCTACCCCGGTTTCGGCCGCGAGTCCGGATTCATCACCTCGGCAGCCGTCATCGTGGTCCTGTCCGCCGTGCTGCATTTGACGTTCAAGGGCAAGGACTGGCTCTGACAAGGTGCGCCTCGGGTACCCGGGATCAGGTCCCGAAGGCTGGAAAATGCCAGGTCATCCGCGGCCTCTTGGGTCAGCGGGCGGAGTAGTGTGGAGGCACCGGGAGTTCTTCGCGCACCGGCTCCGCTGCGGGTGCCGTTTCCGGCGATCGACAACGCCGGGCCGCTCACGAGCCCGGGGGCAGGTTCGCGCCATGTCCGTGAGCATCGACCGTACGACATCGAGCAGGCGCGCGTTGCTGCCCGCTCGCCTGTCCCTGACGCCCGCGCCGGGCGGGCTGGACGGCACGTGGTGGCCTCGCTCCCGTGCCCTCACCCGTGAGCTGCCCCCCTTGACAGCCGCCCTGGGTGATCTCTGGGGCCGCATCACAGGTATCGCGGTGAACCCTGCCCACTGGCCCGTCATCCCGTGTCGGGTGTCCGTCGCCGGGCGCACGGTGCACGTGGGCTGGTCCACCGAGGAGCAGGATCCGCACAGACTGACCTTCTTCTCCGCTGATGGCCGCCGGGATGTGCTGGTGATTCCGCCGGAAACCGGTGCGGATGCCGCTGCGCAGCTGATGGCGGGCGACGGCATCGATGCCCCGGCCCGGGAGGAAGCAGCAGACAGGATCGGCGCCCGGATCAGGGAAGAAGCGTGGGAGACCGACGGCGGAGCAGGTCGGGCCGTCGTGCCTGCCCCGGCACATCGGTTCGGCAGGGCCTTCGCCGGCCGGTCGACGGAGGTGAGAGAACCATGACTGTCATCGCCGTGGCCGCGCTGCTCCTTCTGATCGCTGTCGGAGTCGTTCTGATCCACCGGCTCAACACTCAGCACGACGAACGGATCGCTGCCTTCCACTACAGCGATGTTCTGCCGGGGGTCGGGCGTCGGCCCCGGAGGCACCGGCGGTCGGCGGTGGACGCGACCGTCCCGACGCGCCCCACCGCGACGGCGACCGCGGATGACATCGACTTCGGCCCGGCCGTGGGCAGTAGAGGAAGGCGCGTCATGGCGATATTGCGAGACCGGAAGACGTACCGCGAGAGGATCATGCAGGCTCTGTACCAAGCCGCCGAAGGCAATCGCCTCCTGGGCGTCGATGGGGCGAAGCTCCGTGACGACCTCGGTATCCCTGAGCAGGACATGGCCGCTGCCTGTATGTACCTGGCGGGCGAAGGCTGGGTCGTCGTGGACTGGGCGAGAGGCAACACGCCCGCGATGATCACGCTGACGCACCAGGGGATCCGGCAGATGGAGACGGAAGAGGAAGGGCGTGGCTGAGCCGCCGCGTCGGTTTCTCGGACCGAAGTGAACCTTCGCAAGGATTGCTGATGTCGGATTGATCCCTTTGGCGTAGTGTGGAAAGCGGGTCGGCGCACGCTCACGTGCAATGACCCGGAAGGGCGGCTCCGGCGCGTATGCGCCGGAGCCGTTGCCTGTTTCCGTAACCGCGCTCTGCGGCGAAGCGCTCGCGCGAGTGTCGTGCGGAGTACCGTGAGGGGGCAGGGCCGTATCGCGGTCGCACGCCCTGCGGTCGCACTGCTCTCCACGGACGGGCGGACACCATGGCCGACTCCGACACCCCCGACCTCCCCAGGCTCCTGCCGGACGCCGTCCACCGGTCGGTGAAACCCGGGACGGCCCTGCTGAGGCTGGAGACGACACACACACGCGAGGGAATCCTGGACGGCGCATGGTGGCCGCGGTCCCAGGACATCGGCGCCGAGCTCCCCTCGCTGATCTCCGCGTTGACCGAGCACCTCGGACCTGTCACCCGGGTCGGTCTGGACGGCAGCGCCTGGGACGAACTGCCGACCCGGGTGATGGTCGACGACCGAGTCGTCCACATCGATTCCTTCCCGGTCGGTGACGACACCGTCCTCATCACCCGCGGCGACCGGGACCATTTCTCCCTGATGCTGGTCCCTCCGGACACGTCGCCCGACGCGGCACGCGCCGCGATGGCCAGGGCCGTACGGGCCGACAACGTCACCGAGGCCAAACAGATCCTCATCGATACGGGCGGCGGCATGCCTCCTACGCCGGCCTGACACGTCCGTCGCAGATCGACTCCCCGTCAGCCTGGACGCTAGACGCGGGCGAACTTCTCCGTTTGCTGGGCGAATTCCTGGGCCATGGCGGCGCTGACCGTGGGCTTGGTGTCGCGGATCGTGTCCAGATAGTCGTCCGTGGTGGGGGCGGCCCGGGTTCCGGTGTCGAAGGTGCGCTCGAACTGGGCCTGGGAGACGGTGCGCGCCGCGTGGGCGATGTCGGCGGGGGTGAACCCCTCGCTGGCGGACGCGAGTACCGTGCTGTCGGCCCGCGCGCCCGCTCGGGCCAGGTAGCTCTCCCACAGTGCGGTCCTGGCGGTGTGGTCGGGAGGGCCGATCGGCAGCACGTAGTCGAAGCGGCCGTGCCGCAGGAACGCGGAGTCGAGCGTGGTCACGTTGTTCGTGGCGCAGACGAGCAGCCGTCCGTCCCGGCTTCGGAACCGGACGATCGCCTTGAGCAGTTCGTTGACGACGCCGACAGCGGTCGCGTCCGCGCCGCCGCGTTCGCCGGCGATCTCCTCGACCTCGTCGATGAAGACGAGGACGTGGTCGAGCCGGGCGATCTCGTCGAAGCGCCGGTTCAGCCCGGTCGCCAGGCCGTACTCGGCGGCCAGACGGGCGGGGAACAGTTCGAGGAAGGGCCATCCCAGGCGGCTGGCGATCGCGTGCGCGAACGTGCTCTTGCCGGTCCCGGGCGGGCCGAACAGCATCACCGCCCGTGGCAGTTCCACTCCGTGCTGGGCGGCCAGTTCGGGGTGGGCCAGCGGCAGGACCAGGCGCCGCTCGATGAGCTGCTTCTCCCGTTGCATGCCCGCGACCTTCTGCCACAGTCCCCCTGGCGGCAGCTCCGCTCCGAGCGAGGACAGCGTGCCGGCCGACTGCGGGGTCACCGGCCCGCGCTTTTCGAAGAAGACCAGCCCGGGGCGGGCGCCGAAGTCGCAGTTGCGCAGGGCGGTGGCACCGGTCTCGCCCTCGGGCAGGACGGCGTGCACCGCTCGGACGCCGACGGCGAAGAGCCGTT
Source organism: Streptomyces sp. NPDC001816 (assembly GCF_042892235.1). Taxonomy (NCBI): domain Bacteria; kingdom Bacillati; phylum Actinomycetota; class Actinomycetes; order Kitasatosporales; family Streptomycetaceae; genus Streptomyces; species Streptomyces sp. NPDC001816. The sequence continues at coordinate 900,727 of NZ_JBIATY010000001.1, forward strand.
GCTCAAGGGCGGTGATCAGGGCACTGCCCAACCCCCGCTGTCGCCAGCCGGGCGCCATGCAGATGCGAAGGACCCATGCCCGTTCGCCCTCCACCCTGCTCACCGCGGCGCCGATCAGCACGTCGTCGGCCGTGGCCACCACAGCCGGTTGGCGGGCCTGGAGGGCCGTCACGGCGTCCGAGAGCGGGAAGAGCGGCGGCTCCTCGGTCGTGCCGCTCTCCATGTCGACACGGATCAGCGCTTCGAGATCGTCCTGGGTGTAGTCCCTGACCCGCCAACCCGTCATGATCAGCTCCGCGTGTTCGGCCCTACTCCCATCATCAGCCGGTGCCCGGATGGACGCGCGCGACAGGCGTCGTTCACGAGTCCGCCCTGGTGGCACGGAACGCTCGCCCGCACCGCCACCGCGGTACGCGGTGGCGGTGCGGGCCGTAGTCGGGTCATGCTGCGGTGTCGGCCGGGCTGAGGGACTTGTCGGTTCGGCCGGTGCCGGCCGGTGGCGCTGCCGCGGCGGGTGCAGCGGCCGCGGTTTCCCGGGCGAGGAAGGAGCCGAGCTCGCCGATCGTGCTCATGAGGGGGGCCGGGAAGACGACGGTGGTGTTCTGGTCGACACCGATCTCCACCAGGCTCTGGAGATTGCGCAGTTGAAGCGCCAGGGGGTGGGCCATCATGGTGTCCGAGGCGTCGCCGAGCGCGGCTGCGGCCAGGGACTCGCCCTCCGCGTTGATGATCTTCGCTCGCTTCTCCCGCTCGGCCTCGGCCTGGCGGGCCATGGCGCGCTTCATGGTGTCGGGCAGCTGGATGTCCTTGAGTTCGACCAGCGTGACCTGAACACCCCAGTCGACGGTGGTGACGTCGAGGATCTGGCGGATGTCCAGGTTGATACGGTCCGTCTCCGAAAGCGTCTCGTCGAGCGTGTGCCGGCCGACGACCTTCCGCAGGGTCGTCTGGGCGATCTGGTTGATCGCCGCGTTGACGTTCTCCACGGCGACGACCGACTTCACGGCGTCGACGACCCGGAAGTAGGCGACCGCCGACACGTCCACGCTCACGTTGTCCCGGGTGATGATGCCCTGGGACTGGATCGGCATGGTGACGACCCGCAGCGACACCCGGTGCAGGACGTCGACGAACGGGATGATGAACCGCAGCCCCGGGGAGCGTGTTCCGACGAGTCGGCCGAAGCGGAACAGCACTCCCTTCTCGTACTGCTTGACGACCTTCACGGACAGGGCGAGGACCAGGACGGCCAGGAGGCCGATCACGACGATGAGAACGATCAGGGCTTGCATGTGCTGCTCCTCGGGACGAGGACCACGTGGGGCGGGGACCCGCCGGTCGAACCCCCTGCATGTGCCTGCGTCGGTTCGTGAGGCAGGGCCGAAACCCGGGAGGCACCGGTCGTGGCGGCTGTCTCACATGCCGATGATCAGGCGACTGGTGCGATCGGTCTGCGCCGGAACGGCCGCAGGGGCGGGGCCGTCCTCGTACTTCCCTGCCTCGTCCGGTTCGAGTGGCCGGTCGGCGGCGGAGACGGCATGCCGGGTCTCGTCCGCGGCGATGAGAGCACTTGCGGTCAGCGGTGGGCCGTCGTAGTCGGACGCGGCCGCCATCAGGCGGGCCGCCGACTCCGCCCCGGTCTCGGGTGGGATGACCAGCAGATCCCAGCGGCCGGTGCCGTAGGAAAGCAGCAGCAGCTTGTGCGGGTCGATCTCCGGGGTGAACCATCCGACCTTGACGACATGACCGCCCACGGGGATCTCGTGCGGGATGACCGGCCAGTACTTCGGGTTGACGGCGATGCGGGTGATGCGGCCCCACAGAGGGTCCAGCACATCGGTCAGTGCGGGCAGCTCGCTCAGCAGGTCCCGGGAGCGGGGCCACCAGGCACCGTCCAGGAGGCCGCGCGACGGGCCGTCGGTCTTCAGCGCGAGACGCGCGGCCGGGGCTGCGACGGGCTCGTGGTGTGGCAGGAGTTGGTGCAAGGTCGCCGACATGGTGCGGACCCGTCTCCGGGCCGCCTTCGCGGCGACCCGGGTTTCGTCTCTCGCCGAGAACGACCCGGCGTGGAAGCCGGTGTGCGAAATGCCCTCGGTGCTTCCACGGTACTCCGCACACGCCGGGGCGGTTGCGGAGACGCCGCCGCATTCCGTGAAACGGCTGTCGATACCGGCGCCAGTGGGCCGAGGGCGCCGGGGCACTTCGTATGCCGGCTCCCGGACCGGTCTCACGCCTGACGGCCCGCATGCCCTGGCCCAGCACTCCTTGGCTGTGTTATGTGGAAGGTGTTCCTCGTGTTCCGTTCAGCCCGTCGCTCCCCGTCAGTCCGCCGGGCGTCGGCGAGGAGTATCCTGGTGATTACCGAGAGCATCTCGTACACCGGCTTCCACGCCGGGTCGTTCTCGGCGATTCATGACAACCGGGCCGGCCGTGACCGGCCCGGGGTTGGGTCCGCGCCATGACCGCGACCATTCCGTTCACACCCGCAGTCGGAGGCCGGGCCCCTTCTTCGTCGCCGCTTCGACTCGCGCTGGCGCCGGCCGGCGCCCATCCGGCCCTGATCGACGGTGCCTGGTGGCCCCGTTCCCGCAACCTGACGGAGCAGCTCCCGGCGCTCGTCGAATGTCTCGACCCGCTGTGGGGGCGGATCACCCGGATAGCGGTGAGCCGCACGTTCTGGCCGGTCATCCCGGGAGAAGTGCCCGCGCACGGCCACATGGTGCGCGTCGGCTGGTCCAACGCCGGGCAAGACCCGCACAAGCTGTTGCTGCTGTCCTACACCTTCGGCCGCTGGGACCTGCTGGTGATCCCACCGGAGACGGAGCCGGCCACCGCGGCCCGGCTCATGGCCGCGGCCACCGACCCGTCGCGGAGCCTCACGGCGACCGGCCTGATCCATGAGGCCGAACGTTTCCGCGCTGCGGCAGAGGCAGCGGCCGACTCGGACTCGCTCCGGGAGGCGGTCTGGGACTCCGAAGGCGGACATGACGCCCGCCACCTCTCACGCACTCCTGACGGACCGGTCACCGGTCACGTGCCCACCGCGGCAGTAGGAGTGTGAGAGACATGGGCACCTTCGTGACGGTGAGTGTGCTCCTCGCGATGATCGTCTTTGGTGTGATCGTGATTCAGCTGTTCACCGCGAGCCACGATGATCGCATGCAGACCCTGGCCTGCGGCCGTTCCCGGCGGTGGCGGTTCTCGCCATGGCACCGCACGGAGAAGTGAACCCGCTCCAAGGAGGATCGCGGAGCCGACTCCGCCGGTAGGACGTTCGCAAACAGCGGCGGGAGTGGAACCTTCAGCGTGCCGTCGGCCGTGTCCATGGTGGTGCGGCTGTCGGCTCACTCCAGGAGGGCGAGGTGGTCCGTGGCGCTCCCGCGCCATTCGATCAGCAGGAGCGTCGCATCCTCCGTCGTGATCCCGCCCCGCGCCCGTTGCAGCGTGTGGGAGGGGGAGCGCGCCACCGTTCACCGACGGACAGATCGAGGAGCCTGATGTCGGCGGTAAGGAATTCGGTGAGGAGCAGCTCATCGGGTGGGTGAACCGCCTTGAGCTCGCGGCGCAGCAGATCCGGACGCCTGCCCGTGGCCGTGTTGAGCCGCATCATCTGAGCGGTCACGAAGTGGTCGGGGCCGAACTGCACGGCGACAGCCCGGTCCATGAACGCATAGATCTCCGACAGGCCGACGCTGATGCGCCGGGCATGCCGGTAGGCTCCGATGACCACCGTGGCCATCGTGGCGGCGTCCAGTCCGTGGCCCATCGCGTCGACCATGGCCACATGCGGGACATCGCCGTTGAGGGCGTAGTCGAAGCTGTCCCGGCCACGTCGTAGGCGGGTTCCAGCATCCCGGCCAGCTCGACCCGGGGCGTGGACATCGCCAGCGGTGGCAGCAGCGACCACTGGATCTCCGACGGCCATGACGGCCACATGGTCGGAGCAGGGGAAGGTAGACCCGCACACCGTCGGCCTGCGAAACCTCGACGGGACGCGCTTCCCGGAAGGCACGGCCGACGTCGGAGCCGTCGATCGGCTGCGGTTCCCCAGCCGCCAGCCCGTCACCCAGCAGGGGGACGAGCCACACCTGGCCGTAGTCCTGCAAGAAGAGCGAGGTCTCGCGGCCGTCGAGCCTGCCGATCTGTCGTGCGACGAGCGGACCGAGCTGGTGCGGCGGCAACTCGTGCCCCTGGTCCAGCAGGACTCCCAGAAACTCCTCCCCGAAGCGCTCCGACCGGTCGGAGCCTTCCCGGGGCTCTGCCGCTCACCGCCCGTCATAGCCGTGGCCCGGGCGGACGTTCTGGCGGATCTTGCGCTCGTGCGGCGAGGACCGGCACAACGGCCACCGGGCGCGCCGCGTCCGGGCCGCGGCGGCTGGTCGGCACCGGCGGCAGCCTCGGCCGGATCGACCTCTCCGCCGCCGTCGTCCGCCGCCGCAAACGTCTTGGTGGGGTCCGCGCCGTCTGCCGGCCTGCCCGCAGCCTGGATCACTGCCCTGCAGGGCAACGATCCCGGCTACCAGTAGTGGCGTCGACCGGCGACAGCGTGTCCCATCGCGCCGAGGATCCACAGGATGGCTCCGACGACCAGCAGGATGATCCCGATGGTCCACAGGATGGACAGGCCGGTGAGGAAGCCGACGACGAGCAGAATGACGCCCAGGATGATCATGATCTCTCCTTCGGGGAGTGGTGCCGGCGCGCCCGCCAACTGCTATGGGTCGCAAGGGCGTCGGCGGGAAAGGCCGACCTTCTCCTTACTCCACGCGGTGTGGTCCGTGGCGGCTGACCTGTAGGCGGACCTCGGTGGGCATGTCGATGAGGCCGGTGGACCGACGCGCGGTGCTGAGCGGGCCTTCGCACAGGGCACCGAGAGTGGCGCCGGGCGTGCCCTCGGGGGTGAGGGTGAGCTTGATGCGGGTGCGGTGGTGGGCCGGCCGGCCGGTGATGAGTACGGCCGCATGGCCCACCCCTGGCAGGGCACCGGCTTCGTTCGCGATCGCGTCACTGAGTGCGCGGTCGCGCAGTTCGACGCCTTCCTGCGGGGGTGTGCCGCCGACGGGCAGGGAGCCGGGGCGGCGTCGGCTCAGCTGGGCGAGCAGCCACCACAGGGCGAGCAGGGCGGTAAGGGCGAGGGCGGCGATGACCGCGGGCCACCACCACCAGCCCTGGCTGCTCCAGCGTGCCCGGTCGGCGGAGCCGAGCAGGACGTCGGCCGGGGTGGTCAGGGGCCAGCCGGCGGGCGGGGCCAGATCGTGCCGCCGGTAGAGGTCGAGTCCGGCGAAGAGGATGAGCAGTCCGCCGCCGAGGAGGACCAGTCCGGCGAGGGCCAGCAGACTGCGGTTGAGCGCGGATCGCGGCGTCATGGCGGGCTCCGGTGCTGCGGGTCTTGTGTCAGTGGGTGCGTCGCCGCACCCGTACGGCGATGCGGGGAGGACGGGCGAGGGCCAGCCGGTCGCGTTCCTCGTCGAGGACGGCGGTGAGGTCGTCCTTCACCTGTCGGGGGTCGCGGAAGCGGACGTCCGCGCGGACTTTGATGCGGTGGCGGCCCACCAGGACGTGCGCCGCGCCGACTCCGGGGACCCGCATGGCGGCGTCGCGCAGCAGGACGGCGGCGCCGTCGCGGTCCACAAAGGCCCGCAATCGCGGGCAGCCGGCGGGTGAGCGCAGGGGCAGCCAACGGCGCTGACCAGGGGTGAGGGCCAGGACGATCAACCAGACGCCGATGGCGGCGGCCACGGCGGCCCCCGTCAGCATCCACACGTCGTCCACCGGCCGGGTGGCCAGTTCGTCGGCCAGGTTCCGTCGCCAGGCGGCCGCCGGGCGTCCCGCCCGTACGGCGATGACGTCGACGAGCGTCGCGACCGCGGCCACGAGGATCACCGCGGCGACCGCCGCCGCCGTGATGCGGCGCGCGGACCACTTGCGACGGGTTCGGTGCCCTCCGTCGCGCTCACCGGCCGTGAGGTCCGAGGCGGACGCGTCGCGTTCGGGCGGGTCGGGCTCCTTCGTCAGCGGCACTGCGGCACGGTGCGTGGACGACGCGGAGCCGCGGCCCGGAGGACGTGGATCGGATGTCATCGCGATCACCTTTCCTCCACGGCGTGCCCGGTGACCCGGGCCGTGTGGCCGCTCACCGGACCCGCCCCCGGCTCGAGTCGGCGGCGGTCACCAGCCGCCGGACGGTGAGGAGGACCTCTCCCACCCGCAGCCCGGTCAGCTGGGCGACACGTTCGGCGACGTCCTGCTGGATCCGCTCGCAGACACGGGGGATGTCGGTGGGGTAGGGCAGGTCCATGGCCAGATGCAGGCGCACCGATCCGGTACGGACGGCGGCGGAGGCGTGGGGTGCCGCAGGTCCGCCCCGATCGGGCGGTACGGCGGCGCGCCGCGACTGCGCCGCGCGCGCGGCCTGCGCGGCGATACGGGCGACCACCCTGTCCGGGATGACGGTGGCGCCCCGCTCGGCCGGGGGCGGCAGCCCGGCGGCCGGCGCCGGCGGGCCCGACCCCTCGCCGGGGGAACCGGGCCGGGTCTTCACCGCTGCCTCCGTGTCCGCAGGTCGAGGTCGCCCTGTACGGCGAGGCCGACGATCAGCCCCGCCGCGCCCAGGACCAGCACCAGCAGAAATGCCCAGAAGCCGCCGAAGTAGCCGGCGAAGCCGAGGGCCATACCGGCCGCGAGTCCCGTCGTTGCTGTGTTCATCTTGCACTCACCCATCTCGCGAGCGTCCCTCTCGCCGTGATCATCCGCTCATGCCCGAGGACACGGCGGTGGTCCCGACAGCGGTCACCTCACGCGGCCCTCGTCCGGTTCGGTCTGATCCTCCTCGTCGTCGGGCAGGTGGACGTCGTCGACGGCGATGTTCACCTCGACGACCTCCAGGCCCGTCATCCGCTCCACGGCGCTGATGACATTGGTGCGTACGCCGCCCGCGACGTCGACGATGGAGACGCCGTACTCGACGACGACGTCCAGGTCCACCGCGGCCTGCCGTTCCCCGACCTCGACCTTGACGCCGCGGGTGACCGCTCCGCCTCCGCCTGCGCCGGGGACGCGTTCCCGCATGGCGCCGAAGGCGCGGGCCATCCCCGCGCCCAGGCTGTGGATGCCTGGTACCTCGCGGGCGGCCATGCCCGCGATCTTGGCCACCACAGCGTCCGCGATGGTGGTCTTGCCCCGTGTCTCGGCCGGAGCCCCGGCCCCGGTGCGGCCCTTGAGCGCGCTCATGCCTGTTTCGGGCCGGCTGCCCCCGCCGACGCTGGTGATGTTGTCCGTCATGGCGGTCGCCTCGATCGGTCGGCCGGACACCGGAATGGTGCCCGTCGAAAGTTGGATGCATCGGGCGGCGTGTTCCTCACGCGCCTGACGTGTGACATGCATCACACCTCTATTTCAGGGGTACACGCACGCTCCAAGGCCTGCGTGGGAGCGCCATGATCGAACGCACTGCTTCCCCACGACGGGGATGCGACCTGCCCGACCGCCTGCTGGCCGTACGGGCGGCCGAGGGGGACGAGGACTCCTTCGCCGTTCTCGTCCAGCGGCACAGCCGGTCCCTCCTGACCCTGGCCCGCTGCATGCTGGGCAATCCTCAGGACGCCGAAGAGGCCGTTCAGGACGCCTTCATCAGTGCCTGGCGCCATCTGCCGGAATACCGCCACAGGGGGGAGTTCCACACCTGGATGTACCGGATCACCGTCAACCGCTGTCAGACCATGCGCCACCGCCGACCGCCGCCCCTCCCCCTGGACACCGTCGCCGAACCCACGGCGGGCGACGCGTGGAGCCAGCCCGCCCGGACCGCCGAGCAGCACGCGGCCACGGCCGCCCTGTCCCGCGCACTCGCCGAGCTGGACGCCGGACAGCGGGTCTGCTGGATCCTGCGGGAGGTGCAGGGCCTGCCCTACAAGGAGATAGCGCACGTGACGCGTACCGGCGAGCAGACGGTACGCGGCAGACTGTTCAGGGCACGCCGATCCCTGCAGGAGGCGATGGGCCCATGGCGCTAGACGACCCGCACACGCGGCCTCCCGAACCGCCCGGAGCCGACGGGCCCCGCAACGGCTCAGCCGCCGCCGACGTGCCCCCGTTCGCAGGCGATGAGGTACTGCCCTGCGGCCGCCTGCTCAGCCGGGTCTGGGAACAGGCGCAGGACGCACCGCCGGCCGCGGACCCGCACCCGGTGTCCTGTCCTCACTGCCGAGAGGCCGTCGAGGGACTGGCCACGGTGAACGCGGCCGCCCGGGCGCTGCGCGACGAGGACCCTCCGGGCCTGCACGCACTCGCGGACCGGGTCATGGACGTCGTCAGGGCAGAGGTCCGGTTCGGGCGGCTACTGCCCCTGGCCGACCCCGACCGGGACCTACGGATCGCCGAGAGCGCCGCGGCGAGGGTGCTGAGGCAGGCCGCGGACACGGTCCCCGGTGCCAGGGCCGCGACCTGCCGGCTCGTACCCGAGGGCAACGGCACCGACGTGCGGGTGACCATGACCCTGGCCGCCGCCCTCGACCGCCCGCTGCCCGGCCGGGTCCACCAGGTACGCCGATCGGTCCTCCACTCGGCCGGACAGGACCTGGGGCTCACGGTGACAGCCGTCGACATCACCGTGGTCGACGTACTGGAGCCGGGGCCGACCCTCGGCCCCCGCCTCCCGACGGGCGGTGGCACATGACGACCGCCACCGGCACCACCGCGCTCCTCGGCGTCGCGGCCGAGGCGGCCCTCGCGGTCCCGGGCGTGGCCGCCCTGCAACCCCGCCTCGCCCGACGCCTCGCGGCAGCCGCGGCGCCCACCCGGGCGGACACCACGCTGCCCGAGGCCGGCATCCGCGCCGACCGGGCGCCGGACGGTTCGGGATGGCACATCGAGGTGCGCTGCGTCCTGACGGAGGGCCGGCGGGCGCTGGACATCGCCCGAAACGTCCATGACCAGGTGACAGCCGCCCTCATCACCCACCTCGCCACCCACGGTGCCGCGGAGCCGGTCACCGTCGCGGTAACGGTGACCGGTATTGCCGCCTGGCACGACGCCGCATGAGCGGCGGCGCGGGCACAGGCCCCGCGAACAGTCGCTCCACCAGCGGGGGCTCACCCGTGTACCGAGCATGATCCCTACGACCGGGAGCTGACTGCCGGCTCACTCCAGGATGGCGAGGTGGTCCGCGGCGCCCCCGCGCCATTCGATCAGGAAGAGCGTCGCGTCGTCGCTGGTGCGGCCGCCGCGTTGCTGCTTCAGAGCGTGGGAGAGAGCGCGCACCACCGCGCGTACTCCCTTCTCTGTGCGTTCGACGCGGTTGACCCAGTGGATGAGTTGCTCCTCGCCGAACTGCTCTTCACCGGCTTCGTGTTCCTCGATCAGGCCGTCGGTGAAGCACAGCACCCGGTCGCCGTGTTGGAGCGTCTGCTCGCTGATCCGGGGTTCTTCACCGCCGAAGCCGACCGGCAGGGTGGTCGGGCCTGTCAGTTGCCGCACGACCTGGTGGTTGCGGATCAGCAACGGTGCGGGGTGGCCCGCGTTGACCCACTGCAGGTGGCCCGTTGCGATGTTCAGGCGCATCATCTGCGCGGTGACGAAGTGGTCGGGCCCGAACTGGTCGGAGATGGCCCGGTCCATGAACGCGTAGATCTCGGACAGTCCGATTTCGGCACGTCTGGCGTGCCGGTAGGCCCCGACGGCGACGGTCGCCATCGTGGCGGCGTCCAGGCCGTGGCCCATCGCATCGACGATGGCCAGGTGCAGGATGTTCTCGTTGAGGGCGTAGTCGAAGCTGTCGCCTGCGACGCTGTAGGCGGGCTCCAGGATTCCGGCTACCGCTGCCTGCGGGACGGACATCGCCAGCGGCGGCAGCAGAGACCACTGGATCTCGGCGGCCACACTCATCGGTTCGCGGCGCCGGGCGAGGAAGAACTGGTCGGTGTAGCTGTGCTTGGTGACCAGCATGTCGGCGACCAGGCCGGCGAGCCTGCGCAGTAGCCGCCGGTCGTCGTCATCGACGGTGTCCAGGGTGAGGCCCATCACTCCCACCTGGTCGCTGCCGTCCAGCAGCGGTAGGTACATCCGGACGCCGTCGGGCTGCGGCACCTCGACAGTGGTCGCCTGCAGGAAGGCGGTGCCGGCGGGAGAGTCACCGATCGGCTCGGGCTCGCCGACCATCAGCCGCCGACCCGGCAGGGGCACCAGCACCAGCTGGCCGTAGTCCTGCAGCAGGATCGAGACGTCGCGGCCACCGACCCTGGCCACCTCTTCCGCGATCAGCGGGGCGATCAGTTGCGGCGGCATCTCGTGTGCCCGGTCCAGCAGCACCCCCAGCAGCCGCTCACCGAACCCTTCCGAACGGTCCGTCATGCCGTTGTCCGGTCGCCGCTCACCTTGTGCCATCGCCGCGCCCTTGCATCGGAGTCCTCATACTCCCGGTCACCGTGTCCCTGCTCACCTCGTGCCGCGGATCCAGCGTCCGCCCCGACACGCTCGGGGCCATCCGGCGGTCGTGGCTGATCCGCTCGACCCTCTCACGCGATCCGTACACGTGGCTCCTGACACGACCGTGATCAACCCTTCCAGAGTGACGCGACCGACCGACCCGAGGTGCCCATGACGCCACATGCGGCATGTCATACGGGCTGCTGCCAGAGCAGCGGTGGACGTGGTGTTCGGCGGGCTTTTCGACTTCCCGGAAGGTGGACCGGCATTCGGGTGTGGGGAATTCGGGAGGGGGGACACGGCGGGTAGGCCGCGTTCAGCAGCGTATCCATGGGGCTGGCTCGACTCAGGCTCCCCCGGTTCAGCCAACGAGCCGGGGGAGCCGCTGCACGCCCGGCGGGAGACCGAGACGGTCCCCGGCGGCCAGTGATGCGGCCAGAATCCGCTGACCAGCCTCCAGGTCGACCGAGCGACCACATACGCCGCGAGAAGCGTGAACTCGACACCGATCAGTTGCAGGGAACAGTGTCGACGGGCTGCTGTTGCAGGGCGCCGGGCGGGGGTCAGGGGGGTGTGAGGGTGTCGAGTCGTGCGGCGAGGTCGGGATGGGTTCTGGCCAGATGGGGGCGGGTCTCGGCCAGGGGGTGGAGGAGGGTGGAGGGGTCGTCGTGGGCGAGGGCCTCGTGGAGCCGGCTGAGCGGGGTGTGGGCCGCGGCGGGCAGGTCGGTGAGCGCGGTGATCTGGCCGGCGAGGCGGCGCAGGTCGGCCGCGTTGCGGCGGGCCCAGACGGCGGTGGTGCGTTCGGCGGCACGGCGTTCGCGGGTGGCCTGGACGCGCTGTTCGCCGGTGGGTCCCGCCGGGCCGGGACGGCCGCGCAGGTAACGGCGCTCGGCGGCCTGCCGGCTGGCGACGCCGAGAGGGTGGGCGAGGTCGGCCCAGCTGGCGCCCGCCTCGCGGGCCGTTTCGATCAGGCCGGTCTCCCATCCGGCGAGCTGCTCGCGGACCTGCCGCCGCAGCAGCAGCAGGGAGGCCAGAGCCTGCTGCGGGGCAGGCCCGTCGCCGGCGGTGTCGGGGGCCTCGTGCCGGGCGGCGCGCAAAGCGCCGTCTATGGCGCGCAGGGCAGCCTCGGCGGCGAGGAATGACGCCGGGCTGTGGGCTTCGGCGCTGGACGCGGACGGCTGGTCGGCCGGGGTCAATGGGCACCTCCTCCGGTGTCATCCAGTCGATGACATTGTGTTTGTCATCTATTGGATGACATGCTACGGTTCCAGTGCGGCGCATTGGCAGCAACTGCCCGAACTTCTGGAGGTGTCTTCCGATGTTGATGCGCACCGACCCCTTCCGTGAGCTGGACCGGCTCGCACAGCAGCTGATGGGCCCGGGCACCTGGTCCCGGCCGTCGCCGATGCCGATGGACGCGTACCGCGAGGGCGACGAGTACGTGGTGGCCTTCGACCTGCCCGGTGTCAGCCCGGAGGCGATCGACATCGACGTCGAGCGGAACATGCTGACCGTCAAGGCCGACCGTCGGCCGGTGGCGAAGGCGGACGACGTGCAGATGGAGCTGTCCGAGCGGCCGCTGGGTGTCTTCTCCCGCCAGATCGTGCTGGCCGACACGCTGGACACCGAGCACATCAAGGCCGACTACGACGCGGGTGTGCTCACCCTGCGCATCCCGATCGCCGAGCGCGCCAAGCCCCGCAAGATCTCCATCGGCGCGGGATCCGGCCGCAAGGAGATCTCCGGCTGACACCCGGGGACACCGGCCGGACGGTCGCGGAGGACGGGGACCTGATCCCCCCTCACCCCGTCCTCCGCACCCCATGGACGGTCCGCAGGAAAAGGGGTGCGGCCGAGATGACTCTGCGACGCGCAGCATTCCTCGACCACGTGCAGGAACGCGGCGAGTACGCCAGCACGCACGAGGCGGAACGCGCGGCCCGCGTGGTACTCGCCCTGCTGGGCGCGCACCTGGTCGGCGAGGTCCGCGCCCAGCTGGTGGCCCGTCTGCCGGAGGACTTCGCCCTGATCCTGCTCAACCCGCTCCAGAGCGCCGAGCCGCTGCCCCCGGCGCGGTTCGTGCGGGCGACCGCGGCCTGGATCGAAGGGGCCACCGAACAGACCGCGACCTGGGACGTCAGCGCCGTCCTGTCCACGGTCGCCGACACGGCCGGCGACGCCCTGCTGGCCCAGATCCTGCTCCAGCTCCCCGCCGGCTACGACCTCCTCTTCGGCCGTCCCCTGCCCATCTGACCACTCGCACCCCGGTGCCCGCGCACCGGCGGGAGAGAAAGGCATCCACCCCAGTGATCTCCGACCAGCTCGCCCCGCTGCAGCCGCACCTTCACGGGACGGCGTACGAGCAGATGCTGGAGAAGGTCCGCTACGAGGGCGCCTACCCCACCCGCGAAAGGGCCGAGGAAGCCGTCCGCCTGGTCCTTTCGGGGCTGGGACGCCAGCTGACCGGTGACGAACGCGTCGACCTGGCCGCCCGGCTGCCCCTGGAGTCCGCACGCGTCCTCACCGCGCAGATCCCCGACACCCAGCCCCTGACCGGCTGGGCCTTCGTCAAGGACCTCGCCGCCCGCACCGGCGCCTCCCTGGCCACCACCCGTTGGGACACCGGATCCGTCTTCGCGGCCGTCGCTGCCTACGCCGGCCCCGACCTGATCACCCGCATCCTGCACCAGCTCCCCACCGGCTATGCGCTGCTGTTCGGCCGCGCCGAATTCACCCCCGCCGCGTAGTCAGACCGTGTCTCGCCCGAGGGTGTTGGACATGGCCACGCGTGCGCGGGGTGTCTCAGCCGCAGGACTCGTGTGCGTGCCAAATGCCACGTGCAGTGACTCCCACAGTTCACCGGCTCAAACCCCTGACCGCGGGACGTCACCCGCCAGGCGGGTGAACGGTCACTCGGCACCACCCCGCCGTCTACGGCGGGCGTGACCACCTGCCGTACCTCCTCATCGCTCCGTACAGCCTCATCGGCGCCCGCCCTGCCCCTGGGCCGCAGCGGAAGCCCCCGGTACGTCTCCTCGGGCCGGGCTGAGCCGTGATGTCCTGCTCACCGCATGTACGCGCTCGGCCGGCGGGTGTTGCATCAGCGGCTCGCGCCGGTATCGCCATCGTCATGTGGAGAATTCCGATGTCTCCCGCCGCCCGGAGCGGAGTCGTCGCCCTTCTCTTCCAACAGTTCGAGGAGCGCGGCATCCGCCCTCTTCTGGTCTTCCTTCGTCAGCTCGACCGGCGCGTTGTTGTAGACGGTGTAGCGACTCGGATCGATGATGTTGGCGGCCCGCAGGGTGAACGTCAGCAGGCGGCGCCACCCCTTGTGGTGACCGACCCGCGCTTGCAGCTGGACCGTGTAGTCACGGGCCTCCGGCATGAACCCGGAGAACGGGGCCTCGAACTCGATGAAGAGCTGTAGCGCTTCTCTGCCGGGCACGACGAAGCCCGCCGGCAGTTTGGCGTCCTCGTCCGGCCCCGGCTGGAGGCGAGACGGTGAGGACACCCACAGAAGCGGCAGGTGAGAAGCGGGCTCGTCGGGGAAGGTCAGGATGAGGTCCTGGACGACTATCGGCTTGGGGCCGGTGTTGTGAAGGACGAGCGGGAGCCGCAGGCGGGCCGTGGATGAGTGGATGATCGTTGCGAAGGCATGAGGCTCCCATGTCTTCAGGCGCCCTTGTCTGGCGTTGAGCCACCAGAACGACGCGACGGTGAAGAGCAGTGCGCAGGCCGACACGACGCCGGCGCCTGTGAGTGATGAGGACGCGGCCTGATCGGCCGCGGTCATCAGCGGAACCACAGATTCAGTGTGCCAGGCCTGGCGTGCGCTCGCTCACAGGACTCAGGGACCTCCGCCGCGGGTTCATGTCATGAGTCGATACCGACAAGGAGCACGAGATACCAGGCGACCAGTGCGGCGCACACCACCGCCGGGACGAGTTTCGGCAACCTGTCTCCCTTGCGCACGTGCGTGGTCACAGCACCGGCGAGAAGTGTCAGGAGCCCGACGCCGGCCACCCCTCCGAACAGCGGCAGGACCGGTCCGAGGGCCACGCCGATGGCGCCTGCCAGCTCCAGCGCACCGATCACTCGGTAGGCCGCGATGGTGAAGCCGGCGTGAGCGGCCAGCCCGGGCATCGGACCGAGCGCCATGATCTTGGCCACGCCCAGCAGGGCGAAGATCAGCACGATGAGACAGGCCAGGGCGGCGGAGAGGCTCATGAGGCGTCCTTGGCGGTGTGCCGGTGACGGGCCTGGCGGCGTTCTGTTCCCAGGCGGGCGAAGTAGGCGACGAGGTCCGGGTTGTCGACCGCCGAGGGATTGAGGACCTGCTCGGCGGGGGTGCCCTGGAGGAGGCGCTTGACCGGGACTTCGAGTTTCTTGCCGGTCCTGGTGTGCGGGATGGCCGGCACGGCGCGGATCTCGTCGGGGACGTGGCGGGGCGAGGCGCCGGTGCGGATGGCGGCGCGGATCTTCTCGCGCAGGACGTCGTCCAGGGCGACGCCGGGCGCGGGTACGACGAACAGGGGCATCCAGTAGCCGCCGTCGGGTTCCTCCACGCCGATGACGAGTGCCTCGGTGATCTCGGGGAGGCGTTCGACGAGGTCGTGGATGTCGGCGCTGCCCAGGCGTACGCCGTTGCGGTTGAGGGTGGCGTCGGAGCGGCCGTGGACGACCACCGAGCCGTGGGAGGTGAGGGTGATCCAGTCGCCGTGCCGCCACACACCCGGGTAGGCGCCGAAGTAGGTGTTGCGGTAGCGGCTGCCGTCGGGGTCGTTCCAGAAGTACAGCGGCATGGAGGGCATGGGCCGGGTGACGACCAGTTCGCCCACCTGGTCGACGACCGGCCGTCCCGCCCCGTCGTAGGCCGCGAGTGCGACGCCGAGGTTGGGGGCGGACAGCTCGCCGGCCCAGACGGGCGTCGTGGGAGCGCTGCCGGCGAAGGCGGAGACGTCGGTGCCGCCGCTGGTGGAGGCCAGCTGGATGCCGGCGCCCACGTGGTCGCGGACCCAGCGGTAGGCGGAGGCGGGGAGGGTGGAGCCGGTGCTGCCGATGGCGCGGACGGCCGACAGGTCGTGCACGGTGGGTTCGATGCCCAGTTTGGTCATGGCCAGCAGGTACTGGGGGCTGGTGCCGAAGACGGTGACCTTGTGGCGGGCCGCCAGCTCCCACAGGACGTCGGGGCGCGCCACCGGCGCGGGGCTGCCGTCGTAGGTGCAGGTGGTGGCGCCGGTCAGCAGGGTGGAGACGACGAGGTTCCACATCATCCAGTGGGTGGTGGTGTACCACAGCAGGCGGTCGCCGACGCCCAGGTCGCAGTGCAGGCCGAGGATCTTGAGGTGTTCGAGCAGGACGCCGCCGTGCCCGTGGACGATGCCCTTCGGCAAGCCCGTGGTGCCGGAGGAGAAGACGATCCACAGAGGGTGGTCGAACGGCACTGGGGTGATGGTGAGGTACTCGGTACGGGTGGCGGCATCGTCCCAGGGGACCGTCAGGCCCGGGTGCCGGGTCTCGGGCCAGCCGAGACCCAAGTGATCCACGAGCACCGTGGCCTGCAGCGTGGGAAGGGCTGCGGCGAGGTCGAGTGAGGCGGCGCGGCGGTCGTGTCGGGTGCCGTTGAAGAGGTAGCCGTCCGCCGTGATGAGCACCGTGGGTTCGAGCTGGGCGAAGCGGTCGGCGGCGGCCTTGGGCGCGTAGTCCTGGCCGCATACCGACCACACCGCGCCCAGGCTGGCGGTGGCGAGGAAGGCGATGACGGCGTGAGGGGTGTTCGGCAGGTAGCCGACCACCCGGTCGCCCATCCCCACCCCCAGGTCGCGCAGGGTGGCCGCGACGGAGGCGACCCGGGCGCGCAGCTGTCGGCCCGTGATCTCGTAGCCGGAGCCGTTCTCGTCCAGCGCGGTGATCGCGGGAGCGTCCGGGTGCAGGTTGCGCAGCGCGTGGTGGGCGTAGTTGAGGGTGGCGCCGGGGAACCAGCGCGCGCCAGGCATGGTCTCCTCGGCCAGCACCCGCTCGTACGGCGTGGTCGCGTCGACGTCGAAGTACTCCCATACCCTGGCCCAGAATCCCTCCAGGTCGGTGACGGACCAATGGTGCAGGGCCTGGTAGTCGGTGGGGTCCGGGATCCCTTCGGTGCGCTGTTGCCTGGCGGCCCAGCGGGCGAAGTCCGCGATGCGGCTGCCGGCGACCGTCTTCGGGTCGGGCGGCAGGAACGGTACGAGGTATGGAAAAGAAGGTGAGGCGTCCCCCGCGGGGAACGAGGAAGAGAGACGTGCCTCTGACCGAGGCCGGGATCTATGCCGCCGCCCTGCGGCTCATCGACGAGGACGGGGTCGAGGCGCTCACCATGCGCAAACTCGCCACCGAGCTCGATGCCAACCCGATGTCGCTGTACCACCACGTGCCGAACAAGGAAGCGGTGCTGCGTGGCGTGACGAGAATGGTCGGCGCCCAGTTCCGCACCGTGACGCTTGAGGACGCTCCCTGGCAGGAGCGCATCCGCCTGCTCGCCACGGACTTCCGTACGCTGGCGCATCGTCACCCCGAGCTGATGGCCTACTCGTTCAGCCACCAGCCGGACTTCATCCAGCCCGACGACCCGTTCTGGACCGCGCTCACCGCGATCGTGGCCGCCGCGGGAGTGCCGGAGTCGGAGGTCTCGGAGGCCGCCGCTCTGGTGGTCGCCGTCGTCGTCGGTGTCCTCGCCGCCGAACTCAACGGCTCGCTTCACCAGTGGGCGAGCCTCAAGCCCCCCGGTCCCGCTGTCGGCGCAGGCGAGTCCATGGACGCAGACCCGGCAGGGCCTGTCCAGGACCGAAGGTTCCGCCTGGTGATGGACACTCTCATCGCGGGCCTGGAAAGCCGGCTTGCCGCCGAACGTGACAGCCGGGGCGCCGGCCGTTGAGTCCCGGCTTCTGAGGCGTGGCGGCCTGGGGCCGGCACTGACGGGGCCGCAGTCCGGATATCCGGGCGGCCCTCGTCGGGAGGGGGCGACCAGGCCCTGGCCGGGCGGGCATCCCGAGGATCTTCTGGTGCAGCCGTCCCCAGACGCCGGCCCGGGGCCAGATCAGGAACCGGCGGCGCACCGTTGACTTCGGCACCCCCAGGCACGGCGGCAGGGGCCGCCAGGCGCAGCCGGTGACCAGCACGTAGCTGATCGCCGCGAAGACTGCCTCATCGACGATGTTCGCGACCCCGCCGCCCTGCGAACGCACCCGTGTCGGTGGCGGCCTCGCGGTCTCCCACAGACCCTACGAACGATCCATCCCCCCTGGGAATCAGTGCAGTGCGTCGTGGTCAGTCGTGCAGTGATGAGGGGGCGTCCGTGAGCGTGGCGTCGAGGGCGGCCGGGCCGAACCCGGCCTCGGTCGGGACGTCGGCGGCCACTCCGCGGCCGAGCTGGGCAAGACCGATCAGCAGGTCGTCGCAGTCGATGCGGTCGGAGCCGTTGTGTTCGGACCGCGTCTCGGCGATGGCGATGGCCTTGCGGGACTAGGGCGTCCAGGCGATGCGCTCGGTTGCCTGGGAAGCACCCCTGCTCAGCCGGGTGCCGACGGACCGGTGGACCGCTTCCGGCGAGACACCGGCGGCTTGCAGGAGCTGGGTGGCGCTGTTGTCCTCGGCGGTCAGGCCCCAGAGCAGGTGCTCGGTGCCGATGTAGTTGTTGCGGTGCTGCACCGCGGCCTGTTTGACGTGTGTCATCGCCTGGCGGAGGTCGTCGGTCATCGTCTCGGGGCCGTAGCGCTTGTGGGGGCTGTTGAAGCGCTGCTGGACCGCTTGCCGGGTCACCCCCAGGGTGGCACCGATGTCGGTCCACGAGGAGCCGTGCGTCCGGCAGTGCTCGACGTAATACTCGACCAAGTCGTCAGCCAGCGTGTGCAGTTGGCCGGCAAGGTCGGCAGCGACGGTCAGCAGGGCGAGCCAGTCCAGCTGTTCCCGCCCTGCGGAGCGGTGCGCGGTGTCGCATCTCCGGTCGACTTCCGCGATGAGATCGTCCAGGTCCGGAAGAGCCATGAGGACGCTCACCCTTCTGGCGTGTGGTCCGAGTCAGAGTTTCCATACGCCGTATGGAACCTCCCTCCCATTAATACCATACGTTGTATGGAATGGTCGAAGTGGCGTGGGTCACGGAGATGGCCGGAGCTGATCAGAGCGACAACGGAGGCTTTCCTCAAGAGAGTTGGCAATGCTCGCCTCATCGGCGCGCCGGAGTATGTGTTCCGCAGCCGCGACGTGCGGGTCCGCGATTCCCGGCCCATGCTGGAAGCGAGGGGGTGAGACAGCGGAGGAAGTGGTGGATATGCGGACCGTTGTCGACCTCACGCGCTGCCAGGGCTACGCACAGTGCGTGTTCCTCGCGCCGGAGGTGTTCGAGCTGCACGGCGAGGAGGGACTGCTGTACGCCACAGCCGTTCCCGACGACCAGGTCGAACGCGTGCGTCAGGCCGCGGCGGCGTGCCCGGTCCAGGCGATCCTGCTCGGGGAAGAGGTGACCACCGGTGCCCGGTGACCTGAAGCACGGCCGCATCGTCATCGTCGGCGCGTCGCTGGCCGGGCTGCGAGCCGCCGAGGCGCTGCGCGAGGAGGGCTTCACCGGTTCACTGACCGTGGTCGGCGACGAACCCCACGTACCCTACGACCGGCCGCCGCTGTCCAAGCAGGTGCTGCTCGGGCAGGCGACGGCGGACACCACCGAGCTGCCGATGCGCCGGGATCCGGACGCCGAGTGGCGCCTCGGCGTCCGCGCCACAGGTGTTGATCTGCTGGCGAAAAGGGTGCTGCTGGAGGACGGAGAGTCACTGCCGTACGACCGGCTGCTGATCGCCACCGGCACCCGCGCGCGGCCCTGGCACAACTCGGACGAAGCCGCCCTGGACGGAGTGTTCACCCTGCGCACGCGTGAGGACGGAGCGGGACTGGCCGAGCGGCTGGCCGCGAGGCCGGAGCGGGTGCTGGTGATCGGCGGCGGCTTCACCGGCTCGGAGATCGCCTCGGCCTGCCGGGAGCTGGAGCTTGAGGTCACGGTCACCGAACGCGGCCCCGCGCCCCTGGTCGGAGCCCTCGGCGGGACCCTGTCGAAACTCGCGGCGGTCATGCAGCGCAACCACGGCGTGGACCTGCGCACCGGGGTGACGGTCACGGCCCTTCGCGGGAACGGCAGCTTCACCAGCGCGGAGCTGTCCGATGGCAGCCGCGTGGACGCGGACGTGTGCGTCGTCGCGCTGGGTGCGATCCGCAATGTCGAATGGCTGGCGGACTCCGGCCTTGCGGCAGGCCCGCGCGGGATCGCCTGCGACGCCGGGTGCCGGGCCTTCAACATGTACGGGATCGTGACCGACGACGTCTTCGTGGCCGGCGACGTCTCCCGCTTCCCCCACCCACTGTTCGGCTACCAGATGCTGTCCCTGGAGCACTGGGGAAACGCGGTGGAGCAGGCCGGGGTGGCGGCCCACAACATGGTCAACCCCGGGCCGCTGCAGCGACCGCACCTGTCCATCCCGTCGTTCTGGTCGACCCAGTTCGGACTCAACATCAAGTCCGTGGGCGTACCCACCTACTCCGACCATGTGGTCATCGCGCAGGGCTCCCTGGAGGCACGCCGTCTGGCCATGGTCTACGGCTACCAGGGCCGGGTCACCGCCGCGGTCACGGTCGACATGGCCAAGTCACTCGACTACTACCGGCACCTGATCGAGACGGCTGCTCCCTTCCCGCCGCCGCCCGGCGCGCAGGACCGGGCGATCGCGGCAGACATTCCGATCCCCTCTCTCGTGCCGGATCCGTCGGGGCTGTCCCACGGCCCGACCGTCGCGCTCACCGGCCATCTTCCAGACCGCAGACTGACCGTGGTGTAGCCCACGTCTCGCCGACCCACGAGGATCCGCCATGGAATCCGAGACTCTGCTGGCACGGATCACCGACTACGCCAGCCGCCCCTACCCTTACCCGCTGTATGCGGAACTCCGCGAGGCCGGTCCCGTGGTCCGGCAGACAGACGGCAGCTACCTGATCGGCACCTACCACGAGATCGCCGCTCTGCTCCACGACCCGCGCATGAGTGCCGACCCCCGCACCAGGGGGGAAGTGACCCACAAGCCTCCGTTCCTCCGGCTCGACGACCCCGAACACCACAGGCTGCGCACCCTGGCCATGCGGCCCTTCGGACCGCCGCACAGCCCCGACCGGGTCGACTCCATGCGCGGCGAGATCGAACGCATCACCGGCGAACTGATGGCGTCCTTCGAGGCCGGCAGGCAGATCGACATCGTCGACGACTTCGCCTACCCGCTGCCCGTCACGGTGATCTGCCGGCTGCTCGGCGTACCGCGCGAGGACGAGCCGCTGTTCAGGGCCTGGTCCGACGCGCTGGTCGCAGCCGCCGACGTCAGGCCCGACGACGACACCACCGAGACGGACAAAGCCGGCGACCAGGCACGGGTGGAGATGGGCGGGTACCTGGTGAACCTCGCCGAGCGGCGTCGCGGTGATCCGGGCGACGACATGCTCTCCGCCTTCGTCAACGAACCGGACCCGGCCCTGCGACTCACCCAGGAGGAACTCGCGGAAACCGCCGTGCTGTTGCTCATCGCCGGGCACGAGACGACGGTCAACCTGATCACCAATGGGGCGCTCACCTTCCTGCGCCAGCCCGAGCAACTGGATCTCCTGCGCCGCGAACCGGACCTGCTGCCGCGAGCGGTGGAGGAACTGCTGCGCTACGAGCCCCCGGTCCACATGCGCGAGCGCATCCCGCGCGCCGACATGGACGTCGCCGGCACCAAGATCCCCCAACACGCGTCCGTCATTCTGGTGCTGGCCTCGGGCAACCGCGATCCCATGCGGTTCCACGAGCCCGACCGGTTCGACCCCACCCGCGCGGACAACCAGCACCTCGGCTTCGGCAGTGGTATCCACGTGTGCTACGGCAGCCCCCTTGCCCGCATCGAGGCTTACGCCGCGCTCGGTGCGCTGCTTCCCCGCCTCGGCAGCGCCCGCCTGGTCGAAGACCCGCCCCCGTACCGGCAGAACGCCATGCTCCGCGGACCCCGCCACCTGCCCATCCAATGGTGAAGCCGCGTAGCCACGGCGCGTGTGTCTGATTATCCGATCAAACGTGAGGGTCTTGACGTCTGCGTCATTACATCTGACTATTTAATCAGAAATGGCCATATACTCCACTATGACCCATACCCCACCGTGTGCCGCTCACCGGGACAACGCCGTTCACCACGGCTGCACACAGGGCCGCCGGACAAGCGCCGACGCTCCTACTTCCGCACCGATGGGACGGACCGCGATGACCAACACCGACCACACCCTCCTCGCCGAGCCGGCAGGCCCCCGTGAGATGCGCGACGCCGCGATAGCGATGATCGATGCCAGGGGCACCGTGGTGGGGTGGACGCACGCCGCTCAGCAGCTCGTCGGTTACTCGGCCGGCGAAGTGGTGGGCCGATCCGCCGCACACGTGCTGCCGCCCCCCGAGGACGCCCGGAGGGCTTCGGCGTTCGCCGAGCTCTGCCGTGCACGGGGTGGCTGGTCCGGCACCGCGGCGATACGCCACCGCGACGGCCACACGCTCAGGATGACGCTGCGGGTCTCGCTGCTGCGGGGGCGGGACGCCGACACCCGGTGGCTGGTGTCCGTGACGGACATAGGTTCCCTGTCCTCGGGGACGACCGGGGGACCGGTGCGGTAGTCGCTCCTTGCCCGCGCCCCGATCGGCATCGTCGTCTATGACCCGCAGCTGCGTTGTGTGTGGGTGAACGACACCATGGAGCGTCACGACGGCGTTCCTCGTCACCGACGCTTCGGGCGCGGTCTGAAGGATTCACTGCCCGCCGTCGAGGCCGAAGCGCTCAAGGTGGTGATGCGGCAGGTGCTGGAGAGCGGCACCACGACGGTGCACGAGTACCGGGCGTGGCCGCCCGCGGACCGGCGCCGTGAGCACGCGTTCTCGGCCTCGTTCTTCTGCCTCCAGGGCGCGGACGGCACACCGGCGTGTGCTCCATGACTGTGGACGTCACTCGTCCCAGACTGACCGCTCACGCATGCGGGGCGTTCTCACCTGCGGCGGAGTGGGCGTCTCTGGGCAGGGCGCGAGGGAGGGGCGTACTCATCACACCGCAACCGCCGTTACCTGCGGCGTCGGCAGATCAAGCACATCGTCCCCGAACGCCGTGACCAACAAGCCCACAGCCAACGCCGTGGCAAACAGCGGCGGAAGATCCGCCAGCGGCCGCGCTCATCGTCAATGCGCTGCTGACCCAGGCTGGGAGGGAAGTTGTACAGGCGTGCTCTACCAGTAGTGGCGGCGGCCGCCGACCGCGTGGCCGAGGGAGCCGAGGAGGAACAGGACGACTCCGATGAGGAGCAGGATGATCCCGATTGTCCACAGGATGCCGATGTTCAGGACGAATCCGACGACGAGCAGGATGATGCCAAGTGCGATCACGGCGTTCTTCTTTCTCTCCGGCCGGTGTACCGGCCGCTGTGAGGCGGGATGCCGTTCACTGCCTGAACCCGTTGCGCCTCGCCTCACGGGTGTGTTTGTCAGGTGGTGAGCAGGCGGTTGAAGAACGAGCGATAGTGGCGCAGAGCCCTGCGCAGAGCTTCGGTGTCGACCTGCTCGCCTCGGCTCCACTGCTCTTCGAGGTTCTTCTTGTGCTCGTCGAACGTCGCGGCGAGCGTCTGCATGACCTTGGCGACCAGGTTGTCCGCAGCCTGTACCGCCTGGCGAGGATCGTCAACGAAGGCACCCTGGATGTTCTCCCACTCCTTACGGAAGTCTTCCTCGTCCTGCGATGTCAGCAGTTGCGGCATCTCGTCGGCGTCTGTGGTCCGTGCGCCCGCCGCCTCGTCCGCCGCGGGGGTGGCTTCGTCGCGGGACGCGCGGTCGTCGGCCGCATCCGTTCTGTCGTCGCCCTCGCTCGGGTAGACCGGGGGCGGTGGAGTGGTGTTCGACGCTGCGTCGGCCTTGCGGGGCTGGGCGAGGTCCTCCGTGGACAGCCCGCTGTCACGAGTGTGCGGTGTGTCGTCGCGTTGCATGTCTCCTCCATGTCCGTTCGGTCCCGGCTGCCCGAAGGTCAGGCCGGGGCGTGGCGGGTCTGGCCGCCGTCGGAGAGAAGTTCGTCGAACAGCGCCCGGTAGTGCACCATGGCGCCGCGCAGTTGCTCGGTGGTGGCCTTGTGACTCGCGCTGAGTGTGTCGATCTCGTGGGCGGCTCGGTAGTGCTCGAGGGTGCGGCCGTGCTCGACGGAGAGATCCTTGAGCTGCTGGTCGTAGCTTTCGGTGGGGTAGCCGCGGTCGTGCATCAGGGAGGTCACCAGATGGTCCGCGTCGTGTACGGCGTCCTCGGGCCGGTCCACGAACTCGTGCTGCACGTGGTCCCAGTCCCGTGAGTAGCGCTCGCGGAGACGGTCGGGCAGAGGCTTGATGTCGAGTTTGTCGTGCCGTTTCTCGCGTGCGCTGAGTTCCCGCTCGGCGGCGAGCCTGCTGTCGGCGCCGTCGACGGTCCGTTCGTACTCGGGGCCGAAGCGCTGACGCAGAGCCCGGTGCCGCAGGAAAAGAGCCAGGGCAGCGGCAATCAGCACGACGACCACTGCGATGGGAATGACGATCGCCAAAAGCATGCCGGTAGACATCTGACCGACCTCCTCATGGATGGGCGATATCCGCTGTGTTCCCAATTTCTGTTAATTGGTGCTTCACAGTCGGGCTTTGGGCCTCCTCCCTGCGGCAGGCGCCGAGGCATGAGATCCGGAGCGCAAGCCCGGCTTCAGCATCGGACTCTCAAGACCGACCCCAGCAGCTCAGATCCCGCCGGCCCAAACCTCCCTGACAGCGAATGCCGGTCCGCCGCCGGTGTTGCGTGTTCTGGCGACGGCTGCGGTGAGTTGCTGCTGGACCGGGTTGGGCAGGGGCGCGCCTTGGACGGTGGTGACGACGTCCTCGGCGAGGCGGTGCAGTTTCGTGTTGGTGTTCTGGGACGCTGTGACCAGTACCTGCCACGCCTCGTCGGGGTTCAGACCGAAAGAGGCCATGAGGATGCCGCGTGCCAGGTCGATGTCCGGGTGGGTGCGCAGCGCGCGCCTCAGCTGGACGACTTCGGTCCGCAGGAGGTCGTCGTCGGTTTCTTCGCGCGGCGGCCCGGGCCTTCGGGCGGGCGGGTCGGCATGCTCGTGGGCGGGGGAGAAGAGGCTGTGGGTGTCGGTATAGGTCAGCAGTCGTTCGACGGCGGGGCTGGCCGTGGTGACGGTGACCGTCTTCCCCGCCGCGACTGCGTCACGGCGAGCGGCCAGCAGCACGTTGAGTGCAGAGCAGTCCGCGAAGTGAAGTTCGCTGAGGTCCAGGTCCACACCCTCGGCCGACCGCATGATTGCATCGCGCAGGGCGTGCCGGAGGCTCTGGCAGTTGTCGAGGCAGAACTCTCCGCTCACGGTGACGGTCACGCGGATCCCGGCCGGCCCTGCCTGCACCGGCAGCGCGCCGGTGGACGGTGGTGTGCGGTCGGCTTCGTCGCTGGCGAGCGGTGTGTCCGGGGACGGTAGCGTCGTCATGCTCGCCTCCTCCGGTCCTCCGGGTTGTTCTTCTCCAGGCTCAGCCGCCTCTACGTGACACGTCAACCCCTACACGAATTTATCTTCGTGTTTTTGGGTGCGTGAACGTGTGGACGTAACATGGAGTCGTGACAGAAGTCCATGGAGTGCCCGAGCCGCACACGGGGTGGACGTTTCTGACCAATCACGCGCGCGTGCTGGCCAGCATCGCCGACAACCACCACGCGCGGGTCCGTGACATCGCGGCGCGATGCCGACTCACGGAACGGGCCGTCCAGAAGATCATCGCGGACCTGGAGCAGGACGGATACCTCTCCCACACCCGCCACGGCCGCTCCAATCGGTACAGCATCGACCCGGACAAGGTGCTGCGCCACCCGGCCGAGGAGGGCGTGACCGTGGCCTGCCTGCTGTCGATGCTGGCCAGGGACGAGGACGAACGCCACGGCGCCAGCGACCATGCCCGGCCCGGTTCGTGAGGGGATGCGGTCTGCCGCGACCTACAAGTTCTGCCCGCCGGTCAGGGAATGAGCCGCCGGTTGGTTGTCCGACGACGAGGAGACCGTGATGGAACCTGTAGGCGACGGCGCGACGGCCCACCCGTCGGACACCCCCTAGTACTCCAGTCAGACATCGTGCTCTGAGCTGGTTCTTCTTCCGTATTGGCAGCGGCGGGCGATGGCTTGGTTGATGAGTCCTCGGTTCTGCAGGGCCTGAGCGCTGACCTTGTACGTGCTGTCCGGCCAGACTCCGTCGGGACACCCCTGGTTCACCCAGCCGAGCACGGCCTGCTGCCGCTCGTTGAGGACCTGGTGCATGCGGTCCTCCAACGGTTCCCCGGGCGCGCTGACCCGGAGACAATGCCCGTCCCTTCTGCGGGAATTCACGGTGGCTGCGAGGACCCCTCGTTCGGATGAGACGCGCCTGTGTACCTGAGTTGGCACCTCTCGCCGATTCAAGTGCACAGTCGGGGACATCTTGCAGTGGCCGGCTGACGCGGTGGTGGTCCGCCCCCAGCCGCTCCTTGGTGGCGGCCAGACGCGTTAGGAGATGACGAGACCAACGCGCTCCAGCCAGGCCCTGATGGCGCTGTCCCCTTGTGTGACCTCTTCGCCCTGAATCGCCAGACCATCGGCAAAGGCTGCACCGCGGCATGAGGCTGCGTAGTCGCGGCGCGTGGTGCCCAGGCCGCTCATGGCGTGGGTGGTGAAGGGAATGATCCCGAGCGGCTGAGCACCGAGGCGTCTTTCGCCGCGCTGTGCGGAGTCAGTCCCATCGAGTACTCCTCGGGCGGTCGGAGCTCACGGAGGCTCAACCACGGCGGCGACCGGCAGGCGAATGCCGCTCTGCACCGCATCGTGTTCACCCGGCTGCGCCACGACCCGCGCACCCAGGCGTACTACGAACGCCGCACCCAGGAGGGCAAGACCCGGCGTGAGATCATCCGATGCCTCAGAAGCTGTTGTTTTTCCGGACGTGATCGCCGCGTTTCCGCTGGTCGGGCATAGGGTCGGTGATTCGGTGGGAGTCGTGGCCTGTCGGGTCGTCGCTTGCCGGGAGGTCGCGGATGCCGTCGGTCGTTGGACTGCTGGAACAGCACGAGCTCGCCGCTCGCCGTCGGATCGACGGGCTGCGGGAGGAGGCCGACCGGATCCAGGCCGAGTTAGCCGTGGCCGAGCTGGAATGGCAGGAGTGGGCGATCGCCCGCAGGCGGGTCGATATGGTGCTGGCTCCGGACCGCGGCGACACCGCCGGGACGGAGGTCATCCCGGATCCGCGGGATGCGGATGCTCAGCCGACGCCCCGCGATGCGGCGAAGCCGAAGTCGCAGGTGCCCGTGTGGCGTGAGGGGCTGGCCTCGTCGGTGCTGTCGGCGGACTACCAGCGCATCCTGCAGGCGCTCGCGGACCGGTCCCGGCTCCGTCAAGGGCCGCTGACCTGCCAGGAGATGGCTGCGGTGTTCGGTATGGACGTGGTGCCAGCGCGTGTGGAGGCATTGCGGTCGAAGGCGAAACGCCTGGTGGCCCGCGGCTGGCTGGCCGAGCCCGCACCGGGCCGGTTCATGCTGGCTGCGGGCGTGTCCGGGCCAGGCGGCGGGTCATGAGCAGGGTCATCGACCAGTAGATCATTGCTTCGGCGCTGGTGGCGCGGCGTTCGAAGTCGCGTGCCAGGCGTCGGGTGCGCATCAGGTGGGCGAAGAACCGCTCGACGATCCACCGTTTGGGCAGCACCACGAAGCCGCGCATGTCGTCGCTGCGCTTGACGATCGCCAGGACCAGCGTGAACGCGGCCAGGCAGTGCTCGACGAGGCTGCCGGTGTAGCCGCCGTCGGCCCAGACGAGGGCGAGGCGGTGGTGGGCATCGCCCTGTTTCAGCAGCACGCGGGCGGCGGTGCGGTCGCCGGTGTCCGCGGCGGTGACCATCACCCCCAGCAGCAGACCGAGCGTGTCGACCACGACGTGCCGTTTGCGGCCGTTGACCAGCTTGCCGCCGTCGAAGCCCCGACTGTCCGCCCCGACCACCGCGTCCGCCTTGACCGACTGCGAATCGATCACGCCTGCGCTCGGCTCCGCGTCGCGGCCCACCATCAGGCGGGCCCTGGCGCGCAGCCGGTCGTGGAACTCCCTGACCAGACCGTGGTCGCGCCAGCGGCGGAAGAATGCGTACACCCGGTCCCACGGCGGGAAGTCAGCAGGCATCGCCCGCCACTTGATGCCGTTGTCCACCAGGTAGCGGATCGCATCAAGTACGGCCCGGTGGCAGTACGCCTCCGGCCGGCCGCCGCGACCGCGCAGCCAGCCCGGCACCGGCAGCAACGGCCGGACAGCCGTCCACTCCCGGTCCGTCATGTCCGTCGGATAACGCGGCTGCCGGGACCCGTTGTCGGCGGCGTTTCCGAACCGGTGAGCCAGACAGTCACACTCCCAGGTGACCGAGCTGGACCGCCCGGCCATCGGCACGGAAGACTGCTGCATCAGGGCCTCCTGCTGCTCGGTGATTCGACACCAACGAGCTGTTCAGGAGGCCCCACCCGTATGCGCCAAGCATCCCGCGACCACCCAATCGGGACTCCCGCCCGACGGGCTTCTCTCAAGATCGAAAAACAACTGCTACCAAGAGCGTCGGCCTCGGCGGCATCCACGCACCGCTTCGCCGCGTCCTGTCGGCCCGGGACATGTGAGCGTCAGACAGTCCCCTGGTGACGAGGGTCTTCAGTTACTGCGCCGCTCCTCCGAATAGAGGTTCTCTTCTCGGGGGTGGGTATCGCGACGGAAGCTGCGTGTTGTGTGGTGCGCCGGTGGGCGCGGATGATCTCGGCGTAGCGGTGGCCGCTGTCCTTGATGGTGCGTGTCTGGGTCTCGTAGTCGACGTGGACGATGCCGAACCGCTGGGAGTAGCCGTAGGCCCATTCGAAGTTGTCCAGCAGGGACCAGGCGAAGTAGCCGTCGAGCGGGACGCCGCGGCGGGCAGCCCGCGCGCAGGCTGCCAGGTGGGACTCCAGGAAGGCGGTGCGGTCAGTGTCGTGGACGCTGCCGTCGGGCGCTGCACGGTCGGGGTAGGCGGAGCCGTTCTCGGTGACGAGGACCGATTGCGGCGCGTAGTCCTCGGTGATCCGGACGAGGATTTGTTCCAGCCGGTCCGGGTGGACCTCCCAGTCCATTCCGGTGCGGGGTGTGCCCGGCGGTGTGACGGGACGGGCGAACGGTGCGGGCCCCTGCGGATCGTCGACGGTGACTGACCGCTTGTAGTAGTTGACGCCGAGCCAGTCCAGCGGCGCGGCGATCGTCTCCAGGTCACCGGGTTCGGCGGGTGGTTCGGTCCCGTACACCTCGACCATGTCGGCCGGGTAACCGCGGCCGTGGATGGGATCGAGCCACCAGCGGTTGTTGTGCCCGTCGTCGCGGCGGGCGGCGGCGATGTCCTCGGGCCGGTCGCTCGCGGGCTCGGACTGCGTGAGGATGTTGACGATGCCGACCCGCGCTTGTGAGGCGGTGGACCGGAGGGCCTCGACGCCGAGCCCGTGGGCGAGCAGCAGGTGGTGTGAGGCGCGCACGGCGGCGGTCAGGTCGGTGCGGCCCGGCGCCATGACCCCCTGGAGGTGGCCGAGCCATGCGGAGCAGTACGGCTCGTTCAGCGTCGCCCAGTTGGTGACCCGGTCACCGAGCCTGTCGGCGACAACGGTGGCGTAGTCGGCGAATCGCAGGGCGGTGTCGCGGGCGGGCCAGCCGCCGCGGTCCTCGAGGGCCTGCGGCAGGTCCCAGTGGTAGAGGGTGGCATGAGGAGCAAGGCCCGCTTCCAGCAGTGCGTCGACCAGTTGGTCGTAGAAGGCCAGCCCTGCCGGGTTCACGCGGCTGTCCCCGTCCGGCATGACGCGGGGCCAGGCGATGGAGAATCGGTAGGCGTTGAGGCCGAGGGCCTTCATCAACGCCACGTCGTCGGGCCACCGGCGGTAGTGGTCGCAGGCGATGTCGCCGGTGTCCCCGCCGGCGATGGTGCCGGGCTGCTTGCAGAAGGTGTCCCAGATGGATGGTGCTCGGCCGTCCTCGGCGACCGCGCCTTCGATCTGGTAGGCGGAGGTGGCCGCTCCCCAGGCAAAGCCGGAGTGGAATGCGGTCAGGTCGTCAAGGGGCACAGCTTTCCTCGCTTCGTGGTGGGGAGACGTTCGGAGTGCCGATGGGACCGTGGATGGACCGGTCGGCTGCTCGGGCCCGGAGGGGAGCGCCCCGGGGATGAGGCCGGTCGCGGCTCTTGACGTCCGCGACCGGCCTGTGGGTGTGTCAGGCGGGGGGGCCTCTCAGCTGGTCTGCCACTTCTGGTTGTTGCCGCCCCAGCAGGACCAGAGCCAGACCTGGTTGGAGGCCAGGTCCTTGTCCAGGCAAAGACGGGACTGCACTCCCCGGATCGTGCCGTCGGAGTAGAACATCCACTTCTGGTTGTCCTGGCCGTTGCAGTCGTAGGTGCCGACCTTGGTGGCGTCGTTGGTGCCTGCTCCGTAGGCGTCCAGGCACTTCGTACCGCCGTAGACGGTGATCTGCCCGGAGGGCGTCCGGGTCCACTGCTGGTTGTCGCCGCCCCAGCACTGGGCCCAGACCTGGACCTGGACGTTGTTGTGGCTGAGGTCGGGGACGTCGAGGCAACCGTCGCTGCCGACGGTGCGCAGGATGCTCGTGTGCGAGCCGGGGTCGCTGCCCCAGGCGTACTTCAGGCGGTCGATGCCGCTGATGTTGCGAACGCCCAGTGCCAGGTTGGTGCCGCTGCCCTTGAGGTCGAACAGGGAGTACCAGTCGTAGGCGGGCCGGTCGATGTGCTTGCCGCCGAGGGCCGGCCAGTAGACCGCGCCCATGCCGAGGGAACGGGCGGTGTCGGTGTCGGCACGCAGGTACCGCACGAAGTTGTCGGTGCTCGTCGCGTCGTTGTAGTTGAGACCTGTGTCCATCGGCGCGCCGAACTCGTCCAGGATGGTACGCGTGCCGCAGGTGCCGACCTTGCTGTTGAAGTCGGTGACCCATTCGCTGTAGGTCTTCGCCGGCTTACCGAAGGCGTAGTGGTGGAGCGAGAGGTAGGTCCCGTCGAGGCGGGAGTCGGCGCACACGGTCGTGACGTAGTCGTTCGAGCCTGGTCCGCTCACGATGATCCGGTTCTTGGGGACCGAGGGGCGGTCGGTGATCCACTTGGCGGCGAGGTTCGCCCAGTCGGTGGCGCTGTAGCCGTTGGGCTCGTTCATCGGCTCGAAGTAGACCAGGCTGTTGGAGCCGTACTTACCGATGACCGCGTCCCACATCGAGTTGAAGGCGGCCATATCGGTGATCCTGCCGCTCTGGGCCGCGTCGTCCTCCCAGTAGGAGAGGATGACCTTGAAGCCCTTGGCGGTTGCGGCGTCGATGGCGCCGGTGTACTTGTCGCCCCATGTCGTGTCGGGGACGGAGTGGGTGTTGATCGGCAGCCGGACGGTGTTGGCGCCGAGTGCGCTCTGGAATCCGCCGAGGATGGCGTTGGCCTTGGCTTTGACGGTGTCGTAGCTGTCGGAGCTGTCCAACCCCTCGGGGACGACGGCGCCGTGGACATAGTTGTCCCCCGGCATGGCCCAGTTCGCGCCCTTGAACTTGCTGGCGTCCGTCGGGTTGGTTTCCGCAGCCGCCGGCGACGCGGTGGACAGCATGGTGATCGGCGCGGCGATCAGTGCGGCCGCGAGGCAGGCCAGCGCGCGGCGGAGGAAGCGGGTACGGGCGGGGGGCAGTACGGCGGAGTGTGGACCTGGCCGGGTGGGTTGGGAGTTGGGCATGTCGTGTTCCTTATTCTGCGTGCGGCTCTGTGCAGGCGGTCGTTGCCGCCTTGGGCGCCACGAAGCGATCTGCTTGGGTGGGTGGTTGTGATGTGGTGGTGGCGCCTGGGTGTGTTCCGGAGAGGGCACGGCGCGAGGTGGTGATGGGCGCCGGGCGGCCGGGGAACGTGGGGTCGGCTGAGTTGACGTGCTCGCTTTGGGCTGGCGGGCACGGTCTTTGTTGTGGAGAAGGGGCCGCTGCGGGTGGGGCCCGCTACGGCGTTGTCACCGCCCGCTGAGTGTCCTTGCTCGGGGCGGCGGGCACGGGATGCGGTTGGCGGCTGCGCGGCCGACCGCGGTGATCGCGGCCACCGGTGCCGAATTCGCGCGGGCGGTGGCCTCGGCAGGATGCTGGGCGAGCGTCCGTGCATCCGGTTGCTCCTTCGGGTACGGGCGGCTCAGGGCATGGGGGAGGGAGGCCGCGTGTGGCTCGGTGAGCCCGGGGTGGGACCCCGCCGGCCCGTCAGGTGGCCGGCGGGGCGATGGTGGGGGCGGGTCGCTGAGGTCGTCGTCAGCGGCGGCCGTTGGCGGCCGGTCGTGCGACCTCGTGCCCTCAGGGTGGAGGTGCGAAGAAGAGCCGTTGGACGGTCCTGCTGTCCCGCCAACAGGCGGGCGGGACACGGGCCGGGGCGTGTTACCTGACGGTGAAGCCTTGTTCCTGGCCGTACTTGCGGGAGGCGTCCTGCCAGGCTTTGAGGCCGTCCTGCAGGGTGGTGTCGCTGACGTAGGCCTTGCCGACGTTGTCGTTGAAGATGCTGTTGGCGTAGACCTGGAAGGGCAGGTAGGACCATCCGATGAGGACGTCGTCGGCCGACTTGGCGAGCACCTCGTTGATCTTCTGGCCGCCGAAGTACGGGTCCTTCTTATTGAGGAAGTCCGGGGACTTCAGCTGCTTGGTGGTGGAGGGGAACGTCCCGGCGTCGACGCGGGTCTGCGCGCCCTCGTCGACGGTGGCGTACTTGAGGAAGGCGTAGGCGAGCTTCTTCTTGGTGCTGGCCTGCATGACGGCCAGCGAACTGCCGCCGTTCTCGGCGGTGGCCTCCTCCCCACTGCTCCACTGTGGCATGGGCGCCACACGCCACTTGCCGGCGCCGGCCTTGACGCCCGATGCGAGGGGCGCGGGCATCCACGCGCCGGTGACGAGGGAGGCGATCGTGCCGTCGCCGAGGCCCTTGTACCACGCATCGCTCCAGGGGGAGACCGGCGCGAGCAGCTTGTCGCTGATGAGCTGCTGCCAGGCGGTGGTGAACTTCTTGGTCCCGGCGTCGTCGAAGTTCACACCGACCTGGGTGCCGTTCACGGTGTACGGCCTTCCGCCGGCCTGCCAGATCATGCTGGTGGTGAAGCCGGCGTCGCCGGTGTCGGCGGTGAGATACGCCTTGGGGTCCGCCTTGTGCAGCTTCTTGGCCGCGGCGATGTACTCCTCCCAGGTGGCCGGCACCTTGATCTTGTGCTTGTCGAAGACCTCCTTGTTGTAGAACAGGGCCATCGGGCCGGAGTCCATCGGCAGGGCGTAGATACCCTCGGTGCCGGCGTGGACGGCGCTCCACGGGCCGGCGGAGAAGGTGCCCTTGAGCTTGTCCGCACCCAGGGCGCTGAGGTCGGTGAGGGACTTGGCGAGCGAGAACTGCGACAGGGCGTAGTACTCGATCATGGCGACGTCGGGGACACCCGATCCGGCCTTGACCGCGTTCTGCAGCGCGGTGTACTGGTCGTTGTTGGTGCCGGCGTTGACCAGGTTGACCTTGACCTTGGGGTACTTGGCCTCGAAGTCGCTGACGACCTTCTTCAGCGTCGGGTCCCAGGCCCAGACGGTGATCTCGCCGCCGGTGTTCAGGGCGGCCTGGATGTCGGCGTTGGACGCAGGCTCGGCGCTGCCCGAGTCCTCGGTGCCGGAGGAACTGCAGGCGGTGGCGGTGAGTGCCACTGACAGGGCGGCGGCGCCCAGCAGCAGGGCGTGACGACGGGTTCTCGTCATGGGGTGTTCCCTTTCGTGCGGTGTACCTGGGAGGCGTGGCAGTCGGCGGGCTTGGGTCAGCCCTTGACGCTTCCGGCGGACAGGCCGGACTGCCAGTACCGCTGGAGCAGCAGGAACGCCGCGATCAGCGGGACGATGGTGAGCAGTGATCCAGTGATCACGAGATTGAAGACCGCTTCGCCGCCCACGGTGGAAGCCTGGGCGTTCCAGCTGTTCAGGCCGAGGGTCAGCGGGTACCAGTCGGGATCCTTCAGCATGATCAGCGGCAGGAAGTAGTTGTTCCAGGTCGCGACCACGTTGAAGAGAAGTACGGTGACGATTCCCGGCGCCAGCATCGGCATGCTGATCTGGAAGAACGTGCGGAACTCGCCGGCGCCATCGACGCGCGCCGACTCCAGGATCTCTTTCGGGACGGCGTCGGTGGCGAAGGTCCACATCAGGTAGAGGCCGAACGGCGAGACCAGCGACGGGATGATGATCGCCCACGGGGTGTTGGTCAGCCCCATCTCGGAGAACATCAGGAAGGTGGGAACCGCCAGTGCGGTACCGGGCACCGCGACCGCTCCGATGACGGTCGCGAAGACGGCCTTCTTGCCGGGGAAGTCGAACTTGGCCAGCCCGTACCCGGCGAGCGTCGCGAGGAAGGTAGCGCCGCCCGCCCCGACCACCACATACAGCACGGTGTTGAGCAGCCAGCGGGTGAAGATCCCGTCGTTGTAGCTGAAGGTGTCGGCGATGTTGCCGAACAGGGCGAAGTCGCCATCCAGCCACAGGCCGAAGGAGTCGAACAGCCCCTTCTGCGTCTTGGTGGCGTTGATCGCCAGCCAGGCCAGCGGCAGCAGCGTGTACACCAGCATGATCATTGTCAGGGCGGTCAGCGTGGCGCTGCGCCGCTTCCGGCGGGAGGCGCGCCGGGCGGGGCGGACCACCAGCGGGCCCGAAGAGGCACCCGCGTGCCGTGCGGTGCGCGGCTTGTGCCCGACGCGAGGAGTCGTGGTCGCCATGATCAGGATTCCTTTCGCATGCCGCGCAGCTGGACGGCGTAGGCGATGATCATCGTGATCACACCCATGACGATGGCGACCGTGGCCGAGTAGTTGAACTTCTGTCCGGCAAACGACAGCGAGTAGGCGTAGAGGTTTGGCGTGAAGTAGGACGTGATCGCATTCGGCGCCAGGCTCTTGAGGACGCTCGGCTCGTTGAACAGCTGGAAACTGCCGATGATCGAGAAGATCGTCGCGATCGACAGAGCCCCGCGCAGCGCCGGGAGCTTGATCGCCCGGATGATCCGCAGCTGCCCGGCCCCGTCCATCTCCGCGGCCTCGTACAGCGTCGGATCGACCACCCTCAGCGCCGAGTAGAGGATCAGCATGTTGTAGCCGACGAACTGCCAGGTCACGATGTTGCCGATCGACGCGAGGACCAGACCGGGCGACAGCGGGTCGGGAAGCGAGATGCCGAACGCCTCATTGATGTTGCCGACCAGGCCGAACCGGGTTCCGTACATGAAGCCCCACATCAGCGTGGCAACGACGGTCGGCACCGCGTAAGGCAGGAACACTGAGATCCGGAAGAAGCCCACCCCGTACAGGCGGCCGCTGTCGATCGCCAGGGCCAGCAGAAGCGCGAGGAGCAACATGATCGGGACCTGCACGGCCAGGAAGACCGCCACCCGCCCGAAGGCGGACCAGAACTGTGCGTCCCCCAGCACCTCGGTGTAGTTGTCGGCACCGACGAAGGCCGTTCCGCCGATCAGCCGGGTACGGAACAGGCTCAGGTAGATCGAGTAGCCGATCGGTGCGAGGAAGACCAGCGCAAACACCGCCACGAACGGCCCGACGAACCGCCAGCCGACCCATGACCGCCGTCTCGAGGCCGATGGCCTCCTGGCACCTAGAACCCCTGCCTGTGGTGCTGCGACCACCGCTTCACTCCTTGCTGCGCGAACGCTGACCACACTGCGTGGTCACGTGAACATCGAGTCCGGCTCAGCGCATCGACCCGAACCTTGTTCACGTGACCATTCAGCCCGCAGACGGTTGGTCACGTGAACATGATGCGGTAGCGTGGCACCCGTCACAGTGGGAGGTCAAGGTTTCTCGCACGTTAAAACTTCCGCCCGAGCCTTCAGCGGACGGCGACGAGTGGACAGACAGGAGCGAAGGCTCGATGGACCTGAGTGAGCTGGGACAGCAGGATCCTGGTCCTGCGGTGGGCGCACAGCAAGTCGGCTCGGCCGTACCGGGCGGGCGCCACAGGCAGCACGTCACGAGGGCCGACGTCGCCGCGCTTGCCGGCGTTTCACGTCAGACCGTGTCCAGGGTGGCCAACGGCCATCCCAGCGTGATCGGTTCGACCCGGGAGCGGGTGCAGGCTGCGATGCGGGAACTGGGCTACCGGCCCAACAGTGCCGCGCGCGCCCTCAGGTACGGGCAGTTCAAGACCATCGGCGTGATCCTCCACAACCTCTCCG
This sequence comes from Streptomyces sp. NPDC001816, assembly GCF_042892235.1. NCBI lineage: Bacteria > Bacillati > Actinomycetota > Actinomycetes > Kitasatosporales > Streptomycetaceae > Streptomyces > Streptomyces sp. NPDC001816. The sequence goes on from NZ_JBIATY010000001.1 coordinate 936,486, forward strand.
CCACCGGCCACAGCGACACCGTGCAAGCGATCGCGGCCCAGGCCGCGGCCGAGGGATACGCGATCACGGTGATCCCCGTCGATATTCCGACCCAGGACAGTGTGCTGGGCGCCTTCACCCGGATGGGCGAACTGGCCGTCGACGCAGTCATCGTCTTCATCGAGGTCCACCTGCTTGACGCGGGAACCGTGAAGCTGCCGCCCGGCGTGCGCGTGGTCGTCGTGGACTCCGACGCCGGAGACCGCTATCGCGTGGTCGATACCGACCAGGCCGGCGGCACCCGAGAGGCCATCAGTCACCTGCTGGAACTCGGACATGAGACCGTCTGGCACGTGACCGGTCCGGAGACGTCGTACGCAAGCCAGCGCCGAGCCCAAACATGGCAGACCGTGCTCGAGGAAGCCGGACGGCCTGTGCCACCACCCCTGCACGGCGACTGGACCGCCGCATCGGGCTACGCGGCCGGCCTCGAACTCGCACAAGAGCCGGACTGCACCGCGGTGTTTGCCTCCAACGACCAGATGGCACTCGGTCTCCTGCACGCCTTCCAAGAACGAGGCAAGGCCGTCCCCGGCGACATCAGCGTGGTCGGCTTCGACGACCTCCCCGACGCCGCCCACTTCGCCCCGCCCCTGACCACCGTCCACCAGGACTTCGCCGAGGTGGGCCGGAAAAGTGCCCAGGAGGTCTTGCGGCAGATCCACGAACACGACGTCCCCCGATCCGGCACGGACATCGTTCCCACCCGCCTGGTGATCAGAAGCAGCACGGCGCCGCCGCCCCTGAAGCCGTAAGGGTGGGTGGCTGTTGGCTTGCCGAACTTGAGGACGGCGTTTCAGCTGGTCAAGCTTAGGGTCGGTGATTCCGTGGGAGCTGTGGCCTGTCGTGTTGTCGCTCGCCGGGAGGCCTCGAATGCCGTCGGGGTCGGGCTACTGGAAACAGTACGAGTTCGCCGCTCGCCGTCGAGTCGACGGGCTGCGTGAGGAGGCTGCCGTATCCAGGCCGAGCTGGCCGCGGCCGAGCTGGAATGGCAGGAGTGGGCGATCGCCCGCAGGCGGGTCAACACGGTGCTGGCTCCGGACGGCGGCAACACCGTCGGCACGGGGGTCACCCCGGATCCGCGGGATGCGAACGCGCCCCCAAGCACCCAGGACCACCTAATCGGGACTCCCGTTCGACGCGCATCTCTCAAGATCTGAAAGACAACAGCTACTCAAGCGATATGCCGCCCGCGAGGTCTTCAACCTGGTCAGGATGGGCTCTACCGACCCCCCGTTATAGGGGCGTCCGTGACAGATGAGAGGCTCGGACGGGTGAGCGAGACACCACCGAACACCCTGCAATACCGCTTTGACGGGCCAGAAGACGCACCTGTCCTGATCTTGGGACCCTCACTTGGTACCACATGGCACATGTGGGACCGCCAGATCCCCGAGCTGACGCAGCAGTGGCGGGTCTTCCGGTTCGACCTGCCGGGGCACGGCGGCGCCCCCGCCCACCCGGCCGGCTCCGTCGGTGAGCTGGCGGCCCGCCTGCTGGTGACCCTGGACGCGCTCGGTGTGCAGCGCTTCGGCTACGCGGGCTGTGCGCTGGGCGGTGCGATCGGCATCGAGCTGGCCCTGCGCCACCCCGAGCGCCTCGCCTCGCTCGCGCTGGTCGCCGCCTCGCCCCGGTTCGGTACCCCGGACGAGTTCCGCCAGCGCGGGGTGGTCGTCCGGACCAACGGGCTCGAGCCGATCGCCCGGACCTCGCCCGACCGCTGGTTCACCGGCGGGTTCGCCGCCGCGCAGCCCGCGATCACCGAGTGGGCCGTACAGATGGTGCGCACCACGGACCCGGGCTGCTACATCACCGCCTGCGAGGCCCTCGCCGGGTTCGACGTCCGGGCCGAGCTGGGCCGGGTCGGCGCGCCGACTCTGGTGCTGGTGGGCTCCGAGGACCAGGTCACCGGACCGGCCGAGGCCCGCACCCTGGTCGCGGGGATACCGGACGCCCGGCTCGCGGTCGTGCCCGGCGCCTCCCACCTGGTGCCGGTGGAGCAGCCCGCCGCCGTCACCGACCTGCTGGTACGGCACTTCTCCACCGCCTGGCTGCAGCCCTTCGACACCGCTCAGACGGCCCTCCCGGCCGTCCCCGTCAACCCGGCGCTGACGGCGGCGCCCCAGGTCGTGCCGGTCGCCGAGATCGCCCCCGCCGTCGCAGCGCCGCGGCCGCTCGATCTGCCCGACCGGTACGAGGCCGGGCTGAAGGTCCGCCGGGAGGTGCTCGGCGACGCGCACGTGGACCGGGCGCTGTCCCAGGCCGACGAGTTCTCCGGGGGCTTCCAGGAGTTCATCACCCGCTACGCCTGGGGCGAGATCTGGGACCGGCCCGGCCTGGACCGCCGCACCCGCAGCTGTGTCACGCTCACCGCGCTGGTCGCCGGCGGCCACCTGGAGGAGCTGGCCTTCCACACCCGCGCCGCCCTGCGCAACGGCCTCACCCCCGACGAGATCAGGGAAGTGCTGCTGCAGGCGGCCGTGTACTGCGGCGTCCCGGCGGCGAACAGCGCGTTCCGGGTGGCCCAGCAGGTCATCCGCGAGGAGACCACCCCCGCCGAGTGAGCCCCGGGCCGCCGCAGGCGGCAGGATGGGGAGACATGAAGCTCACCAAGAAGTCCCACGCCTGTGTCCGCCTGGAGAAGGACGGGCGGACGCTCGTGATCGATCCCGGCGGGTTCAGCGAGCAGGACGCGGCGGCCGGCGCGGACGCGATGCTGGTCACGCACGAGCACCCGGACCACTTCGACGAGGGCCGGCTGCGGGCCGCCCTGGAGGCGAACCCGGCAGCCCGGATCTGGACCCTGAAGTCCGTGGCCCAGCAGATCGCGGCGGCCTTCCCGGGCCGGGTGCACACCGTCGGCCACGGCGACACGTTCACCGCCGCGGGCTTCGACGTGCAGGTCCACGGCGAGCTGCACGCGGTGATCCACCCGGACATCCCGCGCATCACCAACGTCGGCTACCTGATCGACGGCGGCCGGGTCTTCCACCCGGGCGACGCCCTCACCGTCCCCGACCTGCCCGTCGAGACGCTGATGCTCCCGGTGCAGGCGCCCTGGAACAAGATCTCCGAGGTGATCGACTACGTCCGCGAGGTGAAGCCGCAGCGCGCCTACGACATCCACGACGCCCTGCTGACCGACCTCGCCCGTCCGATCTACGACCGCCAGATCGGCGCCCTGGGCGGCACGGACCACCAGCGGCTCACTCCGGGGGCGTCGGCGGACGTCTGAGGCGCGCTGTCACACCCGCCGGGTAGGTTGTGAGACATGCGCATCGCCACCTGGAACGTGAACTCGATCACCGCCCGCCTCCCGAGGCTGCTCGCCTGGCTGGAGAGCAGCGGCACCGACGTGCTCTGCCTCCAGGAAGCCAAGATCGCCGAGGAGCAGTTCCCGTTCGGCCAGCTGCGCGAGCTGGGCTACGAGGCGGCGGTCCACGCGACCGGCCGGTGGAACGGCGTGGCGGTGCTCTCCCGCGTCGGCCTGGAGGACGTCGTCAAGGGCCTGCCCGGCGACCCCGGCTACGAGGGCGTGACCGAGCCGCGCGCCATCTCGGCGACCTGCGGCCCGGTCCGCGTCTGGTCGGTGTACGTGCCCAACGGCCGTGAGGTGGACCACCCGCACTACGCCTACAAGCTCCAGTGGTTCGAGGCCCTGAAGGCCGCCGTCGCCGGTGACGCCTCCGGCGGCCGTCCGTTCGCGGTGATGGGCGACTACAACGTGGCGCCCACCGACGACGACGTCTACGACGTGGCCGTCTTCGAGGGCTCCACCCACGTGACCCCCGCCGAGCGCGCCGCCCTGGTCTCCCTCCAGGAGGCGGGCCTGTCGGACGTCGTGCCGCGCCCCCTGAAGTACGACCACCCGTACACGTACTGGGACTACCGCCAGCTCTGCTTCCCCAAGAACCGCGGCATGCGCATCGACCTGGTGTACGGCAACGAGCCGTTCGCGAAGGCCGTCAAGGACTCCTACGTCGACCGTGAGGAGCGCAAGGGCAAGGGCGCGTCCGACCACGCGCCGGTGGTGGTCGACCTGGACGTGTGATGCCAGGCTGGGTCCATGAACATTCCGTTCCTGGGCCCCAGGCACCACAAGAACGGTGGCGCGGCGCTGCCGGCCGACCCCGAGGCGATCGCCGCGCTCCTGTCCGAATGTGAACTGCTCCGCTCCCAGGCGGACGAGGCCGGCGTCCGCCTCGACGACACCCCGGCCTCCCTGGAGGCGCTGGACCAACTGGTCCCGCGCTGGCGCGACGACGCGGAGACGCTGCCCTGGCTGGGCAACGACGCGGGGCTGTACCTGGGCACGGTCGTCGTGCGCACCGTGCCCGGGGCCGGCTGGGAGATCAGGTCCGACGGCGAGCCCGTGCTGCGGCTCGCCTCCGGCCGCGAGGTCGAGGTCGTGGACGCCGGCCGGGCCTGGGCCGCGACCGGCGTCCCCGAACTGTCCCAGCTGTACGGGGAGATCGCCGAGGCCTGACGCCGACTACGCCTGGATCGCAGACCTCGACTACGATGAGCCGTTCATCCCTGTGGTGATGGTGATCTTGCCGAACCGCACCGGGATACAAGGGCCAGGCTCGTCCGGCGGCAGCCGATGATCACTGCTCGCGCACGGGGACGGACACGTATGACGGGTCGTCCGGCGGCGAGGAGAAGGTCAGCTGCGCGCCGGACGGGTTGTGCTCGATGTAGAGCGGGTCGACGGTGTCGACGACCAGCGCGAGGCGGTGCCCGGCGGGTACGTCGTAGGCGGTGGAGAACAGGTCCAGGTTCACGTCGAACGGCTCGCCGGGCGTCCGACCGTGCCAGGTGTAGGGCGCGTTGGTGACCAGCTTGCCGAAGCCGAGCGGACCCACGTCGTACAGGTAGGCGATGAGGGTGCCGCTCTCCTTGGTCGGGGTGAGCGTGGTGTGCAGCGTGGCCGTGCCCCGCACCTGCTGGGCCGTGCCGTACCGCTCCGACTGCCACACGGCCGCCCAGCGGCGCGGCAGCAGCGGGATCGAGGCGACGGGCGGCAGTTGGGCGACCTGGTCCAGGATGCTGGAGAGGAAGACGATCCCACCGTCCGCGCCCGAGTCGATGTTGGCGTGGATGGTGGTGGAGCCCGCGAGCGCGAGCTTGGTGCGGGTCGCGCCGACCGACTTCCAGTCCGGGTAGCCCTCGTATCCCCCCGCGCTACGGGACTTGAGCTGGACGGGCTGCTCGCGGTCGATGCCGTTGTCGGCGCCCTTGAGGTAGTGGTCGAACCAGCGCCCGGTGTCCGTCCACACGTCGTTGGGCAGCCCGAACAGGCCGGTCAGCTCGGCGGTCGCGTGGTCGCCGGGCCGCATCTCCAGCCGCTTCGGGACGTTCAGCTTCTCGTAGAAGTCGGCGTACGAGTTGGCCGGGAAGATCGTGTCGCCCCAGGCGTTGGCCATCAGGACCGCGGTGCCGTTCCTGTTCAGCTGGTCGACGTAGGTCGCGGCGGAACGCTTGCGCCCCCAGTCGATCATCTCCTGTTCCTTTGTCAGGTTGGAGGCGTAGAAGTTGTCGAAGATCTCCCGGAGTTCGGGGCTCTCGCGGCCGGTGATGGTGCCCGCGCCGTCGAGCAGGGCGCCCGCCTGGACGTGCTGGGTGCGGCCCGAGTAGATCGAGTCGATCAGGTCGGCCCAGCCGCTGAGCGCGGCGACGGCCTTGATGCGCTTGTCGTGGGCGGCGGCCAGCAGGCTGATGCCGGCGCCGTAGGAGACGCCCGCCATGCCGATGTGCCGCGGGTCGGCGGGGGTGTTGGCGAGCGCCCAGTCGATGACCTTGGAGGCGTCCGCTATGTCCGGCGGACCCGCCACTTCTATCTCGCCGCCGGACTGCCAGAACCCGCGCACGTTGTACGTGAGCACCACGTAGCCGGAGTCGGCGAGCTTCTGCGCCTGGGCGAGATACTCCACCTGCGGCAGGCCCCAGCTCGTGGGCAGCACGATGAGCGGGTAGCTGTGCGAGCCGTCGGCGCCCGCGGGCGTGACGACGTTCGCCTTCAGTACGGTGCCGCCGTCGCCCGTGATGTCCACGAAGCGGACGGACGAGGCGGCCTGGGCGGCCGGAGCCAGGCCGACGACGGTCCCCGCGATCAGCGCCGCGGAGACGACTCCTACGGCAGAGGTGCGCAAGGTGGTGCGACCGTGTCCCATGGGTCACTCCTCACTCGTGTCAGTGCAAAGTGACTCGACGGTAACCGGCGGACCTTACCCTAAGTAACCCGTCGGTAAGTTACGCACCGGTAAAGGTTTTTACGACTGTGCGGGCTCGGGTTCGGGCAGTGGGGTGCGCGCCGCCCGTGTCACGTCCGCGACCAGCTCGACCACATCCGGGCCGTACGCCTGTGAGTTGACCACCTTCAGTAGCAGGACGAAGGGTCCGGTGCCGTACTTGCGGTGCAGTCGCTCGTGGTGGCGGGCGAGATAGCGAGTGGCGGCCTGGTTCGTGATCGCGCGCTGTCCGCAGAAGAGGAACACCGGCCGGAAGTCCCCTTGTCCGTTCGCGGTGAGCCGGGCGAGCAGTACGTACTCGCTCCGGCCGCGCTCCATCCGGTACTCCTCCGAGCCGATCCGGAGGGCGCCGAGCTCCGGACCGGCGTCGGCCTCGACGTTCATCCGGGTGCCCGGCAGCAGCGAGGAGAGGTGGGCCGCCATCCGGCGGTTCGAGTAGGGCCCGCCGACGCAGAACTCCGTCCGCTCGCCGAAGCCCTGCTGGGTGGCGTCGTGAGCCACGACCTGGGCGTGTGCCTTGCATTCCTTGATCAGGGCGGAGAGTTCCAGCAGGGCGAACACGTCGTGCCGCATCACCGTCAGCTCCGGTCCGCCCGCCTTGTGGTTGACCACGAGCAGCGACTCCGAGTTGTCCGGCAGCCCGAAGAACGCCTGCTTGCGGCGCAGTTTGCGGCGCCACAGATACGTGCGGGCGAGCCAGCCCAGCGAGGCCGATATCCCGGTCGCCACCAGGCCCAGGACGATATTGCGCACGTCGTCGTTCATGGCCGCGCATGGTAGCGGGCCCGGGCAACGACTACGTACCGGCGTTCGAACTGTGACGGTCGTGTGGCGGGCGGCCGAGGCGTACTGTTGGCCTTACGGCAATCTCGTTACGCTGCGCGGACGGTCCCGACGGGAGGTACGGATGGGTCGGCCTGGCGCGCGGAAACTGGCGGTGATGGCGGTCTCGGCCGCCATGGTGTCGGTGGGAGCGGCGGCTCCGCCCGCCGGAGCGGGAGAGACGCCCACGAAGGTTCCGGTGGCCGTCGGCTACGGCGGAGCCGTGGCCAGCGTCGACGCGGACGCCTCGGCCGCCGGCATCGAGGTGCTCAGGAAGGGCGGCAACGCGGTCGACGCGGCCGTCGCCACCGCAGCCGCGCTCGGCGTCACCGAGCCCTACTCGGCCGGCATCGGCGGAGGCGGCTACTTCGTCTACTACGACGCCAAGTCCCGTACGGTGCACACCATCGACGGCCGCGAGACCGCGCCGCTGAGCGCCGACGCCGACCTGTTCACGGAGAACGGCAAGCCGCTCGCCTTCGCCGACGCCGTCAGCAGCGGCCTGAGCGTCGGCACCCCGGGTACGCCCGCCACCTGGCAGACGGCGCTGGACCAGTGGGGCAGCAGAAGCCTCGGTGCGGTACTCAAGCCCGCCGAGCGGATCGCCCGCGACGGCTTCACCGTCGACGGCACCTTCCGCTCGCAGACCGCGTCCAACGAGACCCGGTTCCGCTACTTCCCCGACACCGCCCGGCTGTTCCTGCCGAACGGACAGCTCCCGGTCGTCGGCTCCACCTTCAAGAACCCCGATCTGGCCCGCACTTACCAGGAACTGGCCAGGAAGGGCGTCGGCGCGATCTACCATGGCGACCTGGGCGACGACATCGTCAATACGGTGAACAAGCCACCGGTGGACCCGGGTTCGGGCTGGAACGCCCGCCCCGGCAAGCTGGAGGAGAAGGACCTGGCCGCCTACGGCGCCAAGCTCCAGAAGCCCACCAGGACCTCGTACCGCGGTCTGGACGTGTACTCCATCGCGCCCTCCTCCTCCGGCGGCACCACCGTCGGCGAGGCGCTCAACATCCTGGAGAAGACCGACCTCTCGAAGGCCGACGAGGTGCAGTACCTGCACCACTACATCGAGGCGAGCCGCATCGCCTTCGCCGACCGCGGCCGCTGGGTCGGCGACCCCGCCTTCGAGGACGTACCGACCAAGGACCTGCTCTCGCAGCGGTACGCCGACTCGCGCGCCTGCCTGATCAAGGACGACGCGGTCCTCGGCAGCCCGCTCGCACCCGGCGACCCGCGCCACCCCGCCGCCTGCGGCACCGGCGGTACGGCTGCCCCGACGACGTACGAGGGCGAGAACACCACCCACCTGACCGCGGCCGACAAGTGGGGCAACGTCGTCGCCTACACGCTCACCATCGAGCAGACCGGCGGCAGCGGCATCACCGTGCCCGGCCGGGGCTTCCTGCTCAACAACGAGCTGACCGACTTCTCCTTCGCCCCGGCCAACCCGGCCGTGCACGACCCGAACCTGCCCGGCCCCGGCAAGCGGCCGCGCTCCTCCATCTCACCGACCATCGTCCTCGACCGGCACGGCCGGCCGGTGGTGGCGCTCGGCTCGCCCGGCGGCGCGACCATCATCACCACCGTGCTGCAGACACTGACCGAGTTCCTCGACCGGCATCTGCCGCTGGTCGACGCGATCGCCGCCCCGCGCGCCAGCCAGCGCAACGCGGCCCAGACCGAACTCGAACCAGGCCTGTACAACAGCGACTTGAGGACACAGCTGGAGGCCATCGGGCACAGCTTCAAGCTGAACCCGGAGATCGGCGCTGCCACCGGCGTCCAGCGGCTGCCGGACGGCAGGTGGCTGGCCGCCGCCGAGAAGGTACGCCGCGGCGGCGGCTCGGCGATGGTGGTCCATCCGGCGGCGCCGTGACCCTCACACCTCGGGAGCGGACGGCTGCGCCTGCTGTGCACGGAAGTCCAGCAGTCCGTCCCTGACGTCCACCGTGACCCGGCTGCCCGGGGCGATCGTGCCGTCCAGCAGCAGCCGGGACAGCTGGTTGTCGACCTCGCGCTGGATGGTGCGGCGCAGCGGGCGGGCGCCGTACTCGGGCTGGTAGCCGCGCTCGGCGATCCAGTCGACGGCCGCGTCGGTGAACTCGACCGCGACGCTCTGGCCGTCCAGCAGCCGGCGGGTGCGCTCCAGCAGCAGCTGGGTGATCTGCCGCAGCTGCTCGCTCGTCAGCTGCCGGAACACGACGATCTCGTCGATCCGGTTCAGGAACTCCGGCCGGAAGTGCTCGCGCAGCGGGCGCAGGATCTGCTCGCGCCGCGCCTCCTCGTCGGCCTGCGCGCCACCCGGCCCGAAGCCGATCCCGGCACCGCGCCGGGTGATCACGTCGGAGCCGAGGTTGCTGGTCATCACGATGACCGTGTTGGTGAAGTCGACCGTGCGGCCCTGCGAGTCGGTCAGCCGCCCGTCGTCCAGGACCTGCAGCAGGATGTTGAAGACGTCCGGGTGGGCCTTCTCCACCTCGTCGAGCAGGAGCAGCGAGTACGGGTACCTGCGCACCACTTCGGTGAGCTGGCCGGCCTCCTCGTGGCCCACGTACCCGGGCGGGGCGCCCACCAGCCGGGAGACGGTGTGCCGCTCCTGGTACTCGCTCATGTCGAGGCGGACCATGCGGTCCTCGCTGCCGAACAGGGCCTCGGCGAGCGCGCGGGCCAGCTCGGTCTTGCCGACGCCGGTCGGGCCGAGGAACAGGAAGCTGCCGATCGGCCGGTCCGGGCTCGCGAGCCCGGCGCGGGAGCGCAGTACGGCCTCGGCGACCACGCTCACCGCCTCCTCCTGGCCGACCACCCGCTGGTGCAGATGCCCCTCCAGGCCCAGCAGCCGCTCCTTCTCCTCCTGGGTCAGCCGGCTCACCGGGATGCCGGTCTGCCGGGACACCACCTCGGCGATGGCCTCCGCCGTCACCTCCAGGTTCTGCCCCTCGTCGGCCTCGTCGCCGCCGCTGGCCTCGGCGATCCGCTCCTTCAGCGCGCCGATCCGGTCGCGCAGCTGCGTGGCCCGCTCGTACTGCTCGTCGGAGACCGCCTGGTCCTTGTCACAGACGAGCTGCTCCATCTCGCGCTCCATCGCGCGCACGTCCGTGCCCTTCGTCCGGGCGCCGAGGCGCACCCGGGCGCCGGCCTGGTCGATCAGGTCGATCGCCTTGTCGGGCAGGCGCCGGTCGGTGAGATAGCGGTCCGACAGCTCCACGGCGGCCACCAGCGCCTCGTCGGTGTAGCGGACCTGGTGGTGGGCCTCGTACCGGTCGCGCAGGCCGCGCAGGATCTCGATCGTGTCCTCGGTGGTCGGCTCGGGCACCAGGACCGGCTGGAAGCGGCGGGCAAGCGCCGCGTCCTTCTCGATCCGGCGGAACTCCTCCAGCGTGGTCGCGCCCACGATGTGCAGCTCGCCCCGGGCGAGCGCGGGCTTGAGGATGTTGCCCGCGTCCATCGCACCGCCCTCCCCGCCCGTACCGGCGCCGACGACCGTGTGCAGCTCGTCGATGAAGACGATCAGCTGGTCGGAGTGGGTGCGGATCTCCTCCACGATGTTGTTCAGACGTTCCTCGAAGTCGCCCCGGTAACGCGTGCCCGCGACGACCCCGGTCAGGTCCAGGGCGACCACCCGCCGCCCGGACAGGACGTCCGGCACGTCCCCGTCCGCGATCCGCTCCGCGAGCCCCTCCACGATGGCCGTCTTGCCGACACCAGCGTCGCCGATCAGCACGGGGTTGTTCTTCCCGCGCCGGGACAGCACCTCGATGGTCTGCTCGATCTCCTCGTCGCGGCCGATGACCGGGTCGACACGCCCCTCCCGGGCCAGCTCTGTCAGATCACGGCCGTACTTGTCGAGCGTCGGCGTGGAGGTGGGCCGCTGGCGCTCCGTGACGCGTACCGGGACGGACTCCGGGGCCTCGGGCGGCAGGGCGCCCGGCGAGAAACGGGACGCGTGCAGGATGTGCCCGGCCGCCGAGTCCGGATTCGCGGCCAGTGCGCTCAGCACGTGCTCCGGGCCGATGTACCCGGCACCGGTCGACCGCGCCAGTTCGTGCGCGTCGAGCAGGGCCCGCTTGACGGCCGGGGTGAGCGAGAGCGACGTCGGCGGGGGTGTCTCGCCCGGCGGGTGCTGGACGGGGCCCGCGCGGTCGTCGATCTCCGTCGCGAGCGAGTCGGGGTCCGCGCCGGCCCTGCTGAGCAGGGACCGGGTGGGCTCGGTGGCCAGGGCCGCACGCAGCAGGTGCTGCGTGTCCAGGTCCCGGCTGCCATGCTCGGCGGCGTACTGGGCGGCCCCTCTCACCATCTCCCGGGCCGGCTGGCTGAGCAGGCGGCCGATGTCGATGTGGCGGGGGCGCTCGGGTCCGCCGGGGGTGCTGCCGAGGAAGCGGCCCAGGAAATCACCGAAGGGGTCGGGAGGGTAGCCGTTGGTCATGGCGTTCCGTTCCTTTGGTGTCCGTTCATAACACCTTGGCACGGATGGTCCCCGACGGCATCGCGGCGGATCCGCACATCGACAGAGCCCCGCGCCCCTAGGCGGTTTCCCTTGCGGTAAGGACGCGAGGTCCCGTTTCCGTGATCGCCACGGTGTGCTCGGCGTGGGCTGCGCGGGAGCCGTCGCTCGTGCGCAGGGTCCATCCGTCGCTCGCTTCGTAGTAGGCGTCCTTGCCGCCGCCGATCAGCATCGGCTCGATCGCCAGGACCATGCCATGGCGCAAGGGAAGTCCCCGGCCCGCGCGGCCCTCGTTCGGGACCTCGGGGTCCTCGTGCATGTGGCGGCCTACGCCGTGACCGCCGAAGCCGGCGGGGATGCCGTAGCCCGCCGTGCGGCAGACCCGGCCGACGGCGTGGGCGATGTCGCCGATGCGGTTGCCGACGACGGCTGCCGCGATGCCGGCCGCCAGGGCGCGCTCGGCGGTGTCGACGAGGCGCAGGTCCGCCGGGCGGGGACGACCGACCGTGAAGCTGATCGCCGAGTCGCCGGCCCAGCCGTCCAGGTGGGCGCCGCAGTCGATGGAGACCAGGTCGCCGTCACGGAGGCGGTAGCGGGTGGGGATGCCGTGCACGATCGCGTCGTTGACCGAGGCGCAGATCACCGCCGGGAAGGGGGTCGGGGCGAAGGAGGGGCGGTAGCCGAGGAAAGGGGAGGAGGCCCCGGCCTCGCGCAGCACCTCCCGGGCCACCTCGTCCAGCTCCAGCAGGGAGACGCCGACGGCGGCGGCCTTTCGTACAGCGGTCAGGGCTCGTGCGACGACCTGGCCTGCGGCGTGCATCGCGTCAAGGGACGTGTCCGTCTTCAGTTCCACCATGCCAATTACTATACCGGCATTTGAATGGGGGTGGCGGTATGGGTGCGGCAGGGGGGCGGTATTAGAATGGGTGCCATGGTGCGCACCCCCCTCACCCCCGAAGAGCGTGAACGCGGCGAACGACTCGGGCAGTTGCTGCGCGAGGCGCGCGGCGGGCGGAGCATGGCCGAGATCGCGGCGGAGGCGGGCGTCTCGGCCGAGACGCTCCGCAAGATCGAGACCGGGCGGGCGCCGACCCCGGCCTTCTTCACGGTGGCCGCGCTGGCCCGGGTTCTCGGGTTGTCCATGGATGACCTGCTGGCGCAGTGCGTGCTGGTGGGTGTCTGAAACACGCCTGCGGCGGGCCGGTCCGCGCAAGAGTCAAGATCGCGCAATGAGCCGCCCGCACACTCCCGGAAAACTCTGCGTAGCAAGCTCGTAACACAGCTGGTGTTGCCTGGCGGCCGGAGTGCTGGCAGTCGGGCGGGAGTCGGGCATGGCTGTGGATCAACTCCCCGGTCGGGTACGGGAGTTCGCGAACTACCTGGACGGCCTCCTGGGGCGCCTGGATCAGGGCGGCGGGTGGTGCGGGGTCTTCTGGCAACGCGACCCCGAGGGCATGCAGGCCTGCCGCGACGGGCATGAGGTGCCGCCGTGGGACGTGGTCGAGGCGCTGCTGCAGGACCTCCACGCGGCGTTCGGCCCCGCCGCGGCCGCGGCCGAGCGGGAACGCGCCCGCGTCCTGCACGCCGCCGCCGTCTCGGCGTACGACGCCCGGCCCGGCGCCCGGGACGCCCTGCGCGACCGGCTCGACGTGATGCTCCGCGAACAGCGGTACGCCGCGGAACGCCAGGCCGAACTGAACCGCCTGCTCACCGAGGCACCCTCCCGCGAGGAGGCCGACACCCTCCGCCTGGACCTCGCCTGGGCCCACGACGACCACGAACGGGCCACCGCCCGCTGCGCCGAACTCCAGGCCAGGATGGCGAACCTGGACCGCAGGGCGGTGGGAGCACCGCTCCTGGACGGGTCGGAAGCCCGGGGTGGGGGCGAGGGGAGAGCGCCGGGCCCTGACGGCGCATCGGTGACGCCGGAACACCATGGGGCTGCTGGCGGGGCCTTCGGTGGCGCCGTGGGGGCGGATGGGGGCGGTGGGTCACGGGGGGCGCGTGCGGAGGGCTTTGGTGGTGGCGGAGCGGTAGGCGACGGCGGTGGGTCGCGGGCGTCGCATGGTGGCTTTGGCGGTCCTGCGCGGGCGGGTGGCGATGGTGGGCCGCTTGCGCCCGGTGCTGACGACTACGGCGGGGCCGGGGCAGGCGGCGGGTCTCGTACGTCCGGTGCGGAGGGCTTCGGCGGCGCCGCGGCAGTCGGGAGCGGCGGGGCTGCCGCGCCCGGAGGGGCGGGGGCTCCTGGCGCTGCCTGGCGTGGAGCCGGGTCAGCCCCGTTCCCCTCACGCGATGCCCGGGCTGCGGGCCACGACGGACGGTTCGCCGCGTCCGCCGGTGACGGTCAGGACTCCTGGTTCGCCGGGCCGGTCGCCGACCACGCCCCTCAGCCCGCCGCGCAGGACGCCGGCCCTGCGGCCCGTCAGGCCGGGTCCGTGATGGGTCCGTCCTCCTGGCCCGCCGTGTCGGGTGCCGGCCCTGTGGTTGGTCGGGCGGAGTCTGCGGTGGATCCGGCCGCGCGGCCCGCCATGCCGGACGTCGGCCCTGTGGCCCGTCAGGCCCGGTCCGCGATGGGCCCTTCCTCCTGGCCCGCCGCGTCGGATGTCGGCCCCGTGGTTGGTCAGCCGGAGTCCGCGCCGGGTCCGGCCTCGCCGCCCGTGATGTCGTACGCCGACCCTGCGGTTGGTCAGGGGGGTCCGTCGATGGATCCGGCCCCTTGGTCCACCCGGGCGGACGCCGGCCCGGTGGCGCGCCCGGCAGGGGTCGTCGCCGACCCGGCAGTTCCTGCGCCCGCCGCGCATCCCACCGCAGCCCCCGCCCACGAGGTCAGCCCTGTGCCCGCCCCTGAGGCACCGACCCCCGCCAAGCCCCGTAAACGGCGCCGCGGTAGTGCCCGGTTCGCCGGGATGGTTGAGGACGGGGGCGCCCCGGTCGTCGTGCCGCAGGCTCCTGTTGCTGCGGTACCCGAGGTGGCCGTCGGGCGGCGTACCCCGCGTGGGGCGCGGTTTGCCGGGGCTGCGGAGGGGGGTGAGGCGGTTGAGGCGCCCGTGGAGGTGGTGGAGGATGCCGAGGCGGGGGCGGCCGTCGCAGGGGTCGTGGAGGAGTTGGTGCGGCTGCGGGGCGAGGGGCGTACCGGTGAGGCGCATGTGCTGTTGGTCGAGATCGCGCGGTGGCCCGCCGCTCGGTTCCCACTGCTCGCGGACCGGCTGCAGCGTGCCGGGCTCGGTGCCGACTGGGCCACGCTGCTGTGGGAGGCCGCCTCGCTGCCCGCCGAGCGGCTGGTCGCGGCCGCCGACGCGCTGGAGGCGGCCGGTCGGGTCGAGGACGGGCAGCAGATGCTGCGGCAGGGCGTGGCCAGGCCGGCCGAGGAGATAGGCGCCGCCGTGCTGGGGCTGGACGCGGAGGGGCGTGGCCGCGAGGTACGGGCCCTGCTGGACGCCTACGTGAGCGTCCGGACGCCGGAGGAGGCCGCCCGCAGCGCCGGAGCCGACCCGCGCCGCCTCGTCCCGCTCCTGCTGGAGGCCGCCCGGGGCGTCTCGGAGGAGCGCCACTGGGACCTGGTGCACGCCCTGAGGGTCGCCGGATTCACCGCCTGAGCGTCCTCCCGCTCACCCTAAGGAGTGCGAAACGTGATCGACTCAGCGGGTTAACGACGATGGTCTTGGCAAGGACTTCCTCGAGGCTTACTTTCGTCCCTCTACAGACTGTTTCTACGGGCGTAGAGGCTCGGACGTCGCGTCGAAGGAGCAGCTCATGGCCAACGTCGTACGTGCCGCACTGGTTCAGGCCACCTGGACCGGCGACACCGAGTCCATGGTGGCGAAACACGAGGAGCACGCCCGCGAGGCGGCCCGTCGGGGCGCGAAGATCATCGGGTTCCAGGAAGTCTTCAACGCCCCCTACTTCTGCCAGGTCCAGGAGCCGGAGCACTACCGCTGGGCCGAGCCGGTGCCCGACGGACCCACCGTGCGGCGGATGCGGGAGCTGGCCCGCGAGACCGGCATGGTGGTCGTCGTCCCCGTCTTCGAGGTCGAGCAGTCCGGCTTCTACTACAACACCGCCGCCGTGATCGACGCCGACGGCACCTACCTCGGCAAGTACCGCAAGCACCACATCCCCCAGGTCAAGGGCTTCTGGGAGAAGTACTACTTCAAACCCGGCAACCTGGGATGGCCGGTCTTCGAGACGGCCGTCGGCAAGGTGGGCGTGTACATCTGCTACGACCGCCACTTCCCGGAGGGCTGGCGGCAACTGGGGCTGAACGGCGCACAGTTGGTCTACAACCCGTCCGCCACGCATCGAGGTCTGTCCGCGCACC
Organism: Streptomyces sp. NPDC001816; assembly: GCF_042892235.1. Taxonomy (NCBI): domain Bacteria; kingdom Bacillati; phylum Actinomycetota; class Actinomycetes; order Kitasatosporales; family Streptomycetaceae; genus Streptomyces; species Streptomyces sp. NPDC001816. Next base: position 952,369 of record NZ_JBIATY010000001.1, read on the forward strand.
TGTGGCAGCTGGAACAGCCCGCAGCGGCCGTCGCCAACGAGTACTTCGTCGCCGCCATCAACCGGGTGGGGCAGGAGGAGTACGGGGACAACGACTTCTACGGGACGTCGTACTTCGTCGACCCGCGCGGCCAGTTCGTCGGCGACCTCGCCAGTGACAAGGACGAGGAACTCGTCGTCCGGGACCTGGACTTCGACCTCATCGACGAAGTGCGGCAGCAGTGGGCCTTCTACCGCGACCGCCGCCCCGACGCCTACGAAGGGCTGGTGCAGCCGTGAACGACCTCTACTCCCGCCACCGCAATGTCCTGCCCGACTGGCTGGCCCTCTACTACGACGAGCCGCTGGAACTCACGCACGGCGAGGGCCGCCATGTCTGGGACTCCGCCGGCAACAAGTACCTGGACTTCTTCGGCGGCATCCTCACCACCATGACCGCGCACGCCCTGCCCGAGGTGACCAAGGCGGTCAGCGAGCAGGCCGGCCGGATCCTCCACTCCTCGACCCTCTACCTCAACCGGCCGATGGTCGAACTGGCCGAACGCATCGCCCAGTTGAGCGGCATCCCGGACGCCCGCGTCTTCTTCACCACCTCCGGCACCGAGGCCAACGACACCGCCCTGCTGCTCGCCACCGCCTACCGGCGCAGCAACACGGTCCTGGCCATGCGCAACAGCTACCACGGCCGCTCCTTCAGCGCGGTCGGCATCACCGGCAACCGCAGCTGGTCCCCGACCTCGCTGTCCCCGCTGCAGACCCTGTACGTCCACGGCGGCGTCCGTACCCGCGGCCCCTTCGCCGAGCTGGACGACCGCGCGTTCATCGACGCGTGCGTGGAGGACCTGAAGGACATCCTCGGGCACACCCGCCCGCCGGCCGCGCTGATCGCCGAGCCCATCCAGGGCGTCGGCGGTTTCACCTCCCCGCCGGACGGTCTGTTCGCGGCCTTCCGCGAGGTGCTGAACGAACAGGGGATCCTGTGGATCGCCGACGAGGTGCAGACCGGCTGGGGCCGCACCGGCGACCACTTCTGGGGCTGGCAGGCGCACGCCCAGAGCGGCCCGCCGGACATGATCACCTTTGCCAAGGGTATCGGCAACGGCGCGTCCATCGGCGGGGTGATCGCTCGCGCCGAGATCATGAACTGCCTGGACGCCAACAGCATCTCGACGTTCGGCGGCACCCAGATCACCATGGCGGCCGGCCTCGCCAACCTCACCTACCTCGTCGAACACGACCTCCAGGGCAACGCCCGGCGCGTCGGCGGACTGCTCATCGAGCGGCTGCGGGCCGTCGCCGCCCAGCTGCCGGGCGTGCGGGAGGTGCGCGGGCGCGGACTCATGATCGGCATCGAACTGGTCAGGCCGGGCACGGACGAGGCCGATCCGCAGGCGGCCTCCGCCGTCCTGGAGGCGGCCCGCGAGGGCGGCCTGCTGATCGGCAAGGGCGGCGGCCACAACACCAGCGCCCTGCGCATCGCCCCGCCGCTGTCCCTGACCGTCGCGGAGGCCGAGGAGGGCGCGGCGATCCTCGAACGCGCACTGAGGAGCACGCACTAGAGAACGGGTGTACCGCCATGACCACCACCTCGGTGACCTCGCACACCGGCTTCGAACCCGCCCTCTCCGTCCGTCAGGTGCTCACCCTGGAGCGGGTGCAGGCCGGGGAGCCCGAGGTGGTGGCCGGGGCCGGGCAGCTCGACCGGCCCGTGCGCTGGGTGCACGTCGCCGAGGCCGCCGACGTCGGAGTGATGCTCAGCGGCGGCGAGATGGTGCTCACCACCGGTGTGCTGCTCGCCGGTGACGAGGCCAAGCAGGTCGAGTACATCCAGTCCCTGCACCGGGCGGAGGCCGCGGCCGTCGTACTCGGGCTCGGCCGGGCCTTTCCCGCGCCGCCCGAGGTGATGCGCCGGGCCGCCGAGCGGTGCGGGCTGCCCATGGTCGTGTTGCACCGGCCGTTCCCCTTCGCCGAGTTGACGGAGGAGGTCCAGTCCCGGCTGGTACGGCGGAAGTTCGCCGCCGTGAGCCTGTCGGAGACCGTACGGACCGCCCTCACCGGGCTGATCACCGCGGGCGCTCCGCTGCAGCGGCTGCTCGACGAGGTCGCCCAGCACAGCGGCTGCCCGGTCGTCGTCACCAACCTCGCCCACCGTGTCCTCGCCACGGCGGGCGAGCGGCCCGCCGTGGACGACGTGCTGCGCGACTGGGAGCGGATCGCCCGGCAGGCCGGCGGCAGTGTGGGCGACGGCTGGATCCACGCCGAACTGGGCGGCCGCGGGGAGCGCTGGGGCCGGCTGCTGCTGTGCGGCTACCGGGGCGACACGGCCACCGGGCGGCTGCTCGCCGACCGGGCCGCCGAGGCCCTGGTCCTGCACCGCATGCTCGGCGGTGGCTCCGCCCACACCTGGGAGGAGCAGTCCGCGCAGAGCCTGGTGACCGACCTCGTCTCCGGAGTCGTACCGGCCAGGCAACTGCTGCCCCGGGCGCGGGCGGCCGGGCTGCCGGTGAACCGGCGGACCTTCGTGCCCCTCGTCGTTCCGGCCGGGGAGCCGGAGCAACTGGAGCGGATGCTGCGGGTGTTGGGCCTGTCCGGGCTGGTCGCCGAACTGGCCGACGGCGCCACGGCCGTACTTCTCAGCCTCGCCCGCGACCAGCAGGCCGACGCGCTCACCGCGCACTTCGCGGCCCGGCTGCGGACCGAGACCGGCCTGCCGAACACGGTGGTCGCCGCCGCCGATCCGCGCACCGACTGGGACGACGTGCCGGCCGGGCTGCGCGAGGCCCGGCATGTCGCCGACGCCGTGGCCGACTCGGCGGCCGCCCTCGACCTGCCGGCCGTCGTACGCCTGCGGGACGTCCATCTGCGCGGCCTGATCCGGCTGCTCAGGGACGACCCGCAGGTGCAGTCCTTCGCCGAGCGCGAGCTGGACGGACTGCTGTGCGGGGCCGACCAGGAGCTGCTGAACGTGCTGCGCACCTACCTGGCGACCGGGCGCAACAAGTCCCGTACCGCCCAGCTCCACCACGTCTCGCGGCCCGCCCTCTACCGGCGCCTGGAGGCGATACAGACCCGACTGGGCGTCGACCTCGACGACTTCGAGCAGGCGGCCTCCGTGCACATCGCGCTCCTCGCGCACGACGCGCAACAGGGGTGAAACATGCTACGACCTGGGAAAACGGCGGTGAAACATGGGCTCGCAGACGCGTGACACGGTGGCACGCCGACCGCCCGCAGACGTGACACGCTGCCACTCAAAGGCTCCCTCGCGGCTTTCTAGGCTCCTGGGGCGGGCGTCGGAGGTTCCGTCTGCCGGGCGGCGCCCTGCACGCACTCTCGCCGCACCGGGCGCAAGCCCAAGTACATCCGGTACGTGGGCTCGCGCCCGGCACGCCGAGAGCACGCACCGGACGCCGCCCGGCCCGCCCTTCGGGCGGACGACGCGACCTCCGACGCCCGCCCCAGCACACCGAGCTACCGGAGGTCCCGATGAGCCGAGTGATCCGTGCCGCCCTGTTCCAGACGGCCTGGACCGGCGACAAGGAATCCATGATCCAGGTCCACGAGCAGGCGGCCCGCGACGCGGCCGCGCAGGGCGCCCAGGTGCTGTGCTTCCAGGAGCTGTTCTACGGCCCCTACTTCTGCCAGGTCCAGGACAAGGCGTTCTACGAGTACGCCGAGCAGATCCCGAACGGCCCCACCGTCAAGCGCTTCCAGGCGCTCGCGAAGGAGCTGGGCCTCGTCCTCGTCCTGCCGATGTACGAGGAGGAGCAGCCGGGGGTCCTGTACAACACCGCGGCCGTGATCGACGCGGACGGCTCCTACCTGGGCAAGTACCGCAAGACCCACATCCCCCAGGTCCAGGGATTCTGGGAGAAGTTCTACTTCCGCCCCGGCAACAGCGGCTGGCCTGTCTTCGACACGGCCGTCGGCAGGATCGGCGTGTACATCTGCTACGACCGCCACTTCCCGGAGGGCTGGCGGGCGCTCGGTCTCGGCGGTGCCGAGATCGTCTTCAACCCGTCGGCCACCTCGCGCGGACTGTCCCGCTACCTGTGGCAGCTGGAGCAGCCGGCGGCGGCCGTCGCCAACGAGTACTTCGTGGGCGCGATCAACCGGGTCGGCGTGGAGGACCTGGGCGACAACGACTTCTACGGCACGACCTACTTCGTGGACCCGGAGGCCCAGTTCGTCGGCGAGGTGGCGAGCGACAAGGAGACCGAACTCGTCGTACGCGACCTGGACCTGGCCAAGCTCCGCGAGGTCCGCGACCGCTGGCAGTTCTACCGCGACCGGGCCCCGGGGGCGTACACGCCGCTGACCGCACCCTGACCCCACCGTCCACCCTGGCAGGAGAGGGACCATGAGCAGCCGTACCGTCATCCGCGGTGGTCTCGTCATCACCGCGTCCGACGAGATCCACGCCGACGTGCTGATCGAGGACGGCCGCATCGCCGCCCTCGCCGCCTCCGGCACCCCCGCCGCCGAGGCGTTCACCGCCGAGCGGGCCATCGACGCCACCGGGAAGTACGTCATCCCGGGCGGCGTCGACGCCCACACCCACATGGAGCTGCCGTTCGGCGGCACCTTCGCCTCCGACACCTTCGAGACCGGCACCCGCGCCGCGGCCTGGGGCGGGACGACCACGATCGTCGACTTCGCGGTGCAGAGCGTCGGCCGCACCCTGCGCGAGGGCCTGGACACCTGGCACGCCAAGGCCGAGGGCAACTGCGCGATCGACTACGCCTTCCACATGATCGTCTCCGATGTGAACGACGAGACGCTCAAGGAGATGGATCTTCTGGTCGAGGAGGGCGTGACCAGCTTCAAGCAGTTCATGGCCTACCCGGGCGTCTTCTACTCCGACGACGGCCAGATCCTGCGCGCCATGCAGCGCTCCGCCGACAACGGTGGCCTGATCATGATGCACGCCGAGAACGGCATCGCGATCGACGTCCTCGTCGAACAGGCGCTGGCGCGGGGCGAGACCGACCCGCGGTACCACGGAGAGGTGCGCAAGGCCCTCCTGGAGGCCGAGGCCACCCACCGCGCCATCCGGCTCGCACAGGTCGCCGGGGCGCCCCTGTACGTCGTGCACGTCTCGGCCATGGAGGCGGTCGCCGAGCTGGCGCGGGCCCGGGACGAGGGGCTGAACGTGTTCGGCGAGACCTGCCCGCAGTATCTGTTCCTGTCCACCGACAACCTCGCCGAGCCCGACTTCGAGGGCGCGAAGTACGTGTGCAGTACGCCCTTGAGGCCGCGCGAGCACCAGGCCAAGCTGTGGCAGGGCCTGCGCACCAACGACCTCCAGGTGGTCTCCACCGACCACTGCCCCTTCTGCTTCGTGGGCCAGAAGGAGCTGGGCCGCGGCGACTTCTCCAAGATCCCCAACGGTCTGCCCGGCGTCGAGAACCGCATCGACCTGCTGCACCAGGCCGTCGTCGACGGGCACATCTCCCGCCGCCGCTGGATCGAGATCGCCTGTGCCACCCCGGCCCGTATGTTCGGCATGTACCCGAAGAAGGGCACCATCGCCCCGGGCGCCGACGCCGACGTCGTCATCTACGACCCGCACGCCGAGCAGGTCATGTCCGCACAGACGCACCACATGAACGTCGACTACTCGGCGTACGAGGGCAGGCGGACGACCGGCCGGGTCGAGACCGTGCTCTCGCGCGGCGAACCCGTCATCACCGAGCGGGAGTACACCGGACACGCCGGACACGGTGTCTACACCCCGCGCTCCACCTGTCAGTACCTCACCTAGGAGTGGCGCACCATGGACTTCGGACTCGTCCTGCAGACCGACCCGCCGGCCTCCCGCGTCGTCAGCCTGATGCAGCGGGCCGAGCGCAACGGCTTCACGTACGGCTGGACCTTCGACTCCGCCGTGCTCTGGCAGGAGCCGTTCGTCATCTACAGCCAGATCCTCTCCCACACCTCGAAGCTGACGGTCGGCCCGATGGTCACCAACCCGGGCACCCGCACCTGGGAGGTCACCGCCTCCACCTTCGCCACCCTCAACGACATGTTCGGCAACCGCACCGTCTGCGGCATCGGCCGCGGCGACTCCGCGATGCGCGTCGCCGGCCGCAAGCCCAACACCCTGGCCCGGATCAGCGAGGCCATGAAGGTCATCCGGGCCCTGGGCCGGGGCGACGAGGCCGACCTCGGCGGTACCGTCGTCAGGTTCCCGTGGATCAAGCCGGGTGCCGAACTCCCCGTGTGGATGGCCGCGTACGGACCCAAGGCGCTCAAGATGACCGGCGAGGAGGCCGACGGGTTCATCCTCCAGCTGTCCGACCTGTACCTGACCGAGTACATGGTGAAGGCCGTGAAGGACGCGGCCGTCGCCGCCGGCCGTGATCCGTCCGAGGTGACGATCTGCGTGGCCGCCCCGGCCTACGTCACCGCGGACGACTCGCCCGAGGCACTCGCCCACGCACGCAACCAGTGCCGGTGGTTCGGCGGCATGGTCGGCAACCACGTGGCCGACCTGGTCGCCAAGTACGGCGAGCACTCCGGCCAGGTCCCCGACGAACTCACCGACTACATCAAGGCCCGCGAGGGGTACGACTACTCCCACCACGGGCGCAGCGACAACCCCGACACCGAGTTCGTGCCCGACGAGATCGTCGACCGGTTCTGCATCATCGGGCCCGCCGAGAAGCACATCGAGAAACTCACCGCACTGCGCGAACTGGGCGTCGACCAGTTCGCGGTGTACGACATGCACGACGCCCAGGAAGCCACCATCGACGCCTACGGCACGACGGTGATCCCGGCCGTCAACGCCTGACCGCAGCACACCGGTTGATCCACCTTTTGATCTCCCCCTTCCCGCCGTCCCGGGGAGGGGGCCAGGGCGCTTTCCCCTCACCGGAGGTCGGGGCGCACCCCCCTCGGAGCCACCCGCACGGCCTATCCCCGTCCCACCCCTCTGTTCGATTGGCCTGCCCATGACCGACACCGCTCCCACGGCCATACCGCCGACCGCTCAAGTCACCCGCGCCGACGGCCGGGTGGAGATCGCCCCTGGTTCGCCGCAGCCCAGCGGCCCCTACGCCAACGCGGACCTGCTCCCGGTCCCCGTGGCGAAGCGCACCTGGACGACGTACAACTTCTCCGCGCTCTGGGTCGGCATGGCCCACAACACCGCCTCCTGGACCCTCGCGTCCGGGCTGATCGCGGTGGGCATGGACTGGAAGCAGGCCGTCTTCACCATCGCCCTCGCCAACCTGATCGTCCTCGTCCCGATGCTGCTCACCGGGCACGCGGGACCCAAGTACGGCATCCCCTTCCCGGTCTTCGCCCGCGCCTCCTTCGGGGTGCGCGGTGCCAACCTGCCCGCCGTCGTACGGGCGTTGGTGGCCTGCGGCTGGTTCGGCATCCAGACCTGGATCGGCGGCGAGGCCATCTACTTCCTGGCCGGCAAGCTGATCGGCGACAGCTGGGCGAACGCCTCGCACATCGGCGGCTACGCCTGGACCATGTGGCTGTCGTTCGCGATCTTCTGGGTGATCCAGGTCGCCATCATCTACCGGGGCATGGAGACCATCCGCCGCTTCGAGAACTGGGCCGCGCCCTTCGTGCTCGTCGGCGCGTTCGTGATGCTGTGGTGGATGAGCAGCAAGGCCGGCGGTGTCGGCCCGCTGTTCGACCAGCCCTCCAAGCTGGGCTGGGGCGGCGAGTTCTGGAAGCTGTTCTGGCCCTCGTTGATGGGAATGATCGGCTTCTGGTCCACTCTGTCGCTGAACATCCCTGACTTCACCCGCTACGGCAAGAGCCAGAAGGCGCAGACCTGGGGCCAGGCCCTCGGCCTGCCGACGACCATGACCCTCTTCGCCTTCCTCTCCGTGCTCGTCACGTCCGGCTCGCAGGCGGTCTACGGCCAGCCGGTCTGGGACCCGGTCCAGCTCGCCGCCAAGACGGACAACGTGGTCGGTCTGATCTACGCCCTGGTCACCGTGCTGGTGGCGACCCTCTCCGTGAACATCGCGGCCAACCTGGTCTCCCCGGCCTTCGACTTCTCCAACGTCGCGCCCCGCAGGATCAGTTTCCGCACCGGCGCCCTGATCACCTCGGTCCTCGCCGTGCTGATCTTCCCGTGGAAGCTGTACTCCGACCCGCAGGGCTACATCTTCACCTGGCTCGGCCTGGTCGGCGGCCTGCTCGGCACGGTCGCCGGCATCCTCGTCGCCGACTACTGGATCCTGCGCCGCACCCGCCTCGCCCTCGCCGACCTGTACCGCGTGGGCGGCCGCTACTGGTACGCCGGCGGCTGGAACTGGCGGGCGGTGGTCGCCTTCGTGACCGGCGGCGTCCTCGCGATCGGCGGCGCGGACTTCCACCCCCTGATCGACGGCCGCCCCATCCCGGCACTCAAGTCCCTCGCAGACTACGGCTGGGCGGTGGGCCTGGGCACCTCGCTGGTGCTGTACGTGGCGCTGACACTGCTGACCGGGCGGAGGGCGGAGAGTCCGGAGACGCCGGAGACGGCGGAGACGGCGGAGCCGGCAGAAACCGCTTGAGCGAGGGCCCGCTCCGGCGCCTGGTCCGATCGGTGGCCTGTTTGACCGACGTCCTGTTCGGCCGGTGGGTGGTCCGACGGCGGGCGGTGCGAGCGGGGGCCGGTCGGCCGGTGGCCGGTCTGCCGGGTGCTGTCGGCGGTGGGGCGTACCACCGGGAGGCGCCCCAGTCCTTGCCGCGGCCCGTTCCGCCCCGCCCCGCCCGGAGCCCGGTTCGACCGCTGGCCGGTCGGCCGGGCGCCGTCGGCGGCGCGGTCTGCCATCGGGGTGGGGGCGGTCCGCCCCGCTGGGGCCCGTTCCGCTGACGCGCTGACCGGGCGGAGGGAGGGCGCGGCAGAGGCTGCTTGAGTGAGGCGTGGCCGCCGATGGCCCGTCCGCGGTGCCTGGTCTGATCGGCGCCTGGTCTGACGGACATCCGTTCGTCGGTGACCGGTTCGACCGCGATCGGTTCGTCGGGTGGTCGGTCTGCCGGGTGCTGTCGGTGCTGGGGCCTGCCACCGGAGACGGTCCGCCCCACCGCAGTCCGTTCCGCTCTGCCCCAGCCCGCTCCGGTGCCCGCGGTCACTCGGAGGACGAGCCCCCGGGGCAGCTGTCGAGCGCCGCCACGGCCTCGGCCTGGGCGAGTTGCACCGTGACCTCGCCGGTGTCCGTCTTCACGAGCAGGCGTCCGGCGTCCGTGCGCACCGGCTCGCCGCACACGTCTCCGGAGGGGGTGCGCACCAGGATGCGGGGGCCGTCCTTCTCGGGGCCGTACCAGGTCAGGGCCACCCCCGTGACGAGCATCGCCCCGCAGGCGATCGTGAGTAGGACCCCACGGGTGAGGGCCCGTACCGTGCGGCGGGTCTCCATGTGGTCGCCCAGGTGCAGCGCGGTGGCCGCCGCGGGTACGCCGGTGGGCAGCCGGACACCGGTGGGTGCCCCGTGCGCCGCCCGGAGCAGCAGCAGCGCGCCGAGCGTGCCGAACACCAGGCACAGCAGGAGCGCGCCGCCCACCAGGGCGTCGTACGGGGCGGCCAGTTTCCCCACGTCGGTGCGGCCCTTGATCAGGCCGAAGCTGAGCAGTCCGACGAAGAGGGCCGCGAGCCCGTTGCGCCAGGCGAGCGCCGCCTCCCGGGCACGGGCCAGCTCACCGGCGAGCAACTGCCTGGTCAGCCGCCCCGCCTGCCGGTCGGCGGGGGTCGCGGGAGGGCCCGGCCGTACCTGCCATCCCGGTGTCATGTGCGCCCCATGAGGACGTTCCAGTAGGCGCCGCACCCCTTCTCCTCGGGCGGACGCCCAGGGTGTTCGGCCTGGCACTCGCAGAGCACCGGGACGTGCGTCGGCCGGGGCGTCCGGCGCAGGGATCGGAAGACCCGGTCGGTGTGCGTGTAGGTGAACGTGCAGCCGCAGCGTGGACATCGGCCGTGCAGCACGGCCACCCCGTCGTCCGCGGCCTCGACCCGCAGGCCGTCGGTCGTGTAGCGCGACGCGTAGTCGTCCCGCGTCGTCTCCACGTACGGTTCGAGGGCGCCGGGCGCCGGTGCGGAGTCCGTCACCGCATCCTCTCCTTCCCGGTTCTTTCCGGGCACCCAGCATGGCGACTTCCCTCGTCCGGCGCCACGGCCGGAGCCGATCACGCCCCGAACACGCCCACCCGGGACTCCCGTCGACCCTCAACACCCCACGGATCGGGCGGAATCCGTCCGGGAGCCGGGCGTTGTCCGGCAGGATGCCGAGGAGGCGCGCGACAACCGGCCGCCGGACCGGGGGGAACGGGCACCATGACGGCGGAGGGGATGACGCATGAGTGATGCCGGGGACGTACCAGCTGCCGACCGCGCCGCCGCCGTGCTCGGGCGCACGGCCGGGATCTCCGTCCCGCTCGACCCGGACGAGTACGAGGGGACGCGAGGGCCGGGTCTCGATGGGATGGTCGAGGAACTGGAGTCGGTTCACGCCGAGTTGACGCAGAGACCGGGGTGTGAGGCGACGGCCGCGGTGGTGGAGGCGCGTCTCGGGAGGTGCCTCGCCCTGAGGTTCGCCCTGGAGTGCGCCCCTGCCGACCGGGAGCGCGCGGTGCGCATCCTGGACGGGGCCCGTACGTCGGCCCTGCTCGGCGACGAGGACCGGGAGGCCGCACGCCGGGACCTCGTGTTGGTGCTCGGCTCGCGACTGGTGCGGCTGAACCGCGAGGCCTCGCCCGGATCCGAGAGCCACTGGACCATCGACCAGCTGATGTCCATGCTCGCGGTCGGAACCCCCCTCGCACACGGCGGTTCCGGCATGGTGGAGGACACCGGTCTGCTCGTGCGGCTGCTGCTCGAACGTCACCAGGAGCGCATGACACCCGAAGAGCGTGCCAATCTGCAGGGTCTGGGCGCGTTGACCGATGCGCTGCTGAAGGGCGAGACGGACGCGGTCGTCAGAGGGGTCCGGCACCTCCTCGCCACCATGTCGGGCAGGGCGCTGCCGCCGCCGCTGCGCGTCCTGATGCCGGTGATGACCTCCATGCTCGAGGACGGCCTCGCGGCGTTCCCGGAGACGGGGGCAACCGGCGTCGCGCCGGCCGACGACCCCGACGAAGCTTGGGAAACCCAGCACGTCCGAACCCAACTCCTCGCCCTGGCAGAGGTGATGTCACCCGGAACCGTCGCGCCGCACGAACTGCCCAGGCTGCTCGCCGAACTGTCCGGAGAGGGGGATCCCACGCAGGGGGAGGACGGCAGTGCGCCCTTGCCGTCCAGGATGGTCGCCGCCCTCTTCCACGCCACCCTCGCCGCCCGCACCGGGGACTTGGAGGGGTTCCGGGAAGCGTTCCGGCTCATGCACGAGGCCCATTCCAAGGGGGAACTCGACAGCCGCGTACACGCGGAATGGCTGCGCACCGTGGTGCCCGGACTGCTTCTCGCGGCCGCCCTCACCGGTGGCAGCCTCCAGGACGAGGACATGGCCCGGGCCCTGCTCGAAGCGCAGCAGTGGGACGACGACCCCGCGAGCCGCACCGCCGCCTCGCTGCGCCTGTGCGGGGAGACCATCCGGCTCAACGAGAAGCTGACGTCCGCCCTGGACAGCGGCGACGACGGGGCGGTGGAGGACGTCATCGACGCCCTGTGCGAAGTGGAGCTGGACGAGACCTACGACGGCGCCGAGGAATGGACCGGCGCCCTGCTCGGCTTCGTGCTCGGCAGCGCCTATCTGGGCCGTGTCGTGCTCGCTCCGTCGGCGCACGACAGGACGGACCACCTGCGCGCGGCCGCGCACCACCTCCAGCGGGCCGTGGAGACTTCGGTGGACATGCCCGCCCTGCGCGGCGTCCTCGACGGCACCTGGGCCCCGCTGATCACCCTGACGGCGATCGCCGAGTCGGACCCCAGCCGTATCACCGAGGGCGTGCGGCGCACCAGGAAGGCCCTGGAGAGCCCCGGATTCACCCCCGACTGGCGACCCAGGTCGCGTGGCGGCATCGCCATCGCCCTGGACACCCTGCACGTGCTCACCGGAGACCCCGAGCCGCTGGACGAGGCGATCGCGGAGCTGGAACAGGCCCTGGCGGAACTGCCCGACGGCACGCCCAGCGGCGCCCGCCTCACCTGGGACCAGGCCGTGCTCCGGGCCAAGCGCGCCACCCTCCGGGCGGACACGCCGGACGCCGACGAGCTGCGTGCCGCCGTCGGCCTCGCCCGCACCTCCCTCCGGCTCGCCGCCGACGACGTACTCCTCCAGCAGGGCGTCCGCCGCGGGCTGCGCATCGCGCGCGCGGCAGCAGACCGGGGCCGCAGCGCGGCCTTCTGGGCGGTGCGAGCCGGGCTCACCGAGGAGGCGATCGCGTGTCTGGAGGCGGGCCGTTCCCTGGTGCTCGGCGCGGCGGCCGTCTCGGCGGGCGTCGCCGACCGCCTGGCGGCCCTCGGCGAGACCCGACTGGCCGAGCGCTGGCGCAGCGCCGCCGCGGCCGACCGCGCCTGGGACCGGCCCGACGACCGCTCCCTGCTGGAGCTGTCGGCCGCGGCGGGCACGGGCACCGGCCTCCCCGGTGACCTGCGGGACCGCTCCCCGCTGGAGGTGCTGGCCGAAGCGGGCGCGGGCGCCCCCGATCTCCCCGGCGACCTGCGGCGCCGCTCCCTGGACGTGCTGCGTGGGCAGGGCGACGCCGACGTACAGCCGGTGTTCGCCTCCCTGAGCGAACTGCGCGCCGGCCTGGGGGAGACGGGGGCGGACGCGCTGCTCTACCTGGTCCCCGGCGTCGACGGTCCGGACGGGGCCGTCCTGGTCGTCACCCGCGACGGCCCCGTCGAGGCGCTGCCCCTGCCCGGCCTCGCCTCCGCCGGCCGCGGGCCCGTGGCGGAGTACCTGGAGGCCGGCGCGCACAGGCAGCGCCTGGAGGCCGCCACCCTCGACAGCCCCGACACCGTCAACCCGAGGGACACCCGGCGCGCCGAGCGGCGCTGGCTCGGCGCCCTGGACCGGATGTGCGAGTGGGCCGGCGACGTGCTCGGCCCCGCACTGGACCACCTCGGGGTCTGGGACCGCGCCCTCGGCGAGGCCGGCTTCCTCGGCGCCTCCGCCGATGCCGTCGGCTCCCAGGCCGTACGGCTGGTCCTGGTGCCCTGCGGTGAACTCGGCGTCGTGCCCTGGCAGGCGGCCGTCCTGCGCCCGCCCGCCTCGTACGACGCGCCGCGCGCCGTGCGGGCCTGCGAGGTCGCCGTCCTCACGCACGCCGCGTCCGGCCGGGAGTTCCTGCGCGCCGCGGCCCGCCGGCGCATGAACCCCGCCGACCGGCCGGCCCTGGTGTTCCACGGAACGGACGACCTGGAGTGGGCCGAGGACGAGATCGAGACGCTGGCCGAGGTCTACTACCCGCGGGCCGTGATCCACCGCCCCGACGACGACCCCGCCACCCCGGAGACGGTGCTGGCCCTGCTGGGCGGCCGGGCCGCCGTCCCCGCCTCCCTGGTGCACATCGCCTGTCACGGGCTCGCGGGTCCTGACCCGACCCGGTCGGCCCTCCAGCTGGCCGCGCCGGCCGCGGCCGCCTCCGGTGGGGCCCTCACGCTGAGCACCCTGCTGGAGACGCCCGCCGAGGGCGACGCCTTCCGGTCGGCCGGGCCGCTCGTCGTGTGCGGCGGCTGCGAGACGGACCTCACCACCCGCGATCACGACGAGGCACTGACCGTCACCTCGGTCATGGTGCACCGGCTCGCCGCCGACGCCGTCGGCTCCCGCTGGAAGGTCGACGACAGGCAGTCCGAGGTGCTCATGCTCGTCCTGCACGACGCGCTCGCCCAGGGACTCGCCCCGCCGGACGCGCTGCGCGCCGCCCAGCGCTGGATGCTCACCGCGCCCGGCGAGCGGCCGACCGTGCGCGGCCTGAAGGGCATCTCCGCCCGCCGCCTCACGGAGGACTTCCGGGACCGGCCCGACACCTGGGCGGCCTTCGTCCACCACGGCAACCCCGCACCGGCGGCGCGTTCCGCCAGGCCCCAGGAAGGAGAGTGCGTATGACGTCGGAGGAGCTGCTCAGGCTCCTGGAGAGTCACTGGACCACCGTCATCACCGGGCTCGACGACGACGACCTGCATCTGCTCTCCCGCACCTTGCGGGAGATGAAGGAGGAGGCCGCCGCCGGGAACCCGCCGGGTGTCGCACGCGCCGTACGCCGGCTGAGGCGGACGTTGTCCGCGCTGCCGCCCGACCATGCGGTGTCCGAGGCGCTCGGCGGCCACCGCTACGCCTCCGGCACCCACGAACTGCCCAGCCTCACCACGATCGACGCGGTGATCGACGTGCTCGGCACCCCGCCGCCCGACCCCGGTGAACTGCTGCGGGCGGCCCGCCGGCGGCTCCTCGCCGCACCGGCGCTGACCGAGGACGAGCACGCCGCGCTGCACGGCGGTGCGGACACACCCGCCGGTCTGATCGGACTTCGCGATCCGGACCGCGGAATCCGCTATCCACGCTTCCAGTTCAGGGCCGGCACGGGCGAACCGCTGCCCGTCGTCCGCCGGATCAACGCACTCCTCCGGGCGGACCGGGACCCCTGGGGGGCCGCCGACTGGTGGCTGGGCGGCAACCGGTGGCTGGGGGGCGTCCCCGCGGACCTGCTGGGCGTCCTGCCCGACGAGGAGCTGGAACGCGCCGCCGCCGAACTCGTGGGGGCGTTCTGATGGTGGGTCAACTTCCGCCCAGGGGCGTGGCGATGAAGCCGTTGGTCACCGTGGTGCCGGCGGGCACACTCGTCTGGCGGTGTCATGAGAAGCAGTACGCGGCCGGCGAGTTCAACCCGAGCGTCGCGCACGAGTTCTTCAAGGGCAGCCGCTTCGATCCCACCGAGAAGGATCCGTACCCCTACCTCTACGCGGCCCTCGACCCGGTCACTGCGCTGTCCGAAGTGCTGCTGAGATCGGTCGAGTTCAGCGACGGCAGCGGGGTGCGGCAGATTCCGTGGGCGCAGGCGTCCCGGTACGTCCTCTCGGCGGTCCGCACCACGGCCGACCTCACCCTGGTGGACCTCACGACCGCCGAGGGGCTGGCCGCCGTCTGGCAGGACGGCTGGCTGATCGACACCGACGAGTACGCGGGTACCCGCTACTGGGTACGGGTGATCCGCGAACGCAGCAGCGATGTGCAGGGCCTGTGGTGGACGTCCAGGCGCTGCAGGCCGCGCCCGGCGCTCCAGTTGTTCCAGGACCGCTGCCCGGCCGGCCCGCTCGACCCCCGCCCGCAGGAGTGCTTCCGGCTGGCGTCGACGGACGACGTGCGCAAGGTCAACAGGCTGCTGGCACCGCTGTACGCGGTCATCTCCGATCCGGAGGAGTGAGCGGACACCGCGACCGCAGGTGACGGAACGCGAAGGCCCCGACCCACATCAGCGGGTCGGGGCCTTCGCGTGACCGGCGCACCGGTCCGGTGTCCACCGGCCGTTCAGCGGTCCCGGGCCGGTTCGCGGCGGACCGACGGCGGCAGCAGCGGCCAGTTCCGGGACAGGCGCATCGCCGACTCGGTCACGGCGGGATCCTTCGACGCCGTCATGACCTCGCCCAGATACCTGGCGGCGGCGGCCTCGTACAACTGGCGGGCCGAGGCCATCCGCTCGTGCGCGGCCTCCAAGCGGGCCTGCCGCCGGTCCTCGGCCGTCTCCTGGGCGGCCCGGGCCCGCTCGGTGGCGGCGATGCTCTCCTCGTGCCGCCGCAGCAGCCCCGTACGCCGCTCCACCGCCGTGCGGAAGGCGTCGAGGAAGGGGTGTTCCCGGAACAGGCCGAGCATGAATCCGACACCGCCCGAGAGCAGGAGCAGCGCACAGAACAGCCAGGTCACCGTCTGGGTCGACAGGTGCAGCCGGTCCACCAGCGTCGTGGTGTCGCCGGCGGAGCCGCCGATCCCGCGGAAGCCGCCGGCCCCCTTGGCGGGGCCCGGACTGTCGTGCTGGGTCACGAACTTGGCGCGGAGCAGGCCCAGCGCCCAGGTCAGGCCGCCCCACACGCCGAGCAGCGACACCGCCGGTATCCACCCCCGGCGCGGCGATCCCGTCGCCGCGCGCCACCGCAGCATGAGCCCCGACAGGTGCGGCAGGATCAGCATGATGACGGCGGACGAGACCGCCAGCCCGCCGGACATGAAGTCCCCGCCCGTGCTGCCGACCCCGTGGAAGGGCTGGTACGCGACCCAGTAGATCGGCACCTCGACGGCCATGATGACGCCGAGCAGGGCCCAGGTCATCCACCGGGGCAGACCGGGGCGGGTCTGCAGCCCCTCCCAGCCGTAGGCCGACGCGGTGTCGCGGGTCTCGGCGCGCGCGGCACGGTACACGTCCCCTATCGCCGCGGAGGCGGTGCCGTCCGGAGCGGCGCCGGTCGTGGACACCGACTGCCAGTCGTCGCCGCCGGGGTCCGCCGCCGCGTCCTGGCCGGCCGCGGTCTGCTCCGGTTCGTCCTCCCGGGTGCCGGGTTCCGCCGCGCTCCGGGAGCCGGCGGTCCGTGGCTCGGCCGCCTCCGGGAAACGGGCCTGGAGCCAGCGTTCCTCCACCCGCTCGCGCAGACTGTCCCGGAAGCGGAGCCAGCGGGCCGAACGGACCGCCAGCAGATCGAGCTGGCGACGGGCCGTCTCGATCTCCTGCTGGGTCTCGCGCAGGCGCTCGACCAGGATCCTGGTCTCGGCCTCCCCGGCGGTCACGTCGGAGCCCGACTGGGCGTCCAGGAGGCGTGCCGCCTCCTCCTGGAGGTTCAGCTCCTCCTCGATCCGGTGGACGACGGCGTCCCGCACGGACGCCAGTTCCGCGAAGTACGGCACCCGGTCGCCGCTGTTCAGCACCCACGGGTCCAGCGTCCTGCGCCGGGCGTCCAGCCGGCCCCTTTTCTTGGCGTCCTTCAGGAGTCCGCGTTCGCCCTGGTCGTCGATGACCAGGGGCAGCCGGCTGGTGCGCGCGCCGGTGGCGGCGGGCCCGGGCCGGGTCCCGGTGCCCGGCTGGGTGGTCCGGCCCGTGAACGGCAGATAGCGGGCGATCCGCCGCCGGCGCGGCTGCGGCTCGTCAGCGCTTGTACTTGTTGTCGACATGTGCCTTGGCCCTCCCCTCGAGTGCCTCGGTCCAGAAGGACTCGAAGTCGTCGGCCTCGCTGGGCTTCGCCTTGTACTGCATGCCGAGCCCGACCGGGAAGACGTCCATCCCCTTGAGGCCGGGCAGGCCACGCTTGTTCACGAGCGAGTCGATGACCTTGTCGCGCGCGGACTTGCTGGAGATGTCCTGCCGCGACAGATGGAACTCCGGGTCGGCCTGGTCGAAGTCGCTCACCACGAGCAGCTTCGGCGCCGGGCCGTCGGTGGGGACGGACTCCCCGATGCGGGTCAGCGCCCCCCACACGTCCGAACCGTTCTGCGTGCGCGCGCACTTGAGCTCGGCGAGGGCCGCGACGGCCGCGGCCGTCCGGGCGTTGGCACGCTGGACCTTCTGGTCGGTGGTCGCGTCGTGCGGCGGGTCGAGGTCCACCTCGTCCTGCCGGCAGGACGAGCTGCGCGAGGAACGGGTGATGGGGGCGAAGTCGAGGGTTCCGCACTTCTGGTCGGTGAGGAACCCGATGAGGCTGTCCTTCAGCTTGGCCTCCGAGTCGAATCCCTCCTTCACCGCGGCGGCCGACCCCGAACCGTCGACGACCAGCCCGCAGGGGGTGGTGAGGGCTTCCTCCTGCTTGCTGCAGGACACGAGAGCGCCGAGCGCGCACACCAGCGGGACGAGGACGGTGAGCCGGCGGGCGGCGCGGACGGTGGACCGACGACCGGTCCGGGCCGAGTGCTGCACGATGATGGTCCTTGGCCTTCCTGGAAGACGATGAGCGGTGATCACCTGCGGACGCCGTTCGAGGCATCGCCGTGCCGCGCCGGGCCCGAACGGCCGCGCGCGGACTGGTGGTCGAGGATGTGCAACGCCTGTGCGACCGCCGACGGGTCGGCGTCGCGCCCCGGCGCGTCCGGGACGTACCAGCGGTCGCTCAGCAGCCCGTCGTCGAGGCGGGCCCAGGTGCCGTCCAGGGCGATCTCCCCGGGCAGCCAGCCCGTGGGCCGCCGCCCGCTGACCTGGTCGTCCTTCCGGGCGCGGGCCCAGGCGGCGTCCCAGTAGCAGGCGAGCAACTGGTTCGCCTCATCGGCGAGTTGCTGGGCCTGCTGACGGCAGACGGCGGCGGCCGTGCGCCACTCCCCGACACTTTCTCCGAACCGGGCGAGCGCGGCCGGAGCCGGATCCACGGGCTCGGTGTACCGGGTCACCACCCGCACCGACTCGCTCTGGATGCGGACATGCAGCGCGCGGTGCCGTGCCAGCGTACGCGACCGCAGCCGTGCGGTGCTGTGGCGCACCTGTGCGCGAAGCCCCAGGACGTAGGGCGGCAGGCTCTCGTCGGAAGGTGCGCTTCCGGCGAAGGCGTCCGCCAGTAATTCACGCAGACCGTCCGCGTCCCGGCGGCCGTGGAACCGGGCGCGTACCGAAGACAGGTACCCGGCTCTCAGTCGTCG
The DNA here is from genome assembly GCF_042892235.1 of Streptomyces sp. NPDC001816. NCBI lineage: Bacteria > Bacillati > Actinomycetota > Actinomycetes > Kitasatosporales > Streptomycetaceae > Streptomyces > Streptomyces sp. NPDC001816. The sequence continues at coordinate 970,868 of NZ_JBIATY010000001.1, forward strand.
GACCCGGACACCTATTCGACTTTTGCTGATCATTTCGAACGTCCCCCATTCCTCGCGCGCGGTCCGGGTGGGAAGGCGCCGCGATGGGGGAGAGAGTAGCGGAGCAAAACCCCCGGAGGGATGCGGATTTCAAGGAAATCGATCACTCTCTTCGGGAGTTCCGGAAAACAACCGGATCTCGCCCGGCGGACAGCCGGATGAGTGCCTTCCGGCAATTGCGGGCGCACATCGCCGCACTGGATACTCCAAGCCGGTGCGAGGAGGAGATGCCGTGGAAATACGCCTCGACGGGACCCACTACCCGTTGGAAACGCTGGGCCCGGGAAGGCGGCTCGGCATCTGGTTCCAGGGCTGCTCGCTGGCCTGCGCCGGGTGCATGTCCCGGCACACCTGGGACCCGGAGGCCGGCACGGTCACCACCGTCTCCGAGGTGCTCGCGCTGTGGCAACAGGCCCTCGCCGACGGGGCGGACGGCCTCACGGTCAGCGGCGGCGAGCCCTTGCAGCAGGCGGCGGCGCTCGCGGAACTCCTGGCCGGCGCGGCACGCCTGAGGGACGAGGCCCGGCGGCACGAGGGGAGCGCCGGGCCCCGCTCCACCGACCTGCTGGTGTACACGGGGTACGAGCACGAGGAGTTGACGTCGCAGCGGCGTCGGGCCCTCGTCGGAGCGGACGCCGTGATCACCGGCCGGTTCCGGGTCGCGGAGCCCACCCGGCTGGTCTGGCGCGGCTCGGCCAACCAGCGGATCGTCGCCCTGACACCGCGCGGCGCCGCCCGCTACGCCCCGTACCTGGCACAGGAGTCGGCCAAAGTGCGCCTGCAGATCGGCGCGGGCGAGGACCGGGAGCTGCGGCTCTACGGAGTGCCGCTGCGCGGGGAACTCGCCGAGATGGAGCGCCTGCTCAGGCAGGCCGGGGTGGCCTTCACCGAGCGGAGCTGGCGGCCATGAGCATACGGGCGTGGCTCTCCTCGGGCGTGACCACCAGCACCGACCAGGACGGGTCCCGGCGCAGCTCCTGCCTGATCGCGCCGAGCAGTGCGCGGGCCGCGGTCTCGACGGACAGGCCGCCCCGGCCGGTGCCCATCAGCGGAAAGCAGATCGAGGACATCGGCAGCGACAGGAAGTCGGCCTCGCGGCACGCCAGTTCGAAGGATGCCCGCACCGCCTCGGCCAGCACGGCGGGTGTCACGTGGTAGCGCTCACCGTCGCCGACCGGGGCCGCGATCGCCGCGTGGTGGATACGCCGTACCCCCTGCGCGGCCAGCGCGCCGGAGGACGTGGCGACGACCGTGCCCGGCCGCACGGGCACGCCCGACCTGCCGTGCGTCCGCAGCCACACACCCAGTTCGCGGGCGAGGACGTCGTCCACGATCTCGCCCGAGGCGTCCCGCAGCGCGGCGGCCCGCCGCAGGGCCCCGGACACCGTGGAGCGGAAGGTCTTGGACATCTCCAGAAACGTGTTCTCCGAGGAGACGAGGATGTCCACGTCCCGCACCAGCTCGATCGGGCACACCCGGACGGTGATCCGGCCCGCCGGTGCGGCGGCTCCCGGCCGGGCGCCCGGGTGAGCGGGGCGCTGGGGCGGGACACCCGCGGCGGCAGGTGCCTTGTGCACCAGGGGTGTCGTCGGCGGCAGGGTCACCAGTTCGGGCCGGCCGCCCGCCCAGGGGTCACCGGTCCGCGGGCCGGCCGTCTCCCGTACGCACGCCTCCCGGGCCACGACCAGGACCGCCGCCGCGAGTTCGGCGATGACGTCGCGCTCCTGGCTCTTGCGGAAGCGCTCGGTCGTCACCCCGTAGACTCCCGCCGCGGCCTTCCTCCGGTCGGTGCCGGGGACCCCGCGCCGGGAGGGGAAGATCCCGAAGGTGTGGGCGGCCGCGCGGGCCAGCGGATCGCAGGAGTCGTCGTCCCGCACAGGATGCCCACCGGCCAGCCGGCGCACCGCCGCACCCAGCAGGTCCTCGATGCCACTCTGTTCGTCCTGTTCCCCACTGCACAGACCGGCCGCGACGGCCGCCTCGCGCAGCGAGTCCCTGGGGCAGTGGCGCAGCCCGGGCAGACCGCGACGCCTCAGTTCCCGAAGTTCATCCACGAGACTTTCGTGCGAGGGCAACGGATGCATGATACGCATCGTAGTCCCGGCGGGTTAATCGCTGAAGATCCGGGAAACTCCCCGTCGCACGAAGGGATTTCGGATATCTTCATCGTCCCGCGACTTGCGCATCGGGCCGATTCGTTCCGCGCCGTGCCCCTGTGGCGCACCCAGCGCGTTTCCTGGAAGGTCGGAAGTCGATGAGCACGCCGCCCACCCGAGTCGTCGATCCCGATGACGGCGGGTTCACCAATGCCCGGGCCGTGGAGACACGTCCGGTCCTCTCCGACGTGCCCCCTGAACTGGCGGACAGGTTCCCGCTCGTCGCCGTGCTGTCCGGCGCACGGCGCCCCGCCGAGGCCGTGGTGCTGAGGGTGCGCGACCAGACGGCCCGTCACGGAGCGGCCGAGATACCCCTGGTCCTCAAGTGGTACCACCGGCTGCACGCCCCCGAGCCGGACGTCGAGCAGGAGTTGAGGGAACTCGGCGAGCAGTCCGCCCCCCACCTGGAACGGCTCCTGGAGACCGGCGAGGCGCACGGACACCCCTGGCACCTGTACTGGTCGCACGGCGAGGAGACCCTGGAGAGGTACCACGCCGACCACCCCCGCGGGTTAGGCCCCGAGGGCGTGAAGACCATGGTGAGCCAGCTGTACGACGCCGTCACCGCCCTCCATGAACGGGGCGTCGTGCACCGGGACATCACCCCCGACAACATCATGGTGCAGACCCGCCGCGCCGACACGGCCGACCTCGTCCTCATCGACTTCGGCGCCGCCGTCCACCGGCCCGAGGAGGCCGAGGAGCCCCGCACCGACTGGCGTGGCAAGCCCCTCTATCTCGCGCCGGAGGCGGGGCTGCTGCGGCAGACCGTCTCCGAGGCCGGCGACTGGTGGTCGCTCGGCATGGTGATCGCCCAACTCGCCCTCGGCAAGCACCCCATCGACTTCCGCCGCGACGAGGAGGTCCTGCGGGAGATCGCCACGCACGACCCCGACCTCGGTGGCATCGAGCACCGAAGGACCCGCCGGCTCTGCGAGGGCCTGCTCACCCGGGCGCCCGAGAACCGCTGGGACGCCGAGAAGGTGCGGGACTGGCTGGAGGGCAAGGACCCCGACGTCGCCCCGCGCACCGACGAGCGGATCTTCGACGACGACACGACGCGCCCCGTGATCCAGCCCTTCCCGTTCATGGGCCAGGAGTTCACCGGCACCGACGCTCTCGCCCTCCATCTGGACCAGAACCACGTCTCCGCGGCACGCATGCTGGCCGCCGACGACGACCGGGCCCGACTCGTCGTCTGGCTGCGCCAGTTCGAGACCACCGGCGACCGCAGCCCCGAGGAGCTGCGCCGGCTCAAGACCCTGCTGGACGAACTGGCGCAACCGCCGTCCGTCGCCGTCCTGGTACAGCTCCTGAACTGGCTCGGTCCCCTCCTCGACGTCTCCTGGCACGGAGCGGATCTGGACGTACGGAGCATGCGCCTGCTGTGCCAGGGGGCCAGGGACGGGAACGCCGACGCCGTCGCCCTGATCCGGCACCTGGCGGACCAGCCCGCCGTCCTGACCGGACTCGCCCAGCGGCCGGGCGGCAGCGGACTGGACGAGACCGACCGCGCGTGGCGCACCCTGCGCGCCCGGTGGGAGCCCACGGTCCGGGAGTTGGCGCGCGGCCACGAGACCGGCCGGGTCCGCGGAGCCCGGGCGGCCCTGCGGCAGACCGTGGCGGTGGACGCCTGGCTCCTGCAGCTGGCGCGCGAACCGGAACGCACCAGGAGCCGGCTCACCGACGCGGTGCTGCGCAGGCGCGCACAGTTCCTGGAACGCGTTCCCTGGTTCGACGCGCTGCTCGACGCCCAGCAGGACGACCTGCGCCTGCTCGCCGCCCACCTCCTCTCCCGCCACGCGGAGACCGCGGCGCAAGAGCTGAGGCAGCGGCGCGTCGTCGAGGAGAGCGCGCGGATCTTCGCGGCGGACCAGGACGGGCTCCGCGACGTACTGCGGCGGATGGACCGCCTGCCCACCCTGGGCTGGGCCCTGCTCGGCGCGACGGTCGTCACGGCCCCGTGGACCTTCGTCATCGGCTTCGCCGACGTGCTGGGCCGCGCCTCCCAGGATGCCGTGGTGACGGCCTGGCTCGAGGCACTGCCCGCGGCCGCGTTCGTCTTCGGGGTGGAGCTGTGGACCGCCGTGTACATCGGCCCGCCCTTCTACCACCCGGAAAGATCGCTGGCAGGCCTCCTGATCCGCAACGCGGAGCGCCCCGCCCGGCTGGCCCGCACCCGGGCCGGCCGCTTCATCACGGCGGCGCTGCTCATGCTCGCCGTCTTCCTGGGCTTCTACGCGATCGCCCTCGCACCCTGGGTGTGGCCGCTGGCCTCGGCCGTCGCCGTCGCCGTGTGGAGCGTGCGCCGCTGCCGGGCGTGGTGGCGTCTGCGGCACCCGCGCGACCCCGAGACCGAGTGGAGCCTGCGCCGCCTCCTGGCCTGGTGGCGCGGGCGCCATGAGCGCCGGAGGCTGCGGGCGGGCCGGCGGCCGCCTTGGTGGAACCTGCCCAGCCTTCTGGCGTGGTGGTGGCGCGGGCGCCATGAGCGCCGGAGGCTGCGGGCCGGCCAACTGCCGCACGACCCCCGGCCCGAGTGGAGCCTGCGTCGTCTTCTGGTCTGGTGGTGGCACGGGCGCCATGAGCGCCGCAGGCGGCGGGCGGGCGACCGGTGGTACCGGTGGAGCCCGCACCGACTCCTGGACCGGTGGCGCGGGCTCCGTGAACACCGGACACGGCGAGCGGGCCGCCCGCAGTCCGCGACGACAGACGACACGAAGTCCGAAAGCACAGGAGGACAGGCATGAGTTCGGGTCTCGCCTTCCCGACGGTGACTGCGGTGGCACCCGCCGTGACCTTCCCGCCGCCTCCGCCGCCCATCGACCCCCAGGCAGTGCCGCACACCGGCATGCTCCACCTGCACGACCCGGTCGCCCACGTCTCCTCCCACGTCGCCGACGCGGCCGGGCACGCGGTGCATCAGGCCGCCGACGCGGCGCTTCAGGTCCTCGGTTCACTCAGCGGCGTCCTGCTCGCCGGCCGGGCCGCCCTGCTCACCACCCGTGTCCTCGCCGCAGCGGCGGTGCGGGCCGCGGAGGAGCAGCGCTGCCTGGAGCGGCAGCAGGAGCTGGCCGCGACGGCCGCCGAGCAGTGGCAGGCCGCCGCGTTCGCCGCCGTCCGGATCAACGCCCGCAGGCGCGCCCTGCTGGCGCGGGTGGCCCGGGCCACGGCCGCGGGCGGCCCGGCCGGAGCCCCGCCGCGCCCCGACCTGCCACCGCCGCTGGAGCCCGTCGACGAGCGACTGTGCGACCTGCGGCAGGAACTGGCCCGCAGCGAGGAGGCCGTGCGCCGGGCGGAGGAACGGCACGCGGCGTGGGAGCAGCAGCGGCTCGGCGCGGAACTGCGGCTGGACGAGGAGGACGACGCCTTTCAGCGCGCCCTGCGCGAGAGCCGGCAGCGGGCGCTGCGGCGGTTCTCCGCGGAGCGCACCGCCGAGGCCGAGGGACGACCGACGTCCCGGCCGGCCCCCGGCCCGCGCCCCCAGCCCGGCCTGGACGTGGAGGAGGTCCGCCGGACCGGGGCGGAGATCCTCGGAGAGCTGGACCCGCACGCCGTCTCCGAGGCCGCCGAACTCGCCGCGGGGGCCGTCCGGCACGCCGTGCGCCGCGCGGCCGACGACCCCCGGCGGGCGCGCATCCACCTCAACGAGGCGCGCAAGTACGTCCGCGACGCCAACAAGGACGCGCGCCTGACCCGGGAGGCCCAGGAACGCGCCGCGCTGCACTACGACTTCCTCGTCTACGAGACCCCGGAGGGCGCGGAGGACCTCGCCCCGGCACCGGAGGCTGTGGAACTGCTCCGGCGGACCCTGGAGGACGGCGTCCCGCTGAGCAAGGACGAACGAGACCTGGTCGAACGCGCCGTGGACGAGCGCCGCTGCGCACTGGAGGCCATCTACGTCCGGGAACAGTGCGCCGGCGCCGTCGAGGAACTGGCCAGGAGGTTCGGCGGGCACACCGAGGCCGGCCGGCCCGAGGGGCAGGAGATTCGCCTCGACTGGACGCCGGACGGCTGGGAGCCCGATCACTGGCTCAGGGCGACCCTGGTCGACGGTGCGCTGAGCGTGGCGACCATGTACCACGGCGAGCCCGGGGAGCGGACCCCCGAGCAGCGCGCCCTCGACGACGCCCGCTGCGCCGAGACCCACAAGCGGCTCGCCGAGTTCCAGCAGATCACCCAGGGACTGGGACTGGGCCTCGAGTTCGAGGTACGGACCGAAGGAGCGCTGCCGGGCGTGCTGGGGGACGGCGCAGTGACGGTCGACAAGCTGCGCGAACAGAACACCGGCCAGCCGGCGAACGAGCCCCGGCACGCTCCACGACACAAGACCGTCAACGGCGACGAACGCCGCCGAGACCACCACTGAGCACCATGCCCGCACGCGGCCCGCATCCGCGTGCAACGGGGAGGAACGATGGACCTGTCCAAGGAAGACCGGCTCCCGCCCTTCGTGGAGGAGCTGATCGGAACACTCGGAGTACACGCGCAGTACGTCCTGCACGGCAACATCCGTGACCTGCACCTGGTGGGCCGGCGCGGCCGGGACAGGTTCTACCCGCTGCTCGACGTGCTGTGGAACCCGCTGCGGGAGATCGGCTACCAGGCGCTGGTGCTCTGCGACCAGGTGGGCGGCTTCCGCGTGGCGGCGGTCGCTGACGGCGAGACACAGACCGCCCTCGAGGAACTGCTGCAGGGGCCCCGCGAGTTCCCCGGCCAGACCGCGCCGCAACGCCAGACGGTGCTGGACCAGCTGCGGAACATCACCACCGGGTGGGCGGAGCAGCGCGAGGAGATGATGCGGGACGGACGTCGGCTGCGGCCCCTGCGGGTGGCGCTGGTGATCGACCACGCCTCCCGTCTCGTCACCGACCCGTCCCGGCTGACCCCCGACGAACGCGACTTCTTCCTCGCTTGCCTCAAACTCGCCCAGGAGGCCAAGCCCCTGGAACCCTGGACCGGCACTCCCGTCGTCCCCAGCGAACCGGGCCGGTTCAACCCGGTGATCTGGCTCGCCGACGGGGAGCGGGACATACCCGGATGGCTGGTCTCCGGCAGTGAGCGGATCCGAGCCGTCGCCGTGCCCGAGCCGGACGCGGACGAGCGCACGACGATGGCCCGTCTCCTGCGCGAGCGCTACGAGCGGTACGCCGGAAAGGGATCGGGCGGCGGTTCGGCCTCGCCCGCCGGCGCGGACGCGGAGGAGACGGCGCGGTACGTCGGCGCCTTCGCCCGGGCGGCCACCGGCATGAGCCTGCAGGCCATGGAGGAGAGCGTGAAGCTCGCCCGCTCCCGCGCCATGCCGTTCGCCGCCATGCCCGACGCCGTACGGATCTACCGGCTGGGAGTGGAGAAGAACCCCTGGAGCCGGGGCGAGATACGTCAGCGCATCCTCGACGGGGAGGACCCCGACAACGAGCGGTCCATCCCCAACCGGGTGCTGGGGCAGGAGGCGGCCGTGGCGATGACCCTGGACATCCTCAAGCGTGCCGCGCTGGGGCTCTCCGGGGCGCAGGCGACCAGCCCGGGACACCGGCCGCGCGGTGTGCTGTTCTTCGCCGGGCCGACCGGTACCGGCAAGACGGAACTGGCGAAGGCCGTGGCCTCCGTCCTCTTCGACAGCGACCAGGCGTATCTACGCTTCGACATGAGCGAGTTCTCGGCCGCCCACTCCGCCGACCGGCTCGTCGGCGCACCCCCCGGCTACGTCGGCTACGAGGCGGGCGGCGAACTGACCTCCGCCGTACGGGAGAACCCCTTCCGCGTCATCCTCTTCGACGAGATCGAGAAGGCCGACAAGGGCATCCTCGACAAGTTCCTGCAAGTGCTGGAGGACGGCCGGCTCACCGACGGACAGGGGGTCACCACCTACTTCAGCGAGTGCGTGCTCATCTTCACCTCCAACCTCGGTGTCCAGCGCCAGGACCCGGACACCAAGGAACGCGAGTGGATCGTCGAACCGGGCACGCCCTACAAGGAGTTGGAGGCAACGGTCAAGGACAACGTCAAGAAGCACTTCGAGAACGTCATAGGCCGGCCGGAGCTGATGAACCGGATCGGCGGCAACGTCGTCGTCTTCAACTTCATCTCCGACGCGACCGCCAAGAAGATCTTCGATCTGCAGTTCGGCAACATCCAGCGCCAGCTGGCCCAGGGACACCGACTGGTCCTGGAGATCGAGGACAACGCCCGCAGCGAGCTGCTGGACCACTGCACCCGGGACAAGTGGAACGGCGGCCGTGGCATCGGCATGGTGCTGGAGACGCATCTCATCAATCCGCTCGCCCGGGAGCTGTTCGCGGCGTCCGACCTCGGGCCGGGCACCACGGTCGTGGTGACGGACGTGCGGGAGAGCGAGAGCGGACGGGTGGACACGACGGTCGTGCTCAAGAAGGGAGACGCCGGTGACGGAGGCATCTGACTTGGATGACGACGATTGGATTTCCGTCGACCCGTTCGCCCCACCCCCGCCCCCAGCCACGCCCACCTCCCGGCCGCCCGTCGGTACGAAGTGCGGGCGATGCGACGCGATCGTCCCCGTCGGCATGGCCAAGTGCCCCACATGCCTCACCTCGGTCCTCCCGGGCCAGCGGACGGTCCGGATTGCCGGGGGCGCAGTGCGGCTGGTCTTCCGCGGCGGCGGCCGGCACCTCGACGTGCCGCGCGGCTCGGAGATTCGGCTGGGGCGCAGCAGCAGTTGGGCCCCCGAGGCGTCCGAGCTGCTGGCCGACGAGGACACGGTCTCGGCCCAGCACGCGACCCTCGACCACGCCTCGGACGGGGCGGCCTGGCTGACCGAGGTCCCGTGGGGCGCCACCAACGGCACCCGCGTCAACGACCGTGTCCTGGAGCCGGGTTCCCGGATCCGCCTGCGCGACGGCGACCGGGTCGAACTCGGGCCCGAAGTCGAATTCATCGTCCGGGGGATCGCGGAGGAGCCCAGGGAGGCGGCGTCCTAGCGGTGGGCGGCCCGGGAGCCGCCGGGCGCGTCAGTGGCCCTGGGAGTCCAGGCAGTGCGACCGCTGCGTGATGGGGGCGACGGCCTTGGACAGGTCGATCAGCACCGCGTCGATGGCCCGTACGCCGGGGGAGATGGTCACCTCGACGGCGGGGGCGCGGCCGTAGGAGACGAGGACCTTCTTCCCCGACTGCCGGGACCGTGCCTGTTCGAGCAGCCAGTCCACGCCGTTCACGCTGATGCACGGGTCGAGTGACGGGCCGGGCGAGACCAGCCCGCACCGGGCCGTGACGGCGCCACCGCCCCAGGCCTCGGCGCCGGTCACGGCCACTCCCTCGCGGCCGTGACCGTCCAGTCGCCCGGGCCAGCGCCCGGCCAGGCCCGTACACGCCGGTCCGGACGCCCGCTCGGCCGCGCGCAGCCCGTACCGCGCACCGCTGCCCTGTCCGGCCCACCATCCCCAGCCGCCCGCGGCCACCAGGACCGCCAGCGCCCCGGCCCCGACCGCGTACCGCATCCTCACTACAGCCCCCGTGCGTCGTGGTTCCGGCACCAGCCGGTGATCAGTCGCCTCGGAACCTACCGCACCCCAAGATCCGTTTCTCATGGGGCGGTTGACATACTCCTTCCTCGTGAAGACGCGACCGTTGCTGTGGACCGCAGCCTGCCTGCTGCTGGCCTCCTGCCATGCCGGCATGGCCACCGCCGACCCGTCCGAGGAGAAGAGCGGGCCCGTTCCCGCCGGCCGGCGTGCGGCCGCGCCCGACCTCGCGGGCGACAGCCTGGACGGCAAGCCGCTGCGTCTGTCCGACTACCGCGGCAAGGTCGTGGTGCTCAATGCGTGGGCCTCCTGGTGCGGCCCCTGCCGGGCCGAGGCCCCCGAACTCGACGCGGCCCAGAAGCACCTCGCCGCCGAGGGCGTTCAGGTGCTCGGGCTGAACACCGACACGGAGCCCGTCAACGGCCGGTCCTTCCAGCAGGACCACCACCTGACCTACCCCAGCTTCAGCGACCCCTCCGGCCGCAAGGTGCTGACGTTCCCCAGGGGTTCGGTGCCGCAGGGGGTGCCCTTCACGGTCGTCATCGACACCCGCGGCAGGATGGCGAAGGTGCACACCGGGCCCGTCACCGAACGGGACGTGCGCGACCTGGTACGGCCGCTCGTACGGTCCTGACGGGCCGCCGGCCCCGCTCCGTCAGCCGGACCCGCCGCCCTGCAGGGCGGCCACGGCGCTCTTCGCGGCCTTGATGGCCCCCTTGTTGATCTCGTCCGTGCTCGGGGCCTTCTTCGACTCGAAGTCGCTGCCGTTGTAGGTGACGATCACCAGCGCGTTGGAGACGCGGGCCAGCACCACGCCCTCGCGGGTCTCCTGCTTGTCCTCGGTGGTGAGGTTCACGATGGAGTACGCCGTGTCCCCGAGCCCCGGGACCGTCCCTCCGCCGCTCTTCTCGGCGACGCGCTGCTCGTACTCCTTCTTCGCCTCCTGCTCCGACCCGGCGACCTCGAAGGAGACGTCGAGCCAGCGGTAGTCGTACCCCTGCAGGGCGTTCCAGGAGCAGGTGCGGCGCAGCGAGGTGTCGGTCGAGGGGATCTCCTTGCCCGCCGTCTTGGCCCCGGGCACCAGCGACTTGACGGTCGCCACGGGCACGCTGGTGCAGGGGGTGGGCGCGGTGTCGTACGACTTCGACGCCGCGGTGGAGGACGGAGCGGAGGCCGCATGGGTGGGCGTCTCCTGGCTCGACCGGTGACTGTCGGCGGACGGCGTAGCCGGGCCCGACGACATCGCCCAGCCGGCGCAGGCCAGCACGGCGACCGGCGTCAGACGCGCGGTGAGGGCGAGCGGCAGAGGAAGAGAACGCACGGCTCACTTCTCGTGGGGGAGGGGGCGCGGAGGGGGGTCCGCAGGGTGGACTGCGACGACAGTGTCACACGACTCCCTGTGGGGCGGAAGTGCCAACTCGCTGTGTGCCCGTGTGGTGACGGAGCCCCATGATCGACGTCCCGTATGTCCCTTTTTGCCCGCGAGTTGGGTGAGGGCCGCGCGAGGCGAATGCGGGTCAGCTCTCCCGGCTCGCGCGGGGACGGATCAGTCCGCTCTCGTAGGCGAGGATGGTCGCCTGCACCCGGTCACGCAGGCCCAGCTTGGACAGCAGGGCGTTCACATGGGTCTTCACGGTGCCGGTGGTCACGCCGAGTTCGGCTCCGATCTCGGCGTTGGTGAGGCCGGAGGCGATCTTCAGCAGTACCTCCCGTTCCCTCGGGGTGAGTCGGCCGAGGGCGCCGGTCGCCGCGGGGACCCGCGGGGCGCCCTGGGCGAAGGTGTGGATGAGACGCCCGGTCACGGCGGGCGCCAGGATGCCGTCGCCCGCCGCGACGATGCGGATCGCGGTCAGCAGGTCCTCGGGCCGGGCGTCCTTCAGCAGGAACCCGGACGCTCCGGCGCGCAGCGCCTCGTACACGTACTCGTCGAGGTCGAAGGTGGTGAGCACCAGCACCCGGGGCCCGTTCGCCGGCGCGGTGATCAGGCGGGTCGCGGTGAGTCCGTCCATGCCCGGCATCCGGATGTCCATCAGGACGAGGTCGGGGGCCTCGGCGGCGGCCAGCGCCACCGCCGCCGCCCCGTCTCCCGCCTCGCCGACGACGGTGAGGTCGGGTTCGGCGTCCACGATGGCGGCGAATCCCGCCCTGACCACGGCCTGGTCGTCGACGACGATCACGCGTACGGCGACGGGGACACCTCCTGGACGGGGACCGGAGTGGGTCCGGCCGGCAACGACACCCGTACAGTACCGGTCGGTTCGAGCACGATGTGTCCCTCGCCGGCGGCGGCCTGCACCCGCAGGCGTTCGGCCACCGGGACGACGACGGCGAGCGGTACGCCCGTCATCGTGATGGACACGGTGCCGCGACGCCGCCTGAGGGTCACCCGGGCCGGCCCAGGGTCGCCCGCGCCGAGCGCCGCCTCGACGATCCGGTACGTCGACACGTGCACGGACGGCGGAAGGTCCCGCGCGGCCTCGGGCAGGCCCCGCAACCGCACGTCGCGGCCCGCGGCGCGCAGCGTGCGGCACAGCGATTCGAGGTCGGCGGCGGTCGGGGACGGAGCGAGGCGGTCGGCGACGTCTCCGGCGTCGCCGAGGCCGTGCAGCATGTCCCGCATGGCGGCGAGGGCGGCCCGGGCCGTGGTGGCCACGTCGTCGAGCCGTCCCTGCCGGGCCAGGGCGACCAGCGACGCCGTGTGGTGCAGTACGGCCTCGCGCAACGTGAGGGCCAGCCGGTGTCGTTCGGCCTCCGCGGCCTGCTGTGCATGCCACATCGAACGGGCGAAGGCGAAGTCGTCGTGCGCCAGCACGCGCAGGCGCCGGCGTCGCAGGACGAGGCCCGCACCGCACACGGCGGCGAAGAGGGGGGCCAGCAGGACGCACAGGACGATCACCATCACCCCGATGAACCCGTCGACCGGGTCGCCCTCGAACGAGCCGTCGGCAGCGGCCGTGGCCGTGATGACGGAGGCCGAGCCGAAGGTCGTCGCGATCACCGCCGGCCAGGCGGTGGAGGGCCCCCGCCCGTAGGCGGCGAGCGCGTACACCGCGAGCAGCTCCACGAGGGCGCCCCCGACCAGGAACTGCGACACGCGTGACGGCAGGGGCACCGCCGCGACGGCCACGGGCCACAGCCAGGCCGTGGCCAGCACGGCGACGAGGGAGGCCACCGGGGCACGTCTGCGCCACAACAGCGGCAGCGCGTGCAGGACCAGCAGCACCGTCACGACGATCAGCTCCGGCATCGAGGCGCGTCTGGTCCGCTCCGACCAGTCCTCCGTGACCGCGAGCGAGGTGACCACCGGCAGGATCATCGCGGTGAGGGCGAGGGCGGGATCGGCGAGCCGCTGCTCCCGCAGGACATGACGCCGCCAAGCGGGCGCGGGCGGCTGCTGCGGCCCGGCGGCGTCCGGCAGGGTCGCGCGGACGAGCCATCCGCCGTCGGGGCCGGGACCGGCGGTCAGCTCGCCGCCGGCCGCTGCGGCCCGCTCCCGCATGCCGGCCACGCCCCGTCCCGCGCCGAGGCCGCCGGTGTCGTGCGGTGCCGAGGTGCGCGGCGGCGCGTTCTCCACCGTCAGTTCCAGCAGGCCGTCCGCCCGGCGGACGTGGACGCGGGCGGCGGCGCCGGGGGCGTGCCGCACGGCGTTGGTGAGGGCCTCGCGGACGATGCCGTGGATCGCCTCGGCCGCGGGACCGGTCAGGTCGTCGGGGACATGGGCGGCGACGGGGCGGCCCAAACGGCCGAATCCGGCGACCAGTTCCTCGATCTCGGCACTCGTGACTGCCGGGCCCGGACAGTCGGTGTCGCGCAGGAGACCGACGAGCCGCTGCAGCGACGCCATGGTCTCGGTGCCGGTGCGTTCCGCGAACGACAGTGCCTCGGGGGCCAGTTCCGGCCTGCTGTCCTGGAGCCTGCGCGCCGCGTCCACGGTGACGACGACCGAGGTGAGGTGATGGGCACTCACGTCGTGCAGTTCGCGCGCGAGTCGTCGGCGCTCGTGGTCGCCCGCCGTCCGACGGGCGTGCTCCGCCCCGGCCAGCCGGCGGGCCGCGGTGAGCCGTCCGCCGAGCCACTGGCGCCGCGCTTCGCCGAGTCCCGCGCACAGGCCGTACACGGACAGGGAAAGCGCCAGGATGAGGAACGAGACACGGAAGCCGTCCTGTACGGCGGACGTCACCCACTCGACGCCCACGAGCCCGGCGACGGCCCGGACCGTCACCGGCAGGGGACAGCGGACGGCGACGGAGTACAGGGCGACCAGCGTGCCGAGGCCGACGTAGCCGTCCGGCCAGGCGACCGTGCCCAGGACGTAGGCACCCAGTGCCCCCGCCAGAGCCCGCACGGGCGCCTGCCGACGCCGGCCCAGCGCGGCCGTCTCCACGAACAGGGCGCAGCCGACGGCGATCAGGCCCGGCACGCCGGGCGTCTCGTCCGGGCCCAACCCGGGCCACATCAGGGCACCCTGTACGGCTGCCAGCACCAGGGGCAGAAGCCAGTTGCGTATCGTCTCCATCTCGCCGACGAGCGTAGAGCGCGGCCCGGACGGCGGGCACCGGCCCTGAGATCGAGACCGGTCCCCACCCAGCGATAGAGGCACCGTTCGTGCCGCGGGGCGATGTCCGGGCCGGGCGCCGCCGGAGAGAGTGGGGCCATGACGATGCCACCGCTGCCCGACCCCTTGCCCTACCACCGACTCGCCCGGCTCTCGGTGCGCCACCGCTGGTGGCGCCCGCTCGTGGGGACCCTGGTCGTGGCCGTGGTCTACATGATCGTCCTGGCCGTCCTCTACGGCGTCGCCGACGAGTGGGGCTCCCGGCGGGGATACCCCAAGGACCCCGACGGATTCGTGGAGTTCGGCGCCGTCCCGGGCACCGCCCTGGACCTGATGGCCATCGCCGCCGGAATACCCGTCGTGCTGCTGGCCGTGCGCTGGATCGGGCAGCGCCCCGCGGGCACGCTCTCCTCCGTGACCGGCCGACTCAGATGGCGCTGGCTGGCCCTGTGCGCGCTGACGGCCCTGCCGATCCTCGCCCTGTCGACGGGCGGCATGCTCCTGTTGCCCGACGACGGCGGCGAGGAGTTCCGGTGGGCGGGATGGACGGTCTTCGGGCCCGCGCTCGCCATGCTCGTCGTCCTGGTCCCCCTGCAGGCGGCCGCCGAGGAGTACGTCTTCCGGGGCTGGCTGACGCAGGCCGTCGGCGGCTTCGTGCGCTCGCCCTGGTTCGCACTCCTGCCCCAGGCCGTCCTGTTCGCCGCCGCCCACGGCTGGGGCACGCCCTGGGGGTTCGCCGACCTCGTGGTGTTCGGGGCGGCGGCGGGCTGGCTGACCTGGCGGACGGGCGGTCTGGAGGCGTCCGTCGTGCTGCACACGGTCAACAACCTCTTCGCCTTCGGCGCCATGGCGGCCACCGTCGACGGACTCAAGAGCGACGAGACCGCGGCGGACGCGACCTGGCAGCTGGTCCCCCTCGACGTCGCGGGCATCGCGCTGTACACGGCAGCGGTGGTGTGGCTGCTGCGCCGCCGCCCCCAGGTCCGCACCGCTCCCGCTCCCGCGCCCCTCCCGCCCGGCCCCGCGCCCGCCTTCGCCACCCCGTACCCGCCCGTCGCGGGCTTTCCCGCGCCGCCCCTGTGGGCAGGCCGTCCGGCACCGGGCACACCGGAACCTGCGGCCCACCAGGGTCCGGACCAGGGGGAGATCCCTCCGTGGAGCGGAACCGGGTCCGCTCGATAGCCTGCTGACCGACCTGCTCGAACAGCGAGGTGACCCGTGCAGTTCACCACCCGGCCCACCCTCCAGGGCACCTTCGGCATGGTGTCCTCCACCCACTGGCTGGCCTCCCAGTCGGCGATGGCGGTCCTGGAGGACGGCGGCAACGCGTTCGACGCGGCCGTGGCCGGAGCGTTCGTGCTGCACGTGGTGGAACCGCACCTGAACGGACCCGCAGGCGAGGTGCCGATCCTGCTCGCCCCGGCGGGCGGCGAGGTGCGCGTGCTGTGCGGACAGGGCGTGGCCCCGGCCGGTGCGACGGTCGCGCACTACCGGGGGCTCGGTCTTGATCTCGTACCCGGTACCGGACCGCTCGCGGCCGCCGTGCCCGGCGCCTTCGACGCCTGGCTGCTGCTCCTGCGCGACCACGGCACCAAGTCCCTCGACGACGTCCTGAAGTACGCCATCGGGTATGCCGAGCACGGGCACGCGCCCGTGGAGAACGTCGGCGCGACCGTGGAGAGCGTCCGGGAGCTGTTCGAGACCGAGTGGACTTCCTCGGCCGAGGTGTACCTGCCGGTCGGCAGGGCGCCCCGGCCCGGGGAGCTGCTGCGCAATCCCGCGCTCGCCGCCACCTGGAAGCGGCTGCTCGCCGAGACCGCCGGGGCCGGTGACCGTCAGGCGCGGATCGACGCCGCGCGCGAGGTGTGGCGCTCCGGCTTCATCGCCGAGGCGCTGGTACGGCAGTCCCGGCGGCCCACCCTGGACACCAGCGGCGAACGGCACACCGGCACCCTCACCGCGGCCGACCTCGCCGGCTGGTCGGCGAGCTACGAGGCGCCGGTGACGTACGACTGGAACGGCTGGACCGTGTGCAAGGCCGGCCCCTGGAGCCAGGGCCCCGCCCTCCTCCAGCAGCTCGCCCTGCTCCCGCCCGAGCTGCCCTCCTACGGCTCGGCCGACTACGTCCACCTGCTGATCGAGGGCTGCAAGCTCGCGATGGCCGACCGCGAGGCCTGGTACGGGGACGCGGCCGAGGTGCCGCTCGCCGAGCTGCTCTCGGACGGCTACAACGCCGGGCGGCGGGCCCTGGTCGGCGCCAAGGCGTCGTACGAGCTGCGCCCCGGCAGCCCCGGCGGACGCGCTCCGCGCCTTCCCGCACAGGCACGCGCGCGCGTGGAGGCCGGTCAGGGCACCGGCTTCGAGCCGATGGGCGTGGGCGAGCCGACCGTCGCCGAGCCCCGGGTCGCCGCCGACGGCAGCACCCGGGGCGACACCTGCCATCTGGACGTCGTCGACTGCTGGGGCAACATGATCGCGGCCACGCCCAGCGGCGGCTGGCTGCAGTCCAACCCGGTCGTGCCGGAGCTGGGCTTCCCGCTCGGCACCCGGCTGCAGATGACCTGGCTGGAGGAGGGGCTGCCGAACTCCCTCACCCCCGGCCGCCGCCCCCGCACCACCCTCACCCCGTCCCTGGCCCTGCGCGACGGCGTCCCGGTGCTGGCGTTCGGCACGCCCGGCGGCGACCAGCAGGACCAGTGGCAGCTGCACTTCCTCCTCGCCGCCGTCCTGCGCGCCCCGGTCCGCGGCGGCCTCGACCTGCAGGGCGCCATCGACGCCCCGAACTGGCACAACGACAGCTTCCCCAGCTCCTTCTTCCCGCGCGGCCGCCGCCCCGGCAGCGTGACCGTGGAGTCCCGCACGGACCCGGACGTGATCGGGGAGCTGCGGCGGCGCGGCCACGACGTCACCGTCGGCCCCGCCTGGTCGGAGGGCCGCCTGTGCGCGGTGGCCCGGGACCCGGAGACCGGCGTGCTCTCTGCCGCGGCGAACCCGCGCGGGATGCAGGGATACGCGGTCGGCCGGTGACGGAGGTCCGGCACCCGCTTTTCATCCCGATTCCACCTCGCGTCCACCGGACGGGCGGGGATTGTCAGTGGCGCGTGTTCTCATGGACGCATGATCCAAGACACGGAAACCATCGACGAGTTTCTCACCCGCTGCTCGGCAGACGTCGAGGAAGCGGTCCGCAAGGCCGCCGCCACCGAGATCCTGCCCCGCTTCCGCCGCCTCGCCGAGCACGAGGTGGACCAGAAGAGCGGACCGCACGACCTGGTGACCGACGCCGACCGGCTCGCCGAGCAGCAACTCACCGAAGCCCTCGGGGCACTGCTGCCCGGCTCGGTGGTGGTCGGCGAGGAGGCGGTGCACGCCGACCCGGCGACGTACGACGCGATCCAGGGCGAGGCGCCCGTCTGGATCATCGACCCGGTCGACGGCACCCGGCAGTTCGTGCACGGCGACGACGGCTTCTGCACCCTGGTCGCACTGGCGCACCGGGGCACCGTCCTGGCCTCCTGGACCTACGCCGCCGCGCGCGACCAGTTCGCCACGGCCGTCCGCGGCCGGGGCGCCTTCCTCGACGGCGAGCGGCTGTTCGCGGGCCCGGCCGCACCCGGCCGTGACCTCACCGTCGCCACCTCCCACCCCGACTACACCACCGACGGGCAGAAGCACGCGCTGCGCGCCCTGTGGACCGACGGCCTCGCCCCGCGCCCCTGCGGCTCGGCGGGCCTGGAGTATCTCGCCGTAGCCCGGGGCGAGTTGGACGCCGTGGCGTTCTCCTGGGAGGCCGCCTGGGACCACGCGGCGGGCCTGCTCCTGGTCGAGGAGGCGGGCGGCATCCACCTCACCCGCACCGGCGAGCCGTTCCGTGTGACCGGTGCCAACGCGCTGCCGTTCACCGCCGCCCGGGACGCCGGCACCGCCCGCCGGATCGTGGACCTGCTGCGCACCGGCGCCTGAGCCACCCGGCCCCGGGGAGTGTCAGTCCCCCGGCATATCCTGAACCTGAGTGGCCATCGGCTGACGAAGGGGTCCGAAGGTGCCGTCGATGCTCGATGCGGTCGTGGTGGGTGCGGGACCGAACGGACTGACCGCTGCTGTGGAGCTGGCCCGCCGGGGCTTCTCCGTCGCCCTGTTCGAAGCACGGTCCACCGTCGGCGGCGGCGCCCGCACCGAGGAGCTGACCCTGCCCGGCTTCCGGCACGACCCGTGCTCGGCCGCCCACCCCCTCGGCATCAACTCGCCCGCGTTCCGCGCACTGCCCCTGGAGCGCTACGGCCTCCAGTGGCTGCACGCCGACCTGCCCATGGCGCACCCGTTCCCGGACGGCACCGCGGCCGTGCTGGCCCGTTCCGTCGCCGAGACGGCCGCCTCCTTCGGCCCGCGCGACGCGGGTGCCTACCGCAGGCTGGTCAGGCCGTTCCTGCCCAGGTGGGACACGCTCGCCCAGGACTTCATGTCCCTGCCGCTGACCGCGCTGCCGCGCGACCCGGTCACCCTCGCCCGCTTCGGCCTGGCCGGGCTGCCGCCCTCCACCGTGCTGATGCGCCGCTTCCACGACGAGCGGTTCAAGGCCCTCTTCTCCGGCCTCGTCGCCCATGTCATGGCCCCGCTGAACGGCCTCGCCACCAGCGCCATCGGCCTGGTCTTCGCGCTGGCCGCGCACGCCCGCGGCTGGCCCGTGGCCCGCGGCGGCTCCCAGGCGATCTCCGACGCCCTCGCCGCCTACCTCCAGGACCTCGGCGGGGCCGTGCACACCGACTACGAGGTCAAGCGCCTGGACGACCTGCCGCCCGCCCGCGCGTACGTCTTCGACACCTCGCCCGCCGCGCTCGCCCGCATCGCCGGCTTCGGCGGCTACTACGACCACTACCGCTACGGCCCCAGCGTCTTCAAGATCGACTACGCGCTGGACGGCCCGGTCCCGTGGACCGCCCCCGAGGCCCGGGTCGCCGGCACCGTGCAGATCGGCGCGAGCAAGGCCGAGATCGGCACCGCCCTGCGCGCCGCGTCCCGCGAGGGCCGTGCCCCCGACCGGCCGTTCATGATCACCGTGCAGCCCAGCGTGGCCGACCCCACCCGCGCCCCCGAGGGCAAGCACGTCTTCTGGGCGTACGGCCACGTCCCCAACGGCTGGACCGGCGACCTCACGGACGCCATAGAACGCCAGCTGGAGCGGTACGCCCCCGGCTTCCGCGACCGGATCCTCGCCCGCGCCACCGCGGGCCCGGCCGAGATGGCCGCGCGCAACGCCAACTACGTCGGCGGCGACATCGCCTGCGGCGCGGCCTCCGGACTCCAGCTCCTGCTGCGCCCCAGACTGTCCCTGTTCCCGTACCACACCCCCCATCCGGCCGTCTTCATCTGCTCCTCGGCCACCCCGCCGGGACCCGGCGTGCACGGCATGTCGGGGCACAACGCGGCGAAGGCCGTCTGGAGAAGGCTGAGGCAGGCATGACCACCATCACCCTGGCCCAGGGCGACATCACCGCGCAGAGCGCCGACGCGATCGTGAACGCGGCCAACTCCTCACTGCTCGGCGGCGGAGGCGTGGACGGCGCGATCCACCGCCGCGGCGGCCCCGCGATCCTGGAGGAGTGCCGCAAACTCCGGGCCTCCCACTACGGCAAGGGCCTGCCCACGGGCCAGGCCGTCGCCACCACGGCGGGCAATCTGGACGCCCGCTGGGTCATCCACACGGTGGGCCCCGTCTGGTCCGCCTCCGAGGACCGCTCCGACCTGCTCGCCTCCTGCTACCGGGAGTCCCTCCGCGTGGCCGACGAGCTGGGAGCCCGTACGGTCGCGTTCCCGGCGATCTCCACCGGTGTGTACCGATGGCCGATGGAGGACGCGGCACGGATCGCGCTCGACACGGTGCGGGCCGCCCGGACAGCCGTGGAAGAGGTGCGGTTCGTCCTTTTCGACGAGCGGGCCTTCGAGGTGTTCACCCGAGAACTCGGCTGAGGGAGCGTCGGCGCCGCGCGGCCCTCGCCTCGCCGCTTTGCTCGCCCCAGGATCGGTGCACGGGGCGGGCAGGCGTAGGGGGAGTGCGCCTGCCCGCCCCGGCGTGCGATACCCCGCCGGGAGGTCAGGGGCGGAAGAGGTACCGCGGGCCCCACAGGAGCCATCCCGTACAGCGCAGCGGGCGCGCAGGGTGTCACCCCTGCCGGGCCGGCGTCATCCGCTGCCCGTGTGCAGCAGGTCCCCATCAGCGCGTTCGCCGCGTTCGCGCAGCGCGATCCGGGCCAGCTTCGTCAGCATCATGCCGTTGCGGATTCTGACGACGTAGTCCACGGGGAGTCCGTGCATCCGGGTGCCGGGGCCGCGGAGCGGGTGCCAGTCGAGGACGAAGAGAGTGTGCTCGCCCCAGGGGATCAGGTTCATGGCGATGCGGGCCGCACCGAAGGGATCCGCCTTCGCCTCCAGCTCCAGGCGGTGCCGCGGCTCGCAGATGCGGACGACACAGGTGTCGTCGAGGGTCAACGGGCCGGCGCCGACCCGGACTTGCAGGCGTGCGCCCACGGCGGGCCAGTGCGGGTCCGCGGCGAGCACCTGCTGGGTTCCGGTCACCCACTCCCCGTAGCGATGGCCGTCGGCGAGCAGGCTCCAGACCTCGGACGGCGAGCTGAGGATCAGACGGCGGTTCCGGGCCAAGCCGACCACACTCCTTCCGGGGATGCCTTCTGGAGGACGGGGGACGAGGGAGGGGGCTTCTCGACGGTAGCCGCGCGGTACACCTGGGGCATCCGGAGGCACCGTGGTGGCGGCCGCCAAGGTCGTCCCGCAGGCTGGAACCGGATGTGAACGCGCCGTCGCACACCGTGCCGCCAGGGTTCCGGGAGGACCGCATGACCGCTTCGTCGCCCGCCACCGACACACCGCCGGCCCGCTACGACGACCTGCGGGCCATGGTGATCAACTGCACCCTCAAACGCTCGCCGGAGGTCAGCAACACCCAGGGACTGATCGACCGGAGCACCGCCATCCTGGATGCCCAGGGTGTGCACGTAGATGTCGTCCGGGCCGTGGATCACGACATCGCCACCGGTGTGTGGCCCGACATGAGAGAGCACGGCTGGGAGAGGGACGCCTGGCCGGACCTGTACCGGCAGGTCATGGCGGCCGACATCCTCGTGCTGGCCGGCCCCATCTGGCTCGGCGACAACAGCTCGGTGACGAAGCGGGTGATCGAACGCCTCTACGCCTGCTCCAGCCTGCTCAACGACGCCGGCCAGTACGCCTACTACGGAAAGGTCGGCGGCTGTCTGATCACCGGCAACGAGGACGGCGTCAAGCACTGCGCCATGAACGTGCTCTACAGCCTGCAGCACCTCGGATACACCATCCCGCCCCAGGCGGACGCCGGTTGGATCGGCGAGGCGGGCCCCGGCCCCTCGTACCTCGACCCCGGCTCGGGTGGTCCGGAGAACGACTTCACCAACCGCAACACCACCTTCATGACCTGGAACCTGCTGCATCTGGCCCGGTCGTTGAAGGATCTCGGTGGCATCCCCGCCTACGGCAACCAGCGCACCGCCTGGGACGCGGGCTGCCGCCGTGACTACGAGAACCCCGAGCACCGGTAGGGCGGCGCGGTCGGTCCGGGACATCGCGCGGGGACGCGGACATGCTCGTACGGTGAAAGAAGGACGCCCTTGTTCACCCGTACGGGCGTGTGTTCCAGGAGGTTGAACCGATGACCACCGCCGCAGAGATCATGCATCCCGGGGCCCAGTGGATCCCGGCGACCGAGACCCTCGACCGGGCCGCTCAGCTGATGGCCCGTCTGAACGTGGGTGCGCTGCCCGTCAGTGACGCCAACGAACGACTGTGCGGCATCGTCACGGACCGTGACATCGTCGTGAAGTGCGTGGCCAAGGGCCACGATCCGTCGAAGGTGACGTGCGGAGACCTGGCTCAGGGCACGCCGCGCTGGATCGACGCGGACGCGACCGTGGAGCAGGTGCTGGACGAGATGGAGACGCACCAGATACGCCGGCTGCCGGTGATCCAGGAGAAGAGGCTCGTCGGCATCATCAGCGAGGCCGATCTGTCCAGGCACCTGACGGACCGCCAGATCCACGACTTCGTCGATAAGGTCTACGCCTGACACCGACCGAGGTCAGGCACCCAGGAGCCGGCGCTTCTGACTCTCGAACTCCTCTTCCGTCAGGACCCCTTGTGCCTTCAGGTCGGCCAGCTGCTTGAGCTGATCGATCCTTTGGGTCATCTCGTCGGGGGCGGCGGGCTGCGGTGCGGGAGGAGCGGGCGGCGCCGGCTCCTGCTGCTGTGCATAGGCCTGCTGCTGTTCGTAGTCCTGCTGCGCCCATCGCCCCGCCTGCCGTCGCGAGACGCGGTTGGACACGGCGGTGGCGGTTCCGGCGACGACGGCGGTGCGTGCGACGCCCCGAAGCAGTCCGGGCATGTGCGGTCATCTCCCATGATTCGGTCCGGCCGTTCGGACGACCGGTGTTCGGTCCCGTGGTTCAGGCGACCGGTGTCGGCGCGGCCGTTCAGGCGACCGCGGAGCCGCCGGGGGGAGTCGTCTCCTCCGTGGCGTCCAGGGACGCCAGCAGGGCCTGCACCGGGATACGGCCGCTCGCGACGAGCTGGGCCCCGCTGCGCCTGAGCGCGCGGGCGAGGGGCGCGGCCCACACGTTCTCGTACACCAGCACCGCGGCCGAGTTGCCGGGCTCCAGTGCGTTGCCGGCCTCCTCCAGGTCGCTCTGGTCCAGCACGCCGGCCGAGGCGCCCTCGAAGACGGTCAGATCGACCTCGTCGCCGAGGTCCTGCAACTCCAGTGCGACGACCGAGCCGTCGGTGTCCTTGCGCAGGAAGGCGAGGTCGATGATCCGGACGAGGCCGCGATCGACCAGATCCACCAGCAGGGGGAACGCCTCGCCCGTCATACGGTTGCCGGGGAACTCGATCACCAGGTAGTCGACCGGGCCCATTTCTTCGATGCCGTTCATGGCCACTCCTCGGGAACAGGGGAGGGGGCCGTCCGCGGCTCCGTGGCAGCCCACCCGCGTCGGCGGTCGTCAGCCCTCCTGGCCATTGCAGCACGCGCCCCAGAGCCTCGCACATCCGCGCACGCCCCCCCGCCCCGGCCTCCGGGTGCCGCCGGGTGCCCCCGCCCCCACTCTGGTCGGAGGGAGAGGAGCGCCGGAGGAAGAGGAGCGTCGAACGGAAAGGCGCGTCGAAGGGAAGGCGTGTTGAAGGGAAAGGCGTGTTGAAGGGACAGGGGAAGCGGCGTCCCGGGCCGGGGTGGTGGAAGCGGCGCAGCGCCGAGCTGGTGGCCCGGGCGAAGGCGCTGCACCGAGAGGCGGAGACCCGGTTCCCGGTCGTCACCCATCTCGTGGACCGCATGGTGTCCGTGAACATCTTCGACTCCGCCACCCGGCTGGCCGCGCAGTGCTTCCTCACCGTCATCCCCCTGCTGTTCGTGATCGCGGCCTACGCTCCGCCGTGGCTGAGGCAGCAGCTGCTCAGGTCCGTGCACGCGGTGCTGGGCCTGAATGGTGACGCTCAGACCGAGCTGCAGAAGGTGCTCCAGCCGACCACGGAGGATCTCCGGCAGGCCACCGGCCTCGTCGGCGGACTGATGGTGCTGGTCTCGGCCACCGCCGTCAGCCGGGCCCTGCAGCGGCTCTGCAAGCGCGCCTGGGAGATCCCCAGAGCGGGCACCCGCGTCGCCCCCTGGCGCTGGGTGGCCTGGCTCCTCCTGTGGCTCGGGGCGATGGTCCTGCAGGGCCCGATACGCGACGGATTCGGCCTGGGTGCCTGGCTGGGCATCCCCCTCACCCTGGCGACCCAGATGGGCCTGTGGTGGTGGACGCCGCATCTGCTGCTCGGCGGCCGGATCACCTGGATGCCCCTGCTGCCGGGCGCCGTCATCACGGCGGTCGTCCTGACCGTCCTGACGAGCACCGCGCCGCTGTACATGCCGAAGGCCATCAACCGGGCCCTGGCCGACTACGGCTCCCTCGGCCTGGTGTTCCTGCTGCTGACCTGGATGATCGTGGTCTCCGTCGCGGTCGCCGTCAGCATCAGCGCGGGCGCCGTCGTCGCACAGGAACCCCCGCTGGCGAAGCGCCTGGGCAGCCCGCCTCCGCGCTGGAGTCAGGAGACATAGGGCCTGTCCGAGTGTTCCCGCCTGCCGCGCGGCGTCGGACAGGCCCGGGTGTCCTCCATTCGGCCTGCCCAGCGCGCGCGGTGCCTGGGCGGCTGACGCAATGGGGGTTCAGGCACCCCCACCGCGCCGGAGGCACCGTGACCGAGCCGCCCGCCCCGCAGCCCCCGAGCCCGGACCACGAGCACACGGCCGGCGGCGGAGCAGGGGCGCGCCGGAGCGGGGGCGGGACGGCCGCGCGCGCCGCGCGCGGCACCGCCTCGGCCGTGCTCATCGCGCTGACCTGCATCCTCGTCCCCGTCGCCCTGCTCGCGGTCTGGGTGAAGGACATCGCACTCGACACCGACCGGTACGTGTCCACGGTCGCGCCCCTGGCCACGGACCCCGCCATCCAGGACGCGGCGGTCCACCGGATCACCGAGGCCGTGGGCGCTCGGGTGGACGGCCCGCAGGTCGCCGCCGACATCGCCACCTGGCTCCAGTCCCAGGGGCTGCCGCCCCGCGCCGCCGACGCTCTCAAGGGCCTGGGGCCGCAGATCGACTCCGCCGTGAACCAGGCGGTGACCAAGATCGCCACCCGTGTCGTCGACAGCGGCCTCTTCGCGACGACCTGGCGCACCGCCAACCGCGCCGCCCACCAGGCCGTCGTGCACGCCCTGACCGGCGAGGGCCGCGGTCCCGTCGGGGTCAGCGAGGGCACGGTCACCCTGAACGTCGGTACGGCCGTCGAAGAGGTGAAGAAGGAGCTGGTCGACGCGGGCCTGAAGCCCGCCGAGAAGATCCCGGACGTGGACAAGCAGCTGGTGCTCTTCCACTCCGACGAGCTGGCCAAGGCCCGTAAGGGCGCACACCTGCTCAACGTCGTCGGGAACTGGCTCCCCGTCCTCGTCGTCCTGCTCGGCGCCCTGGGCGTCTTCCTGGCCCGCCACCGACGCCGGGCCCTGGCCCGCACCGCCCTCGGCGCCGCCTTCGCCTGCCTGGTGGTGGCCATCGCCCTGGTCGTCGCCCGCCGCTACTACCTGGACCACCTGCCGCCCGAGGTGCAGTCGAAGGCCGCCGCCGCGGCCGTCTTCGACACCCTCCTCCGCTTCCTCAAGGTCAGCCTGCGGACGGCCGTCGTCCTGGGCATGGTCATCGCCCTCGGCGCCTACCTCGTCGGGCCGGGCCGCCTGCCCGTGGCCATCCGGGGCGCCTCCGACAACACCGCGGACTCCGCCGCCCGGTGGGCGGCCGCCCACCACGTCCACGCCGGGCGCGTCGGCACCTGGACGCTGGCCTACCGCAAGGGCCTCACCCTCGCCGCGCTGCTGGTCGTCGCGCTCGTCTTCGCGCTCTGGAACCACCCGACCGTGCTCACCATCCTGCTCCTGGTCGTCGTCCTGCTCGCCGTCCTGGCCGTGCTCGCGCTGCTCGCGGCCGGCGGCCGCACCGAGCAGGACGCGGCCCGAGCGGCGCCGCAACCGCCCGCCGACCAGCCCTGACGGCAAGCTGCGGGGGCTGCCGCACCCGCGTGAACTGCGCGGGAGCGCGAAGGCTGCGATTCTGATCGAGTGGAGCGCCGTCCACTGCCTCACAGACCGTGGTGGTGACCCGATGGCCACGAGGAAAGAGAACACCGGGGGACCGGCCGACGTGTGTGCCGATCCCCTGGGCGAGCCGTTCCTGCAGACGCGGTTCGCCCCACCGGCCAGACCGGCCACCTTCCTGCGCCGCCCGCGGCTGGTCGAACACCTGGACAAGGCCCTCGGCACGCCGCTGACGATGGTCAACGGCTCGGCCGGGGCCGGCAAGACCCTGCTGGTCGCGGACTGGGCCGCCGGGCTCGGGCGGCCGGTCGCCTGGTTCACCAGCGAGGCCGGGGACCAGGGCGCCGGCATGTTCTGGGCCTACGTACTGCACGCCCTGCGCGCCGCCGGCGTACCGCTCTCCGCCGACATCGGCTGCCCCGCGGACGCGAGCCGCGTGGACCACAAGCTGCTGGCACGCCTGGCCGACGAACTCAGCGGCCATGACCGGCCCGCGATCCTGGTGCTCGACGAGTTCGACCGCCAGAGCGCCCCCCAGATCGCCGAGCAGCTGGAGTTCGTCCTGCACCACGCCGGGCCCGGACTGCGGCTGATCCTCGTGACCCGCACCGAACCGCTGCTGCCGCTGCACCGCTACCGGGCGGCCGCGGCCATGACCGAGATCCGGGACGCCGAGCTGGCCTTCACCCCCGACGAGGCGGCCGACCTCCTGGAACTGCACGGCCTGCGGCTCCCGGCCGAGGCCACCCGGGCGCTGGTCGAGCGCACCCGAGGCTGGGCCGCCGGACTGCGCCTGTGCGCCATGGCCGCCCAGGAGAGCGAGGATCCCGAGGCCTACCTCAGGGAGTTCGAGGCGGGCCGGAGCACGGTCGCCGACTTCCTCCTCGCCGAGGTGCTCAAACGGCAGACGGCCCGCACCCAGGACCTCCTGCTGCGCGTCAGCGTCGTGGACCGCTTCTGCCCCGCGCTGGCGGAGGCGCTCACGGGCCGCAGCGGTCTCGAACCGGTCCTGGCCGGGCTGCACCGGCAGAACACGTTCGTCGAGGACGTCGGGCACGGCTGGTACCGGCTGCATCCGCTGTTCGGCGAGATCCTCCGGGCGCATCTGCGGGCCCGCCATCCGGGCCTGGAGCCGGAACTCCACCGGCGGGCCGGGCAGTGGCTGCGGGCCACCGGGTCCCTGCCGGAGGCGCTGGCGCACGGCGCCGCCGCCGGCGACTGGGAGTTCACCGCCGGTGCCCTCGTCGACGACCTCGCCATCGGGCAGCTCTTCACCGGCCTGCGCGCGGACGACCTCGGCGAGCTGTTCGCGCGGATGGGGCCCGAGGCCGAGGGCGCGGCCCCGGACGTGGTGCGGGCCGCCCGCGACCTGGCCGAGCACGATCTCGAACGGGGTCTGAACCATCTGCGCCAGGCCGAGGAACAGCTCGCCGAGGAGGAGCCCGATCCCGCGCTCCGGCTGAGCTGCGTGCTGCTGGAATCCCTGGCGGCCCGGCTGACCGGCTCTCCCTCCCGGGCCGAGAAGGCCGTGGCCACGGCCGAGGAACTGCGCCACGAGGTCCCGGCCCGCCTGCTGGACAAGCACCCCGAACTCACCGCCCTGCTGCTCACCCATCTGGGTTCGACCCGGCTGTGGGCCGGCAGCTTCGACGACGCCCGGGCCGCCCTGTCCGAGGTGGTCGGCTGCCCCAGCGGCGTCGCGACCGCACTGCCCCGCCAGGACTCCCTCGGACATCTGGCGCTGATCGACTACCTGAACGGCTGGCTCGGCCGGGCCGAACGCAAGGCGCTGGCGGCGCTCGGCGAGACCGAACAGTTCGGTCTCGACCGGCCCTCCGGCGCGGATCTCGGGCGGCTGGTGCTGGCCGCGGTGGCCGTCGACCGCGACGACCTCGCGCAGGCCCAGGCCCTCCTGGAGGAGGTGGCCGACTCCGGCCCCGCCGCGCTCGACCCGGTGACGGCGGCGGGCAGATCCCTCGTGACGGCCCGGCTGCTGCTGGCGCGGGGCGACCCACGGGCCGCCGCGGAGGCCGCCGACCCCGCCGTCCCGGCCGACGTGACCTCCCCGTGGGCCGAGGTCCACGCGGCGCTGGTCACCTCCGCCGCCCATCTGGCCGAGGGCCGGCCGGACACCGCCGCGAAGGTGCTGGACGAGGTGGCCTACGGCACCGAGCCCGCGTACGCGGCCGAGCTGGCGTGGGCCCAGCTCGCCGTGGGCAACCGGGACGCGGCCCTCGACCTGGTGGAACAGCTGCGCACCCGGAGCCGTACCGGCCCCGGGGTGAGCGTGTGTGCCGCGCTGGTGCGCGCCCGTGCCGCGCAGGACGCCGGGGACGTCGCGACCGCCCGCAAGCTGCTCGCCCGGGCCCTGCTGGAGGCCCGGCGGGAGCGGCTGCGGCGCCCGTTCCTGGAAGCCGGACCGCGCATCCGGCAGCTGCTGGACACCCCGCCGCTGCAGAGCCTCGCCGCGGGCTGGCTCACCCCCGGCGACCCCGCTCCGCGCGTGGCCGAGGAGCGGGCGCCGCTGGTCGTCGAGGAACTGAGCGGACGCGAGCTCGAAGTGCTGCGGCGCCTCGGCCAGCTGATGTCCACGGAAGAGATCGCCGCCGACCTGTACGTCTCCGTGAACACGGTCAAGACCCACCTCAAGAGCGTCTACCGCAAGCTCGGTGTGAACCGGCGCGGCGAGGCGGTGCGGCGGGCCCGTGAACGCGGACTGATGTGAGCCGAGGTGGCGGCGTGGGACATTGGCGAGCCCTGATCGTGCTCGGGACGGCCCAGTTCCTGATGGTCCTGGACACGTCCGTCATGAACGTGTCCATCAGCCAACTGGTCGAGGACTTCCACACCGAGGTCACCTCGATCCAGGCGGTCATCACGCTGTACGCGCTGGTGATGGCCGCATTCATGATCATCGGGGGCAGGCTCGGCGACATCCACGGCCGCCGTCGCCTGTTCCTGCTCGGCCTGGTCGTCTACGGCATCGGGTCCGCCCTGACCGCGCTGGCGCCCACCCTGTGGGTCCTCGCGCTGGGCTGGTCCGTCATCGAGGGCCTCGGCGCCGCGATGGTGCTGCCGGCCATGGCGGCCCTGGTCGCCGAGTCCTACCGGGGCAGGGACCGGGCGGTGGCCTACGGCGTGATCGGCGGGCTGGCCGGTGCCGGCATCGCCGTCGGACCGCTGCTGGGCGGCTGGGTGACGACGTATCTGACCTGGCGGCTGGTCTTCGCCGGCGAGGTCGTGGTCGTCGTCGCCGTCCTGTGCTTCCACCGGGTGATCAGCGAGTCCGCGCGTACCGGGGAGCCGCCCCGGCTGGACGGGATCGGCGCGGCGCTCTCGGCCGCCGGACTGGGCCTTGGCGTGCTCGGGGTGCTGCAGAGCAGCACCTGGGGCTGGGTGAAGCCGCGCAACCCGCCCTTCACTGTCCTCGGTTTCGCGCCCACCCTCTTCGTCGTCGCCGCCGGTGTGGCCGTGCTGGCCCTCTTCGTGCACTGGGAGCGCCGACGTGAGGCCAAGGGCGCCGACCCGTTGGTGGACTTGTCCCTGCTCCACGTACCGCCCCTGCGAGCCGGTCTGCTGACCCTGCTGAGCCAGAACCTGATCCTGCTGGGCCTGTTCTTCGCCATCCCGCTGTATCTGCAGGTGGTGCAGGGCTTCGACGCCTTCCAGACGGGGCTGCGGCTGCTGCCGGTGTCCATCACGATGCTCGTCACCTCCCTGGGCGCCGCCCGGCTCGGCCGGACCGCGGGGCCGCGCCGGGTGGTACGGCTGGCGCTGCTGATGCTGACGGCGGCCATCGTGTGGCTGCTGGCCACCATCGACCCGGTCATCGACGACGCCCAGTTCGCCGGGGCCATGGCGGTGCTCGGCATCGGCATGGGACTGCTCGCCTCGCAGCTGGGCAACGTCGTCCAGTCCAGCGTGGGCGAGGCGGAACGCAGCGAGGCCGGCGGCCTGCAGTTCACGGCGCAGAACCTCGGCTCGGCGCTGGGCACCGCACTCATCGGGTCGATCCTCATCGGCGCGCTGGCACACGCGTTCACGGTGCAGGTACGGGACAACCCCCAGCTGTCGGACGAGGCGCGCCGGCAGACCGGTGTCGCCCTGGAGGCGGGCGTCAACTTCGTGCCGACCGACCAGGTGCGCTCGGCGGCCGAGCAGGCCGGACTGCCGCCGGCCGAGGTCGACGCCGTCACCGAGTCGTACGCCGCGGCACAGCTCGACGGCCTGAAGGCGGCGATCCTCGCCACCGGCGGGATCACCCTGGCGAGTCTCCTCGTCACACCCCACCTGCCGACCGCACCTGCCCGGCGCGCGCGGCCGTCGAAGGGCGGCGCCCCGACCGGCGTCGCCGACGCCACCGAGTGAGTGCGAAAGGCCACGCCGATGTCCTCGACCGACGACACCACAGCACGGGCAGGCCGTGCCGGGCGCCGCAGCCACGCCGACTACACGGGCGCGGTCTACGGGTCGATGCTCGCCGCGTCCGTGATCATCGGCGCCGGCAGCCTCGGTCCGTTTCCCCGGCTGCAACTGGTGGTGCTGCTGGTGCTCACCGGCGTCGTCTTCTGGGTCGGGCACGTCCATGCCCAGCTGTTCGGCGCCCGCCTCGCGCAACGGCCCCTGGACCGTCCGACGATCCTGCGGGTGTGCCGCGAGGAGTGGCCGATCGTCAAGGCCGCCGTCCCGCCCGCCCTCGCCGTCGCCGTGAGCCCGCTGCTGGGCCTGGACCTGGTGGGTGCCGCCTGGCTGGCGGTCGCGGTGGCCGTGGCCGGGCAGGTGGGCTGGTCCGCGCTCGGGGCACGGAAGGCGGGAGCCTCCTGGGGGCTGGTGTCGGTCACCGCCGCGATCAATCTGCTGCTCGGCCTGGTGATCATCTCGTTCAAGATCGCCCTGACGCACTGAACCCGGACCCCGGATCACCTGTGCCGGGTGAGGCCGGGCGCCGCCGCGCGGAGCAGCATCGCAAGAAGACCGCAGCAGGCCCGCGGCGGGAGAACGGCACATGCGCTACGAGATCCGTGTCGATGGACTCATGTCGGAGACGCTGACCAAGGCCTTCCCTGAACTGGACCATGTGAAGATGTCCGGTCAGACGGTGCTGTTCGGACGCATCATCGACGAGGCGCACCTCTACGGGCTGCTGACCCGCTTCCAGTCGCTGGGGCTGCGGGTCGTCGAGATGCGGCAACTGCCGGAGTGACAGCGACGCTCACAGCACCGCCGTGAGTGACAGCGACGCTCACAGCACCGCCGCCTTGATCCGGCCCGAACGCGCCGCCTCGCCCAGGGCCGCGAAGTCCCGCTCGTTCTGGTCCGCGTACGCCTGCGCGAAATCGGTCAGCGCACGGTCGAAGCGGTCGCTGCCGCCCAGGTACGCGGCGATGGCGACGGGATCTCCGGAGCGGGCGTGGGCCCGGGCCAGGGAGGCCCCGCACACCTGGCCGAACAGGTTCAGCAGCGCCGGGCCCATCGTGTCCGGCCGGGCGATGCCCTTCCAGTCGCGCAGCTGGCGTACGTAGAAGTCCCGGCCGCGCCCGTCGAAGCCCACCACATGCGTCCAGCCCAGGAAGATGTCGCTGGTGGTCTGGATCAGCCGCTGCCCGGTCACCACCCTGCGGCCCTGGTTGTCGTACCGCTCGCCGCCCGTGTGCGCCGCGAGCACCGACTCCTGCGCCTCCTTGGCCTGCAGGAGCAGGGGATCGTCGTCGTCCCGGCCGAGCAGGAGCAGGATCCAGCACCGGGTGCCGACGCTGCCCACGCCCACCACCTTCCGGGCCATGTCCACCAGCCGGTAGTGACGCAGCAGGTGCCGCCGGTCCGAGGGCAGGGTGCGCGCGTAGTCCTCCAGCAGCGTCTGCAGCTCCTTGTCCTCGTTCTGTCGGGCGGCCGAGTCCTGCAGATCCCGCAGCGGGATGATCAGCGGCGGGTCCGGCATGATCCGCCGGCCCTCGGGCGTGCGCCGGGTGAGCTTGGCGAAGGCCTCCATCGAGGTGCGGGTACGGGCGCGCGCGGTCGCCTCGGCCGTACGGCGCCTGCTCTCCTTGTCCATCGCGGAGGCCAGCAGCGCGCGCATCTGGTCGGCGTCGTCCTGGGCGTACCAGATGTCCAGCGTGCGCATGCCGGCGAACTCCCGCATCCGCTCCCGGTAGGCCCTCACGCATGTGCGCACCGCGTCGTCCTGCCGCCTGGCCGGGAAGCCGTTGGCGCGGGCCGCGATGACGAAGCTGGCCGCCAGCCGCTTGACGTCCCACTCGAACGGCCCCGGAAAGGTCTCGTCGAAGTCGTTGATGTCGAAGACCAGATGGCGCTCCGGCGAGGCCAGCAGCCGGAAGTTCAGCAGATGGGCGTCTCCGCACAGCTGCACCAGGAGCCCGGTGTTCGGCAGCGGGCCGAGGTCCGTCGCCATCACGGCGGCCGCGCCCCGGTAGAAACGGAACGGGGATTCGAGCATGCGGCCGTAGCGGATCGGCACCAACTCGGGTACCCGGGTGGCCGACTGACGCTCCAGCACATCGATCACGTCGGGCCGGTCCGGCGCCGGCTCGAACACGTTGTGGCCCGAACGCGGGGCGCGGGTACGGGCGTCGCGGCCGTAGGCCGCTCGGTCGGCCAGTGACGAGGAGCCGGTGAAGGCGCTCGGTGCGGTCATGATCCACTCTCCGGTTCCGGCGGCCGGCCGGCCGTCCGCTCCCGGATCCGGCTGCCGCGGGGGCGGCAGGACCGCGAACGGCCAGCCGCCCGTGCACCCACCCCACCGCCGCGGCCGGACGGAGGGATCACCCGCGGTGGGTGACCCGGCGCACCGGCCCTGCGCGGCACCCTGTTCCGGTGAGGGGTTGCGCACGCCGCCCCCGCCGGCGGTCCGGAGGCGACCCGTTCGATCGCGCGAGGAGGAGCCATGACCGAGTCGCGTGGTCCGGTACCGACCGGACCGCCGCACCCGTCCGACGGGACGACCGCCGGCCCCAACGACGCCATGACGGCGCTCGCCGGGTCGTGGACCTGGATGCTGGGGTCGGCCGTCGTGACGTTCGTACCAGGCGTGCTGATCCTCGTCTGGCCGGACGAGACGCTGCACGTCCTGGCCGTTCTCATCGGCCTCTACCTACTGCTCGCCGGAGCGTTCCGGTTCGTCATGGCCTTCGCCCGCGAGGATCACGGCGAACGGTTCGCCGGGGTACTGATCGCGGTGCTCTTCGTCCTGGCGGGCGTGCTCGCTCTGCGCAACCCGCTGCAGACCATCACCGCGCTGTCGCTGATCGTCGGGCTCGCCTGGCTGGTTTCCGGCATCGTGACCCTCTACACCGCGATCTCGGCCAAGGACCTCCCGCACCGCGGCGCCCTGCTGGCCGCGGCGGTGCTCGGCATCGTCGCCGGGATCGTGGTGCTGGCCCTGCCCACCGAGTCGGCGCGGGTGCTGACCCGACTGCTCGGCCTGTGGCTCGTGCTGCTGGGCCTGGCCGAGGCGTGGGTCGCCTTCTCGTGGCGGTCCGCGCTGCGCCGGAGCGGCGTGCTGCCGGGCACTTCGGACCGGGCGGAGTGAGGGCGGGGCCTCCCACCCGCCGTCCTCACCCGCCACGATCACCCGCCTCGGGTGAGGACTCTCCCGCCTCGCCGTGCGCACGCTGAAAACGGCAGAGACCGGTCCGAGGGCTTCAGGAGCTCTTCCGGGCCGGTGCCCAGGATGGAGGAGAGAGCATGAGCGCGACGAACTACCTCGCGTACGACTATCCGCTGCTGAGCGCCTTCTGGACCATGCTGTGGTTCTTCCTGTGGATCCTGTGGTTCATCCTGCTGTTCCGGGTCATCGTCGACGTCTTCCGTGACGACGACATGGGCGGCTGGGCCAAGGCCGGCTGGCTGGTCTTCGTCGTCGTGGTGCCCTTCCTGGGCGTCCTCGTCTACGTGATCGCCCGCGGCAAGGGCATGGGGAAGCGGGAGATCGCGCAGGCGCGCGCACAGCAGGAGGCCTTCGACTCCTACGTCCGGGAGACCGCGAAGGGCGGCGCCCCGACCAGCAGCGTCGACGAACTGGCCAAGCTCTCCGAGATCCGGGCCCGCGGCGACATCACCGAGGACGAGTACCGCAGGGCCAAGGAGCTGGTTCTCAGCGGCGCCGGACCGGCGCAGCGCCCCGGCTCCACCCCCACCACGTCCGGACAGTGAGCACCACCCACGAGAACGAATCGAGGCAGCCGCATGGCCGCGACACACCCCACACGTCCCAGCCACACCACACGCGCAGCAGGCCAGCGCACCGCCAAGCAGGCGTGGGCGGGCGGCCTGACGGCCTTCGCGGGCGTCATGCTCCTGCTCGCCGGACTGCTCGGTGTGTTCCGGGGCATCATGGCGATCGCCCACGACAACGTCTTCGTCACGACGCCCAACTACGTCTTCAAGTTCGACCTCACCAGCTGGGGCTGGATCCACCTGGTCCTCGGCGCGCTCGCCGTGGTCGTCAGCTTCGGCCTGGTCCGGCCGGCACCCTGGGCACGCGTCGCCGGCGTGGGCATCGCCGGGCTGGTCATCATCGCCAACTTCCTGTCCCTGCCCTACTACCCGGTCTGGTCGGTCGTGATGATCGCGATGTCCGGGTTCATCATCTGGGCCCTGTGCGTCGTCCAGGGGGAAGAGACCACCATGAGCCCCTAGGGCACCGACCCGGTCGCAGGCGAACCCGCAGCAGCACCCGGCCGTAGGAGAACTCATGGAGCGGTGTCCGCCCATCGCCGACCCCGGCATGGACGGCCCCTCCAGACAGCGGCCCTGGTGTCGTCCGGCGGGAACGTCGACGGGTGGTGCACTCCCCGCTTCGACTCGCCCAGTGTGTCCGCCGCGCTCCTCGACAGTGAGCGCGGCGGACACCGCCGTCCGGCGGCGGGGCTCGAACCCACGGGCGGGGGCACCGGAGATGGCTGACCGGACAGAGCCGACGAAGGCGCCGCCGGAGCACCGGCGTGTCCTGGCCGCGCTGGCCCTCGCCCAGTTCATCTGCAGCTTCGCCGGCTCGAACATGAACGTGATGATCAACGACATCAGCAAGGACCTGGACACCACCGTCCAGGGCGTCCAAGTGGCCATCACCGTCTTCCTGTTGGTCATGGCCGCGCTGATGATCCCCGGTGGCAAACTGACCGACCGCTACGGCCGCAAGCGGTGCTTCGTGGTCGGCCTCGTCGTCTACGCGGTCGGCGCGCTGCTCAGCGCGGCGGCACCGGGACTCGGCGTCCTCATCCTGGGCAACTCCATCCTCGAGGGAGTCGGCACCGCCCTGCTCATCCCGCCGGTCTACATCCTCACCACGCTGCTGTACCCCGACCTGACGTCCCGCGCCCGGGCGTTCGGGATCATCATGGCGCTGGGCGGCATCGGGGCCGCGGCGGGACCGCTGATCGGCGGGCTCATCACGACCGGCATCAGCTGGCGCGCGGCCTTCGTGTTCCAGGCGCTGGTCATCGCGATGATCGTCTGGCTGAGCCGCGGCATCGAGGACCCCCTGCCCCCGGACCCGACCCGCTCCTTCGACACCGGCGGAGCGGTCCTGTCCGCGACCGGCCTGGTCCTGGTCGTCATGGGCATCCTGGCGGCGGACAACAACATCTGGCTGATGATCGCCCTGATCGTCCTCGGCGTCCTCGTCCTCGGCTGGTTCCTCCGCTTGTCGCGGGCCAAGGAACAGGCCGGCCGGGAGCCGCTGCTCTCGCTCTCCCTGTTCCGCAACCGCACCTCCAACCTCGGGCTGGTCACCCAGAACGTGCAGTGGCTGCTGCTCATGGGAACGTCCTTCACGGTGGCCGCCTACCTACAGGTCGTCCGCGGCTACGACGCCATCCAGACCGGAGTCGTCTTCACGGCGGCCACGCTCGGCCTGCTCGTGTCGTCGCTGTCCGCCGAGGGCCTGGCGCGACGGCGGTCCCAGCGGACGCTGATCATGACCGGCTTCATGGGCTCCGTCGCGGGTGTGGCGGTGCTGGTCGGCCTGGTCGGCAGCACCTCCACGGCCTGGGCCTTCGTCCCCGGGCTCCTCCTGATCGGGCTCGGCCTGGGCGTGATGCTGACCCCGTCGGTGAACGTGGTCCAGTCGGCTTTCCCGGAGGCACAGCAGGGCGAGATCTCCGGCCTGTCCCGCAGCGTGTCCAACCTCGGCTCGTCCTTCGGCACGGCGATCGCAGGCACCATCCTGGTCGCCGGCCTCAGCAAGGGCGCGTACGCCGCCGCGATGATCACGCTGGCGGTGATCGGCCTGGGCGGCCTGGCCGCGGCGGCCCTCCTCCCACGGGCACCGGGCGGCCCGACGCCCCACGGCACACCTGCCACGACGCCGGGCACGCACGCCTAGGGACGGACGACGGCGTGGAGCCTCGCGTCGCCGACGTGAGACGTGAGACTGAGACGTGATGCGTGAGACGTGAGCCAGAAGACACCACCCAGCCCCTCTCCCGGGTGCTCTGCCCGCGGGTGCGCGTGGCATCATCGGCCCAGGTAAGGACCGAAGCCGTACGTGGCCGATGACGGGCGAACGTGGCCGATGACGGGCGTGCGCGGTCGCAGGCAGCCGTACGAGGAGCACGATGAACCCCACCGCCACCGTCCCGCCCGCGGTGGGCACCTCGCTGCTGGACGACTTCTCCCTGGAGATGACCGGCAAGGATGTGCCGAAGCTGGAGGAGGCGCGCGACAGCATCCCCCGGGGCACGCGGATCAACGTCACCTTCCTCGCCGGCGAGGACCCGGACATGCGGCTCGCGGCCGCCCGCGCCGTCAAACGGCTCGGCTTCGTCCCCGTCCCGCACATCTCCGCCCGCCGGCTGCCCTCCCAGCGGCACCTGGAGGAGTTCCTGGCCGGCCTGGCGGCGGACGGCACCGCCGAGAACGTCTTCGTCGTCGGCGGCGACCCCGCCCGCCCCGAGGGCCCGTACGAGGACGCCCTCGCCGTCATCCGCACCGGGCTGCTCGAACGCCACGGCGTACGGCACGTCGGCATCAGCGGCTACCCGGAGGGCCACCCGGCGATCACCGAGCACACCCTCTGGTCGGCGCTCGGCGACAAGAGCGCCGTGCTCGGGGCACAGCGGATCGCGGGCGACGTCATCACCCAGTTCGGCTTCGACGCCGACCGGGTGCTCGGCTGGGTGGCCGACGTCCGCGACCGGGGCGTAGCCCAGCCCATCCGCATCGGCGTCCCCGGCCCGGCCGGCGTGCGCCGGCTGGTGACCTACGCCACCCGCTTCGGCGTCGGCACCAGCGCCTCCATCGCCCGCAAGTACGGCTTCTCGCTGACCAACCTCATGGGCACGGCCGGCCCCGACCGCTTCCTGCACGCGCTCGCCCAGGGGTACGACCCCGCACGGCACGGCGAGGTGAAGGTGCACTTCTACACCTTCGGCGGCCTGCGCACCACGGCGGAGTGGATTGCCCGCTTCCGGCGGGGAGACCAGGAGGTCTGACAGGCGGACGGCCTTCCGCTTCCTGTTCCTGTTCGACATCTCGACGGCATGTCGGTGGGTCGGTGGCCAGTTCTGATCGGTGGGCTCGTGGCCCGGCCGGACGCCCGGGATCCGCCTACCACCCTGCTTGTTGCTCTTGCGCTGGTCATGCCAGGGCTCTATAACGTCTCCAGCAGGTATCGGCGGGGATGGCCGGAAATGGCAGTTGCCGCCGACCAGGGGGGATCCTCGGCTCCGCCGCGATCGGCATCAGTGCCCGCAGACCGACGGAGACCGAACCATGACCGACGACGCCTATCGTGCTGCCCTGACCCGCCTGGCCGTGGACCCGGCCTTCCGCGCCGAACTCGACGGCGACACCGACGAGGTGGCGCGAAGACTGGGCCTGTCGCCCGCGCAGGTCACCGAACTCCGCTCCCTCCGCGTCGAGTCCGGAACCGACGGGGGACCGGCCGCACTCGACCCCCGGCTGTCCAAGTCGTCCCTGTTCTTCGGCGGCGGGGCGCATGCGCTGGCACACCACGCGGTCCCGGCCGACCACGCCGTGCCGGCGGACCACGCCGTACCGACCGACCATGCCGTATCGGCGGACCACGTGTCAGCGGCCACGCACGACGTCTCCACGGCCCACGCCGTCCCGGCGGATCATGTCTCCGGCGACCACGACGCCGGTGGCCCGGCCACCGGCGGCCACTCGTCGGAGCTGCCGGATCCCGCCGCGGGTCAGGAGGGCGTCGGCGGCGTCGACGTGGCGTCGACCGGCTCCCAGAGCCTGCTCGGCGGCCCACTGCTGGACCGGTCACCCGCTGATCTGACCGGCGGGCCGGGCGAGTTCGGCAACTTCGGTGACTTCGGAGGCTTCGGCGAGCACGGCAACGAAGGGGGTCTCGGCGGGGACCTCGGCGGGCTCGGTGGGCAGGTCGGCGGGGGTGCTGAAGGGGGCTTCGGTGACTTCGGCGCCGGGGGCGACGGCGGGTTCGGCGGAACCGAGGGAGGCTTCGGCGGGTTCGGCGGCGGTGACGGGGGTCTGGGTGGCGGCTTCGGTGACGGGGGGCCGGGTGGCGGTGGGTTCGGCGACGGCGGCTTCGGCGACGGTGGGTTCGGCGACGGTGGGTTCGGGGGCGCGGACGGTGGCTTCGGCGACGGCGGTGTCGGTGGCGGTGGGTTCGGCGACCTCGGTGGCCATGGCGGCTTCGGCGGTGCCGGTGGGGACGGCGGCTTCGGCGGCTTCGGCGGAGTAGGTGGTGAAGGCGGCGGGGACGCCGGTCACTTCGGGCACGGCGGCATCTACGACCGCGACGGCGGCGATGGCGGCGGTGACAGCGGCGGCGGTGGTGGTGAGGGTGGTGGTGACCCGGAGAACACCAACCGTCCCAGTGGTGGCGGTGGCCATGGCGGCGGCGGTGAAGGTGGCGGTGGCGGTGGTGAGGGTGGTGGCGATCCGGAGAACACCAACCGTCCCAGTGGCGGTGGTGGCCATGGCGGCGGTGAGGGTGGCGGCGGTGGTGGTGAGGGTGGTGGCGATCCGGAGAACACCAACCGTCCCAGTGGTGGCGGTGGCCATGGCGGCGGTGAGGGTGGCGGCGGTGGTGGTGAGGGTGGTGGTGACCCGGAGAACACCAACCGTCCCAGTGGCGGTGGTGGCCATGGCGGCGGCGGTGAAGGTGGCGGTGGCGGTGGTGAGGGTGGTGGTGACCCGGAGAACACCAACCGTCCCAGTGGTGGCGGTGGCCATGGCGGCGGTGACGGAGGCGGCGACGGCAACGGCGGAGGCAGCCAGGAGAACATCGGTCGGCGTCCCGGCGGTGTCGGGGAGCCCGGCGGTGGTAACCGCATCATCGTCCAGGGCGGCCTGCCCTTGGGCGAGGGCGGCAGCGGTGATCACATCATTGTCCAGGGCGGCCTGACCGCCTCCGGCCTTGGAAACGCCGCCACGCACCTGCCGGACTCCGGCCCAGCCGCGGAAGGCGACGCGGGCTTCGACGGAGGAACGTTCGTCAGCGGTTCCGGTGGGGGCTGAGCCACCGCATGCTCTGCCATGTCTGCCGCGTCCACGTGCGACGCGACTTCCCGTACTGCCTGCACTGCGGCACCCCGCGCCGGGGTGCCGCGCCGACGTCATACGCCGCGCCCCAGTTGCGCGGCCTCGACGACCCCACGCTGCTCGTCCCGCTGACCGGCCCGGTCACCACGCTGGGCCGGGGCGAGGACAACGACGTGGTCCTGGCCGACGGCAGCGTCTCGCGCCGCCACGCCCGTGTCGTCCGCACCGCCGAGGGTTTCCGGATCGAGGATCTGGACTCCTTCAACGGCACCGCCGTCGCCGGCGTCGACCTGCACGGCGGCGCGGCCCGGCTCGCCGACGGCACCGAGCTGTCCGTGGGCGACGTACGCCTGGTGTTCGAGCAGCCCCGCGAGGCCCGGATCGGCTCCCGCACGATGGTCGTCGGCACCCAGCTGACCCAACTGCCCACCGCCGGACAGGAGGAGGCCCCGGAGGCGGGCGGCCCGCTCACCGCGCGCCCGCGCCGCCGTTCCGGCTGGGCCCTCAAGCAGATCCCCACCGAACGCGGCGCACCCCGCTGGGTGCTCAGCTCCACCCGTACCGGCCGCTATCTGGAACTGGACGAGCGCCAGGTCTTCCTGTGGCACGCCGTCGATGGCGAGAACACCGTACGGGACCTGCTGTTCGCCTACGCCGAGCGCTACGGCGAACTCGCCCTGCCCCGCATCGAGTCCGCGCTGGCCGCGTTCGCGGACGCCGGCCTGCTGCGCGGTCTGCCCGGCCGGCCGGAGCAGGAGCGGCCGAAGGGCTGGCGCCGGGCGGCGCGCGTGGTGTACCGGGCGCTGCTCAAGCTGGAGGTGTCCGTTCCCGGCCTCGACGGGCTGGTGACCCGGCTCTACCAGGGCTTCGGCTGGCGGCTGTTCACCCGCACCGGGGTGCTGCTCGCCTGGCTGTCGATGGTCGGCGGCCTGGTCGCGTTCTTCGCCGCCCAGGGCCGGCACCATCTGCTGGACTTCGATGGGGCGGGCGTGTGGGGCCCGGTCCTGCTGGCCGCCGGGTACATCACCGCGCTGCTCGTGCACGAACTGACGCACGCGCTGGCCGTGAAGTCGTACGGCCGCAAGGTCCGGCGCGGCGGGTTCCTGCTGATGATGGGCATGCCGTTCGCGTTCGTGGACACCAGCGACATGTGGTTCGGCTCGCGCTGGTCCCGGGTCGTCGTGGCCCTGTCCGGGCCGCTGTCCACGGCGGCGCTGGCCGGCTGGTGCGCCACGGGCGCGGCCCTGCTGCCCGCCGGACCCGCCTCGGCCGTCCTCTACCACCTGGCCTTCGGCCTCTACCTGAACACCCTCTACAACTTCAACCCGCTGATGCCGCTGGACGGTTACCAGGCGCTGACCGACGCGCTGCGGGTGCCCCGGCTGCGCGAGGAGGCGAGCGCCTACTTCCGTACCGGCCTGTGGCGCGACCTGCGCGCGGGCAACCGGCCGGGGCCGCGCCAGGCGGGCATGGCCGCCTACGGCCTCGCGGTCGTCGTGGGCACCTACGGCTTCCTCGCCCTCGCCCTGCTGGCCTGGCGCTCCCGGATCGGCGACCTGCTGGAAGGCCGGCTGGCCGAGCCGTGGACCACGGTGATCGAGGCGGCCGTCGTCGCCCTGGTCGCCTTCCCGGTGTGGGCCGCCCCCGTGCGCTGGGTACTGCGCCGGGTACGCCGTCGGCGGGACGCCAAGGACGACGTACCGCAGGGCACCGGGACCGCCGCGCCCGTGGAGGGGGCGGCATGACCGACGACGCCGGCTGGGCCGTACCCGGCTACGAGACCGTCCGCACGCTCGGCGAGGGAGCCGGAGGCCGGGTCGTCCTCGCCCGGCACACCGCGACCGGCGTGCCCGTCGCGGTCAAGTACCTGGGCGAACGCCTGCGCACGGACCGCGAGTTCCTGGCCAGGTTCCGGGCCGAGGCCCGGCTGCTCGGCGAGCTGCGGCACCCGTGCGTGGTGCGGCTGTACGAGTACGTCGAGGCACGCACCGGTGCCGCGATCGTGATGGAGGCGGTGGACGGCGTCAGCCTGCGCCACCTGCTGCGCCGGCACGGGGCGACCGGCCCCGAGGCCGCGCTCGTCCTGCTCAAGGGCTCCCTGCTCGGGCTGGGCGCGGCCCACACGGCCGGGGTGGTGCACCGCGACTACAAGCCGGAGAACGTCCTGGTCCGCGCCGACGGCACCAGCGCGCTGGCCGACTTCGGCATCGCGGTGCGCAGCGGCCGGGAGACCGAGGCCGCCGGCACGCCCGCCTACATGGCGCCCGAGCAGTGGGACGGCGAGCCGGCCGGCCCGGCCGCCGACGTCTACGCGGCCTCCGTGGTGTTCTTCGAGTGCCTGACCGGACGGCGCCCGTTCCCCGCCGACGACCTGATGGCCCTGCGCCTGCAGCACCTGCGGGCACCGGCCCCGCTGGACGACGTACCCGCACCGGTGCGGGGGCTGCTGCGCTCGGGCCTGGCGAAGGACCCGGCGGACCGGCCCGGCGTCGAGGCCTTCCTCACCGACCTGGAACGGGCCGCCACCGAGGGATACGGCGCGGGCTGGGAGGAGCGCGGCCGCCGCCGGCTCGCCGAACTCGCCGCGCTGCTGGCCCTGTTGTTCCCGTTCACCACGACCGCGACGCTCGACGGCTCGGCCACCGCACTCACCCTGCTGGGCCGGCTGAGGCGCGGGGGATGGAAGGTGGCGACCGGCGGGGTGGCCGCGCTGGCGGTCGTCGCGGGCGGAGCGACATATGCGACGGGCCGCCCGCACGAGACGTCGACGACGGTGGCGAGTTCGACCCCCACACCATTCAACTCGCCTACGAAATCGGGCACTTCACTCTCCCCGTCAACTTCGCCGAGCAGTATCCCGTCAACGGCCGACACCACACCCTCAGCTACCCCCTCAGACAGCTCGTCGTCCTCGCCCACGCCGTCCACGGAGCCGACCGCACCGGCCGGGACCCCGACCACCGCGGCTCCCAGCGCGGCCACGCCCGGCGACATCACCATCACCATCGGCTCGTGGCAGCGCGGGCAGAAACCGGGCACGCTCGTCGCGTCCGTGACCGTCGAGACGACGGGCACGAGACCGCTGACCGTCACCGCGAACTACTACGTCGACACCCCTGCCGACCCGTACGGCTCCCAGTCCCAGCCCCTGTCCGGGAGCACCCGGTACGACCTGACCTTCGAGGCGGACTTCTCCAACCACCCCTGCCGCGGGACCTGGGACGTCACGCTCAGCAGCGACCCGGCGGCCGCCAACGGCCCCCAGACGGCCTCCCTGGACGCACCGCCGTGCTGAACTCCGCCCGACGAGAACGGATACGGATCGACATGACGACAGCCACCACAGTGGCCGGCCGGCCCCTGTCCGGCTGGTCACGGCACACACGCTTCGGCACCTGGCACGCCCTGCTCCCGGACACATCCGGCGAGCCCGTGCTCGGGGCGCTGCGCATCGACCCGGCCCTGTTCGGACCGCACGGCACCCGCGAGCGCCTGGCGGCCATGGTGCTCGCCACGGCGAAGCTCCGGCTGCCCGGGTTGCTCGGCACGGTCGACCTCGTGGCCGAGGCCGGCGAGGTGTGGCTGCTCACGGCCCGCCCACCGGCCCCCGCGCTCGCCGACGTCCTGTCCGCCGACGGCCCCCGCCCGGACGCGGGCAGCGTGGCGAGCATCCTCAACGAGACCGCACAAACCCTGCTGGCCCTCCACACGGCAGGCCTCGCCCACGGCTCCCTCGGCCCGGACACCGTGGTCCTCGCACCGGACGGCGTGGCCCTGCTGTCCGAGGCGGGACTGAGCGCAGTACTGGGCGACGCCCCGCACACCGAACCTCTGGCGGCGGACAGGGGTGGGGCAGCGGTCGTGCCCCTGCCGGGTGATGTTCAGCGCCCGGTCCGGGCGGACACCGACGCGGTGGCCGTACCCCTGCCGGGCGGCGACCTTGCGCACCCGGACCGCCGGGCAGCCGACACCGCGGCCTGGGCCGGCCTGGCCCGTACCCTCGGCGCCGCCTGGACCCAGGCCGGAACCCCCGCGGCGGCGCTCTTCGCCCACTGCGCCACCATCGCCGAGTCCGAGGGTCTTGCGGCGGCCCGGGCCGCGCTCGTGGCCGGGCGCGCGGCACTCCCGGCGGACTTCCTGCGCCGTACGGCACTGCGCGCGGCGGCGGCAGCATCGACTCCGAGGTTCGCTGCACCGGCCGCACCACCGCCACCCCCGACTCCAGCGGCTCCTGAGAGCCCGGCCCCACCGGAGGACCGCCACCCGGCGCCGAAGCTCACGACGCCCCCCGCTCCACGCCCGGCGGCCGGAGAGCCCACTGCCCCCACATCCGACACGACAGCCCCGGACCAGCGAGCCACGGCACCTCACCCCTCGGCAGCGGCCGGGCGTCTCACCGTCTCGGCAGCCACCGACCAGCTCACCGCCCCAGCCGCTGCCGACCACCTCACTACGTCAGCCGCCGCCGACCAGCTCACCACCCCCGGCCGCGCCCACCGCCCCACCACCCCCAGCCGAGCCCACAGCTCCACCACCCCCGACACCCAGGCCACCACCCCCGACACCCAGGCCACCGTCCTCGGCAAGCGCCACCGTGTCACCTCGCCCCCGGTACCCGTCGGGGAGGACTCCGGCGAGATCCTGCTCCGTTTCGGACCCGGGGTGCCTGCCGACGAGCAGGACGTGCTGCGAGCCCGGTGGCGTACCGAAGCCGCCGTACCCGCGCGGCAGCGCCCGCGGCGAAGACGCCGGGGCTGGGTCATCAGTACCGCAGTCGTGGCGATCGCCGCCGTCCTGCTCTGGCTCCTGCTGCGCCCGACCCCCGCCCCCGCGGTCGTCGCCGTCCGGGTCCAGGCACCCGCAGGGACGCTGCACTGCGGTCAGACGGCCGACCTGGTCGGTGTCGTCACCACCGACGGGCAGGGCGGACCCGTCACGTACCGATGGCTGCGCG
The DNA here is from genome assembly GCF_042892235.1 of Streptomyces sp. NPDC001816. Taxonomy (NCBI): domain Bacteria; kingdom Bacillati; phylum Actinomycetota; class Actinomycetes; order Kitasatosporales; family Streptomycetaceae; genus Streptomyces; species Streptomyces sp. NPDC001816. The sequence goes on from NZ_JBIATY010000001.1 coordinate 1,015,223, forward strand.
GGGACGGCCAGGACTCGGGCGAGCTGGTCCGCGCCGCCCATCGAGGTGAGCGCCGGTTCCGGGTGCACCTGCGCTGGACGGTCCGCGGTTCCGGCCGCTTCCAGGGCACCGCCCGGCTGCGGATCGCGCACCAGCGGACCCCGATGGAGGCCAAGGCGAGCTTCACCTACGTCTGCCCCTGAGGCCCCTGGGGCCTGAGGCCTCCGGACGCCAGGCCTGCCGTGGCGAGAGCCGGCCAGGGCACGCCGTCGGATCCCTGGCCGGCCCCAGGTACGTGTCGGATTTTCGCCAGCGGACGCGCCCCGCGCTGGTCGATCCTGGACGCATGCAGACAGGGACGCACTTCGACCGGGAGCACTGCGTGCGCGCCGTGCAGTCCAAGGACGCGCGGTTCGACGGGTGGTTCTTCACGGCCGTCCTGACCACCCGCATCTACTGCCGGCCCAGCTGCCCGGCCGTCCCGCCCAAGCCGGAGAACATGACCTTCTACCCGAGCGCGGCCGCCTGCCAGCAGGCCGGGTTCCGGGCCTGCAAGCGCTGCCGTCCCGACACCAGCCCCGGCTCCCCGGAGTGGAACCAGCGCGCCGACCTGGTGGCCCGGGCCATGCGGCTGATCGCCGACGGGGTGGTGGACCGCGAGGGAGTGCCCGGGCTCGCCGCCCGCCTCGGCTACAGCACCCGGCAGGTGGAGCGGCAGCTGCTCGCCGAGCTGGGCGCCGGCCCCCTCGCGCTGGCCCGTGCCCAGCGCGCCCAGACCGCCCGCATCCTCGTGGAGACGACCCCGCTGCCCATGGCGGACATCGCCTTCGCGGCCGGCTTCTCCTCCATCCGCACCTTCAACGACACCGTCCGCGAGGTCTTCGCCCTGTCCCCGAGCGAGCTGCGCACCCGGGCGCCGAAGGGCCGGCCCCATGCCCCGGGCACCCCCGGGACCCTCGCGCTGCGGCTGCCGTTCCGGGCACCGCTCAACCCCGACAACCTCTTCGGCCACCTGGCCGCCACGGCCGTACCGGGCGTGGAGGAGTGGCGGGACGGCGCGTACCGGCGCACGCTGCGGCTGCCGTACGGACACGGAATCGTCGCCCTCACCCCGAAACCCGACCACATCGCCTGCCGGCTCACGCTCAGCGACCTGCGTGATCTGACCGTGGCCGGCAGCCGCTGCCGGCGCATGCTCGACCTGGACGCCGACCCGGTGGCGGTCGACGACCACCTGCGCACGGACCCGTTCCTCGCGCCCCTGGTCGACAAGGCGCCGGGCCGCCGGGTGCCGCGCACGGTCGACGAGGCCGAGTTCGCCGTCCGGGCCGTGCTCGGGCAGCAGGTCTCCACGGCGGCCGCCCGTACCCACGCGGCCCGCCTGGTCGTCGCCCACGGCAAGCCGCTGGACGACCCCGAGGGCGGGCTCACCCACCTTTTCCCGTCCCCCGAGGCGCTGGCCGCCGTGGACCCGGAGACCCTGGCCATGCCCCGTACCCGGCGCGCCACCTTCACCACCCTCGTCCGTCAACTGGCCGACGGCACACTCCACCTGGGTGTGGAGTCCGACTGGGCAGAAGCCCGCGCACGCCTGCTCGACCTGCCCGGCTTCGGTCCCTGGACGGTCGACGTCATCGCCATGCGCGCCCTCGGCGACCCCGACGCCTTCCTCGCCACCGACCTGGGAATCCGGCGTGCCGCGGGGGAGTTGGGCCTGCCCGCCACTCCGGCCGCGCTCACCGCCCGCGCCGAGGCCTGGCGCCCCTGGCGGGCCTACGCGGTCCAGTACCTGTGGGCGACCGACAGCCACCCGATCAATTTCCTGCCCGTGTAAGGATCTCCGCGAGATGAGCGACATGAGCGACATGAACGAAACGAAACGACACACCGTCATCGACAGCCCCTACGGCCCCCTCACCCTCGTCGCCGACGACGGCGTCCTGTGCGGCCTGTACATGGCCGACCAGCGCCACCGACCGCCGGAGGAGACCTTCGGCAGCCTTGACGACACCTCCTTCGCGGAAGCCGAGAAGCAGCTGGCGGCCTACTTCGCGGGCGAGTTGACGGAGTTCACCCTGGAACTCCGCCTGAACGGCACCCCGTTCCAGCGCAGCGTGTGGGACCAGCTGACCCGCATCCCGTACGGCGAGACCCGCTCCTACGGCGAACTCGCCGAGGCCCTCGGCAACCCCGGGGCGTCCCGCGCGGTCGGCCTCGCCAACGGCAAGAACCCGATCGGCATCATCGTGCCCTGCCACCGCGTCATCGGAGCGGGCGGCGACCTCACCGGCTACGGCGGCGGCCTGGACCGCAAGCGCCGCCTGCTGGACTTCGAGCGGGGGACGGCCCTGTTCCAGCCGTCCCCCGGTGCAGCCGGAGATGCGGCCCAGCGGGCTGCAGTTGTTCGGGCGGGCACGTCGTAGCCAGGTCGTCGCTTTCGGATCGCCGCGCCGGCCCCACACGCTGGACACCCGCAGCATTCCGCGCACGTCCTCGTAGCGGTCCGCGTGCGCCCTTGCCGACACACCCCATTCCTCGTGGCGTTCTGCCTCTACAGGGTGCGCAGCAGTACGGGCAGCGCGGTGCCGATGGGTTCACGGATCACCTCGTCGGCGACTTCGTCGTACGGTGTCGGCTCGGCGTTGACGATGACGAGCCGGGCCCCGTGGTCGGCGGCGATGCCGGCGAGTCCGGCCGCGGGCTGCACCTGGAGACTGGTGCCGACGGCGATGAACACGGTGCAGGCCTTGGCGATGGAGAGTGCCTCCCCGAGGACGACGGGGTCCAGCTTCTGGCCGAACATGACGGTCGCCGACTTGAGGATCCCGCCGCACTCCAGGCAGGGCGGGTCCTCCTCCCCGGCCTCCACCCGGGCCAGCGCGTCCTCCATCGACCCACGGACGTGACACTTCGTGCACACAACGCCGCGCGCAGTGCCGTGCAGCTCCAGCACCTTGCGTGCGGGCATCCCGGCGAGCTGGTGCAGCCCGTCCACGTTCTGCGTGATCACCCGCACCGGAATCCCGGACTTCTCCAGCTCGGCGACGGCGAGGTGCGCGGCGTTCGGCTCGGCCTTCAGGGTCCGGTTCTTGCGCCGCATCTGCCAAGAGCGTCGGCGGATCTCCGGGTCGCGCATGTAGTACTCGTACGTCACGAGCTTCTCGGCTTCCGGATCCCGCCGCCACAAACCGTTGGGACCGCGGTAATCAGGGATGCCGGAGTCGGTGGAGATGCCGGCACCACTGAGGATGGCGACGAGTGGCCTGCTCATGGGCCGAGAGTAGAACGCCAGCCTGGTCGGAGCGAGTGGATATCGAGTGGCTCCTCGGACGACCGTCGACTGCGCCGCCTGCCCCCGTGCCGCGTGGAACAGCAGGGCGCGCCCAGCGGCGGCGCGAGGTGCCGCTCGCCGATCGTGCTGATGCTTCGCTACGCCGCCTACCCAGGGCCCTCTCGCGATCTGCGTGCCGGAGCCCACCACGGTGCCTTCTGCCTGGACTGCTGCTGGTCGCTCATGCTGCTGTTGTCGGCGTTCGGCCTGATGAACCTGTGGGCCATGGTGGCACTGGCCGCCGTGATCACCGCTGAGAAGCTCGCTCCGGCCGGGCCGGTATGTGAAGAGTGCTGCGCCTGCGCTACGTCACACTCGTTCAGTGTGTCAGTGGGACGCAATCACGCATGACCTTGCGCGCCAGCGCCTGCTTGGGAAGGCGGAGTTCGTCTTCGATGCGGCTTCGGTCGGGCTCGTCGAGCGTGATCGTCGCGCTGCGTCTCGGGGCCTGGGCCAGTCGTGCCATGCGCAGGGTTTCGGACGGGAAGCCGGCAGCGCCGACCATGGTCCCGATGCCCTCGGGGTCGGTGTCCTCGTCACCGCCCCGCTGTTCGCGCAGGCTTTCGGCATAGCGGGCGGCCTTGTCCCAGAGTTCCTCCTGTGCGGCTGTCGCGGAACGGTGGCCTGTGAGCGTCCGGGTCTCGATGGCCAGGCGATGTACTTCCATGCCGACCGCGGCCGCCAGGCGCCGGTCCTGCAATGCGGCGATGGCTGCCTCGGTGGAAGCCGTGCGGGCGGCCACGTCGTCCGCATCGAACTCCGCACGGCGTGTGACCGGCAGGGTGAGCGACAGCAGCAGGCGGGCCGTCGCGGTCGTCGCCGCCCTCGGGAGCCACAGCACCCACTCACCCGTCCGGGTCCGGGCGTTGAAGCGCGCCGCGCCCCCTTCCACTTTGCCCGCGTTCCAGGTATGAGCAGAGACACTCGACGTGATGTATGCGTTGTTTCTGGCTCGCATCGTCAGGGCCGCGGTGTTGAGAGACTCGAGTGCGGTACCGACAAATGCGTTGCGTCGAAGATCGTGACCAGCGAGGTGCCCCAGAGCGTGGGCAACGGCGGCAATCGGCTGCTGGGTGGGGTGGGCGGCCCAGAGCGGGAGGCCGAGGACAAGGCACCGCTTGCGGCGTACACCGTAGTGGGTGACCGTCACGGAGAATTCCGGACCGAGCTGGACCGCGTCGAAGCGTCGCACCCCGGCTGCGTCCGCCATGCGGTCCAACAGATCGAACAGGACCGGGGCGTCCGCGTGCCGCAGCGTGGGCAGTTCAGCATCCAGCCTGCCGGGACGCGGGCGCAGCGGAAGAGCCAGGCCCAGCAATACCAAGCCCAGCATTGGCTGAACAACCGTGCGGAACCCGAGCACGATCAACAGCACGCCGCCGATGAACAGTCCCGCCGTCACGAGATGGACCATGGCGGCGACTGCGTACGCGGCGACAGTCGCACACCTGACCAGGGCAGGGCTTTCGGGTGGAGTCTGTCGGACACTGTTCATGGGTCCCCCTTCGGCGATGAGCGCTCGGTGTCGCTCAGACGTGCGTCGAGCTGACCAGTACGGCGGCCGACCGGCAAGCCGTCTGAGCAAGATCTGAGCTGTGCCGGACGCGGTCCCGCCTACCAGGGGCCTACGGGGGCGCCGCGCCGCAAGCCCCGGCCCCTGTACGCCCCCTCAGCCGAGCCAAGCCCACCGCACCCCCGCCACCGCCCCCAGCGCCAGCGCCGGCGTCATCCAGCCCCACCCCACCAACCGCCGTACAGACGGCAGCAGTCGCAGGGCGGGTACCGCGGCGGCGGCCGTGAGCGTCAGGACGCAGGACAGCTCGATCGCGGCGTACGCCTGATCGTCCCAGGGGCCCGACGGGCGGATGGTCAGCGCGGTCCAGCAGAAGAGCGCGGCGGTGAGGGTGAGCAGGGTCAGGGGCACGGCGAGGACCAGGCGGACGCAGCCGCGGTCGTCGTCCGGGTGGGCGGGGTGGGGCATCGGTGTGGCGCGTTCCTTGCGGGCGGTGGAGTGGAGGAGTGGACCATTTCGGTGCGGGGCTCCGGATGCTGGCGTCTCGCATGGCCCGGGTGGCCGTCGTACAAGTACCGCCGAGTACCGTCAAGTACCGCCGGAGAGGGACCGACCGACGCGTGCCTCGTCCTACTGCCGTGCTCGCATGCCGAGTTCGGCCAGGTGGGCGAGGACGGGGAGGGTCGCGGCGATGGTCTGCTGCTCCTCGGGCGTCAACTCGCCGATCAGGGGCCGTAGATGACGGACCCGGTCCTCGTGCCGGGCCTGACCGATCTTCCGGCCCTCCTCGGTGATGTGCACGAGGACGGCACGGCCGTCGGTCGGGGCGGACGAGGACGACACCCCTGCGGAGTGGGCGGAGTACAAGGCCGCCGGGAACGCACGGCACCCCGGCGGCTCCTAGGCCACCCGGTGGCCGTTCTCCAGCTCCGCCGTGCCCGTGCCCTCGGCCAGGACGTCCAGCGCGGCCAGGACGCGGCGGCCGAGGGCGCCGGGCAGGTAGTCGGGGATCTCCTCGCGGACCACCAGACGCCAGGACAGCAGCTCCTCCTCCTGCAGCCGGATCGACTTGAACTCGGTCTCGGGCAGGACACCCCCGTCGTACAGGTAGGCGACCAGCGGCGGCCGGCCGGTGCCGTGCACCCAGTCGACTGCCAGCAGCCGGCCGAGTTCCCGGTCCAGGCCGATCTCCTCAAGGGTCTCGCGGCGCGCCCCCTGGCGAGGCGTCTCGCCGTCGTCCGACTCGATCGTGCCGCCCGGAAGGGCCCAGCCCTCACGGTAGTTGGGCTCGACGAGCAGCACGCGCCCCTCGTCGTCCCGGAAGAGCGCGGCGGCACCGGCCAGCACGCGGGGGAGGCTCGCGATGTACGCGGCGAAATCACTGGTCGTGGTCACCCAGGAAGGGTAACCAGGCACCGGACGGCTACGGCGCAGGCGACGCCAGGCGCAGGGTGCGCTCGGCCAGCGCACTGATTCGTACCCCGTCGAAACCGAACACCGCACTCCGCACGGTGTCCTCCAGCGGGTCCTTCCACTGGGCCGGGACGGCCGCCGCACCGGTGAGCACCCCGGCCACCGAACCGGCCGTGGCGCCGTTGGAGTCGGTGTCCAGGCCGCCGCGGACGGTGAGGGCGATGGTCCGGGTGAAGTCGCCGTCGCCGTACAGCAGCCCGGCCGTGAGGACGGCCGCGTTCGGGACCGTGTGGATCCAGCCGAGGCCGGCGGTCTCCGCGGACACCGTGGCCAGCGTCTCCTCCCAGGGCAGCCGGGTCTCGTGCAGGGACACGACCCGGCGCACGGTCCGGGCAAGCCGGCTGCTCGCCGGGATCACGGCGAGCGCGGTCTCCAGCGCCTCCCGCACTCCCGGCGCGGTGAAGGCCGCCGAGATCAGCGCGGCCGCGAACATCGCGCCGTACACGCCGTTGCCGGTGTGCGAGAGCACCGCGTCCCGGCGGGCCAGCGAGGCCGCGCGGGGCGGGTCGCCGGGGCAGGTCCAGCCGTAGACGTCGGCACGGATCAGCGCGCCGATCCACTCCTGGTACGGGTTGTCGTACGTCGCCGTCAGCGGCGGCTTCAGACCGTTCGCGAGGTTGCGGTACGCCGCCCGTTCCGCGGTGAACGTCTGCAGGTACGGCAGCCTGAGCAGCCACAGGTCGCCGACCTGCTCGGTGCTGAAGTCGAACCCGTGGGTCTCCAGCAGGTGCAGGCCGAGGACGGCGTAGTCGACGTCGTCGTCGCGGCAGCTGCCGTGGACACGGCCGCGCACGCACTGCCGCCACTCCGGGCGCAGTACGGCACTGTCGGCCGCGTCGGCGGGCTCGGGCAGGTAGTCGGTGAGCGGCAGGGCGGAGGCCTTTCGCAGATAGCGGTCGATGCGCTCGCGGGTCCACACCTCGCCCTGTTCGACCGGTTTGCCGAGCATGTTGCCCGCGATCCGGCCGAGCCAGCCTCCGTGGATGCGGTCGGCGAGGTCCGGCCCGGTGCCCTGAGTGCTCATGGCTGGGGTCTACCCGTTTTCCCAGCCGGCTCCCGGGTGCTGCTCAGGGTTCGGTCGGGGCATGACGGCGGGGGTGTCCTCCGGTTAAGGTCGCAGCGGCGCGACTGGCCCTGACGTGCGCGGGGCCCGGAGAGCAAGGGGAAAGCAAGGTGGCGGACGCTGCAGTGAACGAGACCCGCAGGGTGCTCATCGCCGCGGACAAGTTCAAGGGCTCGCTGACGGCCGTGCAGGTTGCCGAGCGGGTGACGGCCGGGCTGCGCCGGGTCGTGCCCGGCCTCGACGTCGAGGCGCTGCCCGTGGCCGACGGCGGCGACGGCACCGTGGACGCGGCGGTCGCGGCCGGCTTCGAGCGCCGGGAGATCCAGGTCGCCGGGCCGCTCGGCCAGGAGGTGACGGCCGCGTTCGCGCTGCGCGGCACCACCGCGGTGGTGGAGATGGCCGAGGCGAGCGGCCTGCAGCGGCTGCCGGCCGGTGTCTTCGCGCCGCTGACCTCCTCCACGTACGGCTCGGGAGAGCTGCTGCGGGCCGCGCTGGACGCGGGCGCGCGGACGATCGTGTTCGGCGTCGGCGGGAGCGCCACGACGGACGGCGGCGCCGGGATGCTGTCGGCGCTGGGCGCCCGGTTCCTGGACGCGGACGGGGAGCCGGTCCCGCCGGGCGGCGGCGGTCTCGCCGAGCTGGCACGCGCGGACCTGTCCGGTCTCGACCCGCGCCTGTCCGACGTGGAGCTGGTGCTCGCCAGCGACGTCGACAACCCGCTGACCGGGCCGAAGGGCGCGCCTGCTGTGTACGGCCCGCAGAAGGGCGCCGCACCGGACGACGTGGCGACCCTGGACGCGGCGCTCGCGCACTTCGCCAAGGTCCTGGAGGCGGCCGTGGGGCCGCGTGCCGCCGAGCACGCGGCGGCGCCGGGCGCCGGGGCGGCCGGTGGCATCGGCTACGGCGCGCTCCTCCTGGGCGCCCGCTTCCGGCCCGGCATCGAGGTCATGCTGGACGTGCTCGGCTTCGCACCGGCGCTGGACCGGGCCGATCTGGTGATCACCGGCGAGGGTTCGCTGGACGAGCAGACCCTGCACGGGAAGGCGCCGGCGGGGGTCGCCGCGGCGGCCCGGGCGGCCGGCAAGGACGTCGTCGCGGTGTGCGGGCGGCTCGCTCTGCCCGAGGAGGCGCTGCACCGGGCCGGGATCGGCCGGGCGTACCCGCTGACGTCCGTGGAGCCGGACGTGGCGAAGTGCATCGCGGACGCCGGGCCGATCCTGGAGCGGGTCGCGGAGCGGATCGGTCAGGAATTCCTGCGCTGAGCGGTCGCCGCACGGCCCGTGCTACTCCAGCTCGGTCAGCTCCCCGTCCAGGTCCCGGTAGTAGCTGCCGCTGGTGAGGCCCCACACCTTCCGGTGGGCCAGCCACTGCTTCGTGATCTGGTGCAGGATCTTGGCGGGGCGCTCCCAGACCATGGAGTGTCCCGCGCCTGCCAGCTGGAACATCAGCTTGTCCGGCCCCGGGACGGCCTTGTAGAGGGCCGGGACGGAGAAGCGCAGGACCGCCGGCACCGGGAGGCTCGGCGGGGTGTTGGCCGTCCTGTCCAGTTCGCCGTGGACGATGGCGAGGGGGACCTGGTTGCCGAGCACGCTGTTGTACGTCGCGGTCTGGTTGTTCCAGCCCCACCAGAAGGAGTTCCGGAACCGGTGGACGCCCTCGTGCGTGCCGTCCGGCAGCAGGGGACCCCATTTGGCGCCGACGGGGTCGCTGTCCATCATGGCGGCCCACACCGTGTCCTCGATGCCGGGTTCCCGCTGGAGCGGGCTGCCCGTCTCGCGGTCCCATGCGGTCTCGAAGCCGGTCCTGCTGTTGACGTGCATCGGGAAACCGAACATGGCCTGCGGCGGGGACACGGGCAGGTCCGTGACCCCTTTGGGGAGCCCGAACGGGTCCATGGGCTTCTCCGACCACCGTCCCAGCGGCGCGAAGATCGGGGCGAGGAAGAACAGACTCCTGACCTCCGTGGGGTGCAGAAGGACGTACGGACCCATGAGCGGCCCCGCGGCGGACCAGCCGATGAAGTGGATCGGCTTGTTCATGCACCGTGACCTGACGAACCTGACGACGGTGGCCAGCTCCGACCATTCGCTCTGCGACGTGCCGAACTCGTGCGGGTACGGGGGCGTCCCGCACGCGGCCGCGAGCGGGCCCAGGACGTCGTCCCGCTGGGACGGGTTGGCGTTGCACGGGTCGTCCATCGTCAGGCGTGGCGATTTCCCGTTGCCCTGCACGTCCATCATGTACACGTCGTAGTGCTCCTTGGCCAGCTGCTGGGCCCAGCTGTACCTGATGGCGTCGTCCCCGGGCACTCCGGGAAGCACGAGGTCGTATCCGGCGAGCACCGGCACGCTTCTGCCGTGCAGCATCAGCACCGGCTCGGGGTCGTGGCCCGGTTGGGTGCCGTTCCACTCCCGGACGAAGAGGTCCACCTGCTTGTTCGGGTTGGCCGGATTGATCGACTTGTGCGCGACGGGGTGGTCCGTCTGCACGGGTCCGGGCATGACCGTCCTCCCCTCCGCACGGCGGGATGACTGTCCGTAAATGTTCCAGTTTCTACCGTCCTCCTACTCCTGAACCGCTGCAAATCGGCAGAAAACAGGGGTAGTTGACGGGGTAAGGGGGCAAAGGGAGGCGAACGCAGCCCTTGAACGCGAAACGGGTGTGGCCCGAGCCTCAGAGGCTCGGGCCACACCCGGTGTGTCGGTGCGGAGGGTCAGGGCAGCTGCGCCGCCCGTGCCTCCCGACGGTTGTCGCGGAAGTTGTTCACCCGGCGCGCCGTGGCGAACAGCGGGATCACCGCGCCCATGACCAGCTGCAGGGCGCAGCCCGTCTGGAGGAGCAGCTGGCCGCCCGGGGCGTCGAAGGCCCAGGCGGTCAGGAGGCCCATGGACAGGACGATCCAGGACAGCATGGCCACGGCGAGGCGGCCACGCGGCTTCGGGTACTCGACCCGGCTCACCATCAGCCACGCCGTGCCCAGGATCGCCAGGAGCGTCGCCACGAAGGGCAGCTCCAGGAGCACGATCGAGACGACCGTCAGCGCGCCGAACGGGGAGGGCATGCCCTGGAACATGCCGTTCGGCACGGTCACGCACGAGAAGCGCGCCAGACGCAGCACCACGGCCAGGAGCACCACGATTGCCCCGACCGCCGCCACCTTCTGGTACGCGTCGTCCGCGACCATGCCGTAGACCAGCACGAAGTACGCGGGTGCCAGGCCGAAACTGATCAGGTCCGAGAGGTTGTCCAGCTCGGCGCCCATGGGGGAGGAACGGAGCTTGCGCGCCACCAGGCCGTCGAACAGGTCGAACACCGCTGCGCACAGCATCAGGATGACCGCCGTGGCCGCGCTGTTGCGCGCCATGCCGGACTCCTGGCTGTCGGTGAGGTGCGGGATCAGGATGCCGGTGGTGGTGAAGTACACCGCCATGAAGCCGCACGTGGCGTTGCCCAGCGTGAGGGTGTCCGCTATTGAGAGGCGGAGAGAGAGGGGCATCTCCTCCTCTTCGTCCACCTCGTCCGCCTCGGGCACCCAGCCCGCCTGGGTCTCCGGATCAATCACGGTCAATGCGAGTCACCCCAGCCACGGTCTTCTGGCCGACCTCGACCGCGACCTCCACGCCCTCGGGCAGGTAGAGGTCGACACGCGAGCCGAAGCGGATCAGACCGATTCGGTCGCCCTGCTCGACCTTCGTGCCCTCCGGGAGGTAGGGCACGATGCGGCGGGCCACCGCGCCGGCGATCTGGATCATCTCGATGTCGCCGAGTTCGGTGTCGAAATGCCAGACTACGCGCTCGTTGTTCTCGCTCTCCTTGTTGAAAGCCGGAACAAAGCCGCCGGGGATGTGCTCGACCGACGTCACCGTGCCCGCGAGGGGCGCACGGTTGACGTGGACGTTGAGCGGGCTCATGAAGATCGCGACCCGGGTGCGGCCGTCCTTCCAGGGCATGATGCTCTGCACCACACCGTCGGCGGGCGAGATGACGCGGCCCTGGGCGATCTCGCGCTCGGGGTCGCGGAAGAACCACAGCATGCCCGCCGCGAGCGCGGTGGCGGGCACGGCCACGGCCTTGGCGGCGCCGGAACGGCGGGCGCGGGCGAGGCTGAGGGCTGCGGTGGCGACGGTCGGGAGAAGCCACGGCGATGCTCCGCGCGCGAGGCGTACGCCGACCTGGCGGTCGCGAGGTGCAGAGGTTTGGCTGTGGGGCATGGATGACCTTCGTAGCGGATGATGCCGCGCTCTGACGGGGGACGGCGGCTTTCCCGGGATCGTACCGGGCGGGGGCTACAACTGGGCAAGCCAGGAAGCCGAGTCGGCAGCTGAAGAGTGTCTACGGGGTGTGATCTTCTTCTCGAAGAAAACACCCCGTATCCGGACAATCAGCCCTGGAATCGATACTCTTCGAGCAGCCTGCGCCCGATGATCATTTTCTGGATCTCGGCGGTACCTTCACCGATGAGCAGCATCGGAGCCTCCCGGTAGAGGCGCTCGATCTCGTACTCCTTGGAGAAGCCGTAGCCGCCGTGGATCCGGAAGGCATCCTCCACGACCTCCTTGCAGTACTCGGAGGCGAGGTACTTCGCCATCCCTGCTTCGAGGTCGTTTCGTTCCCCGGAGTCCTTTTTGCGTGCCGCGTTCACCATCATGGCATGCGCGGCCTCGACCTTGGTGCCCATCTCGGCCAGCTTGAACTGGATGGCCTGGTGCTGGGCGATCGGCTTGCCGAAGGTGTGCCGCTGCTGGGCGTACTGGACACCCAGCTCGAAGGCACGCTGAGCGACGCCGCAGCCACGAGCCGCCACATTGACGCGGCCGACCTCCACGCCGTCCATCATTTGGTAAAAACCTCGGCCGGTGACGCCGCCGAGCACCCGGTCGGCCGGAATGCGCAGGCCGTCCATGATCAGCTCGGTGGTGTCGACGCCCTTGTAGCCCATCTTGTCGATCTTGCCCGGGATGGTGAGGCCGGGGCGGACCTCGCCGAAGCCGGGCTCCTTCTCGATCAGGAAGGTCGTCATCGACTTGTGGGGCGCCGTGCCCTCGGGGTGTCCTTCGTCACTTCGGACGAGAACGGCCACCAGGGACGAGGTGCCGCCGTTCGTCAGCCACATCTTCTGACCGTTCAGGACGTACTCGTCGCCGTCCTTGACCGCCTTCGATGTGATGGCCGACACATCGGAGCCCAGGCCTGGCTCCGACATCGAGAACGCGCCCCGCATGTCGCCGGCCGCCATGCGCGGAAGGAAGTGGTCCTTCTGCTCCTGCGTGCCGTGCTGCTTGAGCATGTACGCGACGATGAAGTGCGTGTTGATGATGCCGGACACCGACATCCAGCCGCGGGCGATCTCCTCCACGCACAGCGCGTAGGTGAGGAGCGACTCGCCCAGGCCCCCGTACTCCTCGGGGATCATCAGACCGAACAGGCCGAGTTCCTTCAGGCCGTCCACGATCTGCTGCGGGTACTCGTCGCGGTGCTCCAGCTCGGTCGCGACAGGAATGATCTCCTTGTCGACGAAGTCCCGAACCGTGGAGAGGATCTCCTGCTGGACGTCGGTCAGACCGGCGGTCTGGGCGAGGCGCGCCATTACTTCTCCTGCTGCTTCAGCTCCGGGCGGCCGGGCTGCTCGCCGCCGCGCTCCTTGATGTACGTCTCGGTGGGCACCATGACCTTGCGGCGGAAGACGCACACCAGGGTGCCGTCCTGCTTGTAGCCCTTGGTCTCGACGTAGACGATGCCGCGGTCGTTCTTCGACTTCGACGGCCACTTGTCGAGGACGGTCGTCTCGCCGTAGATGGTGTCGCCGTGGAAGGTCGGCGCCACGTGCTTGAGCGACTCGATCTCCAGGTTGGCGATCGCCTTGCCGGAGATGTCCGGCACGCTCATGCCGAGCAGCAGCGAGTAGATGTAGTTCCCGACGACGACGTTCTTGCCGAAGTCCGTCGTCTTCTCCGCATAGTTGGTGTCCATGTGGAGCGGGTGGTGGTTCATGGTGAGGAGACAGAACAGGTGGTCGTCGTACTCCGTGACCGTCTTGCCCGGCCAGTGCTTGTACGTCGCCCCGACCTCGAACTCCTCGTAGGTGCGTCCGAACTGCATCGCGCTCAGGCCTCCGGGATCTCGAACTTGCTGGTGCGCTGCATGCCGGCGGCGCGGCCCTTGCCGGAGATGACCAGGGCCATCTTGCGGCTGGCCTCGTCGATCATCTCGTCGCCGAGCATCGCCGAGCCCTTCTTGCCGCCCGCCTCGGACGTGTAGTAGTCGTACGCGTCCAGGATCAGCTCGGCGTGGTCGAAGTCCTCCTGGGAGGGCGAGAAGATCTCGTTGGCCGCCTCGACCTGGCCCGGGTGCAGCACCCACTTGCCGTCGAAGCCGAGGGCCGCGGCGCGCTGGGCGACCTCGCGGTAGCCCTCGACGTTGCGGATCTGCAGGTAGGGGCCGTCGATCGCCTGGAGGTTGTTGGCGCGGGCGGCCATCAGGATCTTCATCAGGATGAAGTGGTAGGCGTCCGCCGGGTAGCCGGGCGGCTGCTCGCCCACGACGAGCGACTTCATGTTGATGGAGGCCATGAAGTCGGCCGGGCCGAAGATGATCGTCTCGACGCGCGGGGAGGCCTGCGCGATCGCGTTGACGTTGTTCAGGCCCTGCGCGTTCTCGATCTGCGCCTCGATGCCGATCTTGCCGACCTCGAAGCCCATGGTCTTCTCGATCTGCGTCAGCAGCAGGTCCAGGGCGACGACCTGCTCGGCGTTCTGGACCTTCGGCAGCATGATGCAGTCGAGGTTCTGGCCCGCGCCTTCGACGACGGTCACGACGTCGCGGTACGTCCACTCGGTCGTCCAGTCGTTGACGCGCACGACCCGCGTCTTGCCCGTCCAGTCACCCTCGTTGAGGAACTTGACGATGGTGTGCCGGGCCTCGGGCTTGGCCAGCGGTGCGCACGCGTCCTCCAGGTCCAGGAAGACCTGGTCGGCAGGGAGACCCTGCGCCTTCTCCAGGAAGCGGGGGTTCGAGCCCGGCACGGCCAGGCAGGAGCGCCGCGGGCGGAGACGGTTGACGGTCATGCGGGGACCTCCAGGGGGTCGAGCTTGTTCGCTTTCCGGATCTCGTCGACGATGCGGCCGATGATCCCGGTGATGTCGAAGTCCTTCGGGGTGAAGACCGCGGCCACTCCTGCGGCCCGCAGCTGGTCGGCGTCACCATTCGGGATGATGCCACCAGCGATCACAGGTATATCTGTGGCACCGGCCACACGCAGCCGCTGGAGCACGTCCGGCACCAGCTGGGCGTGCGAGCCGGAGAGGATCGACAGGCCCACGGCGTGCACGTCCTCCGCCAGGGCGGCGTCCACGATCTGCTCGGGCGTCAGCCGGATGCCCTGGTAGACCACCTCGAAGCCGGCGTCGCGCGCGCGGACGGCGATCTGCTCGGCGCCGTTGGAGTGCCCGTCGAGGCCGGGCTTGCCGACCAGGAAGCGGAGCTTGCCGACGCCCAGCTCACGGGCGGTGTCGTCCACCTTGGTGCGGACCTCGGCGAGTGCCGAGCCCGCCTCGACGGGCACGGCGATGGGAGCGGAGGAGACACCGGTCGGCGCGCGGAACTCGCCGAACACCTCCCGCAGCGCGCCCGCCCACTCGCCGGTCGTGACCCCGGCACGGGCGCACTCCAGGGTGGCCTCCATCAGGTTGTCGGTGCCCTTGGCGGCCTCCTTCAGCCGCTCCAGCGCCTTGCAGGGGCGCGGGTGGTTGAAGGGCGGCTGGTAGCGGGTGTCGCGCCAGGCTCGGATCGCCTCGACGACCCGGGCCTCGACCGCCGGGTCGACCGTCTGGATCGCGGTGTCCAGGTCGGCCGTGAGCGGGTTGGGCTCGGTGGTCTCGAAGATGTTGACGCCGACGATCTTCTCCTGGCCGGACTCGATCCGGGCCCGGCGCTCGGCGTGCGAGGAGACCAGCTGCGACTTGAGGTAGCCGGACTCCACGGCGGCCATCGCGCCGCCCATCTCCTGGATGCGCTCGATCTCCGCGAGGGAGTCCTCGACCAGCTGGGAGACCTTCGCCTCGATGACGTGCGAGCCCTCGAAGATGTCCTCGTACTCCAGCAGGTCGCTCTCGTGCGCGAGGACCTGCTGGATGCGCAGCGACCACTGCTGGTCCCACGGGCGGGGCAGACCGAGGGCCTCGTTCCAGGCCGGCAGCTGCACGGCACGGGCACGTGCGTCCTTGGAGAGGGTCACGGCCAGCATCTCCAGGACGATCCGCTGGACGTTGTTCTCCGGCTGCGCCTCGGTCAGGCCGAGCGAGTTGACCTGGACGCCGTAGCGGAACCGGCGCTGCTTCGGGTTCTCGATGCCGTACCGCTCACGCGTGACCTTGTCCCAGATGCGGCCGAACGCCCGCATCTTGCACATCTCCTCGACGAAGCGGACGCCCGCGTTCACGAAGAACGAGATGCGCGCGACCACGTCGCCCATGCGCTCCTGCGGCACCTGGCCGCTGTCGCGCACGGCGTCGAGGACGGCGATGGCGGTGGACATCGCGTACGCGATCTCCTGCACCGGCGTGGCCCCGGCCTCCTGCAGGTGGTAGCTGCAGATGTTGATCGGGTTCCACTTCGGGATGTGGGAGACCGTGTACGCGATCATGTCCGTCGTCAGCCGGAGCGACGGCCCCGGCGGGAACACATGGGTGCCCCGGGACAGGTACTCCTTGACGATGTCGTTCTGGGTCGTGCCCTGGAGCTTGGTGATGTCCGCGCCCTGCTCCTCGGCGACGACCTGGTAGAGCGCCAGCAGCCACATCGCGGTGGCGTTGATCGTCATCGAGGTGTTCATCTGCTCCAGGGGGATGTCCTGGAAGAGACGGCGCATGTCACCGAGATGCGAGACCGGCACGCCGACCCGGCCGACCTCGCCGCGGGCGAGGATGTGGTCGGGGTCGTAGCCGGTCTGCGTCGGCAGGTCGAACGCCACCGACAGACCGGTCTGGCCCTTGGCGAGGTTGCGCCGGTACAGCTCGTTGGACGCCTCGGCCGTGGAGTGGCCGGCATACGTCCGCATGAGCCACGGACGGTCCTTCTGACGCTCTGTCATCTAAGGCTCTCAGACGTTCCGGAAGCGGTTGATGGCGTCGATGTGCTTGGCGCGCAGCTCCTCGTCGCGCACGCCCAGGCCCTCCTCGGGGGCCAGGCACAGCACGCCGACCTTGCCCTGGTGGAGGTTGCGGTGCACGTCGAACGCGGCCTGGCCGGTCTCCTCCAGGGAGTAGACCTTCGACAGGGTCGGGTGGATCTTGCCCTTCGCGACGAGCCGGTTGGCCTCCCAGGCCTCGCGGTAGTTGGCGAAGTGCGAGCCGATGATCCGCTTCAGGGACATCCACAGGTAGCGGTTGTCGTACTCGTGGTTGTAGCCCGAGGTCGAGGCGCAGGTGACGATGGTGCCACCCTTGCGCGTGACGTAGACCGAGGCGCCGAAGGTCTCGCGGCCGGGGTGCTCGAAGACGATGTCGACGTCCTCGCCGCCGGTGAGTTCACGGATGCGCTTGCCGAAGCGCTTCCACTCCTTGGGGTCCTGGGTGTGCTCGTCCTTCCAGAACTTGTACCCTTCGGCGTTGCGGTCGATGATCGCCTCGGCGCCCATCGAGCGGCAGATGTCCGCCTTCTGGTCGCTGGAGACGACACAGATCGGGTTGGCGCCGCCGGCCAGCGCGAACTGCGTGGCGTACGAGCCGAGTCCGCCGCTCGCGCCCCAGATGAGGACGTTGTCGCCCTGCTTCATGCCGGCGCCGTTGCGGGAGACCAGCTGGCGGTAGGCGGTGGAGTTGACCAGGCCCGGGGCCGCGGCCTCCTCCCAGCTGAGGTGCTTGGGCTTCGGCATCAGCTGGTTGGACTTGACGAGCGCGATCTCCGCGAGGCCGCCGAAGTTGGTCTCGAAGCCCCAGATGCGCTGCTCGGGGTCGAGCATCGTGTCATTGTGGCCGTCGCTGGACTCCAGCTCGACGGACAGACAGTGCGCTACGACCTCGTCACCGGGGTTCCAGGCGTTCACGCCGGGGCCGGTGCGCAGGACGACGCCCGCGAGGTCGGAGCCGATGATGTGGTACGGCAGGTCATGGCGCTTGGTCAGCTCGCTGAGCTTGCCGTAGCGCTCCAGGAACCCGAAGGTCGGCAGCGGCTCGAAGATCGAGGTCCACACCGAGTTGTAGTTGACCGAGGAGGCCATGACAGCCACCAGGGCCTCGCCGGGGCCCAGTTCGGGCACCGGAACATCGTCCAGGTGAATCGACTTGCGCGGGTCCTTGTCGCGGGTCTCGAGGCCCGCGAACATCTCCGTCTCGTCCTTGTGCACGGTGATCGCGCGGTACGACTCGGGGAGCTGCAGGGCTGCGAAGTCGGCCGGCGTCGATTCCGGCGACTGGATCGCGTCGAGGATGTCCTTCACGGTCACGGTATTGCCTCCGGCGGTGAGCGCCCTGAGGGAGGGGCGCTGAGGGTTCGTCGGTGCTGCTGAGGGATTTGGTGGAACGTGCCGTCGGTTCGGCGGGGTGGTGCTTCGGCAGCGCTTTGTGGCGCGGGAGGTTGCCTGTGACGCAGGCGTCCGGGCGCGCAGGCCATGAGCTTGCGGGGACAGCCGGCGAGCGAACGGTCTCTGCTCGCCGGCCGCCCGGACACCTTCAACGTATGACACCGCGTGTCAGGCCGCAAGGCACTGAGTGCCATGAGTTCGCCTCAGATGAAATCTTTACGTAACAAATGAGCGATGATCGATCGAACGGCCTCTGAAATCTGCCGGAAAAGGGCCTCTGACATGCCAAAACGGCCACCCCGTGGGGTGGCCGTCGTCACAGCGGGAACGCGCGCCCGGACGCGTCTCGGAGACGTCTCGGAGCGTCTCGGCGGGCCTCATCGCTCCTTGAGCGCCTCCTCGATGGTGCGCATGACCTCGTCCAGCGGGGCGTCCGTGCGGGCGACCGTCACGAGCACCTCGCCGTGCGCGGACACCGTCGCCGGGGCCGTGGTGGCGGCCGGCTTGGCCGCCGAGCCGCGTCCGGCGCCGATGCCCGTGCCGAAGGTCTTGCGCACGATCGCGAACGCGTGGTCGAGCTGGGCCTCCACGTCGCCCTGGCCGCCGGCCCGCAGCCAGCGCCGCAGGACGTGGTTGTGGGCCGTGACGACGGCGGAGGCGGCGACCTCGGCGAGCAGCGGGTCGTCGTTGGCGTCGTCGGCGTGCGCGTGCTCGTCGAAGTGGCCGAGCAGATAGCGGGTGAACAGTCGCTCGTAGCGGGCCACCGAGGCGATCTCCGCCTCGCGCAGGGTGGGCACCTCGCGCGTGAGCTTGTAGCGGGCGACCGAGATCTCCGGCCGGGCCGCGTACATCTTCATGACTTCCTTGATGCCACGGCACACGGTGTCGAGCGGGTGCTCGTGCGCCGGGGCGGCGTTGAGGACCGCCTCGGCACGGACCAGCGTGTCGTCGTGGTCGGGGAAGATCGCCTCTTCCTTGGAGCGGAAGTGGCGGAAGAAGGTGCGGCGCGCGACCCCGGCCGCGGCCGCGATCTCGTCGACGGTGGTCGCCTCGTACCCCTTGGTCGCGAACAGTTCCATCGCTGCGGCCGCCAGTTCTCGGCGCATTTTCAGCCGCTGGGCGGCGGCGCGACTGCCTGCGGCACTTTCCGGTGCGTCGGGCGTGGCTGGTGTACGTGAGGACTTGGCGGGCTGGGACATGACCCGAACGTACTGCATGTCCGCAGCTGGATGCGCAGGTCCGGGGTTTCCCCCGCCCGTGGAGGGCGGGGGAGTACCGGGTCCGAAGAGCGCGGGAAAGGCCACCGGGTCCAGCAGCCCGCCCCAGTCCGCGCCCTCGGAGGCACCGTCGAACCAGTCACCGACCCCGTCAGCGGCGGGCATACTCGCGGAAGCCGCGGCCGGTCTTGCGGCCGAGGCAGCCCGCCGCCACCAGGTGCTCCAGCAGCGGGGCCGGGGCCAGGCCCGGGTCGCGGAACTCGCGGTGCAGCACCTTCTCGATCGCGAGCGAGACGTCCAGACCGACGACGTCCAGCAGCTCGAAGGGGCCCATCGGGTAGCCGCCGCCGAGCTTCATCGCGGCGTCGATGTCGTCGAGCGACGCGTAGTGCTCCTGGACCATCTTGACCGCGTTGTTCAGGTACGGGAACAGCAGCGCGTTCACGATGAAGCCGGCCCGGTCGCCGCAGTCCACGGCGTGCTTCCTGACCTTCGCGCAGACCTCGCGGACGGTGGCGTGGACGTCGTCGGCCGTCAGGACCGTGCGGACGACCTCGACCAGCTTCATCGCCGGGGCCGGGTTGAAGAAGTGCATGCCGATCACGTCCTGCGGGCGCGAGGTGGCGCGGGCGCAGGCGACCACGGGCAGCGAGGAGGTGGTGGTGGCGAGGACCGCGCCCGGCTTGCAGACCTTGTCCAGTGCCGCGAACAGCTGCTGCTTGACCGTCAGGTCCTCGGCGACCGCCTCGACGGCCAGGTCGACGTCGGCGAAGGCGTCGTAGGAGCCCGCCGGGGTGATCAGGTCCAGGGTCTGGGCGGCGGCCTCGGCGGTCATCCGGCCCTTGTCGACGGAGCGCGCGAGGGACTTGCCGATCCGCGCCTTGGCGGCCTGGGCCTTCTCCTCGCTGCGGGCGGCGAGGACGACCTCGTACCCGGCCTTGGCGAAGACCTCGGCGATGCCGGAGGCCATCGTGCCCGAGCCCGCGACCCCGACGGAGCGCACGGAACGGCCCGCGACCTGCGTGTTCCCCTCGGCCGGGGTCAGCGCGTCCGGCACGGTGGTGGCGCTGCCCGGAGCCTCGTACGTGTAGAAGCCGCGCCCCGACTTGCGGCCGGTCAGGCCCGCCTCGCTGAGCTGCTTCAGGATCGGGGCGGGGGCGTGCAGCCGGTCGCCGGACTCGGCGTACATGGCCTCCAGGACCGTACGCGCGGTGTCGATGCCGATGAGGTCCAGCAGGGCGAGGGGGCCCATGGGCAGGCCGCAGCCGAGCCGCATGGCCGCGTCGATGTCCTCGCGGGAGGCGTACCGGGCCTCGTACATCGCGGCGGCCTGGTTGAGGTAGCCGAACAGCAGCCCGTCCGCGACGAAGCCGGGACGGTCGCCGACCGCGACCGGCTCCTTGCCCAGCTCGATCGCGAGGTCGGTGACCGCGGCGACGGCCGGCGGCGCGGTCAGCACCGAGGAGACGATCTCGACCAGCTTCATCGCCGGGGCCGGGTTGAAGAAGTGCAGGCCGAGCACGCGCTCCGGGCGGGCCGAGTCGGCGGCGAGCCGGGTGACCGACAGGGCGTTGGTGCCGGTCGCGAGGATCGTCTCGGGGCGGACGACGGCGTCCAGGTCGCGGAAGATCTGGTGCTTGATCTCGTACGACTCCGGAGCCACCTCGATGACCAGGTCGGCGTCGGCGGCCGCGCCGATGTCGGTGGACGTGCGGACCCGGGCCAGGACGTCCGCGCGCTCCTGCTCGGTCAGTCGGCCGCGCTCCACGGCGCGGGCGGTGGCGGCCTCCAGGGCGGCGACGGACTTCGCGGCCTGGGCCTCGCTGATGTCGATGCCGATCACCTCGCGGCCGGCCTTCGCGAGGACCTCGGTGATGCCGGTGCCCATGGTGCCGAGGCCGACGACGGCGATCGTCTTGAGCGGGGACAGGGTGGTGTCGGACAGGGGAGTGGCCATCGCGGGACTCCAGGAATGAG
This sequence comes from Streptomyces sp. NPDC001816, assembly GCF_042892235.1. Taxonomy (NCBI): domain Bacteria; kingdom Bacillati; phylum Actinomycetota; class Actinomycetes; order Kitasatosporales; family Streptomycetaceae; genus Streptomyces; species Streptomyces sp. NPDC001816. The sequence goes on from NZ_JBIATY010000001.1 coordinate 1,036,295, forward strand.
GGTGACGACTGGGAACGCGCCGGGTGCGCCGGAAGGCGCACACCGGGGCGGAAGAGATGCGGGTGTTGTCGGGCTGCAAGCGCACACGCCCGGGAACCGTCGCCGCGGGCGTGCACACGCCCGGGAGAGGCTGATTCCGACCGGCCCTGTCCCGGAACCGGGTCGTACTGCGGTACCGATGTACCGAACCGACCACCTCACAACGGCTGCGTCACCAAACCGTCGTCAGTGGATGCGCGAGTGGGTAACTCGCTCGTCTGAGCTTAACCGGCGAGTAACGAGCGCGCCAGACCTGAGCCGGACCGAGTTTGTGATGTAGCTCCCTGTACGGGTGCGACCCGCCTACGCTGGTCGTCGTGGACGAAGAGTTGCGATCGCTCACGGAACGCATGCGGCAGGAGTCGCACGGCTCGGCGGCGTACGAGCAGCTGGCGGCGACCGAGGACCATGACGAACTGGCGGAGGTGCTCACCGCGCCCGGACAGCCACTGTGGGCCAGGGAGCTGGCCGCCTTCCGGCTGGGCGTCGCCGGCGACCGGCGCGCCTTCGAGTCCCTGGTGCTGCTGCTCAACCACCGCGACCCGCCGCGCTGCGCCTCCGCCGCCTACGCGCTCGCCCGCCTCGGCGACCCGCGCACCGCCCGCGCGGCCGCCGCGCTCGCCACCAACGAACTGCGCGTCGCCTACGCCCTGCACCCGGTACGGCTCCTGGTCGAGCTGCAGGCCCCCGAGTCCGTGCCCGCGCTGATCACCACCCTGGAGCGGCGGCTGCGCCCGCACGACCCGTACCGGCGGGTGGCGCTGGCCTGCGTGGAGGGCCTCGGCACCCTCGGCGACGGCCGCGCGCGCCGGGTCCTGAACGAGGCCCTTGCGCATCCGGCGCTCGCCGAGGCGGCGGTGCACGCGCTGGCCCGCATCCCGCAGCAGAAGCAGAGGTGACGCCCGCTCACAGCTCCCTGACGTACCGCACCTCGGGGACGGCCACGCCGTCCACGTCGAAGGGTTCCTCGGCGCCGTCCGCACGGAAACCGGCCTGCTCGTAGAAGCGGCGGGCGCGCGTGTTCTCCTTCAGGACCCACAAGAACATGCGCGGGTACCCGGAGCACCGCTCGACCGACGCGGCCAGCAGTGCCCGCCCGATCCCGCTGCCCATGTGTGCGGGATCGAGGTAGAGGGCGTACAACTCGCAGTCCCCGGTGCGCACCTCACCGTCCCGGTACGGCCCGTGCGCCGCCCACCCGACGATCCGGCCGCCCTGCTCGGCGACCAGGTTCGCCACCGTGCCGTCCCCCTGCCCGAACCATGCCCGCCGCTGCTCGGCGTCCCGCGCCACGCTGAGCGCGTCGAGGTACGGCTGCGGCATGAGCCCCCGGTAGGCGTGCTGCCAGCCGCGGACACGGATCTCCGAGACGCGGTCGCAGTCGTCGAGGGTCATCGGACGGATGCGCGGAAGCGGGTTGTCCATGGCGGCACCCTAGGGCCTGTCTGACAATTCCCGCCTGCCCCGCGGCGCCTGGCACGCACGCTCGCCGCGTTGCCGAACCGCCCGCGTGGCTCCGCCACGAGGACGCTTCGGCGCCTTGCGATCGCACGCACCAGACGCCGCGGGGCCCGCCCTTCGGGCGGACGACGGGAATTGTCAGACAGGCCCTAGAGACCCGCTCCCGCAACGCGCCCCCTGTTTATCCGCCCACCACCGCGAGCGCCTCGACCTCCATCAGGAACTCCGGGGCGACCAGGGCGGCCACCTGGACGGCCGAGGCCGCCGGAAGGCGGTCGTCGGGTATGTGTGCGGCGCGGGCCGCGCGGATCGCCGGCAGGTGGGCGATGTCCGTGACGAAGTAGGTCAGTTTGACGACGTCCTGGAAGCCGGCCCCCGCGGCGGCCAGGCAGCGCCTCAGGTTCTCGAACACCTGCCGGGCCTGCGCGGCCGGATCGCCCTCGCCGACGAGCTTGCCGTCCTCGTCCAGGGCGAGCTGGCCGGAGACAGCGACGAGACGGCCGGTCGCGCTGACCACGTGGCTGTACTGGGCCGCGGGCGCGACCCCGTCGGGGGCGGGGATGCGGGTCGGTTCGCTCATGCGTCCCATGGTGGACCACGGGTCCGACAACGCCCTCGGTCATGCCCCCGACCCTGCCCCCGACGGGCCGTCAGGAGCCGTTCAGCGGCGGAAGCGCAGCAGGCCGTGCAGGGTCGAGCCGCGCGACGACGTCGAGGCCGCCTTGGCCTTGAGCGGCTTCGGGTCCGGGGACTTCTTGCACACCGCGTCGGCCGTGCCGGTGCCGTGCGGGACCTTGCCGCTCGTCAGATAGTCGGCCAGATACCTGTCCAGGCAGCTGTTGCCGCTCAGCGTGATGCCGTGGTTGCCGCCGCCGTTCTCGACCACCAGGCTGGAGCGGGCCAGCAGGTGATGGGCCGTCACACCGCCGGGGTACGGGGTCGCCGCGTCGTTCGTCGCCTGGAACAGCAGCGTCGGCGGCAGCTTGCCGTTGGCGATGTTCACCCGCTTCAGGGTGCCGGCCGGCCAGTACGCGCAGGGTGCGTTGTACCAGGCGTTGTTCCAGGCCATGAACGGTGCCTTCGCGTACACCCCCCAGGCGTCCGTCCGCCAGCGGGTCCACGAGTGCGGCCAGGAGGCGTCACGGCACTGCACCGCCGTGTAGACGCTGTAGCCGTTGTCGCCCGAGGAGTCCACGGCGGCGAAGTGCTTGTACACCTCCACCAGCGGCTCGGCGTTCTTGTCGCGGACGTAGGCCGAGAACGCCTGGGCCAGATAGGGCCAGTACCCGTTGTAGTAGCCACCGGGGATGAAGGTGTCCTCCAGTTCGGAGGCGCCGACCTTGCCGCCGGCCGGCTTCTTCGCCAGGGCCGCCCGCATCGCGTACCACGCGGCCTCGACCTTCGCGGGGTCCTTGCCGAGCCGGTACGTGGAGTCGTACTTGGCGATCCACGCCATCAGCGCCCGGTGGCGGTCGTTGAAGGCGTAGTCCTGGGCGAGGTTGTCCTCGTACCAGATGCCGGTCGGGTTCACGATCGAGTCCAGCACCAGGCGGCGGACCCGCTCGGGGAAGAGCTTGCCGTAGACCGCGCCGAGATAGGTGCCGTATGAGTAGCCGAAGTAGCTGATCTTCTGCGCGCCGAGGGCCCGCCGGACCGAGTCCATGTCCTGGACCGCTTGGACGGTGTTGATGTACGGCAGCACACTCGCGTACTTGCGGCCGCAGGCGGCGGCGAAGGACTGCGCGCGCTGCAGGTTCTTCTGCTCCAGCGTGGCCGTGGCGGGCACGGTGTCGGGACGCACCGTCCGGAAGTGCCGGGGCGAGCAGTCGAGGGCCGGGGTGCTGCGGCCCACTCCGCGCGGGTCGAAGCCGATCACGTCGTACTGCGCCGCCACGCTCTTGGGCAGCGCGGACGCGACGAACCCGGCGAGCGTCAGACCGCTGCCGCCGGGGCCGCCGGGGTTGACCAGCAGCGGGCCCTGGGACGTCGCCGCGGTGTGCGGGACGCGGGACAGAGCGAGGGTGATCTGGGTGCCGGACGGATGCTTGTGGTCCAGCGGCACCTTCAGTGACGCGCACTGGAGCTTCGGGTAGTCGCTGGTACCGCAGGTCTTCCAGGTGAGCTTCGCCGCCGGAGCGGTGGGGGCCGCCTGCGCGGGCACGGCCGTGACCGAGCCCGCCGTCATGACGGCGGCTGCGCACAGCATCGCTGCGCGTGTCCTCATGGGTCCTCCCGGGACGGAGGGTGACACGAACCGCGAGGGTCACGGTTCTCGCCGCATCGTCCCGAAGAGAGCGCCCTGAAGAACCCATTATGTCAATAGTTGACCCAATTGGGTCGAGGGATGCCCTCTAACGCTCTCAAAGAAGGGTGAGTTGGGTTGGCTCGGACACGGCCGGAGGCTCGGCGGCCGGCGGTGCCTCGGCCGACCGGATCCGCCGGGCCATGCCCGCGCGGGTGGGCCCGATGCCGTACTCCTGGGCCAGCTCGTGCACCTGACGGGTGATCCGGCGCTGGTACCACTTGGGCGCGTAGGCGCCCTCCGCGTACAGCCGCTCGTAGCGGCGCACCAGGTGCGGGTGGTGCCGGCCGAGCCAGGCCATGAACCACTCCCGGGCGCCCGGCCGCAGATGCAGCACCAGAGGAGTGACCGAGGTGGCCCCGGCCGCCGCGATCGCCCGTACGGTGTCCCGCAGTTGGGCCGGGTGGTCGCTCAGGAACGGGACGACCGGCGCCATCAGCACCCCGCAGCCGATGCCGTGCTCGCCGAGGGTGCGGACGACGTCCAGGCGGCGCTCGGGCGCCGGTGTGCCCGGCTCCACCGTGCGCCACAGCTCGGTGTCCGTGAAGCCGACCGAGACCGAGATCCCCACGTCCGTCACCGCGGCCGCGCGGACCAGCAGCTCCAGATCGCGCAGGATCAGCGTGCCCTTGGTCAGGATCGAGAACGGGTTCGCGTGCTCCGTGAGGGCCGAGATGATGCCCGGCATCAGCCGGTAGCGGCCCTCGGCGCGCTGGTAGCAGTCGACGTTGGTGCCCATCGCCACGTGGTCGCCCTGCCAGCGGCGCGAGGACAGCTGGCGGCGCAGCACCTCGGGCGCGTTCACCTTCACCACGATCTGGGTGTCGAAGCCGATCCCCGTGTCGAGGTCCAGGTAGCTGTGCGTCTTGCGAGCGAAGCAGTACACGCACGCGTGCGTGCAGCCACGGTAGGGATTGACCGTCCAGTCGAACGGCATGCGCGAGGCGCCCGGAACCCGGTTCAGGACCGAGCGGGCCCGCACCTCGTGGAACGTGATCCCGCGGAACTCCGGTGTGTCGAAGGTGCGGGTGACGACGGCGTCCGCGCCGAACAGCGCGGCATCGGCGGCCCGGCCGTGACCGTCCGACTCTCCGGGCTCCCCGGATCCCACGGTGAGGTTCTCCCAGCGCATGACGCCTCCTCGGTAGCGCTCGCGCACAGAATAGAACATACGTTCCCATGATCGTGCGACCCCGATTTGGGTGGCCGGGCGCCGGGGTGGTTGGCTTGCTCCAACCCCGAGAAACCAGGTCCTGGAGGAACGCAATGGCGCAGGTCGAAGCCACCACGGAGCGGGTCGTCGCGGCGAACGCGGAGCAGGTGTTCGACACGCTCGCCGACTACAGCGGCACGCGGCAGCAGCTGCTGCCCGAGCACTTCAGCGAGTACGAGGTGCGCGAGGGCGGCGACGGCGAGGGCACCCTCGTCCACTGGAAGCTCCAGGCCACCAGCAAGCGCGTGCGCGACTGCCTCCTGGAGGTCACCGAGCCCAGCGACGGCGAACTCGTGGAGAAGGACCGCAACTCCTCCATGGTCACCACCTGGCGCGTCACCCCGGCCGGCGAGGGCAGCTCCCGGGTCGTCGTCACCACCACCTGGAAGGGCGCAGGCGGCATCGGCGGCTTCTTCGAGAGGACCTTCGCGCCCAAGGGTCTCGGCCGCATCTACGACGCGATCCTCGCCAACCTCGCCGCCCAGGTGGAGAAGTAAGGCCAAACTCCCACCGGTGAAGGGGTGTTGCGCCCGGCGTTGCGCCCCCTCACCGGTTCGAGTGGAACTCCGTCCCGTCCGGGATTGCACCGTAACTCGCCGTACTTGTTCGCAGTTGTCGCCTTACGCGGGAAATGTGACAGGCGCGACGAGGGGAGCCGTACGTGGGCGGGACGACTCTGGTGCAGCACGAGCCGGCCGCGACACCGGCCCCGGCGGAGACCGCCGGCGAACCTCCGACCCCCGCCCCGGCCGCCGAACTCGGCGCGCGGCGGGTGCGGTTGGTCTTCTTCGGGCTCATGCTCGCCCTGCTCCTCGCCGCGCTGGACCAGATGATCGTCGCCACCGCGCTGCCGAAGATCGTCGGCGAGCTGCACGGCCTGGACCGGATGTCCTGGGCGATCACCGCCTATCTGCTCACCTCCACCATCGGCCTGCCCGTGTACGGCAAGCTGGGCGACCTCGTCGGCCGCAAGGGCGTCTTCCAGTTCGCCATCCTGGTCTTCGTCGTCGGCTCCGCGCTCGCCGGGCGCGCGCAGAACATGGACCAGCTGATCGCCTTCCGTGCCCTCCAGGGCGTGGGCGCGGGCGGGCTCATGATCGGCGTCCAGGCGATCATCGCCGACATCGTGCCGTCCCGGCAGCGCGGCCGCTACATGGGCCTGATCGGCGCCGCCTTCGGCCTCGCCTCCGTCGCCGGACCGCTCCTCGGCGGCTACTTCACCGACCATCTCTCCTGGCGCTGGTGCTTCTACGTCAACGTCCCCTTCGGCCTGGTCACCCTGGTCGTCGTCACCGTCGTCCTCAAGCTGCCGAGGCCGCGGGTCCGCGCCCGGCTCGACGTCCTCGGGGCGCTGCTGCTCGCCGCGGCCTCCACCTGCCTGGTACTGCTGACGAGTCGGGGCGGCACCGAGTACGCCTGGGACTCCCGGGAGATCCTCGGCCTCGGCGCGGGCGCCCTCGCCGCCACCGTCCTCTTCCTCGTCGCCGAGCGCTTCGCCGCCGAACCCCTCATCCCGCTCAGGCTGTTCCGGGACTCCGTCTTCAACGTCACCGCTCTGGTCGGCCTGGTGATCGGTGTCGCCCTGTTCGGCGCGGCCAGCTATCTGCCGACCTTCCTGCAGATGGTCGACGGGGCCAGCGCCACCGAGTCCGGGCTGCTGATGCTGCCCATGATGGCCGGCATCGTCGGCGCCTCCGTCATCGGCGGGCAGCTCATCACCGTCACCGGCCGCTACAAACTCCTCCCGCTCCTCGGCGGCACCCTCGCCGCCGTCGGCATGTGGCTGCTCTCCCGCCTGGAGACCGACACGCCCCGGCTGCACTACAGCATCTGGATGGCCGTCCTCGGCGCCGGCATCGGCCTGGTGATGCCGGTCCTCGTCCTCGCCGTGCAGAACTCCGTGCGCCTCGCCGACCTCGGCACCGCCACCAGCGCCAACACCTACTTCCGGCAGATCGGCGGCAGCGTCGGCGCCGCCGTCTTCGGCACCCTCTTCGCGGACCGGCTCACCGACGCCCTGCACCGGGAACCGCCCCCGCGCGCGGGCGCCCGGCTGCCCGACCCCGAGTCGCTCACCCCGCAGCTCGTCCACGCGCTGCCACCGGCCCTGCGCGACGCCTACATCCGCGCCTACGCCGACGCGATGCCCCGGATCTTCCTCTACCTCGTCCCGGTGCTCGTCCTCGGCCTGCTCATCGCCTTCTTCCTCAAGGAGAAACCGCTGGTGTCCCACCACACCACCGAGACGGAGCCCCACGTCGTGAACGCCCCTATCCCACAGGCCCGTTCGCCGCACACCGCCGGAATCCCGGTGTGCGGCACGGTGCAGCACCCCGACGGGACCGTGGTGCCCCGCGCGGCGCTCACCCTCATCGACGTCTCCGGACAGCAGATCGGGCGCGGCGCGAGCGGCGAGGACGGACGGTACGCGCTCGCCACCCCCGGCACCGGCTCGTACGTGCTCATCGCCGCGGCGGGCGGCCACCAGCCGCAGGCCGTCTCCGTCACCGTCGGCGAGCGCCCCGTCGAACTCGACGTCGTGCTCGGCGGCGCCGGACGCCTCGCGGGCAGCGTGCTCACCGCCGACGGCAGCGCCGTCCGGGACGCCACCGTCACCCTCACCAACGTGCAGGGCGAGGTCGTCGCGGCCACCCGCAGCGGCCGCGAGGGCGGTTACGTCATCACCGAACTGGTCGCCGGCGAGTACACCCTCGCCGCCAGCGCCCCCGCCTTCCGCCCCGCCGCCCTCCCGGTCACCGTCCAGGCCGCCCGGGAGACCCGGCAGGACATCGAACTCGCGGGCGGCGCCGTCCTGAAGGGCACCGTCCGGGCGAACGGCGGCCGCCCCGTGGAGGACGCCCGGGTGACGCTGCTCGACGCCGCGGGCAACGTCGTGGACACCCTTACCACAGGAGCGGACGGAACGTTCCGATTCGTGGACCTGTCCTCCGGCGAGTACACCGTCATCGCCGCAGGTTACCCACCGGTCGCAACGGTCCTCCAGGTCGCCCGCGGCGGCCGCACCGAGCGCGACCTGCAGCTCGGCCACGAAGACTGAGGGGGGCGCCCGCAGGGCGCTGAGCTGCGCGCCGGTGCGATCTGGTGAAACAAATTCCAGGATTGCCACACATCGCGACCGGCCGCCCCCGTACCGTAGTGACTGGGCGGTACAGATCGTTTGCGAACAGCCGTGGGGAGAGAGGGCCTGGGCCATGGACCGTGGCAGCGAGCGGGACGAACCTCCCGGCCGCGGCGCCGGCGACGCGGCGGCGGGCCGGGTTCCGCTGGGCGTGGTCGTCGTCGACCGTGACGGCCTGGTGTCCCACTGGAGCAGTGGCGCGCGCCGCCTGTTCGGCGTGGACCGCGAGGACGCGATCGGGCGTCCCGCAGCCGACCTGCTCCCCGTCTCCGGCGCACTGTCCGACGACCTCCCCGACGACGCGCTGCCGGACACCTACGGTCTCCACCAGGCGCGCGACGGGCACGGCCCCGACCTGGAGTCCTCCCTCGACGGCCGCACCGGATACGCGACCGCGGGCCGCGCCCGGCTGTACCCGGACGAGGACGACCGGACTCGCATCGACGTGCTGTGGTGGGCCTACCCGCTGGTCGGTCCGGAACCCGCCCGGCTGCTGGTCCTCGCCGCCGACGCCACCCGGCTGCGCGACGAGCGCGGCTACGACGACGAGACCGCCGAACGCATCTCGCCCGGCTTCGCCCGCCACACCGAACTGCCCGCCTCCGAGGAGCTGGAGCGTCGGCTCCCCGAGATCCTGCCCAACATGGGCCCGGGACTCAGCGGCCGCATCGTCTCCCAGGTCCTCGAACTCGGCTACCCCGTCCTGGAGTTCAGCCAGTACGACCGGGTGCCCGTCACCCCGTACTGGGGCGTCCCGCGCCGCCCCGGCCGCGGCCCCGTCGAACCCGTCGTACCGCAGCAGCGCACCGCCCCCGCGATCCCCACCGGCGCCGAGTACGACCTCGAGTACGCCGCCGTGCGCGAGCGGCTGGAGTTCCTCAACGAGGTCAGCTCCGGCATCGGCACCTCGCTCGACCTCGGCGAGACGATCCGCGAGGTCACCAGCGCGGCCGTACCGCGCTTCGCGGACTTCGCCGGCACCCACCTGCGCGCCGCCGTCCTGGCCGGCGAGGGCTTCCCGGACGGCCCGCCGGACGCCAGCACCGTGATGTTCCGGGTGTGGGTCGAGCACAACGACGAACCGGGCCGCTGGGACGACACCGTGCCGGTCGGCGAAGCCTTTGCGTTCCCCGAACACACCCCGTTCTACAAGTGCATGGTCACGGGCGAACCGGTCCTCATCCCGAGGGTCACCCAGGAGCTGTCCAACCGCATCTCCGGCGAGTTCGAGAAGCGCGACCTCAGGCCGCTCATCACCGACCGCTCCCTGCTCATCGTGCCGCTCAAGGCGCGCAACGTCGTGCTCGGCTTCATGGTGCTCATGCGCCGGCCCGACCGCCCGGCGTTCGACGACATGGACCGCACCACAGGCGCCGAACTCGCCGCCCGCGCGGGCCTCGTGCTCGACAACGCCCGCATGTACACCTACCAGGAGAACGTCGCCGACACCCTCCAGGACAGCATGCTGCCGCAGGTGAGCCCGCGGATGGCCGGCTGTGACGTCGCGACCCGCTATCTGCCCGGCACCCGGCTCGGCCGGATCGGCGGCGACTGGTTCGACACCATCAAGCTGCCCGGCTCGCGCACCGCCCTCGTGGTCGGCGACGTCATGGGCCACGGCCTCAACTCCGCCGCCATGATGGGCCAGTTGCGCACCGCCGTACAGACCATGGCCACCATGGAGACCCCGCCGGCCCAACTGCTGCGCAACCTGGACGACCTGGCCCGGCGGCTCGGCGAGAACTACCTCGCCACCTGCCTGTACGCGGTCTACGACCCGATCCGCGGCGAACTGCACCTGGCCAACGCCGGACACATCCCGCCCGTCCTGGTGCGCGCCGAGGACGGCCGCAGCGAACTGCTCGACCTGCCCACCGGCGCTCCCATAGGGGTCGGCGGCGTTCCGTTCGAGTCCACCGTCGTCCGCGTCTCGCCCGGCGACCGGCTGGTGCTGTGCACCGACGGACTGGTCGAGGTGCGCGGCTCCGACATCGGCGAGGGCCTGGCCGCGCTCTGCGAGTCCGCCGCCCACCCCGCGGCCTCCATGGACATCGCCTGCGACACCATCATCCGCGCCCTGAACACCCGCGGCGGCCGCAAGGACGACGTCGCCCTGCTCATGGCCCGGCTCAACGGCATCCCCGACGACCACGTCGCCGAGTGGCACCTCGACGCCGCCCCGCACGAGGTGGCCCGGGCCCGGCGCCTGGTCCGCGACCGGCTGCTGGAGTGGGGCCTGCCACAGACGGTGGAGACGGCGCAGCTGCTGGTCAGCGAGGTCGTCACCAACGCCGTCCAGCACGGCTCGGGCGGCCTGATCGGACTGCGGGTGGTGCGCACCGACGCCCTGCTCTTCGAGGTCACGGACGAGGAACCAGGCCTGCCCGCGATGCTCAGCACCGGACCGTACGACGAGTCGGGCCGCGGTCTGCGCGTGGTCAGCCGGCTGGCCCGCGAGTGGGGCGCCACCGCGACCGGGCACCGCAAGACCGTCTGGTTCGAACAGGCCGTCAACGGAAGGCAGTGAACCGGGGGCGCCCGCGTTCCTGAGGGTTGCCGGGGTCCGTACTTCCGGTGAAGGCGACCTCCGGCCTCTTGCCCAACCCACTGCCGCCGCGATATCCCGATCACGGAACCGACCGTGGGGAGATCGTCATGAACGTCTCGGACAACTACCGTAATGCGTGGGAGAGTTACTGGCGCGAGACCTCCGATGCGACGGGCGAGGCGATCTGGGACTCCGATCCCTCCCTCACCGCGCAGCCGCACAGCGAGCTGCTCCTGCCGTACGCGGACACCGCGCGCACCATCGTCGACCTGGGCTGCGGCAACGGCACCCAGACCCGCTACCTCGCCACCCGGTTCGCCCGCGCCGTCGGCGTCGACCTCTCGCACGCCGCCGTCGAGCACGCCCGCCACGCCGAGAACGCCGACACCGTCGAGTTCCAGCAGCTCGACCTGACCGACACCGGCGCCGTACGCGCCCTGCACGAGCGGCTCGGCGACAGCCATGTGTACATGCGGGCCGTCATCCACCAGAGCGAGCCGGACGCACGTGCCGCGGTGGCTGCCGCGGTCGCCGAGATCATCGGCACCGAGGGTCGTGCCTTCGTGGTCGAACTGACCTCCGGCTCGCGGGACGTCCTCAAGCGGGCGGCCACCGGCCCGGACGGACCGGGGCCCAAGCTGCGCCGCGTCTTCCAGCACGGCCTCAAGCCCGCCGACGCCGACGACGAGGAGATCCCGCGGCTGCTCGGCGAGGCCGGCCTGGACGTGCTCGCGACCGGCGAGACGGTCCTGCCGCAGACCGAGCACCTCGCCGACGGCACCCGCATCGACCTGCCGGCGCGCTGGTTCGTCCTGGCCGGGAAGTGAGCGGGCCCCAGGCCCAGGAGCACCCTCTGGCGCGGGGCAGGCGGCTGCCGTAGCCGCCGTCCCCGCGCGGCCCCGTCATAGCCTGTGCCCGGTCCGGACGCGTAACGTGCCGGGCATGAAGATCCTGATCAGTGCGGACATGGAGGGTGCCACCGGTGTCACCTGGCCGGCCGACGTGCTCCCGGGCACACCGCAGTGGGAGCGGTGCCGGTCCATGTTCACCTCGGACGTGAACGCCGCCGTGCTGGGCTTCTTCGACGGCGGCGCCGACGAGGTGCTCGTCAACGAGGCCCACTGGAGCATGCGCAACCTGCTGCTGGAGCGGCTCGACGAGCGGGTCGAGATGCTCACCGGGCGGCACAAGGCGCTGTCCATGGTGGAGGGCGTGCAGCACGGTGACGTGGACGGCATCGCGTTCGTCGGCTACCACGCGGGCGCCGGCATGGAGGGCGTCCTCGCCCACACCTACCTGGCGAACCAGATCACCGGGGTGTGGGTGAACGACGTCCGCGCCAGCGAGGGCCTGCTCAACGCGCATGTCGTCGCCGAGTACGGCGTACCGGTCGTGCTCGTCACCGGCGACGACCTGGCCTGCGAGGACGCCCTCGGGTACGCGCCAGAGGCGCTGAAGGTCGCCGTCAAGGACCATGTGTCCCGGTATGCGGCGGTGTGCCGTACGCCGTCCCGGACCGCCGCCGACATTCGCGCCGCCGCCAAGGAGGCCGCGCGGCTGGCCGTCCGGCACGAGCCCGTGCACGGCGGGCCGTTCACCGTCGCCGTCGAGTTCGACGCCGAGCACCTGGCGATGGCGGCGACCGTCGTCCCGGGTGTCGCGCGCATCGGCGAGCGGAAGGTGGCGTACACCAGCGGCACCATGTACGAGGGAATCCGGACCTTCAAGGCGGTCACCACGATCGTCTCGGCCGCGGTGGAGGAGCAGTATGGCTGACGAGCAGGCGCTGGACGAGGTCGTGGAGTTCACCTCCGGCCTGATCCGGATCGACACCACGAACCGGGGCGGCGGCGACTGCCGGGAGCGGCCCGCCGCCGAGTACGCGGCCGAGCGGCTGGCCGGCGCCGGCCTGGAACCCCGGCTGCTGGAGCGGACACCGGGGCGGACCAACGTCGTCGCCCGGATCGCGGGCACCGACCCGTCCGCCCACGCCCTGCTCGTCCACGGCCATCTGGATGTGGTGCCGGCCGAGGCCGCCGACTGGAGCGTGGACCCCTTCTCGGGCGAGATCCGCGACGGCGTCGTGTGGGGGCGCGGCGCCGTCGACATGAAGAACATGGACGCGATGATCCTCGCGGTCGTCCGCTCCTGGGCCCGGCAGGGCATCAGGCCCCGCCGCGACATCGTCATCGCGTTCACCGCCGACGAGGAGGACAGCGCCGAGGACGGCTCCGGGTTCCTCGTCGGCCGGCATCCGGAGCTGTTCGAGGGCTGCACGGAGGCCATCGGCGAGTCGGGTGCCTTCACCTTCCACGACGGCGCCGGCCGGGAGATCTACCCCATCGCCGCAGGGGAGCGCGGCACCGGCTGGCTGAAGCTCACCGCGCGCGGCCGGGCCGGACACGGCTCCAAGGTGAACAAGGAGAACGCGGTGACCCGGCTCGCCGCCGCCGTCACCCGCATCGGCGAGTACGAGTGGCCGCTGAGGCTCACCCCGACGGTACGGGCCGCGCTCACCGAACTCGCCGCCGTGTACGGCTTCGAAGCCGACTTCCGGAACGTGGACGGACTGCTGGAGAAGCTCGGCCCGGCCGCCAAGCTGGTCGAGGCGACCGTACGCAACAGCTCCAACCCGACCATGCTCGACGCCGGTTACAAGGTGAACGTGATCCCCGGGGAGGCGGTCGCCTTCGTCGACGGGCGCTATCTGCCGGGCGACGAGGAGGAGTTCGTCGCCACCCTCGACCGGCTCACCGGGCCGGACGTGGACTGGGAGTTCCACCACCGGTCGGTCGCGCTGCAGGCGCCCGTGGACTCGCCCACGTTCGCAGGGATGCGGGCGGCCGTCGAGGAGTTCGCGCCCGAGGGACACGTGGTGCCGTACTGCATGACCGGAGGCACGGACGCCAAGCAGTTCTCGCTGCTCGGCATCGACGCCGCCTACGGATTCGCTCCGCTGAAGCTTCCCGAGGGCTTCGACTACCAGGCGATGTTCCACGGCGTCGACGAGCGCGTTCCCGTGGAGGCGCTGCACTTCGGCGTCCGGGTGCTCGACCGCTTCCTGCGGACGGCCTAGGCGATGGGGGACGAGGTGCGCAAGCAGGCGTACGGTTCCTGGCCCTCGCCCATCGACGCGGCGCTGGCCGCCGCGCACGACGGGCACCCGGAGTGGGTGGGCTTCGTCGGGGACGAGGTCTGGTGGACCGAGCCCCGGCCCGCCGAGGGCGGCCGCCGGGCGCTGGTGCGCCGGCTGGCCGACGGCAGGGAGGAGTCGCTGCTGGCCGCGCCGTGGAACGTGCGCAGCCGGGTCATCGAGTACGGCGGCCTGCCCTGGACCGGGGTGATGCGGGACGACGGGCCCCTGGTGGTGTTCACGCACTTCGCCGACCAGCGCCTGTACCGGTACGAGCCCGGCGGCGAGCCGCGCCCGCTGACCCCCCTCTCCCCGGTGGGCGGCGGGCTGCGCTGGGCGGAGCCGCAGGTGGACCTGGCCCGCGGCGAAGTGTGGTGCGTGCTGGAGGAGTTCACCGGGGACGGCCCGGACGACGTACGGCGCGTCCTGGCCGCCGTACCACTGGACGGCTCGGCCGCCGACGACCGGGCCGCCGTACGCGAACTCACCGACGCAGGGCACCGGTTCGTCACCGGCCCCCGGCTCTCGCCCGACGGGCGCCGGGCGGCGTGGCTGGCCTGGGAGCATCCGCGGATGCCGTGGGACGGCACGGAACTGCTCGTCGGTGAGGTCGGCGACGACGGCACCCTGCACACCGTTCGCCCGGTCGCGGGCGGGCCGCAGGAGGCCGTCGCGCAGGTGGAGTGGGATGCGGCCGGCCGTCTCCTGTACGCGAGCGACCGTGGCGGCTGGTGGAACCTGTACCGGGACGGCACCCCGCTGTGCCCGCGCGAGGAGGAGTTCGCCGGGCCCCTGTGGAAGCTCGGCCTGCGCTGGTTCGCCCTGTTGGACAACGGGCTGATCGCGGTCGTCCACGGTCGGGGCGCGACCGCGCTCGGGATACTGGATCCGGAGTCCGGCGAGGTGGTCGACGCCGCCGGACCCTGGACCGAGTTCGCGCCCAGCCTCGCGGCCGAGGGCGGCCGGGTCGTCGCGGTCGGCGCCGGCCCGCGCACCGGGTACGAAGTGGTCGAGCTGGACATCAGGAGCGGACGCGCCCGTGCGATCGGCGCCCGGCACCGGGATCCGGTCGACCCGGCGTACTACCCCGAGCCGCTGATCCGCACCTTCACCGGACCCGGCGGCCGCGAGGTGCACGCCCACGTCTACCCGCCGCACCACCCGCGCCGCACCGCCCGCGACGGCGAGCTGCCGCCCTACGTCATCTGGGCGCACGGCGGCCCCACCAGCAGGGTGCCGCTCGTGCTGGACCTGGAGATCGCCTACTTCACCTCGCGCGGCATCGGGGTCGTCGAGGTCAACTACGGCGGCTCCACCGGGTACGGCCGCGCCTACCGGGAGCGGCTGCGCGAACAGTGGGGTGTGGTCGACGTCGAGGACTGCGCGGCCGTCGCCCTCGCCCTCGCCGAGGAGGGCACCGCCGACCGTGCCCGGCTCGCGATCCGGGGTGGCAGCGCCGGCGGCTGGACCACCGCCGCCTCCCTGACCACGACCGACGTGTACGCCTGCGGCACCATCGTCTACCCCGTCCTCGACCTGGCCACCTGGGGGCCGGGGGAGACCCATGACTTCGAGTCGCGGTACCTGGAGTCGCTGATCGGCCCGCTCACCGAGGTGCCCGCGCGATACGCCGAGCGTTCGCCCACCGCGCACGCCGACCGGCTCACCGTGCCCTTCCTGCTGCTCCAGGGCCTGGACGACGTGATCTGCCCGCCCGCCCAGTGCGAGCGCTTCCTCGCCGGGATCGAGGGCCGGGGCGTGCCGCATGCCTATCTCACCTTCGCGGGGGAGGGGCACGGGTTCCGTCGCGCCGAGACCATGGTCCGCGCGCTGGAGGCCGAGCTGTCCCTGTACGCTCAGGTGTTCGAGTTCGATGTGCCGGGTGTCCCGGAGTTGGAGTTGCGCACGTGAGAGAGCTGGTACGGCCCACCAGGCTGGCCCCCGGGGCACTCGTGGCCGTGGTGGCCCCCAGCGGGCCGGTGCCCGAGGAGCGGCTGCAGGCGGGGCTCGACGTGCTGCGCGGCTGGGGCCTCGACCCGGTGGCCGCACCCCATGTGCTGGACCGGCACAGGGAGTTCCCCTACCTGGCGGGCACGGACGCCGACCGAGCCGCCGACTTCCAGCGGGCCTGGTGCGACCCGGGGGTGGACGCGGTCCTGTGCGCCCGCGGCGGGTACGGCGTCCAGCGGATGATCGACCTGCTCGACTGGGAGGCCATGCGGGCGGCCGGGCCGAAGGTGTTCGTCGGCTTCAGCGACATCACCGTCCTGCACGAGGCCTTCGCCACCCGCCTCGGCCTCGCCACCCTGCACGGGCCGATGGCGGCCGGCATCGACTTCATCAAGAACGAGCGGGCGCAGGCGCATCTGCGGTCCACGCTCTTCGAGCCGGAGGCCGTGCGCACCGTCGCCTCCGGCGGCACGGCCCTCGTCCCCGGCCGGGCCCGCGGGGTCACCCTCGGCGGCTGCCTCTCCCTGCTCGCGGCGGAACGCGGCGCCCCGCACGCCCGCCCGTCGGCGAGCGGCGGGCTCCTGTGCCTGGAGGACGTGGGCGAGCAGACGTACCGGCTGGACCGCTACCTCACCCAACTCCTGCGCGCCGGCTGGCTCGACGGGGTGCGCGGGGTGCTGCTCGGCTCCTGGGCGGAGTGCGATCCCTACGAGCGGGTGCGGCCCATGCTCGCCGACCGCCTCGGCCCGCTGGGTGTCCCCGTGGCCGAGGAGTTCGGATTCGGTCACTGCGAGGGCGCGCTGACCATCCCCTTCGGCGTCGCGGCCGAACTCGACGCGGGCGCGGGCACGTTGACACTGGACGAGCCCGCCCTGCGCTGAGATTCGCTACTGAATCAGCCGCCTCGGGGCGTACCGCACCAAGCGCCGCGACCGGTGACACGTAGGCTGGCGGGATGCCGCACACCGCATCCCGCTACCTCGCCGAAGGCCCCCGCGTGGGCATCCGCCCCTTCACCCTCGACGACGGTCCCGAGTTCACCGCCCGGGCCAGGGAGAGCAAGGACCTGCACCGGCCGTGGCTGTTCCCGCCGGACACCGACGAGGGCTACGCCACCTACGCCGGCCCGCTCATCAAGGACCCGAGCCGCGCCGGTTTCCTCGTGTGCGAGAAGGACACCGGGGACATCGCCGGGTTCATCAACATCAACAACATCGTCCGCGGCGGCTTCCAGTGCGGCGCCCTCGGCTACGGCGCCTTCGCCCACGCGGCCGGCCGGGGGCTGATGCGCGAGGGCCTCGACCTGGTGATCGGGTACGCGTTCGGACCGCTGGGGCTGCACCGGCTGGAGATCAACGCCCAGCCCGCCAACACCGCCTCCATCGCACTGGCCCGTGGCGCCGGCTTCCGCCTGGAGGGCTTCTCACCCGACATGATCTTCATCGACGGGGCCTGGCGGGACCATGAACGCTGGGCACTCACCGCCGAGATGCGCGATCCCGCCTAGGGCCTGTCTGACAATTCCCGCCGCGGGCAGGCGGGAATTGTCAGACAGGCCCTAGGTGCATTGATCACGAGCGCCTTTGCGCAATCCTGACCGGCAGCGCCCCTGGCCGACTTCCCGCACCCCGGGTTCCATGGTCGACGTGACGAGGATCCGACGTGAGGTACTGACCCTGCCCGCCGCGCAGTTGGGACCCGACAATCCCCTGCCCCCGCTCCGGCAGCTCGACGAGGTCCACCGCATCGACGGCCGCGAACGGGACGACATGCCCCGGGACATGGCCCGGCAGCTCGGCTACGAGCCACTGCACAGCCTGCTGCCGGTGCGCGTCCGTGACGGGTACGGCAGAACGCGCGAGCCCCGCACCTTCGACGCCCTGGTGATCGAGAACGACCGGCTGCGCGCCACCGTCCTGCCCGGCCTCGGCGGCCGCATCGCCTCCCTGGTCCACCTGCCCACCGGACGCGAACTCCTCTACCGCAACCCGGTGTTCCAGCCCGCCGACTTCGCCCTCAACGGCGCCTGGTACTCCGGCGGCATCGAGTGGAACGTCGGCGCCACCGGCCACACCACCCTCTCCTGCGCCCCCCTGCACGCGGCCCGTGTCCCCGCCCCCGACGGTGGCGAGATGCTGCGCCTGTGGGAGTGGGAACGGCTGCGCGACCTGCCCTTCCAGGTCGACCTGTGGCTCCCGGAGGGCTCCGGCTTCCTGTACGTCGGCGTCCGGATCCGCAATCCGCACGAGCGTCCGGTGCCCACGTACTGGTGGTCCAACATCGCCGTGCCCGAGGAGCGCCGGATCCTCGCCCCGGCCGAGGAGGCGTGGCAGTTCGGCTACGAGCGCCACCTGCGCAGGGTGCCCGTCCCCGCGTACGACGGCATCGACCGCACCCACCCCCTCAACAGCCCCTACGCCGCTGACTACTTCTACGAGGTGCCCGACGGCCGGCGCCGCTGGATCGCCGCGCTGGACGCGGACGGGCACGGGCTGGTGCAGACCTCCACCGACGTGCTGCGCGGCCGCAAGCTGTTCGTGTGGGGCAGCGGACCCGGCGGCCGGCGCTGGCAGCAGTGGCTGACCGAGCCCGGCACCGGCGGCTACTGCGAGATCCAGGCGGGCCTCGCCCGCACCCAGCTGGAGCACGTCCGACTGGAGCCGGAGAGCGAGGTGTCCTGGCTGGAGGCGTACGGCCCGCTCGACACACCCGCCGAGGGCGAGTGGGCGGCGGTCGTCCAGGGCGCCGAGGAGCGGCTCGCCGCGGTTCTGCCGCGCGCCCGCGTCGAGGAGGCGCACGCGGCCTGGAAGCCGTACGCCGACACCGAACCCGGTGAGATCCTGGCCACCGGCTCCGGCTGGGGCGCGCTCGAAGTCCTGCGCGCCGACTGGAAACTGCCCGGCACACCCTTCGCCGAGTCCACCCTCGGCGAGGCACAGGCGCCCTGGCGGGAGCTGCTGCGCACCGGCTCCCTGCCCGAGCCGCGCCGGGTCCGCCCGCCCGGTGAGACGCTGGTCGCCCCGCACTGGCGGGACATGCTGGAGACCGCGCCCGCCACCCCGCACACCGAGTACCACCTCGGCATCGCCCAGTGGCACGCCGGTGACCGCGCCCAGGCGGTCCGCAGCTGGGAACGCGCCCTCCCGCTCGCCCCGTCCCTGTGGCCCCTGCTGCGCTGCCTCGCCGTGGCCGACCAGGAGTCCGGCCACCACGAGCGGGCCGCCGAACGGTACGCGGAGGCCTTCGACGACCTGTGCCGCGAGCGGCGCGACGACGGCGAGGCCTGGACGGCCGCCGTGGCCGCGCTCGGCCGGGAGGCCCTGGAGGCGCTGCTCAGAGCCCGGCGGACGGCGGACGCCCGCGCGGTGTGGGAGCGGCTGCTGCCCGCCGTCCGGCGGCGCGGCCGGTTCCGGCTGCTGGAGGCCGAGCTGCTGCTCGCCGAGGGGCGGCGCGCCGACGCCCGGGCCGTCTTCGACGCGGGCTTCGAGGTCGCCGACCTGCGGGAGGGCGCGGAGGTGATCGGCCGGCTGTGGGCCCGGCTCACCGACGAGCCCCTGCCCGGCCGCTTCGACTTCCGGATGCGCCCGGACACGACCTGAGCGGCCGTGTGGCTCAGCCGCCGTGGTCGACGTACTCGAAGACCGAGCCGTCCGGGTGCACCGCGAGCAGGTTCCGGCCCACCGGGGTCGGCACCGGCCCCGCGACGATCTGGGCGCCCAGCTCCGTGAGCAGCCGGTGGGCCTCGTCCACGTCCTTCACGGCGATCGTGGCCGCCACCTTGCGCAGCAGCTCCAGCTCGGCCTCGGGACCGCTCATCAGCAGGAAGGAGCCGATCGCGGCGACCTGCACGCCCCCGCGTTCGAACCGGAGCGCTCTGCCGCCCGCGAGACGCTCGTAGAAGGGGATCGCGGCTTCGAGGTCGTCGACGCAGATGCGCAGCGAGGCGCCCAGAATCTCCATGCGGACGAGCCTAGTTGGGGCGGGCGGGCGCCCACAGGCCTGGGCCGTGGCCGACGCTGTTACGCATCGTGTGTGGCGGGTACCCGCAGTTCATGGAGCACATGGAGCACATGGAGCACATGGATCACCTGGAACATCTGGACAAGCACCTCGTCGAAGAGCTGGCTCAGGTGGCACGCGAGACGGTGCGCGACGAGCTGCGCGAGCAGACCCGCAGACAGCGCCGCACCGCCCTGCTCTACGCCGCCTCGGGCGCCGCCGCCCTGTACGCGGGCGGCGCGCTGGCGCTCGCGCTGGGCCTCGGCCTCGCCACCGGCCTGCCCGGCTGGGCCGCCGCGCTGATCACCGCGGCGCTCCTCGGCGTCATCGCCTACGTGCTGCGCGGCGCCGCCCACCCGAAGCACCCGCATGCGGCCGCCGCCCCGCCCGGCGGACCCGGCACGCCGTACCCGCCGATGCCGTCCGAGGCCCCCCTCCGGCCGGACATCGACCCCGAGGGCCCGCACCACCGGGCCTGACCCCCCGCAGGGCACGACCGGACCCGCACCGGCGTCCGGGTGAGGTGAGCGGCGTTTGGGTGGCGCGGCCCCGGTTACGCGGAAAGCCTCGGAGGAGCCACACCGCCGGAGGCACACCGTGAGTCGACCACGCGTCGTGATCGTCGGCGCCGGTTTCGCCGGGTACCGGGCCGCTCGCACCCTCGCCCGTGTGACCCGGGGCCGTGCCCTGATCACGCTGCTCAACCCGACCGACTACTTCCTGTATCTGCCCCTGCTGCCCCAGGTGGCCGCCGGGCTCCTGGAGCCCCGCAGGGTCACCGTGTCGATCCCCGGCACCCTGCGCGGGGTGCGACTGCTGCTCGGCGAGGCGCACGGTGTCGACCTGGACGGCTGCACCGTCCACTACACGGACCCCGAGGGCGGCAGCGGGGCGGTCGGCTATGAGCGGCTGGTGCTGGCCGTCGGCAGCGTCAACAAGCTGTTGCCGATCCCGGGCGTCGCCCGGCACGCACACGGGTTCCGCGGGCTGGCCGAGGCCCTGTACCTGCGCGACCACGTGACCCGGCAGGTGGAGCTGGCCGCCACGGCCGACGACCCCGCGGTCCGCGCCGCCCGGTGCACGTTCGTCGTGGTCGGCGCGGGCTACACCGGCACCGAAGTGGCCGCGCAGATGCAGCTGCTCACCGACAGCCTCGCGCGCCGGCACCACGCCGGGCGGCCCCGCTGGGTCCTGCTGGACACCGCACCCCGGGTGCTGCCGGAGCTGGACGCGCGGCTCTCCCGCACGGCCGACCGGGTGCTGCGGGCGCGTGGCGTCGACGTACGGACGGGGACCTCCGTGAAGGAGGCCACCCCGGACGGGGTGCTGCTCACCGACGGGGAGTTCGTCGCGTCACGGACCCTGGTGTGGTGCGTCGGGGTCCGGCCGGATCCGCTGGTCGAGGTCGTGGGACAGCCGCTGGAGCGGGGCCGGCTGATCGTCGATCCCTACCTCCAGGTGCCGGGGAACGCGGACGTGTTCGCCTGCGGGGACGCGGCGGCCGTACCGGATCTGCAGCACCCGGGAGAGTTCACGTCCATGACGGCCCAGCACGCCTGGCGGCAGGGCCGGGTGGCCGGCGAGAACGTGGCCGCCTCGCTCGGCCTCGGCCGGCGCCGGCGCGCCTACCGCCACCGTGACCTGGGCTTCGCCGTCGACCTCGGGGGCGTCCGGGCTGCCGCCAACCCGCTCGGCATCCCGCTGTCCGGCCTGCCGGCCGGCGCGGTCACCCGCGGCTATCACCTGGCCGCGCTGCCCGGCAACCGCGTCCGCGTCGCCGCCGACTGGCTCCTGGACGCCGTACTCCCGCGCCAGGCCGTCCAGTTGGGCCTCGTCCGGTCCGGGGCGGTGCCTCTGGAGGCGGAGGCCGCGCCCCAGCCCGCTCCCCAGCAACCCTCCGAAGGAGCCTCATGAACACCGCCGAACTCGCCGAACTCGGCCAGCAGTTGCGCGTAGACAGTGTGCGGGCCGCCGCCGCGGCGGGCTCCGGGCATCCGACCTCCTCGATGTCCGCTGCCGATCTGATGGCCGTCCTGCTCGCCCACCATCTGCGCTACGACTTCGAACGCCCCGAACACCCCGCCAACGACCGCTTCGTGCTCTCCAAGGGACACGCCTCGCCGCTGCTGTACGCCGCCTACAAGGCGGCCGGTGTCATCGAGGACGGCGAGCTGGTCACCTTCCGCAGGATCGGCAGCCGCCTCGAAGGGCACCCGACCCCGCGGCGGCTGCCGTGGGTGGAGACGGCCACCGGCTCGCTCGGCCAGGGCCTGCCGGTCGGTGTCGGTATCGCGCTGGCCGGCAAGCGCCTGGACCGCGTCGGCTACCGGGTGTGGGTGCTGTGCGGGGACAGCGAGCTGGCCGAGGGCTCGGTGTGGGAGGCCGCCGAACACGCCGCGTACGAGCACCTGGACAACCTGACCGCGATCGTGGACGTCAACCGGCTCGGCCAGCGCGGCCCGACCCGGCACGGCCACGACCTGGACGCCTACGCCCGCCGCTTCGCGGCCTTCGGCTGGCACACCATCGAGGCCGACGGACACGACGTCGAGGCGATCGACCGGGCCTACGGCGAGGCGGTGGCGCGGACCGGGCAGCCCACGGTGATCCTCGCCCGCACCCTCAAGGGCAAGGGCGTCGCCTCGGTCGAGGACCGCGAGGGCCTGCACGGCAAGCCGCTGCCCGAACCCGAGGAGGCCGTCGCCGAACTCGGCGGACCGCGCGATCTGCGCGTCCGCGTCGGCGAGCCGGCCGCCGCCGCGACGCTCCGCTCCCTCACCACCGAGGTCGTCCGACTGCCGCACTACGACAAGGGGGACGAGGTCGCCACCCGGGACGCCTTCGGCAAGGCCCTCGCGGCGCTCGGCACCGCACGCGGCGACGTCGTCGCCCTGGACGGCGAGGTCGGCGACTCCACCCGTACCGAGGTGTTCGCCAAGGAGCACCCCGACCGCTTCTTCGAGTGCTACATCGCCGAACAGCAGCTCGTCGCCTCGGCCGTCGGCATCGCGGCCCGCGGCTGGGTGCCGTACGCCGCCACCTTCGCGGCGTTCCTCACCCGCGCCCACGACTTCCTGCGGATGGCCTCGATCAGCGGCGCCGGCATCAACCTGGTCGGCTCGCACGCGGGGGTCGCGATCGGGCAGGACGGGCCCTCGCAGATGGGCCTGGAGGACCTGGCGATGTTCCGGGCCCTGTACGGCTCGACCGTGCTGTACCCGTGCGACGCCAACCAGACCGCCAGGCTGGTCGCGGAGATGGCCGGACTCGACGGCATCCGTTACCTGCGCACCTCGCGCGGCGCGACCCCGGTGATCTACGGCCCCGAGGAGGAGTTCCCGGTCGGCGGATGCAAGGTGCTGCGCTCCGGTGAGCGGGACCGGCTGACGCTCGTCGCGGCCGGCGTCACCGTGCACGAGGCGCTCGCCGCAGCCGACCGGCTCGCCGAGGAGGACATCGAGGTACGGGTGGTCGACCTGTACTCCGTCAAGCCCGTCGACGTGGAGACCCTGCGCCGGGCCGCCGAGGAGACCGGCTGTCTGGTGACCGTCGAGGACCACCATGAGCAGGGCGGCCTCGGCGACGCCGTCGCGGAGGCGTTCGCCGACGCCCGGCCCGTGCCCCGGCTGGTCCGGCTCGCGGTGCGCACCATGCCCGGATCGGCAGCGCCCGACGAGCAGCTGCACGCGGCCGGCATCGACGCCACGGGCATCGCGACAGCTGCGAAACTGCTGGTCGAGGAGGCGGTTGTGCGCTGAGCGAGGCACGCCCATCCGTCCATGACGCGGCCGAGCCCGCCGAAGGAGGCCCCATGACCGGACTGCGCTACGTGTACGCCGTCTGCCGCCCGCTCGGAGCGCCTTTGCAGGCCGAGCTGACCGGCATCGGAGGCGCCCCGCCGGCACTGCTGCACCACCACGGGCTGGTCGTGGTCGTCAGTACCGTCCCGGAGAGCGACTTCTGCGAGGAGGCGCTGCGCGCCCGCCGGGAGGACCGCGACTGGCTGGACGCGACCACCCGCGCCCACCGGGGCGTGATCGACGCGCTCACCACCGTCACCACCCCGCTGCCGCTCAGACCCGTCACCGTCTTCCGGGACGACAGCGGGGTGCGGACGATGGTCGAGGCCCGCGAGGACGACTTCCGGCGCGTCCTCGACCGGCTGGAGGGCCGGGTGGAGTGGCGCGTCAGGGCCCATGTCGAAAGCGGCGAAAGCGATGCCGGCGAGCCCGCCGCGCCCGCCCGGGCCCTGCACGAGCGGCTCTCCCGGCACGCCGAGGACTCCCGGCTGCACCCCGCGCCCGCCGGAACACTCGACGCGGCCTATCTGGTGCGCCGGGCAGACTCCGAGGAGTTCGTGGAGCTGGTGGACCGCGCGAAGGCCGAGGTGCCCGGAGTGCGGGTGCACCTCACCGGGCCCTGGGCGGCCTACTCGTTCTCCGGGGAGTTCAGCGACGACGAGCCGTGACCGCCGTCTCCTCGCGTCTCCTTGCGGCACAGGATCTCCCCGTGCAGGACGGTGAACCAGCCGTCCTCCCGCCGGCCCCACGCGCGCCACGCCTCCGACACCGCCCGCAGCTGCTCCGCCGTGGCGTGTCCGCCCTGCGTGGCGCGGTCGGCGTAGGCCGAGGCGAGGGTGCGGTCCGCCCACAGCGCGCTCCACCAGGACCGCTCCTCGGGGGTGGCGAACGTCCAGGTGCCGGAGGTGGCCGTGATGTCGGTGAGGCCCGCGGCCAGTGCCCAGGCCTTCAGCCGGCGCCCGGCGTCGGGCTCGCCGCCGTTGGCCCGGGCGACCCGCTCGTACAGGTCCAGCCAGTCGTCCAGGCCCGGCACCGCCGGATACCAGGTCATCGCCGCGTAGTCCGCGTCGCGTACGGCGATGAACCCGCCCGGCTTCGTCACCCGGTGCATCTCGCGCAGCGCCTGCACCGGGTCGCCCACGTGCTGGAGCACCTGGTGGGCGTGGACCACGCAGAAGGTGTCGTCGGGGTAGTCCAGGGCGTGCACGTCGGCGACCGCGAAGTCCACGTTGGCCAGGCCGCGTCCGGCCGCGGTCTCCCGGGCCTGCTCCAGGATCCCGGGCGCGTGGTCGACGCCGGTGACATGGCCGTCGGGGACCAGCTCCGCCAGGTCGGCGGTGATGGTGCCCGGGCCGCAGCCGATGTCCAGGATCTTCATGTGGGGCTTCAGCGAACCGAGCAGATAGGCCGCGGAGTTGACGGCGGTCCGCCAGGTGTGCGACCGCAGCACCGACTCGTGGTGCCCGTGCGTGTAGACGGCGGTCTCCTGCACTTTCGGCATGGCTGAACTCCCCTGTCCGAGCTTCTGGTCCGAGCTTCTGTCGCTACGCCTCACCGTATGTCTGCATGCCGAATAGTGAGAACTGTGTATCGAGATATGGACTGACTGAGTGTCGGAGTCCGTGCAGTGGGCGGTACACCGTGAGCGCCCCGGGGAGCTTCTCCAGCGTCACTTCGCCTGCCACCTCGGTGACTTCGCCGTCGTGGGCGAAGAGCGTGCCGGGCGCCACACCCGCGATGTGCAGACGGCTCACCTGGACCGCCGCATGGGCGGGGGAACGGGTCAGCGGGCCGGCCAGCGCCGCCGCCAGCAGACGCAGTGCGGGGCGGCGGCCGCCGTGCACCACCCGCACGTCGAGCTGCCCGTCGGCCAGATCGACGCGGCGGCCGGGGGCGAGGCCCATCCGGTGGTAGGTGCCGTTCCCGGCGAACAGCAGCCACAACGGGCGTACCTGGCCACGGAATTCGGCCTCCATCGGATGCCCGTGCGCGCGCAGCACGCGCAGTGCCGCGAGTACGCCGGCCGGCCAGCCGCCGATCCGGCCTGACCAGTGCTCCCGCTCCCGCACCAGCTCCGGATACACGCCCAGACTGCACGTGTTGAGGAAGATGCCGCGCCTGTCGCCGCAGGTGAACCGGCCGACGTCCACGCGTACCGCCTCGCCCCGCCGGACCGCTCGCGCGAGGCCGCGGACGTCCTCCACACCGAGGTCGTAGGCGAAGTGGTTCAGGGTGCCGCCGGGCAGCACCGCGAGCGGCAGGCCGTGGCGCAGGGCGACCTCGGCGGCCGCGTTCACCGTCCCGTCCCCGCCGCACACGCCGAGCACCCGCGCACGCGCCGCCGCCTTCTCCAACTCGACCGAGACATCCTCCGGTTCGCACTCGACGACCTCGGTGCGCGGCAGGCCGAGGCGCAGGGTGCGCACACGGTCCGCGGTGCCCGAGCCGGCGTTGGCCACGACGACCAGCCCCGCCCCGTCCGGCAGCGCCGGGACCTCGGCGCGGGGCCGGGCCGGCGGCACGACCTGGGCGCGGGTCGGCACCAGGCCCCGTACGGCGAACGCGGCACCCGCGCCCAGAACGGCGCCCACGAGCACGTCGCTCGGGAAGTGGACGCCGGTATAGACGCGGGAGAGCGCGACGGACCAGGCGACGGGAGCCACCGCCGCGCCCCATGCGGGTGACTCCAGGGCGACGCCGGTCGCGAACGCGGCCGCCGACGCGGAGTGACCGGACGGGAACGACGTGGTGATCGGCTGCCGCTTCAGGTGCCGGACCAGCGGGACCGGATCCAGGGCGGGCCGGGGGCGGCGCACCGAGCGCTTGCCGAGTGTGTTGATGACCAGCGAGGCAAGGCTCAGCGACGCCAGCCCGCGGGCGGCCGCCCGGCGGGCCCGCGGCGTACGGCTCGCCGCCATCGCGGCCGCCGTCGCGAACCACAGCACGCCGTGGTTCGCGCTCCGGCTCAGCCGCGGCAGCACGGGCTCGGCGAACGGCCAGTGCCGGCCCGCCGCGAACTCGAACAGCCGGCTGTCGAGCGCGAGCAGCCGGTGGCGCAGGGGGTGGGGGCCGGGCTCGGCAACCGTGAGATCGACGTCTGGGCTCATAAGGTGCCGGGTACCCTGAACCGGACGTTTCCTGACCGGTGGGCGATGATCGACACCCGGAGGGCCCCTGCCATGCGCCTGTTGCTCATCCGCCACGGCCAGACCCCGTCCAACCTGGACCGTCTGCTGGACACCGCCGTACCCGGCCCGGGCCTGACCCCGCTCGGCGAGGCGCAGGCCGCCGCCCTGCCCGCAGCGCTCGCGGACGAGGACATCGAGGCCCTCTACGCCTCCACCCTGATCCGCACCCGGCTCACGGCCGCCCCGCTGGCCGCAGCCCGCGGCCTGGAGGTGATCGTCCGCGACGGCATCCGCGAGATCTCCGCCGGCGACCTGGAGATGGTGCCCGGCGACTCCCCGGAGGGCGAGCGCTACATGCGCACGGTGTTCGCGTGGGCGGCCGGAGACACCACGCTCAGGATCCCCGGCGGGGAGAACGGCGAGGAGGTCCTGGCCCGGTACGACGCAGTCATCGCCGAGGCCGCCGCGAGCGGCGCCGCGAGCGTCGCGATGATCAGCCACGGCGCCGCCATCCGCATGTGGACCGCGGCCCGCGCCGACAACGTCGACGTGGCCTTCGCCGCCGCCCGCCCGCTGGAGAACACCGGCGTGGTGATCCTGGAGGGCTCCCCGTCCGACGGCTTCAAGGCCCTGTCCTGGGCCGGCGCCACGGTCGAACCGACGGGCGAGGGCGGCCCGGCCGGGGCACCTGTGGGGGCTACGGGCTGAGGGGGCTGGGGCCGTCGGAGTGTGCCGGGGCGAGGGGCTGGTGCTGTCGGTGTGCGGCGGACTGACGGGGGCAGGGGCCGCTGGAGTGTGCTGGGACGAGGGGCTGATGCTGTCGGAATGCGGCGGGGTGAGGGGGCTGGTGCCGTTGGAGCGCGTCGGGACGAGACGAGGGGGCTGGCGCCGGCGGAGTGCGTGGGGCTGAGGGGGTAGGGGCCGCTGGAGCGAGTCGGGACGAGGGGCCGGCGCCGTCGGGGGTGCGGCGGGCTGACGGGCCAGGGGCCCTCGGAGTGTGTCGGGACGAGGGGCTGGCGCCGTTGGAGCGCGTCGGGACGAGGGGGCAGGGGTCGTCGGAGCGCCCATGGATGAGGGCCTGGCGCCGGCGGAGTGCGGCGGGCTGACGGGGCTGGTGCCGTCGGGGTGTGCCGGTGCGATGAGGCAGGCGCTCTCGGAGTGCGTCGTATAAGCGTTTGCCCCAGGTCGGTGGCGCCCCACAGAATGCCTCCTCATGGGACATCTGGAAGCCGCGCACCTCGAGTACCACCTCCCCGACGGGAGGACGCTGCTCGGCGATGTCTCGTTCCGGGTCGGCGAAGGCGCCGCCGTCGCCCTGGTCGGCCCGAACGGCGCGGGAAAGACCACCCTCCTCCGGCTGATCTCCGGCGAACTGAAACCGCACGGAGGCACGGTCACCGTCAGCGGCGGCCTCGGCGTGATGCGCCAGTTCGTGGGCTCCGTACGGGACGAGACGACCGTCCGCGACCTGCTCGTCTCCGTCGCCACGCCCCGCATCCGTGCGGCGGCCGAGGCCGTGGACCGGGCCGAGCACGCCCTCATGACCGTCGACGACGAGGCCGCCCAGCTGCAGTACGCGCAGGCCCTCGCCGACTGGGCCGAGGCACGCGGCTACGAGGCCGAGACCCTGTGGGACATGTGCACCACCGCAGCCCTCGGCATGCCGTACGAGCGGGCCCAGTGGCGGCAGGTGCGCACCCTCTCCGGCGGCGAGCAGAAGCGTCTCGTCCTGGAGGCGCTGCTGCGCGGCACCGACGAGGTCCTGTTGCTCGACGAGCCGGACAACTACCTGGACGTGCCCGGCAAGCGCTGGCTGGAACAGCAGCTGAAGGAGACCCGCAAGACGGTCCTGTTCGTCTCCCACGACCGCGAACTCCTTGCCCGCGCCGCCGAGAAGATCGTCTCCGTGGAGCCCGGCCCGGCCGGCGCCGACGCCTGGGTGCACGGCGGCGGCTTCGCCACCTACCACGAGGCCCGCCGCGAACGCTTCGCCCGCTTCGAGGAGTTGCGCCGCCGCTGGGACGAGAAGCACGCCCAGCTGAAGAAGCTGGTGCTGAACCTCCGCCAGGCCGCCGCCGTGAGCCACGAGATGTCCTCCCGGTACCAGGCCGCGCAGACCCGCCTGCGCAAGTTCGAGGAGGCCGGCCCGCCGCCCGAGCCGCCGCGCGAGCAGGACATCACCATGCGGCTGAAGGGCGGCCGTACCGGCGTGCGGGCCGTCACCTGCGAGCAGCTGGCACTGACCGGCCTGATGAACCCCTTCGACCTGGAGGTCTTCTACGGCGAACGGGTCGCCGTGCTCGGCTCCAACGGCTCGGGCAAGTCGCACTTCCTCAGGCTGCTCGCCGGCGACGAGGTCGCGCACACGGGGAAGTGGAAGCTCGGCGCGCGGGTCGTCCCCGGCCACTTCGCCCAGACCCACGCCCACCCCGAGCTTGAGGGCCGCACCCTGCTCGACATCCTGTGGAAGGAACACGCGCAGGACCGGGGCGCGGCCATGTCCAGGCTCCGCCGCTACGAACTGACCGGCCAGGCCGAGCAGCCCTTCGACCGGCTCTCGGGCGGCCAGCAGGCCCGCTTCCAGATCCTCCTGCTGGAACTCCAGGGAGTCACCGCGCTGCTGCTGGACGAGCCGACCGACAACCTCGACCTGGAGTCCGCCGAGGCTCTCCAGGAGGGTCTGGAGGCCTTCGAGGGCACGGTCCTCGCGGTCACCCACGACCGCTGGTTCGCCCGCTCCTTCGACCGCTTCCTGGTCTTCGGCACCGACGGCCGCGTCCGCGAGACCCCGGAGCCCGTCTGGGACGAACGCCGGGTGGAACGGGCCCGCTAGCCCGGCGGCTCCGCCGGAGGGCCCGGGGAGCCGGATGTTCGTACAGTGGACTCAGGAATGCGAGCTCCAGGGCTCCCTCCCGGAAACGCTCGGGGGCAGTGCGTGCCGGGCGGGTAACCGAACCGGATGAACGAACACGACGAGCGGGGTGCCACCATGACCGGAGTCGACCCCAGCCGACTGGACGACCAGCAGCTCATGAAGGAGCTGGAGACGATCCACCGCACGCGCCACGACACCCTCCTGTACGGATCGAACGACGCGCTGCGGGCCCACAACGAGCGCATGGCGCAGCTCGAGGGCGAGTACCTGCGCCGCAACCCGCGCCGCCTCGTCAGCTCGGGCCGCACCCGCGAGGGCGCACGGGAGCGCGGCTGCGGCGAGGCGGTGACTCCGGGCACGTCCGGCACCTGAGGAGCTCCCAGGTGCCGCCCGCGTTCGGCCTCACCTGCTCTTCCCGGTGCGCTCACCGCCCCGGTCCCGGCTCGTCAGACGCCCACCAGCGCCTCGGCCAGCTGCTGCACGTTGGCGTACCGCCGCGAGCGCGGCAGCCCGGCCACCGCGTCGATCAGCGCGCCCGGTGCGTTGCCCCGGCGCAGCGCCCGGGCCAGCTCGTGGGCGTCGGCGGGGAAGGCGTGCCGGTTCAGGTTCCGGGCCAGCGCCAGCCGTACCCGCTCCAGCGACGCAGGGGATCCAAGACCGCCCACCGGCCCGCTCCAGACCTCCGGGTCGTCGTCGGCGGTCGGCTCCGGATCGGCCCATTCCTCGGTGCGTGTCGGGTGCCCTGACCTGAGCAGCTCCTGCAGCTCGTGTTTCATCTCGTCGTCCCGATGGACGCTCAGTCGGTCACTGCCTCGCTGCATGACTTCCTCCAGAGGGTTGAAGGCCAGCACCTACCGAGTCACCTGCGTGGGGGGCGGAAAACCTGTGCGGAGCCGTTCGGCGGCCGCTTGTCCCGGGGTCACCCGTTAGGCCGTTCGCGTCCCGCGAATGGGGCCCGGCCGCGCGCGCCGCGGCGCCGGGCGGGCTGTGATGGCAGCGAGGGCACGACCGCCGTGTCCCGCCCCCGCACCGCCGAGGAGCCCGCCCCATGCGCCGCACCGCCCGTGCCCTGTCCGCCGCCGTCCTGGCCGGGGCCGCGCTCGTCATTGCGGGACCCGCCGCGTCCGCGGCCCCCGCGGACGGGGCGAGCCCCGGCACCGTCCAGCCCGGCACCACCCCCACCACGTCCGTGCCCTGCGACGCCCTCACCGGACTGGCACCGGACACCCCCGACGCCACGCTGCCGCCCTTGATGGACGGCAGCGGCGCGCAGTGTGACGAGGGGCAGGGCCAGGAGCTGGGGCAGGGAGAGACACCGGGGCTGGTCCAGGGGCAGCGGAAGGAGCCGGGGACGGGGCAGGAGACGGAGGGGCAGGGAGAGCGGCAGGAGTCGGGGGCCGGGCAGGAGTCGGGGTCGGGGCAGTGGCAGGAGCCCGGGGCGGCGGAGGAGACGACGGGGCAGGGGTGGGAGCAAGGGCAGGGACAGGGCCAAAGCCATAGCCAGGGGCAGGGCCAGGGCCAGGGCCAGGGGCAGGGGCAGGGGCAGGGGCAGGGACAGCGGCCGGGGCAGGAGCAGGGGCGGGAGTGCGAGGACGGTTCGCGCACCTGTTCCGGCGGACACGACTGCCGCGAGGACCGCGACGGCGGCGACAACGGTTACGACGGCGACAACGGCGACGGCGGCTACCACGACGGTGGCGGCTACAACGACGACAACGGCGACTGCGACCAGGCGACGGGACAAGGCGGGGTCGCGGCCGGGACGGGCGGCAGCTTCAACGACTCGGTACCGGCGCTGGTCGCCGGTGGTGTGTTGATCGCCGGCGCCTGCGGAGGCGCCGTCTACCGCCTGTCCGGCCGCAGGAGGCCCGTGGACGGCTGACGTGGGCCGGGCCGGGCCGGTGCCAGGTTCGAGCCGTGCCGTGCCGGAGGACAATTGCGGCGTACGGCCATGGCGGGCCGTCCGCCGGGTACACATCCCGAGGGCACCGACAGCAGGCACCGTACGCACCATCCACGCAGCCGGCACCACAGGACCAGGCCCGGGAGCAGGCCCAGGAAGAGGCACAGGAGGCGGACATGCGGCGGACGGACCCGGAGGGCCACGGGCCGGTCCGTTACGGGCCGCCACTACCCGGCGACGGCCTGCCCGTCCTGCCGGAACTCTCCGCCGTCCTGGCCGCCGCGGCGGGCCGCGCCGAGGCCCAGCCGGTCGGCGGCGCCCCCGCCCTGCTGGAGGCGGCCTGCGGCTACTGGACCCGGCGCGGACTGCCCTGCGTCCCCGACCGGGTGGCCGCAGGCCCCGGCGCCCCCGCGCTGCTGCTCGCGCTGACCGCCGCGCTCGCCGGTGACACCGGTGACGTGCTCGTGCCCCGCCCGTGCGCCGCCTGGTGGGCGCCCTACGCCCGCCTGCTCGGCAGACCCGTCTTCCACGTGCCGACCCCGGCCGAGGGCGGTGGCGTGCCCGACCCGTACGCCCTGCTGGAGACCGTCCGCAGGGTCCGTACCGAAGGCGGGGATCCCCGGCTGCTGGTGCTGTCCGTCGCCGACGACCCCACCGCGACCGTGACCCCGCCCGAACTGCTGCACGAGACCGTCGAGGCGGCGGCCGCCGAGGGCCTGCACCTGGTCAGCGACGAGACCTGGCGCGACACCGTGCACGACCCGCACGAGACGGTCCTGCTCAGCCCCGCCGAGATGGTGCCCGACGGGGTCACCGTCGTCACCGACCTGGCCGGCGCCCTGCTGCCGCCCGGCTGGCCCGCGGCCGTCGCCCGCTTCCCCTCGGGAGAGGCGGGGGAGCACCTCCACGCGCGCGTGCTCGACATCCTCACCGCGCTCGGCGCCCGGATCGCCGCACCGGTCGCCGCGGCCGCCGGGTACGCCCTCGACGAACCCGCACCCGTCACCGAGCGCCGCGAGGCCGCCGTACGCCTGCACGCACGCGTGGCGGCCGCCGCCCACGGCGCGGTCGTCGCGGCCGGTGCGCTCGCCCGGCCGCCGCGGGCCGGCCGCCATCTGTACGTCGACCTCGGCCCGTTGCGCGAGGTGCTCGCCGAGCAGGGCGTCGGCGACGCCCAGGAACTGGAGGACTTCCTCACCGTCCGGCTCGGCATGCCCGCGCCCGGCGGCCACCGCTTCGGCGACGACCTCGGGGCGCTGCGCGTGCGGCTCGCCACGGGGTCCCTGCTGGGCGGCACGGACGAGGAACGCACGGAATGCCTCATGTCACCCTCACCGTTGGAACTGCCACACGTGCAACGCGCGTTGATCTCCCTGAGGTCGGCCTTCGACGATCTCGGCGACGACGCTCAGCGACGGGAGCCTCCTCGATGACGCAGCAGACGCATGAGCCCGGTTCCGCCACCACAACGACGACGACCAGTGGAGAAGCCGGTGCGCCCGTGGCCCCGGCCCCCCTCGCGCCCCCGTTCCCGCCGCTGGCCGAGCCCCGCCCGCTGGGCGAACACCGGGTGTGGCCGCGGACCTTCCACGACCGGCTCACCGCGCCCCTGCCCGGCCTCAAGGCCCTCGCCCGCTTCGCCCGCGAGGGCTCCGTACGCCCCGGCCCCGAGAGCCTCGCCGACATCCCCCGGCTCCCTTACGCGCCCGCCCCGTTGCCCCGCACGGGCACCCGTACGCCCGCCGTCACCTGGGCGGGACACGCCAGTTGGATCGTCCGGATCGGCGGGCTGACCGTCCTCACCGACCCCGTGTGGTCCCGCCGCATCCTCGGCACCCCGGCCCGTATCACCCCCGTCGGCGTCCCGTGGGAGGACCTGCCGCACGTCGACGCGGTGGTCATCAGCCACAACCACTTCGACCACCTCGACGCCCCCACCCTGCGCCGACTCCCGCGCAGCACACCGGTGTTCGTGCCCGCCGGCCTCGGCCGCTGGTTCCAGCGGCGCCGGTTCACCCGCGTCACCGAGCTGGACTGGTGGGAGGGCGCCGAACTGTCGGGCGTCCGCTTCGACTTCGTGCCCGCCCACCACTGGTCCAAGCGCACCCTCACCGACACCTGCCACAGCCTCTGGGGCGGCTGGGTGCTCACCGACCGCGACGGACAGCGGCTCTACTTCGCCGGCGACACCGGCTACGGTCACTGGTTCTCCCGCATCGGCCGCCGCTACCCCGGAATCGACCTCGCCCTCATGCCCATCGGCGCCTACGCCCCCCGCTGGTGGCTCAGCGACGTCCACTGCGACCCGGAGGAGGCGGTCCAGGCCACTGTGGACCTGGGCGCGCGGCGTATGGCGCCCATGCACTGGGGCACGTTCATCCTGTCTGCGGAGCCGGTCCTGGAACCGCTGACGCGAGTACAGACGGCGTGGGAGAAGGCAGGTCTGGACCGGGAAGACCTGTGGGACATGCCGGTAGGCGGCTCACGAGTGCTGGAGTGAACTCCCCAGGGAACGCGGGGCTGTGTCGCTATCGAGAAACGCGCCGCACCACACTCGGAACCGCGCTGATGACCAGCGTCAGCCCCACCGCAGCCACAACCCCCTGCCACGGCTCCGGAAACAACGAACCCCCCAGAATTCCGATCACCTGATACGTCAACGCCCAAGCCAGACAAGCAGGAAGATTCCCCCGACTGAACCGCCGCAAGGGCCAGTCGGCGACGAGACAAGCCAACATCACCGGCAACCGCCCAGCAGGCACCAGCCGGGACAGCACCAGCACAGCCACCCCATGCTCGGCCAACTTCGTCTGCGCCTGCTCGAGCCGCTCCTCCGGCGCCCGAGCACGAATCGCCTCCAGCCACCGCGACCCGTTCCGCGACCGCATCCCCCGCCGCCCCAGCCAGTACAGCGTCGCGTCCCCGAGAAAGGCCGCCAGCGAGGCCGTGACGAACACCAGCGCCAGCGCGAACGGCGCCGTCTGATGAAACGCCACCACCGCGGCCGAACTGACCAGCGCCCCCGTGGGCACCACCGGAACCAACGCCCCGATCAGCACCAGCAGGAACAGCGACGGATACCCGATCGCCTGCTGTGTGGACTCCGGAGGCGGCACGGACGTGGAAGCAGCGGCCAGCACCACCGCGGCCGGCCATCTCACCGCGCGACCTCCAGGCGCACGCTCTCCCCGTGCCCGAGCTTGTGCACGGCCACCTGCGGCGCGGCCGCGGCCGCCAGGCGTACGAACTCGTCGCCCGGAGCGTGGAACTCGTGCGGGCGCACCGCGTCCATGCCGATCGGCCAGTACGTCCCGTAGTGCACCGGCACCGCGACCCGGGGTGCCAGCCGGGCCAGCGCCCGCGCCGCCCGCCCCGCGTCCAGGTGCCCCTCGCCGAGGTACGGCCCCCAGCCGCCCACCGGCAGCAGGGCCACGTCCACCGGCCCGACCTGCTCCGCCATGCCGTCGAACAGCCCGGTGTCCCCGGCGAAGTAGGTCCGCGCCTCGCCCTCGACGACGTATCCCAGCGCCGGGGAGCGGTGCGGGCCGACCGGCAGCCGGCGCCCGTCGTGCCGTGCGGGCACCGCGCGGACCACGAGGTCCCCGACCCGGACGGCGTCCCCCGGGGCCACCTCGGTGATCTGCAGCTGGCGAAGCCGGCGCAGCCCGGGGACCGCACGTGGTGCGCCCCGGGGCACGAGCAGGCGCGTGCCCGGGGCGAGGGCGGCCAGCGAGGGCAGGTGCAGATGGTCGGCGTGCAGATGGGAGACGAGCGCCACGTCCCCGCGACGGGCCTCGGCAGGGGGTACCGCGCCGCGGCGGCGACGCAGATGCGCGAGCCTGCCCGCGAACAGGGGATCGGTGAGCACCCGTGTGTTCGAATCCAGGAGCGCACAGGTGGCATGACCCCACCAGGTGATCTCCACCGGCACCTTCTTCGCCTCCTTCGCGCGACTCCCCCGAAGCCTACGGGCAGGAGTAGGGTCGGCGGCGAAACCCGGAGGTGAGGGGGACGCCATGGGACAGCTGCGGGGTGCCTCCGGCGGGCTCGCACAGGTGCGGGTCACCGCCATCGCGAGCCTGACGCCTCTGGAGGAACTGGAGGCCGACCCCTTCCTGGTCGACTCCCGCAGCCAGCACGCCATGTGCGCCCGCTGGGCGGCGGAGCGCGGCTATGTGGTCGTGCGGGAACTTCTCGTCGGCGGGCTGCGTTTCGACCATTGCGCACTGTGGGACGGCGTCCGGCCCGGCGTGGACGTGTTCGTCGCACCCAGCCGGCGCGTGCTGGAGCGCGCGCTGTCCTCGGTGGAGGAGTTCACCGCCGAGTGCGCGCGGCGCGGGGTGCGGGTGGAGACAGTGGGGCGGGCCGAGCCCTCGTACGACGCGCAGATGAAGGCGCGGGTGCACCGCAGGCTGTCCATGCCGACAGCGGGCTACGACGGGCGGTGAGGGCCCGGCGACCCGCCCGTCCGGGCTCCGTCCCGTGTGACAAGCCCGTGTGACAAGGTGGAGTGAGGCCCGGTGATCGAGCGGGCGGGACGCGAGGTGTACGGGGCGTGCGGGGCGTACGGTGGCGGCGGATCGCCAGTCAGGTCGGGCGCAGCGTCACGGTGTGGGCGGTCTCCACACTCACCATGCTCGTGCTCGCCGGCCTCCTGCCCGACTTCAGGCTCCAGTCCGCCGACGGCGACAGCGCCACCCGGATAGCCGTCACCGCCGCGTTGGGCGCCGGGGCCTTCGGTGTGCTCTCGGCCGTGGTGTGGCCGCTCCTGGTTCGGCTGCTGCTGCTCGTGCCCGCGTTCGTCCTCGGCCTGCTGGTCTTCTTCCTCAACGGCTCCCTGCTGCTGCTCGCCCTGCGCATCAACCCCTCCGGGCGGGGCGAGGTCGCCCCGGAGACCGCCGTCATCGTGGCCGCCGTCATGTCCGCCGTCGCCTCGGCCACCGGCGCTGCCCTCGCCGTACGCGACGACGACGCCTACCGTCGCCGTCTGTTGCGCCTGGCCGACCGCCGACGCAGAGCCGGTCCACCGTGCGCGGCCACGCCCGGCCTGGTCTGCGTCCAGCTCGACGGCGTGGGCCACGAGGTGCTCACCCACGCCGTCCGCAAGGGACTCATGCCGACCGTCGGCCGCTGGCTGTCGACGGACGACGGTGCACAGCCGACCCACCGGCTCGCCCCCTGGCGCACCGACTGGTCCAGCCAGACCGGCGCCAGCCAGCTCGGCATCCTGCACGGCAGCACCTTCGACGTGCCGGCCTTCCGCTGGTACGAGAAGGACCGGGGCGAGGTGATGGTGTGCAACCGCCCGACCAGCGCCGTCGAACTCCAACGCCGCGCCACAGCGCACACGGGCGACGGCGGACTGCTCACCGTCGACGGCGCCAGCCGCGGCAACCTGTTCGGCGGCGGCGCCGCCGAACAGGCCCTCGTGCTGTCCATCGCCACCCGCCGCCGCGGCCGGGACAACCGCTCCCGCGCCGGCTACTTCGCCTACTTCTCCGACCCCGCCAACGCGGTGCGCACGGCCCTGTCCTTCGTCGCCGAGGTCGCCCGCGAGATCGGCCAGTCCACCCGGGCGCGGATCCGTAAGCAGCGGCCACGGGTGAGCCGCGGCGGCCTCTACCCCTTCGTGCGCGCCTTCGCCACCGTCGTCGAACGGGACGTCGTGGTCACCGCCGTGATGGGCGATCTGCTCGCCGGTCGCACCGCCGTCTACGCCGACCTCGTCGCCTACGACGAGGT
Source organism: Streptomyces sp. NPDC001816 (assembly GCF_042892235.1). Lineage (NCBI taxonomy): Bacteria > Bacillati > Actinomycetota > Actinomycetes > Kitasatosporales > Streptomycetaceae > Streptomyces > Streptomyces sp. NPDC001816. Next base: position 1,073,527 of record NZ_JBIATY010000001.1, read on the forward strand.
CGCCCACCACTCCGGACCGTGCAGCCGGGACGCCGAGAAGGTCCTGCAGCGCCTCGACCGGTCCCTCGCGCTCATCGAGAAGGCCGCGGAACACGCCCCGCGCCCCTACCGGATCGTCGTCCTGTCCGACCACGGCCAGAGCCCCGGCGAGACCTTCCGCGCCCGCTACGGCCTCACCCTCGCCGACCTGGTCCGCGCCGGCTGCGGACTGCCCGTACCGCGCCGGGCCGAACGAACCCGCAGCGGTGCCGAGGCCCGCACCGCCGTCCGCGCGGCCCTGCACCGGCCCGTGGAGGAGAAGGGCGAGCGGCACCGGCCCACCCGGAACTCCGAGCCGATCGTGCTGGCCTCCGGCAACCTCGGCCTGGTCTCCTTCCCGGACGTGCCGCACCGCATGACCAAGGAGGAGATCGAGGCCCGCCACCCCGCCCTGCTCACCACCCTCGCCAACCACCCCGGCATCGGCTTCCTGCTGGTGCGCAGCGAGGAACACGACGGCGTGGTGCTCGGCCCCCACGGCACCGAGATCCCGCTGGCCGAGCTGGACCACGAGCCCGGCCCGCTCGCCCGGTTCGGCCCCGGCGCCGCCGACGCCGTCCGCCGCACCCACTCCTTCCCGCACACCGCCGACATCATGGTCAACTCCTTCCACGACCCCGCCGACGGCGAGGTCCTCGCCTTCGAGGAGCAGATCGGCTCCCACGGCGGCCTCGGCGGCGCCCAGTCCCACCCCTTCCTGCTCTCCCCGCTCACCCTGTCCGCGCCGGTCGCGGAGGGAGCAGAGCTGACCGGCGCCGAGCACATGCACCGCGTCCTGCGCCGCTGGCTGCGCGAGGCGAACGGCCCCCAGGTGCCGATCAGCACGGAGGCCGAGGAGGAGCGGGCCGCCTGAAAATCGGCTGCGTGCGCGGGGACGTACACCCACACTGTTCGAGTCGCACATCCTCGAACATCCCCAAGGAGCCCTTGTTTTGCAGGCTGCCGTCACGGTCACCCCTGCCCGTCTCCCCGAGCTGCTGCTCGGCCTCGCCACCGTCCGGCCCGTCTTCGTCTGGGGCGCCCCCGGCATCGGAAAGTCCTCCCTGGTGCGGGAGTTCGCCGCCTCGCTGGGCCTGGAATGCGTGAGCCTGCTCGGCACCCAGCTCGCCCCCGAGGACCTGATCGGCGTGCCCCAGATCCGCGACGGGCGCTCGGTGTTCTGCCCGCCGGAGACCATCGCCCGCGACGAGCCGTACTGCCTGTTCCTGGACGAGCTGAACGCGGCCACCCCGGACGTGCAGAAGGCCTTCTACTCGCTGATCCTCGACCGCCGCATCGGCAGCTACGAGCTGCCCGAGGGGTCCATCGTCATCGGCGCCGGCAACCGCGCCACCGACAACGCCCTCGCCCGGCCCATCGCCTCCGCCCTGGTCAACCGGCTCGCCCACGTCCACCTGGAGGCCTCCCCGAAGGACTGGCTCGCCTGGGCCGCGGGCCACGGCATCCACCCGTGGATCCTGGACCACCTCACCGACCGGCCCGACCACCTGTGGTCCAGGCCGCCGAAGACCGAGGAGCCGTTCTCCACGCCCCGCTCCTGGCACATGCTCTCCGACGCCCTGCACTCCTTCGGACCCGACCTCGACGAAGCCACCCTGAGCGTCCTCGCGCACGGCACCCTCACCCCGGCGCACGCCACCGCCTTCTGCGGCTACGTCAAGATCGTCCGCAGCCGGTTCGGTATCGAGGCGATCCTCAAGGGCGACGCCCGCTGGCCGCACCGCCTGGAGGACCGCGACCTGCTGTACTACCTCGCCGAGTCCTTCCGCGGCCGCCTGGTCAAGGAACTGCCGGTCACCAAGGAGCACATGTCGGCGAACGGCCGGCAGACCGCCTACCGTGCCAAGTCCCTGCTGGTGCAGCTCGCGGAGATCTCCGTCGAGGTCGCGCAGAGCGTCATCGCCTCCGACGCCGACGGCAACCCCGTCCTGCCCGCCTGGTTCCTCATCGAGGCCGCCCGGGACATGCCCCGGCTGGTCGAGGCCCGGCGATGAGCGGCCGGGGCGCGAAGAACAAGAAGAAGCCGGACCCCGCCGCCGAGGACTGCGCCAAGGGCGTCCAGCTGGTGTGGGCCAACCCGGCGCTCGCCGCCATCGAGGCCGACATGTGCCGCCGCGAGGACTGCCCCGCCTCGCCCCGCCAGGGCCTGGTCCGCATCGACTCCAGCGGCCGCGTCCACCTGCACCCCACCCGCCGGGCCGAGCCCGCCGAGTGGGCCTGGGCCATCGCCCACGGCCTGATCCACCTCGGCTTCGGACACGTACCCGCCGCCAAGGGCGAACGCGTGCAGCCGGACCGCTACGACCTCGCCGCGCGCTGCGCCGTCGTCAACCGCTTCCTGCTCACCTTCCCCGTCGGCCGCACCCCCGACGACCTGCCCGCGTCCTACCCCGACGGCGACGAGGAACAGATCGCCGCCCGCTGGCGCCGCGACGAGCACATCCCGGCCGTGTACGAGCACTGCGGCACGGCCGGCACCGAACCCGACCAGCTGCTCGTGCCCTGGACCGGCTACCTGCAAAAGCCACCCGACTGGCAGCTCGCCTTCGCCCACGGCCTCACCCGCACCATGGCCACCGCCATGGACCTGGCCGGCGGCCGCCGCGACGCCATGACCGGCGGCCCCACCCGGCTGCGCCCCTGGGAGCGGGCCCTGAGCTGGTTCGTCTCCAGTTACCCACTCCTCGGCGGCATCGCGGCCGGCATCAAGTTGGTCGCCGACGCCGAACTCGCCCGCGCCCACGGCATCGCCGTCGCCGCCGTCAACGCCGAGGCCGGCGAGATCTACGTCAACCCGCTGCGCACCTTCGAGGACGAGGAATGGCGGTTCATCCTCGCCCACGAGATGCTGCACGCCGCCCTGCGCCACGGCGACCGCTGCGGCACCCGCGACCCCTATCTGTTCAACGTCGCCTGCGACTACGTCATCAACGGCTGGCTCACCGAGATGCAGGTCGGCACCATGCCCGACGGGCTGCTGTACGACCCGCAGCTGGCGGGCCTGTCCGCCGAGGAGGTCTACGACCGCATCGCCGGCGACCTGCGCCGCATGCGCCGCCTCGCCACCCTGCGCGGCAAGGGCCTCGGCGACGTCCTCGGTGCCCCGCTCGTCCCGCCCGGCGCCCCCGTGGACCTGGACGAGTTCTACCGCCGCGGCCTGGTCCGGGGCCTGGACCTGCACCAGGGGCAGCAGCGCGGCTTCCTGCCCGGCGGGCTGGTCGAGGAGATCCGCGCGCTCAGCCACCCGCCGCTGCCCTGGGACGCCCGACTGGCCCGCTGGTTCGACGAGTTCGTGCCGAGCCCGCAGGCCGTACGCTCCTACGCCCGCCCCTCGCGCCGCCAGTCCGCCACCCCCGACATCCCGCGCGCGGGCCGCCATTTCCCGCCGGAGGAGATCGCCCGCTGCACCTTCGGCGTCGTCCTCGACACCTCCGGCTCGATGGACCGCACCCTGCTCGGCAAGGCTCTCGGCGCCATCGCCTCCTACGCCGAGGCACGCGACGTACCGGCCGCCCGCGTGGTGTTCTGCGACGCCGCCCCGCACGACGCGGGCTATGTGCCGGTCACCGAGATCGCCGGCCGGGTACGGGTGCACGGGCGCGGCGGCACCGTTCTGCAGCCCGGCATCGACCTGCTGCACCGCGCACCGGACTTCCCGCCGGGCGCGCCGGTGCTGGTCATCACCGACGGCTGGTGCGACGTGCTGCGGGTGCGGCGCGAGCACGCCTATCTGATCCCGCAGGGTGGTCGCCTTCCGTTCACCCCGCGTGGCCCGGTCTTCAGGGTGCAGTGAGCCCGGATGTGATCGGATGGGAGGCGCAGGACTTGGACACGGGACCACATGCGAAAGGAACCACCGTGGCTACCACGCGCACCGCACACACGGTCTGGGAAGGCAACCTGGTCGAGGGCACCGGCGTCGTCACCTTCGACTCCTCCGGCATCGGCCAGCAGCCGGTGTCCTGGCCGTCGCGTGCCGAGAAGGCGAACGGCAAGACCAGCCCAGAGGAGCTGATCGCCGCCGCCCACTCCAGCTGCTTCTCGATGGCCCTCTCGCACGGCCTCACCGGCGCGGGCACCCCGCCCACCCGCCTGGAGACCAAGGCCGACGTCACCTTCCAGCCCGGCGAGGGCATCACCGGCATCCACCTCACCGTCCGCGGCGAGGTGCCGGGCCTGGACGCGGAGGCCTTCGCCTCGGCGGCCGAGGACGCCAAGAAGAACTGCCCGGTCAGCCAGGCCCTGACCGGCACCACCATCACCCTGACGGCCGAGCTGGCCTGACCGTCGTACGACCGCCACGGTGCCGCGCTCCCGCACAGGGGCGCGGCATCGCCGTTTCCGGGTATTCGTACATTGACAGCGCCGTACGCGCGTTTTGTGCTGGAAGGGCGCAAGGCGCCCTGACGGAAGGGGACGGACCATGGCACGTGCGGTCGGGATCGATCTCGGGACGACGAACTCGGTGGTGGCCGTCCTGGAGGGCGGCGAGCCCACCGTCGTCACCAACGCGGAGGGCGCCCGGACCACCCCCTCCGTGGTGGCGTTCGCGAAGAACGGCGAGGTACTGGTCGGTGAGGTCGCCAAACGACAGGCCGTGACGAACGTGGAGCGCACGGCCCGCTCGGTGAAGCGGCACATGGGCGATGCCGGCTGGCGCTTCCCCGAGCAGGGCACGGTGGACGGCGCCCGGCTGCGTGCGCAGGAACTGTCGGCGCGGGTGCTGCAGAAGCTGAAGCGGGACGCGGAGGCCTACCTCGGCGAGGACGTCACGGACGCGGTGATCACCGTGCCCGCGTACTTCGACGACGCCCAGCGGCAGGCGACCAAGGAAGCGGGGGAGATCGCCGGTCTGAAGGTGCTCAGGATCATCAACGAGCCCACGGCCGCCGCCCTCGCCTACGGCCTGGACCGCGGCGAGGAGCAGACCGTCCTCGTCTTCGACCTGGGCGGCGGCACCTTCGACGTGTCCCTGCTGGAGATCGGCGACGGCGTCATCGAGGTGAAGGCCACCAACGGTGACACCCACCTCGGCGGCGACGACTGGGACCAGCGGGTCGTCGACCACCTGGTCAAGCGGTTCAAGGGGCAGCAGGGCATCGACCTCGGCAACGACAAGATGGCGGTGCAGCGGCTGCGCGAAGCCGCCGAGAAGGCCAAGATCGAGCTGTCCTCGTCCTCGGAGACCTCGATCAACCTGCCCTACATCACCGCCTCCGCCGAGGGCCCGCTGCACCTGGAGGAGAAGCTGACCCGCGCCCAGTTCCAGGAGCTGACCGCGGACCTGCTGGACCGCTGCACGACCCCCTTCCACCAGGCGGTCAAGGACGCGGGCGTGAAGCTCTCCGCCATCGACCACGTCATCCTCGTCGGCGGCTCGACCCGGATGCCCGCGGTCACCGAACTGGTCAAGCAGCTGACCGGCAAGGACCCGCACAAGGGCGTCAACCCCGACGAGGTGGTGGCGGTCGGCGCCACCCTCCAGGCGGGAGTGCTCCGCGGCGACGTCAAGGACGTCCTCCTCCTGGACGTCACCCCGCTGTCCCTGGGCATCGAGACCAAGGGCGGCATCATGACCAAGCTGATCGAGCGGAACACCACGATCCCGACCCGCCGTTCGGAGATCTTCACCACCGCCACCGATAACCAGCCCTCGGTCGGCATCCAGGTCTACCAGGGCGAACGCGAGATCGCCGCCTACAACAAGAAGCTCGGCGTCTTCGACCTCACCGGCCTGCCGCCCGCCCCGCGCGGTGTCCCGCAGATCGAGGTGGCCTTCGACATCGACGCCAACGGCATCATGCACGTCTCCGCGAAGGACCTCGCGACCGGACGGGAACAGAAGATGACCGTCACCGGCGGATCCGCCCTGCCCAAGGACGACATCGACCGCATGATGCGGGAGGCCGAGCAGTACGCGGAGGAGGACCGGCAGCGCAAGGAGGCCGCCGAGACCCGCAACCAGGCCGAGCAACTCGTCTACCAGACCGAGAAGTTCATCCGCGACAACGAGGACCGCGTGCCCGCCGACACCCGCACCGAGGTCGAGGCGGCGGCCACCGAGCTGAAGACCCTGCTGGAGCAGAACGCCGACACCGCCGCCCTGCGCGCGGGAGTCGAGAAGCTCGCCACGGTCAGCCAGAAGATGGGGCAGGCCATGTACAGCCAGGCCCAGCCCTCGGCCTCCGGCGCCCCGGCCGGGGAACAGAGCGCGCCGCCGGAAGAGGAGGGAGTGGTGGACGCGGAGATCGTCGACGAGGACCGGGACCAGAAGGGCGGCGCAGCTTGACCGCCCGGCCTAACCGCCCAGCCGCTCCCAGCCCCGCCGCTCCGGCCGCGGCCCGAGCTGCCTCGGATCCCGTGTCCGGTAGACGACGTACGGCCGGAACAGGTGCTGCACCGGCACGCCCTCCATCAGGCGGGTCTTCGGCTGGAGCGTGAACAGGCTGCGCGCCCAGGGGGCGATCGTCTCGCGGTAGTCGTAGCCGTCGCCGGAGGTGTGCGAGCTTGGCGACCATGCCCAGGACGATCGTCCCGAGGCCGGCGACCAGCAGGGCGAAGGCGGTGTAGGGCAGGGCGCCCCACAGGAGCGTGGTCAGGAGCGCACTCCGGTGTGTGCGGTCGGCAGCGCGGCGCACACGGCGTCCAGGACGGCCGCGTACGGTGTGCCGTGGTCGGTCAGCCGGGACCGCAGCTGTTCCAGGGCGTCACGGTGTCCGGTCAGCAGATCGGTGTCGCCGGTGCGGGCGGTGAACTCCAGCACCGCCGGCAGGAAGTCCGGCAGCTCTTCGCCGCTGAACTCCAGTCCGTGCTGCCGGTAGACGTCCTTGAAGCGGACCAGGGACATGCCCCGCCGCCGGGTGTCGCCGTCCCGCCACCAGCTCAGGTACAGGCTGTGCCGGTTTTCGAAGTCGAAGACCTGCACATAGTGCGCGGCCAGCTCTTGCGGCTCGCTGACGGCCGCGTGGTCGGTGAACGCGCGCAGCTGCGGGGCGGCTTCGCGCAGCAGTGGCAGCCGGGCGAAGAAGTCGTCGTCCGGGTAGGTCAGGCAGAGCGCCGCAGCCTGGTACAGCACCGCGTCCGAGGGCATCAGGGCCTCCTAGGCGTCGTCCGCGTGGTCGGAGGTCTGCCGCCCCCGCAGCGGATGGAAGGTCTCGACGGACACCAGCGGCAGCCGTCTGCGGCCGGAGTCCTGACCGAAGGGGCCGTCGCCGCCCATGGCCGCGGTAGCGGGCCTCCGCCATCCAGTGCGCGTCCGCGGTCCGCGTCACCGGCACGTTCGAGCCCCACATCATCAGATAGGCGGCGTCCCACCAGTCGCCCGACTCCGGCACGTCCGTCTGGTCGCCGAAGACCTGCGGGGACGCCACCGGAAGGTCCGCGTACCAGTCGTAGAACGACAGCATCGACGCGCCGATCAGCGAGTGGTAGCGGGCGCCGGCCGCGTGCGACACCATCGACATCGCCGGGATCGGCGAGAACCCGGCGATGCGGTCGGGGCCGTACGTCTTGATGGTGTGCACCTGGGCGGCCGCGACGATCTCCACGGCCTCGTCCCAACTCGCCCGCACCAGACCGCCCTTGCCGCGCGCCCGCTGGTAGCGGCCGCGCCGCTCGGGGTCGCTCTGCAGGTCCGCCCACGCCAGCACCGGGTCGCCGAGCCGCTGCTTCGCCTCCCGGTACAGCTCCAGCAGCACGCCCCGGACGTACGGGTAGCGCACCCGGGTGGGGGAGTAGGTGTACCAGGAGAACGCGGCACCGCGCGGGCAGCCGCGCGGCTCGTACTCGGGGCGGTCCGGGCCCACCGACGGGTAGTCCGTCTCCTGGGTCTCCCAGGTGATGATCCCGTCCTTGACGTACACCTTCCACCGGCAGGAACCGGTGCAGTTCACCCCCTGCGTGGAGTGCACCACCCTGTCGTGGCTCCACCGGTCCCGGTAGCAGGCGTCCGCCTCCCGGCCGCCGGTGAGCGTCACGCTGTGCAGGTCGGGCGCGGGCGTGCCCGGCCGGAAGAACCGCCCGGCGCTCAGCAGTGCCGCGCCGGGCTCCCCCGGTGGTGTCCGCGTGTCCGTCACGTACGCTCCCTAGCTCACCCCATGGTTCAGAACCTAGGGGCGGGCAGGGACACCCACCTGTTCAGACCGCCGTACGGGTCACCCGGCACGGGCGGTCACCCGTCCGGTTCAGGGCTTGCGCGCCACCCCCGCGTACACCGGCACCACGCCCTCCGCCTGCGCCGCCACGTCCTCCGGCTCCGGGCGCCACCCGTGCACGGGGATCACCCCCGGACCGAGGAGTTCCAGGCCGTCGAAGAACCGCCGGAACTCGGGCAGCGTACGCGGGTGGAAGGGCGTGCCGCTCCTGCGGAACAGCTCGGCGGCCCGGGCCACCCCGTCCGGGCTGAGGTCCTGCGTGACCTGGGACAGGATCAGGAAGCTGCCCGGCGCGAGCCGCGCGACATAACGCTCGACCAGGCCGTACACGTCGTCGTCGGCATCATCGAGATAGTGGGTCAGCGCGACCAGGGACAGCGCCACCGGCCGGTCGAGGTCGAGGCTCTCCCCGGCCCGCCGCAGGATCGTCTCGGGGTCCCGGACGTCGGCGTGGACGTACTCCGTGCCGCCCTCGGCGGAGCCGTGCAACAGCGCCTCGGCGTGCCGCAGCACGATCGGGTCGTTGTCCGCGTACACCACCCGGGACTCCGGGGCCGCGCCCTGCGCCACCTGGTGCAGGTTGGGCTCGGTGGGGATGCCGGTGCCGATGTCCAGGAACTGCCGGATCCCGGCCTCGGCCGCCGCCCGCACGGCACGGTGCATGAACCGGCGGTTGGCGCGCGCCCCGCGCACCGCCGTGCCGTCCGCGGCCAGGATCTTCCGGGCCAGCTCCTCGTCCACCGGGTAGTTGTCCTTGCCGCCCAGCCACCAGTCGTACACCCGCGCCGGGTGCGGCCTGCTGGTGTCGATCACGGTGGGTGGCGCGGCGTCCGGTCCGGTCATGCGGTGTGTGCTCCTTGGCTGGTCGCAGGGGTGTCGGAGGTTTGTTTCGCAGGGGAGTCAGAAGGTCTCGCGGTACTCCCGGAGCAGCTTCATCGTGCGCTGCGCGGAGGCGGCCCGAGCCGTCATGTGGTCCAGCACCTCCAGATGCGCCGAGACCTCCCGGCGCGAGTCCAAATACAGGGCTCCGGTCAGGTACTCGGTGAACACCATGTCCGGCAGCTCCGGCTCGGCGAACCGGAACAGCGTGAACGGGGCGTACGTCCCCGGGTGCGGGCCGGCCGCGAACTCGGCGATCTGCAGGGTGACCCGGTCCCGCTCGGCGTACTCCAGCAGCCGGTCCAGCTGGTCGCGCATCACCTCGGGCCGGGTGCTCACCGGACGCCGCAGCACCGTCTCGTCCATGATCACCCACAGGTGGGGCGGATCGTCCCGCTCCAGCAGCCGCTGCCGCTCCATGCGCAGCGACACATGCCGCTCGACCGTGTCCGGGCCGGTCTGCCCTATCGTCCCGGCCTCCATCACCTCGCGCGCGTACTCCTCGGTCTGCAGCAGGCCGGGCACGAAGTGCGGCTCGTAGGAGCGGATGATCCGGGCGGCGCCCTCCAGGCTCACATACAGGCTGAACCAGTCGGGCAGCACGTCGTGGAACCGCTGCCACCAGCCGGGCTGGTTCGCCTCCTCGGCCAGCCGCACGAACGTGGCCGACTCCTCCTCGGGCACCCCGTAGGTGGTCAGCAGCACCTGCACGTACGGGATCTTCAGCGCGACGTCGGCCATCTCCATCCGCCGTACGGTCGCCGACGCCACCCGGAGCACCCTGGCGGCCTCCTCGCGGCTGAGGCCGGCCGCCTCCCGCAGCTCCTGCAACCGCTTGCCGAGCACCACCTGGCCCACGGTGGGCGCAGCCCGCCGCTCACTCACGCCACGCCCTCCCCTACGCGCCGAAGTACGCGGGCAGTCTGTCATGCGCCGCCGTTTCGCACACGCGGTCGAGGGGAGTCGGCTCGGGAGAGATCGTCAACCGGCCAGGGTGTGCAGGTACTTGGTGGTCGCCGGGTCCGCGGGCAGGAACGTCTCGATGGCGAGTTCGGCGACCGTGACGTCCATGGGCGTGTTGAAGGTGGAGATCGACGACACGAATGACAGGATCCGGCCGTCGTGCTCGATCTGCATCGGCAGCGCGAAGTACGGCACAGGCTCGGCCGGTTCGTCGCCGGGCGCTTCCTCGGGCACCGGGTAGGCGGCCACCTCCTCGTACAGGGCGCGCAGTTGGTCCGAGCGGTGCAGGGCGATCTCCCGCTCCATCTGCGCCAGCAGATGCCCGCGCCACTCGCGCAGGTTGCGGATGCGCGGCGCGAGCCCCTCCGGGTGCAGGGTCAGCCGCATCGCGTTCGGGGCGGGCATCAGCAGCTTCTCGGGGACGCCCTCCAGCAGCATCGTGATGCCCCGGTTGGCGGCCACCACGGTGTACCCGGCGTCGACCACCAGCGCCGGATACGGCTCGTACCCCTGGATGAGGCGCTCCATGCCGTCGCGCAGCGCGTCCAGCGCCGGGTCGTCCAGCGGGGTCTCCGGGTAGTGCGGGGCGTAACCGGCCGCCAGGAGCAGGGCGTTGCGCTCACGCACCGGCACGTCCAGGTGCTCGGCCAGCCGCAGCACCATCTCCTCGCTGGGCCGGGAGCGGCCGGTCTCGATGAAACTGATGTGCCGGGCGGAGGAGTCGGCGCGCAGCGCCAGCTCCAGTTGCGAGACCCTGCGCCGCTCCCGCCAGGCGCGCAGCAGCGGGCCGATGCCCTTGTCGGCCTTCTCGGCCTTGTCTGTCTTGTCGGCGGGGGTGGCGGCGGATGCGTTCGGGCCGGTCGCGACAATGGTCATACGGACGACCGTAGTCGAGGAGCCCGCCCGGCGACCGCAACCGGGCACCGGAGTTGAGGAGCACCCGCATGAACCAGCCGTGGAAGCCGTCCTGGGAGGCCGCGGCGGTGTACCGGTCCAGGGTCCGCGGCTGTCTGCTCGGCGGAGCCGTCGGTGACGCCCTCGGCTACCCCGTCGAGTTCGCCTCCCTCGACCGGATCCGCGTCTCCCACGGCGAGCACGGGGTGACCGGCCTCGTCCCCGGTGCGTACGGGGTGGTCGGCCGGATCAGCGACGACACGCAGATGACCCTGTTCACCGTCGAGGCCCTTGTCCAGGCCCATGTTCGGGAGCGGGAGAAGGGGATCGGCGGCGGCTGGGCCCTGCTGCTGCGCCAGGCGTACGAGCGGTGGCTGCAGACCCAGTCGAAGCCGGGCCCCGAGGAGGCCGAACCGCAGCCCGCCGGCGGCCTGCTCGCCGAGCCCTGGCTGTACGCCCGCCGCGCCCCCGGCAACGCCTGCCTGTCCGGGGTCGCCCAGATGTACGCGCCCGACCCCCAGCTCCCGCTCGACGGCAGGCCCGGGCAGGTCAACCCGGACTCCAAGGGCTGCGGCGCGGTGATGCGCTCGGCCCCCTTCGGCCTCGTCAACCCCGCCGACGCGGCCTTCGCCATGGCCGCCCGCGGCGCCCAGATCACCCACGGCCACCCCACCGGCTACTACGCGGCGGGTGCCCTGGCCGCGATCGTGGCCCACCTCGTCGCCGGGGACTCCCTGGAGGGCGCGGTGCTGCGCACCCTGCGGCTGCTGGAGCGCCACCCCGGCCACGAGGAGACCTCGGCCGCCCTGCGCGAGGCCCTCGACCTGGCCGCGGACGGGTCGCCGACCGCGGAGAAGGTCGAGTCCCTCGGGGCGGGCTGGGTCGCCGAGGAGGCCCTCGCCCTCGGCGTGTACTCCGCCCTGGCGAAGCCCCGCGTCAAGGACGCCCTGCTGCTGTCCGTCAACCACTCGGGTGACAGCGACTCCACCGGTTCGATCTGCGGCAACCTGCTCGGCGCGCGGCACGGCGACGTCGGCCTGCCCCACGCCTGGGTCGAGCGGATCGAGGGCCGCGCCCGCATCGCCGCACTGGCGGACGACCTCGCGGCGGAGCGCGTACGGGGCTGAGCGTGGCAGGCTGAACGCGTACCAGCCCGCCCTGAAGGGAGACCGCTCGTGGCCGTCGAACCGCTGTCGCAGAAGGAGATCGAGGACCGGCTGGCCGAGCTGCCCGGCTGGTCGGTCGAGGGCGACCGGCTCACCCGCACCTACCGGCTCGGCTCGCACTTCGCCGCCACGGCGCTGGTCGTGCACATCGCCCGGATCCAGGACGAGCTGGACCACCACTCCGACCTGACCCTCGGCTACAACACCGTCTCCCTCAGCGTGAACACCCACAGCGCGGGCGGCGTCGTCACCGGGAAGGACTTCGAACTCGCCCACAGAGTGGAGGACATCGCCCCAGGCCACGGGTCACACTGAGCGGTGTGCTGGACTACGACAAGGAAGCCGACGCCTACGACGAGTCCCGCGGCGGCGAGCCGCGCGCCGAGGCCGCCGCACACGCCGTCCTCGGCCTGATCCCCGACCGGCCGGGCCGTCTCCTCGACGTCGCCTGCGGCACTGGCATCGTCACCCGGCGCCTGGCCGCCTCCCGCCCAGGCCTGCGGGTGACCGGCGCGGACCTCGCCCCCGCCATGGCCCGCATGGCAGCGGCCCGCCTGCCTGGCGCGGTCCTGCTGACCGACTCCCGCCGGCTGCCCTTCGCCGACGCCACCTTCGACGCGGTCACCAGCATCTGGCTGCTGCACCTGCTGTCCGACCCCGCCGACGTCCGCGCCGTCGTCGCCGAGTGCGCCCGTGTGCTGCGGCCCGGCGGGGTCTACGTCACCACCGTCGACAAGGCCGCCGCGCACGACGTCGGCAGCGACATCGACACCGTCCTCGCCCCGCGCCCCCGCCGCCCCGCCCAGGACGCCGCCGAAGTCCTCACCGCCCACGCGGCCGAGCACGGGCTGCAGCCGGCCGGACAGGCCACCTTCCCCGGCCTCGGGCAGGGCCGCAGCCCCCGCTCCACCATCGCCGACCTGCGCCGCGGCTGGTTCACCGTGCTGCCGCCCGGCGACCCCCGCGCCGACGGGTTCGCCGAGCGACTGGCGGCCCTGCCCGACCAGGACCGCCGCCGGGCCGACCCACGGTTCAGCGTGCGCTCGTACCGGAAGCAGGCGGCAACTCCCGGGCAGGCGGCGGCAACTGACACGTGACCCCGTCCGTCCTCCCGGGAGGTACGGCACGTGAAGCACCCGCACCCCCACCGCAGAAGCCGCAGGGCCGCCCTCGCGGCGGCCGCCACGGCGGCGCTGATCGGCGCCGGCCTGGCGACCCTGTCGACCGGCTCCGCCGAAGCCGCCACCGCCCGGCAGGTCGAGAAGCTCGACCGGGGCCTGGTCAGCGTCCACACCGACAGCGGCAACCTGGTCGGCCGGCGCCGGCTCGGCACCGACCCCGACGACGTCTCCTTCAACGTCTACCGCGCCGGCACGAAGGTCAACCCGGCCCCGATCACCGGCTCCACGACCTTCTTCCACGCCGGCGCCCCCGCCCAGGCCGACTACACGGTCCGCGCGATCGTCGGCGGGGTCGAACAGCCCGACTCCGAGCACGCGATCCAGTTCCGCAGCGGCTACAAGGACGTACCGATCAGCCCACCCACGAGCGGCCCGGGCCCGACGGGGTGTCGTACACCTACGAGGCCAACGACGCCTCCGTCGGCGACCTCGACGGCGACGGGCAGCTGGACTTCGTCCTCAAGTGGCAGCCGACCAACGCCAAGGACAACTCCCACCGAGAGGTGATCGACGCTCGTTTCTGGGAATCGCGCTGTGTCGGGGGTTCAGCGCGCCGAGGCCGGCGCCCGGGTGCGGAGTTCCCTGATGCCCCCCAGTTGGCGCTGTCGAATCGTCAGGGTCGGACTGGGAGGTTGGCCTCCCATCCGTCGAGAAGTCGTTCGAGTCCCAGTTCGAAACCGCGCTCGGCGCGGTCGGCCGCGTGGGGAAGTTCGGCATCACGAATGACGCGGGCGAGGAGTGGATGGCGCCCGGCCTTGACGACTTTGTCGAGGTAGGGCGCGTGGGCGTCCATCCATTCCTGGTTGCTGACTCCGGAGCGTCGGACGGCTTCCTGTTGGGCGAGTTCGCCTATGGCGTAGCCGCGAACGAAGGCATGCAGCGTATTGACGACGGTGATCATGACGTCGATGTCGAAGCCAAGGGGATCGAGGGCGGCGAGTGCGTGTTCGGTGGCATCGAGGGAGTTCGGTCCAAGTGATGGGCGCCCTGCCGCGAGGGAGGTCATCCAGGGATGCCGGTGGATGGTGGCCCGGGAGCGATAGGCCAGTGTCCGCAAGTCGCCGCGCCAGTCGCCGGTGGGGGCAGGCGGGCCGCCGTCTTCGGCCGCTACGGCGTCGAGCATGAGATCGAGCAGGTCGTCTTTGGACGCCAGGTAGCGGTAGAGCGAGGCTGTGCCCGTTCCCAGTTCCTTGGCGACGCGCCGCATGGACAGTGCGTCGATGCCCTCGGCGTCGGCGATCGCGATGGCGGCTGCGGTGATCTCCGCCCGGGTGCGTGAGGGTGCGGGGCCTTTCGCGGCCCGCTCAGGCCGGTTCCAGACCACCGTGTGAGCGTCGTCCATTGGGTTTCCCTTCACGCTACTGCGCTCACCGTTCGCAGTAGTGCTATCGTGGCGCCATTACTGCGAACACTGTACCCGAGTAGAGCGTGTCCAGCCGAAAGGGAAACCGCCATGAACACTCACGTCACCATCATCGGCGCCGGGCTCGGCGGCCTGACCCTCGCCCGGGTCCTGCACCTGCACGGCATCCCCGCGACCATCTACGAAGCCGAGACATCGGCGGACACCCGCACGCAGGGCGGCCAGCTCGACATCCACGAGTACAACGGGCAGCTCGCCCTCGAAGCGGCCGGCCTCACCGACGAGTTCCGCGCGATCATCCACGAAGGCGGCGAGGCCGTGCGCGTGCTCGACCAGCATGGCGCGGTCCTGCTTGACCAGCCCGACGACGGCACGGGCGGGCGCCCCGAGGTGCTCCGCGGAGACCTGCGTCGGATCCTGATCAACTCGCTGCCCGGCGAGATGATCCAGTGGGGACACAAGGTCACCGGTGTCCGCCCCCTCGGAGACGGAAGGCACGAGCTGACGTTCGCCGACGGGCCGACCGTGACGACCAGCCTCCTCGTGGGCGCGGACGGCGCCTGGTCGAGGGTCCGGCCGCTGCTGTCCGACGCGAAGCCCGAGTACGTCGGCACGTCGTTCATCGAGACCTACCTGTACGACGCCGACCAACGCCACCCCGCAGCGGCCAAGGCCACCGGCGACGGTTCCCTGTTCGCCGTCACGGCCGGCAAGGGGATCCTCGGCCATCGAGAGGCCCACGCCGTTCTTCACACCTACGTCGCGCTCAACAAGCCGCAGGACTGGATCGCCGCCATCCTCGCCAGTCCCGAAACGGCGGCGGCCCAGCTCGCGGCCGAATTCACCGGATGGGCGCCTGAACTCACCGCACTCATCACTGACGGGGAAACCGTCCTCGCCCCGCGCCCGATCAGCGCCCTGCCGATCGGCCACCGGTGGGACCGCGTTCCTGGAGTGACGCTGCTGGGCGACGCCGCCCACCTCATGTCACCGTTCGCCGGGGAGGGCGCCAACCTCGCCATGTTCGACGGCGCCGAACTCGGCAAAGCCATCGCCGCACACCCCGACGACATCGAAGCCGCCCTTGCGGAGTACGAGCAGGCCCTTTTCCCCCGCAGTGCCCGGTTCGCCGCCGAATCCGACAAGAACCACCAGCTCATCTTCGGCGACAACGCCCCCGCCGGCTTGCTCAACCTGCTCACCGGCCAGGAGCCGACCGAGTGAGCAGGGCCCACAGATCCGCGATCGTGAGCCGCAGGCGTCGGTCTGGCCGCCCCCATGGCCGGCATCCGCACGGACAAGCCGCTGCTGACGTTGAAGCAGATCGCCGCCGCGTTCGGCGACGTGCCGAGCGACCGCGCCGACGTTGGGGCGTACCGCTCCAGGGAGCGGACGGAGGCGTGGTGGGAGCGGGCCAGCAGCATTGGGGGTGGAGGCAGCCAGGAGACCGTCAAGACGTTGGTCGCGTGGGCGTATGGGTGAAGCGGCCGGACGGCGCCGACTACGACGCTCCGCACATGGCCAGCGCGGTTCGCGCCAGCCCGCGCAGCCAGGTGTGGGCGTGGTCGGTGTCGTAGCGCTGATGCCACGACAGGTATATCGGTGCCGACGGCAGTTCGAGCGGGAGGGGGAGCACGACCAGGCCGAGGTCGGCGACCGCTGACCGTGTGGTGGCTTCGGGGACGCTGATCAGGAGATCGGAGCCGCGCGCGAACTCCAGCGCGGCCGCTTCCGTGGGCGCGGTCGCCACCACGCGGCGGGTGAGGCCGAGCCGCGTGAGGGCGTCGTCGAGGGCATTGTTGAGGTTGCCACGTCGAGAGACGGTGACGTGCTCAGCGGCGGCGTACCGCTTTGCGGTGACGGTCCTGACGCGGGTGAGGGGGTGCCCCTGCCTCACGACGATGACGAGGCGGGTCTCGCCCACCTTCTCGGCTCGGATGTCCGGTGCGCTCGGGCGGTTGGCGTTCGCCTCCAGGTCGACCTCGCCGCGCCGCAACTCGGGGGTGTCGATGCTCGATTCCGCGACGAAGCGCAGTCGCACGCCCGGCGCCTGTCCGCGCACGGCCGCGAGCAGTGCGGGGCCGCTCAGGGCGACCAGTGAATCGTGCCAGCGCAGTGTGAACGTGCGCTCCAACGTTGCCAGATCGAGTTCACGGCTCGGTGCCAGCACCCCTTGGACCTGGTGCAGCAGCTCGTGCACCTGCTCCCGGACGGCGATCGCGTACGGCGTCGGGGTCATCGTGCGGCCGGTGCGCACCAGGATCTGATCCCCGGTCGTGCGCCGAATCCGGCCCAGACTCCGGCTCATCGCGGGGGCGGTGACGTGCAGGCGCGCCGCCGCCCCGGCCACACTGCCCTCCTCCAGCAGCGCGTCGAGCGCGGCGAGCAGATTCAAATCCAATTGCATGTGAGTAATCCTAACCGTGCTTGACATGCATTTGAAGTTAATCAAAGGGCTGCATACCGTTGAGACGAAAGCGCAAGAAGTAACGCGCAGTTCGGCCCTCGACCGGCCTCATCACCCCCTCCTCACACGGGAGTACCACCATGTCCGAAACGCTTCAGACCACCGATGTCGCCGCCTCCGACGCCGACCTGCTCGCCCAGACCGCGATCGCCGTGCGCGCGGCCGGTTCGGCGCTGCGCGAGCGATTCGGCGAGGTGGTCCGCTACCAGAGCCGCGAAGAGCTGATGAGCGCGCTCGCCGCCAACGACGAGATGGCCCTCGACATCCTGCGCCCCCGCCTCACGCGGCTGCGTCCGGACGCCGGCTGGGTGGAGGACGAGCTGGACGGCGGGGCGCTGCCGCCCGGCGAATGGTGGGTCGTGGATCCGGCCGAAGGCAACGTCAACCACCTGCACGCCCTGCCGGAGTGGGCGGTGACCGCGACCCTCGTGCGTGAGAACCAGCCGGTGCTCACCGCGGTCCACCTGCCATTGACCGGCGAGACCTACACCGCGCTTACCGGCGAGGGCGCCTACCTCGACGGCCGGCCGCTGCACGTCTCCCGGACCGCGGACCTCGGCCTGAGCATCGTGGCCACCAGCCAGGCCCGGCCGGACGAGGACGAGAAGGTCGTGCGGCGCGTCGGCTCCTCGATCACCGCCATGCTCTTCGACGCGCTCGTCGTCCGCACCGCCGTGCCCGCGACCCTGCACCTGCTGAACGTGGCCGCCGGCCGGATCGACGCCTTCTGGCAGTTCGCCGGCGCCCGCGCGGACCTGCTGCCCGGGGCGCTGCTCGTCACCGAGGCCGGCGGACAGATCTCCGACGCCGAGGGCCGCCCCTGGACCCCGCAGAGCGAGAGCTTCCTGGCCGCCGCGCCCGGCGTCCATGCCGAGGCCGTCGCCACGCTCTCACGCTGACCGCGCACCACAACCTGCACGCACGGAAGGACCAGATCATCATGACCACGATCGCAGTTCTCGGAAACGGCCGTGTCGGCGGCAACCTGGCCACAGCCCTCACCCGGGCCGGGCATGAGGTGACCGTGGCGGACCGCGCGCCGGGCGCCGCCGCCGACGCTGCCCGGACAGCCCAGATCGTCATCAACGCCACCCCGGGCGCCGGCTCGCTGGACCGGCTCGTCGCTCTGCGCGAGGAACTGCGCGACAAGATCCTCGTCGACGTCTCCAACGCCACCGTCGACGGACCGGACGGACTGCCCGCCGACCTGATCTACCCCGGTTCAAGCCTCGCTGAGCAACTCCAAGACGCGCTCCCCGAAACGCGCGTCGTCAAGACGCTCAACACGATGCTCTACACGGTGATGACCGCGCCCGCCGCGCTTACCCAGCCGCCGACCGCCTTCCTCTCCGGCCAGGACCCGCAGGCCAAGCAGGTCGCCCGCGGACTGCTCGCGGACCTCGGCTGGCACCAGGAGTGGATCACGGACCTGGGTGGGATCGAGACCGCGCGGGCTGCTGAGGCCGCGATCCTGTTCGTGCCGCACGTGATCCGATCCAGCGGATTCGCGCCCTTCGCAATCTCGATCGCTCGCTGACAGCCGGACCCGCCTCTTCATGACACATGACCGTAAGACGTGGCGAGTTGGTGGGTCCGGCCAACTACGTCACACGGCCCTCTTCTCGTCCTCGCAGGCCGGGTCAGTCGCTCGGATGGGAGGCCGCCCAGCCGTGTTCGAGCAGTGCGAAGGCCTCGTCGGCGGCTCGGCGCGGTTCGGCATGTCGCAGGATGAGGCTGCGGGCCTCGAGGGAAAAACGGGCCAGGGCGGCGCAGCTGACGTCGTCCTCGGGGGCGCCGACGGCCTCGGCGATGGCCCTCGTCAGGGCCGCTTCGTGGCGCGTCCACATGCGCTGGGCGTAGTCGCGCAGCGCAGGAGTTTCCTGTACCAGGCGTGTGAAGTCGGCGAAGCGCGGGTCCGTGGCGTGGACGGCGAATTGGGTCTGTTTCAGTAGGAGATGCTCGCGCAGCGCCTGCGGGATCGACTGGTCCGGGGGGCGCTCACACACGGCGGCGACGAGTGCTGCTTCCAGGTCGTCGTCTTGGTCGAAGACCAGGGCTTCCTTGCAGGAGAAGTGTTTGAAGAGGGTGGTCACCGAGACGTCGGCGTAGTCGGCGACGTCTTTGACGCCGACCTGGTCGTACCCGCGTTCGAGGAAGAGCTCAAGTGCGGCGTCGGCCAGGGACTGGCGGGTCTGGGCCTTCTTGCGCTCGCGGCGCCCGGTTGGTTCGGTCACTCGCACACCGTATCTCGACGTGCATCCGCTATGAAAGTGTAGTGATTGCACTTATTGAGTGAGTGTGCTTTCTTGGTGATGCCTGGCCTCCCGGCGGCTCATCCACCTCCCGAGGGACACTCCCATGAACTCTGCTCGTGATCCCCGCATCGCGATTGTCGGCGCCGGCCTCGGCGGCCTCACCTGCGCCCGAGTCCTGCAGCAACTCGGCCGCTCTGTCACCGTCTTCGAACGCGAGGCCTCCGCCGACGCCCGCCCGCAGGGCGGCACCCTCGACATGCATCCCGACACCGGCCAGGCCGCCTTGAGTGCGGCGGGGCTCCTCGACCGATTCCACGCCCTCGCTCGCCCAGAAGGAGATGAGTGGCGCGTGCTCGACTTCGCCACCGCCGCCCTCCTGGCGCAGCAGGGGCCGTCCGCCGACGGCGGAAGGCCGGAGATCGACCGAGGCCAGCTGCGCGGTCTGCTCCTGGACTCGCTCGCTGACGGCACGGTGAGGTGGGACCGCGCCGTCAGCGGGGTCACCCCGCTGGCGGACGGCACCTGCCGGCTGCTCTTCGGTGACGGCACCGCCGAGGACTTCGATCTGGTGGTCGGTGCCGACGGCGCCTGGTCACGCGTCCGCCCGGCTCTGTCGCACGCCGCGCCCGGCTACACCGGCGTCACCTTCGTCGAGACCGGATTCGACCACTGCGACTCCCGCCATCGCGACCTCGCGCGGCTGGTCGGCAACGGATCGATGCTGGCCAAGGGCGCCGGCAGGTCCTTGGTCGCTCAGCGCAACAGCAACGGCCACATCCGCGCCTACATCGCGTTCCGCGCGCCGCAGGACTGGCACGTGGCCGCCGGTATCGACCTCGGCGACCAGCGGGCCGTGCGGACGCACCTGCTGAGGATGTTCGACGGCTGGGACGACAGCCTGCGCTACATCCTGCGGAACAGCGACAACGGGTTCATCAACCGGTCCCTGTTCGTCCTGCCCGCCCCGCACACCTGGGACCACGTTCCCGGCGTCACGCTGCTCGGCGATGCCGCGCACCTGATGCCCCCGGTTGGGCTGGGCGCCAATCTCTCCATGCTCGACGGCTCCGACCTCGCCCACGCCCTCGTCACCGAATCCAGCGTCGACGACGCCGTCCGCGCCTACGAGAGCATCATGCTGCCACGCTCGATCGTGGCCACGACGGGCAGTGCGCAGGGACTCGACCACCTCGTTCCCGCGACGGCCTCCTGAGCCGACTCCACCGCCCCCGGTCCCTCGGCCGCGCCCGCGTCGAAGGTCGCCGCGCACTGAAGGGAGGCGCTGAACCAGTTCTCGCTGTTCTTCGAGGGGCGGCTCAGCATCCAATGACCCCACGGCACTTACACAAGGTCACTGACACGCCCAACCGGCACGTCCAGTGGCCGGGGAACGGCGGCAGCCCGAGCCCACCGGCCCGGGCCGACCGGCAGCCAGGTGTGGAACGAACCATTGGATCGAGCTGCCGACGGTTCGCGGGTCGCCCGTGATCGCCGCGCCCGTCCAACCCCACTGGTGGGCGTCGTCGTTGATGCGCGTCCAGGTCGCGCCCTTGTCCGTGGAGCGGAAGATGCCGCGTAGGCCGCCGATCTTCGCGCTGGTGTAGAGGGTCTGGTACGAGGCTCCCGTCGCCGCCTTGCCGAAGCCGATGGTGTCGGCCTGGTCGACGTTCGACAGCTTGGTGAAGCTCGCCCCGCCGTCCGTGGAGTGCCACAGGCCGTACGCGCCGTCCGTCGCCCCGCCCGCCAGCCACACGTCACCCTTGGTCCCGGGCAGCGCCTTGAAGCGCACGTTGTCGCCGCTGGGGAGACCGGTCGCCAAGGAGGCGGTGAAGGTGGGGCCGCCGTCCGTACTCACGTAGAACTTCCCGGACTTGAAGCCGTAGAAGGTCTTCGGGGCGACCCGGTCCGACTCGACGATCGCCCGGGCCGGGATGCCGCTCGACGCCGACCAGGACGAGCCGAAGCCGGTCGTGTACTGCACGCCCGTACCCGCCGGACTCCACACGAACCGGCTGCCGTCCGACGCGGCCGCGACCGCGCCGCCACCGCTCACTCCCGAAGGGTCCGTCCCCGCGAACCAGTTGGCGCCGTCGTCGGTCGAGAACGCGATGTGGGCCCGAGTCCAGGTTGCCCACGCGGACCACCGTGTTCGGGTTCGTCTCGGCGAATCTCGGAGCGGTTGAACACGATCCCGGGGACGAAGCCGCCGCCGTCGATCCGGGCGTTCTTCCAGGTGTACGTGTCGGCGGCGAGCGTGACCTGCGCGGTGCCGTCGGCGACAAGTGCGGGCGGGCTGCCCGCGAGCAATCCGGCCGCGAGGGCAAGCACGGCGGTGAGGATGCGGGTTCTTCGCACGGTGGGGGTCCTTCCACGAGGTGAACGTGCGACGACCGGGCGACCCCCTGTGCGGGTGGGGGCCGCCCGGCCCGGTCGACCCCGTCGCCCTGTGACGGGGTCGTGCACGCGGAGCGTCAGCGGGGCTTATTCGAGAAGCTCCGCGTACGAGCCCATGGCCAGGGCGATGTCCGCCTCGGCCCAGAAGCGGTGGTACGTGAAGACGGGCGCGGCGCCGCCCTTGAGGTAGGCCTCGATCTTCGACCAGGCCGGGTCGTTCTTGTAGAAGGACCGGATCGAGGAGAACGTCGAGGAGGAGTTGATCGCGTCGCCGTTCGGCATCTTGCCGCTCCAGCCGCTCGGCACGTACACGCTGTCGCCGAACCTGCTGTAGTCGCTGCGGGTCTCGGGGACCGCGATGCCGAGGCTGTCCTGGTAGTTGGCCCACATGCCGTCCAGCAGCGCCTTCGCCGTCGACTTCGCCGTCGTGTCACCGGACTTGGCGGCGTAGTAGGTGAGCGTCTTGGCGTAGGCGGCCGTCACGCCGACGTCGTTCGTGTAGTCGGCGACGGTGACGTGAAGTCCGCTGTTGCTGCCCGGGCTCGACGCGTTCCAGGTGTCGGGCCGGCCCGACCACTGGAGGGTGGAGGGGATCCGGTAGGTGCCGTCCGGGTTGATCGTGGTCTTGGACAGCGCCCACTTCACCCACTTGTCGAGGACTGCCTTGGCGGTGGCGTTCCCGGTCTGCTGGTAGTACTCGGCGACCCGCTCCATCGACCAGGCCTGGAACCCGAACCACTGGTTCGAGGGCGGGTCGTGGTAGACGGGCTGCCAGTCGTAGTACATGCCGTAGAACGTCGACGTGCCCGCCGGCGGGGTGGCGTACCGGCCCTGCCAGCTGTTGGTCGCGCCGCCCGCGATCGCGCCCTCGGACGACTGCAGCCACTGGTAGAACTCCAGCTGTCGCTGCAGCGACTTGCCCCAGTCGGCCGCGCCGGTCGCCGACTTCGGCTTCAGGTCGGCGTACGAGCTGAGCGCGTAGGCCGCGAGCGGGTTCTGGTAGCCGCCGTGGACATGGCTGGAGCCGATTCGCCAGGCCCAGCCCGCGCTGGTGTCGGTGGCGCCGCCCCAGGCGTAGTACCAGGACAGCAGGTAGTGCGAGGCGTCCTTGCCGGTGCCGGCCGGGCAGGACGAGGCGCCCACACAGTTGCCGATCTTCTTGAAGTACTTGTCGTACATCGCGTACCGCAGGTAGTCGCCCATCTTCGCCGCCTTGCCGACGGTGGCCGACACGTCTGCGCCCTTGCCCTGCGCCTTCGCCCATACGTCGGCCCAGTACGCGGCCTGCACCGCACGCGCGTCGGCGTCCGGGGCGTCCGTGTACTTCCACTGCCTGGCGTAGGAGGAGTCGCCGGTGAACAGGTCCAGATAGCCGTTGGTGCCGCCGTACTTGAAGGCGTCGCAGGTCGGCTGCGGGACGGTCTCCCAGACCGACTCCTGCGCACCGCGCTGGAAGGTGTTGATGTACGACGGCCCGGTGGCCGTCGGTCCCGCCTCGCACTTGCCGGGCTCGTTGCCGTAGCCGTAGACGTTGTCCACGTCCTGGATCCAGTGCATGCCGTAGACGTCGTCCGTGCCGTAGGCCGACTTCAGCTCGCCGGCGATCGGGTCCGGGCCGACCGACACCGAGGTGTCCAGCTTCGCCGGATACTCGTTCGGTGTGTCCAGCTCCGGGGCGTACGTCGCCGGCTTCGAGGCGTTGTAGAAGGAGCTCGTCGGCTGGTCGGCGTGGGTGGGGATCATGTACTTCTCCATGAGGTCCCACGCGCCGTTGAACTTCGACCAGTCACCGGTGACCTTGCCGTACATGGCCTGCAGCCAGAGAAGGTAACTGTAGGCCTCCGACGTGGTCTCGTGGCCCTGGTCCGGGGCCTCCACGATCAGCGTCTCCACCGAGTGGTAGGGGATGCCCTCGGGGGAGAAGTAGCCGTTCGCCGGGCTGGTGATCTTCCCGTACAGGTCCAGGAAGCGGGCGTCGTACGCCTTGGTCGCGGCCAGCTCGGTCACCGTGACCGTCGCCTTGGTGTGGCCGGTCGCCGAGGCCGTGAAGGTGGCGCTCCCGGTGCCGGAGGCGTCGGCCGTGATCGTCACCGGCTGCGCGGTGCTCCAGTTCGACGGGGTGAAGGTCAGCGAGGAGCCGGCGGTGACGGACAGCCCCGTGTTGCCGTCCGTGCGGGCCACGCTCACCGTCACGTTCGCACTCGGCTGCGTCGACAGCTTCACCGAGAACGATCCCGTCTTGCCCTGCTGGATGCCCAGCTGGGTCGGCGAGACCACGACGGCGGGTCCCGAGGCGACCGTGATACCGACCGGCGTGGAATCGGCGGAGGCCCCGAGACTGTCGTACGCCTTCGCCACCAGCGAATGACTGCCCACGGTCAAACTGGAGACCGAGAGCGAGTACGGCGCGCTCGTGTCGGTGCCGAGCAGCGTGGTGTCGTCGTAGAACTCCACCTTGCTGATCGTCGCGTTGTCGGCCGCCGCCGCGGTCGCCGCGAGCGGCACCGCGTCCCCCTGTGTGTAGACCGCACCCGCGCCGGGGCTGGTCAGCACGGTGACCGGCGGCTGGTGCGCACCGGCGCAGGTGGTGCCGTTGACCGCGAAGGAGGTGGGGGCGGCGTTGGTGCCGCTGTAGGTGAACTGCGCCCCCGTGGAGACCGCGGCTCCGGCGGCGATCGTGCCGTTGTACGAGGCGTTCTGCACGGTCATCGTCTGGCCGGACTGGGACCAGGTGCCGTTCCAGCCGTTCGCCAGCTTCTGGTTGCCCGTGTAGCCGTAGGTCAGGGTCCAGCCGTCGATCGCGGCCGTGCCGCGGTTGGTGATCGTGAGGTCGGCGGTGAAGCCGGAACCCCAGTCGTTCGTCTTGTAGTCGACGCTGCACTGGACGGTCGCCGCGTGCGCGGCCGTCGTACCGGTGGCGAGCATCGTCAGGGGCAGGGTGAGCGCGGCCAGTGCGGCGGTCCACCACCGCCGCGCGGCTCTGCGTCTGCGTCCGGGATCCATGTGCTGGTTCCTCCTTGCGGCTTGCGGCTCGGAAAGAAGTCAAGGCTTGAACCAGTGGGAGCGCTCCCATAGTGAGGATGGGGGTGAGCGCGGTCAAGGTGCTTGAAGAGTCGAAAAGATTCGACGTGCTCCGTTGAGGAAAAGTCAGGCAACTCCCCTGGGCAACCAAGCCACTTGGCGCTACCTTCCTCCGCACCAGTGGGAGCGGTTCCATTCAGTCGACGCGTCCGTCACGGCGCGCCAAGCTGCAAGGAGTCGCTCATGCGACACCCCCCGCGTTCAGTACTTTTAGCCGTCGCCGGTGCGGTCGCGCTGCTCACAAGCGTGGTCGTCCCGGTGGTCACGGCTGAGGGAGCCACGCCCGCCTGCACGGTGGAGTACGCCGTCACCAGCCAGTGGGACACCGGCTTCCAGGGCTCCGTGAAGATCACCAACAACCGTTCCGCACTGACCGGTTGGCAGCTCGGCTTCGACTTCGCGAGCGGTCAGAAGGTCACCCAGGGCTGGAACGCCAAGTGGTCCCAGTCCGGCACCACCGTGACCGCCGCCAACGAGAGCTGGAACGGCGCCCTCGGCACCGGCGCGAGCGTCAGCGCCGGGTTCCTCGGCTCCTGGTCGGGGAGCAATGCCGTTCCGACCGCGTTCAAGCTCAACGGCACGACATGCAACGTGGATTCCGACCCGACGACACCCCCGCCGACCGATCCGCCCCCGTCCACCGGCACCGCGCCCGCCCTGCACGTCTCGGGCACCAAGCTCGTGGACGCAGCCGGCAAGTCCCGTCGTCTGCTTGGCGTGAACCGCTCCGGCGGCGAGTTCATGTGCGTGCAGGGCTACGGCATCTGGGACGGCCCGGTGGACGACGCGGCGATCAAGGCGATCGCCGACTGGAAGGCGAACGCCGTCCGCATCCCGCTCAACGAGGAGTGCTGGCTGGGCCTCTCCCACATCAAGCCCGAGTACGGCGGCACGAACTACATCAACGCCGTCAAGGACCTGGTGGCCCGCGTCGAGGCGCACGGCCTGACCCCGATCCTCGACATGCACTGGTCCTACGGCCAGTACACCGGCAACTCCGCCGGCTGCTCCGACGTACACGCCACCTGCCAGAAGCCGATGCCCGACATGCAGTACGCACCGTCCTTCTGGGCGTCGGTCGCCGGCACCTTCAAGGACGACCAGGCGGCCGTGTTCGACCTGTTCAACGAGCCCTACCCGGACCGGGCGACCGCCGGCACGACGGACGCCTGGAAGTGCTGGCGGGACGGCGGCACCTGCCCCGGGATCTCCTACGAGGTCGCCGGTGTGCAGGATCTCGTCGACAGCATCCGCGGTGCCGGCGCGAAGAACGTCATCATGGCCGGCGGGCTCGCGTACTCGAACGACCTGAGCCAGTGGCTGACGTACAGGCCCACGGATCCGACCGGCAATCTCGCCGCCGCCTACCACGTCTACAACTTCAACACCTGCGCGAGCGAGAGCTGCTGGAACTCCACGCTGGCCCCGGTCGCGGCCCAGGTGCCGCTGGTCGCCGGCGAGATCGGCGAGAACACCTGCTCGCACGGCTTCGTCGACCAGGTCATGAAGTGGTTCGACGACCGCGACCTGTCCTACCTCGGCTGGACCTGGAACACCTGGGACTGCTCCTCGGGCCCGTCCCTGATCAGCGCCTACGACGGGACACCCACCGCGTTCGGCATCGGGCTGCGTGACCATCTGCGCGCCCTCAACCCGTAAGCGCCGGGCAAGACTCACGGAAGAAGGAAACCCGCACTCATGAGTCGTACCAGAACGTCACTGCTCGCCGCCCTCGCACTGGTCGCCGGGGCCTTCGGGACGGCGCTCACCGCCGCGCCGGCCGGCGCCGCCACCACCTCCGTCCCCTGCACCGTCGACTACAAGGTGCAGAACCAGTGGGACACCGGCTTCACCGCCGCCGTCACCGTCACCAACAACGCGGCCGCGAAGTCGAGTTGGTCGGTGAAGTGGTCGTACGCCGGAAACCAGCAGGTGACCAGCGGCTGGAACGCCAAGATCACCCAGAGCGGCACGGCCGTCACCGCGAACAACGAGTCCTACAACGGCACGCTGGCCACGGGCGGTTCGGTCAGCTTCGGCTTCAACGGCTCCTACAGCGGTACCAACGCCGTACCCACCACGCTCACCCTCGACGGCGTCACCTGCAACGTCGACGACGGCGGCAGCGGGGGCGGTGGAGGAGGCGGCGGGAACGGCGGCGGCACCGGCACCCGCGTCGACAACCCCTACGCCGGCGCCAAGGTGTACGTGAACCCGGAGTGGTCGGCGAAGGCCGCCGCCGAACCGGGCGGCAGCCGCGTCTCCAACCAGCCCACCGGCGTCTGGCTCGACCGCATCGCCGCGATCAACGGAGTGGGCGGGAGCATGGGGCTGCGCGCCCACCTGGACGCGGCCCTCGCCCAGAAGGGCAGCAACGAAGAGGTCGTCCAGCTGGTCGTCTACGACCTGCCGGGCCGGGACTGCTCGGCACTGGCCTCCAACGGCGAACTCGGCCCCACCGAGATCGACAAGTACAAGACACAGTTCATCGACCCGATCGCGGCGATCCTGTCCGACCCCAAGTACGCCTCCCTCAGGATCGTCACCACCATCGAGATCGACTCGCTGCCCAACCTCGTCACCAACACCGGCAGCCGTGCCACCGCCACCCCGGCCTGCGACACCATGCTCGCCAACGGCAACTACGTGAAGGGCGTCGGCTACGCCCTCGCCAAGCTCGGCGCCATCCCCAACGTCTACAACTACCTCGACGCCGGCCACCACGGCTGGATCGGCTGGGACGACAACTTCGGCGCGGCCGCAGGCGTGTTCAAGCAGGCCGCCACCAGCGAGGGCGCGACGGTGGACGACGTCCAGGGCTTCATCACCAACACCGCGAACTACAGCGCCCTGAAGGAGAACAACTTCACCGTCGACGACAGCGTCAACGGCACCTCGGTGCGCCAGTCGAAGTGGGTCGACTGGAACCGCTACGTCGACGAGCAGTCCTTCGCCCAGGCCTTCCGCAACCAGCTGGTGTCGGTCGGCTTCAACTCCGGCATCGGCATGCTGATCGACACCTCCCGCAACGGCTGGGGCGGTACCGCCCGCCCGACCGGACCCGGCCCGAAGACCAGCGTGGACACCTACGTCGACGGCGGCCGCTACGACCGCCGTATCGACGTCGGCAACTGGTGCAACCAGTCCGGCGCCGGCCTCGGCGAGCGTCCGCAGGCCGGCCCGGCCGCCGGGATCGACGCCTACGTGTGGATGAAGCCCCCGGGCGAGTCCGACGGCTCCAGCAGCGCGATCGCGAACGACGAGGGCAAGGGCTTCGACCGCATGTGCGACCCGACGTACACGGGCAACGCCCGCAACGGCAACAGCATGTCGGGCGCCCTGGCGAACGCACCGCTGTCCGGACACTGGTTCTCCGCCCAGTTCCAGCAGCTGATGCAGAACGCCTACCCGCCGCTGTCCTGACCGGATGAGCCCGCCGGGGCCGGTCCTCCAGCGACCGGCCCCGGCGGGCGCCAGCCTGCTTTTGCCGGACCCGCAACACCGCTGGCCCGCGGCCGGTGCGCCGTCGCACGCTGACTGCATACCGACGAGAGGCTGGGCACCATGGCGCACGACCACCACCACGAGCACGACCAAGATCACCGCCACGGGCACGGGCACGGGCACGGCACCGACATCGACTGGGCCGAGATGGCACCGCACCTGGAGACCCAGGCGGAGCTGTTCACCCCCGTCTACGAGCGGGCCATGGCCTGGCTGGCGAAGGAGGTGACCGAGCCGGGGCTGATCGTCGACGCGGGCAGCGGCCCCGGCGTCGTCGCCTGCCTGTTCGCCGAGGCCTTCCCCGGAGCGCGGATCGTGGCCGTCGACAGCACCGAGCCGCTGCTGGAGCGCGCCCGCGAGCGCGCCGTACGACAGGGCGTGGCGGACCGCTTCGACACCCTCGCCGGTGAGCTGCCGGGTGTGCTGGACGAGTTGGAGTACCCGGCCGATCTGCTGTGGGCCAGCCGCAGCCTGCACCACCTCGGCGACCAGCGGGCCGCGCTCGCCGCGTTCGCCGCCCGGGTCGCCCCCGGCGGCACCATCGCCCTCCTCGAAGGCGGCCTCCCCTCCCGCTTCCTGCCCCGTGACATCGGCATCGGACGCCCCGGACTCCAGGAGCGGCTGGACGTGGTGGAGGCGGAGTGGTTCGCGCGGATGCGGGCCGACCTGCCCGGCTCGGTCGCGGTGACCGAGGACTGGCCGGCTCTGCTGACCTCGGTCGGTCTGAAGCACACCCGCACCCGCAGCTTCCTGCTCGACCTGCCGGCCCCGGCGACCGACCGGGCCCGCGCCCATGTGGCCGCCTCCCTGACCCGGGTGAGTGAAGCGGCCGCCGAGAGCCTGGACGCCGAGGACCTGGCCACCCTGGACCGTCTGCTCGACCCGGCCGACCCGGCGAGCGTGCACCGCAGGCCGGACGTGTTCGTCCTGGGCGCGTACACGGTCCACACGGCGGTACGGCCGGTCTGAGCACCCGCCGCCACCTCCCCTCGGTGCCGTACTGCCGTACCTGTGACGGGACTTGACTTGGAGAACGCTCGAAGTGATGGACTGCGGGCGTTCACCGACACACAGGGGGAAACCATGAACGACGCTCCGGTCGCGCTCATCACCGGTGGCGGCAGCGGTATCGGCGCCGCCGTCGCCCGGCAGCTGCTCGACGCCGGGTACCGGGTGACGGTCACCGGGCGCGGGGAGCAGCGGCTGCGGGACTTCGCCGACAGCCTGGGCAATCCCGACGAGCTGCTGACGGTCACCGGCAGCGCGTCGGCCTACGAGGACGTACAGGACGCGGTCGACCGCACGCTCAAGGCGTACGGCCGACTGGACACCGTCGTCGCCAACGCCGGCTTCGCCACGCACGACACCGTCGCCGACGGCGACCCGTCCGGCTGGACCGAGATGGTCCTCACCAACGTACTCGGCCCCGCCCTGCTCGTCCGGGCCTCCGTCGACGCGCTGAAGGAGACCGGCGGCCGGATCGTCCTCATAGGCAGCGTCGCCGGGTTCGTGCACGGGCCGGGCAACCTCTACGGCGCCACCAAGTGGGCGGTCACCGGGCTCGCCGAGAACACCCGGCGCCAGGTCACGGAGTTCGGGATCGGCGTCACGCTGGTCGCCCCCGGCCGGGTGGAGACCCCGTTCTGGGACGGGCTCGGCAGCCTGCCCCCGGGGCATCTCCTGACCGCGGACCAGATCGCCGACTCGGTGGTCTGGGCGATCCGGCAGCCGGCCGGGGTCGACGTCAACACCGTGGTCGTACGTCCGCTGGGGCAGCCCAACTGACGTACGCACGGCATCAGTTGTTCGCCAGGAACTGCTTGGCCAGCTGGTCCCCGAGGGAGACGGCCGCGCTGTGGCTCTCGATGGGGGAGACCTTGGAGTTCTTGAACAGGATGTACGTCACGCCGGAGTCGGCCCCGCCGGTGGCCGGGTCGGGGTCGATACCGAGCGCCTTGGCGGTGGCGTACGAGGCCTCGCCGATGATCTTCGTGGGGCCGGTGTCGCCGACGACGGCGTACTCGACCTTGTTGTTGTAGATGACGGCGACGACACCGCCGCCCTTGATGCCCGCGCCGGAGTAGTTCCAGATGCTGCTGGAGCTGGGCACCACGACGTACGGCAGGGACTCCGCCTTCAGCGGCTTGCCGTCGGACTGGTGGAAGGCGGTGTCGTCCTGGTACCAGGGGTCGCGGTTCTCGTTGCAGTTGGTGGTGCGCTGGCCGTCGCAGTCGATGTCCATGTCGGCCTTCCAGAACACCGCGCCGTTCTTGCCGCACACGGGGACCGTGGCCGAGGTCTCGTCGTCGGTCTTGTACTTGCCGTGGGAGATCTGCGAACAGGACGTCACCTTGGCCAGCAGGTCGGCCGCGCTCACCGAGCCCTCCTGGGCGGAGGCGGGTGCGGGGTCGCCCGAGGCGTTGGCGGGCAGCACTCCGGCGGCGAGGAGGGCGGCCCCGGAGGCCGCGGCGAGGGTCAGTGTTCGAAGACGCACTGTGGAGGACCCTTCTGTTAGGAAAGTTTCCTTACCGGGTGCCGTACAAGGTGGCCCCTGCCGCATGTCCTCGTCAAGTCCCTGCGGGGAAGTCGCGCAGGCTGGGCCGTTTGCGGCGACTTCGCCACCGGATGCAGTGAATTGCCCCCCGGGGAACACTGGTCATGTCGAACCGGGAGGTGAATCGTCATGTTCGTACGCACCGTCTATGTGACCGGCGACCCCGCGAAGATCGACACGGCCATCAGAGCCCTCAACACGGAAGGGCGCGAGCTGCTCCAGGAGCGTCCGGGATACTGCGGAGCCGGGGTCTTCGTGGACCGGGACCTCGGCAAGCTGCTGGGCGTGAGCTGGTGGGACACGGCCGAGGCACGGCACAACAGCGACGAGGTCATGCAGCTGCGCAGGCAGGCCATGCTCGGGCCGTTCGCCGGCACGCTGACGGTGGAGAACTTCGAGGCGGTGGTGTACCACCCCCTCCAGCCACCACGCATGGGCGGCGGACTGCGCGTCACGCGGGTGGAGTTCGACCCCGCGGACATCGATCTGGTCGTCGAGACGTTCCGGTCGACCGTGGCTCCGCGCCTGGAGACGCTGCCGGGCCTGGCCACGATCGGCCTGCTCGTCGACCGGGAGCGCGGTACGGGCCAGGCCTACGCGCTCTTCGTCGACCGCGACTCGATGGTGGTCTCGCGGGCCGGCCAGGCGGCCGCCCGGCACGAAGGTGTGGCCAAGGCGCAGGTGAACGTCGTCGGCCTGGAGGAGTTCGAGGTCGTGCACACGGACGTGCACGCCGGCTGACCGGGCCCGCGCCGGTGTCCGGACAGTCCCCGCCGGCGCGGAAGTTCAGGAGAACGGCCGTCCGCCCTGCTGCTCAAGCAGGGTGAACGGCCGTTCGCGGGGCGGGTGTCAGCCCATGTCGAAGGTGGCCGGGTCCGGACCGAGACGGCGGTCCTCGTTGAGGGCGCTGATCGCCGCCAGGTCCTCGTCGTCCAGGCTGAAGTCGAACACCTCGATGTTCTCCTTGATCCGCGACGGCGTCACGGACTTCGGGATCACGACATTGCCCAACTGGAGGTGCCAGCGCAGCACGACCTGGGCCGGGGTGCGGTTGTGCTTCTGGCCGATGGCGACGATGGCCGGCACCTCCAGCAGGCCCTTGCCCTGGCCGAGCGGCGACCAGGCCTCGGTCCTGATGCCCTGCTCCGAGTGGAACGAGCGCGCCGCGCGCTGCTGCAGGTGCGGGTGCAGCTCGATCTGGTTGACCGCCGGGATGACCGAGGTCTCCGCGATCAGCCGCTGCAGGTGCTCGGGCAGGAAGTTGGAGACACCGATCGCCTTGACGCGGCCTTCGGCGTAGAGCTTCTCGAACGCCTTGTACGTGTCGAGGTACTTGTCCCGGGACGGCAGCGGCCAGTGGATCAGGTACAGGTCCAGATAGTCGAGACCCAGCTTCTCCAGCGACGCGTCGAACGCGCGCAGCGTGGAGTCGTACCCCTGGTCGCTGTTCCAGAGCTTGGTGGTGACGAAGACGTCCGCACGGGGCAGGCCGGAGGCGGCGATGGCCTTGCCGGTGCCCTCTTCGTTGCCGTAGATCGCGGCTGTGTCGATGCTGCGGTACCCGGCCTCGAGCGCCGTGGCGACGGCCCGCTCGGCCTCGTCGTCCGGCACCTGCCAGACGCCGAAGCCCAGCTGGGGCATCTCGACGCCGTTGTTGAGGATGATCGGGGGGACCTTGCTGCTCACGAGCTTCTTGATCCTTCGGTTGTCGACAGGTGGTACTCCCATCGTCAACGATCACGCGCCGACCTGCATTCCTGACCGCGGAATCCGTGCCGACTGACCGGCGAGTCAGTTCCCGGAACCTCAGATTGGCCGGAAACGCATCCGACGTTATCGGTCCGGACCATTGACCGCGGCCCTTCATCCCGGGACTCTGTATCGCGCCACCGGACGTGTCGATGAACTCGGTGCATGCATGTGAACGGCCTCTGACCATGGCCGTTGTCTGCCCTCTGAGATCCCCCACCCTCAGGAAAGCGGGTACGCACACATGAACAAAACCCTGTCCACAACCCCCCGTACGGCCCTACAGGACCCGAAGACATCGGATGAAAAGGCCTGGCGGAGCCCGGGCTACCAGATCGTGGAAACCGCACTCGAAGTGACCGCCTACGCGCTCGCCGACCGCCGCGCCCCCGAGCCGCCGCAGGCCTCATGAGCACGACCGTTCCGCCCGTCCGGGACGCCTCGACCGTCCCCCGTACCGACGTCCCCGTCACCGTCCCGCCCACCGGCGCCGCCTGGCCGGCCGTCGAGTTCACCGAGCGGCTGCGCGCCGTCACCGCGGCCCGCTACCACGACCGGCACCCCTTCAACCTGCGGATGCACCGCGGCGAGCTGACCCCCGCCGAACTGCGCCGCTGGATCGCCGCACGCTTCCACTACCAGCGGCACATCCCCGTCAAGGACGCCCTGATCCTCGCCGGGCTCGACCGGCCCGAGCAGCGCCGCCTCTGGCTGCGCCGCATCCGTGACCACGACGGCACGGGGGACGGCGGCCCGGGGAGTGAGGGCGGCATCGAGCGCTGGCTGAGGCTCGGCGAGGCGGCCGGCCTCGGCCGCGAGGAGCTGTGGGACGCCTCCCGGGTGCCGCCCGGGGTGCGGTTCGCGGTCGAGGCCTACGTCACCTTCTGCCGGCTGCGCCCCACGCTGGACGCCGTCGCCGCCTCCCTGACCGAGCTGTCCGCACCGGACCTGATGCGCACCCGTATCGCCGCCTTCGAACGCCACTACCCGTGGATCGACCCGGCCGGTCTCGCCTACTTCCGCACCCGTGTCACCCAGGGCGCCCGCGACGGGGAGGAGGCCCTCGCCCTGGTCCTCGCCACCGCCCGCACCCGTGCGCAGCAGGAACGGGCGGTGGCCGCGCTCACCTTCAAGTGCGAGGTGCTGTGGGCGCTGCTGGACGCGGTGGACGGGAGCACCTCGTGAACTCCTCGCGTCCCGCGGCGCGCCCGTCGCCTCCCACAGCCCGCCAGCCGCTTCCCGCAGCTCGCCGGAACCCGACCGCCTGGCGTCCCGCCCTCGCCCGTGGCGTCCTGCTGCGGCACGACCGGGTGCGGGACACGGACATGTTGCTGCTGCCGGAACGCGTTGTCGTCCTGCACGGCAGCGCGGGCGCCGTCCTCGGACGGTGCGACGGCAGCCGGACCGTGGCCGGCATCGTCGCCGAACTGTCCGCGCAGTACCCCGGCGCACCCGTCGCCGTCGAAGTCCCGGACTTCCTGGCCGGGTTGCGCAAGGAGGGCTGGCTGACATGACGACCGTCGCTCCGCCCTGGGCCCTGCTCGCCGAACTCACCCACGCCTGCCCACTGCGGTGCGGCTATTGTTCGAACCCCGTCGAACTGGTCAGTCGGTCAGTAGAGTTGACCACAGAGCAGTGGGCCGGGGTGTTCCGGCAGGCGGGTGACCTCGGGGTCGTCCACACCCATCTGTCCGGCGGCGAGCCACTGCTGCGCCGAGATCTGCCCGAGCTGGTGGCGGCCGCGGATGCGGCGGGCCTGTACACCCAGCTCGTCACCAGCGGGGTGGGCCTCGGCGAGCGACGGCTGGCCGGGCTGGTCGAGTCCGGGCTGCGCAGTGTGCAGCTGTCCGTGCAGCACGCGGACCCGGATGTCGCCGAACGCATCGCGGGCGTACGGTCGTTCGCGGCGAAGGAGCGCGCGGCCCGGCTGGTCCGCGAGGCGGGACTGCCTCTCGGGATCAACGCCGTGCTGCACCGCGGCAACCTCGACGCCCTGGACGAGCTGATCCGGCTCGCCGCGGACTGGGGCGCGGACCGGCTCGAACTGGCCCACACCCAGTACCACGGCTGGGCGCTGCGCAACCGTGCCGCCCTGCTGCCCACACCCGGCCAGGTCGAACGGGCCCGCTCGGCCGTCGCCCACTGGCGCGAACGACTGGGCGACACCCTGGAGTTGGTGTGGGTGGCCCCAGATCTGCTGGACGCCACCCCGAAACCGTGCATGGGCGGCTGGGGTCGCATCTCGCTCACCGTCACCCCCGACGGCACGGTCCTGCCCTGCCCGGCCGCGAACGGCCTGCCGGGTCTGGACCCGCCGAACGTCCGGGAGCACCGACTGGACCGGATCTGGCGGGAGTCGAAGGCCTTCAACGCCTTCAGGGGCGAGTCCTGGATGCCCGAGCCCTGCCGTGGCTGCGCCCTGCGCACCACCGACCACGGGGGCTGCCGCTGCCAGGCCTACGCCCTCACCGGCGACCCCGCCCGCACCGACCCGGCCTGCCGGCACGCCCCTGACCACTCCCTCGTACGCGACCTCGTGGGCGCGCCCCGGCGGCTCGCGTACGCCTACCGAGAAGCAGTGAGTGAAGCCCCGCGAGAAGTCCCGAGAAAAGCCCAGTGACAAGCCCTCGCGACAAGTTCGGCGAGAGGCCCCGCGACAAGTCCAGCCAGAAGTTCAGCGAGAGGAAGGAACATGAGACGCCGACGCCTGCGCGCGGCCCTGACGGCACTCGCGCTCACCACCGGCCTGGTAGCGCTCCCCCCGGCCGCAGCCGCCCCCGCTCCCGCCCTGCCCCGGCCTGCCGCCGCCCCCGACTGGTCCACGGCCGTGGTCGACTCCACCATGGCCCGCTACACGCCCGCCGGCATCGGCGGCTGGTCCTACCCGGTCGGCCTCTACCTCTACGGCCAGTACCTCACCTACCGGCGCACCCACGAAGCGCGCTACCTCACCTACATCAAGAACTACGTCGACCGCTTCGTGAAGAGCGACGGCTCCATCGGCCAGTCCTCCAACAACCTGGACAGCATGCAGGCCGGCCGCCTCCTGGTGATCCTGCACCACGAGACCGGCCAGGACCGCTACCGCAAGGCGGCGAAGAAGATCCGCGACCGCCTCGCCACTTACCCACGCACGGCCGACGGCGGCTTCTGGCACGCGGACAACAGCAGCCGCGCCCACCAGCTCTGGGCGGACGGCGTCTACATGGTGAACCCGTTCCTCGTCGAGTACGGCAGGGAGTTCGGCGACAGCGCGTACACGAACGACGAGGCGGCCAGGCAGCTCGACGTCTACGGCAGCCATCTCCAGGTCGCAGGCGGCCTGTTGAAGCACGCCTACGACGAGTCGAGGAGCGCGAGCTGGGCCGACCCGCAGACCGGGCTCGCCCCCGAGCACTGGTGCCGCGCGGTCGGCTGGTACTCGATGGCGATCGTCGGCGTCCTCGACGCGATCCCGGCGAACCACTCCCGGCGGCCCCAACTCCTCGGCATCTTCCGGCGGCTGGCGGCAGGCCTGGAGCGGTACCAGGACCCGGCCAGTGGCCGTTGGTTCCAGGTCATGGACAAGGGGAGCAGAAGCGACGACTGGACCGAGACGTCCTGCTCCAGCATGTTCGCCTACGCCCTCTCGCGCGGTGTGCAGCAGGACTATCTCGACCCGCACTACGCGGCCGTCGCCCGGCGTGGCTACCAGGGCGTGCTGGCGAAGATCTCGGTCGGTGCCGACGGCCGCACCAACCTCGCCGACATCTCCGTCGGCACCAACGTCGGCGACTACGCGTACTACGCCGCCCGTACCCGGGCCGTCAACGACTTCCACGGCCTGGGCGCCTTCCTGATCATGAACGAGCAACTACGAGGAGACTGATGTCATGAGCACGTCCAGAAGGGCGGTGCTCGGCGCCGCGCTGGGCGGCGCGGCCGGAGCCGCCGTCGGCCTGCCGAACCCGGCCCGGGCCGCGTCCTGGCAGCTCAAGTGGTCCCCGTCCGCGAGCGCCGACGGACTGGGCGCCTTCGAGACCGTCGAGGACGACCGCGCCGACTCGCACCCCGCGGGGCACCCGCACATCCACGCCACGGGCGACAACTGGCGCTTCACCATGCACACGGTCGACCGCGACACCTCGACCGACCGCCAGCGCCAGGAGGTCACCGGCCTGCGCACGAGCGGCAGCAGCTACCTCAAGTGGACCGAGGGCCAGACCTGGCGGATCACGTACTCGATGTACATCCCCAGCTCGCTGAAGGCGACCGCCACCTTCACGCACATCATGCAGATGAAGCAGCCCGGCAACGGTACGTCGCCGATCGTCGTCCAGTCCCTGCGCCGGGTGAACGGCAAGCAGACCATCGAGCTGCGGCTCGCGATCGACGACGTCCTGGTCGGCCGCACCGACCTCGATCCGCTGCACGACAAGTGGACCGACGTCGACTTCCAGATCAAGGTCGGCAACGGTTCGGCAGGTTCGGTCCGCTGGATCCTCAGGAGCGGCTCGACGACCGTGATCGACAAGGCGAGGACCGGCGTCGACACCTTCCTCGCCGACCGCGTCCGCCCGAAGTGGGGCATCTACCGCTCCCTCGGCGACACCTCCGGCTCCCTGCAGAACACCTATCTCCTGCTCACCAACCTCCGCGGCTACCAACTCGTCTGAGGAGCCGTCCCATGCCTTCCAGCCCCCCGCACGGCAGAGGTGCGGCGGCGATCGTCCTGTTCGTCGTCGCCGTCGTCCTCGGCCTCACCCACCCCGCCGCCCTCGCGGCCCCCGAGCCCGCGCCCCGCGCCGCCGCCGTCTTCGACGTGCGCGACTACGGCGCCAAGGGCGACGGTTCCACCAACGACACCCCCGCCGTCAACAAGGCCATCACCGCGGCGAGTTCGGCTGGCGGCGGCACCGTCCGCTTCCCGGCCGGCACCTACAAGTCCAAGAACACCATCCACATGAAGAGCGACGTGACGCTCCAGGTCGACACGGGCGCCACGATCCAGGGCTCCTCCGCGGACACCTACGACCCGCCGGAGTCCAACCCCTACGACAAGTACCAGGACTACGGGCACAGCCACTTCCACAACGCGATGATCTCCGGCGACCGGCTCACGAACATCGGCTTCGTCGGCGGCGGGGTCATCGACGGCGGCGGCAACCTGATCACCGGCAACCCGAAACCGGGCGAGGCCGACAAGATCCTCTCGCTGACCCGCTGCGACGGACTGCGGATCGGCGACGGCCTCACCCTGCGCCGAGGCGGCCACTTCGCCGCCCTCGTCAACGGCTGCAAGATCGTGACGTCGGACCACCTGACCATCGACACCGCGAGCGACCGCGACGGCTGGAACATCATCTCCACGACCGACGTCACGGTCACCAACGCGCACATCAGGGCCAACGACGACGCGCTCGTCTTCAAGAGCGACTACGCCCTCGGCGCCAAGCTCCCCAACGGCCATGTCCGGGTGAGCGATTCATACCTCTCGGCGCGGTGCTGCAACGCCCTGATGTTCGGCTCCGAGACCTGCGGCGACTTCTCGGACTACCAGTTCGAGAGGATCCGTATCGAGGGCGCCGACAAGTCCGGCCTCGGCATGGTGTCCATGGACGGCGCGAAGATCTCCGACGTCCACTACCGCGACATCACCATGAGGAACGTCCACTCGCCGATCATGCAGAAGATCGGCACACGCAAGCGCTGCGGCAACAGCCCGGGTGTCGGCTCGATCAGCGACGTGACGTACGACGACGTCACGGCCACCGGCAACAGCCCGTCCTTCAGCCCGACCCTGTGGGGCGAGAGGGGCCACCGGATCAGCGGCATCACCTTCCACCACGTCGACATCACCGTGCCCGGCGGCAACGGCACCATGTCCACCGCGGTGCCCAGCAACGACCCGAACGACTACAACCCCAAGAGCATCGGCACCCGGCCGGCCTACGGCTGGTACCTGCACAACGCCGACCATGTGCGGTTCACCGACAGCTCCGTGAAGTCCGGCGACGACGACGGCCGTCCGGCGGTCATCGCCAACGCGGCGAGCGACATCCGCTTCACCCGCTTCACCGCCCAGCGCGGCGCCGGCTCCCCGCACGACGCCGGCTTCCAAGACGTCACCGGCTACTGCCTGACGGACAGCCGCACCACCTCGGGCGGCGGCCTGCGGATCTCGTCCACCGGGTCCACCGAAAACTGCGGGACGGCGGCCAGGCCCCTCGATCTGGAGAACTCCCGCCAGGACTTCCTCCGGGCCTCGGTCGGCGGCCTCTTCCTGCACTGGGGCCTGCGCACCGCCCCCGCCCACACCAGCTGCGGCGCCTGGGAGAACGACGTCACCAGCGGCGGCTGGACCCCGGACTACTGGGTGAACGAAGCCCGCAAACTGCACACGCAGTACCTCGTCCTGGCCACGTTCCACAGCCGACTGGGCTACGCCCGCCCCTGGCCGTCCAAGATCCCCGGTTCCTGCTCCACCAAGCGGGACTTCCTCGGCGAGCTGATCACGGCCGCCAAGGCCAAGGGCATGAAGGTCATCCTCTACATGACCGACGACCCCCAGTGGCACGCCGAGGGCGGCCACGAGTGGCTCGACTCGGCCGCCTACTCCGCCCACAAGGGCAAGAACGTCGACCTGACCACCCGCGAGGGCTTCGGGCAGTTCAGTTACGACAACTTCTTCGAGGTCATGGACCGCTACCCCGACCTCGGCGGCTTCTGGATCGACAACGACAACGCG
Source organism: Streptomyces sp. NPDC001816 (assembly GCF_042892235.1). Classification (NCBI taxonomy): domain Bacteria; kingdom Bacillati; phylum Actinomycetota; class Actinomycetes; order Kitasatosporales; family Streptomycetaceae; genus Streptomyces; species Streptomyces sp. NPDC001816. Next base: position 1,112,896 of record NZ_JBIATY010000001.1, read on the forward strand.
TACTGGGAGAGCCACAACCTCTACGCGCAGATCTACCAGAAGCGCCCGAACTACACGCTCAGCAACAACAACGAAGACACGCCGATCATGGACATGATCAGCAATGAGCAGAAGACGGGGATGACGCCCGCCTACGACTACCCCCAGGCCGTGTACACGGCCCAACCCCGGCTGACCGAAGCGGACTTCAAGCTGCCCTCGACCGGCGCCTGGTGGTACGACGGCTCGAACCCGTCGGTCGACCGAGCGCTCACCCTGGGCCGCCTCGTCACCAACGCCGGCTCCTCGGTCAAAGCCCTGATGGCCGAGACCGCCCAGGTCAACGGCAAGTTCCCGGCCAACCAGGCCGCCTTCAACACCTTCGCCGACAGCTACCTCGACCCCATCTGGGAGTCCCTGCACGGCACCGAGGGCGGCGGCTACCTGTACGGCGGCCTCAAACCGGGCTTCTGGAACGACGGCGCCCATGGCGTGACCACGATCAGCAGGACGGACCCGAACCGCCAGTACATCCACGTCCTGACCCCGCCCAGCACCAGCACTCTGCGCATCCGCGACAACGGGTACCGCATCGCGTCCGTCACCAACCTCCGTACGGGCAAGGTGGTTTCCTGGTCGCAGTCCGGCGGTGTGCTGACGCTGACCGGGCTCGGCTCCTGGGACCCGTACGACACCGTCTTCAAGGTCACCAGCGCCGGCCGCCAGGGCATCCTCACCGGCGTCAAGGTGACCGCGAGCACCTCGGCGAGCGGTCACACCGGCTCCGCGGCCGGCGACGGCGACCACCTCACCTACTGGGACAACGACAAGACCCTGCCGGTCAGCCTCACCTTCGACCTCGGCGCGGCGAAGAAGGTGCAGTACATCGGCCTCAACCAGCGCGAGGACTCCGTCGCCTACGCCCGCTCGGACACCGAGCAGTCGGCGCGGATCAAGGACTACAAGGTGTACCTCAGCAATGACGGCTCGACCTGGGGGAGCGCGGTGAAGACCGGGCAGCTCCCGAGTCGGCGCGGCATCCAGGGCCTCGACCTCACCGCCGCGAACGCCCGCTACGTACGCCTGGAGGTGGACTCCACCTGGGCCGCGTCGACCGATACCACCCGCTACAAGCGGCTGCGGATCGACGAGGCGTGGATCGGCACCTCGTACGCGACACCATCGGCGTTCACCACCAGGTCGGACAACGGCCAGTCCCTGCGTCCCGCCATGGGCTGGAGCAGCTGGAGTTTCGTGCGCCGCCTGCCGACCGAGGCGAAGATCAGGGCCCAGGCCGACGCGCTGGCGTCGAGCGGCCTGAAGGACCACGGCTTCGTGCACGTCAACCTCGACGACTTCTGGCAGAAGTGCGACTCGAACGGCTTCGTCGTCGACTCCTACGGCCGCTGGGCCGTCGACACCGACAAGTTCCCCGGCGGTATCAAGGCGCTCGCCGACTACGTCCACTCCAGGGGCCTGAAGTTCGGTTTCTACGTCACTCCCGGCATCGCGAAGAACGCCGTCACCAGGAACACCCCGATCGAGGGCACGTCGTACCACGCGAAGGACATCGCGGACACCTCGAAGACGGAGAAGAACTACAACTGCAAGAACATGTACTACATCGACTACTCCAAGCCGGGCGCGCAGGAGTTCGTGAACTCGTGGGCCAAGCAGTTCGCGTCCTGGGGAGTCGACTACCTGAAGATCGACGGCGTGGGCAGCCAGGACGTCCCCGACGTCCAGGCCTGGGACAAGGCGCTGCGCGCCACCGGACGGCCCATCACCTTCGCCCTCTCCAACAACCTGCCGATCGCGAACGCCTCGACCTGGCGGCAGCTGGCGAACAGCTGGCGCACCCAGGGCGACGTCGAGTGCTACTGCGGACCCGGTTCGCACGGCAGCGGCTATCCGCTCACCGACTGGTCCCACGTCTTTGCCCGTTTCACCTCGGCCGCCGACTGGCAGCCGTACGCAGGACCCGGCGGCTGGAACGACCTGGACTCCCTGGAGATCGGCAACGGCGACCAGGTGGGGCTCACCGCCGACCAGCGGCGCTCGCACTTCACCCTGTGGGCGATGGCGGGCGCGCCCCTGCTGCTCGGCACCGACCTCACCCACCTCGACCCCGTCGACAAGGCGATGCTGACCAACGACCGGCTGATCGGCGTCGACCAGGACGGCGTGGCCGCGAAGCGCCTCGTGAACAGTGGTGTCAAGCAGGTCTGGAGCAAACGCGAGAACAGCGGCGACCATGTGGTGGCGCTGTTCAACACCGGAACCTCCGGCAACGCCACGGTCAGTGTGAACTGGTCCCAGGTCGGCTTCACCGGTTCCGGCGACGTCACCGACCTCTGGTCCGGCTCCCACAAGGGTGTGGTCGCCGGCTCCTACAGCGCGACCCTGCGCCCCGGCGAGACCCGGCTGATCCGGGTGATGCCGGTCGACTCCACGAAGGCCGCGGCGTCCCCGGGCTCGCGACCGCTGACCGGCGGCACCGACCAGTCGAGCGGCGTGACACAGCAGCCGTACGACTACCTGAAGGTCTTCGCCCAGTACACGGGCTGAGGGGAACACCCATGAATCTCAAGAGAGTTCTGCCGTACGGCCTGGCCGCGGCCCTTGTGCTGCCCCTGGCCGGTCTGAGTCAGGGCACCGCCCTCGCCGCCACCGACTACCAGGCCGAGGACGCCCGGATCTCCCAGGGCACCGTCGCCACCAACCACACCGGCTACACGGGCACCGGCTTCGTCGACTACACCAACGTCAAGGGCTCCTACGTGGAGTTCACGGTGAACGCGGCCGCCGCCGGCACCGCAGCGGTCACCCTCCGCTACGCCAACGGCACCTCCACCGACCGCCTGATGGACATCTCCGTCGGCGGCACGGTCGCCGCGCCCGCGGTCTCCTTCCCGGCCACCGCCGACTGGAACACCTGGGCCACCCGAACCGTCAACGTGCCGCTCGCCGCCGGGTCCAACACGATCCGCGCGACCGCCACCACCGCCGACGGCGGCCCCAACCTGGACCGCATCGGCGTCGCCGCGGCGACCGACACCCAGGCCCCGACCCGACCCGGGCAGCCCGGCTGCTCCGACATCGGCGAGAGCGGCCTCACCCTCGGTTGGGGTGCCTCCACCGACAACGTGGGCGTGGCGGCGTACGACATCTACGAGCACGGCAACAAGATCAGCGAGGCGCCCGGGAGCGCGACCGGCAAGGCACTGACCGGGCTCACCCCCAACACCACCTACAACCTGACCGTCATCGCCCGGGACGCGGCCGGCAACACCTCCCCGGCCAGCCCCGTCGTCGACTGCACGACGAAGCCCAGCTCCGACAGCACACCGCCGACCGCACCCGGCACCCTGTCCGCGGCCGGCATCACGGCGAACACGGCCGACCTCAGCTGGGGCGCGTCGACGGACGACCGCGCCGTCGTCGCCTACGACGTACGCAGCGACACCACCGTCTACAAGACCGTCACCGGCGGTACGTCGACCACCCTCACCGGTCTCGCCTGCAACAGCCCGTACTCGCTGAACGTCGTCGCCCGGGACGCGGCCGGGAACGTCTCGCAGCCGAGCAACACCGTCACCTTCACCACCAAGGCCTGCGCCACCGACGGCGGTGTCCCGTCCTCCGTGGCCACGCTGTCGACGGGCTGGACGATCCCGTGGGGCACCTACTGGATGCCCGACGGCAAGACCGCGCTGGTCACCGAGCGCGACGACTTCCGGGTCTGGAAGGTCACCAAGGACGGCACGAAGACCCAGGTGGGCACCGTCCCGAACGCCGTCACCACCAACGGCGAGGGCGGGCTGCTCGGGGTCGCCGTCGACCCCAGGTGGGACACCGACCACTACGTCTACTTCATGCACACCGCGTCCGAGGGCAACCGCGTCGTCCGCATGACCTACGACGGCACCCAACTCACCGACTACAAGGTGCTGCTCCAGGGCATCAAGAAGAACCGCTACCACAACGGCGGCCGCCTCGCCTTCGGCCCCGACGGCTATCTGTACGTCTCCACCGGCGAGGCCCAGACACCCGAACTCGCGCAGGACAAGAACTCCCTCAACGGCAAGATCCTGCGCATGACGACCGACGGCAAGCCGGCCCCCGGCAACCCCTTCGGCAACTACGTCTACTCCCTGGGCCACCGCAATCCGCAGGGCCTCGCCTTCGACCGCAACGGGCGCCTGTGGGAGGCCGAGTTCGGCAACAGCTCCAAGGACGAGCTGAACCTCATCAAGCCCGGCGCCAACTACGGCTGGCCGACCTGCGAAGGCAACTGCTCCGTCGCCGGCATGACCAACCCCAAGGCCACCTGGAACGTCTCCGAGGCCTCGCCCAGCGGTATCGCCATCGTCCGCAACGTCGTCTACATGGCGTCCCTGCGCGGCGAGCGGCTGTGGCGCATCCCGATCAGCGGGGACACCGAGAAGGTCGGCACCCCGACCGCCTACTACGTCGGGACCTACGGCCGGCTGCGCACCGTCACCAAGGTGCCCGGCGCCGACCAGCTGTGGCTGTCCACCACCAACTGCGACAACAACGGAGGAGCGGCGGACGGATCCGACAAGATCTTCAAGGTGACGATCAGCTGACGGGGGTCAGGCCTGGTAGAGAGCCTCGACCTCGGCCTCGTACGCCTTCTCGATCGCCTTCCGCTTCAGCTTCAACGACGGTGTCAGCAGGCCGTGTTCCTCGGTGAACGGCTGCGCCAGGATGCGGAAGGTACGGATGGACTCGGCCTGCGAGACGAGGGTGTTGGCGGCGACCACCGCCCGCCGCACCTCCGCCTCCAGGTCCGGGTCCCGTACCAGCGCCGCGGGCGTCAGCTTCGGCTTGCCGCGCATCTGCAGCCAGTGCTCCACGGCCTCCTGCTCCAGGGTGACCAGGGCGGCGATGTAGGGGCGGTCGTTGCCGACGACGATGCACTGGTTGACCAGCGGATGGTCGCGGACCCGCTCCTCCAGGACACCGGGGGAGACGCTCTTGCCGCCGGAGGTCACCAGGATCTCCTTCTTGCGGCCGGTGATGGTCAGATAGCCGTCCTCGTCGAGGGAGCCGAGGTCGCCGGTGGCGAGCCAGCCGTCGTGCAGGGTCGCGTCGGTGGCCTTCTGGTTGTTGAGGTAGCCCTGGAAGACGTTGCCGCCGTGCAGCCAGATCTCCCCGTCGTCCGCGATGTGCACGGTGACGCCCGGGATGGCCTGGCCGACGGTGCCGTAGCGGGTGCGGTCGGGCGGGTTCGCGGTCGCCGCCGCCGTCGACTCGGTCAGGCCGTAGCCCTCGTAGATCTGCACGCCCGCGCCCGCGAAGAACAGCCCCAGCCGGCGGTCCATCGCCGAGCCGCCGGACATCGCGTTCCGGATCCGCCCGCCCATCGCCGCGCGGACCTTCGCGTACACGAGCTTGTCGAACAGCTGGTGCTGCATCCTGAGGGCCGCCGACGGGCCCGGCCCTGTGCCCCAGGCCTTGGCCTCGATGGCGTCGGCGTACTTCACGGCGATCTCGACCGCCTTCTCGAACGGCCCCGACTTGCCGTCCTTCTCCGCCTTGCGCCGGGCTGCGTTGAACACCTTCTCGAAGATGTACGGCACCGCGAGGATGAACGTCGGCCGGAACGCGGCCAGGTCCGGCAGCAGCGCGGCCGCGTGCAGCTGCGGCTGGTGCCCGAAGCGGACCCGGCCACGGATCGCGGCGACCTCCACCATCCGCCCGAAGACGTGCGCCAGCGGCAGGAACAGCAGCGTGGAGGCCTCGTCACCCTTCTTGGAGTGGAACACCGGCTCCCACCGCTCGATGACCGTGTCCGCCTCGTACATGAAGTTCCCGTGCGAGAGCACACAGCCCTTGGGGCGGCCGGTCGTGCCCGAGGTGTAGATGATCGTGGCGACCGAGTCCGGGGTGACCGCCTGCCGGTGCCGGTGCACCACCTCGTCGTCCAGATGCGCGCCGGCGTCGTACAGCTCCCGCACACAGCCGGCGTCCAGCTGCCACAGCTCGCGCAGCTGCGGCAGCCGGTCGATGACCGTGGCGATGGTCATCGCGTGGTCCTCGTGCTCCACGATCGCCGCCGACACCTCGGCGTCGTACAGCATCCAGAAGCACTGCTCGGCCGAGGACGTCGGGTAGATCGGGACCACCTGGGCGCCGATCGTCCACAGCGCGAAGTCGAACAGGGTCCACTCGTAGCGGGTCCGGGACATGATCGCGACCCGGTCGCCGAACCGGACGCCACGGGCGAGGAGCCCCTTGGCCAGGGCGAGGACCTCGTCGCGGAACTCGGCGGAGGTCACGTCCCGCCACTGGCCCGACTCGTCCTTGCGGCCCAGCGCGATGTGCAGGGGGTCCGTCCGGGCATGCTCGAAGACGACGTCGGCCAGGCCGCCCACCGGCGGCGCCGACGCCAACGGAGGGGTGGTGAACTCGCGCAAACCCTCGCTCCCCGTTCCTATGACGCTCCGCACAGCGCCGTGAAAGCTACCCCACCCACAGTCGGGGCGGGAGGGGGTGCGAAATCGACCAATGCTCACCAACGGCGTGGGCGGTGCCCGGAAAATACACTCACATGCGGAAGGGTCGGACAGAATACTTACGGTTCAGTAAGTTTCGGCGGAGTAATCTCCACCGAATCTGTACGACCCGATTACGGCCCACCGCCGCCCCCGGAGGACTCAGGTGCGGGGCACCCTCGTCCTCTCCTTCAGCGCCGCAGGAGCGGATTCCGTCACTCCGGTCCGCTCCGCACCCGGTGTCCTGACCAGGACCAGGACCAGCGCACCCGCCGCGATCCCGGCCAGGCCCGCGACCACCAGTGTGCCGTTCAGGCCGGAGGCGAACGCGGCACGCAGTGTGTGCTCCGGGACGCTGCCGCGCAGAGCGGCCGCGCCGCCGCCGGCCAGCGTGTGGGCCGCGCCGTGCGGGAGCGCACCGGTCATCCGGGAGGTCAGGACGGTGCCGAACACCGCGACCCCCAGCGCGAACCCCAGCTGCCGGACGGTGTTCACCGCACCGCCCGCCATCCCGGACCGCTCCGGCGGCACCGACGCCAGCGCCGCCCCGGCCACGGTCGGCGACACGAACCCGGTGCCGACGCCCACAAGCACGAACCCCGGCACCAGCGCCGGCCAGCTGGAATCCGCGTCGAGCACCGCCTGGCAGATGTCGCCCGCGCCGATCAGCAGCAGCCCGCCGCCTATGGTCAGCCGGGCCGGCACACCGTGCAGCAGCTTCCCCACCAGCACGGCGACGATCATCGCCGCGACCGTCAGCGGCAGCAGCGTCAGCCCGCCCCGCACCGGACTCATGCCCAGCAGCGTCTGCATCCAGATCGACACGTACGGCGTCACCCCGAACGCCACCCCGTTGAAGGCGAACGCCCCCGCCATCACGCCCACGAACGCGGGCTTGCGCAGCAGCCCGAGGTCCAGCAGCGGATGCGCCGACCGCCGCTCCACCAGCACGAAGACCATCAGCGCCAGCGCCGCGCAGCCGAACGCCGTGAGCGCCGCCGGCGCCGTCCAGCCGTCCTCACCGGCCCGCACCACCGCGTACGTCACCCCGCCCGCGAAACCGGCGAAGGCCGCCGTACCCGCCCAGTCCACCTGCATCCCGCGCGGCCCCCGGGACTCCGGCACCACGCGCAGCGTCAGCCACACGGCGGCGACGCTCACCGGCAGGTTCACGAAGAAGATCCACCGCCAGCCCGGCCCCTCGGTGAGCAGACCGCCCAGCACCGGGCCGACCGCCGCGGCCCCGCCGCTCACCGCGCCCCACACCCCGAGCGCCACCGACCGCCGCTGCCCCTGGTAGACCGAGCCCAGCAGCGGCAGCGTCGTCGCGAACATCGCCGCCGCACCGACACCCTGCAGCGCCCGTGCGGCCACCAGCAGACCCGGCCCCGACGCCAGCCCGCACAGCAGCGACGCCACCGCGAACAGCACCACGCCCGCCACATGCACCCGGCGCCGCCCCAGCACGTCGGCGGCCGCGCCCACGCCCAGCAGCAGCGCCGCCAGCGCCAGCGCGTACCCGTCGACCACCCACTGCAGATCGCTCAGCGACGTGTGCAGCGCACCGGCCATGTCCGGCAGCGCCACCACCACGATCGTCACGTCCAGCAGCAGCATGAACGTGCCCAGGCACACGGCCGTGAGCGTCCCCCATGTACGCATGTCCTCAACTCCCTTTACGACGGCTGCGTATCGCTCCGTACGATGCGCACAGCGCGGCCGATCAACCCGGAACAGGCCGCTGCAGCGACGAAATCCGACGGGGGAGCGCATGCTGACGATGGAATCCGACACCTTCGACCAGCTCGACCTCCAGCTGCTGTCCGCCCTGGAGGTCGACGGCCGGGCCTCCTTCAGCCGGATCGGGCAGGTGCTCGGCGTCTCCGACCAGACGATCGCGCGCCGCTTTCGCCGGCTGTCCGCCGAGGGCGGCCTCAGGGTCGTCGCCCTGCGCGACGCAGAAGCCCTCCGCCAGGACCAGTGGATGCTCCGCCTGCGCTGCGCCCCCGACGGCGCCTCCGTCATCGCCGACGCGCTCGCCAAACGCCCCGACACCGCCTGGATCGGCCTGGCCGCCGGCGGTACCGAGGTCGTCTGCATGACCCGGCCGCGCAGCCCCGGCGACCACGACGACCTCCTCCTCGGCAAGCTGCCGCGCACCCCGAGCGTGGTGGAGATCCGCGCCCAGCAGCTCCTGCACCGCTTCTACGGCGGACCCACCGGCTGGCTGCGCAAGTTCCGGGCACTCGACGACGACCAGATCGCCGCCCTGCGCCCCGAGCCCCAGGCCCCGGCCGGACCGGCCCGCATCGACCCCGAGGACGAGCCGCTCCTCGCCGTCCTGCAACAGGACGGCCGGGCCGGCTACCCCGAACTGCAGCGCGCCACCGGCCGCTCCGAGTCCGCCGTCAAGCGCCGCCTCGCAGCTCTGCTCGCCTCCGGAGCGGTGTACATCGACGTCGAGTACAACTCGGAGATCCTCGGCCACGCCCGGGCCGCCGCCCTGTGGATCACCACCGCCCCCGCCGCCCTGCACACCGTCGGCGAGGCCCTCGCGACCCACGACGAGATCGCCTTCGCCTCCGCCACCGCCGGCCCCTCCCACATCGTCGTCACCGCGGTCGTCCGTGACACGAGCAGCCTGTACGCCTACCTCAGCGGACCGCTCGGCCGGCTGGAGGGCGTCCAGCACGTGGAGACCACGCCGTTCCTGCGCCGGGTCAAGCAGCTGACGTATCAGCGCCCGCCGCGCTGACCGCGGTGCAGCCGGTCCCCGCCCGCCAGGACCGCCGCCGCCAGCGCGTTCGCCGCGGCGTCGGCCGTGCCTCGCCGCCGGCCGTGCACGAGGACGAAGTCCACCTTGCCCAGCTCCGGCAGGCCCGAACGGTCCGGTACCCGGAACAGCCCCGGCGGGATCAGCCGCCGCGAGTGGGCCATGACACCGAGCCCCGCGCGGGCGGCGGCGATCAGTCCGTTGAGGCTGCCGCTGGTGCACGCGATCCGCCAGTGGCGCCCCTGCTCCTCCAGCGCCTCCAGGGCGCGGGCGCGGGTGATGCCGGGCGGGGGATAGACGATCAGCGGGACCGGCCGGTCGGGCTCCAGACGGACGTGCTCGGAGCCGATCCACACCAGGTCGTCGCGCCACACCAGCTCGCCGCGCGGATCCTGCGGGCGCCGCTTGGCGAGCACCAGGTCGAGCTTCCCGGCCGCCAGCTGCTCGTGCAGGGTGCCGGACAGCTCCACCGTCAGCTCCAGGTCGACCTCCGGGTGGTCGTGGCGGAAGCCCTCCAGGATCTCCGGCAGCCGGGTGAGGACGAAGTCCTCCGAGGCACCGAAGCGCAGCCGGCCCCGCACCCGGGTGCCGGTGAAGAACGCCGTCGCCTGCTCGTGCACCTCCAGCAGCCGGCGGGCGAAGCCCAGCATCGCCTCGCCGTCCTCGGTCAGCTCCACGGAGTGGGTGTCCCGGGAGAACAGCTGACGGCCGGTGGCCTCCTCCAGTCGGCGCACATGCTGGCTGACCGTGGACTGGCGCAGCCCGAGCCGCCGTGCGGCCTGCGTGAAGCTGAGCGTCTGCGCCACCGCCAGGAACGTGCGCAGCTGGGTGGGGTCGTACACGACGCCAGCCTATCGCCGGTCATCACGGAACACGATGACAGTCAGAGTGGTATGTGGGATTCCCGATCGGTGCCGGGGAGAGGACCATGGAGAGGGGCCCTCCGGGCTCCTGCACGTACGTGACGAACTGCAAGTGGAGCACCGTGAAACGCCTGCGCTGGCCGAGCTGGATGCCGATCGACCCGTACATCGTGCTGTTGCTCGGCACGGTGGGCCTCGCGGCGCTCCTCCCGGCCCGGGGTACGGGCGCCGACGTGGCCTCCGGGGCGTCCACGGCCGCGATCGCCTTCCTGTTCTTCCTCTACGGCGTCCGGCTCTCCACCCGTGAGGCGCTGGACGGCCTGAGGCACTGGCGGCTCCACGTCACCGTCCTGGCCTGCACCTTCGTCATCTTCCCGGTGCTCGGCGTCGCCGCCCGCGGCCTGGTGCCGGTGGTGCTGACCCAGCCGCTGTACCAGGGGCTGCTGTTCCTCACCCTGGTGCCGTCCACGATCCAGTCGTCGATCGCGTTCACGTCGATCGCCCGCGGAAACGTGCCTGCCGCCATCTGCGCGGGCTCGTTCTCCTCGCTGGTCGGCATCCTCGTCACCCCGCTGCTGGCGGCCGGGCTGCTGGGCAACGACGGCGGCGGGTTCTCCGCGGACTCCGTGGTGAAGATCGTGCTCCAGCTGCTGGTGCCGTTCCTGGCCGGGCAGGTGCTGCGTCCGTGGATCGGCGGCTTCGTCGCCCGGCACAAGAAGGTCCTCGGCCTGGTCGACCGCGGCTCGATCCTGCTGGTCGTCTACACCGCGTTCAGCGAGGGCATGACCCGGGGCATCTGGCACCGGGTCAGCCCCGTCCGGCTGGCCGCACTGCTCGGCGTCGAGGCCGTCCTGCTGGCCGTCATGCTGGTCCTGACCTGGTACGGCGGCCGGGCGCTCGGCTTCGGCCGGGAGGACCGGATCGCCATCCAGTTCGCCGGGTCGAAGAAGTCCCTCGCCTCCGGACTGCCGATGGCGAGCGTTCTGTTCGGCGCCCACGCCTCCCTGGCCGTGCTGCCGCTGATGCTCTTCCACCAGATGCAGCTGATGGTGTGCGCGGTCATCGCCAAGCGGCGCTCCCACGACCTGGACGAGTCCGCCCTGGGGTCAGGAGTCTCCTCCGCTCACGCGATCGAGGGGCAGCCACAGGACCGTGTCCTTCGGTGACCGCTGGACCTTCGGGTCGGACAGCTCCTCGTCGGTCAGGGCACGGTCCCAGACGTGGACCTCGTCGATCGCTCCGGTGAAGAAAGCCCGGCTGTCCATGCGCTGGCCGAGGTGCACTCCGAAGGGCGAGTTGCGGCTGACCGAACCCGGCACGTCGGCGACGGCGGACTGCGTACCGTCGACGGACAGCGACAGCAGGCCTCCGCCGCGCCTGAGGACGGCGTGGTGCCACTGACCGTCGTTGTACGCGGTGTCCGTGCGTACGAAGGCGGTCTGCGGAGCCGCCGCACCGTTCCGTACGGTGATCAGCCCCTGCACACGGTGGTTCGCCGGCTCGCCGCGCACCCACACCTGCGGCTGGGTGGTGCCGATGCCCCCCATCCAGAGCAGCGGCTGCTCGCCGGTCGTGGCCGCGTACCGGAACCACAGGGAAGCGGTGAAGTCCCCGGAGCCGAGCGGAAGCCCGGGGCGGTACGGCAGGCGCACGGCGTCGTCGGTGCCGTCGAACTCCAGCGCCCCGTCGAACACGCCGTCGGTCTCCTCGGTGTCGCCGAGCACCGTGGCCGGTCGGGCGTGCGGGGCGAGGTCGGCGGTGTGCGGGTCGGGGCCGCGGCGCGGGGCGAGCCAGTCCTCGGTGAAGCGGGCGAAGCGGATCTCGTCGCGCGCGTCGACCGCGCCGCCCTCGTACATCAGGCCCACCGTGTCGTGGTCGACGCGCACCAGGTCGGAGTAGCCGGACCAGTCCGTGGTGACGACCGTGCCGCGGTCCACGCTGTCCCAGGTGCGGCCGCCGTCGTAGGAGGAGCGGATCATCATCGTGCGGCGCCGGTCGGGGTCGGCGGGGCAGGCCAGCAGGATGCGGTCGCCGACGCGCAGCATCGAGCCCTGCACCTGCGGGGTGTAGAGGTCCGGCAGGTCGCGGAAGGGCGCGGCGAAGCTGCCGCCGCCGTCCCGGCTGACGGCCTGCGTGCGGTGGCCGAGGTCGGTGCCGTCCTGCTCCCGGCCGCTGACCAGGACCGAGCCGTCCGTGCGTTCGGCGAGGGTGAGTTCGGAGGGCTTCTGCCGGAAGGTGCCGTCGGCGCCGATCGGCCAGGTGTCGGTGGCGCCGATCCGCCAGTGGCCGCCGTGGTCGTCGCTGACGATCAGCGCGGCGTGGTTGGCGCTGACCCGGCTGCCGTCCCACGTCTCGGTGTTGACGCCGAAGACCAGCCGGCCGGCGTAGCGGCCGTGGGTGAGCTGGATGCCGTGCACGGGACCGGTCGCATACCAGGAGTTCCAGTCGGCGGGCAGGATCTCGGGGCTCAGATCGCGCGGCTCGGACCAGGTCACCCCGTCGTCGTCGCTGTACTGCAGATGCGGGCTGCGGTCGCAGGGCACCGAGCAACTGGCGCCGTCCTTGCGGCCGGTGTTGTACGTCTGAGCGAGCCAGATCCGGCCGGTCTCGCGGTCCACGACCGGCGCCGGGTTGCCGTGGGTGTCGCCCGCGCCCTCGTTGACCACCTGCAGCGGGCCCCAGGTGCGGCCGCCGTCGGTGGAGCGCTTGACCACGAGGTCGATGTCGGCCGCATCCCCGCAGTTGAGGACCCGGCCCTCGGCGAACGCCAGCAGCGTGCCGTCGGTCGTCCGCACGATCGCCGGTATCCGGAAGCAGGCGTAGCCGGGGTCCTGCGACGCCTTGAAGAGGACCTGCTGCTCGAACTCGGGGGGATCGGCGGCGGGTTGGGCGTGTGCCGGGTGCGGCAGTACAAGCAGAGCGGCCGCCGTGAGGGCGGCGGCCAGGCAGTTTCTCAGCCGGGTGCGGATTCCTGACGGCATGGCGCGACCTGCCCTTCATGCGTCGAGACATGTGGACATCCGGACATCCGACGTCCAACATGCGCGTATCAGACGGTAGTTGGGGCCTCCGGTGCCTCACAAGAAGCGTGCAGCTACTTCAGCGGGCTCACGGGCGCAGCACCACCTTGCCGAGGTTGCTCCGCGACTCGATCGCCTCGTGCGCCTTCGCCGCGTCCTCCAGAGCGAACTCGCCGTGCACGGCGGGCTTCAGGACGCCGTCGGCGAACAGCTGCCACAGCTCCTGCCGCCACTTCTCGTACAGCTCCGGCCGGCCGCGGGCGATCAGCGCCATCTGGAAGCCGATCACCGACTTGGCACCGACCAGCAGGTCGTACGCCTGGATCGTGCCGCCGCCCGAGCTGTAGGCGACCAACCGGCCGTGCGGGGCGAGTGCGGCGAGCGCGGGGGTGAGCAGATCACCGCCGACCGCGTCCAGGACACAGTCGACCGGCTCGCCCCAGCTGTCGTCGGCGTACCGGACACAGTCGTCCGCGCCCAGCGAGCGGACGAAGTCCGCCTTGGCCGGATCGGACACGGCGCCCACCACCCGGCCCGCGCCCCGTGCGCGCGCCAGCTGCACCGCGAGCTGCCCGGCCCCGCTGGCCGCGGCCGTGACCAGGACCGCCTCTCCCCGGACGAGGCGCGCGGACTCCAGCGCGCCGAGCGCCACCAGTCCGCCGCGCACCAGCGCGACCGCGTCGACGCAGGTGGCGCCGTCGGGTACGGGGGAGGCCATGGCCTCGTGCAGCAGGGCGAAGTCGGCGTACCCGTGGCCGAAGCACAGCCCGGTGACCCGCTCGCCCGGGCGGAAACGGGTCACGCCCTCGCCCACGGCCACCACCTCACCGGCGATCTCGCCGCCCAGCGGGATCGGTTCGGCGGCCTCGGTGACCTTGCGGACGACGGGCAGGGTGACACCGACCGCCTCGCAGCGCACCAGTAGTTCCCCGGGGCCGGGCTCGGGGACGGGTGCCTCCTCCAGGAACAGGGGGCCGCCGGTGGACTCGTACCGGACGCGGCGCATCGCAACCTCCAGGAGCGGGGTGGTCGTTGGGTCGTTGGGAACACCCATGAATTCGTTGGGAGGCCCAACGGTAGCGGGGGATCGTTGGGAAGTCCAATGATTCTTCGGTAGGGTGCACATATGGCCGAAGCACCCCTCCCCGCGATCCGCGCCCTGCCCAGCTGGCTCCTCGGCCGGGCCGCCGCCCGCGGCCGCTCCCTGGTCGCCGACGCGCTCGCGGCCGAGGGCATGAAGATGTGGCACCACGTGGTGCTCTCCGCCGTCCGTGACCTCGCCCCCGTCGCCCAGGCCGACCTCGGCCGCGGCGTGGGCCTCGACCCCAAGGACCTGGTCGGCGTCCTCAACGACCTGCAGTCCGCCGGCCTCGTCGTGCGCGCCCCCGACCCCAAGGACCGGCGCAAGAACGCCGTGTCCCTCACCGGCGACGGCGCCCGCCTGCTCACCCGCTGCGAGAAGGCCGCCCGCGAGGCCAACGACGAACTGCTCGCCCCGCTGTCGACGGCAGAACGCGATCAGTTCATGGGCCTGTTGATCCGGATTTCCGGCACGGACGGCTGATGACGGCTAACGTTCCGTCATGACCGCAGCTCCCGTGCTCGATCCGCAGCGCACCGCCCTCGTCCTCGTCGATCTGATGGACCGCATCGTCGCGCTGCCCCTGGAACCCCGCAAAGGCACCGAAGTGCTCGCCACCGCCGAGGAGTTGGCGGCCGCCTTCCGCGCCGCCGGCGCACTCGTCGTCCTGATCAGGGTCGAACGCCCCGCCGTCGCCGAACAGCCGCCCGGCAGCGGGCTGGCGGCGGGGCTGGCCAGGGACGGCGACCTGGAGATCGTCAAGCGCACCATCGGCGGCTTCCAGGGCACGGGCCTGGACGAGCGGCTGCGCGAACGCGGCATCCGCACCCTGCTGTTCGGCGGCATCGCCACCAACCTCGGTGTCGAGTCCACCGCCCGCGCCGCCGCCGACCTCGGCTACGACCTCGTCTTCGTCGAGGACGCCATGGCCGCGTTCACGGCAGCTGAGCACGAGGCGTCGGTCCGGCTGGACTTCCCGAGGCTGGGCACGGTGACGAGAGCTCGGGAGCTGAGCTTCACCAACGGCTGACCCCTGCCAACGGCAAGGGCCCACCAACTCCCGCTGTGCCGACGCGTCGGCCGCGAAGAGAACCGTAGGGGGCGCGCCGGTGTCGAGACGGCGAACGCGCGGAGGCGCGAAGCGCTGAGCACGATCGCCGTCTCGACACCGGCTGAGGCGCCCCCGGAGGTGAACGGAGCCAAAGGACACAGCGGGACCCCGAAGGCGCAGGGGGCGCTCCCCGCCGGTCGGGGCCCCGCCGCCGTGCCGCGGGGACCGGTCAGCCCTGGGCGGCCGCGGCACGCAGGGCGACGCGGTCCGCACCCGCGTACACGTTCATCGAGCCGCCCCGCAGGAAACCCACCAGGGTCAGGCCCGTCTCGGCGGCCAGGTCCACCGCCAGCGAGGAGGGCGCCGACACCGCCGCCAGCACCGGGATCCCCCCCATCACCGCCTTCTGCGCCAGTTCGAACGAGGCCCGGCCGGAGACCAGCAGAATCGTCCGGGACAGCGGCAGACCGTCGTTCTGCAGCGCCCGCCCGACCAGCTTGTCGACCGCGTTGTGCCGGCCCACGTCCTCCCGTATGTCCAGCAGCTCCCCGTCCTCGGTGAACAGGGCGGCCGCGTGCAGCCCCCCGGTCCGGTCGAACACCCGCTGGGCCGCCCGCAGCCGGTCGGGGAGGCTCGCCAGCAGTTCGGGGGTGACCCGGACCGGGGGAGTGTCGGCGATCGGCCAGCGCGCGGTGGTGCGTACGGCGTCCAGGCTGGCCTTGCCGCACAACCCGCACGAGGACGAGGTGTAGACGTTCCGTTCCAGGGTGAAGTCGGGCAGGACGACGTCCGGGGCGGTCCGCACGTCGACCACGTTGTACGTGTTCGAACCGTCCACCGTCGCCCCGGCGCAGTACACGATGTTCTGCAGATCGGACGCGGTGGCCAGCACACCCTCGCTCACCAGGAACCCCGCCGCCAGCGCGAAGTCGTCACCCGGCGTGCGCATGGTGATCGCGAGCGGCTTGCCGTTCAGCCGGATCTCCAGGGGTTCCTCGGCGACGAGCGTATCCGGCCGGGTCGAGACAACCCCGTCCCGGATGCGGAGGACCTTGCGTCGTTCCGTGACTCGTCCCATGTCCTGATCAGCCCCGGTTCTGTACGTGCTGGTAGCCGAAACGGCCCTTGATGCAGAGATTGCCGTGGTCACCGGACTGTCGCGCGGTGAGGTGACCTTCACGATCTCATTGTCCTGCACATGGAGCGTGAGGTTGCAGCCCACTCCGCAGTACGCGCACACCGTGGTCGTCTCCGACTGCTTCGACTCGTCCCAGGTACCCGCCGCCCGCATGTCGAACTCCGACCTGAACGACAGCGCCCCCGTCGGGCACACCTCGATGCAGTTCCCGCAGTACACACAGGCCGAGTCGGTCAGCGGCGCCTCGTGCTCGACGGCGATCCGGGCGTCGAAGCGGTCCGGCTTCGCCTCGTACTCCTTGATCCACTCGGCGGCCCGCGGAGTGGTCGACAAGTCGACCGAGGAGGCGAGCAGCCCCGACCCGGCAGCCCAGCGCCTCGGCCACGGCCAGGGTCTCGCGCATCATCGTCTCGATGACCTGGCGGGTGCCGCCGTGCAGGCACATCTGCCCCATCGTGGCGCGGGCCAGCGCGCTGATCGGGTTGAAGGAGATGTTGCCGAGCAGCTTGACCCAGATGTCGCCGCGCAGGTCCTGCTCCACCGGGCACTTCAGGCTGCCGGCCTGTATCGCCTCGCTGAAGTCCAGGCAGCGTGCCGAGATGCTGCGGTCGGGCTCGTCGACGGAGAACCGGGTGCCCTCCAAGTGCCGTACGACGCCCGGCGACTGGAGTTCGGTCGCGGCGTGGCCGACGCAGCCGACGGCCCGTTCGGGCGCGAGGACGGCGCTGACGGCGCCGCCCGGGTCGACGCTCTCGACGCGGTGGCCGTCGTAGGGGCCGCCGTGCCGGTGGAAGTACCACCACGGGATGCCGTTCTGGGCGGCCACCACCGCCGTGCGCTCGTGCAGCAGCGGAGTGTCAGCGGCCCGCACACCGCGTACGCGTTGGCCTTCAGGCCCAGGAGGACGAAGTCGGCCGGGCCGACCTCCGCCGGGTCGTCGGTGGCGTGGGAGTGCGCGGTGAAGTCGCCGCGCGGGCTGAGCACCCGTACTCCGTACTGCCTCGTGGCCGCGAGATGCGGTCCACGGGCGATGAGGTGCACGTCGGCGCCCGCGCGGTGGAGCGCGGCACCGACGTAGGCGCCGATCGCACCGGCGCCGAGGACTGCGACTTTCACGGGAGCACTCCGTTCGGTTTGAGGGATACCGCGGAGGTGGGGGGACAAGGATCCGGAGCCTGACGGACTGTCGGGGACTTGGGGAGAGGATGAGGAAACGACGACTGAATCCTGTCGACGAAATATTGTCTACAGTATGGAGGAGATTGCGGCAAGGGTTCGGGCGACGGCCTGGAGCGTTTCCGCTGAGGGAAGCCGACAACTGGCGCGCCCGATTCCTGTGGCTTCACCTGCCGTCGTACTCGTGAGTCACTGATCAGACTGGTGGATCCCGCTACCCAAGGCAACGAGGGGAACCCCCACATGCACGGCTCGCGCATCGCCGCCATCGGTCACTATCAGCCCGCGAAGGTACTCACCAACGAGGACCTCGCGGGCATGGTCGACACCAGTGACGAGTGGATCCGCAGCCGGGTGGGCATCCGGACCCGGCACATCGCGGGCCCGGACGAGCCGGTCGACGAACTCGCCGCGCACGCCGCCGCCAAGGCCCTGGCCGCAGCCGGGCTCACGGCCCAGGACATCGACCTGGTGCTGGTGGCCACGTCCACCGCGATCGACCGCTCCCCGAACACCGCCGCCCGGGTGGCCGCCCGGCTCGGTATCCCGCAGCCGGCCGCGATGGACGTCAACGTCGTCTGCGCCGGCTTCACCCACGCGCTGGCCACCGCCGACCACACGGTACGAGCGGGCGCCGCGACCCGGGCGCTGGTGATCGGCGCCGACAAGATGTCCGAGATCACCGACTGGAGCGACCGCACCACCTGCGTCCTGGTCGGCGACGGGGCCGGGGCGGCCGTGGTCGAGGCGTGCGCGCCGGGTCAGGAGCCGGGGATCGGGCCGGTGCTGTGGGGATCGGTGCCGGAGATGGGCAACGCGGTGCGGATCGAGGGCACGCCGCCGCGGTTCGCGCAGGAGGGGCAGAGTGTCTACCGCTGGGCCACCACCCAGCTGCCGCCCATCGCCCGGCGCGCCTGCGAGAAGGCCGGCGTCGCACCCGCCGATCTCGCCGCGGTCGTGCTGCACCAGGCCAATCTGCGCATCATCGAGCCGCTCGCGGAGAAGCTCGGCGCCGTCAACGCCGTGGTCGCGCGCGACGTCACCGAATCGGGTAACACGTCCGCGGCCAGCATCCCGCTCGCCCTGTCCAAGCTGCTGGAGCAGGGCGCCGTCCGCAGCGGCGACCCGGCCCTGCTGTTCGGCTTCGGCGGCAACCTGTCGTACGCGGGGCAGGTCGTACGGTGCCCGTGACGCCGCCCGCGGGGGCGCACGGGGTGGTGTGACGCGCCCAACTGCCACTTCGTCTGGCTTTTGTGCACCGTAGACTGTAGACGAAAGACAATCCATAGTGGGCAGTCCACCGTGTACTGGAAACAGCCTGGAGGGGACCCCGATGTTGTCGACCGGACTGCCGCAGGGAGCCGTACCCAAGCTGGAACGGCCCGGCCCGTTGCGCGACCGTGTCTACGAGGCACTGCTGGAGCTGATCACCACGCGCACGCTGCGGCCCGGCCAGCACCTCGTGGAGAGCGAACTCGCCGGACACCTGGGCGTCTCCCGCCAGCCGGTCCGCGAGGCGCTGCAGCGGCTCAACACCGAAGGCTGGGTCGACCTGCGTCCCGCACAGGGCGCGTTCGTCCACTCGCCCACCCAGGAAGAGGCCGACCAACTCCTGACGGTCCGCACCCTCCTGGAGGCGGAGGCGGCCCGACTGGCCGCCCAGAACGCCGACAAGCCGGGCATCGACGCCCTGGAGGAGATGTGCGCCGAGGGTGAGAAGGCGGTCGCGGCCGAGGACGTGGACCGCGCGGTCGCCCTCAACGCGGCCTTCCACGCCAAGGTGATGGAACTGGCGGGCAACACGGTCCTCGCCGAACTGGCCGGGCAGGTCGACCGCCGGGTCCGCTGGTACTACACCCCGGTGGCCCGACAGCGCGGAAAGCAGTCCTGGACCGAACACCGCGAGCTGATAACAGCGATCACCGCCCGCGACGAACAGCGCGCCACCCACCTGATGCGCGAACACACGGAACACACCCGCCGCTCGTACCACGAACAGAACGCGTCCTGAGCGCAGTCGGCGTCGCGTGCGAGAATGAGCGCTGCTCAGTCCTTGGACTTGAGCTCCTCCAGGCCGGCTGCCACCAGCAGCGGCGTGAACTCCACCACGTGATGCTCCGCAACGCCGTTGACCAGGTACGGGTCGGTGGCCAGTAGCCGATCGATCTCCTCGGCCTGCATCCCAGGGGCGACATAGACACCGCCGACCCACTGCGGCCGACGGCCGGCCATGAGGAGCAACCGCCGCGCGATGAGGTCATTCAGCCACTCACCGTGGGCCGGTCTCCACCGATTCACCTCGTCGAGCGGTGCTGTGTAGGTCACGGTGACAACGAACATCCTCGGACCATAGTGGAGCTTCGTGCCGCACGACGACCGGATTCTGCGGTCGGGGAGACAAACCGCGCGATCCGAACTCGTCCATGACCAGGCGATGCGGACACGGCCTAGGCGTCCGCCGGTTGCGCGGCTCCGGGAGTTGGCGTGCTCCGGCGTGACTCCACCGCCAGCATCCCCGTCAACACCGCTACCAGGAGCAGCAGTCCGGCATAGGCCGGGAGGTGGGTGGCCGGTAGGGAGGTCAGTAGGGCGAGGGGGGACGCGGTGGCGCGGTAGCGGATCGGGTGGAGGTTCAGGGTGGCGCGGAAGGCCGCGTCGCCGGCCAGGAACAGGGCCACGCCGCCCGCCAGGGCCAGTGCCGGGCCCCAGTGCGGGTGTTCGGTGAGGTGGCCGAGGGTCTTCTTGACGCCGGCCGCGAGGAAGGCGATGCCCAGCAGCATGGGCAGGAAGGCGTAGTAGTACGCGTTCATCGCCAGCCGCCACCGCTGCGGTGCCGGTGTCGCGCGGAACGCCGCTTCCGCGCCCTCCTCGTCGCGTACGAAGTACGTCCACCACAGCGCGACGGCGAGCGCCAGCGCCAGGAACGCGCCGCCGAACAGGCCCGGCGTGAGCGGCAGATCGCCGATGCCGACGCCGATGGAGATCACGGACTCGCCGAAGGCGATGATCAGCAGCAGCCCGTGCCGCTCCACGAAGTGTGCCGGGTCGAGGGTGCCCAGTTGCACCCGGAGCGTCGCCGCGCTGCGTCCGTCCCTGCGGCCCGGCCCGTGCTCGGCGACGAACGGGGTCACGAACTGCAGGGCGATCGCCAGCAGCCAGAGACCGTCCGCCGTGAGGCCGTCGCTGCCGCCCGCAGCCGTCACGGAGAGGGCGGCCAGCGCGTTCGGGACGCCGTACCAGATGGAGTCCCAGCCGTGGCTGCGTGTGTACAGCGCCGTGTGCACGATCACCACCAGCAGGAAGCCCAGTCCGAAGACCACGCCGGTGTCGTCGAAGACCCGGGGGATCGCCAGCGCGCAGATCAGGAACGCGCCCATGCCCAGCATCAGCAGCAGGCGCCGCGACGGGCGGTCGGGCGGCACCTGGTTGGTGAGGTAGGCGTAGGCGCCGTACATCCAGAACAGCACGACCAGGATCAGCGCCACGCGGGCGGCCGTGGCGAACGACAGGTCGTGTGCCAGCAGCACGGTGAGCTGGGTCAGTGTGAAGACGAAGACCAGGTCGAAGAAGAGTTCCAGGCTGGTGACCCGGTGTCCTGGTTCCTCGGTGCCTCCGGGCGCGGGCGTGGTGTCCGTGTCCGTGTCCGTGCCTGTGCCTGTGTCCGTGTCCGTGTTCATGGTGCGGTGTTCCCCCTCCGATGATCGGTGAGCAGATCGTAGAGGGGGAACACCGGGTGAGCGGGGAGGAGTTAGCCGTCAGGAGGCTGCTGCCGAGACTGTCGTGCCGCCGGTCCCGCCCGGCTGCCGGAGCAGCAGCCCGGCCGGAGAGGAGGGCGAAGAACAGGAACAGCCACTCGCTCTTGATGTCACCGGCCCAGATCACGCCGAACAGGGCGAGGCTCAGGATCACGACCACGAAGACCAGGGTGGACTTGCGGCCGTAACGGTCGGAGAGCCAGCCCACGGTGGGACGGCCGAAGCCGTTGATGACGGCCATGACACCCATCGAGGGGGCCGCCACCAGTGGCCCGAAGCCCAGGTCCTTGGCGTAGTCGACCTGGAAGGAGATCCCGAAGATCGAGACGCCCGCGGTCACGGCTGCCCGGAACTTCCCCGACTATCAGCTCATGCCCTGACCACCGCGTTCATCCGCTCCGTGTGCGCGCACTCACTCCGCGTACATCCCGTCGGCCGGGGCGCACACTCGCGCCCCGGCCACCGCTCACCGCACGGATACGCAGGTGAAACGCGCTCCGAAACCTTGGTATTGTTGTCCATGTCGCCGCGGGGAACAGCCCCCGCAAGGCGGCAGACACCTAGTCCGGGTGGCGGAATGGCAGACGCGCTAGCTTGAGGTGCTAGTGCCCTTTATCGGGCGTGGGGGTTCAAGTCCCCCCTCGGACACCAGCTGAGACCCCTGTTGATCAGGGGTTTTCTGCTTTTCAGGACTGTGGCGTGACCTGCGCGGACAGCAGCTGGGCCATGCGATGTCGTCAACGGCGAGAAACGGCTCGCCAGCAACGGTCGCGGGGGTTGCCCCGGTGAACGCCATGACGTCCCGATGCAGGTGGGACTGGTCGGCGTAGCCAGTGTCGGCCGCGACTTCGGCCGCGCTTTCACCCGCGACCAGGCGGTGGGCGGCATGGTCGAAGCGGACCAGCTTCACGGCGCGTTTGGGCGGCAGGCCGAGCTGCGACCGGAACCGGGACCACAGCCGCTTACGGCTCCACCCGACCTCAGCCGCGAGTCCGTCGACCCGGGTCAGGCCACGGCTGACGACGATCCGGTGCCAGGCCCAGGCCACCTCCGGGTCCACCGGCGGCCCCGCCTCATGCCGGCGGGCGAGCAGTGCGTCTGTCAACGCGAAGCGATCCTGCCAGGACAAGACATCGCCGAGTTGCTCGCGGATCCGGGACGCCTCCCGGCCCCACAGGTCGCCCAGCGGCACGACGGCGCCGTCGAGGTCAGCGGGGGCGACACCCAGAATCGCACGTGCGATCACCGGGGACAGGCGCACCTGCACGCACTCGACGTTCTCTCCCCGCGCCCGGACCGCGCCTCCGGACCCGAGCCCGGGCCCGGCGACGATGCTTCCCCGCTGCTGCTGCCCCGGGGCACAGTCAAGGACGGGCGAGCCGGCGCCGAACTCCAGGACCAGCGTCACGGCAGGGTGCGGGACCATCCGAAGCGCGTCCAGTTCACGGACACGGAATCCGGCCATGGTGACACCGGCCACCCGGCTGGGCCGCTGCGGGCATGCGACGTCCCACACAGCCGCACCGTGCATGAACGTTTGCACCATCCCATGCTACGTCAGCCAACCGAGGGGAACATTCGTCCAATCCGCCGACGGGGACCAGCGGCGACAGTGGGCCCATGACTGCTTCTGACGGCGATCCGCACGTGAACGGCGGCGCCACCACCGAGAGTTCAACCCTGTCGCTGGACGACGGCGACATCTACGTGTGCCAGGACGGCCCCCGCGACGCCCCCGCACTCCTGCTCATCCACGGGTCAGCATCCTCGACCCGCTCGTGGGACCCGCTGGTTCCGCTGCTGACGGGATCTCACCGCGCCATCCGGACCGATCTGCTCGGGCACGGCCGGTCGGCGAAACCGGCCGACCGCAGCTACGCGATCCCGGACCAGGCACGACGGGCCGGAGCGGTACTGGACCGGCTCGGCGTCGAGCACGCCGTGGCCGTCGGTCATTCCAGCGGCGGCGTCGTCGCCACCGCCCTCGCCGAACAGCGACCCGACCTGGTGACCGCGCTCGCGCTCATCAACACCGGACCCAGCCTGGACGCCTTCATCGCAACGGAGTCCGCCGCAATCGGCCTCTCGCAGTGGCCGCCGACCGACGAGCAGCTCCGGCGATTCTCGAGCACGGGTTTCAGCCGCGCGGGCTACAAGATCCCAGAAGAGCTCCTGGACGACGTGCGCGGTATGACCCGTCACTCGCTCACCATGTCGATGCGGGCCACCCGCTCCTACCTGGAGCAGCGGGCGCTGCCGGATCGGCTGACGGTCCTGGGCAAGCCGCTGCTGGTGATCTTCGGCGAGGACGACCGCAGATGGCGATCCTCATCCGCCTCCGACTACCGCGCCGTTCCGGGCGCAAGGGTCGAGCTGCTGCCCGGTCTCGGGCACTCACCCCTGCTCGAGGATCCGCCGCGGACCGCCACCTCCCTGCTGGCCTTCACCGCGATCCACGCCGTACGGGTGGACTGAATGACAAGGAGGGGTGCCATGCGGATTCTCGTCTCCGGCGCCAGCGTCGCCGGACCGGTGCTGGCCTACTGGCTCACCAGACACGGCTTCTCCGTCACCGTCGTCGAGCGCGCGCCGGCGCTGCGCAAGACCGGCGGCCACGCGGTCGACCTGTTCCGGCCCGCGATGAACGTCTCGGAAAAGATGGGCGTGCTGCCGCGCATCGAGGAGCGGGCCACCGGCACCAACCGAATGACTGTCCACCGGGAGGGCTCACGGCGTCCCGTCCGGGCGGACCTCTCCAAGATCTTCGGCGCCAGCTCCGACCGGCACGTCGAGATCATGCGCGACGACCTGAGCGAGATCTACTACGACGCCGCACGCGACGACGTCGAGTACGTCTTCGGCGACTCGATCACCGCGATCTCGCCCGATGGCGAGGTGCGGTTCGAGAACGCCGCGCCGCGCCGCTTCGACCTCGTCGTCGGTGCGGACGGGCTGCACTCCAACGTGCGCCGCCTCATCTTCGACGAGGAGTCCCGTTTCACCGCCTTCATCGGGGCCTACCTCGGGGTACTGACCCTGTCGAACGTCTCCGACCTCGACGGCGAGCTGCTCATCCACGTCGGCGTCGGCCGCACCGCCGGCATGTACGGCGCGCGGCACCTCGGCGACGCGCGGGCGTTGTTCCTGTTCCGGAGCGAGCGCGAACTCGACTACCACCACCGCGATGTGCCCCGGCAGAAGGAACTGCTGCGCGGTGCGTTCGCCGGCATGCACCCTGACGTGGACCGTTGGCTGGACGAACTCGACCGCACCCCGGCGTTCTACTTCGACTCGATCACCCAGCTCCACATGGACACCTGGTCGCAGGGAAAAGTGACGCTCGTCGGCGACGCGGGCTACTGCCCCGGTCCGGCCGTCGGCGGCAGCACCACCCTGGCCGTCGTCGGTGCGTACGTCCTCGCCGGAGAACTGGCACGGGCGGGCGGCGACCACGAGCGTGCCTTCCCCGCCTACGAGCGCGTGATGGCGGCGCACGTGCACGGCAGCCGCGCGGTCGCGCTGAGTGCAGCGAAGACCCTGATCCCCACGTCCCGCCTCGGCGTGTGGGGACTGGCCCAGGGCGCCCGCCTCATCTCCGCCCTGCCCACGGGCCCCAGCCGCGCCCTCGTTCGCCTCACCACCAAGAGCGCACGCCTCTACAACTCCGTGACCGTCGACGACTACCCGCCGTCGCCCGCCGCATCAGGAGGCCGGGGCGGTCCCGGAGACGACCTCGGGGCGGAGTGAGGAGTGCTCGCCGGGTGCACGCGGACACACTGGACGCTGCCGCCGCCCTCACGCAGCCCAGCCAGGTCGAGCTGTACGCCCGAGCCTTTGAGCAGCCTTCGCAGGGGGTCGCGCGGGGAGCTGCGGCACGTTCCCTGAGCCTGACGCCGCAGGCGGCGGCCTACATGGTGTCGGCCGCCGCCTGGCGGAAGGGATTCAGGTTCAGCTGCGTGGAGGGGCGTGACGTCAGCCGGTCGCGCTGCCCGAGACCCACTCGGCCCACGGCATGTTCCAGTCGCTGAGGCCGTTGCCCGGGGCCAGCGCGGTCTTGTCGTCGGAGTTCTTGACGATCACGACGTCACCGATCATCGAGTTGTCGAAGAACCACGCGGCGGGCAGCCTGTCGTTGCCGCCGCCCCTGACGTCCTTCAGGCCCACGCAGCCGTGGCTGGTGTTGACCTTGCCGAAGACCGAGTCGGCACCCCAGTAGTTGCCGTGGATGAACGTGCCAGAGTCGGTCAGGCGCATGGCGTGCGGCACGGCCTTGATGTCGTACGAGGGCTTGCCGTCCTTCTCCGTGAGGCCGACGGTCGCACCGTTCATGTGGATGTGCCGGAACTTCTCGGAGATGACCATCTGACCGTTGTACGTCGGGTGCTCGGGGCTGCCGGACGAGATCGGGATGGTCTTGATCGTCTTGCCGTCCCGTACGACGGTCATCTCCTTCGTCTTGGCGTCGACGGTGCTGATCTGGCTCCGGCCGATCTTGAACATGACCGTCTTCTGGATGCCCTGACGGGTGAGCTTGACGGTGACGGTGGAGCCGGGCTTCCAGTAGTTCTGGGGGCGGAAGTCCAGGCGGTTGTCGTTGAACCAGTGACCGACGACCCGCTGCCCGCTGCTGGAGCTGACCTGGATCTCCGACTCCACAGCGGCCTTGTCGCTGATCGCCTTGTCGAAGCGGACCGTCACCGGCATGCCCACGCCGACGGTCGAGCCGTTCTCGGGGGAGAGATGCCCGATGAAGTCGTTGGCCGCGGAGACCGTGGAGATCGCGGCGTACCCGGTGACGGAGCGGCCCTTGGCGTCCACGGCCTCTGCGGCGACCTGATAGCGGGTGGCCCGCTCCAGTTGGCCGTTCGGCTTCCAGGACGTGCCGTCCGCGGACATGGTGCCCGGAATCTCGGCACCGGTCGCGACGGCGGTCATGGTCACCTTGGTGAGCTTCCCGTCGCTGACGGTGACCTTGACGGGGCCGTTGATCCCGACGTTGTAAGCACCTGCCCCGGACGTGATCATTATTCGGGCGTCGGAAGCGTCCTGGGCGTCCTGGGCGGCCTTCTGATCTGCCTGCGTCTGCGGTTTCGGAGGGTTCCCGGGGTCGTTGTCACTGGTGGCAGCGTTGCTGGTACCGCCCATCGCCGTGAGTGCGAGCACGCCGCCGAATACGCCGGCCGTAGCCATCAGCCCGATGCGTCGCTTACGTACCGTGATCAAACGCTTCTCCCATGCCACTGATCGTTGAATCCCTGGAGCTGGTTACCGGAGGAGTGCAACCGGCATCAAAGAACTACTTTTACGCATTCATCCCTCCTTAAGGGAGTGAATTGTGGCGAATTCCACGCGGCGTGGGTGCTCTCAGTGCGCTCGGTGCTCGTGGTGCTCTCCTCACCCCCCGCTGTCAGTGGCGGACGCTACGGTCTGCCCCGTGAACGGGGAGCGAGACGAAGAGTCGGTGAGCCGGCGTGCGGCTCTGGATCATGTGCTGGGTCTGATCGCGGACGCTCCCTGGAGCGGAAGCCTGGTCCTGCGCGGAAGCATGGTCATGCCGGCCTGGGTGGGAGCCGCGGCGCGCGAGCCCGCCGATCTCGACTGGGTGGTCCTGGAGCACGCCGCCGGGGTCGATGCGCTGGACCCGTATCCGTACGTCGACGCCCTCGACACGGTGCAGCAGTGGCCGGAGGCCGCCGACGGCGCGGCTCGGTACGAGATGTGGACGTACGAGGAGTTCGACACCGCCGGACAGCGGCCCGTCCTCCCACCCGAGGGCCTGCGCTGGCTGTCCGACGAGGACGTGGTGGAATCCGGCCCCCCGTACCTGGACCTGCTCGAACGCGTGGCGCAGCGGCCGTGGGCGGCCCCGGGTGTGTTCCTCGACGCGGCGAAGGCGCGCGTGGACGGCACGTGGACGTACACGGAGTACGACACACCAGGGGTACGGCTGCTCATTCCCTGGCAGAGAGAAGGGGTGCCCGCCGGCGAGGTACGGCTGGACTTCGCCCGCGACGAACTGCTTCCCGAGCCCCCGGTGTGGACCCTGATACCGCGCGGCGACGGGGGAGCGCCCACCGCGGTGCGGACCGCCGGCCGGGAGCTGTCCCTCGCCTGGAAGTTGCTGTGGCTGCACACCGACAGCCGGGACGAAGGCCGGGCGCAGGGCAAGGATCTGTACGACGCGGTGCTTCTCGCCGAGGGGGAGGGGGCGTCCCTGACGCCGCGCCTGCTGAGGTCGGTCTTCCGTCGTGCGGCGTGCCGGGAGGCGGACGCTCTCCGCCCGGCCGCGGTGGTGCGGTGGGATGTGGACTGGGCCGGGTTCCAGGAGAAGCACCCGTGGGTGCGGGGCACGGCGCAGGAGTGGCTGTGGCGGCTCGCCCGGGCCCTGGGATCGATCGGCGCGTGAAAAATCGGTACTCGGTTCCTGACCGGTTTCCCTAGACTCACCCTGCATCGCGCGGCGTTGACACATCTCGGCCGCGTGTTTCGTGACCACTGACACCGAGGGGAGCCGGGCCGTGCGTGACCGTACCGCCGTCGTCGTCCCCCCGTCGCGGTCCGAGGTGATCCTGGTGTCCTCGTCCGTCCGGTGCCCGCTGCGCGGCCGGCACCGGATGCCCGTGACGACGCTCTGACCCGGTTCACCACCAGCTCACACGGCACAGCCCACGCACGCCCGGTGGCGGGTGGCCGGGCCGGGTCCGTCTGCTCCTGAGCACGGGAAATCGAGCACGGGAAATCGCGCTGCCCCTTTTTCCTGATCCTCAGAAAGGCCATGGGCCGTGCGTACCAACCTCAACACCCTCGCCACCGTCCGCAACCTCGGCATCCTCGCCCACGTCGACGCCGGCAAGACCACCGTCACCGAGCGCTTCCTGTACGCGACGGGAACCACGCACAAGCGCGGCGAGGTCCACGACGGCACCACCGTCACCGACTTCGACCCGCAGGAACGCGACCGTGGCATCACCATCTTCGCCGCCGCCGTCAGCTGCGGCTGGGACGGCCACCGCATCAACCTCATCGACACCCCGGGCCACGTCGACTTCGCCGACGAGGTCGAACGTTCGCTGCGCGTCCTCGACGGGGCGATCGCCGTCTTCGACGCCGTCGCCGGCGTCGAGCCGCAGAGCGAGTCGGTGTGGCGGCAGGCCGACCGGCACGGTGTGCCGAGAATCGCCTTCGTCAACAAGCTGGACCGCGCGGGCGCCGACCTCGACCGGGCCGTCGACTCGATCCGGGAGCGGCTGCATCCTGCCCCGCTCGTCGTCCAGTTGCCGATCGGGGCCGAGGGCGGCTTCACCGGCGTGGTCGACTTGGTGCGCATGCGCTCCCTGGTCTGGGACGGCGGTGGCGGTACGGCGGCGGAGGGGCCGGTTCCCGAGACGCTGGCGGAGGAGGCTCTGCGGCGGCGTCGGGTGCTGGAGGAGGCGGTGGCCGAGGTGCATCCGGCCGCGCTGGAGGAGTTCTGCGCAGAGTCCGCTCTGTCCGAGCCGACCCTGGCCGCCGCCCTCCGGGACCTCACCCGCACCGGCGACGGTGTCGTCGTACTGTGCGGCTCCGCCTACCGCAACCGCGGCATCGAACCGCTGCTGGACGCGGTGGTGGCCTACCTGCCCTCGCCGCTGGACGTGCCCGCCGTACGCGGTGTCCACGGCGACACCGAACAGCGGCGGCCCGCCGACCCAGAAGCACCGTTCGCTGCCCTCGCGTTCAAGGTGAACGCGGCCGGCATCGGGCGCCTGACCTGCGTGCGCGTCTACTCGGGCACGATCGAGAGGGGAGACACCGTGTGGGACCCCGGCACCGGGCGCACCGAGCGGGTGGCGCGGATCCTGCGGGTCATGGCGGACCGGCACGTCCAGCTGGACCGGGCGGTCGCCGGTGACATCGTCGCGCTCGCGGGCCTGAAGTCGGCGCGGGCCGGTTCGACCCTCTGCGATCCCGGCGCCCCGCTGCTCCTGGAGGCGCCCGTGGTCGCCGAGCCCGTGGTGTCCGTCGCCGTCGAGGCGCGCCGCAGCACCGACACCGGACGGCTGGCGACCGCGCTCGCGCGGCTGGCGGAGGAGGACCCCTCGCTGGTGGTGCGCACCGACGACGAGACCGGGCAGACCGTACTGTCCGGGATGGGCGAGCTGCATCTGGAGGTCGCGGTGGAGAAGATCCGCCGTTCCGAAGGACCGGAGGTCGTCGTGGGGCGTCCGCGGGTCGCGCATCGGGAGACTGTCGTGCGCGGGGTGAGCGGGCTGGTCTACCGGCATGTCAAACAGGACGGCGGTGCCGGGCAGTTCGCGCATGTCGTCCTCGACGTCGAGCCGCTCGGGGCCGAAGTCGGGGCCACCGGCTTCGAGTTCCGGTCCGTCGTGGTCGGCGGGCGGGTGCCGCAGGAGTATGTGCGGGCCGTGGAGGCCGGCTGCCGGGACGCCCTGGCCGAGGGGCCGCTCGGTGGGCATCCGGTGACCGGGCTGCGGGTCACGCTGACCGACGGCTCCACCCATGTGAAGGACTCCTCCGAGATGGCCTTCCGGACCGCCGGCCGGCTGGGACTGCGCGAGGCGCTGCGTGCCTGCGCGGTGGCCCTGCTGGAACCGGTGGCCGAGGTTACGGTCACCGTGCCGGAGGACGCGGTCGGCGGAGTGCTCGGTGACCTGGCCGCTCGGCGCGGGCGGGTCAACGGGTCCGAGAGCCGGGGTGGCTCGGCGGTGCTGACCGCCACTGTGCCGCTGGCCGAACTGTTCGGCTATGCGACTCGGTTGCGCAGCCGGACCCAGGGGCGGGGCACGTTCACCACCCGGCCGGCGGGTTACGCGCCGGCGCAGCAGCCGGCACCGGCTCGGTAGTCGGCAGGCTCGCTGCGGATCGACAGGTCGCCGGATCGACAGGTCGCCCGGGGACCGAGGCAGCCAGTGAGGGCTCCTCGGTCCCCGGGCCGCCCTCGGCCGGCCGGGAAATCACCCGCGCCGGGCGATGCGCTCACCCCGGGAGCCGGATGAGGTGGAAGACGGACAGGAAACCGCTGGTCCACGGACAGGAAACCGCTGGTCCGTGGCCCGGAAGGCGTGAGGTGACATGACCGAGGACAGCATGACCGAGGTCGGAAGGGGCGCGAGTGGCGTGGCCGCTCGGGACCCCGTACGGGGGGCGTGAGCCATGTGCCGTTGGCTTGCCTACTCGGGTACGCCCCTCGTACTCGACGAGGTCCTGTACCGCCCGCAACACTCGCTGATCGACCAGAGCCTGCACGCACGCATGGGCGTCGAGACGACCAACGGCGACGGCTTCGGCATCGGCTGGTACGAGGATCACACCCCCACCCCGGCCGTGATCCACGACATCGGACCGGCCTGGAACAACCGCAATCTCCACGAGATCGCGGAGCATGTCCGCTCACCCCTGTTCTTCGCCCACATCCGAGCCTCCACCGGTACCGCGGTACAGCAGACCAACTGCCACCCGTTCCGCCACGGTCGCTGGATGTGGATGCACAACGGCTCGATCGCCGGATTCCACGAACTCCGCCGGGATCTCGTGCTCGCCGTCGACCCGGCGCTCTTCCCTTCGATCGAGGGCACCACGGACTCCGAGGTGATGTTCTATCTGGCGCTGACGTTCGGGCTGGACGAAGATCCGGTGGGGGGCGTCGCCCGTATGACCGGCTTCGTCGAGCGAGTCGGACGGGAGCACGGGGTGCCGTCCCCCATGCAGATGACGGTCGCGGTGGCCGACGGGGAGCGGGTCCTGGCCTTCCGGTACGCCAGCGAGGGCACGCCGAGATCGCTGTACTACAGCAGCAGGGTGGACGACCTGCGGGCGCTGCACCCCGACGCCACTTTCCTGCGGGACGTCTCGGACGAGACCCGCCTGGTGGTGTCGGAACCACTGGGTGATCTGCCCGGCGCCTGGAACGAGGTACCGGCCGACACCTATGGCATCGTCCAGCCGGGCGAAGATGTGCTGCAGGACTTCCGGCCCGAGGTTCCCTGACGGATGCCCCCGGCGTGCAGACCGAGCCGGGCGGAGAGCTTGCGGGCAACAGGCTCATGCTCGGCGCCATCAGCCGTCACCGACGGGCTCCGTACCGCTGCCGACCGGGGGCGCCACCTGTCCGGCCGGCACCGGTACGGAGCCCGGACCAGCGACTGCCCAGGCAGGTGCCGGATCGGACGTGCGTCGGCTCGGACAAGCGTCGGCTCGGACATGCGCCGCCGGACCCCTCACGCCAGCCGTCCATCCACCGCCGCCCGCCAAGCCGGTGCCTTCACCGGCCGCTCCGCGGGCCGCGGCCGTTGCCCGCCCCGGGCGAAGAACGCCGCCAGCGGAAGCACCGCCGCCCCCACGGTGACCGCGTCCGGTCCGAGCCGGCCCAGTTCGATGCCGACCCGGCCCGCGGGGAAGCGGAGTGCCTGCGCGAGGGCGTGGGCGCGGACCTCGTCCAGGAAGGCGCCGCCGAGTTGGAGGCCCGCCCAGCCGCCGATCAGGACGCGTTCGGGCTGGAAGAGGTTGATCAGGTCGGACAGGCCGGCGCCCAGGTACTCGGCCGTCTCGGCCAGGACGGCCGCCGCCACCGGGTCGGGCGTGCTGTCGTTCGAGGGGCGGGCGGCGGCGAGCAGTTCGGTCAGGGCCCTCTCTTCGCCTGCCCCGGGCGACGGTTGCCCGCCTGCCTCCTGCCAGCGTGCGACCAGCGCCTCCGCGCCCGCGTACGCCTCCAGGCAGCCCCCGGCACCGCACCGGCACCGGCGCCCGCCGACCCGTACCGTCAGATGTCCCCACTCCACCGCCCGTCCCTGGGCTGCCTCCTCGGTGACCACGCAGGCGCCGACTCCGGAGCCGAAAAGGACGACCACGGCGTTGCGGGCGCCGCGGCCCGCGCCGAACCACATCTCGGCCTGGCCCAGGGTCTTG
The DNA here is from genome assembly GCF_042892235.1 of Streptomyces sp. NPDC001816. Lineage (NCBI taxonomy): Bacteria > Bacillati > Actinomycetota > Actinomycetes > Kitasatosporales > Streptomycetaceae > Streptomyces > Streptomyces sp. NPDC001816. The sequence continues at coordinate 1,145,155 of NZ_JBIATY010000001.1, forward strand.
GCGCCGTTGTCGATGAAGTAGGGGATGTGAGAGGGGAGTTGGCCGGTCAGGCGGAGTCGTCGCTCCAGTGGGACCGCGTCCCAGCCGATCGTCTGGCCGTGGACGACGGCGCCCTGCTCGCCCGCGTCCTCGATGATGCCGGGCACGCCGATGCCGACGCCAAGGAGGTCGTCGGGGGTGAGCGCGGCCGTACGGAACACCTCGGCCATGCCCTCGTGCACATGGCCGACGACGGCGTCGACGTCGTATCCGCGTGGGCCCAACGGGCGTTCCGCGCGGGCGAGTTCGCGTAGTCCGAGGTCGAACAGCTCCACACGTACCCGGGTCTCGCCGACGTCGACCCCGATGAGCCGGCCGCTGTCCGGTCGTATCCGCAGCAGTCGGCGCGGGCGGCCGGCGTCGGAGTCGACGATGCCCGCCTCCTCCACCAGGCCGTCGGCGAGGAGTTCGGCCACGACGTTGCTGACGGAGCCCGAACTGAGCCCGGTCGCCGGGCCGAGCGCGTGCCGGCTCATCGGGCCGTCGAAATACAACCGTTGCAGAACGGCGCTCCGGCTCTCCCGCCGCAGGTCACGCACCGTACGGCCGCCCAGCCCTGCCACCCGACCTCCCTGGTTCGCGCAAATTTGTGGCCCGCCGGAGCGGATGCCGTTGCCGGATCCCTTGACGAGCGATTCTCTTGAGGTTTAACTCACATCCTAAATTAAGCCATGAGGGGCTGGCTGGCTTCGAGGGTCGAACGGGTATCGGCCTCCGCGAGCCCCTCGGGGTTCTCGACTCCCGGAAAGGGACACCTGGAGCCATGCGCAGCATCCGAGCCGCGGCCGTAGGCGCCGTCACCATGTCTCTCGCTCTCGCGGCCACGGCCTGCGGAGGCGGTTCGTCCAGCGGCAGCGGGTCCGACGACTCGCCGAAGACGCTGACCTACTGGGCCTCCAACCAGGGCGCCAGTATCGCCGTCGACAAGAAGGTCCTCCAGCCCGAACTCGACAAGTTCGAGAAGCAGACCGGGATCAAGGTGAAGCTGGAGGTCGTGCCCTGGTCCGATCTGCTCAACCGGATTCTGACGGCGACCACGTCCGGTCAGGGCCCGGACGTGCTGAACATCGGCAACACCTGGAGCGCCTCCCTGCAGGCGACCGGCGCGCTGCTGCCGTGGGACGCCAAGAACTTCGACAAGATCGGCGGCAAGGACCGGTTCGTCGAGTCCGCGCTCGGATCCACGGGCGCCCAGGGCAAGGACCCGGCCGCCGTACCGCTGTACTCGATGGCGTACGCGCTCTACTACAACAAGCAGATCTTCGCCGATGCCGGCATCTCCAAGCCCCCGGCCACCTGGGACGAGCTGATCGCCGACGGCAAGAAGATCAAGGCGAAGGGCAGGTCGGTCCTCGGTGCCGAGGGCTCGAACGTGTCGGAGAACATCCACCACACCTTCGTCTTCGCCAAGCAGCACGGCGCCGACTTCTTCACCGCCGACGGCAAGCCGGACTTCACCAACCCCAAGGTGGTCGACGCGGTCAAGCAGTACGTCGACCTGATGGCCAAGGACAAGGTCATCCCGACCGGCGACGCCGAGTACGCGCAGAACCAGTCCGTCAGCGACTTCGCCAAGGGCAAGCAGGCCATCCTGCTGTGGCAGTCCGCCTCCGCCAACCTCAAGTCCCAGGGCATGAGCGAGGACGCCTACGGCATCGCCCCCGTGCCCGTGCAGTCCGGCACCCCCGGCGCCGGCGCCCAGACCAACTCGATGGTCGCCGGCATCAACATCGCGGTCTTCAAGAACAGCCACAACCTCGACGGCGCCACGAAGTTCGTGAAGTTCATGACCAGCGACGACGAGCAGAAGACCCTCAACACGGCCTACAGCTCGATCCCGCCGGTGAAGGCCGCCCAGGAGGACGCCGCGTTCAACTCCCCGTCCAACGCCGTGCTGAAGAACACCCTCGCCACCAGCGCGGCCGCGCTGCCGCAGGTCCCCGCCGAGTCGCAGTTCGAGACGACGGTCGGCACGGCCGTCAAGGAGCTGTTCGCCGACGCCGCCGCCGGACGCGCGGTGACCACCGACTCCGTCAAGGCCAAGCTGGAGAAGGCCCAGCAGCAGATGCCGGCGGCCTGAGCACGATGACCACCACCGCTCTGAAAGAGCCGGTGCACGAGACCTCACCCGGCGCGGCGCGCGAACACCGCCGCCGCGCCGGGCGGATCCGCCGCATCGGACTGCCCTACCTGCTGCTCCTGCCCGCCCTGCTCCTCGAACTCCTCGTCCACCTGGTGCCGATGGTCATCGGCATCGTGATGAGCTTCAAGGAACTCACCCAGTTCTACATCCGCGACTGGGGGACCGCCCCCTGGTCCGGCCTCGGCAACTACAAGCTGTCGGTGGACTTCGACGCACCCGTGGGCGAGGCGCTGCTGCACTCGTTCCTCGTCACCGTCGGCTTCACCCTGCTGTCGGTCGGCCTGTGCTGGCTGATCGGCACCGCCGCCGCGATCTTCATGCAGGACACCTTCCGCGGCCGCGGTCTGCTGCGCGCCCTGTTCCTGGTGCCGTACGCGCTGCCCGTCTACGCGGCCGTCATCACCTGGGTGTTCATGTTCCAGCACGACAACGGCCTGGTGAACCACGTTCTGCACGACCAGCTGCACCTCACCGACAAGCCCTCCTTCTGGCTGATCGGCGACAACAGCTTCTACGCCCTGCTGACCGTGTCCGTGTGGAAGGGCTGGCCGTTCGCCTTCCTCATCGTGATGGCCGGGCTGCAGAACATCCCGCGCGAGCTGTACGAGGCGGCCGCACTGGACGGCGCCGGGATGTGGCAGCAGATCCGCCGCATCACCCTGCCGTCCCTGCGCCCGGTCAACCAGGTGCTGATCCTGGTCCTGTTCCTCTGGACGTTCAACGACTTCAACACGCCGTACGTGATGTTCGGCAAGGCCGCCCCCGAGGCCGCCGACCTCATCTCGGTGCACATCTACCAGGCGTCCTTCGTCACCTGGAACTTCGGCACCGGCTCCGCCATGTCCGTCCTGCTCCTGCTGTTCCTGCTGGTCGTGACGGGCCTGTACCTCCTGTTCACCTCGCGCGGACGGAGGGCCGCCGATGTCTGACTCCCCGATGTCCGACTCCCCGATGGCGCCGCCCCGTTCGTTCCTGTGGTCCCGGCGGATCTTCCTCACCCTGCTCACCGGCTTCGTGCTGCTGCCGGTGTACGTGATGGTCTCCAGCTCGCTGAAGCCGCTCGCGGACGTCACGGGCAAGTTCCGCTGGCTGCCCAGCGGGCTGACCGTCCGGCCGTACATCGACATCTGGTCGACGATCCCGCTCGCCAAGTACTTCGTGAACTCGCTGATCGTGGCGGGCGCGGCGACCATCTGCTCGGTTGTCATCGCCGTGTTCGCCGCCTACGCCGTCAGCCGCTACGAATTCCGCGGCAAGCGGGTCTTCACGGTGACGGTCCTGTCGACGCAGATGTTCCCGGGAATCCTCTTCCTCCTCCCTCTCTTCCTGATCTACGTCAACATCGGCAACGCCACCGGCATCGCCCTGTTCGGCTCCCGCGGCGGCCTGATCCTGACGTACCTCACCTTCTCGCTCCCGTTCTCGATCTGGATGTTGATCGGCTACTTCGACTCGGTGCCGCGCGACCTGGACGAGGCGGCGCTGGTGGACGGCTGCGGCCCGCTCGGCGCGCTGCTCAGGATCGTCGTGCCGGCCGCGATCCCCGGCATCGTCGCGGTCGCCGTGTACGCCTTCATGACCGCGTGGGGAGAGGTGCTCTTCGCGTCCGTCATGACCAACGACACCACCCGCACCCTCGCCGTCGGCCTCCAGGGCTACTCGACCCTCAACAACGTGTACTGGAACCAGATCATGGCCGCATCGCTGGTCGTCAGCGTGCCGGTGGTGGCCGGCTTCCTCCTCCTCCAGCGCTATCTCGTCGCCGGTCTGACGGCAGGCGCCGTCAAGTGACCAACACCTTGCACTCCGAAGGGACTTCCGTGTCCGAACGCATCGACCTCGCCGCACTCCCGAACGACTTCCTGTGGGGCACGGCCACAGCGGCGTACCAGATCGAGGGGGCCGTCGCCGAGGACGGCCGTACACCGTCGATCTGGGACACCTTCTCGCACACCCCGGGGAAGATCGCGAACGACGACAACGGCGACGTCGCGTGCGACCATTACCACCGCTGGCGCGAGGACCTCGACCTGATGCGGCAACTCGGCACCAACGCCTACCGGTTGTCCGTCGCCTGGCCACGTGTGATCCCCGGCGGCGACGGCCCCGTCAACCCCAAGGGCCTGGCCTTCTACGACGAGTTGGTGGACGCCCTGCTGGAGGCGGGCATCACCCCCTCCGTCACCCTCTACCACTGGGACCTGCCGCAGGTGCTCCAGGACCGCGGCGGCTGGCCGGAGCGGGAGACGGCCTTCGCGTTCGCGGAGTACGCCTCCACGGTCGCAGAACGCCTCGGCGACCGCGTCAAGCTCTGGGCGACCCTCAACGAGCCGAGCTGCTCGGCGTGGATCGGTCACCTGGAAGGCACGATGGCCCCCGGCTGGACGGACCTGACCGCAGCCGTACGCGCCTCCTACCACCTGCTCCTCGGCCACGGCCTCGCCACCCAGGCCGTCCGTGCCGCAGCCCCCGACACCCGGATCGGCATCGTCAACAACCTCTCCACCGTGCACCCGGCCACCGACCGCCCCGAGGACCACGCCGCCGCCCGCCGCCACGACGGCCACGTCAACCGCTGGTGGCTCGACCCGGTCCACGGCCGCGGCTTCCCGACCGACATGGTCGAGACGTACGGCGTCGAACTGCCCATCGCCGCCGGTGATCTGGAGACGATCGCGGCCCCGCTGGACTGGCTCGGCCTGAACTACTACTTCCCGGCGTACGTCGCCGACGACCCCGACGGCCCCGCCCCCCGCGTCCGCTCCGTGCGCCGCCCGGACGTCCCGCGCACCGGCATGGACTGGGAGATAGACGCGAGCGGCATCGAGACACTGCTGCTGCGCCTCACCGAGGAGTACGGCGCACGGAAGATCTACGTCACCGAGAACGGCTCGGCCTTCCCGGACGTGGTCCGCCCCTACGGCACCGTCGACGACCCCGAGCGCCAGGACTACCTGGAGCAACACCTCGCCGCCTGCGCCTCGGCAACCCGCAAGGGTGCCCCGCTGGCCGGCTACTTCGCCTGGTCGCTGCTGGACAACTTCGAGTGGGCGTACGGCTACGACAAGCGCTTCGGCCTCGTCCACGTCGACTACCCCACCCAGACCCGCACCATCAAGGGCAGCGGCCACCGGTACGCGGACATCATCCGCATCCACCGAGGCCAAGGAATCCGGGCCGCCTGAGCCCGGCCCGGACGGCTGGGGGCACGGGAGCGGGAGCCTGTGCCCCTGGCGCGATTAAGGGCGACCTCTTCTTGGTGCGGACTTATTGACGCTGCATACCGGCGATGATTCACTCCGCGGCCGAGAGCGCTCTCTCGCGTTTCGGGGACCAGCCGCGGTCCCGTTTACCCACCACGTTTTAGGAGAGCCGTGTCCGTGATTCCCTCTCGTCGCGCCCTGCTCCGCGGAGCGGCGGCCGCCGCCGCAGCGGTGCCGCTGGCCGGCGCAACCGCAGGATCCGCCTTCGCGTCGTCCCCCGCCTCCGCCGTCGGCTCGGGCGACCACGGCGCTGCCGGCCATGGGACGGCCGGTCTGGGGCCGAACGTCCTGGTCTTCGACACCTCCATGGGCGACGCGGCGATACAGGCGCAGATAGACGCTGTGTTCGCCGTCCAGGAGTCCAACCAGTTCGGCACCGAGCGGTACGCCCTGGCGTTCAAGCCGGGCACGTACAACGTCGAGATCAACGTCGGCTTCTACACCCACGTGCTGGGGCTCGGCGCCAGCCCCGAGGACGTCGTGATCAACGGTCATGTGACCGTCGACGCCCAGTGGTTCGGCGGCAACGGCACCCAGGACTTCTGGCGGGCCGCCGAGAACCTGACCGTCGTGCCGCCGGACGGGCTGGATCGTTGGGCCGTTGCCCAGGCCGCGCCGATGCGCCGCGTCCACGTCAAGGGCGACATGATCCTCATGCCGAGCCCGCCCGGCAACGGGTGGTCCAGTGGCGGCTTCCTGGCCGACAGCGTCGTGGACGGCCAGATCAACTCGGGCTCGCAGCAGCAGTGGCTGTCGCGCAACGACACCATCGGCAGCTGGACCGACGCCAACTGGAACATGGTCTTCGTCGGCGTCGAGGGCGCACCCGCCACGTCCTTCCCGACCCCGCCCTACACGACCGTGGATCGCACCCCGGTGGTCCGGGAGAAGCCCTTCCTGACCGTGGACCGCCACGGGGCGTACCACGTCTTCGTGCCCGCGCTGCGCCGCAACAGCAGCGGCACCTCCTGGGCCGACGGGCCGGTCGCCGGCCACAGCATCCCGCTGACCGAGTTCCACGTCGCGCGGCCGGGCGACTCCGCCGCGAGCATCAACGCGGCCCTCGCGCGCGGCAAGCACCTCCTGCTCACCCCGGGCATCTACGCGCTGTCCGCGCCGCTGCGAATCTCCCGGCCCGGCACCGTCGTTCTCGGCCTTGGCCTGGCCACCCTTCAGGCCGTCAAGAGCAACTCGCTCATCGACGTCGCCGATATCGGCGACGTCTCCGTGGCCGGCGTGATCCTCGAGGCCGCCTCCGCCCGCTCCCGCGTGCTGCTGCGCGTCGGCGACGGCCACACCCGAAGAAGCCACGCGCACCAGCCCACCGCGCTCTTCGACGTCTTCCCACGCATCGGCGGCGCCGTCCCTGGCGGCACCGAGGTCGGCATCCAGATCGACAGCAACGACGTGATCGTCGACCACGTCTGGGCCTGGCGTGCCGACCACGGCCTCGACGGCACGGTCGGCTGGGCGGTCAACCCCGCGGGCGTCGGCTTTCTCGTCAACGGCGACCGGGTCACCGCCTACGGCCTCTTCGTCGAGCACCACCAGAACTACGAGGTGCTCTGGAACGGCAACCACGGACGCACCTACTTCTTCCAGAACGAGCACCCCTACGACGTCTGCACGCAGTCGGCCTGGAAGCACGGCAGCACCAACGGCTTCGCCGCCTACAAGGTCGGCGACCACGTCACCGACCACCACGCGTGGGGCCTGGGCAGCTACGCCTACTTCAACCTCAACGCGAACATCTACACCGACCGCGCCTACGAGGTCCCCGACACCCCAGGCGTCGTCTTCACCTCGCTGATGACCGTCTGCCTCAACGGTCCGGGCGGCGGCGGCATCCTGCACTGCATCAACAACACGGGCGACCCCGTCGAAAACGGCTTCGGAACCTACTACATGAAGTCGTACTCGAACGGCGTCGGGGTGGTCTGACCTCACCCGCAGGCGCTGCGGCTCCCACGGCACACTCCGCCCACACCGTCTTGCCGGGCCCACCGTCGGCGCGGAGACTCCACCCCCAGCGGTCGGTCAGGGCCCCGGCCAGGAGGAGACCGCGCGCGCCGTCGCGCGGGTCGTCCTCCGAGGTGTGGGCGGGCAGGTGGGGAAGGCGAACGGCCCCGGCTACTCGGCCGAGGGCAACATCGGCACCCGCCAGACGTATCCCAACGGCGGCACGGCGGATGGGGGGTGAGGTGGATTGCGTTCGGGTGGAGCAGAAGAGCTGAGGAGCCGACATCGCACGAAGGCCGATCACCGCCCCCACCAGAGGGTAGCCAGGTATTCTTGATCACATCGTCATAGCGGCCCGACGGGCTTCCGCTCTACCTCGGTGGAGTCTCGAAGGACATGCCCCCACCCGCACGAGCTACTTCGTGCTGCCTGGGGGAAGTTCTTGCTGTTCCGCGCGTCCGCGAAAACGGTCGCCATCATGGCGCTCGACGGTTCGCTGTTCCTTCACCTCACCGACCAGTTCGTCCACATGCACGGCTACCGGCCCGGCCCCTCGGAGGCGCGCTCCTGGGAGCGCAGTATTCCCGTCCTGGCCGCCGCGCTCAACGACGCGGGACTGGGCGACGTCGAGGTGATGCTGGAGTACGCCCTCCCGCTGAACAGCAAGCGCGCCGACGTGGTCCTCGCAGGCGTGCACCCCTCCACCGGGGAACCGTCGTACGTCGTGGTGGAACTGAAGCAGTGGAGCGAGGTCCTGCCCCACGAGGACGATCCCACGCTGTGCCACGTAGAGCGCTACACCCACCCCGTCCTCAACCCCATCGAGCAAGTGCGCCGCTACTGCGACTACCTGGTCAACTTCAACGGCGCGGTGGCCGGACACGGACACCGGGTCAGCGGAGTGGCCTTCCTGCACAACGCCACGGAGTTCGACGTGGCCGGCCTGCGGGAGATCGAGTGTGACGGCCGCGGACTTCTGTTCACGGGACAGCGCCGCGGCGAATTCCTCGACCATCTCCGTTCGAAGCTGAGCGACAGGCATTCCGGCGCCCGAGCGGCGGATGAACTGCTCTCGGGTGCCACGGTGCCGTCGAAGCAGCTCATGTCCGTGGCCGCCGAGGAGGTGCGTGAACGCCAGCAGTTCGTGCTCCTCGACGAGCAGCAGGTCGCCTACCGAATGGTGCTCAACGCGGTGGAGAAGGCCAAACGTGCCGACCGCAAGGAGATCGTCGTCGTGACCGGCGGCCCCGGCACCGGCAAGAGCGTGATCGCTCTCCAACTGCTCGGCGAGCTGTACCGACGGGGGATGCCGGCCCTGCACGCCACCGGCTCCCAGTCGTTCACCAAGACGATGAGGAAGGTCGCCGGATCCCGCAAGCGGGAGGTCCAGGACCTGTTCAAGTACTTCAACAGCTTCATGACAGCCGAGAAGAACAGCCTCGATGTCCTGATCTGCGACGAGGCTCACCGCATCCGGGAGACGTCGGCCAACCGCTACACGCGTGCCGAGCACCGCACCGGCAGGGCGCAGATCGATGAACTCATCGACGTCGCGCATGTACCCGTTTTTCTCCTCGACGAGCATCAGGTCGTGCGGCCGGGCGAGACGGGCACCGTGGCCGACATCAAAGCGGCAGCCGCCAAGCGGGACATCCCCTGCCATGTCGTCCCGCTGGACAGCCAGTTCCGCTGCGGCGGCAGCGACGCCTACCTGCGCTGGGTCGTCCGGCTCCTCGGCCTCGAACCCGGCGGGCCGGTCGTCTGGGAACCCGACGATCGCATGCAACTGCTGGTCGCCGAGAGCCCGCAGGAGATGGAGGCGTTCCTCGAAGCCCGCCGTGCCCAGGGCTACGGCGCCCGCATGTCCGCCGGCTACTGCTGGCGCTGGTCCCCGGAGCCCAAGCCCGGCACCCCGCTCGCGCTCGATGTCGTCATCGGCGACTGGGCACGCCCCTGGAACCTGCGAGGGGATCGCTCGGTCTCAGGCGCACCCCCGGCCGCGCTGTGGGCCACCGACCCGGCCGGATTCGGCCAGGTCGGCTGTGTCTACACCGCCCAGGGCTTCGAGTACGACTGGTCCGGCGTCATCATCGGCCCCGATCTGGTGTGGCGCGGCGACCGTTGGATCACGGACCGCACCGCATCCAAGGACCCGGTGTTCAAGAAGTCCGCCCCGGACGCCGACGTGGACCGCCTGATCCGCAACACCTACAAGGTGCTGCTGACACGAGGCATGGTCGGCACGATCGTCTACTCGACGGACCCGGAGACGCGGGAGAAGTTGCGTCAACTCGTGGGAGGTTCGAAGCGGGACCTGGCTTTGGCCTGACCTCTCCCACCTACAGGGCTGGCTCCTCCGGACATGACGTGATCAAGCCGCGCGGTTTGCCTGAACAGGCCGATTTCTGTTCCTCGTTGCCGGGCCGAGCCAGTGCGTGCCTAAGATCCTCGATACCGGTTGCGGCCCGACGGGCTTCCTGCATGGACACGCCCCCACCCGCACGAGTCACTCGTGCTCTGGGGGATTCTCCTCGTGTCCATGCTCCTGCTGCGATTGGCGGCACGGGACCTGCTCGCTCTTAACGCACGGCGCCGCCTGGTGCCCCACCTCGCGGCCCGCTGGGTGCACTTCCAACGAGGCGAGTCCTCCGACGGTGAGCGCTCGGCGTGGGCGCGCAGCCTCGTCTCGCTGGCGGAAGACCTGGTCGCTGCCGGACGCGGCAACGTCGAGATGATCGTCGAGTGTTCGCCCACCGTGGACTCGGCCGAAGGGGCAGCGGCAACACACGGTCAGATCGATGTGGTCCTCGTGGGCAGGCACCCCGCGGAAGGAACCCTCTCCGTGCAGCTCGTCGAGCTGAAGCAATGGTCGTCGGTGACGAGGGTGGAGGCCGCGACGGCTGATCTCGTCTACGTGCCGGGGATCGAGGAGCCCGTCCCCCATCCTGCCGTCCAGCTCGGTGAGTACCACGCGCTGTTCACCGGCCCTGCCGGCCCGCTCAACGGATTACAGTTCGAATGCGGTGGATTCGCCTACCTGCACAACGCGACGGACGAGTCCGTCCGGCCACTGCTCGGCGTCGACGCACCCACGGGGCCTTACGCCCGCACGTACACGAGCGACACCCGGGCCAGGCTTCTCAAGGATCTGCGGTGCCACTTCACCGATGAGGACGACTACTCGGCGGCCGAGTACATCCTGCACCGGATGAACCTCCGGAACACGCCGCTGCTCGACGCCATGGTCAAGTCGAATGGTGAGGACACGGTCTTCACCCTGAGAGGTCGGCAGAAGAAGGTCGCCGACGATGTGCTCGAGGCTTCGGAACTGATCCTGGACGCCCCGGACCAGGAGGCGCTCGTCCCTCGTCCGCAGCGTGCGGTCTTCCTGGTCACCGGTGGAGCCGGCACCGGCAAGAGCGCGATCGGACTGCAACTGCGAGCGGACCTCGAAGCCGCCGGCCGAACGGTGAAGTACGCGAGCGGATCGCGGGCCTTCAACGCCGCGATCAAGGAGAACGTCGGATACACCGAAACCGAGTTCCGGCAGCGCTTCGCGTACTTCAGCAACTTCGTGAACCCACCGGAGTCACCGCTGGACGTGCTGATCTGCGACGAGGCGCACCGGCTGCGGGACAGGACCGCGCACTGGCGGCTGCCCGCGGAGAAGCGTGGTACCAAGCCGCAAGTGGACGAACTCATCGAGGCGTCCCGCCTGACCGTGTTCTTCCTCGACGGGGCTCAGACCGTGCGCCCGTACGAGGTGGGCACGGCAGAACTCATCGAGGACGCCGCGCGACGGCATGATGCCGTCTTCCGCCACTACCGTCTGGTGGAGCAGTACAGGTGCGGAGGCAGTGACGCCTACATCCGCTGGGTCCGTGCACTGCTTGGTGTCTCACCGCGGGAGGCGTACGAGTGGGTCCCGGACGGACTCATGCACATTGAGGTCGTCGACACGCCCGACCAGATGGAGCACATCGTCCGCACCGAGTTCGAGGCCGGTGCGACCGCCCGGATGGTGGCGGGATACTGCTGGCCCTGGAGCAAACCGGACAAGGGCAAGAACCTCGAGAACGACGTGCGCATAGGTGACTGGCACCGCCCGTGGAACGCTTCGAGCGAGTCCTTCTGCGCCAACGGCGAGCCGCCGTCGAGGATCTGGCCCGTGCATGACGCCGGTATCGGACAGATCGGCTGTGTCTACACCGCGCAGGGGCTCGAGTGGGACTGGTGCGGGGTGATCATGGGCGACGACATGGTCTGGCGCACCGACCGCTGGGTGTTCCAGAGAGGAAGGCAGCGCAAGGACCCGGACGCCGGGGTGATGCGGGTGGCGAAACCGGGATCGCTCGATCCGAAGGTACGCACGAGCACCCTCGACGACGATGCCTTCGCCCGTTGCGTTCGCCACGCCTACCACGTCCTGCTGACCAGGGCGAGCCGGGCGACCGTGCTCTACTCCACCGACGAGGAGACCCGGCGCCACCTCAGGGAACTGGTCGGGGAGACCGATGTGCACGGGCTCCGACCGACCCAGGAGTCCATCCCGCCCGATCTGAGGATCGTTCGGCACGTCGGGGGTGCGCGGGGCCGCAGGGCGCGGCGGGCGCGGAACAGAGCGAAGCGGAAGAACGAGATGACGTTGTTCTGAGCCCTCGGCTCGCAGCGGAGTGGCGGGCCCCCGGGAGCCCGCCACAGGCCTGCCTCAGAAAAGCAGGTGTGCTGCCGACATCATGGCGGCCACCAACACGTTGGCGACCACATTGATGGCGACGTCCGCCAGGATCTTGCGGAACCGGGCGTAACGCGCAGGCTGGTACTCGACCGGAGCCATGAGTGACCACTCCTCGGTGGTGAGCAGGAATGGTGGGGGGACGGCCCACCGGGCATCCGCTCACACACCGCACGCACGCGTACGGCGATTCACCACCACTGCTCACATGCCGCAGAGAGACACATGAACTCCGCACTCGTACCCCTCCGGGAGGATGCGCAGCACAAGTCACTTTACTTCACGCACAGTTGTACGGTCCTCCGGTCGTGGACATGCACGCGGCCCAGAGCCTATGACCTGGTCCGAACGCTGAGTCAGCCGAAGGCGGCCTCATGACGACCGATCACACCGGAATCCAACTGCGCTATGCCACACTGCGGTCCAGGCTCTGCATTCGAAGGTCTCCGGGCATTGCTGGAGTGGGCGTCCGCACTTCGCCGTGGGCCAGGACGGCTGGGTCTGGTTTGTGACGTTCACGGCCGAGGCCTGACCGGTAGAGCACGGTTCGAACAAGGGAGGGGACCCGTGAAGCTGACATACGTCTGCGTTGAGGGCACGCCGCAGGAGCTCGACGCGTCCGAGGTGATCCGTCAGCTTGTCCAGCCGCAGTCCGGAACGGTCGACACCGTTCGCCGGGCACCTCGGGTGGTCGTCGATCCCGAGAGTGATGACGAAGTCGACTTCGGATGGCTCGTCGAGGGTGACGTGCCGGGGGTTGCGGAGGAGGGCCAGAGCACGGTGAAGGCGCAGCTCGCCTTCAACCCCGCTGCTCAGCAGTTCCTCGACTTCATGACGGAGGCCGCGTCCTGGGAAAGCGTGGGAGTCCACGGCATCAAGCGCAAGACGTGGCAGGAGGGCGATCCGCTGGACTACACGGGTTACCTCCGGCTCCGCCGCAAGGGCAGCCAGTACGGCGGCTTCGTGTACGCCTTCCCGTCGACGGGCGTGATCAATTTCCGTCTGCAGTACAGCGACGAGATCGCGGAGCTGGCGCTGAACTCCTATCCGCTCACCAAGGGAAACTACCAATACAGGGTGAACATCCAAATCCATGATGAAAGCACCCTGAAACAGGCGCTTTCCCTGGCTGAACTGGCTTACAACGCCACCTGACGGGGGCTTTGTCTGCATCTGTCATGGACTGATTAAGCCCTGTCGTCTGTCGCGGCGTGATGCGGTACGGGGCCTTCTTGTCGTGCGGGCCGTATGTCCTATAGTCCCGTCCTTCACGGACTCTTCTCATGGCACATACAGCCACTAAGATCTGCCTGCAGGGTCTGACCACGGGTGACGGTGGCCCTGGAGCGACACGAGGAGCGGGGAAGAGGCATGCGGGAAGGCCGGTGGGTCACGGTCACCGAGTCCGAGTTCGAGCACGAACGCCGCGGCCTGGAGGCGATCCGTCAGAAGCTGCCGGACTCCGACCCCTGGCGTGCCTGGTCGAACTTCACCTTCACCGCGAACACCGGCCACGTCCGCGAGGTCGACCTGCTGGTCGTCGCCCCCGGCGGCCTCTGCATGATCGAGCTCAAGGACTGGCACGGCTCGGTCACCTCCGAGAACGGGACCTGGGTACAGACCACGCCCAGTGGCCACCGCCGCACGCACGGCAACCCGCTGCACCTGGTCAACCGCAAGGCCAAGGAGCTGGCCGGCCTGCTCGCCCAGACCGGCGCCAAGCGCGTCTGGGTCGCCGAGGCCGTCTGCTTCACCGACAACAGCCTCCGTGTGCGACTGCCCGCCCACGACCAGAACGGCGTGTACACCGTCGACGAGCTGGTCGACATGCTCAAGCAGCCCCCGGCTGACGAGCGGCGTCGTATCACAGCGATCGGCTCGCGCGAGATCGCGGCGGCCCTGAAGAGCATCGGCATCCGCAAGAGCGACGCCCAGTACAAGGTCGGCCCGTACGAGCTGGAGCGTAAGTCCTTCGACTCCGGGCCCACCTGGGCGGACTACCTCGCACGCCACAGCGACCTGCCCGAGGCCGCGCGCGTGCGCATCTACCTAAGTGAGCGCGGTTCCGACGCATCCATCCGCCAGTCCGTCGAGAACGCCGCCCGGCGCGAGGCCGCGGTGCTCGGCCGGTTCAAGCACCCCGGAGTCGTCCAGCTCAAGCAGTACTTCCCCTCCGGGCACGCCGCAGGCCCCGCGCTGATCTTCGACTACCACCCGGACACCCTGAAGCTGGACGAGTACCTGGTCCAGTACGGCGAGAAGCTGGACATCCTCGGCCGGATGGCACTGGTACGCCAGCTCGCCGAGACGATGCGCTCCGCGCACGCCAGCCGCATCCACCACCGTGCGCTCGCCGCCCGCTCCGTCCACGTCGTCCCCCGTCCGCGCGGCCGGAAGGGGCAGGCCGTCGGGGAGGAAGCTGCCTGGCTCAGCCCGCAGCTGCAGATCTCCGACTGGCAGATCGCCACGCAGCGCAGCGGCGACTCCTCGCAGGGCCAGGGCATGACACGGTTCGCGCCGACCGCCCTGTCCGCCATGCACTTGAGCGACGACGCCGACGCCTATCTCGCCCCGGAACTCACCGCCCTCCACCCCGACCCGGTCTATCTCGACGTCTACGGGCTAGGCGTCCTCACCTATCTGCTGGTCACCGGCAGGGCCCCGGCGGCCAGCCAGGCCGAGCTGCTGGCCCGTCTGGAGGCGGGGGAGGGCCTGCGCCCCAGCTCCCTGGTGGACGGCCTGTCCGAGGACGTGGACGAGCTGGTGCAGGCCGCCACCGCCTACCGGCCCGGTCAGCGCCTCTCCAGCGTCGACGAGTTCCTGGAGCTGCTGGAGGTCGTCGAGGACTCCCTCACCGCCCCTGCCGCGGCTCTCGACGGGCAGGCCGAGGAGGCGACCGGGGCGAGGGCCGACAAGGACCCGCTGGAGGCCGTCGCCGGCGACGTACTCGCGGGCCGTTGGGAGGTCCGCCGCCGTCTCGGTACCGGCTCCACCAGCCGCGCCTTCCTCGTGCGCGACCTGGAGGCGGAGGCCCGCAAGACCCGTCCGCTGGCCGTGCTGAAGGTCGCCCTCTCCGACAGCCGGGGCGAAATCCTCATCCGCGAGGCCGAGGTCATGGGCCGCCTGCGCCCCGACTCCCGCATCATCCGCCTCGTCGAGCCTGAGCCGCTGCACATCGGCGGCCGCACCGTCCTGGCGCTGGAGTACGTCGGCGACGAGCGCGACGACAGCGGCCAGACCGCCGAGGGCGCGGTCGGCCCGCGCCGCCGCGAGGAGACTGTCGCCCGCCAGCTCCGCGAGCACGGCCGCCTCCAGGTCGACCAGCTGGAGGCGTACGGCGACTACCTCTTCGGCGCCGTCGACTTCCTCGAGGGTGAGGGCGTCTGGCACCGCGACATCAAGCCCGACAACATCGCCGTCCGCATCCGCCCCAACCGCACTCGCGAACTCGTCCTCATCGACTTCTCGCTGGCCGGCTATCCGGCGAAGAACACCGACGCGGGCACCGAGGGCTACCTGGACCCCTTCGTCGACGTCATCACGCGCGGCTCCTACGACTCCCACGCCGAGCGGTACGCAGTCGCCGTCACCCTGCACCAGATGGCCTCAGGCGAGCTGCCCAAGTGGGGCGACGGCAGCGTCCTGCCGCGCATGACCGACCCCAAGGAGTGGCCGTACCCGACCATCGCGGCCGAGGCCTTCGACCCGGCCGTGCGGGACGGGCTCGTCGCCTTCTTCCAGAAGGCCCTGCACCGCGACGCGAGCAAGCGGTTCCCCGAGCTCAAGCCGATGCGGGACGCCTGGCGCAAGGTCTTCCTCGACGCCTCGCAGACCGTCCCCTCCAGCCACCGCACCCGCCAGGCGGCCCCCGCCGACGGGACCGCACCCGCCGAAGGCGCCGCCGCGGCCATCGCGGACGCCGAGCCGGAGACCGCCGAGCAGCAGCGGGACCGCCTCGCCGCCGAGGTCACCCGCGACACCCCGCTGACTGTCTCCGGCCTCACGCCCGCCGCCCAGTCCTTCCTCTACGGCCTGGGCCTCACGACGGTCGGTGAACTCCTCGACTACAGCCGCCGCAAGCTCGTCAACGCCCCCGGCCTCGGCGCCAAGACCCGCAACGAGGTCCAGCAGCGGCAGAGGGAATGGGGTGAGCGGCTGCGCGAGATCCCCGTCTCGCCGCTCACGCCGAAGGGTCGGGCGGAGGCGAAGGAGGAGCTGGAGCAGCTCACCGCCGCCGAGTCGGCCCTTGTCGGAAAGCTCGCGACGGGCGAGTCGGCGGGCGCGCTGTCCGCCCGCACCCTGCGCTCGGTCAGCCTCGACACCCTCGCCACCGTCTTCGTGCCGGCCGTCAACAACAACGGTTCCAACCGCAACAAGGCGGAGATGGTGCGGCTGCTGCTGCGCCTGCCCGACGAGCACGGCGTCCTGCCGGGCATCGGCGTCTGGCCGAAGCAGAAGGACGTCGCCGACGCGCTCGGCCTCAGCCACGGCCGCATCCCGCAGATGCTCAAGGAGGAGCGCAAGCGCTGGAACGCGGAGCCCGCCGTCCAGGCACTGCGGGACGAGATCATCGACCTGCTTGTGAGCATGGGGCGCGTGGCCTCCGCCGTGGAGATCGCGGACGCCCTCGCGGTCCGGCGCGGCACGCACCTGGCCGGACGCGAGCAGCGGCGCGCGATGGCCCTCGCGGCGGTGCGAGCCGTCGTCGAGGTCGAGCAACTGGTGCCGCAGGAAGCCGAGTTCCAGCACCAGCCCAACCGCAAGGCGACCGACGAGTCGCTGGGCGCCGGCCTGCTCGCCCTCGACGTGCGCGAGAATGACGCCCCGGACACCCCCACCGCACCCGGCCTGCTCGACTACGCGACCCGGCTCGGCAAGACGGCCGACCGGCTCGCCAGGCTGGACACCCTGCCGACAGCCGCGACCGTCCTGGCCGAACTGGGCGCCCTGACGGTTCCGCCCGGCACCGTCGACTGGGACGAGCGCCGCATGGTGGAGCTGGCCGCTGCCGCGTCGGTGAACGCCGCCGCCACTCCGCGCCTGGAGATCTACCCGCGCGACCTGTCGCTCGTCCGGGCGCTGCGCCTCACCCAGGCCGGCCTCGTCCGCTGGATCCCGGGCGTTCCGGAGGGCCGGCAGCCCGGCCTGACCGGCGAGGACGTGCACGAGCGGGTCCGCGCCCGCTTCCCCGAGCTGGTCGTCCCGGACGGGCGCGGCGGCACGACGCACGAACTGCCGACCGGCGGCCCGCTCACCAAGGCGCTGCGCGACGCCGGCTTCGAGCTGTCGCTGAGCACGCGCGAGGACACGGGCACCCTGCGCTACCTGCCGACGCGGGTGGACGACGCCTCCAGCTACCTCACGACGGGTGCGTGGCGGCAGTCGACGCGTACGGGTGCGGTGACGCGGTACGCGGACGACCCGCAGCTCGCGGGCGCCGTCCGCGCGGAGGAACGGCTGCTCGCTTCGGCCCGCCGGGACGGGTACCGGGTGCTGACCGTACGGCAGCAGCTCGTGCGCGACGCGGTACGGGAACTGGGCGCCGAACGGCTGGGCGCACAGGCCCTGTCGGTGACCGAGCTGTTCCTTGAGGCCCTGCACGGGCAGGTCACTCCGGGCACCAAGCCGACCTGGGAGACCCTGCTCAAGGCGGACGCCGCCGAGCCGGGCTCGAAGGGCGCGGTGCGGTTCGCGGAGTACGCGCGCACGGCGTGGGGCTCGGTCGAGCCCCGGATCGTGGAGCTGCTGGGCAACGGTGGCGGCGGTGCGGGTCCTGTGCTGCTGACGGAGGCCGGGGTGTTCGCCCGGTACGACGCGATGGGCGTCCTGGACCGGCTGGCGTCGGCGGCCCGGCGGGGCGGGCGGGGGCTGTGGCTCCTGGTCCCGCAGAGCGACCCGTCGCGCGAGCCGAGGCTCGGGCAAGTGGCCGTGCCGTACCAGGCCGGCCTGGGGGAGTGGATCCAGCTTCCGGACACGTGGGTGGGCAACGCCCACCGCGGGTCCGGTCAGGTTGTGGCAAGTAGTGTCGAGGGAGACGCGAAGTGATCGACCGCAAGGCTCTGTTGGACGACCTGAAGCAGCAGGTCAAGGCGGTCGAGGCCGACCTGGGCAAGCAGGTGAAGGCCCTCGGTGAGGTGGGCGTGCGGCTGCGGGCCGAATACGACCAGGCGCGCAAGCTGGGGCGTACGGCGGCGACGTGGAACTCGTGGCTGGACGAGCGGGTCACGCAGGTCGCGGTGGCGTGGGTGCTGGGCACGGTCTTCGTACGGTTCTGTGAGGACAACCGGCTGATCCCGGAGCCGTACCTCACGGGACCGGACGGGGACCGGCGCGAGCTGGCGGAGTCGCGGTACGACGCGTACGTGGAGTCGGACGACAACCCGACGTACCGGGGGTGGCTGGAGAAGGCGTTCGACGAGCTGGGCCAGGGGCAGGCGGGTCGCCTGCTCTTCGACAAGCGGCACAACCCGCTGTATCAGATCCCGCTTTCGCACGACGGTGCGCGCGAACTGGTCGAGTTCTGGCGCCAGCGCGACGAGGCGGGCGTCCTCGTCCACGACTTCACCGACCCGCTGAACGAGGACGGCACGGAGGGCTGGGACACGCGGTTCCTGGGCGACCTGTACCAGGACCTGAGCGAGGCCGCACGGAAGACGTACGCGCTGCTCCAGACGCCGGAGTTCGTGGAGGAGTTCATCCTCGACCGGACGATGAACCCGGCGGTGCGGGAGTTCGGGTACGAAAAACTGAAGATGATCGACCCCACGTGTGGGTCGGGGCACTTTGTGCTGGGGGCGTTTCGGCGGCTCGTGCGGCTGTGGGCTGAGGGGCTGCCGGGTAAGGACGTGCACGAGCGGGTGCGGGAAGCGCTGGACGCGGTGCACGGCGTGGACATCAACCCGTTCGCGGTGGCCATTGCTCGATTCCGGCTCCTGGTTGCGGCCATGGCGGCCAGTGGGGTGCGGACGCTGGCGGAGGCGGCGAAGTACGAGTGGCCGGTTCATTTGGCGGTGGGGGACTCGCTTATCAAGGCTCGGCAGCTTGGTCTCTTCGATGGTCTTGATGGCGAGGACGAGCTGGCGGAGTTCTCCTACACGACGGAGGACGTGCCTGAGCACTCCGGCATCTTGCAGCAAGGTCGCTATCACGTGGTAGTGGGGAACCCGCCATACATCACGGTGAAGGACAAGAACCTCAACGCACTGTACCGGGAGTTGTACGACGCGTGCGCAGGCAAGTACGCACTGTCGGTTCCTTTCGCACAACGGTTCTTCGATCTGGCCAAGCGCGAAGATTCCGAGGAGCCTGGCTGCGGCATGGTCGGGCAGATTACCGCGAACTCCTTCATGAAGAGGGAGTTTGGTACGAGGCTGATCGAGACGTTCTTCGGACACGAGGTTGAGCTGACAGAGGTCGTCGACACCTCGGGGGCTTATATCCCTGGGCATGGCACGCCGACCGTCATCCTCATCGGCAAGCGCCGTGGGGGGAATGCGCGCTCGGAGACGATCCGTACTGTGCGAGGCGTGCAGGGTGAGCCCTCAGCCCCAGGGAGGGGTGAGGACGGGCTGGTCTGGCAAGCGATTCTTGATCAGATCGATAAACCAGGATCCGTTAGTCAGTGGGTTTCCGTCGACGACCTGGATCGTCAGCGCTACTTCGGTAAGCAGCCCTGGATTTTGGCAGATGGGGGCCAGGAGCTGAATAGGATGATCGAAGAGCAGGCGGCCTCGAAGCTTGAATCCCTTCTCTCACGGGACATCGGCTTTGCGAGCTTCCCTGGTCAGGACGAAGCGTTCATTAGCACTCCATCTGCCTTGCGTCGACGGAGGGTTAGCGTGGATGTCACCAGGCCGCTCATCGTTGGTGAGGTCGTCCGTGACTGGGATACACACTGCGTGGAGAGCGCCATCACTCCGTATGATGTGCAACTCAAACCCCTCGCGTATGACGAGAACGATGGATGGGCGCGGCTACTCTGGGCTGTTCGCAGCCATCTGCGATCGACCACCGATTTCGGTGGGCTCACGCAGCAAGATCTTGGCAAACCCTGGTGGGCTTGGTATCGCTGGGTGGCGGATCGTTACCGAACTCCGCTGTCGATCACCTTTCCATTTGTGTCTACTCACAACCACTTCACCTTGGACCGTGGCGGCAAGGTATTTAAGCAGACTGCCCCAGTGATCAAACTCCGAGAGGGGGCAAGCGAGGAAGAGCACCAGCGGCTGCTCGGGGTGCTCAATAGCTCCACGGCTTGCTTCTGGCTTCAGCAGGTCTCTCACAACAAGGGCGAGGGTGGTGGAGCTCGAGTCGACGCAGGATACGCGGCTATGGGAAGCGAGGCTTGGAAGAATTCCTTTGAGTTCGCCAGCACGAAGGTGCAGGCATTCCCCCTCCCAGCTGAATACCCCACGGCGCTCGGTCCAGCGCTGGACAGCTTGGCTCAGCGGCTAGCCGCCACCAGTCCCAGAGCCGTGGGTGTAGAAGTCACACCTGCGGTCGGCGTCATGCGGAAGGCAAAGGCCCGCTGGGAGTCCACCCGTGCCCGCATGATCGCCCTCCAAGAGGAGTTGGACTGGCAGGTTTACTCTCTCTACGGCCTCCACTCCGAAGACCTTCGCGTCTCTGAGGACCCCGAGGATTCCAACATCCCCGAACTCGCCCTCGGTGAGCGTGCGTTCGAGATCGTCCTCGCGCGCCGCGTAGCCGCAGGCGAGGCCAGTGACGAGTGGTTCAAGCGGCACAACTCCACGCCCATCACGGAGATCCCTGTCCACTGGCCCGCCCCGTACCGCGAGATCGTCCAGAAGCGCATCGACGCCATCGAGTCGAACCGCGCCATTGGCATGGTCGAGCGGCCCGAGTACAAGCGTCGCTGGGCCACCGAGGGTTGGGACGCCCTCCAGGAGAAGGCCCTCCGCTCCTGGTTGCTGGACCGCATGGAGAACCGCGACCTCTGGTTCGACGAGAACGGGCAGCCCACCATCCTCACCCTGGCCCGCCTCACCGACGCCCTCTCGCGCGACGAGGACTTCGTCTCTGTCGCCAAGCTTTACGCCCCCCGCAAGGAACTCGCGAAGGTCGTCGCTGAGCTGATCACCGACGAGCACGTGCCGTTCCTCTCCGCCCTGCGCTACAAGCCCTCCGGGCTGAAGAAGCGCGCCGACTGGGAGGAGGTGTGGGACCTCCAGCGCAAGGAGGACGCCGCACCTGACGAGCCGGCCAAGCGGAAGATTCGGGACTCCATCCCCGTGCCGCCGAAGTACACCTCGGCCGACTTCCTCCGCGCCTCCTACTGGAAGGCGCGCGGCAAGCTCGACGTGCCCAAGGAGCGGTTCATCTCCTACGGGCAGACCAACGCGGCCACCCCCGAGCTGTACGGATGGGCCGGCTGGGACCACCGCGAGCAGGCGCAGGCGTTGGCGACGTACTTCACCAACACCGCGCTGTCCACTGAGGAGATCACGCCGTTCCTCGCCGGCCTGCTGGAGCTCCAGCCCTGGCTGTCCCAGTGGCACAACGAGTTCGACATGCTCTACAGCGGCTCCCCGGCGGACTTCTTCGCCGGTTACCGCCAGCAGAAGCAGGGCGAGCACGGACTCACCGACGACGACCTGCGCGCCTGGCGACCCCCGGCCGCGACCCGAGGCCGTCGCGCGGCAGTGAAGAAGTAGCCGGAATCGACTCGGTGTTGTGCTCCTGCGCCGACGCCGAGTCTGCCGGATCAGAGATCCCCGGGTGGGCGTATGCGTGACCGCCGGTCGGTACGCGCAACTGCGCCCATACGGTCTTGCCGGGGGCGGCCGGGCGAGGGGTGACGCCCCAGTCGTCCGCGAGGGAAGCCACGAGGAGCAACCCGCGGCCGGACTCGGACAGGGGGTCCGGGGCCGCGGGAGTGGGCGAGGGTTGCTTCTCGTCGCGGGTGTCGGTCACCTCGATGCGGAAGGTGCCCTCGGCCAGGGTGAGTTGAACGTGAAAGTCCCGGCCGGGGACGTGACCGTGGCGTACGGCGTTGGCGCTGAGTTCGGCCGTGATGAGGGTGAGCGTCTCGTTGACCGGGGTCGTGTAGGGGTGGCCCCAGTCGTTGAGGCGGTGCGAGACGAGTCGGCGGGCGAGGCGGGCGCCGCGCGGCGTTGAGGTGAAGCGCATGGTGAACTCGCGTTCGGGTGCGGGGTGCTGTGGCATATGCCCGTTCGGGGGAGTTGCTGACTTCATGCGGTCAACGGTCGCGGACTCTGCGTAACGTTGACCAGGAGTGACGCGCTGACGGGTGCGGGCTGTACGCACAGGTGACGCGCTTGTCTGTGACGCGCGGCGTGACCGGTTCCTGGGCCGCGCGTTGGGCGGGCGGAGGCCCGTGACTGCGAGGGTCGTACGGGAGGAGCTACGGCGTGGACGACGAGGTTCAGCAGCCGGAGTACGAGGTTGGGGCGGGCATTCTGTGTCTGTTCGGACGGCAGTTGAAGCTGTTCCGGGAGCGGGCGGGGATGGACCGTGCGAGGTTCGGGTCGCTGACCGGATACTCAGCTTCGACGATCGCGTCGTTCGAGCAGGGGAGACGTATTCCGCCGCCGAGGTTCATCGACCAGGCGGACGAAGCGCTCGGGGCAGGTGGGGTGTTGAGCGCGAGCAAGGAGGAGGTGGCTCGGGCTCAGTATCCGGCGTTCTTTCGCGATGCGGCCAGGCTGGAGGCCAAGGCAGCAGCCCTGCATGTGTACGCTACCAAGGCTGTACCAGGGCTTTTGCAGACGGAAGAGTACGCGCGAGCGGTGTTCTCCATGTGGCGTCCGCTGCTGGACGAGGAGACAATCAACCAGCGGGTCGCAGCTCGCCTGGCTCGCCAGGGGATCCTCTCCCGGACCCCGTTGCCCACCATCAGCTTTGTCATCGAGGAGTTCGTTCTGAGGCGACCGCTCGGTGGAGGGGCGGTGATGCGAGGCCAGTTGGAGCAGATCTTGTTGGATGGGCACCGGCGGAACGTGGAAATCCAGGTCATGCCGATCGAGAGGGACGAGCATGCTGGGTTGGAAGGCCCCTTCACCTTGATCGAGACGCACGAGGGCCAGAGGATTGCCTACGTGGAGGCGTACAAGGACAGCCGTCTCTACACGGAGCGGAGGCAGGTACGGGAGATCGAGGAGCAGTACGGCATTCTTCGGGCCCAGGCGCTCACTCCGCGCGAGTCGCTGGCCCTCATCGAGAAGTTGCTTGGAGAGAGATGAACGTCCAACAGCTCATGACGCTGGTACCTGAGTCGGCCTGGATCAAGAGCAGTTACAGCACAGGCTCGGGCGGCGAATGCGTAGAGGTAGCCGCCATCCCCGCCAGGGTCCACGTCCGCGACTCGAAGGACACGACCCGCGCCCCGTTGGCCGTGGACCCCACGACCTGGACCGAGTTCGTCGCCTTCGCGGCACTCTGAACAGACGCGGGGCCCTCGGCAAGCGCACCGCTTGCCGAGGGCCCCGCGCACGTCCGCTCGCGCAACACCTTCAGTAGCCCAGGCGCCCTCCTCGCCGAGTGCCCGCGCCGGCGCAGACCGGTGCGGCCGTCGACGTCGGCCGCAGGCTCGGTGCCGTGCTCGGCTGGGACTGAGGTCAGAACGCCTTCAGATAGACCCTCGCCTGATCGTCCTTGAGCGCTTGGACGTAGATGTCGATCCACTGCACCTTCTTGCGGCGATCGTCCTTCACGCACGGGGGGCAGACACCGGCTGAACGGGCTCCCTTCAGCGTTTGCGGCTCGGCCAGCCCAAGGTGCCGGAACAGCTCGCCATCCGGGGCGAAGTCAACCTTCTTCACCTTCAGCGGTTCTTCGGGACGAAGGTCCGCCGCGATGCCTTCGGCGTTCTTCTCGCTGGTGACGAACGAAAGGAGGTAGATGTCCTCCTGGGGGTTGATCTGCACGGCTCCCTTGACCTCGGTCGCACCCTTGGGCGCCGTCACGTGCATGAACGCCGACGCCTCGGGCGCGCCGGCGTTCTCGTCCCACCGCGAGGTGCTCCCGTCGGTCACACGGCGATCGTCCGTGTCCGGGCCGGAGCAGGCGGAAAGCAGGAAAGTGGCTGCCACTGCCGCGATGAGGAGGGCACCTCGTTTGATCGTCACCGGTTCTCCTCGTCACCGCGTGAGACGTCGCCGCGGGTTCCTTCTCGTCCTTGGTCCGGCGGGTTCACTGTCGGTTTCGCATCGCTGTCCAGGTCGTACGTGTACGTGGAGCTACTGCCTCGCATGTCGAACTCCTGAGCAAGTCCGGTCTTGTGCAACCGTCCCATCTCGGAGTCCGGGATCACCACGCCGCCGGGGAAGGTGGTCGACTTGCCGGCGTCCCAGTTGTACCGGTCCCACACGTTGGCCTGGTATTCGAGCGAAACCTTCGGCTTGCCGTCCGCTCCGGGGGTGACGGTGACCATCCCCGACACGTTCTGCTGGTGGGAGCCGACCGCGTGGAACCACTCGTCGCTTTGGAAGGTGCGACCGACCGCCTTGCTCTCCACCGGCACGACGACCGTCTTGTCACCGCCGGCCTTCTCGAAGGCATCGAGCCCTTGCTGTCGCCACGCGTCCTGGTTCTGGGCGATGTGGACCGAGACATCGTCGCGAAATCCCGGATCATCCTTGAGGATGCGGTCGATGTCCAGGTCCAGTGGCTCACCCGTTGCACTCAGGTAATGCTCCATGTTGCGTGACGCCGCGTTCTCGCCGCTGACGTCGCCGCCGGCCGCGATGGCCTGCGCGCGGGCCAGGTACCACAGATCCTTGGCCGTGGGCTTTTCGGTGTCGAAGGCTCCGGACCCCGCGTCAGCAGCATGCCAGTGGTACAGCGGGCTCATGATCCCCGCCTTCCGCAACTCGTCGCCCTTCTCCTGAAGCAGGATGCCGCGCGTGACCGGATCGAGGCCGCGCCACCACTCGGCGACCGCCTTCTTGCCCTTGGGGACGTGCTGCGCCTTCGCCCTCTCCGCAAGCGACGGGTACGGGTCGGGCCCCGCTTCCCGGTTGAAACCGCCGATCGTGCCGTCCAAGGGGTCGCTGTCCTGCATCACGGAGGCGAGAGCGAGTTTGAACCCCTCGTCCGCGTCGTTCAGGGCCGCCACCGCCGAATCCAGTTGCGCGGCCCACCCGGCAGCAGCCTTGCGGGAGCTCTCCTGGTAGTCAGGATCGTGCACGTAGGCCATGTACTCGCTGTGATCCAGCTTGGACGTGTCGAAGGCGACGGCGCCTTGCTCGGACACCTTCATGCCGGCCTTCACCGCGTCCTCTCGGACGTACTCGATCTTCTTGCGAAGACGGCTGAATTCAGCGTGCGCGTCCCGGAGCAGTTCGGCGACGGCCTTCGCCTCGCTCTGCGCTCCCTGGTACTCCTTCCACGTCACGTCGAAGCGTGCGGAGCCGACGTTGGCACTCAGGCCCACCCATGTGTCACCGAGGGAAATGCCATGCACTTCCTGTTGGTAGGTCCGCGCGAGCTTGTCGAAGTCCTTGGCCATGGCGGCCCAGTCGTCGGCAGCCGTGGTGAGCTTCGACAGGTCGGTGCCCATGATCTCGTAGTACGTCACCATGACTGAACTCCTGTTTCAGCGCCCGCGGTTCGGTCGGACCTGTGCGATCAGAACGAGTCGAGCGCGGAGGACTTGCGGATGCCCAGCTCGATGCCGGTGTCCGTGTTCTGCAGCAGCGTGTTCGTGGCGCGCAACGCGGCCTTCTCCGAGCCGAGGCGGTTCATCAGCGTCGTGAGCTGTTCGCTCCACGTCTTATGCGCGGTCTTCAGAGCAGGTCCGGTGAGCCACCCCTCAAACTCCCGTGCGGCTGCCCCCGTGCTCTCACGCGCCTGGGTGCCGTCCCTGTGGGTGTCAGGTTCCAGGTGCCTCTCGATCGCCTCGGCTGCCTTCTTCTTCTCCGCGGGGCTCGAAGCGAGATCCTTGCCGCCGGACGGCGAGCCTCCACCGCCATCGAGCGGTGCCGCATGGTTCAGGCGCATCCGGGTCGGCGCCGCGCCGCCCGGTGATACGTCGTCTTCGGTCATGATCTCTCCCCCGAGTGTGATCAGATGCCACAACTTTATGTGAGGCACAGTTAGGGCTGCAAAGTGCTGGTGAGCCGGAAACCAGCCTCGCTGACGCGGTACGGACCGCGTCGACGAAGGCGTACCTGACCCTGGACGGCACGCGAATCCTGGGGGCTCCTCCGCGATCTGCGGCGCCCAGCCACCCGGATCGCCAGCCTTGTCCAGGCCGTCTCCATCCTTCATCTCCGGCTCAGAGCGAGGACGGGAAACGGTCAGTGCATGCTGGCCCTTGGAGCGCGGAGCTACTATAAGTTCCTGCCATGAAGCAGGGTAAAGAGGTCGAGAACCCCGAGTCGCGCTTCTTCGCGGTGCTGCTGGCGGCGGCCAAGCTCCCCGGTGTGCGTATCCACCGAGAGGCGTACCTCCGGACGGCGCTGGCGCGCCACTGCACCGAGGAGGAGATCCGCAGAGCGATCGAAGAGACCCCCGCGGCGGCGGGTATCACCGTCGACGTTCTGGAGAAAGCGGCCAACGACTCGATCCGTTACGAGACCGCCAAAGTCAGCGCTCTCTCCGCCGCGGCCGGGATACCCGGCATCCTCGCCCTTCCCGCCACGGTGCCCGCCGACTTGGCACAGTACGTCGGCCACATGCTGCGTATCGCGCAGAAGCTCGCCTATCTCTACAGCTGGCCCGAACTGTTCTCCGACGAGGGCGATGATGTCGATGACGCGACCGTGGAGGTGCTCACGCTGTTCTTCGGCGTGATGTTCGGCGCCCAGTCGGCGAACGCCGCGGTGGGGAAGGTCGCGGGGATGATGTCGGAACAGGTCGCCAAGAAGCTGCCTCAGAAGGCGCTCACCAAGGGCGTCGTCTATCCCATAGTGAAGAAGGTCGCGGCCTACATCGGCGTCAAGATGACGAAGGAGTCGTTCGCGAAGGCCGTCTCGAAGGCCATCCCTCTCGTAGGGGCTGCTGTCTCCGGTGGGCTCACCTTCGCGACCTACCTCCCGATGGCCAAGAGGCTCAAGAAGCACCTCGCCGGCCTGCCGCTGGCGTACCCGTCGCACCGAGTGATGGAGGCGGAAGTCGTGGACGGTGAAGTCGTCGAAGAGCACGAATCCTTCGTCCCGGCACAGGCTGAACCGCACGGCGCGGACTCCGCTGCCGTCAAGCTGGAGGAACCCAGGTCCTGACCCCGCGAGTGGCCTCCTGGCTGCCGAAGGGGCCCGCCTTCCGCCTTCGACGGTGGTGCGGGCCCGGGTTCGTAGCTGCGGGACACCTTCGCCGCTGCCCGGGGGTGACTTCGCGTTCTCGCAGCCTCCGGCCATCCCCGGCGCGTACGGGGCGCAGGGCATGGACAAGGGGACTTCGTCGGTAAGGCGATGTTCACCTACCGCTACAGCCGCCGCCCGGCCGTCTGGGAGCGCCTGCTCACCAGGGCCGGGTTCACCTCGGCCGACGCGCGGGTTCTTCGACGCGCCTCCACCGCGGGCCCATCGGGACGCTCCTCGTCCGTGCGGTCGCGCCATGACGGACCCGGCACCGGGGACGGCGCAGGGTAGGTCGAAGTCCGTCCCCCTGCCCGCCGGGCCCACCCCCGAAGTAGTTCAGTTTTCATGAACATGTAAGTTCACATAACATCCATGCTCTCCACTCCTTCTTCATGTCTCTCGGGGGAACGATCTCCGTGCCTCACCGGAAATACTTCGGCGCACTGGGCGCTGTCGCCATCTCCATGACGCTTGCCGCGTGTGGCCACACCGCCACGCCCACGGCTGCGAAGCCTGCCCCGTCGAACAGCTCCGCCGCGTCCACCCCGGCATCCTCCTCCCCGACGCCACACGCAGTGCTCCTCAGCAAGGGTCAGCTCACGTCAGCTCTGCTGTCGCTGTCGCAAATGCCTGCCGGCTGGTCGACCGAAGAGGACTCCAGCGCGGGTGACAAGACGTTCTGCGACTACCGTCAGCCGCATAAGGCCCGGATTCAGGTCTCCCGCACCTTCCAGAAGGGCGGAGGGCTGACCGCCACGGTTGCGACCGTGGGCATTCGGCAGTACGCGAGCGCGAGCGATGCCGCCGAGTCGTTCACTGCGATGGAGAAGGCACTCGAGACCTGCCACCAGGAGACCTATCAGGGGTCAGTGCTGAAGTACTCGCCGATGAGCGTGGACAAGCTCGGCGACCAGTCCTTGGGTGTACGCATCGACAGCGATGGCACCACGCTGCTCCAGCAGTTCACCCTCGACGGGCCCACTCTGATCAACGCCGGCACCGGCGGCCTCACGAACGCGGAAGCCGACACGGCCACCAAGCTCCTGCGCGACCAGGTCGACCGGTACGAGGCCGCAGCCCACAAGTAGTCCGGGCTGCGAGAGCCGCCTGGCCTGAGAGGCAGGAGCTCGGCCGACCCGCGTGCACCAAGGAAGTCCTCCGCTCGGTCGGTAGGCGTGAGGGCGACATCGTTCGAAACAAGAGGAAACATGGCTAGTTCTGCCAACCGTGATGACGCGACGCAGGGATGCCTTGCACTGGTCGCCATCTGTGCCGTTGTGGTGGTCGGCTGGCTGGTGTGGACCGCCGTGATGTGGACTGTGGCCGAGTGGCGGTGGGCGTGGTTCGTCGGATGCGCGGCTGCGGCTCCGGCTGCCGCGTTCGCGCTCGTGTTCGCGTGGGGTGAGGAGCGTCCGTTCGTGCCGTCTCGCCACCGGGAGGCTTGGATGACGGCGGTCGTCACCGCCGTGGCGGCGGAGGCACCTGCTGTCGTCCTCGTGAAGGGCTGGGGCACCGGTGCGGTCGCGCTGCTTCTCGCGCTTGGAGCCGGGTCTGCCGGTGTGCTCGATCCGTTTGACCGGCGTGGCGTCCGTCATGCCGGCAAGTCCTCCCCTGCGGGCGTCGACGAGAAACAGAGGTCTGCCGACGCTTCGGCGGCGACGGAGTGAGTGAGAGCCGGCAGCCCTTGGTTGCCTGCTGCGCGCCTCATCGGAACGTTTTCTGAGTCAGCGGCCCTGACCCGTCCCGGTCTGTCTGTACTTGTTGGAGTCCCCGTGATCCCCCCGTCCTTCTTGTCCGGGCAGCGTGTTCGTCGCCTGGGAACCCTGCTGGCCGTCCTGTGTGTGAGTGCAGGGGTCATCGCCATCGGTGAGGCGTCCAGCGGCGAGGCCGCAGCGCCGCAGGCCGACCATCGCCGCGCTGCTCCTTCCGCGAGCCCATCTGTCGAGCCTGCACCGACGAAGACCGCGCTCAAGACGTCAGCCCGTCCGGTCCCGCAGGTGAAGTCCGCCCGTTGTACGGGACGGGCCAAGAACATGTTCTTCACGGCGGCGGGGGGTTCGGTCACGGAGCCGTCCTCGCAGCCGCCGGCGTACCTGCGGATCAAGAAAGCCAGTGTGGTGCGTGACAGCAAGGGCGTGACGGTGAGCTACACGCTCGCCGGCAACGCTCCCGAACCCGGTTCGGACGCGGACGCCACCTACTGGACGTGGCTGGGGGATGGTCTGGACGACATGGACGAACCTGCCGTGAGCATGCAGTACCTCGACTCGCGTTGGTTCGTGCACGTATCCGGAACGAACGACGTGGTCGGAGGAGACGTGGAAGCCCGGCCTGAGATACATGGCCACACTGTCTCCGTCCGGCTTCCGCTTCGCGTCTCCACGTCGTCCGGCTATGTGGCGGACCTGTCGAAGTTCACGCATGCCGGTTGGTCCACGGAGGGCAAGGACCCCTCGGGATTCGGCACCTGGATGGATGGCTGCCCGATCAGTGGGGAAGAAGCCGGCAACCCGGGATCGTGGGAAGTGGCACTGCACTGAGCTCGCAGCGGGCGTGCGGCGAGGGCCGTGTCCGCTTGCTGCGCGCTCTCCTGCCCTGCCGATCAGGATGACAGCAGCACAGCGGTGCGACGGTGCACGGGGTATACGGCCTGGGGGTCGGCGGAGTGCCGATGTATGGTGCTATGCGCAGGCCGTATGGGTGACCGTTCAGTACGAGGGGGACATGCAGTGCAAGCGCCGCACCTTCCCTGACTCGGCCGATGCCGTAGACGTCGTCCTCGCCCGGTGGCACGTGGCCGGTCCCTCCTCGCCGCCGGCCAGGACCACCAGCACGTCGCACCGTCCACATGCCGCCCGTGCTTCCGGATCTTCCTCCATGGCCCGGACCGATCACCGGCTTCGGGCAGGAACCGCAGACCCGCACCACATCGAGTACGAGCACTAGCACCGAACACCGTCAGGGAGAGCGAGAACCCGCGATGGCCCAGCAGCCCCTCCTCCGCGATGTCATCGATATCAAGGAGTCCATCTCCACTTCGGACTTCGTGCTGTCCCTCGCCGAGGCGACGACAGACGAGGGCGCCCAGCACGCGCTCAAGGACTACGTCGTCACGGAGCGGCTGCTGGAGAACTTCGACGAGGCGCTGGACCTCATC
This sequence comes from Streptomyces sp. NPDC001816, assembly GCF_042892235.1. Lineage (NCBI taxonomy): Bacteria > Bacillati > Actinomycetota > Actinomycetes > Kitasatosporales > Streptomycetaceae > Streptomyces > Streptomyces sp. NPDC001816. The sequence goes on from NZ_JBIATY010000001.1 coordinate 1,175,732, forward strand.
AAGTCCGCGCTGGACGGTCACCGTTCCAAGGCGGCGTACCTCCACGGCTCGTTCGGTTCTGGTAAGTCACACTTCATGGCGGTTCTCTACGCGCTGCTCAGTGGCAACCCGGCCGCCCGTGCCCGCACCGAGTTCGACCCGGTCCTGACCAAGCACGAGTGGCTGAGCACGGACGGCAAGAAGTTCCTGCTCGTGCCGTACCACATGCTCGGCGCGAAGGCCCTGGAGCAGCGGGTGCTCGGCGGGTACGTGCACCACGTCAAGAAACTGCACCCGGATGCCCCGACCCCGCAGGTGTACCGGACCGACTCCCTCTTCGCCGACATCCGCGCTCTGCGCGCCAGCACGGGCGACGAGGCAGTGATCCGCGGCCTGGGCGGCAGCGACGCGGGCGACGGCGAGGAGGACGAGTGGGGCGAGGGCTTCGCCTGGACCCCGCAGCTCCTGGACATCGCGCTCGCTGCCGAGGAGAACCACGAGGCGGGCGTCCCGCTCAACCTCACCAACCCCTCCACCCCGGCCGAGCTGCGGGCCAAGCTGGTCAACGACGCCGGTACCAACCTGCTCCCCGGCTTCACCAAGAACGCCGCCGAGGACGAGCACGGCTTCATCTCCCTGGATGCCGGTCTGTCCGTCATCGCCGAGCACGCCAAGTCGCTCGGCTACGACGGCCTGATCCTGTTCATGGACGAGCTGATCCTGTGGCTGGCCACCCTCATCCACGACCAGAAGTTCGTGGCACGCGAGGCCAGCAAGATCACGAACTTCGTGGAGGGCGGCGACGCTCGCCGTGCCATCCCCGTCGTGTCGTTCATCGCCCGTCAGCGCGACCTGCGCGAGCTGGTCGGCGAGGAGGTGTCCGGCGCGGCCGAGTCGTCCATCCAGGACACCCTGAACCTGGCCTCCGGCCGGTTCGACAAGATCACTCTGGAGGACCGCAACCTCCCGCAGATCGCCCACGCCCGCCTCCTCAAGCCCAAGGACGCCGAGGCGGCCAAGCTGGTCGACGCGGCCTTCGAGCAGACCAAGCGGGTCGGCCCGCAGGTGTGGGACACCCTGCTCGGCTCGGAGAAGGGCACGACCGGCGCGGACGCGGAGTCGTTCCGCCTGACGTACCCGTTCTCGCCGGCGTTCATGGACACCCTCGTCCACATCTCGTCCGCGCTGCAGCGCTCCCGCACCGGTCTCAAGCTGATGGGCCAGCTCCTCGCCGACCACCGCAACGAGATCCGCCTCGGGCAGCTCGTCCCCGTCGGCGACCTCTACCCGGTGATCACGGCGGGCGGTGACAAGCCGTTCACCGACAGCCTGAAGGTCGTCTTCGAGGCCGCCGACAAGCTCTACAAGACCAAGCTGCGGCCCTACCTGCTCAGCTCGTACGACATCACCGAGGACGACGTCGAGCAGTACCGCAACCGGCCCGAGTCCATCACCGACCAGAAGCGGCTCAACGGCTGCAAGATGTTCGTCGGCGACAACCGGCTCGTGTGCACGCTGCTGCTGTCCGCGCTCGCGCCCAGCGTGCCCGCCCTGTCCGAGCTGACCATCCGGCGGCTCGGCGCGCTCAACCACGGGTCGGTCCTCGCACCCATCCCGGGCGCCGAGGTCGGCATTATCAAGAACAAGGTCGCCGAGTGGGCGGCCCGGTTCCCCGAGATCAAGGAGACCGGCACCGACGCCAACCCCGGCGTCCGCCTCGAACTCTCCGGCGTCGACGTGGACTCCGTCATCGCCAACGCCCAGGTCAACGACAACCCCGGCAACCGGGTCGCGCTCGCCCGCCGCCTGCTCTCCGAGGAACTGGGCGTCGAGCACGGCCAGTTGAGCGACCAGCTCAGCTTCACCTGGCGCGGCACCGCCCGCACCGCCGAGATCGTCTTCGGCAACGTCGCCGACGAGGACGAGCTGCCCGACCACGACCTGATGCCGCAGGAGGAGGGCCGCTGGCGCATCGCCATAGACCTCCCCTTCGACGAAGGGGAGTGGGGCCCGGTCGAGGACGTCAACCGCATCCAGCGGCTGCGCGAACGCCAGCAGGGCGAGCGGTCCCGCACCGTCGCCTGGCTGCCCGCGCACCTGTCCGCGCAGCGCTTCCAAGACTTCCGGCGCCTCGTCGTCATCGACAAGGCCCTCGCCGACGAGCACCGCTTCGACACCCAGTACGCCGGCCACCTCAACGCCGACAACCGCAGCCGCGCCAAGGGCCTGCTCGAAACCCAGCGCGAGGCCCTGCTCAAGCAGGTCAAGGGCGCCTTCAAGCAGGCGTACGGACTCGCCCAGAAGCAGGCCGCCGATGTCGTGCCGGACTTCGACGACCACCTCGTCGCGCTGCCCGACGTCGACAGCCTCACCCTGTCCTTCGGGCAGAGCCTGCACGACGGCATCCGGCACGTCGCGGGCAAGCTGCTCGCCCACCAGTACCCGGCTCACCCCGACCTCGACCCCGACGCCACCGGCACCGCCGTCAAGCCCGCCGACACCAAGAAGGTGTTCGTCCACGTCCGGGCCGCCGCCGAGGCGCGCGACGGGCGGGTGGAGGTACCGGCCGCCGACCGCAAGCTCATGCAGCGGATCGCCGGACCCCTGCGCCTCGGGCAGCAGAAGGAGGCGTACTTCGAGCTGTCCCGCTACTGGGCCGACCACTTCCGGCAGCTCGCCCGCTCCCAGGGCGTCACCGGTGACCTGTCGCTGATCACGCTCACCGACTGGACCGACAAGCCCGACCCGCGCGGCCTGCCCGACTTCCTCGCCCGGCTCGTCGTCGCCGCCTTCGCCGAGATGGACGACCGGGTGTGGGTGCGCGGCGGCACCGTCCTCGACCCCGCGCCCGAACTGTCCGCGATCAAGGACCACGACGCGCTGCGCAGCCAGCCGCTGCCCGCCGAGTCCGACTGGGACACAGCGCGCCAGCGGTTCGAGACGATCTTCGGGGCGAAGCCGCCCGCGCTGCGGCGCGGCCGGATGGTCAACCAGTTCGCCCGTCAGATCATCGAGGCCGCCCGTGCCCACCGGGACCACGCGGCCGATCTGGTGCACCAGTTGGAGGCCCACGCCACTTTCCTCGGCCTTGACCAGACAGCCGACACCGGTCGGCTCGCCCTCGCCCGCCGCTCCCTGGAACTGCTGGACGCGCTCACGGCGGAGGCCGGCAAGGGCGCGGCGGGGGCGAAGAAGACCGTGGAGGCCCTCGCATCCTTCGACCTGGGCGATACCAGCGCCGACCGGTACGGCACCTCCATCAAGAAGGCCCGCGCCGTCGCGGAGGCCGTCGCCTCCGCCCCCTGGAGCACCCTGGAACTCGCCGCCGGACTCGGCCCCGAGGGCGAGGCCCTGCTCGACTCGCTGCGCAACGTGGCCCGCGACGACCAGCGCACCGCCGACCTGCGCGACGCCCTCACCCGCACCCAGCGCGAGGTCGTCGCCCTGATCAAGCGCACCCAGTCGGCCGCCACTCCGCCGCCCGCGCCCGTCGCGCCCCAGCCCTCTTCGGCCGGTGACCTGTCCCTGGACACACCGACCAGCGACCCGCGCATCCCGTACACCCCGTCGCAGGAGACTCCCTCCCCGGCGAGCGGTGGCGGTACGGCGCGGAAGTCCGGACGCCGCAGCACGACCGTGTCCCGGGCCGCCGCCGACCTCCAGGCGGAGCTGGCCGAACTGGCCGCCCGCCACCCGAACGCGACCATCGAGATCACCTGGCAGGTCATCGAATGACGGACACCGCCACCGCCGCACCGGGTGCGGTGCGGCTGAACACCGCGACCGTCACCCAGTACCTGTCCTCCCAGACACATCTCGCCGCTTCCCTGACGGGGGAGGAACAGGGGCGGCGCCGGGTCGTGCTGCTGAGGTCGGCGCCGCAGTGGGACGGCCCCGCCGAACCCGTCTGGGGCGAGGGTCTCGCGGCCGGTGTCGCGGTGGCGCCGTCCCCGCTCGCCGTCCACGAACTTGTCCTCGACCACCTGGCGGTCCGCCGCCCTGGCCCCGCCGTCCTGGTCGTCCTCACCGACCGGGAGCAGCACGAACTGGACCCGGCGATCCTCGCCCGCGTCCACAAGCTGCGCATCGACACGGTCGACAGCTGGGACGTCGTCCGCGAGGCGTTCGGCGCCCGGCAGATAGACCCCCGGCTCAAGGACGTCAACTGGGCCGCCGAGGCTCTGCTGGACGCCACCCCGCCCGGCGGCTGGTCGGCCGTGCCCGGCGGCTGGCTGTCCCGCCAGTACGCCCTCACTTCGCTCGCCCAGCGCCGTCTGCGCCTGGGCCGTTACGACACCGAGGCCGGCACGCGCCGCCCCGGCGACGACCGGCTCGACGCGCAGGCCCTGCTGCACTGGTCGACCCGGCCCGGGGCCCCCGAACGGTTCCTGACCCTGCGCGGCCCCGAACGCGCCGGACTGGCGGCCTTCCTCGGCGAGGAGGACCAGGCGGGCCTAGCCGGACGTGCCCTGCTCGCCCTCGTCGCCGCCGAACGCGGCGCGGACGCCGCCGCCTTCGGCCTGGTGTGCGCGGCGTTGTGGCAGCACGCCGAGCCCGCCCCCGAGACCTACCGGGCCCGGGGGCGCGCCGAACGCTACTTCGGCGACCAGCCCCCGGCGACCGGCGAGCAACTCGACGCCCTGGTGACCGTCTTCGGTCGGGCCGCCGAGGAGTACGTGACCACGCTGCTGGCAACCGGACACCGCACCGGCGGCACCGACGCCGAGCAGGCGCGCGAGGCACGTCGCACCACCGGCATCGTGCTCGACCGGGCGTCCGCGCTGGCCCGCCAGTTCGGCGCGGAGGAGGCCGTGGCGGCGAGCCCGGTCCTGCGCGGTGGACTCGAGGCCCGTTTCACCGCCGTCGGCCGAGCCCTCGCGGCGGGCGACACAGCCGCGGTGACGGACGCCGTACGTGCCCTGGAGGACCACCGGCTGGCAGCCGAGCCCGAGGAGGCCGCCCGCATCGAACGCGCCCGCATGGGCCAGCGCCTCGCCCGCTGGCTGGCCACCGATCCGCCTGCCGACGCTCCCACCGTCGCCGACGCCATACAGCGGCACGTCGCCGAGACCGGCTGGGCGGACCTCGCCCTGGAGCACATCGACGCCGGCGGCGACCCGGACCCGGTCCTCAAGGCCGCCTACGACGCCCTCGGCACACGGGTCAGGGACCGGCGGAGGCAGATCGACGCGGCCTTCGCACGCTCTCTGGCCGTCTGGACGGAGGCCGGCACCCAGCCCGGCACCATGCTCACCGTCGAGACCTTCCTCGACCGTGTGGTCGGACCGGTCGTCCGGCACGGTCAGGAGCGGCGGGTGCTGCTGCTCGTACTCGACGGGATGAGCGCGGCCATAGCGAACGAACTCGGCGAGGAACTGCGTCACTCCTGGGCGGAGTTCGACCCGCTGGCCCAGGACGCCCCGCACCGGCGCGCCATGGCCGCCGCATTGCCCACCCTCACCGCAGTGTCCCGGACATCACTCTTCGCGGGCACCCTGCTGAAGGGCACCCAGTCCGACGAGAAGCGGCTCTTCCCCACGCTGAAGCTGTGGGGTGGGGCCCCGGCCGCTGTGTTCCACAAGGACGACCTGCGCACCGAGACCGCGGGCGACGCCTTCGGCCCGGCCCTCACCGAGGCGCTCGACGACGGACGGACCCATGTCGCCGTCGTGCTCAACGCCATCGACGACCGGCTCGCCAAGGAACAGAAGCTGGGTGACGGGACCTGGCGAGTCGACGATGTGCCTGGTCTGCGCGATCTGTTGCGGGTGGCGGCGGCCCAGGGCATGGCCGTCATCGTCACCAGCGACCACGGCCATGTCGTCGACCGGCACGGAACGAAGGTCGACACCGCCGCCGATCCTGCGTCCGCCCGGCATCGCCTGCCCGGCGGCCCGATCGCCGAACGGGAGATCGCCCTCTCCGGACCGCGCGTGGTGTGGCCCGATCCAGGCGCGTCCATCGTCGCGCTGTGGGATGCCGACTCCCGCTACACCACCCTCAAGGCGGGCTACCACGGTGGAGCCTCCCTGGCCGAGTTCACCATCCCCGTGCTCGCCTTCCTGCCGTTCGGGGCGGAACCGCCAAACGAATGGAGGGAGCTGGGCGACCAGAAGCCCACCTGGTGGGCCCCAGAAGAAGCCGACAGGCCGCTCCCGGACGAGCGGGCGGCTCAGGCGGCCGCCGCGGCTGCGAAGAAGGCGACGACGAAGTCCCGGAAGAAGCAGCCCGATCCCGGCACACTGCCTGACGCGCTCTTCGACGTGGCGCTGACGGCCGGGGGAGGCGACGCCCTGCTTACGCCGACGGTCGTATCGCGGACCGAAACGCTCGTCAGGGCCCTGCTCGACTCGGAGACGTACCAGGCACAACTGGGCGGTCTGGCTCGCAAACCCCAGCAGGAGCAGGTCCACAAGGCACTCGCCGCTCTGCTCGACGCGGGAGGCACTCTGCCCGTGACCGCGCTCGCCCAGCGCGCGGGCATGCCCACCACCCGAGGCGACGGTTTCGCCGCCGTCCTGCGACAGCTCCTCAACTACGACGGCGTACAGGTGCTGGAAATCCTGCCGGACGGACGCACCTTGCGGCTCCACGAGGCGTTGATGCGCGAGCAGTTCGCGCTCACGGCGGGCTGACACGGTTCGGGGTGCCTCCGGGACCATCGTCCTGGAGGCACCCCGAGTGGTGTGTCAGCTACGAGTCGCGCTTGATGTGCTTGAGCACGTTCATACCCGTCGTGAGGACGGCCATGAACGCGCCGCCGCTCGCCGTGAGAGCCGCCAGCGCGCTCGCGTGGAGCGTCATCGTCACGACGGCCGTGCCGAGGGACACCACGCCGGACGCGAGAGTGACGATGGTGATGTCACGCGCGGGGTGGTTACAGGTCTGCTGGGTCGAGTGGATCGACACCGTTCCTCCATGGAAATACTCGCTCGCTGGAAACGGGCATGGCTGACCGAGGTCAGTCCTGCCGCCAGCGGTGCGCGTACGAGCTCTACGGAGCCCGCAACCAGCGGGTTGCTGGTAAGTGCGCGTGCAGCGAGCAAGTCACAGAAGCCTCCGAGGGCGGAGAGATCGGTACGAGCAGAGGATATTCCCCAACTCGCCCGTAAAACAACGCACTTCGTCAGTACGCGGCTGTGCCCGTCACAGGGCCGGTCCGGCGGCACAGCCGCATCCATCCTCACGACACGAACGCCCGCAACACCTTGGCGAAGGTCGTCAGCTCGTCGAGCATCTCCTGCGGAAGCGGCTTCTCGTCGAAGTGGGCGATGCGGTTGCGGATGTCCTTCACCCGCTTCAGACGGCCGATGAACTGCTCGCGGGGCATGTTGGGCCACTTCAGGGCTTCCCAGTTGGCGTCGGCGCGTTCGGCCATCGCCTGTTTGGTCTGGTCGCCGTCCAGGAGCTTCAGGTAGTCGCCGAACATCAGGTCCGACACCTGGCCGGTGCGATGCTCAGGCCTCTTGTTCGTTTGGACCGCCTTGATCGTCTCCTGATCCAGTGCCGCGCCCAGGCAGCGGCGCAGCAGGGACTCGATCTCCCCGACGATGAAGAAGGGCCGCGCCGCGCCCTCGAAGCGGTCAGTGATGTCCGCGGCGGTGACGATGCCCGACAGGCATCCGTCGTCGCCGCGGACCAGGAGGTAGCCGTGCTCACGGATGACCGGAAGGGCCGCGAAGAACTCCTGGCGGGCGTCGGCGAGAGGGAGGGAGTCCTTCTCCATCGCGTTGTCCAGGGTCGGCGGCTTGCCCGCTTCGTACATCTTGGCGACGGAACCCCAGGTGACCACCCCGTGGATCTGGGCCATGCCGGTCGTCACCGGGATCTGCGAGACACCCTCGGTGCGCATGAGGAACGTGGCCTGGGCCAGAGGCGTGCCAGGGCCGACGGACACCAGGCCGCGCCGTGCCGACGGGATGTCGCCGAGCAGGAGACGTTGCGGAAGGGCTTGCGAGGGCAGTCCTTCCTCTTCCTCCTCGTCGTCCGGATCGGCCGGCGTCGCCTGCGCGGGGACGGAGGCGAGGGGCACCACGTCGACGTTGCTGCGCAGTCCGCAGACGGCGAAGTCGGGCAGCGTCGTCAGACCGGCGTCCGTCAGGGCCTGGGAGATCAGGTGCACCGTCCGGTGGTCGCGGACCCTGACCCGGAACAGGTCGAGGATGTCCTGCACAGGCATGGTCCTGCCCTTGAGCGAGGCGAGATCGTGCTCGCTCGGCCTGGTGGTCATCGGGGGTCGCCCTCCGGGAGGTCACGCAGCATGGTCCTCTTGCCCATGGCGTCGTGCACCAGGTCTCGCAACTGCTTGGAACGGTCGTTGTAGAAGCGCTCGTAGTCGTTGTCGCGCAACGTCTCCGGATCGATCAGATGGGTGGCGACCACATCGTCGAACCACTCGGGACGCATGTCGGAGGCGGCGACCATCGTGGACAGGTAGGAGGCCGGCGCTCCCGTCATGTCCATCGCGGCCCGATAGGACAGCGGGGTCTTGTTCACGATCGAGTTCGTGGGCAGGCCCTGGCTGTTGCCCCGCCGGAGCCATGCCTTGTGGAAGATCTGCCGGAGGTCCACGCTGTACTCGTCCAGCCGCCCCGGGCTGAGCGGGGCGTCGGTGAAGTGCCAGTCGACCGCGCCCTGTTTGATCAGCAGGGCGTAGATCCCCTTGTAGGCGGCGCTGTTACGGGTGGTGAGGCTGTCGAGGCGGTCGGCGAAGAAGAACGCGTCCGTGACCGTGTCGGGTGCTCGGTCGTCCTGCCTGATCCAGGGCACGAGTTGTTCGACGTCCCGGGTGAAGCGCGTCTCCGTGGAACCGCCGTACATTTCGCCGAGTACCCCGCACCAGTACCACTGCTCGACCTTCTCCTCGGCCCCGAGGCCGTCCGCAGCGGTGTCGAGAATGGCTCGGACGGCCGCGAGCGGGACGAGCTGCGTCTTGTACGGCAGGTCTCCGGGGCGGACGATGCACTGCCGTTCCAGGAAGTCGCCCACCCACGCGAAGGCGTCGGTGAGCTTCGGTGCCAGGCGAATGAAATCGGCCAGTGGGAGATCCAGCAGGTCCCGCCGTTTGCAGGAGACCGTCGCTCCGACGCCTGCCTGCTTCCGCTCCCACGTGCGCACCAGAGCGATCGCCTGCAGGAAGTCGATGCTGCTGAGCCCGTTCTCGATACCGCTCTCCAGGCGACCGAAGACCGGGTACTTGCTTGCCAGCCCCTGCTTGATCTCGCGCCACACCTCGGGGAGCTGGTAGTAGTCCCCCGTCCGCTCCACGTACTCGCGGTCCCCGGCATAGGTCGCGGTGAGCAGCTCGAAGACGTTCAGGGGAACGCCGCCCGTGTTGACGCGCTCGAACACCGCGCAGACGGCATCCATGGATGTGGAGGCGGCCAGCCGGATCATCGGCACCTGGAAGGCGCGGACCTGCTGCAGGACCATCTCGTCGAATTGGCCCCAGAGGTCCCAGTTTCGGTCCTCGTCCGCCTTGATGTACGCCTTTTTCCACTGGTTCACGCGCTGGGCGTCGAAGACGAGGTGCAGGGGGAAGAGGCCGGCCGCGCACTCTTCTTCCGTGGTGCTCAGGTCCAGCACGACCGTGCGGTTGAAGTCGGTGCGGAGCACCTTGTCCACCGGGACGGAGAGAATTGCCTCGTCGCGGTCGGCGGGCGGGCCGACGGCCTTCGCGATGTCGACGTAGTACCACCGCTCGATGGCCTTGCCCCGGGCGTCTGCCGTCTCCACGGGGGCGTCCATCCACAGGGCTTGGAAGAGGGAGGTGAGGCGCTGCTGCCCGTCCAGCAGCAGGAGGTCCGCGGAAGGATCCCCGTCCGGGCGTGCCCCGGTGAGAGTCCGGGAACGGAACCGAGTGGCGCCGCCGGTCTGGAGCGTCATCACCACGCCGAGGGGATAGTCCAGCGTCACGGTCGCGATGATCGCCCGGATGCGGTCGTCGTCCCACTTCCAGTTCCGCTGGAAATCGGGCAGCTGTAACGCGCCCGAGGCGACGTCGGCCAGTACGTCCTTGAGTTTCACATTGTCGAGCGCCGCCATGCGACTTCAACCCCCACCCTGTCCGCCTTTACGGAGAGTGATTCCAGCAGCGTCGTCCGGTGACCGTCAACCGATTCGCCGAAGTCGGGCGGCGCGGACTCGATCACCCTCCGCCCCGCGACGACTGGATGCTCACCGCTCCTTTCCGGTGGCCTTGGGAGAAATGGAAGACTGGTGCCCGTGAGTACCACCGGATCCCCACGCCTCGCCCAGGTGAGCGCCGCCCGCCGTCGGACCGTCATCGACGCGCTGCGGCGTGGCGCCGTCCCCGAGAGCGGGCTCGACCTGCTGGCCACCGGCCTCGACCGGTTCGAAGCCGCCCTCGACGCGGAACTGGACGCTGTGGCGTCCGGCGGGTCCGTGTTCAAGGCGGTTCGGGGTGAGTACGGGTCCGGCAAGACGTTCTTCACGCGCTGGCTGGGGGAACGGGCCAAGCGCCGGAACTTCGCCGTGGCCGAGATCCAGATTTCGGAGAACGAGACCCCACTGCACAAGCTGGAGACGGTCTACCGGAGGCTGACCGAGCGCCTCACCACCTCCAGCTTCCCACCAAGTGCGCTGCGGCCTGTGGTCGACGCCTGGTTCTACGCGCTGGAAGAGGACGCCCTCGCGGCCGGGGCGACCGAGGACGAGCTGCCCGGCGAAGTGGAGAAGCTGCTCGTCGCGCGGCTCGCCGAGGTGTCCAGGCACGCCCCGTCCTTCGCCACCGCCCTGCGCGGCTACCGGGCCGCCCTCGCGGCCGGCGACGAGGCCACCGCCGCGGCCGTCCTGGCCTGGCTCGGCGGGCAACCGCACGTCGCGGCCTCCGCCCGCAGGTCCGTGGGGGTGCGCGGCGACCTCGACCACTTCGGGGCGCTCGGGTTTCTGCAGGGTCTTCTCACCGTGCTGCGCGACTCCGGACACACCGGGCTCTTCGTCGTCCTCGACGAGGTGGAGACGCTGCAGCGGGTCCGGTCGGACGCGCGTGACAAGGCGCTGAACGCGCTGCGGCAGCTCATCGACGAGGTGCACTCCGGCCGCTTCCCCGGCCTGTACCTGGTCATCACCGGCACGCCTGCCTTCTACGACGGGCAGCAGGGCGTGCAGCGTCTGGCCCCCCTCGCCCAGCGGCTCGCCACCGACTTCACCACCGACCCGCGCTTCGACAACCCCCGCGCCGTGCAGATCAGGCTCCCCGGCTTCGATCAGGAGTCGTTGGTCGGCCTCGGCGTCACCATCCGGGAGCTGTACGCGGAGGCTGCCGCGTCGCCCGAGCGTGTGAAGACGGTGGTCGACGACGCGTACGTCGCCGACCTTGCGCGAGCCGTCGGCGGGGCGCTGGGCGGCAAGGTCGGGGTGGCTCCCCGGCTGTTCCTGAAGAAGCTCGTCGGAGACGTACTCGACCGAGTCGACCAGTTCGAGGACTTCGACCCTCGGAAGCACTACCGGCTGACGGTCGCGAGCAGCGAACTCACCGACGTGGAGCGGAACCTCGCCGCCGCGGTGTCCGGTGGCGGCTCCGCTTCGGCCGACGACATCGACCTGGAGCTCTGATGGCGGACGCAGGGAACCCCGCCGGGACACTGCCGGGAGAGGGCGGAGCCGACGTACTCGACCGGCTCGACCCCGTCGTCCTGCACCACATCGTCAACACTCTTGGCTGGCCCGACCTGCGTCCACTCCAACGGGCGGCAATCACGCCGCTCATGGATGGACAGGACGCCGTGCTGCTGGCGCCGACTGCGGGTGGCAAGACCGAGGCGGCCTGCTTTCCTCTGCTGTCGGCGATGGCCGAGCAGCGGTGGACCGGCACCTCCGTGCTGTATCTGTGTCCACTCAAGGCGCTCCTCAACAACCTGGTCGGCCGGGTCGACACCTACGCCCAGTGGCTGGGACGGCGCGCGGCGCTCTGGCACGGTGACACCAAGGAATCGCAGCGGCAGCGCATCCGCACCGAGGCGCCTGACGTCCTGCTGACCACGCCCGAGTCGCTCGAAGCGATGCTGATCGGCGTCAAGACCGACCACGCGCAGCTGCTGGGAAGCGTACGGGCTGTCGTCGTCGACGAGGTGCACGCCTTCGCAGGCGACGACCGTGGCTGGCACCTGCTCGCCGTGCTCGAACGACTGGAGCGAGTCACCGGCCGGCCCATCCAGCGGATCGGTCTCTCCGCGACCGTGGGCAACCCCGCTCAGCTGCTGCACTGGTTGCAGGGCGCGGGCGCGGGCGCGGGGGACCGTGGCGGGCAGGTGGTCGCCCCGGGAGTACAACTGCCGTCCGTTCCCGCGTCCCACGCAGCCGCACGCTCCGACAGTGCCGCCGCCGACCAAGTCCCCAGGCCGGCCGGCGAGGTGGAACTCGACTACGTGGGCTCCCTGGACAACGCGGCCAAACTCATCGCAGCCCTGCACCGAGGGGAGAAGCGGCTCGTATTCTGTGATTCGCGCCGTCAGGTCGAGGAGCTGGGGGCCGCGCTCCGGGCGCGCGAAGTCACCGTCTTCCTGTCCCACGCTTCCCTCTCCGTCGACGAACGCACCCGTTCCGAGCAGGCATTCGCCGAGGCCCGCGACTGCGTGATCGTCTCCACCTCCACCCTCGAACTCGGCATCGACGTCGGCGACCTGGACCGCGTCATCCAGATCGACTCACCGGCCTCCGTCGCCTCGTTCCTGCAGCGCATCGGCCGCACCGGCCGACGCTCCGGCACTGTACGCAACTGCCTGTTCCTCACCACCCGTAAAGACTCGCTGCTGCAGGCCGCGGGTCTGCTGTTGCTGTGGTCGCGCGGCTGGGTCGAACCGGTGCTGCCGCCGCCCGAGCCGCGCCACCTGGTGGCCCAGCAGTTGCTCGCCGTCACCCTGCAGCAGCACAAGCTCGGCGACCAGCTGTGGGACCGGCAGTGGAACGGCCTCGCCCCCTTCGACAAGTCCGCCGCGCCCATCCTGCGCTTCCTCACCGAAGAGGGCTTCCTCGACAGCGACGGCGGCATGCTGTTCGTCGGACCCGAGGCGGAACGCCGCTTCGGCAAGCGGCACTTCATCGAACTCACCGCCTCCTTCACCGCACCACCGCAGTTCACCGTTCTGTCCGGGCGGACGGAGATCGGACGCACCGACCCGAGCGTGCTCACCGAGGAGCGCCCCGGCCCTAGGCGGCTGCTGCTCGGCGGACGCAGCTGGCAGGTCACTTATATCGACTGGCTGCGCAAACGTGTCTTCGTCGAACCCGCCGACGGCGGCGGTATCGCCAAGTGGATGAACGGCGGCGTCGCCGGCCTGTCGTACGCCCTGACGCGGGCCATGCGCGAGGTTCTGCTGGGCACGGACCCGCCCGTCTCCCTCACCCGCCGCGCCGTGGCGTGCCTGCTCGAGCAGCGCGAGGCCGACGCGCCCGACACCGTGTGGTCGGGCGGCACATTGGTGACGCGCGTCGGCAAGGATGTGCGCTGGTGGACCTGGGCCGGCTATCGCGCCAACGCCACTCTCGCGGCCACCCTCCAGTCGGTGACCGACCCCATGCAACGTCCCACCGACAGCTGGCTGCGTCTGCGCGAGGACCTCACCCCGAGCGACTGGCGCGTGGCCCGCGAGAGCGTCGGCGAGAACCTCGTCCTGCCCGACGTGGACCGCCGGGCCGTTCGAGGCCTGAAGTTCTCCGCCGCCCTCCCGGAACGCCTCGCCATCGCCACGGTCGCGGCCCGCCTGGCGGACTTCGACAGCGCCGGTGCGGTACTGCGTGAACCGGTGCGCTTCCAGCACGGTCACTGACCGGGCGACCGAGCGCTGAGCTCATGTCCGCCGCGAGTGACGGCCCGCTGGCAGACGTCCGCACGAAGAACGTCCGGCCGGAAACCCCGGCCGGACGCGCCGTACCGATCAGTGACTTCCGACAGGACCGTCCACCGGCACCAGCCCCGACGGGCCTTCCTCCACCGCGTTCCTGCCGAGCAGCTCCTCGATGTCCTTGCCGAAGGCCGCCTTGATGTCAGCACCCAGACGCAGCCATCCGAAGAACCGGGCGGTCTCCCTGGCGAGTTCCTCGCGCCGCAGCCCAGGAGACTCGGACAGCACACCCAGCAGGGCCACCTGACGCTCGGCCGGGGGAACGTGCGAAACCTTCTTGCGGTCGAAGTCGGCACTTGGCGTACGGGCGGTCGTCACCTCACGGTTCGGCAGGTCCCACGCCGTTCCCACCCGCACTGCCCGCTTTTTGTTGCCCAGCCGCGTCAGTGCCTTGCGGACACTGGCCTGCACGATCTGCCCCGCCCGGTCGAGGTCCCAGGCTTCCCGCATTCTGCCGATCAGCACCTCCTCCTCGATGGGCCCCTCCACCGAGATGACGTGACGAGCCACCTCCGCCACCAGGCCGAGCGCCTGAGGCTCGCGGAGATCGATGCCGCCGAGTCCCATCTGCATGCCCAGGACGCGCCGCAAGTCGTACAGCTCTGCACGGCGCATGGCACGGTACGGCCGACTCCACGCCGAACGGTCCGACTCCTCGACGGGAACGATCGCGACGCCTGCCGTCACTGGCTCGGCCACTACGGTGGAAACCGGCTCCGGGACCGGTGCGTGAGGATCGACGGCGCAGGCGGCCTCGACCGCCTCGCGCAACCGCCGCTGCGCCTCCTTGCGGTTGCGATACCAGTCCGTTCCCCAAATCCGGTGCAGGTTCCAGCCCAGGCCGCGCAGGATCTCCTCCCGCAACCGGTCCCGGTCGCGAGCCGTGCGCGACGAGTGGTACATCGCCCCGTCGCACTCGATGCCGAGTGCGTACGAGCCGGGAGCCTGGGGATGCCGGATCGCCATGTCGATCCGGAAACCGGCGACGCCCACCTGGGGCTGCACGTCGTAGCCCCAGCCGCGCAGGGTGTCGAGCACGTCCTCCTCGAACGGGCTCTCCGGGGCGGCGCCCGTGTCGGGTGCAGCCGTGGCCAGGGTCGCAGGACCCTGCTCCGCGTACTGCAGATAACGCTTCAGGTGCTGGACGCTCTTGTTCGTGCTGTCCGGGAGTTCCGAGCCGTGGAAGGAGGCCACGACTTCCACTCGGTGCCGAGCCCGGGTCACGGCGACGTTCAGTCGCCGCCAGCCGCCCTCACGGTTGATCGGACCGAACTGGGCCCGCAGCTTGCCCTGCGCGTCGCGGCCGTAACCGACCGACAGGATGATGACGTCGCGTTCGTCGCCCTGAACCGTCTCGAGGTTCTTGACGAAGAAACCGCCCAGGCGGTCCTCCGTGAAATGCTCGTCGAGGTCGGGCCGGGCCTTGCGCGCCCGGGCCACAGCGTCCTCGACCGCTTCGGCCTGTGCCTTGGAGAGCGTGACGATGCCGAGGGTCAGATGAGGTCGGGTCGAGAAGTGGTGGATGACCCGCTCGGCGACCACTTCGGCCTCGCGGACGTTGTCGCGCCGGTTGCTGCGGTCGTACACGCCGTCGGCCTTGTAGAAGGCGACTCCCACGTCGTGGCCGGCGGTGATCGCGCCCGGGAACACGACCATGGAGTTGTCGTAGAACTCGTGGTTGCTGAAGGCGATCAGATTCTCGTGGCGACTGCGGTAGTGCCATCGCAACGACAACTCGCGCAGTACTCCACTGGCCTTGCACGCGTCCAGGATGGACTCGAACGAGTCGGGTACATCCTCGTCCCACTCGTCGTCATCGTCCGAGTCACCACCCGCACTGAAGAAGGACGTGGGCGGAAGCTGCCGCGGGTCGCCCGCCACGATCAGGGCGTCGCCGCGGTAGACCGCGTTGACGGCGTCCTGCGGGAGCACCTGGGATGCCTCGTCGAAGATCACCACGTCGAAGTGGAAGTCCGCGGGGAGATACTGGCTGACCGTCAGCGGGCTCATCATGAAGCAAGGCTTGAGCCGCTGCACGACGTCCCGCGTCTCGTCCAGCAGCCGCCGAACAGGCATGTGTCGTCGCTGCAGCTTCGCCTGGCGGCTCAGAACCGCGGCCTGCCCTGTTGTTGCCCGACGGGGACGCCGCGCGTTGCACGTGGCGATCACCGTCGCATGAGCGGCCTGGACCAGTCCTTGGTCCAGCCGCCGGTACCGCTCCACCAACTGGTCCCGGTCAGTGGCCCGCACCACCGCGAGCCTGCTGTCGACTTCCAGCTGGTGTTCCACCCAGGCGCGCAGCACTGTGCGTTCCACGGCCTCGGGGAACAGGGACGCCGGTACGTCGCGGTCCGCCAACTGCACCGGCAGATCCGCCAGCCCGTAGCTGCTGAGCACGCCGCGGGCCTCGGCGGAACGGATCCAGGCGTCCGGGCCGTACGGATCGGCGAACATACGCTCCAGCAGCGTCTGGGCGGAGGGGAATCCGGTCGCCAGTTCGGCACGTATCTCCGCAGCCCGGGCCGGCTCGAAGCGGCTCGTGAGCACCTCTGCCCGCTCCAGCCAGTCGCGGTGGCGGCGCTCCACCGAGGACTCGGGGCTCGCGTGCAGCAGCAGGCGGGCGGCCTCGATGGTGAGGGGAGCCGCCGCCCCGGTGCCGGAAGCGGTGCGCCTTACGTCGAGAGTCCAGTCCAGGGCGCTGAGGACCGTCTCCCGGGCGGTGTGGGTCCCTTCGTACAGAGCGCCGAGCAGGCGGCGATGTTCCGCCTCAGCCTTCAGGAAATCCTCCTCGGCGGAGCGGGCCGCCACTACCGCCGCCACCGAGGACCGGGCAGCGCCCAGTGACAACCAGGCTGCGCTTCCTGCGGAGGAACCGGTCGCACGAGCCACCGAGTGGATCAAGGATGCCGCCCCGTCCAAGGGGTCGAGGTGGGCACGCAGCCAGGCCATGCCCTGGGGAAGTGAATGGGCTCGCAGGCCGAAGGCGGCAGGGGCGAGAGCGGGAGTCTCGGTGAACTTCTCCCAGTCGACACACTCCGCGCGCAGACGGGCTGCCGTCTCCAGCAGGCCCGGAACGACGGGGCGTCCGGCGCAGAGGGCGCGGACGAGGCCGCCGCGCCGCGCCGGTTCCGCGAGGAGCGGTCCGGCCAGCCGGTGCGCGCCGGACGCGGCGGCGAGCGCCATCGCCAGGGCGGCCGTGCGGGGCCGACCGTCCGGGGCGTACTCACCCAGGAGAGCATTCGCTTCGGGAGTAGTCGCTTCCGCTCCGGTCCCGCCGCGCGCGGCCGACAGCCGTACGGCCCGGCGCAGCAGTTCCTCCTCCACCGTATCGGTGCCGTCGATGGTCGTCCGGGAGTCGAGACGCGTGTCCAGGCCCGCGTACCAGGAGCACAGCAGTACCCGGTCATGGACTTCCTGGGACGCGAAAGCCATGTCCTCCTGCTGCGCCGCATGCGCGGCGACGACCGCGGCGCGTGCCGAGGTGAGAGTGTGTCCTCCGCCCTCGGTGAACTCCCGGCCGCCGACGGACTGCACGGCATCGATATATCGCACGGCGCTTTCCAGAGCCGGCACATGGGCGCGCAGCCATGCGGCGACCGAGGCCGGCCCGAGATGCTCCAGAGCCGTGCTGTGCTCGCGCAGTCGCACCTCCCGCAGCGCCGATGACAAGGTGCTGAGATCGCTCTCGAGCCGCTTGCCCCACTCGAGGAGCGCGGCGTCAGGAGTGGTCCCGTGGGCCAGTTGGGCCGCCAGGCGACGGCGGAGGTCCGGGTCAGCCACCACGGCAGGGGCGAGCCGGCAGGCCTCCTCGGCCTGCCGCAGCGCGCCGTCCAGCGCAGTGAGGTCGGGCAGATCGTCGCCGGCATAGGCACCGAGCAGATCGGCGTGCTCGGTCACCGCGGTCCGCACGGCGTGGTGCGCCTGCCACCAAGCCGCCGCCTTGGGCAGTTCCTCCTGCAGACCGCTGCTCCAGGACCCGCCGGTGCTGATCTGGCCGATGAGCTTCCGGTCGGCTCGGACCTGGGAGGAAAGTCCCGCCGCGAAACGGCGGCCGCTCTCCGAGAGCCGGCGCACCGCGTCGGTCAGGCCTGCCGTTCGAGGCGTGTCGGGACCGAACAGGCCATGGGCTTCCTGCCGGGCCTCGTCAAGGACGTCCATGAGGCGGTGCAGTTCGTCGACCGCACGACGTGCCCGGGGCAGTACCACCGGATCGAACCACGCGTCGGGGGCTCGGTGGATGGTGGTGGCCAGTGCGACCAGTTCCGCCACGGACCGCGTGCCGGACGCGGTGTCCGACGGCTCGTAGCCCAGCAGTTCCGCGGCTTCCACCGCGCATTCGGCGGTGCCCTCGAGCATGTCGGCGAGTTCGCGCCAGCGGGAGGCGAGGGAGTCGGCCTCGTTCCTGCCGAGGACAGTGAGATCGGCGCCGGGCGGCTGCAGGGTGCTCAGCGCGAGTTCCGCGGCCTCCGGCTGCTGGGGCAGGTGAGGAGGTATGTCCGGCCATCCCGGACCCGCCTGCTCCCGCGCGGCCGTCCGCGCCGCGACCGTGCGGTCACGACGGGCCTCGAACGCCCCCACCGCCGCGGCCATGAGCTCGAGGGCCGCCTGCTGCGCGGCGGTCAGGCCCTCCGGAGCGAACCACGCTTCCAACGGGCGATACGGGACACCGGAAAGGTCCGCCAGGTCGCACAACGCCGTCGTCTCGGTCAGCGAGGTCGGTTCGTCGACGCCAAGGATCCGGACGAGTTCGTGGGCTGAGGTGATGGCGTTCCCCAGTAGATCCACGGCCGCTCTTACGTCCCGTGCGAGGTCTTCAGCCTGCAGCTCCGTCAGGCCGGTCAGGTCCAGGCCTCGTGGGTCGAGGGAGACCAGCGCCTGCTCTGTGGCGGGCGGTTCGGGACGAAGTCGCGGAGAGACCTCCTGCCAGCGCTCACCGACCAGGTCTCGGGCGGACTGCTGAGCGTTCCGCACGCGACGCAGCGCATCTAGGAAGGACTCGACCGGATCGGTCACGGCATGCGCGACATCGCTGTCGGTGAGCCACCACTCAGGCACAGGCTGCCGCGCGCCGAGTAGGTCGAGCAGCTGAATGAGCCGATCGACCTGGTCAGATGCCGTGAACGCCGCGCCGTCGGTGTTGAGAGGCTCATATGCGTCCAGGGCAGACAGGAGTCCACTCAGGGCCGTGCGTGCTTCCTCAAGCACCGGACCGGGATGGGACCGGTCCGTACGCAGGCCACGCCACGGAAAGCCCGGGTCGGCCACGGCCTGCCAGGCGTCGGCAATGGTGCCGGCAGCCAGGAGTACGCGGTCCAGGTCGGCTGTGGACAGGGCTGAAGCGTCGAAGCGCCGCGATGTGCCGTCACCAGAGGCGGAGAGGTAGGCGACGGGGGCGTCATCGAGGCGCCCCACCCGCCCGATGACGTCGTGCAACGTGCGGCCCAGAGGCTGCCGCGTCTCGTTCATCGCAGTGGCGTACGCGGACAGAGCCTCGCGGTCGAGGCGTGCCTGAGCCCTTTCCTGGGCGGGAAGTTCGGAGGCCTGCGGCTGCTCGGAGAGAGCCCGGCCCAGTTCCTGCGCCACGGCCTTGCGACTGGTGTTGCGGCTGTGCAGGGCGAAGGCGTAGGAATCCAGTCCCACCGACTTCAAGCGCTGCAGTACGACGTCCAGTGCCGCCGCCTTCTCACTGACGAACAGCACACTGCGGCCGGCGTGCATCAGCCCGGCGATGATGTTGGTGATGGTCTGGCTCTTGCCCGTCCCTGGAGGTCCGTCGAGCACGAACGACCGTCCCGCCACCGCAGCCGCGACTGCCTGCCGCTGCGAGGTGTCGGCGTCCAGGACCAACGGAGTGTCCTCCGGGGGTGCCAGTTCGTCGACCCGCTCTGCCGGCACTTCCTCGAAGTCGAAGCGGTCGGAGGCGAGGGCGCTGCCGGGCCCGACCGCCACTGCGCGTACCAGATCGCTCGCCAGGAGCCGGTCCTCGTTCTCGAGCAGGTCTCGGTACATCGACTCCTTGTGGGAGGCGAACAGCGCCATGACGGCCCGTTCTTCCACCTCCCACTGGGACTTGCCTGACACGGCCTTGCGCACAGCCTCAAGCACTGCGGTCACGTCACGGCAGTCGGTTTCCGCCACAGGTGCCCAGTCGATGCCGAACTGTTCCAGCTTGATGGGCAATGCCGGATTGAGCTGGGGGTCCTCGTCGTCGTTGGCCTGGAGGAGTATCTGCCCGGTGGGCGTCCGTACGATTTCCACGGGGAAAAGGATCAGTGGCGCCTGGCTGGCGGTGGTGGCTCCGTCCTCACGCCAATGGAGGATGCCCACACCCAGGTGCAGGGTCCACAGACCGTAGTCGTTGAATACCTGCGTCGCCTTGGACCGGAGAGAGCGCAGCGCCCTCTGCAGGGCGGGGGCGGTGGTCTTCTGCGTGACGACATCGTTTTCACCGGGAGGAGGGAGCTCCGGTTCCTCGTCGTCCGCGGGTACTTCGTCCGGGAGCGCTGCGAAGTTCAGTGGACGGTTTTCCAGCAAGCTCACCAGGACCGACGGCGAGGGAGCCGACACCTCCAACGTCGAGCTGCGGGTGTGCCTGAAATTCAGCAGCCGATTGCGTCCGCTGAGGTCCACGAGCGACGTTCGCCAGCCTGCGAGGATCGTCTTGAGGCGTTCCAGGTCGCTGCCGCCCCCGAATGCACCCGGATTGGTCGTCACGGTTGTCCCTGCTCTCACGTTGCACAGCTCGGGCCCGCCGAGGGAGAAGCACAGACTTCTTCCCGGGGCACGGCAACGCGGGCAGGCCCGACGTCCTCCGAAAGATCCCCTCTACGCGACATGTTCGCCTTGTCGCACTCGCCCCCCACGGACGGACGGATTCTATGGTGATGCCATGGAAATCAGAAGTGGATCTGGTGTTCACTCCTCCTCGAGTGCTCCATCTTCACCTGGTGAGCCCGCGACCCATCTGCGGGCTTAGGGGACACATCCCGCACACCCGACTGCTCCGCGGGGGTTGGTCCAGCAGGTCGGTCATGCCCGCGGGGGCCACCACAACGCAGGCGGCTGCGGCGGGACCCGTGGCGCTGTAACGAGGCACGAGGCGCACCTTGGTGATGACCGGACCAACAGCCCGAGTACGAGGCGGGCTGGGCTGGTCCCACCAGTGTCATCCCGGCCGGCACGATGGCCCTACCGTCGGCACCCGGACGACAGGGTCGTACGTCTGCACTCCCGTTCTCGTCGTCGACGGCTGCGGCATCACGACTGCCGGCTGGTCGTGACCGTTGCGTCTTGCTCTCCCCAGGCCGTTCTGAGCGTGGCGCAGCAGCTCGACGCCCTGGTCGTTTCCATGGATGACCTGACATGGTTGCGCACCCCGTACCCATGGGCGGCGCAAAAGGGGCGCTTCGTGAAACTAGCCCGGGTCGAACGGAATTGGGCTTTCGTGTAGGTCGGACGACGGAACGGACCTCGGCTCAACACGTCGGTGTTGGTCATCGGTTCTGTTGCAGCGTCACGCGATCAGGTGACGTCGGCCGGAGCGGGCGCACGCGGCGGGGTCGGCTCGTTCGACGGTGTGACGGGACTTCTCGCTCATCGGGATCGAAGGAGACGCGCATGGGACTGTCCTTCCGCCGCAACGTCGACGGCACCACGACCGGACGGAATGACGAGACAGGCTTTACCGTGACCCTCGCCGACGAAGGAGAGGTCAAGCGACGGCTGTACGAGGACGCCGGGTGGGAGTACACGTCGCCACCGCCTCCTGTGCCTCCCGGGCGTCATCGCTTCGCCCTGGTGGACGATTCATTTGATACCGGGGATTTCGGCGACAGCCGCTATGCAGGGATCCGAGCCAATCCGCCTGCCGGGTGTGTTCCCGTCGACTGGGGGTGTTTCGCCCTGGAGTGCGAGCGGCCCGGAGCCACGCTTCTCGACGCGGTCGCGGACACCGTTGCCGAGGTGCGCCAGGAACACGGCCTGGTCATGAACAGCCTCGGCATCGAGAAACCCGAGGAGTGGTACGGCGAGGGGAAGGATGGATTCAAGGGCCAGATCGTTGCTCACTTGCTTCTGCGGGCGGTCCATCGAGCGGGCGTCATCGGTTACGGGCGTGACGATCTGATCCAACTGCTGGACGCGACAGGTATCGAGTAGTGGCCGCCGCACCGGCTGCAGCATTCCTGCTGCCGCAGGCCGTGCAGCCCCCCGGACCGGCGGTGACTGAACAGGCCAGCGGTGCCACACGTACGACCGGGTCGTGGGAAGATCCCTCACCATGAGCGCATCCCCGGCAGTGAGGAGCCTGCGTGCCGCGGTGTTCGCCGCGGTGTGTGTGCTGCTGGCTGCCGCGGCGCACGGGCTTGCCACCGGTGACATGCCGCCGGTGTGGGCGGACGGTGCCGGATTCCTCGGGGTCTTCGTCACCGGGTGGCTGCTCGGCGGTCGGGAGCGGGACCTGCCGGGGATCGGGGCGGTCATGCTCGCCACGCAGGCGGGTCTGCACATCGCCTTCGACGTCGCGCATCCGCACGTGGTCGTGTCCGCGCACGGTATCCGGATGAGCTCCATGGACGACGACGCCGTGGAGCACGCACACACGGTGTCCGCGCTCGCCTCGGCCGCCCTGGCCCACGCGCACGAGATGGCCACGCCCGTCACGGCCGCCCACCTGCTCGCCGCCCTCGTCGCCTCCTGGTGGCTGCGGCGCGGGGAGGCCGCGCTGTGGTCGTTGCTGCGCCGGGCGGCCGCGTTCGTGCCCTCGCTCGCGGTGGCCTGGTGGCAGGGCGCTCCCATCCCGCTTCCCACGACACCCGGCGGCCCCGGGCGCACACGCGCCGAGGCCGTCCCGCTGCGGCAACTCCTGCTGCGGCACGCGATGCGCCGCCGCGGACCGCCCGCCTGGATCCCATACACGATCTGACCCCCCATCACACACTTCAGTACGTACGGAGATCCACTCACCCATGTCCCAGCACATGACCTCGACACGCACCGCCCTGCGCCGCGCCGCAGCCGTCACCGCCCTCACCGCCGCCGGACTCCTCACCGCGGCCGGTGTCGCCTCCGCGCACGTCACCGTCCACCCGGAGAGCTACGCCAAGGGAGCCACCGACGGCCTGCTCACCTTCCGCGTGCCCAATGAGGAGGACAGCGCGAGCACGACCAAGGTGCAGGTCTTCCTGCCCACCGACCACCCCGTGCTCGGGGTGCTGGTCCACCCGCAGGACGGCTGGACCGCGAAGGTGACCACCACCAAGCTCAAGACGCCGGTCAAGACCGACGACGGCACCATCACCGAGGCGGTCTCCGCGATCACCTGGAGTGGCGGGAAGATCGGCGCCGGACAGTACGAGGACTTCGACGTCGCCTTCGGGCAGCTGCCGGACGACAGCGACCAGTTGACCTTCAAGACGCTGCAGACCTACTCCGACGGCAAGGTCGCCCGCTGGATCGAGGAGCTGGCCGGCGGGGACGAGCCGGAGAACCCGGCGCCGGTGCTGAAGCTCACGGCCGGTGGGGAGAAGACGACGTCGGCGGATTCGAAGAGCGGCTCGGGCGGCTCGGGCAGTACGTCGAAGGCTGTTGACCCGAGCGACTCGACCGCCCGTGGTCTTGGCGTCGCAGGGCTGGTGGTCGGTGTGCTCGGCCTTGCCGCCGCCGCGTTCGCGATCGTACGGGGCCGGTCCGCGCGGTCGTAAACGCACATGCGGAAGGGCCTGGACCGACTGTCGGTCCGGGCCCTTCCGCGTACCTTCAGCGCGCGGCCAACTCCAGTACCCTCGGCTCCGCCGGCACCTCCACCGCAGCCGTACGCGAGTTCCGCCACAGCCACAGCACATCCCGGCCGAACGACCACACCAGCGAGCCCAGGGCCAGCAGCACGACCGCCAGGTTGGCCGCCTGCGGCAGCAGCTCGGCGCCCGCCACCAGCAGGCAGATGCCCTGGAGCGCGGCGACCGTCTTGCGTGCGAAGGACGGCGGCAGCGGGGCGTTCAGCCAGGGGACGACGCGGGCCGCGGCGACGAAGCCGTAGCGCATGCCGCCGATCAGCAGTACCCACGGGCCGAGCTGCATGGACACGTACACGCTCAGCACCAGGATCAGGAACGCGTCCACCTCCATGTCGAAGCGGGCGCCGAGCGCGCTGGAGGTGCCGGTGCGGCGGGCCACCTTGCCGTCCACGCCGTCCAGGAGCAGGGCGACGGCGGTCAGGGCGACCAGCAGGGTCACCGGCGGTGCGCTCTCGAAGGAGTCCGCGACCAGCGCGGTCACCCCGCCGACCAGGGTGGCCCGGCCGAGGGTGACCCGGTTGGCGGGGCCGAAGGAGCTGAGCCGGGAGCGGTGCAGGGCGCGGGAGAGGACCGCCCAGGTGGCGAACGCGAAGGCGAGCCCGGTCAGCCAGCCGGCCGGCCCCATGCCGATCGCCGTGCCGAGCAGGGCCAGCAGCAGGATCTGCACGCCCGCTCCCACGGCGGTCTCCTGCTGGAGCCTTGCGTCAAACGTGTTGTTCAGGGCCACCGCGCATTCCTCCGGCCGAGTGACAGAGTCGATCAACGCCGCGTACTGTGCGCGGCCTGTGCACTTCTCGGTACGTGAACAACTTCCCTATCGTTCAGGAGGATGCCGATGAACCACTCGGCCCGCGCGTTCTGGCTCCGCTCGCCGGGGCACGGTGAGATCCGTGACGTCACCCTCGCGGGGCCGGCCGAGGGCGAGGTTCTGGTCCGCACGCTGTACTCCGGAGTCAGCCGCGGCACGGAGACCCTGGTCTTCCGCGGCGGGGTGCCCGAGTCCCAGCACGCCGTGATGCGGGCGCCGTTCCAGGAGGGCGACTTCCCCGGGCCGGTGAAGTACGGCTACCTGAGCGTCGGTGTCGTGGAGGAGGGGCCGCGGGAGCTCGTCGGCCGGACGGTCTTCTGCCTGTATCCGCATCAGAGCCGTTACGTCGTTCCGGTGAGCGCCGTCACCCTCGTACCCGAGCGGGTGCCCGCCGAGCGGGCCGTGCTCGCCGGGACCGTGGAGACCGCGGTGAACGCAGTCTGGGACGCGGCGCCCCTGATCGGCGACCGGATCGCGGTGGTCGGCGGCGGCATGGTCGGCTGCTCGGTGGCCGCGCTGCTCGCCCGCTTCCCCGGCGTACGGCTGCAGCTGGTCGACGCCGACCCGGACCGGGCGAAGACCGCCGAGGCGCTCGGCGTGGACTTCGCCGCACCCGGTGACGCCCTCGGCGACTGCGACCTCGTCGTCCACGCCAGCGCCACCGAACAGGGCCTCACCCGCTCCCTCGAACTCCTCGCCGCCGAGGGCACGGTCGTCGAGCTGAGCTGGTACGGCGACCGGCGCGTCGCCCTGCCGCTCGGCGAGGCCTTCCACTCGCGCCGGCTCACCCTGCGCAGCAGCCAGGTCGGCACCGTCTCCCCGGCCGCCCGCGCCGGCCGCGGCTACGCCGAACGGATGGCGCTCGCCCTCGACCTGCTCGCCGACCCGGCCCTGGATGCCCTCATCACCGGCGAAAGCGCCTTCGAAGAGCTGCCGGAGCTGATGCCGAAACTCGCCGCAGGCGAGATCCCCGCCCTGTGCCACCGCATCAACTACACCGGCAACGGCCTGACCTGAGAAAAGAGTGAGAGGAGGCTGAACACGGGGAAGCGAAGAGCCGTACTACACGGCATCCCCTCGCAGGCAACCGCGGGGGACACCAGACGCGCCGCACCTGGAGGGTCGTCCGTTGTTCAGCATCACCGTCCGCGATCACATCATGATCGCCCACAGCTTCCGCGGCGAGGTGTTCGGGCCCGCGCAGCGACTGCACGGCGCCACGTTCCTCGTGGACGCCACCTTCCGCCGTGAACAGCTGGACGAGGACAACATCGTCGTGGACATCGGCCTGGCCACGCAGGAACTGGGCGCCGTCGTCGCCGAGCTGAACTACCGCAACCTCGACGACGAGCCCGAGTTCGCCGGGATCAACACCTCCACGGAGTTCCTGGCCAAGGTCATCGCCGACCGGCTCGCCGAACGCATCCACAAGGGCGCGCTGGGCGAAGGCGCCAAGGGCCTCAAGAACATGACCGTCACACTGCACGAGTCGCACATCGCCTGGGCGAGTTACGAGCGTGGCCTGTGACCGAGACGACCGTGGCGAAGGCGCGGCTCGCCTACGTGCCCCAGCAGCCCGCCCCTTCCGAGAACGTCGGGATCATCCCCATGTCCCTGCGCACCGTGCACTTCGTCATGCCGGGCGGTGTCGACGACCCGGCCGCGCCGAGCGGCGGCAACGCCTACGACCGCCGGGTCTGCCTGGACCTGCCCGGCTTCGGCTGGCAGGCCGTGCGGCACGCCGTGCCCGGCAGCTGGCCGCGCCCCGGCCGGTCCGACCGTGACGTCCTCGCCCGCGTCCTGCGGGACCTGCCGGACGACACCGTCGTCCTGCTCGACGGCCTGGTCGCCTGCGGCGTCCCCGAGGTCGTCGTCCCCGAGGCCGAACGCCTGCGGCTCGCCGTGCTGGTGCACCTGCCCCTCGGCGACGAGACCGGCCTGGACGCGGCCCTGGCCGCCGACCTCGACGCCCGTGAGCGGCAGGTGCTGCGCGCGGTGCCCGCGGTCATCGCCACCAGCGACTGGGCCGTCCGCCGCCTCGTCTCCCACCACGGCCTCGCCCCCGAGCGGGTGCACGTCGCCGCCCCCGGCGCCGACATCGCGCCCCTCGCGCCCGGCACCGACGGCGTCTCCCAGCTGGTGTGCGTCGCCGCCGTCACCCCGCGCAAGGGCCAGCACCGGCTGGTGGAGGCGCTGGCCACGGTGACCGACCTGCCGTGGAACTGCGTCTGCGTCGGCGGGCTGACCCACGACCCGGAGTACGTCGCCCATCTGCGCGAGCTGATCCGGCGGCACGGCCTCCAGGACCGGCTGCGGCTCGCCGGTCCGCAGGCCGGCGCCGAACTCGACTCCGCCTACGCCACGGCCGACCTGATGGTCCTCACCTCGTACGCCGAGACGTACGGCATGGCGATCACCGAGGCCCTCGCCCGCGGCATCCCGGTGCTGGCGACCGACGTCGGCGGTGTCCCCGAGGCCGTGGGCCGCGCCCCCGACGGCGGCGTCCCCGGCATCCTCGTCCCGCCGGAGGACCCGGCCGCACTCGCCGCCGAACTGCGCGGCTGGTTCGGCGAACCCGACGTACGCCGCCGTCTGAAGGCCGCCGCCCGCAGCCGCCGCGCGGCCCTGGACGGCTGGGCGACCACCGCGCGCAGCCTGGCCGGCGTCCTCGCCCGGCTGCCCGAGGCACCGAGGAGGGCGGCATGAGCGACACCAGGACCGTGACCGGAGGGATCCCGGCCCAGCCCGGGCCGAGCGACGAGCAGGTGCCGGACACGGCTCGCCGACACGACGACCCGTCCGGCGTGATCGCCGGCGCCGGGCCCGTCGCCCGCCCCGGCGAGCGCGCCACCGTACGGCTGCGGGAGGGCGGGGAAGAGGAACCGCCCCGCTACGCGCCCGAGTGGCTGCAGCTGCGGGAACCGGCCGACGCCGCCGCCCGGGCGGAGGACCTGCTGGACCCGCTGCGGATCCGGCTGGCCAACCTGCCGGGCCGCACGGGTGGTCTCGTCGTGCACGACCTGGGCTGCGGCACCGGCTCGATGGGCCGCTGGCTGGCGCCTCGCCTGGACGGCGCCCAGCACTGGGTCCTGCACGACCGCGACCCGTACCTGCTGCACTTCGCCGCCGTGGCCTCCCCGCGCTCCGCCGCCGACGGCAGCCGGGTCTCGGTCGAGACCCGGCGCGGCGACGTCGCCCGGCTCACCCCGGACGCGCTGACCGGGGCCTCCCTGGTGACGGCTTCGGCCCTGCTGGACGTCCTCACCCGCGAGGAGATCGAGGCCCTCGCCGCCGCCTGCTCCGGAGCGGGCTGCCCGGCCCTGCTCACGCTGTCCGTCGCCGGACGCGTCGAACTCACCCCGTCCGACCCGCTGGACGCCGAGATCGCCGAGGCGTTCAACGACCACCAGGGCCGTACCGGCCTGCTCGGTCCGGACGCGGTCACGGTGGCCTGCGAGGCGTTCTCCGAGCGCGGGGCGACGGTACGGGTGCATCCGAGCCCGTGGCGACTCGGCCCCGAGGAGTCCGCGCTGACCGCTCAGTGGCTGCGGGGCTGGGTGGGCGCGGCCGTCGAACAGCGTCCCGAACTGCGCGAGCCCGCCGAGCGCTACCTGCGCGAACGCCTGGCCGCCTGCGAGGCCGGTGAGTTGCAGGTGGTCCTCCACCACAGCGACCTGCTGGCGCTGCCGCGGCCGGCGGGAGGAGCGTCATGAGCGGGCAGGCGGGCGCGGTGTCGGCCCCGGAGGCCATGACGGCACTGCTGGAACCGCCTGTCGACGAGGCTACGCATGCAGGCGCCTCCGAGCCTGGGGGGCGCGTCGCCTCCGAGGCCGAGGGGCGCCCTGCCTCCGGGCCTGCGGGGCACGCTACTTCTGTGCCCGAGCGGCGTACTGCTTCCGGGTCTGAGGGGTGCGTGGTCTCCGGGCCTGCGGGGCCTGCTGCCTCCGTGCCCGAAGAACCCACCACCCCCGAGCCCGAAGAACCCACCACCCGCCGCTTCAACTCCCGCGCCCTGCGCACCCACTTCGGCACCGTCGCCGGTGTGGTCATCCTCGGTGCCCTCCTGTGGCGGCTGGGTACCGGTGTGCTGCTGGACGGGCTGCGGCGGATCGACACGGTGACGCTGCTGGTCGCGCTGGGCATCGGTGTGGTCACCACCCTGTTCAGCGCGTGGCGCTGGCAGTTGGTGGCCCGGGGGCTGCGGATCCGGCTGCCCTTCGGACCCGCGGTCGCCGACTACTACCGGGCGCTGTTCCTGAACGCGGCGCTGCCCGGCGGGGTCCTCGGCGATGTGCACCGGGCGGTCCGGCACGGGCAGAGCGCCGGTGACCTGAGGCGCGGGGTGAAGGCGGTCGTTCTGGAACGGGTCGCCGGGCAGGTCGCGCTGACCGTGTTCGGCGCGGCGGTGCTGCTGACCCTGCCGTCGCCCGTCCGGGACGACGTCCGTACCTTCGCGGCACCGACGGCCCTCGCCGCGGCGGGCGCGCTTGCCGTGCTCCTAGCCGTACGGATGAACCGCGCGGCCTCCCGCCGCGGCGGCGCCCTGCGCAGGAGCCTCGGCGAGGCGCGGGAGGGGCTGCTGTCCCGTCAGGCCGGGCCCGGTGTGGCCCTGTCCTCGGCGATCATTCTGGCCGGGCACGTCGCGATGTTCGTCGTGGCGGCCCGGGTCGCCGGCTCCGCCGCCTCCGTGGCGGTGCTGCTCCCGCTCGCGGTCCTCGCCCTGGTCGCCATGGGCCTGCCGCTGAACGTCGGCGGTTTCGGCCCCCGCGAGGGCGTCACCGCCTGGGCGTTCGGCGCCGCCGGGCTCGGCGCGAGCAGCGGAGTGGCCGTCGCCGTCGTGTACGGCGTGCTCAGCTTCGTGGCGAGCCTGCCCGGCGCCGTCGTCCTGGTCGCCCGCTGGTACACCGGGCTGCGCGGCTACCCCCGTACGTCCTCGGAGCCCTCGGCGGACGTCAGCAGCGCGAAAATCGCGCCGAACGATTCCGTGAGGCTCGCCAGCAGTTCCTTCCCCTTTTCCGCCGAACCCAGGGAAGGACGGCCGATGACGCCCGACTCGGTATAGGCGGACATTCCCACGGTGAGCAGATGACGACGGTCGTCCGCGGTGAAATCGGCGGACTCGTATCCAGGACGGACGAATTCGGGATGAGCGTGCAGCAGAATGGAGGTCTCGATTTCCCCTGCGTGCATGTCGGTGAGCAGCGAGGTGCGCACCCCCGCCGCCTCCCGCGCCGCCTCCCAGTCCTCGGCGGCGGGGAACAGTCCCATCTTCTCGCCGCGCGCGGAGGCTTCCTGTACGACGTTGCCCAGCACATAGTTGCCGCCATGCCCGTTGACCACGACGAGCGCGTCGACACCGGAGCGGCGCAGCGACGCCGCGATGTCCCGGACCACCGCATGGAGGGTCACGGCGGAGATGCTGACGGTCCCCGGCCAGGCCGCGTGCTCGTGCGAGCAGGAGACCGTCACCGGAGGGAGGAGGTGCACCGGGTACGCGGCGGCGATCTCCCTCGCCACGGCACAGGCGACCAGCGTGTCGGTCGCCAGCGGAAGGAAGGCGCCGTGCTGTTCGAAGCTGCCGACGGGAAGGACGGCGACCTGAGTTGAAACGCCCGCCCCCCGCATCCGTACGTCTTCCGTGGTGTCTGCCGGCACCACCCCGTATGCCGCCGAACGCGCGCCCGAACCACTCATCTTTTCCCGGCCTTTCGTCTCTGCTTAGGAATCAGATCATGACAGAAAACATCGGCATCCTCGGCAAGAAGTCCCCGCGGCGTTCGGGCGCGGAACGCATTGTGAATGCGCCGCTGCCCACCGTGTACGGGAATTTCCAGGCGATCGGCTACCTGGACCACGACCGCGGTGACGAGCAAGTCGCCCTGGTGTACGGGGAGATCGGCGCCGACAACGTTCTCGTCCGGCTGCACTCGGAGTGCCTGACCGGCGACGCGTTCGGCTCCCAGCACTGCGAGTGCGGCGACCAGCTGGCCGCGGCGCTGCGTGCGGTCGTCGCCGAAGGCAGCGGTGTCGTCGTGTACTTGAGGGGTCACGAGGGCCGTGGCATCGGTCTGCTGGCGAAGCTGCGCGCGATGGCCCTGCAGGCGGAGGGCCTGGACACGGTCGAGGCGAACCTGGCGCTCGGGCTGCCGGTCGACTCCCGCGACTACGGCGTCGCCGCGCAGATCCTGCAGGACCTCGGGGTGCGCTCGGTGCGGCTGATGTCCAACAACCCGCGCAAGCGGGAGGCGCTGGTCCGGCACGGCGTCCAGGTCGCCGAGCAGGTGCCGCTGCTGATCGAGCCGTGCGAGAGCAACATCAGGTATCTGCGGACGAAGCGGGAGCGGCTGGACCACCACCTGCCCCATCTGGACGCGGTCGCCCACGGCTCCTGATTCGGCGGGCGGCCGTCCGGACAGGATCAGGGGATGACCGACGACGACGTCCTCTTCCTCTCCGCGACCGAGGTGACCCGGCTGCTCGGCCCGGACGCGGCGATCGCCTCGCAGCGGGCGGCCTTCACCGCGCTCGGCACGGGCGAGGCCGACATGCCCGGCAAGATCATGCAGCCGAGCCGCTTCGACGACAGCGTGGTCTTCGCCTACGTCTCCCGGCTGTCCAAGGACACCGGGGCGGTGGCGAAGTTCGGCAGTGTCAACCCGGGCAACGCGGCCGCCGGGCTGCCCACCGTGCACGCGGTCGTCACCGCGCTCGACCCCGACACCGGGCGGCTCGCGGCCGTCCTGGACGGTACGGCGGTGACCACGCTGCGTACGGCGGCGGGCAGCGCCGTCGCCGTGGACGCCCTCGCCGTGCCCGGCCGCACGGAGCTGGCGCTGCTCGGCTCCGGCACCCAGGCCCTCGCCCACGCCCGCATGATCGCGCGGGTGCGGGAGGTGACGGCGGTACGGCTGTGGAGCCCGACCCCGAGCCGCCGCACCGCCGCCGCTGACACCCTCGCCACCGGACTCGGCGTCCCTGTCCGGGCGGTCGACAGTGCCGAGGAAGCGGTGACCGGCGCCGGGGTGGTCGCCGCCTGCACGCTCAGCACGACACCCGTGGTGCGCGGCGCATGGCTGGCCCCGGGCTGCACGGTGGTCAGCGTCGGCTCCTTCGAGCCCACCCGCCACGAGGTCGACGCCGACGTCGTACGACGTGCCGCGGCCGTCGTCGTGGACGACGCCGGCACCGCGGCCGGGCACGCCGGGCCGGTCGTGGACGCCCTGCGCGACGGACTGCTCACCCCCGACGCCCTGATCCCGCTGGGCGAGGTGCTCACCGGACGCCGCGGCGCCCGTACCGCACCGGACGACATCGTCTACTACAACAGCACCGGACTCGGCATCCAGGACGCCGCGGCGGCCTGGGCCGTGATCCGCGCCGCGAAGGAGGCAGCCGAGTGAACCTTCAGGCCCGGGTGGTCGTCGTCGGCGGCGGGGTGATGGGCACGAGCATCGCCTACCACCTGGCGCGTGCCGGAGTGCGTGACGTCGTCCTCGTCGAACGCGACGAACTGGCCGCCGGCTCCACCTCCAAGGCCGCGGGCGGAGTACGGGCGCAGTTCTCCGACGAGCTGAACATCCAGCTCGGCGCGCGCAGCCTGGAGGCCTTCGGCCGGTTCGCGCAGGAGATCGGGCAGGACATCGGGCTGCACCGGGTCGGCTAT
The DNA here is from genome assembly GCF_042892235.1 of Streptomyces sp. NPDC001816. Taxonomy (NCBI): domain Bacteria; kingdom Bacillati; phylum Actinomycetota; class Actinomycetes; order Kitasatosporales; family Streptomycetaceae; genus Streptomyces; species Streptomyces sp. NPDC001816. The sequence continues at coordinate 1,207,841 of NZ_JBIATY010000001.1, forward strand.
CTGTTCCTGCTGTCCACGCCCGAGGAGGTCGCCTCCTTCGAGGCGGGGGTGCGGCTGCAGAACTCCCTCGGCGTGCCCAGCCGGATGCTCACCCCGCAGGAGGCCCGCCGGCTCTCCCCGCTGATCACCACCGACGGACTGCTGGCCGCCGCCTACTCCCCGGACGACGGCCACTGCACACCCGAGGCCGTCGTCCACGGCTACGCTGCCGCCGCCCGCGCCCACGGCGTCCGCATCCTGCGCCACACCGAACTGACCGGCATCGAACTGCACGGCGACACCATCACCGCCGTCAGCACCACCCTCGGCCGCATCGCCACCGACACGGTGATCTGCGCGGCCGGCGCCTGGTCCAGGGCGGTCGGCGCGATGGTCGGCGTGGACCTGCCCGTGCAGCCGCTGCGCCGCCAGATCGCGGTCACCGAACCCGTCCCCGGGCTCCCGCCGACGCTCCCCATGACCATCGACTTCACCACCAGCCTCTACTTCCACGCCGAGGGCCCCGGCCTGCTGCTCGGCATGTCCGACCCGGACGAGGAACCCGGCTTCGCCACCGACACCCACGACCGCTGGATCCCCCGGCTGTACGAGGCGATGCAGCACCGCGCCCCCGCCCTGCTCGACCTGCGCCGCACCGGCATCTGGGCGGGCCTGTACGAGAACACCCCCGACCACAACGCCCTGATCGGCGAGGCGCCTTCGGTGTCCCGCTTCCTGTACGCGACCGGCTTCTCCGGCCACGGCTTCCTCCAGGGACCCGCCGTGGGCGAGATCGTCCGCGACCTGTACCTGGGCCGCGTACCCTTCCTCGACGTCCGCCCCCTGAGCGCCGGCCGGTTCGCGGCCGACGCCCCGCGCCCGGAGGCCAACCTGGTATGACCGAGCTGCACCTGTGGCTGCGCCACGAGGCCCGTACCACCGAGCGGCGCACGCCGATCGTCCCCGCCGACGCCCGCCGCCTGACCGAGAGCGGGGTGCGGCTGACCGTGGAGGAATCCCCGCAGCGGATCTTCCCCATCGAGGAGTACGAGGCGGCCGGCTGCCGCCGCGCACCGGCGGGCTCCTGGCCGACGGCACCGCGCGATGCCGTGATCCTCGGCCTGAAGGAACTCCCCGACGAGCCGCCGTCGTTGCCGCACCGTCACATCTTCTTCGGGCATGCCTACAAGCAGCAGCCGGGGGCGGTGGAACTGCTGCGCCGGTTCGCGGCCGGGGGAGGAGCGCTGCTGGACCTCGAGTACCTGGTGGACGACCAGGGCCGCAGGCTGGCCGCCTTCGGCTACTGGGCGGGCTACCTGGGCGCCGCGCTCGCCGTGCTCCAGCACCGGGGCCGCCTGGTGGCACCCCTGCACCCCACCACCAAGGAGGACCTGGACGCCACCCTCGAACCGACGCCCGCAGACGAGGACTTCACGGCACTCGTCATCGGCGCGCTGGGCCGCAGCGGCCGGGGCGCCGCGGCCGCCTTGGCCACCGCAGGCGTGACCGCGACCCACTGGGACCTCGCCGAGACCCGCACCCTCGACCGCCCGGCCCTGCTCCGCCACGACGTGATGGTGAACTGCGTCCTCGCCACCACCCCCGTCCCGCCCTTCCTGCGCGACGCGGACCTGGACGACCCGGCCCGCCGCCTGCGCACCCTCTGCGACGTCACCTGCGACGTCGGCTCCCCGCTGAACGTCCTGCCCGTCTACGACCGCACCACCGACTGGACGGACCCCGTACGCCACCTGCGCAAGGAACCGCCCCTGTCCCTGATCGCCATCGACAACCTGCCCTCGCTGCTGCCCCGCGAGTCCAGCACCGACTTCTCCGCGGCCCTCCTGCCCCAACTGCTCGACTTCGGCACCTCGGGACCGTGGGGACGCTGCCTCGACCGCTTCCACCAGGCCTGCCGCGAGCTGGGCATCGCCGACGAAAGGGAGTCGCCCCATGAGCCCCGTGACTGACCGAGTCCCGGCGTCCGGCACCGTCCACTGGGTCGGTGCGGGCCTGTCCACCGGCAGCGGACTGGCCGCACTGTGCGACACGGCCGAGCGGGTACGGCTGTGGCACCGCACCGAAGAACGCGCTTCCGACGCCCTCGCCGCCCTGGGCCTGACCGGCCGAGCCGAGCCCCGCGCCCTCACGCTCCCCGCGCTCACCGCCGAACTGGCGCCCGGAGACATCGTCGTATCGATGCTGCCCGCGCCGGAGCACGCCGCACTCCTGTCCGCGTGTGTGGCCGCGCGAGCCCATTTCTCCTGCTCCAGCTATGTCTCGCCCGAGGTCCTGGACCAAGTGCCGGCAGCGGAGGCAGCCGGCCTGGTCGTCCTCACCGAGGCGGGCCTCGACCCGGGTATCGACCACCTCTTCGCGCACAGCCTCATCGGCAGGGCGCGCACCCAGATCGGCGCGGACACCCCGGCGACCTACCGCCTCACCTCCTACTGCGGCGGCGTCCCGGCGGTCCCGAACGACTTCCGGTACCGCTTCAGCTGGGCACCCCTGGGCGTCCTCAACGCGCTTCGCTCACCCGCCCGTTACCTGGAGAACGGCACCGAGACCACGGCCTCCCGCCCCTGGGAGGCGACCAGGCCGCACATCCTCTCCGGGGAGACCTTCGAGGCCTACCCCAACAGGGACAGCATCCCCTTCATCGCCCAGTACGGCCTCCCGCCCGCCTGGACCCCGAGCACCTTCGTACGAGGCACCCTGCGCCTGGACGGCTGGCTGAAAGCGTGGGAGCCCGTCTTCGAGGAGCTGAAGGCGGGGGACGACGCGAGCATCGCCGCCCTTGCCCGCGAGCTGGCGGCGACCTACCCGACGACGGACGAGGACCGCGACCGCGTCGTACTGTCGGTCTCCCTGGAGGTCGAGACCCCGGACCGGACCTGGACGGGCAGCTACTTCCTCGACCTCGTGGGTACCGCCGAGGAGTCGGCCATGGCCCGCTGCGTCTCCCGCCCCCTGGCCCTGGGCGTCCGCCACATCCTGGACGGCAGCCTGCCGGCGGGACTGAACCGGGCGGCGGAGACGGCTGAGCGGTCGGACGTGTGGCTCTCCGAACTCGCAGAGGAGGGACTGGACTTCACTCTGCGACTGGGCCAGTAGAAGAGGCACTGCTCTCGCGCTGGTCGTCGATGCGGACCTGCAGGTCGGACCAGCGCGAGGCCCAACGCCCCAGGTCGTCCGTGGTCGGCAACCCCTGCGAGCGCAGCGCCGTGTCCGGCAGGAACCGGATGAGCGTGCCGGTCGTCCCGTCGGCCTGCAGGGGTTCCAGGTCGGTCACCGGAACCCCGTGCTCGTAGCGCTGGGTCCAGGCTCCGTCGAGGCGGCGATTGGTGTGCATCAGCCACTCGCTGAGCGCCGCCACGACGGACATGCCGCGACGCGGGTGCCCGTCCGGAAGGTGCTCCGCGTCCGGGAAGTCGAAGAACCGCAGGTCCTTCGTGGCCATGACCGGCTTCTTCACGAACCGGCCGTGCTCATCGGCGCGAGTGTCGGTGCCTCGACCGTCATCGGCCACGGACACGGAGCCGTCGCGATGCAGAGTGATCGTGCATCGCCCTCCTGCCCTGCTCACCGCCTCGTCGGCGGCGTAGGCAACGACCTCGAGGACGAGGTGCCCCGGGCCACCGGGAGCGAACTCGGCCGGCGCATGGCGAATATGCGCAAGGTGTTCCAGATCCGTGACGCGGGCCCAGTCGTGGGTGGTATTGCTCCAGGAACCCCTTGATTCACCTGATCCATCCATCCGACGAGTATGACGAGTATCAGGGGTCGCCCCCCTGTGCCCCCTACTCACGTGCACCTGAGTACTTGAACTCTGTGTGGTGACGGGGCGAGCCGGAACGCTGGGGCCATGAGTGAAGGACAACCCAAGCCCGTTCTCCAACTGTTGTCGATCCCCGTGTTGGCCGGGGTGTCGCTGGCACTGTGGGCAGCCTGGCTCGGCTGGGACCAGCACCGTGACGTCCACCCTGACGGCTCGACGACCGGCCCGTACGAGGCGTGGCAGGTGATCGGGCTGGTGCTGACTCTGCTGGCACCGGTCTGCTGGGCGGCAGCTCGGCGCTACATGGCAGGCGCTGTGCTCGGCACCTCCGCCGGCCTGACGGTTGCTGCCTATTACGACTGGTCGGACGACGCCAGCGGCCTTTTCGTGGTCGGCGTGGGGATGATCATGATAGGGAGTTTCGTCGTGACCTCCGTCGTTTCCGCCGTGATCGCGGCGCTGACAGCTGGACCGCCCAGCCGTCTGCCCAGCCCTTGATCGCCTTTCGTGCCCTGCCGAGCGGGAGCTAGTGTTCGCGCAGCGAGTGACTCACGAGGAGCGAAGAGGGGTCCCTGTGCCGTCCTCTTCCTCAACTGGATCCGATGCGACGGCGAGCACAGCGCGCGGCGCTCCACGCCCCCTCCGCACACCACCACCCACTCTCCTGCGTCCGGTTCAACGCCGGGCACGGCTTTGCTGACGCAGGCGACATCCGTCGTGGCAAGCGTGCCCGGAGGTGTTCTCCTGGAGGGCGGATCGGAGCGTGTCGGAGACGGCATCCATACCCGCCCGGTACTGAACAAGGGGAAGACGTACCGACTCGTCCTGACGTGCGTAGGTCAGGGCAGTGCACGCCTGACGGTCGCCCCTACGACCGCAGGTTGCGGGGCAACGGTTCCTTGCGACCGGTCCGTAGTCCAGCAGCGGATCAACGGGAGCGGAACAGTCCGAATCGATGTTGTCGGTGCAAAGCACTCCACGGGCGTTCTCGCCTGGCGAATCAACACCCTCTGAGAGCGCATCGCCGTCTGCGTCGACGGACTCGTCCACCTGAAGCATGCGTCCTGGTGAACAGCTACGGCGCGGGCCAACGATGCCTACCGAAGCAAACGGGGTGGGCGCCCGGCCTTGGGCTGGTGGGCTGTTCACCTTGCTGATGGGTCGTCGGCGTCCGCGTTTGTCCCCCGTTGTGCGTGGTCGTTGTCACGCAGTCAGACACTCACCGGAGACGCGCCCCGGCCAGCTGCTGCAGTCGCCCCGGCGGCCTCCCGCACACCGGTGGCGAGCACCGCGCACGTGAACGCGATCGCAGGGGCCTTCCAGTCCCAGGAGGCGAACATGATCACTGGTACGACGAACATCGAATGGACGGCGGAGACGGCAAACGCCCCCCGCGCCCAACCTCCGCCGTTCACCGGCCGACGTACGGTCGCCCAGTGCCGCCACCACAGTCCGGCAGCCATCGCCGCAATGCCGGCCATCACGGCAGCGCCCAGCCGGGCCAGATCGGCATCGGTCACGCTGTCAGGGTCCAGTGCGGTCGAGCCGGTCGTGTGCACGCTCAGTGCAACCGCAGTCCATCCGAGGGCCGCCGTACTCAGCAAGGAAGCCAGAACTGCTGCGCGCCGCCGGGACCAACTCGCTTCAGAATGCATGGAGTTCGATTTCATGATTCATACTAGCCACGGCTCGGAACAGGGACGCGATGGTGGTGCGTCCTGACGGAACCCTGGATGGCTGCACCGTTGGTCCGGTGCCGGGGATGTGATCCATCTGGTGTCACGACGTCGGGGTGATCTCTTTCAGATACCCACCCGGGGCGGCCAGTTCCGAGACCCTGGTCTGCGTCAGGAACTGTTCGCCGAGCCCTTCCTGGCCGAACCAGGGCCTGATGGGCCCGGCCTGGACCGTGAGCGGCTTGATGACGCGGTACAGGTGGTAGTTGAAGGGAGGGGTGTTCTCGGCGTACTTGTCCAGGTTGGTCGGCGGGAGAGCGCGCTTCGCGTACGGCGTGCCCTCCGGCGCGAGGAAGAAGCCGTTGCCGCTGCCGAAGAGGTCGACGCGGTCCCCCACCTGGAGGGTTTTCGGCGATTCGACCGGACGGCCGTCGCGGAGGACGAAGCCGTTGTTGTCGGGGTACCACCAGCCGGACTTGTTCTGCTGGTCGGTCTGCCAGTAGCAGCCGAGGAACCAGAACTGCGAAGTGTGGTCCTCCGGGTGGTAGCCCCGGAGCATCCGTCCGATGGCGCCGCTCGTCGTGAGGTAGCTGGGGCCGAGCCGCCAGTCGCCGTGGTAGTACTCCTGCAGACCCGTCGACGGTGCCGGGCTCGTGCTGGCCGTCCGATGGGTGATCGGGCAGTCGTAGGAGCCGCCCCGGAAGTGGGCCTCCTGGGCCTGGACGGGGGCTGGCGCTGCTCCGATCAGAAGGAGCGACGACGCAAGTCCGCTCCAGAGGAGACGTCGCAGTGCGCGCATCCGAATCCCTTCTCTTCCGGTGTCGGTCGGCACCGGCACACGCCGCAGTCAAAGCGCGCGGTACGAACGAAGGAGCGAGGTGGCCCGGGGACGTCGCCTGAGCGGCGCAACGGAACAACTCGGACGGTCGAGCGGTCCCTTGTGGAAGCCACCAGCGGTCAGTCCATCAGCGCCTCGTGCACCATTCGCCGCAGCTCCGGGAACACCTTCAGCTTCTTCGGGCGTACCTGGGTCATGAACTGGACCGTCAGGTCGTGGGTCGGGTCGATCCAGAAGGCCGTGGTGGCCACGCCGGTCCAGCCGTAGGTGCCGAGGCCCTGGGGGGCCAGGGTGCGCGTCGGGTCGATGACGACGGAGACGTTGAAGCCGAAGCCGAGGCCTACGTTGTTGCGTTCCTGGTGGGCGGGGGCGCCGAAGGTGCGCAGGTCGGTGTTGCCGGGGAGGTGGTTGCGGGTCATGAGGGCGACTGTGTCGGGGGACAGGAGGCGGGTGCCGTCCAGTTCGCCGCCCCGGCGGAGCATCTCCATGAAGCGGTGGAAGTCCTGGGCCGTGGCGACCATGCCGCCGCTGCCGGACAGGAAGCGGGGCCGGCCGCGCAGTGGCAGTCCCGGGATCGGTGTGATGCCGCCGTCCTCGGTCTCGCCGTACATCTCGGCCAGTCGATCGGCCTGTTCGGGGGTGATGTGGAAGCCGGCGTCGGTCATGCCGAGGGGGCGGAAGATGCGCTCGGCGAAGTAGTCGTCCAGGGGTTGTGAGGAGACCACCTCGATGATCCTGCCCAGCACGTTGGAGGCGATCGAGTAGTTCCACTGCGTGCCTGGTTCGAACTGCAGGGGCAGGCGCGCGTACACCTGCATCGTCTCGGCCAGGTTCGCGCCCGGCGGTACGGACGACTCCAGGCCGGCCTCGCGGTAGAGGGCGTCCACGGGGTGCTTGTAGTAGAAGCCGAAGGTCAGGCCCGCCGTGTGGGTGAGCAGATGCCGGATGAGGATGGGGCCGGAGGCGGGGCGTGTGCGTACTTCGGTGCCCGCACCGCTCTCGTACACCTGGGGGTCGGCGAATTCCGGTAGGTAACGGTCGACCGGGTCGTCCAGGGACAGGCGGCCCTCTTCCACCAGTTGCAGCACCGCGACCGCTGTGACGGGCTTGGTCATGGAGTAGATGCGCCAGAGCGTGTCCGTCTCGACGGGCAGCCCGGCCGCGACGTTCCGGTGGCCGTACGTGGTGAGGTGGGCGACGTGGCCGCGGCGGGCCACGGCCAACAGGAAGCCGGGCAGGCGGCCTTCGTCGACGTGCTGGGCGAAGCGCCGGTCGAGGCGGTCGAGCGCCTTCGCGTCCAGCCCGGCCTCGTCCGGGTCGACTTCCTGTCGCAGCTGTGCCATCGCTCTCCTCCGGTCGCGTCGTACGCGCGTGCGGGCAGGTGTGTCCGCCGCGACGCACATCTCATCGTCGCGCAGGAACCCCGGAACGGACCTGTTCATCAGGGGTGTGTGTGATCGACGCGACCCCACGCCCCGGGAGCGCGCGTGCCGCCGGCACGGCGATCGCGGCCACTGCGGCGAGCGCGAGCAGCGCCGTCCGGGGGCCCGCGCCCATCAGCGCGGTGCCCGCGGCCACGCCGAGCACGGGCCCGATGTTGAGCGCGGTCTGCTGCAGGCCCCCCGCCACTCCGGCCACCGCCACCCGCGCCTGCCGTACGACCACATGGGTGGCCGCCACCATCACCGTGCCGAATCCCGCGCCCAGGAGTGCGAACGCGCAGCCTTGAGTGAGCGCACCGGTGGCCGCGGACAGGATCAGGACGCCGAGTGCGAGCAGTGTCATGGCCGTCGCTGTCGTTCGCCGTGCACCCAGCCTGCGCAGCAGCATCGGGCACAGGGGAGCGGACCCCACCATCAGCACCGCCAACGGCAGGCTGCGCAGGGCGCTTTGGAACGGGTCGAGGCCGAGCCGGCGCTGCAGCACGTACGTCTCGACGAACAAGGCGCCGAAGAGTGAGGCCGACGCGGCGACCAGGAGGGTGAGGGCCGAGCCGACCGCGGGTGAGCGGATCACGTCAGGTGGGAGCAGAGGGCTTGTGGTGTGGCGTTCGTGCCGTATGAAGGTGATGGCGGCGAACGCGGCAACCGCCAGTCCGGCGGCGATGGCCGCACCGGATGTGGGCAGCGCGACCAGCGTCTGGACGAGACAGGCCAGGGTCACGGCGAGGAGCAGTGCCCCTGGTAGGTCCAACGGGGTGTGGGGAGTTGACTCGTGGGCCGGGTCGGGCAGGACCAGGGCCGCCAGGCCCAGGCCTGCGGCCGGCAGCACGCTCAGGAAGAACACCGCCTGCCAGCCCAGCCCGTTCACCAGTGCCCCGCCCAGCAACGGCCCCGCTGCCGCCGCCAGACCGATCGCGCTGGTGCGTACCGCGAGCGGCATCGCCAGCCGGTCCGGCGGGAAGGCGGCCCGCAGCATGCCGAGCGTGGCGGGCTGCAGGAGCGCCCCGAACACGCCCTGTGCCGCCCGCAGTCCGATCACCCAGCCGATCGAGGGCGCCAGTCCGACGCCCGCCGAGGCCGCGCCGAACCCCAGCAAGCCGAGCGCGAACATCCGCCGCTGCCCGTAGCGGTCGCCGAGCCGGCCCGCGAACACCAGCAGGCTCGCCACCGCCACGAGGTACGCGGTGCTGGTCCACTGCACCTGCGCGTACGACGCGTGCAGCGCCCGTTGCAGGGAGGGTTGGGCGACGGTGAGGACCGTACCGTCGAGGGCGACGAGTACGGCGCCCGCCACGCTGCTCACCAGGGTCAGCCGGCGGTTCACCGCCCGCCCTCCGGGCCCAGGTGGGCGAGGAGGGCCGCATCCAGCAACGCGTTGAAGTCCGGTTCGTCCGTGGCGAGTTGGAGGCTGCCCCAGTGCCACAGCTGGGCGATGCCGTGCAGGTTTGCCCACAGGGCGCCCGCCGTGCGCCGGGCGTCCGTCTCGGGGCGGACCTGGCCGACGAGATCGGCGAGGAGAGTGAACAGTGGCAGGCTGGTTTCGCGCAGGCCCAAGTGGCCGCTCTCCAGTAGATCGTGACGGAACATCAGCTCGTACATGCCTGGGTTGTCCAGAGCGAACTCCAGGTAGACGCGGGCCAGTTCCCGCACCTGCGCGCGGGGGTCGCCGGCGCCGTCGAGCGTCGGGCGGACTCGGTCGCCCAGATCGGCGAACCCCCGTCGGGCGATGGCGGACAGCAGTTCCAGATGGGTGGGGAAGTAGCGGCGTGGCGCCCCGTGCGAGACCCCCGCGCGGCGGGCGATCTCCCGGAGCGTCAGCGCCTGGACACCCTCGGCGGCGACCAGCTCCACGCCGACGTCGATGAGCCGGGCGCGCAGCCCCGTGCCGGATTCAGTCATAGACAGTGTCTACCAGGTGGGCGTAGACGGTGTCTACTCGCGGATTCAGTGGGGAATGCCCGTGCTCTCGGGCCAGTTGACCCTCATATGACTCAGGACCCGACGCAGGACGCCCTGCTCAAGCTGCTCTCCGAGACGCGAGGTGGAGTGCTGGTCACGCTCAAGAGCGACGGCCGGCCCCAGCTGTCGAACGTCAGCCACGCCTACTACCCCGACGAGCGGGTCATCCGGATCTCGATCACCGACGACCGCGCCAAGACCCGCAACCTCCGCCGCGACCCCCGCGCCTCCTACCACGTCACCAGCCAGGACCGCTGGGCGTACACGGTCGCCGAGGGCACGGCCGACCTGTCGCCGGTCGCCGGGGACCCGTACGACGAGACCGTCGAGGAGCTGATCCGGCTCTACCGGGACGTCCTCGGCGAACACCCGGACTGGGACGACTACCGGGCCGCGATGGTCCGCGACCGTCGGCTGGTGCTGCGGCTGCCCGTCGAGCGGGCGTACGGCATCCCGAAGGGCCAGGGCTGACCTACCGCGCCTCGGCGGTCCGCGCCTCGATCGCCCGGAGTACCGCCACCATGTCCTCGTCGCCGTACCCCCGCGTCACCGTCTCCTCGAACAGGCTGTGGCAGACGTCGAGCAGGGGCGAGGCCAGGTGTGCCTTGCGGGCCGCCTCGGCGATGAGCCGGTTGTTCTTCAGGACGTCCAGGGCGGCCGCCTGCACCGCGAAGTCCCGCTCGCGCAGCTTGGGCGCCTTCATCCGGGAGACCCCGCTGGCCATGGGGCCCGCGTCCAGGACGTCCAGGAACAGTCGCCGGTCCAGACCCTGTCGTTCGGCGAAGTGGAAGGCCTCGGTCAGCCCGGTCACCAGGGTGATCAGGAAGAGGTTCACGGACAGCTTCATCAGCAGCGCGCCCGGTGCCGCGCCGCACGCGAAGGTCTCCCGGCACAGGGGTGCGAGCAGCGGTCGTACGGCCTCCACGGCGGACTCCTCGCCGGCCACCATCGCCACCAACTGCCCCTGCTCCGCCGGTACCCGGGAGCCTGAGACGGGGGCCTCGACGTACCGGCCCCCGGCCGTGCGGATGTCGGACTCCAGCGCGTGCGAATACTCGGGGGAGGTCGTGCCCATGTGGACGACCACGCGTCCGGCGACCCGCGCGGCGAGGGCGGGGGTGCCGCGGCCGAGGACGGTGTCGACCGCCGCCTCGTCGGCGAGCATCAGCAGCACCACCTCGGCCCGCTCGAACACCTCATCGGTGTCCGCCGCGACCTCGGCGCCGGCCGCGCGCAACGGCTCGGTGCGCTCCGGTGTCCGGTTCCACACCACGAGGGGTGTGCCGCAGGTCGCCAGGCGCAGCGCCATCGGCTGACCCATCACTCCGAGACCGATGAATCCGACGTTCACGGGGGCCGCCCTTCCCTCTGCCGGCCGACTATGACCGCTGTCATAGTAGCTAGTGTTATGACGCCGGTCATAGGGTGAAGGCCGAGGGTGAAGGCCGAGGGCGAGGGCGATCGGAGGTCGGCCATGGCGGAGTCGCGGCACGGGCCGCGCGAGCGGATGGTGTTCAGCGCGGCCCAGCTGATCCGGCGCGACGGGGTCGGCGCGACCGGCATGCGGGACGTCGCCGCGCACGCCGGGGCGCCGCGCGGTTCGCTCCAGCACTACTTCCCGGGCGGCAAGGAACAGCTGGTCAACGAGGCTGTGGGCTGGGCCGGACGGTACGCCGGAAAGCGCGTCGCCCGCTTCCTCGCGTGCCTGGACGAACCGACGCCGAGCGGCCTGTTCGCGGCGATGGCAGCCCAGTGGACGGACGAGTACGAGACGGAAGGCTTCGCCGGCGGCTGCCCGGTCGCGGCTGCGACCGTGGACTGTGCCGCCGAGGGCACCTCCACGCGCGAGGCGGCCGCCGCAGCGTTCGCGACCTGGCGCGCCCCGGTCGCCGAGGCCCTGACCGGCATGGGCGTCCCCGCCGCCCGCGCCGACTCCCTTGCCACCCTGATGATCAGCACCCTGGAGGGCGCGATCCTGATGGCCCGGGCCGAGGAGGACGTACGCCCGCTGCAGGCCGTGGTCCGCGAACTCGGGCCGCTGCTCGACGCCGCGGTGGTCTCCTCCGGGTGACGCCCGGCGCGGAGGTGCTTGTTCCGCGCGGCCTCCCGCACTAGCCTCCGCGCGTGATCAATGGGGCACATGTGGTGATCTACAGCCGTGACGTCGAAGCGGACCGGGCCTTCCTGCGGGACGTCCTCGGCTGGGCGTACGTGGACGCCGGCCACGGCTGGCTGATCTTCCAGGCGCCGCCCACGGAGGTGGCGTGTCATCCCACGGACGGCGACCCGTCGCACGAACTGATGCTGATGTGCGATGACCTCGACGCGACACGGGAGCAACTCGCCGAGAAGGTCGTGGAGTTCGCGGAGCCCGTCGAGGAGGCCCGGTGGGGCCGGCTCACGGCACTCCGGTTGCCGGGCGGCGGGCGACTCGGGCTGTACGAGCCGCGTCATCCGCGGCCGTAGGGCTGAGGTTGCAGGGGGGTGGGTGCTCGCTCCGCGGTGAGGTAGGCGATCACCATGTCGCCGAGCATGGTCCGGTAGTGCTCGCGCTGCGCCGGGTCCACCAGGTCGCGGCCGAACAGGGCGCCGAAGGTGTGCCGGTTGGCGACCCGGAAGAAGCAGAACGAGCTGATCATCGCGTGCAGGTCGACGGCGTCGACATCGGCCGTGAACAGCCCGGACTCCTGCCCGGCGGCCAGGATCCGGCGGATCACGTCCAGTGCCGGCGAACCCATCCGCCCGAGCTTCTCGGAGGCCGCGATGTGCTGGGCGCCGTGGATGTTCTCGATGCTGACCAGCCGGATGAAGTCCAGGTGCTGTTCGTGGTGGTCGAAGGTCAGCTCGGCCAGGCGCCGGATCGCCGCGACCGGGTCCAGGTGCTCGACGTCCAGCCGCTGCTCCGCCTCGCGGATCACGCCGTACGCCCGCTCCAGCACGGCCGTGAACAGCTGCTCCTTGCCGCCGAAGTAGTAGTAGATCATCCGCTTCGTGGTGCGGGTGCGGGCCGCGATCTCGTCCACCCGGGCGCCGTCGTAGCCGGCCCGCGCGAACTCCTGTGTGGCCACGTCGAGGATCTCGGCCTTGGTGCGGACGGCGTCACGCGTCCGCCCGCCGGGGTGTGCCGGTTCTTCGACGCTGGTCATCGGGTTCCTTCGGGCATGGGGCCAGTGCCGGTGATTGTAGAAGCAGGGCCCGGAACCGGACCCGCCGGACCGGTCCGGCCTTTCCGAAGCAGGCCGGGGCTGACACAACCAACGTACTAGTTCGTACATTAGTGAGCACCAGGAGGTCCCCATGGCGACCGGACCCGGCTGCTGTACGACTGCGGCCCGGGTCACTCGGGGTGACCCGGGCCGCGGAAAGGGCCGCCACGGGCGTCGGTTCCACTCGGCGACGACCGGACGCCCGTGCTCCGTGGAGAGCCGGCTGAGCGTGCCGGTCGCCAGCTGGAACAGCCGGCCCTCGGCGGGCGGCAGACCCAGTCGGCGGGCGGTGAGCACCCGCAGGAAGTGGGCGTGCGCCACCAGGATCACGTCACCGGTGTCCGCGGCGAGCGCCTGGTCCACCCGGGCCAGCACCCGGTCGGCGCGCGCCCCGATCTGCTCGGGCGACTCGCCGGGGTGCCCGTCGAGGACGGGCGGTACGCCGTCGGTCCACAGGTCCCAGTCGGGGCGGCTGCGGTGGATGTCGGCCGTGGTGACACCCTCGTAGGCGCCGTAGTCCCACTCGTGGAGATCCGGATCGGGTACGGCCCCGGACAGGCCGGCCAGTTCGGCGGTGCGTATCGCGCGGCCCAGCGGGCTGGTCAGCGCGAGGGTGTAGGTCCGTTCGGTGAGGAGCGGGGCGAGGGACTTGGCCTGTTCCTCACCGTGCGTGGTGAGGGGCAGGTCGGTCCAGCTGGTGTGCTGTCCCGACACGCTCCACTCCGTCTCGCCGTGGCGGACCAGGAGGAGGTCACCCACGGTCGCTCAGTCCTTCTTCTCCACGGCGTGGCCGCCGAACTGGTTGCGCAGCGCGGCGATCATCTTCATCTGCGGGGAGTCGTCCTGGCGGGAGGCGAACCGGGCGAAGAGGGAGGCGGTGATCGCCGGGAGCGGCACCGCGTTGTCGATGGCGGCCTCGACCGTCCAGCGGCCCTCACCGGAGTCCTCCGCGAACCCGCGCAGCTTCTCCAGGTGCTCGTCCTCGTCCAGGGCGTTGACCGCGAGGTCGAGCAGCCAGGAACGGATGACGGTGCCCTCCTGCCAGGAGCGGAAGACCTCGCGGACGTTCTCCACGGAGTGGACCTTCTCCAGCAGCTCCCAGCCCTCGGCGTAGGCCTGCATCATGGCGTACTCGATGCCGTTGTGGACCATCTTCGAGAAGTGCCCGGCGCCGACCCGACCGGCGTGGACGTAGCCGTAGGGGCCCTCCGGCTTGAGCGCCTCGAAGATGGGCTTCAGGCGCTCCACGTGCTCCTTGTCGCCACCGACCATGAGCGCGTAGCCGTTCTGCAGGCCCCAGACGCCGCCGGAGACGCCCGCGTCGACGAAGCCGATGCCCTTGATGCCGAGTTCGGCGGCGTGCTTCTCGTCGTCCGTCCAGCGGGAGTTGCCGCCGTCCACGACCACGTCGCCGGGGGAGAGCAGGTCCTTGAGTTCGTCGACGACCGTCTGGGTGGCGGTGCCCGCCGGGACCATCACCCAGATGGTGCGCGGCGCGTCGAGCTTCTGGACCAGTTCCTCGAGGCTCTTGACGTCGGAGACCTCCGGGTTGCGGTCGTAGCCGATGACGGTGTGGCCGGCGCGGCGGATCCGCTCGCGCATGTTGCCGCCCATCTTGCCGAGACCGATGAGACCGAGCTGCATGTCAGTTCACTTCCTGAGCGTTCTTGAGGGTGCGGTAGGCGGCGACGAGGGCTGTGCTGGACGGGTCGAGACCGGGCACGTCAGCGCCGGTGGTCAGGGCGGGCTCGATGCGCTTGGCGAGGACCTTGCCCAGTTCCACGCCCCACTGGTCGAAGGAGTCGATGTTCCAGACGGCGCCCTGGACGAACACCTTGTGCTCGTAGAGGGCGACGAGCTGGCCGAGCACGGACGGGGTCAGCTCGCGCGCGAGGATGGTGGTGGTGGGGTGGTTGCCACGGAAGGTGCGGTGTGCCACCTGCTCCTCGGGCACGCCTTCCCCGCGGACCTCCTCGGCCGTCTTGCCGAAGGCGAGGGCCTGGGTCTGGGCGAAGAAGTTGGCCATCAACAGGTCGTGCTGGGCCTTGAGTTCACCGCTCAGCTCGGCGACCGGCTCGGCGAAGCCGATGAAGTCCGCCGGGATCAGCTTGGTGCCCTGGTGGATCAACTGGTAGTAGGCGTGCTGTCCGTTGGTGCCGGGCGTGCCCCAGACCACCGGGCCGGTCTGCCACTCCACCGGGGCGCCCGCCCGGTCCACCGACTTGCCGTTGGACTCCATGTCCAGCTGCTGCAGGTACGCCGTGAACTTGGACAGGTAGTGGCTGTACGGCAGCACCGCGTGCGACTGGGCGTCGTGGAAGTTGCCGTACCAGATCCCCAACAGGCCCATCAGCAGAGGCGCGTTGGCCTCGGCGGGCGCGGTGCGGAAGTGGTCGTCGACGATCCGGAAGCCGTCGAGCATCTCCCGGAACCGGTCCGGGCCGATGGCGATCATCAGGGAGAGGCCGATCGCGGAGTCGTACGAGTAGCGCCCGCCGACCCAGTCCCAGAACTCGAACATGTTGTCCGGGTCGATACCGAACTCGGTGACCTTGGCGGCGTTCGTGGACAGCGCCACGAAGTGCCTCGCGACCGCCTTCTCGTCGCCGTCGAACGCCTTCAGCAGCCAGGAGCGGGCCGAGGTGGCGTTGGTGATCGTCTCGATCGTGGTGAACGTCTTGGACGCGACGATGAACAGGGTCTCCGCCGGGTCCAGGTCGCGGGTGGCCTCGTGCAGGTCGGCGCCGTCCACGTTCGACACGAAGCGGAACGTCAACTCCCGTGCCGTGTAGGCGCGCAGGGCTTCGTAGGCCATCGCCGGGCCGAGGTCGGAACCGCCGATGCCGATGTTGACGACGGTGCGGATCCGCTTGCCGGTGTGGCCGGTCCACTCGCCCGAGCGGACCCGCTCGGCGAAGCCGGCCATCTTGTCCAGGACGGCGTGCACGCGCGGTACGACGTTCTCGCCGTCGACCTCGACCACCGCGTCCCGCGGGGCGCGCAGCGCGGTGTGCAGGACGGCCCGCCGCTCGGTGATGTTGATCTTCTCGCCGCGGAACGTGGCGTCCCGCAGCGCGAACACACCGGTGGCGGTGGCGAGTTCCTGAAGGAGGGCGAGGGTCTCGTCGGTGATCAGGTGCTTGCTGTAGTCGATGTGCAGATCGCCCACCCGGACGACGTACCGCTCGGCGCGGCCGGGGTCCGTCGCGAACAGTTCGCGCAGGTGCGGCTGTCCCGCGGCGCGGTGGTCGGCGAGGGCCGTCCACTCGGGCCGGCGGGTGAGCTCGGGGGAGTCTGACGGTGCGTCGGACATCTCAGGCGTTCTCCTTGGTGGCCTCGCCCTTGAGGGCGATGGCGTACATCTCGTCGGCGTCGAGGCGGCGCAGCTCCTCGGCGATGAGTTCGGAGGTGCCGCGGACCTTCAGGGCGAGGGTGCGCGGCGGCTGGCCCGGCAGGGTCAGCGTCGCGAGCGGCCCTTCGGGGCGGTCGATGACGATCTCGCCGTTCGCGGTGCCGAGGCGTACGGCCGTGACGACCGGGCCGGCGGTGACCACGCGGTCCACGCGGACGTGCAGGCGGGCCTCCAGCCAGCGGGCGAGGAGTTCGGCGCTGGGGTTGTCCGCCTCGGCCTCCACGGCCGCCGACGTCACCTTCGCGCGGGCCTGGTCCAGCGCGGCGGCCAGCATGGACCGCCACAGCGTGAGCCGGGTCCAGGCGAGGTCGGTGTCGCCGGGCGCGTAGTTGCCGGCCCGGGTCTCCAGGACCTCCATCGGCCGCTCGACCGCGTAGAGGTCGGTGATCCGACGCTGGGCGAGCGCGCCGAGCGGGTCCTTGGACGGGGTGTCCGGCGCGTCCACCGGCCACCACACGACCACCGGGGCGTCCGGCAGCAGCAGCGGCAGGACCACGGAGTCGGCGTGGTCGGACACCTCGCCGTAGGTCCGCAGCACGACGGTCTCGCCGGTGCCGGCCTCGGAGCCGACCCGGACCTCGGCGTCGAGCCGGGAGTGGGTGCGGTCGCGCAGGGTGCGGGCGTGCCGCTTGATGACGACCAGGGTGCGCGAGGGGTGCTCGTGCGAGGCCTCCTCGGCGGCCCGGATCGAGTCGTAGGCGTTCTCCTCGTCCGTGACGATGACCATCGTCAGGACCATGCCCACGGCCGGGGTGCCGATGGCGCGGCGGCCCTTCACCAGCGCCTTGTTGATCTTGCTTGCCGTGGTGTCGGTCAGGTCGATCTTCATGGCCTGCGCCAGCTCCGTCCGTCTCGTGCGAGCATCTCGTCCGCTTCCCTCGGTCCCCAACTGCCCGACGCGTACTGCGCCGGCCTGCCGTGCGCCGCCCAGTACTCCTCGATCGGGTCGAGGATCTTCCAGGACTCTTCCACTTCCTGGTGACGGGGGAACAAATTGGCGTCGCCGAGCAGTACGTCCAGGATGAGCCGCTCGTACGCCTCCGGGCTCGACTCGGTGAACGACTCGCCGTAGGCGAAGTCCATGGACACGTCCCGGATCTCCATCGAGGTGCCCGGCACCTTCGAGCCGAACCGGACGGTCATGCCCTCGTCGGGCTGGACGCGGATGACGATCGCGTTCTGGCCCAGCTCCTCGGTGGCGGTGGAGTCGAACGGGGAGTGCGGGGCCCGCTTGAAGACCACCGCGATCTCGGTGACCCGGCGGCCCAGCCGCTTGCCGGTGCGCAGGTAGAACGGGACGCCCGCCCAGCGGCGGTTGTCGATGCCCAGCTTGATCGCGGCGAAGGTGTCGGTCTTCGACTTGGGGTCGATGCCGTCCTCTTCCAGGTAGCCGACTACCTTCTCGCCGCCCTGCCAGCCGGCCGCGTACTGGCCGCGCACGGTGTGCTTGCCCAGCTCCTGGGGCAGCCGCACCGACTTGAGCACCTTCAGCTTCTCGGTGAGCAGCGCCTCCGCGTCGAACGCGATGGGCTCCTCCATGGCGGTGAGCGCCATCAGCTGCAGGAGGTGGTTCTGGATGACGTCTCGGGCCGAGCCGATGCCGTCGTAGTAGCCCGCGCGGCCGCCGATGCCGATGTCCTCGGCCATGGTGATCTGCACGTGGTCGACGTAACTGCGGTTCCAGATCGGCTCGTACATCTGGTTGGCGAAGCGGAGCGCCAGGATGTTCTGGACGGTCTCCTTGCCCAGGTAGTGGTCGATCCGGAAGACCTGGTCGGGCTCGAACACGTCGTGCACGACCGCGTTCAGCTCCTGGGCCGACGTCAGGTCGTGGCCGAACGGCTTCTCGATGACCGCCCGGCGCCAGGCACCCTGCGGCGGGTTGGCCAGGCTGTGCTTCTTCAGCTGCTGCACGACCTTGGGGAAGAACTTCGGCGGCACCGAGAGGTAGAAGGCGAAGTTGCCGCCGGTGCCGCGGGAGGCGTCCAGCTCCTCGACGGCCTGCTTCAGCTGCTTGAAGGCGGTGTCGTCGTCGAAGTCACCGGGGATGAACCGCATGCCCTCGGCGAGCTGCTGCCACACCTCCTCGCGGAACGGGGTGCGGGAGTGCTCGCGCACCGCGTCATGGACGACCTGCGCGAAGTCCTGGTCCTCCCAGTCGCGGCGGGCGAAGCCGACGAGGGAGAAGCCCGGCGGCAGCAGGCCGCGGTTGGCCAGGTCGTACACGGCCGGCATCAGCTTCTTGCGGGACAGGTCGCCGGTCACACCGAAGATGACCAGACCCGAGGGGCCCGCGATCCGCGGGAGCCTGCGGTCGCGGGTGTCCCGCAGCGGGTTGTCCCAGTCGGTGACCGGGGCGTCCGGGACGCCGGCCTGCGCGGCGGGAGGCGTCTCGGGTTCCGGAGCCTTGGTCGTCATTACGCGTCAACTCCCTTGTTCTCCAGGGACTTGGTGACGGCGTCCAGCAGCTCCTGCCAGGCCGTCTCGAACTTGGCGACGCCCTCGTCCTCCAGCCGCTGGACGACCTCGTCGTAGGAGATGCCGAGCCGCTCCACGGCGGCGAGGTCGGCGCGGGCCTGCGCGTAGCCGCCGGTCACCGTGTCACCGGTGATCTCGCCGTGGTCGGCGGTGGCCTTCAGGGTGGCCTCCGGCATCGTGTTCACGGTGCCGGGTGCGACCAGCTCGTCCACGTACAGCGTGTCCTTGTACGCGGGATCCTTCACGCCGGTGGAGGCCCACAGCGGGCGCTGCTTGTTCGCCTTGTCGGCGGCGTACGCAAGCCATCCTTCGTCGGGCTGTGTCGAATTGTCGGCAGAGCCGAACACGTCCTCGTACGCCTCGTAGGCGAGCCGCGCGTTGGCGAGCGCCGCCCGGCCCTTGAGCGCGCGGGCCTCGTCGGTGCCGAGGGCGGTCAGCCGCTTGTCGATCTCGCTGTCCACGCGGGAGACGAAGAAGGACGCCACCGAGTGGATCCGGGACAGGTCCAGGCCCCGCTCGCGGGCCTTCTCCAGGCCGGCCAGGTAGGCGGCCATGACCTCGCGGTAGCGCTCCAGGGAGAAGATCAGCGTCACGTTGACGCTGATGCCGAGGCCGATGACCTCGGTGATGGCCGGGAGGCCCGCCTTCGTCGCCGGGATCTTGATCATCACGTTGGGGCGGTCGACGAGCCAGGCCAGCTGCCTGGCCTCGGCGACCGTCGCCACGGTGTGGTGCGCGAGGCGGGGGTCGACCTCGATGGAGACCCGGCCGTCGCGGCCACCGGTGGCGTCGTACACCGGACGCAGGATGTCGGCGGCCGCGCGCACATCGGCGGTCGTCATCATCCGCACGGCTTCCTCGACCGTGACGCCGCGTACGGCGAGGTCGGTCAGCTGCTCCTCGTAGCCCTCGCCGGAGCCGATGGCCGCCTGGAAGATCGACGGGTTGGTGGTGACGCCGACGACGCCACCGCTCTGCACCAGCTCGGCCAGGCCGCCCGACGTGATCCGCTTGCGCGACAGGTCGTCCAGCCAGATCGACACGCCCTCGTCGGCGAGGCGCTCAAGGGCTCCTGGGGTCGCGATTGCTTCGGTCACAGTGATCATCTTTCTGGTCGCGTCGGTATCAGGCGCGCGCGGCGGCCAGCGATTCGCGGGCAGCGGCGGCGACGTTCTCGGGGGTGAAGCCGAACTCGGTGAACAGTGTGGTCGCATCGGCGGAGGCGCCGAAATGCTCGAGTGAGACAATCCGACCTGCGTCGCCCACGAACCGGTACCACGTCAGACCGATACCTGCCTCGACGGCGACGCGGGCCTTCACGGCCGGCGGCAGCACGGAGTCCCGGTACCCCTGCTCCTGCTCCTCGAACCACTCCACGGACGGCATCGACACCACCCGCGCGCCGATCCCCTCGGCCTCCAGCTGCTCCCGTGCGGCGACGGCCAGCTGCACCTCGGATCCCGTCGCGATGATGATCACCTCCGGGGTCTCGGTGGAGGACTCGCGCAGCACGTAGCCGCCCTTGGCCGCGTCCTCGTGGAGCGCGTACACCGGCACGGCCTGGCGGGTGAGCGCGAGCCCGTGCGGGGCCGGGGCGGTGGCGTGCCTCTTCAGGATCTCGGCCCAGACGACCGCGGTCTCGTTGGCGTCCGCCGGGCGGACGACGTTCAGGCCCGGGATCGCGCGCAGCGAGGCCAGGTGCTCGACCGGCTGGTGGGTGGGCCCGTCCTCGCCGAGGCCGATGGAGTCGTGCGTCCACACGTACGTCACGGGCAGCTGCATCAGCGCCGACATCCGGACGGCGTTGCGCATGTAGTCGGAGAAGACCAGGAAGGTGCCGCCGTAGACGCGGGTGTTGCCGTGCAGGGCGATGCCGTTCATCTCCGCGGCCATCGAGAACTCGCGGATGCCGAAGTGGACGGTGCGGCCGTACGGGTCCGCCTCGGGCAGCGGGTTGCCCTTCGGCAGGAAGGAGCTGGTCTTGTCGATGGTGGTGTTGTTCGAGCCGGCCAGGTCGGCGGAGCCGCCCCACAGCTCGGGGAGGACCGGGCCGAGCGCCTGCAGCACCTTGCCGGAGGCGGCTCGGGTGGCGACGGACCTGCCCTCCTCGAACACCGGCAGGGCGTTCTCCCAGCCCTCGGGCAGCTCGCCCTTGCTGATCCGGTCGAACAGCTGAGCCCGCTCGGCGTCGGCCGTGCGCCACTCGGCGATCCGCTTGTCCCAGGCCGCGTGCGCCTCGGCGCCCCGGTCCAGGGCCCGGCGGGTGTGGTTCAGGACCTCGTCGGTGACCTCGAAGGACTGCTCCGGGTCGAAACCGAGGACGCGCTTGGTGGCCGCGATCTCGTCCGCGCCGAGCGCGGAGCCGTGGGAGGCCTCGGTGTTCTGCGCGTTCGGGGCCGGCCAGGCGATGATCGTGCGCATCGCGATGATCGAGGGGCGCCCGGTCTCGGCCTGCGCGGCCTTCAGCGCCGCGTACAGGGCGGGCACGTCGACGTCGCCGTCGGCGGTGGGCTCGATGCGCTGGGTGTGCCAGCCGTAGGCCTCGTACCGCTTCAGCACGTCCTCGGAGAAGGCGGTCGCGGTGTCGCCCTCGATGGAGATGTGGTTGTCGTCGTAGAGGAAGACCAGGTTGCCGAGCTTCTGGTGGCCGGCCAGGGAGGAGGCCTCGGCGGAGACGCCCTCCTCCAGGTCGCCGTCGGACACGATCGCCCAGACGGTGTGGTCGAAGGGGGAGGTGCCCTCGGGGGCCTCGGGGTCGAACAGGCCGCGCTCGTAGCGGGCGGCCATCGCCATGCCGACGGCGTTGGCGACGCCCTGGCCGAGCGGTCCTGTGGTGGTCTCGACGCCGGCGGTGTGCCCGTACTCGGGGTGGCCGGGCGTCTTCGAGCCATGGGTGCGGAACGCCTTCAGGTCGTCCAGCTCCAGCTCGTACCCGGCGAGGAAGAGCTGGGTGTAGAGGGTCAGCGAGGTGTGGCCGGGGGACAGCACGAAACGGTCACGGCCGGTCCACTCCGGGTCGGCCGGGTCGTGTCGCATCACCTTCTGAAAGATCGTGTACGCGGCAGGGGCCAGGCTCATCGCGGTGCCCGGGTGGCCGTTGCCGACCTTCTGCACGGCGTCAGCCGCGAGAAGCCGGGCGGTGTCCACGGCACGCCGGTCGAGCTCTGTCCACTCGAAGCCGTCGGATGTCTGCGTGCTCATCTTCAAGAAGTCCTCGTTCAGTGCGGATCGCTGGCTGGACGCGTTCAAAAGTAAAAGTCTGACTTTTTAGAGGGAAGGGAGAGGTGTGTCAGCCTGTGGTGAATGTGGGACAGCGATCGGGCGACAGGGACGGCACGAGCAGGACATGCGAGACATGGCAGGCAGAACACACCGAGGCGACGGTGAGGGAATCAGGACCTTCCCCTTCCCGACGGAGCTGGCCGTCGGCGGCGTCGGCATGCAGGTCGGCCCCATGGGGACCGACCACAGCTGGCACGTCGACGCGCCACTGCACCGTGTCCACCGCATCGACTTCCACGTCGTCATGCTCTTCACCGAGGGCCCTGTCCGGCACATGATCGACTTCGCCGAGTACGAGGCGTCGGCCGGCGACCTGCTGTGGATCCGCCCCGGACAGGTCCACCGGTTCTCCCGGACCAGCCAGTACCGCGGCACCGTGCTGACCATGCAGCCCGGTTTCCTGCCCCGCGCCACCGTCGAGGCCACCGGCCTCTACCGCTACGACCTGCCCCCGCTGCTGCACCCCGAACCGGCACAACTCGCCGCGCTCCAAGCCGGCCTCGACCAGCTGCGCCGTGAGTACGAGGACACCGCGACGCTCCCGCTGAGCCTGCACACGGCCGTGCTCCGGCACACGCTGACCGCGTTCCTGCTGCGTCTGGCCCACCTCGCGGCCAGTTCGGCGGAGTCGTCCCGGGAGCAGGCGGACACCACCTTCACCCTGTTCCGGGACGCCGTCGAGCAGGGGTTCGCCACCAACCACAGCGTCAGCGCGTACGCCGACGCGCTCGGTTACTCCCGCCGCACCCTCGTCCGCGCGGTCGGCGCGGCCACCGGCGAGACGCCGAAGGGGTTCATCGACAAGCGGGTGGTCCTGGAGGCCAAGCGCCTCCTCGCCCACACGGACATGCCGATCGGCCGCGTCGGGGCGGCCGTGGGCTTCCCCGACGCGGCGAATTTCTCCAAGTTCTTCCATCTGCACACCGGCGTCACGCCGGCGGCGTTCCGGGCGGAGCTGCGGTAGAGCTCCCGGGTTACTTGGACTCGACCCGTCCGAGCGGGCTCGGGTCGGCTGCCAGTGCGTCGCACGCCGCCTGCCAGGCGGGATCCCCGGGGTTGAGCCGGCTGCGGAGGTAGGCCCAGGTGAGCCGCTGGATCGCGGCCACGCGCTCGGGGTTCTCGTCCGTGGTCTCGGCGACGTCGTATCCGGAGACCCCGCCGAGGCCGTGTTCCGCGTCGAACAGGGTGAGCAGGGACTTGGGGCCCGGGGAGAGGACGTACGGATCGGCGTGCCAGTCCGGGCCCCGGACCGTCAGGTGGGCGGAGTCGTCCTTGTCGCCGGCGACCACGAGCGTGGGCGTCGTCATCCCGGAGAAGTCCGTGGTCGAGAAGAAGGGCCAGTTCTCGGCCACGAACCCGGTGAGGGCGTCGCCCCCTCGGCCGGGTGCGGCGAGCAGCACCCCCGCCTTGATCCGGGGGTCGGCCAGGTTCACTTCCTTTCCGTCGTCCGGATCGGTGAGCCGGGCGCCCAGCAGCAGGCTCGCGGTGTGCCCGCCCATCGAGTGCCCGGCCACCGCGACCTTGCTCCGGTCCAGGCGTCCGGGGAGTTGCGGGACGGCGGCCTCGATCTCGTCCAGCCGGTCGAGGATGCGCGTCATGTCCTCGGCGCGTGATCGCCAGTACAGAGGGGCCCCGGGGGTGTCGGGATCCAGGGTCAGGGTCCGCGAACTCAGGTGGGTGGGCTGGATCACGACGAAGCCGTGCGCCGCCCAGAAGTTGACGAGGGGTGCGTAGCCGTTCAGTGAGGACAGATGGTTCGAGTAGCCCTGGCCGTGCGAGAGGAGGATGACCGGCAGGTTGGTTCCGGTCACCGGCGCGGAGACGCGCACCTGGAGGTCCACGGCGCGGTCGGGGGCCGGCAGCACCACCGGACCGACCGAGAGGACGGGGGTGGGCGAGCTGAGACTGCCTGCTGTGTAAGTCGATGCACTCACGAGGTGTGTGTCCCTTCGGATGCCTCTGCCGCCGGTCTCGTTCGTCCGGCGGGGGAAGGCGGTCGGGAGCGTCCGGCTTCAGCTACCCTGAAACCGGAACGTCGTTCCGATTAATATACGGAACGCTGTTCCGTTTAGGCAAGGATCATCGGGAGGAGAGCGCGGTGCCCACTGCAGGACAGTCCGGGGAGGTGCCGGCCCGAAGCAGGCGGGCCGACGCACAGCGCAATCAGCAGACGCTGCTTGCCGCCGCCGCCGCGGTGTTCGTCACCTCCGGCGTCGATGCGCCGATCCGTGAGATCGCGGCCAGGGCGGGGGTCGGGGTGGGGACCATCTACCGCCACTTCCCGACGCGGGCGGATCTCGTCGTCGCCGTCTACCGCCACCAGGTCGAGGCCTGCGCCGAGGCCGGCCCGAGCCTGCTGGCCGGTGCCGACTCCCCGTTCGCGGCACTAAGCCAGTGGGTCGACCTCTTCGTCGACTTCCTGGTCACCAAGCACGGCCTCGCCAACGCAATGCAGTCGGACAGCAGCGGTTTCGAGGCGCTGCACACCTACTTCCTCGACCGCCTGGTGCCCGTCTGCGCACAGTTGCTCGACACCGCGGTCGACGCCGGCGAGATCAGGCCCGGTACGCACCCCTACGAACTGATGCGCGGCATCGGCAACCTCTGCATCGGCCGCGACAGCGACCCCCGCTACGACCCCCGCCGACTGGTCGAACTACTCCTTCGGGGGCTGCGGCGACCGCAGTCGGACTGACGGCGACGGTGGTCAGCCGGCGAGTACGGGCCGGCCGATGTCGGACGGCCAGCCGGGCCTGAAACGTGCGGTGAACTCCGCGAAGTCCCTGCGCAGGTAACGCGGATCGGACGGTTTCAGACGGATCTGCTGGCGGCTGTCCGCCCGCTTTCGCAGCCCCGCCGAGCGTGCATCAGCCCGGTCCGGGGAGAGAGCGTGGACTCACTTCCGGACCGGGCTGGATGCGTAGGCCGCGTCGGTCCTGCTCGCGGGGCGGCGTCGGCACCCTCGTCCGTCTTGTCAGTGGCCGAAGTCGAACCAGTTCACGTTCAGGAAGTCGGACGGCTGGCCGCTGGTGAAGGTGAGGTAGACGTCGTGCGTGCCGGTCACCGAGGTGATGTTCGCCGGGATCGTCCGCCAGCTCTGCCAGCCCCCGGTGTTGGACAGGGCGAAGCTGCCGATGGGGGCGTTGCTCCGGCTGTCGAGGCGCACCTCGACCAGGCCGCTGACCCCGGACCCGGCGCCGCTCGCCACCCGCGCGTAGAACTGGGTGGCGGCGGTGGAGCCGAAGTTGACGCCCTTGTAGAGGGCCCAGTCGCCGTTCGCGAGGTATCCGATGTCCTGTCCGCCGCCGGTGTCCGTGGTGGCCTCGGTGCTCACGCCGGACTGGCTGTCGTACGACTCGGCCTGGATCGCGCTGTAGGCGTCCCGGTTGCCGGAGGGCGGGGGAGTGGTGCCGCCGCCCGTGGCCTGGAGCACCTGCACGTAGTCCACGGCCATCGGGTGGTTCGGCTCGGTGCCGCTGTCCGGGCCGCCGCCGAAGGCGGCCGGGAAGCCGCCGCCCATCGCCACGTTCAGGATGACGAAGAAGCCGTGACTGGTGGCGTTGGCCCAGGTGGTCGCGTCGACCTGGTTGGCCCTGACCGTGTGGAAGTTGACGCCGTCGAGGTAGAAGCGGATCTCCTCGGGGCTGGTGGAGCGGTCCCACTCCATCGCGTAGGTGTGGAAGCCCGCCTGGCAGGTGCTGCCGGTGCAGGAGGTGGAGTTGCCGATGCCGGAGGTCTCGTTGCAGGGGCCGCCCGGGTTGGTGCCGCAGTGCATCGTGGCCCAGTCGGTGTTCAGGCCCTGGACGTTCTCCATGATGTCCAGCTCGCCGACGCTCGGCCAGTTCTGGTAGTTGCCGCGGTAGGGCGCGCCCAGCATCCAGAACGCCGGCCAGTAGCCCTTGGCGGCCGCGCCGGTGACGTCGGGCATCTGGATACGGGCCTGCACGCGCAGCTTGCCGCCGGCCGGTGGCTGGAAGTCGGTGCGGGTCGTCTCGATGCGCCCGGAGGTCCAGTTGCCGGACGCGTCGCGGCGCGGCGTGATGAGCAGGTTGCCGTTGCCGTCCAGCGAGACGTTGTTGGTGCTGGAGGTCATCGTCTCGACCTCGCCGGTGCCCCAGTTCGCGGCGCCGCCGGGGTACGAAGTCCCGGTGTCGTACTGCCAGTTGGAGGTGTTGACACCGGAGCCGGCCGAGCCGTTGAAGTCGTCGAGGAAGACCTGCGTCCAGCCCGACGGGGGAGTCGGGGCCGAGGCGCTGGCGGGTGCGGTGGCCGCCGTCGCCACGGCGGCGGCCAGACCGAGCGTGGCGGCCACGGCCACGAGCGCGCGGCGCAGGGCGCGGGGTCTGGGTATGCCGGAGGATTCGCTCATGAGGGAGGGCCTCTCGGGTACGGAGGGGGGTGCGGGAGTGTTGTGAGAGCGCTCCCATGAATGGGGTGAGAGCGCTCTCAAGGTGCCGCCAATGTGCTCCCCGGCCCTGCGGTCGTCAAGAGTTAAAGCAGAGAAACTCCTTTTGTCGCACGGGAGTTCACCCCGTGAAGCCACCCAGACCGGCTCAGACCGCGCTGCCCGCCTTCCACTCGGCCCACGACAGGTTCCACCCGTTGAGCCCGTTGGCCGGGTCCACCGTCTTCTCGCCGGAGTTCTTCACGATCACCACGTCGCCGAGCATCGAACTCTCGTAGAACTTGTAGCCGGCCACGGAGCTGTCGCCGGCGCCCTTGGTGTCGTGCAGGCCGATGCAGCCGTGACTGGCGTTCTGGTGCCCGAACACGGCAGTCGACGCCCAGTAGTTGCCGTGCACGAAGGTGCCGGAGGTGGTGAGTCGCTGGGCGTGCGGCACGTCCGGGATGTCGTACTCGTCGCCGAGACCGACCGTGGACGACTCCATGCGGGTCTGCTGGAACCGCTCGCTGATCACCATGATCCCGGACCAGGTGGTGTGGCCGGAGTCGCCGCCGGTGACCGGGTAGCTGGCGGCGGCCTTCCCGTCCCGGCGGACCGTCATCGTCTTCGTCGCGAGGTCGACCGTGCTGATCTGCTCGCGGCCGATGTGGAAGGTGACGTCCTTGTGCTGGGTGCCGTAGACGCCGTCCGCGCCCTCGACGTCCTTCAGGCGCAGGCTGAGGGTGATCTTCGTGCCGGGGGCCCAATAGGTTTCGGGGCGGAAGTCCAGCCGGGTGTCGCTGAACCAGTGCCCGACCACCTCGACGGCCGGTTCGGCGGTCACCGTGATCGCCTTCTGGACGGCGGCCCGGTCGGCGACGGCGTGCGTGAAGTTGATCGACACCGGCATGCCGACGCCGGAGGTGGAGCCCGCCTCGGGCGTGAAGTAGCCGACGAACGTGGCGCCGGGCGACCTGGTGGTGAACGTCGACACGGCCTCCTCGGCGGCGCCCTCCGCCTTGGCCGTCACCGTGTACTTCGTGCCCGAGTACGGATTGCGGGCCGAAGTCCACTTGATCCTGGCCGAGTCGAGGGTGCCCGCCAGGGTGGAGCCGTCGTTGCCGGTGACATGGACGGAGGTCAACGTGCCGTCGGCGACGGTCACCTCGACGGGGCTGGTGAAATCAGCCTTTTTCGTGCCGGCCGCGGGCGTGACGGCGATGGTCGCCTTCTTCGTCGTCGCGGCCCGCGCGGACGCCGTGGCGCCCTTGCCGTCCGATGCCGCCGAGGCATCGGCCGAGGAGCTGCAGCCCGCCAGGGCGACGGCCGGTACCGCTCCGAGAGCGGCGAGGATCCCGCGCCGGGACCACCCGCGAGCCCGCTGTCCGGACCGGTTCGATATGTGCGACACGCCCACGACACGCCTTCCTGAGTTGTCTCTCCGTGCGTGGGCATCCTGCGCCGCTTCTCTGGGCCGGCCCTTTGAATCCGTGGGGTGCTCCCTGAGATTCCGATGAGGACACGCCGAGACGGCTGGAAGTCGTGGTTGTGGGGGCCCGGACCCGGTCGGAAGAGTGAAGAAACAGTTTCACCGACCCGCCGGAGGTATACATGACCGACGTCCGCAAGCGGCACACCGTGGCCATCGTCGGAGCCGGCGCGGCAGGCGCCCTGACCACCGTTCAGCTCTGCGAGACGGCGACCCGCCGCCGGACTCCCCTCGACGTCGTCCTGATCGACGCGGCCCCCGAGGCGGGCCGGGGCACCGCCTACGCCACCCGTGACCCACGCCACCGCCTGAACGTGCCCGCCGGCAACATGAGCGCCTACCCCGACGATCCGGGCCACTTCACCCGCTGGCTGTGCCGGCACGGCGAACCCGAGGTCACCGGCGCCGACTACGCCACCCGCTACCGCTACGGCGCCTACCTCGCCGACACCCTCGGCCAGGCGATCGTCCGCGCCCACGGCACGGTCGCCGTACGCCGGCTGCGCACCCGGGCGGAGGGCTGCGACGGCACCCCCGACGGCGGGGTGGAGCTGAGCCTCGCCGACGGGGGACACCTGACCGCCGACGCCGCCGTCCTCGCCACCGGACCCGCCGCCGCGACCGCCGCATGGGCTCCGCCCGCCCTGCACGCCTCGCCTCGCTTCGTCGGCACGCCGTGGGCGCCGGGCGCGCTGGACGAGGCCCTGGAATGCCCCTCGGCCGGCGCCCGGGACGGCAGCGACGACGTGCTGCTCGTCGGCACGGGCCTGACCGCCGTCGACCTGGCGCTGACCCTCGACCGCCCCGGCCGCACCCTCCACGCCCTCTCCCGCAACGGCCTGCTGCCCCAGCCGCACACGCTCGGTCCGGCCGCCGTGATGCCCGCGCCGCAGGATTTGCACGACACGTCCCTGGGCCGACTGCGCCGCGCCGTCTACCGGCACCTCAGCCGCTCGGTCCGCACCCACGGCGACTGGCGCCCCGGCCTCGACAGCCTCCGCCCGCACATCACGCGCCTGTGGCACAGCCTCACCCTCGAGGAGCGGGAGGAGTTCCTCGCCCGCGAGGGCGCCCTGTGGAACACCCACCGCCACCGCATGGCCCCCGCCACCGCCGAGCACGTCTCCCGGGCCCGCACCGCGCGCCGCCTCCAGGTCCACACGGGCAGGGTCGTGCGGGCCACGGCGTGCGACGGCGGAGGGCTCGCCGTCGAGCTGTCGGGCGGCCGTACGCTGCACGTGGGTTGGGTGGTCGACTGCACCGGCCCGGGGCGGAACCTCGACGACCCGCTCTGGCATGGGCTGTTCGCGTCCGGGGCGGCGGTTCCCGGCCCGCTCGGAATCGGCGCCGCGACCCGGGACGGCCGCCTCCTCGACGCCCGGGGCGGCGTGGGGCTCCCGCTGTTCACGCTGGGTGCCCCGCGCCGGGGCGAGCTGTGGGAGACCACCGCGATCCCCGAAATCCGCGTCCAGGCAGCCGAGTTGGCCCAGCAGCTGCTGGCCCCGCTCACCCCGAGGCGCCGTACGACCCGCCGCCCCGTCGACGGGCACGGCCTCGCCCTGACCACCCATGCCGAGGCGGCCGCCGCCTACCGAGGCGGGCTCGACCGGGTCCTCAAGGTCCGCTCCGGAGCCCCGCAGGCCTTCGCCCGCGCGGTCGCCCTCGACCCCGGCTTCGCCCTCGGCCACGCCGCCCTGGCGCTGCTGGGCCACGAGTGCGGGGCCGCCGTCGACGTGCCCCGCGCCCTCGCCGACGCACAGCGCTCGGCCCGCGAGCGGGCCGACTCACGTGAGCGGTCCTTCGTGGACGTCGTCACGCGGCGGATCACCGGCGACGACGGGGACGAGGCGCTCGTACGACACCTGCGGACCTACCCCGCCGACGCGCTCGCGCTCGCCGCCGCCGTGCCCACCATCGCCTTCTCCGGGGTCAGCGACCTGCACGACGACGACGCGCTCGGTCTGCTCCGACTGACGTCACCGGCGTACGACGGGCACTGGTTCCACACCTCGCTGCTCGCCTTCCTGCGCCAGGAGGAGGGCCGCCTGCACGAGGCGGGCGAGCTGGCGCACCGGGCGCTGGCGGTCGAGCCCGCCTCGGGGCACGCCGTGCACGCCCTGGCGCACGTGCACTACGAGTCGGGCGCGCACGAGGCCGGACGTGACTGGCTGGACCGCTGGGTGTCGGGCCGGGGCCGGGGCGCGGTCCACCGGGCGCACTTCTCCTGGCACATCGCGCTGCACGAACTCGCCCTGGACGACCCGGCGGCGGTCCGCAGGCGCTGGTTCGCACAGCTCGCGCCCGGCCGGGTCACCGGAATGCGGGCCCTGGTCGACTCGGGGTCGCTGCTGTGGCGGGCGCGGCTGAGCGACAGCTGGCGGGGCGAACTGCCCGCGGCCGACGTGCTGGAGGCGGTCGAGCGGGAGGTGCTGGAGCGGCCGGCGACGGCGTTCACCGCGCTGCATGTCGCGGTCGCCCGCACCGCCGCCGGGGACCTGCCCGCGCTGCGCCGGCTGCGCGATCACGCCCTGGGAGCGGACCAGGTGCAACGCGAGGTCGTCGCCCCGCTGTGCGAGGCGCTGGCCGCACTCGTCGAGGAACGCTTCGTGGAGGCGGCCCGTGGCCTGGACGCGCTGCTGCCCGTGCTGCGCAGCGTCGGCGGCAGCGCGGCCCAGCGGGAGGTCGTCGAGGAGACACTGCTGTACGCGCTCGTGGCGGCGGGCCGCAGTGACGCCGCCCGCCGCCTCCTGGACACCCGCCTCGACCGCAAACCGGCCCCCCGGGACCGACGGTTGCTGGCCGGCCTGTCCGGCTGACCGGACGTCCGCCGCCACCGGAGCCCCGACTCGATCAGCTGTCGGAAGCCGCGGCCCCAGGCTCCCCCCCTGCCCGGGGAGCCTGGGGCGACGGCAGTCACCGGGGTGCGGAGGGTGTCCTGGACCGGCCGAACGCCGCGAGGACGAACGTGACGCTGATGAGCAGTGCCCAGGCGCCGAACTTGCCGACGTCGACGGGCTGCCAGCCGTGCAGCTGGTACGGGTAGCGCCACGCGCCCACATAGGTGGCGAGGTTCTCCGCCAGCCACAGGAAGAACCCGATCAGGGTGAAGGACAGCGCGAGCGGCATGCGCCGCCGTGTCCCGCGCACCGTGAAGTGCACGGTGGTGCCCGCGGTGACGGCCACGAGGAGGGCCGCCAGCGGCCAGCGGACGTCGGGCAGCCAGTGGTGGCTGAAGAAGTTGACGTAGACGGCGGCGGCCACCAGGGCCGTCGCCCGCGGCCGGTAGCGGACCACCTCGAGGTCGAACAGGTGCCAGGCCCGGCAGATGTAGCTGCCGACGGCCGCGTAGAGGAAGCCTCCGTACAGCGGGACGCCCGCGAACTTCAGCACGGCCGGTTCCGGGTAGCTCCACGAGCCGAGCGAGACCTTCACCAACTCGAAGGCGAGACCGATGACATGGCAGGCGGCGATGACGGCGACGTCGCGTCCGCTCTCCCAGCCGCGCCGCCAGAACAGCAGCGTGAGGAGCACGCCGTAGCAGGCGAGCAGGTCGTAGCGGGCCACCGGCAGCGGTGGCAGCAGGGCCGATGCCGCCACTCCGGACAACAGGGCGATGGCGAAGGCGCAGGCCCGGGTCTGGGTCCAGGTGAAGTCGAGCAACTGGCTGATCGGGGACGCCGGGAAGCCGGCCGGATGTGTAGTGGGCATGGTGATCAGGAGGACGACATCGGGCCCGTCTCCGGTTGCCCGAGGAGCCGATCGGCCCTGCCACCACGCTAGTCACCGGCGCACAGCCCTGCCCCCGCCGGTTCGTCGTCCTTTAACTATCAGCGCTTACCTACGCCTCCGTAACCTCTCGGCCTGCTCAGCTTCACTCTTCACCCCAAAGAAGGGACGCTCTGAGGTGAACTCCCCGAGGCCCAGGAAGCCGTTGCCGAAGAGAGCCGCACTGCTCGCCGCCGCCGCGGGCCTGCTCGGCGGACTGCTGGCGATGCCGGCGGTGACCGCGGAGGCCGGGACGCCGGAGGCGTGCTCCGCCGCCGACGCCGACATCTACCGGCCCCCGGACAGCCCCACCGTCGCACCGGGCGCCGTCGTCGCCTGCCGCAAGGTCGACTCGCTGCCCATGGTGATCGGCGGTCCCCCGCTGAACGCCTGGAAGGTGCAGTACGGCTCCACCGACGGGCGGGGCCGGCCGGTCTCCGTCGTCGGCACCGTCGTCGTACCGCAGAAGCCGTGGACCGGACCGGGCGAGCGGCCGCTGGTCGCGTTCGTGCCCGGCACCCTCGGCATCGGACCGCAGTGCGCGTTCTCCAAGCAGCTCGCGGGCCAGTACCAGGACGCCTACGAGGGCCCGAACATCGCGGCGCTGCTCAACGCCGGTTACGCCGTCGCCGCGACGGACGGCCAGGGCTACATGGACGGCCAGGTCCACCCCTACGCCTCCGGAGTGGAGGCCGGTCACGCCACCCTCGACATGGCCCGCGCGGCCTCCCGGATGCCCGGCGCCGGGGTGAGCCCCGCTGCCGAGGTCGGGATCTGGGGCTACTCGGAGGGCGGTTCCGGCAGCCTGTGGGCGGCCCAGCTCGCCCGGTCGTACGCCCCCGAACTGAAGGTCGTGGGCTCTGCCTCCGGCGGGACCCCCACCGACCTCAAGCAGGTGGCGAGCAACCTCGACGGACAGTTCTTCGCCGGGTTCCTGGTGGACGCGTTCATCGGTCTGTCCGTCACCCATCCCGACATGCCGTTCGACGGCCTCCTCAACGACAGTGGCCGCAAGGCCGTCAAGGACGCCG
Source organism: Streptomyces sp. NPDC001816 (assembly GCF_042892235.1). NCBI lineage: Bacteria > Bacillati > Actinomycetota > Actinomycetes > Kitasatosporales > Streptomycetaceae > Streptomyces > Streptomyces sp. NPDC001816. The sequence continues at coordinate 1,240,560 of NZ_JBIATY010000001.1, forward strand.
AGTCGCTGTGCGCGGTCGGTACCGTGAGCCGCTTCCCGGGCGCGCGGATCGAGCAGTACACCAGGGACGGGCTGACGCTCGACCAGATCTACGCCCTGCACGGCTCCGACGGCACCACCTGGGGCGACGCCGTCGAGGCCAACAAACTGGGCGCCGGGGTCGGCACCCCCGGCTCGGGCGCCCGCTACGAGATCGGCTTCCCGGTGCTGCAGTACCGCGGCCTGCTGGACGAGGTGATCCCCGCCCGGATGGCGGGCGAGACCCGCCGCGCCTACTGCGCCGCCGGCATCACCACCCGCTGGACCTCGTACGTGGGCGACCACCTCACCGGCGACGCCCAGGCGGTCGCCGACGTGGTGTCCTGGCTCGGCGACCGGTTCGACGGGAAGGCGGACACCGGGAACTGCTGACCCCTCGCACGGGCACAGCCGTACGACAGAGGTCCCCGCGCCGGAGCACGACGGCGCGGGGACCTCACCGTCCCGGGCGCTTCACGGCCGCCAGCCGAGCGCGCGGGATATCCCACGCGCCGCCAGCCGCACCGCCGGGATCAACACCGGTGTCCGGGCGCCCTCCTGGGGCACGACCACCGAGACCGCCGCGACCACGCCGCCGCTCCGGTCGCGGATCGCTGCCGCCACCGACAGGGCGTCGTCGGTGATCTGACGGTTGCTCACCGCGACGCCGGTGTGCCGGACTTCGGCCAGAGTGCGGCGCAGCCGGGCCGGGTCGGTGATCGTGTACGGCGTGAAGGAGGCGAGCGGTCCGGTGCAGTACTCCTCCTGGAAGCCGGGTTCCGCGTGGGCGAGGAGGGCGAGTCCGACCCCGGTTGCATGCAGCGGCCAGCGGGCGCCGACGCGGATGTGCACGCCGACCGCCGACCGCCCCGACAGCCACTCGATGTAGACGACCTCCGCATCGTCGCGCACCGCCAACTGCACGTTCTCGTGGGTGGCTTCGTACAGGTCCTCCAGGTACGGCAGCGCGACCTGCCGGAGCGCCAGGCCCCGCGGGGCGAGTGCGGCCAGCTCCCACAGGCGCAGGCCCACGTGGTAGATGCCGAAGTCGTCCCGCTCCAGGGCGCCCCACGCGGCGAGGGCGCGCACCAGCCGGTGCGCGGTGCTCAGGCTGAGCCCGGCCCGGCGGCCGATGTCCGTCAGGGACAGCGCCGGGTGCGCGTGGTCGAACGCGGCGAGCACGGCCAGCAGCCGCTCGTGCGCCGAGCGGGCGGCGGTCATGGCTGGTCGGCGACCCGCAGGAGCAGCGCGTGCAGCGTCTCGCGCTCGGCAGGGCCGAGTGGAGCCAGCAGGTCGTTCGTCACCCTCAGGCCCGCCTCGTCGGTGTCGCGCAGGAACGTACGGCCCTCCTCGGTCAGTACGACGATCCTGCTGCGCCGGTCGTCGGGGGAGGGGCGGCGCTCGGCGAAGCCCAGCTTCTCCAGGTCGTCGACCAGGCCCACGATCGCGCTCGGGTCGTAGCCGAGCCGGGTGCTCAGCTCGCGCTGCAGCGCGCCCTCGGAGGTGGCGAGGAAGCGCAGCACCGCGTAGTGCCGCAGCCGCAGCCCGGACTCCTGGAGGAAGGAGTTGAACATCTGCCCGGAGCGCAGGCCGAGGCGGTACAGCAGATAGCCCGTGTCCGCGTGCAGCCCGCGCATCCACGGCTCGTCCGCGTCGATCGGGCTCGGGTTCTTGGTGTGCCGGCGGGTGATGGCGGGCCCCCTGGTCTCGGTCTTCTCGGCTGGGTGGAGCCCAGCATGCCGCATCCGAAGGGCGGCAACAACTATTGACGACAACAATTATTGCTCTTAGCTTCGATCTCGTGGACGCGTCCGTCCGCCTCCCGAGCCGTTCCCGTCCGAAAGGACCCGCACGTGCCCCCCATCGATCTCACCGGCAAGGCCGCCGTCGTCACCGGCGGCGGCCGCGGCCTCGGCCTCGCCTACGCCCACGCCCTCGCCGCCCACGGCGCCTCGGTGGTCGTCAACGACGTCGACGAGGCCGTGGCCGAGCAGGCCGTGAAGTCCCTCACCGAGGCCGGCGGCACCGCCGTGGCCGAGGTGGTCCCGGTCGGCACCGCCGAGGCCGCCGACCGGCTGGTCGCCCGCGCGGTCGAGGCGTTCGGCCGGCTCGACGTCCTGGTCACCAACGCCGGCATCCTGCGCGACAAGGTGCTGTGGAAGATGACCGACGAGGACTTCGACGCCGTGGTCACCACCCACCTCAGGGGCACCTTCACCTGCGCCCGCGCCGCCGCCGTCCGCATGCGCGAGCAGGGCGAGGGCGGCACCCTCATCCTGGTCGGCTCCCCGGCCGGGCAGCGCGGCAACTTCGGGCAGACCAACTACGCCGCCGCCAAGGCAGGCATCGCCGCCATGGCCCGTACCTGGTCGATGGAGCTGGCCCGCGCGCGGATCACCGTCAACGCGATCGTGCCGGTCGCCGCGACCGCGATGACCGAGACGATCCCGGCCTTCGCCCCCTACGTCGAGGCGATGCGGGGCGGCGAGGCGCTGCCGGACTTCCTGCGCAAGGGCGAGGGCTTCGGCACCCCCGAGGACTGCGCGGCCCTCGTGCCCTTCCTCGCCTCCGAGGCGGCGCGCGGCATCACCGGCCAGGCCATCGGTATCGGCGGCGACAAGGTGGCACTCTGGTCGCACCCGCAGGAGATCCGGGCGGCGTACGCGGACGGCGGCTGGAGCCCCGAGGCGCTGGCCGACGCCTGGCACACCTCGGTGGGCGCCGAACCCCAGACGGTCGGCATCCCGGCCCCGAAGGTTCCGGAGGCGTGATGGACATCGAGGACCTGGTCGCCATCGACGTCCACACCCACGCGGAGGTGTCCTCGAAGGGCCACTCCTCCCTGGACGACGACCTGCACGCCGCCTCCGCCGCCTACTTCAAGGTCGAGGGCAGGCGGAAGCCCACCCTGGAGGAGACGGCCGCCTACTACCGCGAGCGGAGGATGGCCGCGGTGATCTTCACGGTGGACGCCGAGTCCGCCACCGGCACCGCGCCCGTCCCGAACGAGGAGGTGGCCGAGGCGGCCGCGGCCAACGCGGACGTCCTGATCCCCTTCGCCTCCGTCGACCCCTTCCGCGGGAAGGCCGGTGTACGGCAGGCCCGCCGGCTGGTGGAGGAGTACGGGGTGAAGGGCTTCAAGTTCCACCCCAGCATTCAGGGCTTCTTCCCCAACGACCGTGCGGTCGCGTACGCGTTGTACGAGGTGATCGAGGAGACCGGTGCCATCGCCCTGTTCCACACGGGCCAGACCGGCATCGGCGCCGGCGTGCCCGGCGGGGGCGGCATCCGCCTGAAGTACTCCAACCCGCTGCATGTGGACGACGTCGCCGCCGACTTCCCGCAGCTGAAGATCATCCTGGCGCATCCCTCGTTCCCCTGGCAGGACGAGGCCCTGGCCGTCGCCACCCACAAGCCGGGCGTGCACATCGACCTGTCCGGCTGGTCGCCGAAGTACTTCCCGCCGCAGCTGGTGCAGTACGCCAACACACTGCTGAAGGACAAGGTCCTGTTCGGCTCCGACTTCCCCGTCCTCACCCCGGACCGCTGGCTCGCCGACTTCGCCGAGCTGCCCGTCAAGGACGAGGTCAGGCCGAAGATCCTCAAGGAGAACGCCGCCCGCCTGCTCGGGCTGACGAAACCGTAAGGGGTGCCGGATGCGCAACGAGGGACTGGGGTCGTGGCCCGCACGCCGGGCCCGCAAGACCCCGCACCGCACAGCGCTGGTACACGGTGACCGGTCGACCGACTACCGCACACTGCACACCCGCACCACCCGGCTGGCCCGGGCCCTGCGCGCCCGGGGCGTCCGCCGCGGCGACCGCGTCGCCTACCTCGGACCCAACCACCCCGCCTACCTGGAGACCCTGTTCGCGGCCGGCCTGCTCGGCGCCGTCTTCGTCCCGCTCAACACCCGCCTCGCCGGTCCCGAACTCGCCTACCAGCTGGCCGACTCCGGCGCCCGGGTCCTCGTCCACGCCCCCGCCCGCACCGCACTGCCCGACGCCCCCGAGGTGCGGACGTACGTCGAAGTGGGCGCCGCGTACGAGGAGTTGCTGGCGTCGGCGGACGACGAGCCGATCGACGAACCGGTCACTCCCGACGACACCTGCATCATCATGTACACCTCGGGTACGACCGGCCGGCCCAAGGGGGCCATGCTCACCCACGGCAACCTCACCTGGAACGCGATCAACGTCCTGGTGGACACCGACCTGACCGCCGACGAACGCGCCCTGGTCTCGGCCCCGCTGTTCCACACGGCCGGCCTGAACATGCTGACGCTGCCGGTCCTGCTGAAGGGCGGCACCTGTGTCCTGGTGGAGTCCTTCGACCCCGAGGCCACCTTCGACCTGGTCGAACGGCACCGGATCACCTTCATGTTCGGCGTGCCGACCATGTTCGACCAGATCGCCCGGCACCCCCGCTGGCCCGCCGCCGACCTGTCCTCGCTCAGAATCCTCACCTGCGGCGGCTCACCCGTCCCCACACCGCTCATCGCCGCCTACCAGGAGCGCGGCCTGACCTTCCTGCAGGGCTACGGCATGACCGAGGCCGCGCCCGGCACCCTGTTCCTCGACGCCGAGCACGCGGTGAGCAAGGCCGGCTCGGCAGGCGTACCGCACTTCTTCAGCGACGTCCGGGTCGTGCGGCCCGACCTCACCCCGGTGGACGTGGGCGAGACCGGCGAGGTCGTCGTGCGCGGGCCGCACGTCATGTCCGGCTACTGGGGACTGCCCGAGGAGTCGGCCGCCTCCTTCGCCGACGGCTGGTTCCGCAGCGGGGACGCGGCCCGTGTCGACGCCGACGGCTACGTGTACATCGTCGACCGCACGAAGGACATGATCATCTCGGGCGGGGAGAACGTCTACCCCGCCGAGATCGAGGACCTGCTGCTCGCCCACCCCGGCATCGCCGAGTGCGCGGTCATCGGTGTCCCGGACGACACGTGGGGCGAGGTGCCCCGCGCGGTCGTCGTACCCGAGGCGGGCGTGGACCTCGACCCGGACGAGGTGTTGGCCTCGCTGGCCGGCCGGCTCGCCAAGTACAAGATCCCCAAGTCGCTGGTGGTCGCGGACGAACTCCCGCGCACCGCCTCCGGAAAGCTCCTCAAGCCCCGGGTGCGCAAGCACTTCGGTCACCGACTCCCGTAAGGAAAAGGCACCTCATGAGCGTCACCGTCAACGGTCTGGACGAGCTGAAGAAGCTGGCCGGCAGCGACCTCGGCACCAGCGAGTGGATCGAGGTCACCCAGGAACGCATCGACACCTTCGCCGACGCCACCGGCGACCACCAGTGGATCCATGTGGACCGTGAGCGCGCCGAGGAGGGCCCGTTCGGCGCCCCGATCGCCCACGGCTACCTCACCCTCTCCCTGTTCATCCCGCTCTTCACCGAGCTGCTGGACGTCCAGGGCGTGACCACGAAGGTCAACTACGGGCTGAACAAGGTGCGTTTCCCCGCCCCGGTGAAGGTGGGCTCACGCATCCGGCTCGCCGCGCGGCTCGCCTCCGTCGACGAGGTGCCGGGCGGGGTGCAGATCGCCGTCGACGGCACGATGGAGATCGACGGCGGCGGGAAGCCCGCCGCCGTCCTGCAGAGTCTCTCCCGCTTCTACGCGTGAGCGGCTACTGCTGCCGGTAGGCGTACACGGTCGTCGCGACCGCGCACACGCCCGGCGGGATCACCTCGGCCCGCAGCGTGCCGCTGCCCGGGTCGTAGTCGACGCCCTCCGCCTCGAACGTGCCGGTGCACACGCTCTTCTGCGGCAGACCGAACAGGCTCGTCACCGTGCCGGTGACGGGCTTGCCGTCCAGCGGGTGCGGCAGGTCGACCCGCAGCAGCGGCCTGCTCTGCGGGAAGAGCGCGCCGGAGGCGTCGTCCGAGGCGCACACCAGCCGGGTGGCGGTGACGAAGTCACAGCCCTGGATGTCCCGCACCGGCCTGTCCAGGCTGATCTGCCCGGCCTGCGCCAGCGACCCGCCGGTGGCCGGAGTGGCCGGGTTGAGCAAGGGCGCCGGGAACACCTGGAGCCGGTTCTGGTCGCCCCACTCGCCCGACACCAGCCACTGGCCGTCGGGCGAGACGGTGGCGAAGGAGTTGTTCACCTTCTCGCCCGGATCCAGCTGGTGCACGTAGTCGTACCGCTTCCCGGACGGCGTGGTGACCGCGTACATCTTCGACGTGGCCGTGTCGGCGCCCTGGTAGGCGTCGAAGACGTAGCCGCGCGTGATGTCCGGGTCGCCCACGTGGTTCCAGCCCTTGATCCGCAGGTCCAGCGGGATGTCCAGCAGACCGCGGTGCAGCAGCGAACCGTCCGCCCGGCTCGCGAGCCCCTGACCGCCGCCGAGGGTGTCGGTGTACGACGTCCCGGCCTGCGCCCACTGGGGGCCCTCGGCGGCGGAGGCGCTCGGGGCGCCCAGGGCGAGCGCGCCCAATAAGGCGGTGAGGGTGAGGAGATGGCGTCTCATCAGGCTCCTGCCACGTCGACGAAGATGGGGTTGGAATAGAACCACGTATCGGCCCACGGGTCACCGTTTCCGGGTTCGTGGGTGATCGGACCGTGCGGGTCGATCGCCGCGCCGAGGTATCCGGCGCCGTGCCGGTTGCCGTCGCTGCCGCGCAGCCGCACGTAGAAGGACTCGTCCCCCGCGGTGAGCGGGATGCGCAGCGTGTACGTGCCGTTGCGGCCGCTGACGTCCTTGCTGTGGGCGACCTTGGTGTCGGGCGCCTGCCAGCTGTCGCGGTCGGCGGCCGGGCCGCGCACCGCGCCCCGGATCACGTCCACGTGCGCCAACCGGGGCAGGATTCCCTGCGGGTTGGCCCGGGAGGCGGTGGTCACCGTCACGTACAGCGTGAGCTTCTCGCCCCTGCGGACGCGCAGCCGTCCGCCCAGCGTGACGCCCCGCCCGAAGTCGCAGTCCCGCTTCAGTCGCACGTCGAGCCCGTCGAGCAGATGCCCGTGGTCCAGCCAGACGCGGCCCGCGCGCAGGCCGGCCATCACGGCACGGTAGCCGTAGCGGGTCACACCGACGTGGGTGCGGCTGAACTCGCCCGGCCAGAAGTCGCTGCCGGGCTGCGGGGTGTCGGTGTCGACGGGGTCGGGCAGCCTGCCGGTGTTGTCGAAGTTCTGGCCGGGCTGCCAGTCGCCGTTCTTCCAGGTGTCGAAGACGGTCCGGTGGTTGTCGGAGTTGGTGGTGATCGAGAACAGCCTGCCCTCGGCCAGCATCGAGTCCCACAGACCGCCGACGGTCGCGGTCGCCCAGTCGAAGCCGCCGTAGGTGAGGTAGGCGTCCGCCGGGTAGCCGGCGAAGGAATTGGCGGACGGCTTGTTCTCGTACTCGCCGCGGATCGACGTCGAGCCGCGCCAGTCGGGGATGGCCGCGCCCTGGGCGCCGGGAGCACCCTCCATGCCGATCATGATCTCGGGCGCCGCGTCCCGCCAGTTGCGCATCTCGTGCGGGGAGTCGATGCCGAGGCGCAGCGGGTGGTTGGCCAGGACGAGGACGTCGTCGATGTAGCCGGTGCGGCGCTGCTCGGCCAGCCACTGGATGGCCTTGACGGCATGGGCCTCGTTGCGGGTCGTGTTGGCGTTGGCCGGGGCGCCGTCGGTGTAGCCGAGCAGCTTGCCGTCGTAGGCCAGCTCGAACCGGGTGAGCAGGTCGACCTCGTGGGGGCCGGGGGCGGCGAAGACCGTGCAGTGCTCGGCGGCCGGGATGTACCACTCCAGGCCCTGGAAGATCAGCTGGCGCGGGTTCTCGGCGCGGGCCTTGAGGATCTCCTGGTGTTCCAGCGCGGCGCCGTAGTGGGCGTGCCCGAAGTTGGAGTGCTCGTTGAACACCATCCAGTCCAGGCCGTACCTGGCGGCGGCCTGGGCCTGCTGCGAGAACGTGTACTTGGCGTCGTGGCTGTACACGGAGTGGACGTGATGGTCGCCCACGAGGTAGGCGAGATGCGGGTCGTCGCCGCCGAAGCCCTCTTTGTGGGAGGCGGCGGCGAAGACGGGCGTCGCGGCCGGGCCGAGGGCGAACGCGGCGCCGAACAGGCCGGCACGGCGCAGGAGTCCGCGTCTCGACACGCCCTGCGCGTCGAGGGATGCGGCGGACACGGACGGGTCGGCCCAGGCGGGCAGCTGCTGCTCGGTCATGATCGTCAAGGTCCTCTGCTCAGGCGTCAATGGGTCATAAAGGAGGTGACGGGCAGCGCCCGTTCGACGATGCGGACGTCGCCGAGGCGGCCGTGCAGGATCTGGTCGATCCGGTCGGCGTACTCGTAGCCGCCGAGCAGCCAGGGCAGCCCGGCCGAGGCGATACCGACGGCGGCGGCGTGCGGGTTGCGGGCCACGGGGCAGCCCTGGACGTACATCGTCGTGTGCCGTCCGTCGTTGACCACGGCCAGGTGCCACCACTTCTCGCGGGCCGTCTCGTCCCCCCAGTTGGTGGCCAGCTGCTGCTGGTTGAGCGGATGGACCGCCCACTGCGGGCCCGGTCCGTCGGAGATCGACAGTGTGGCGAGCGGTTCGTCGGGATCGTCCGTGACCGGGCCCACGGCACCGTTGCGGCCGGTGCGGCTGACCAGGCCGGACCAGGCGTGGTGCCGGGCGTCCCAGTCGGCGGGCAGGCGGTAGAACGCCTCGATGGTGTAACCGTCCTTGAACGTGGCCGAGTTGAGCGGGGCTCCGTCGACCGTGCGCAGGTAGGCGCCCTTCAGGGGGGACTTGTAGCCCTGGAACTCCAGGCTGCCGTGCCCGGGCTGGTCGGGGTGGTGGTCGGCGGACCAGCCGAGCGAGCCGCCACCCACCGGAACCACGGTGAGGTCGTTGCCGCGGCCGGACAGGTCACGGACGGTTCCGGAGACCGGCGACTCGAAGCGCCAGTAGGCGACCGTGCCCCGGATCAGCATCTCCGAGGCGGGTCGCGCCGGGCGGGCCGGCACCGGATCGAAGCCGGAGAACCGCTCGGCGAAGTCGATCTCGACCGAGAAGCGGTCCGCGTCGCCGCTCAGCTCGATCTCCTGCCGCTCCAGCTCGTTGAGACCCTTGGCCGCCCGGCCCAGGATCCACGGGGAGATGGTCTCCACGTCGATGACGCCCCGGTCCAGGTCGAAGCGGTAGAGGCGGATCATCGCGGCGCCGCCGAAGTAGCGGTTCTGGTAGTTCGTCAGATGCAGGTGCACCTCGTTGCCGGCCGCGTTCTTGCGGGTCGCGCGGCCCGCGGGCCAGTAGTGGCCGTTCAGGGTCAGGAAGATCTGGTCGTGGTCCTCGATCAGCTGGTCCCACAGCCGCTGCCCGTAGGCCGACAGGGTGTCGTCCTCGACGACCAGCTCGTGCGTGGTGAGGACGACCGGCGTCTTAGGGTGCTGGGCGAGGACGTCCTTCGCCCAGGCGTACCCCTTCGCCGACAGCCGCCAGTCCAGGGCCAGCACCATCCACTCCCGTCCGCCGGCCCGGAAGAGGTGGAAGGTGTTGTAGCCGTCGGGGGAAGCCCCGCCGAACGTCTTCTTGCCCTGGAAGCGCTGCGGCCCGAAGGCGTCCAGGTAAGGCGTCGCACCGCGCTGGTCGTCCGTCGAGGACCGCACGTCGTGGTTCCCGGCGAGGACGCTGTAGCCGACGCCCCGCCGGTCGAGGATCCCGAACGCCTCGCCGATCGCGGCGAATTCGTCCTCGGCGCCGTTCTGGGTGAGGTCGCCGAGGTGGGACAGGAAGACGATGTTCTCGTCCCGGCCGTGCTCCAGCAGATAGCGCAGGGAGGCCTCGATGGGCGCGGGGTTGATGCTCGGTCCGTCGAAGAGGTACTGGGTGTCGGGCATCACCGCGAGCGTGAAGCGGCGGCTCTCCGGATCGGGCCGCCGGCGGGAGGCCGGCTGCGGGGCCGCCTCGGCGGCGGTCGGCAGGGCGACCCCGGCCGTGGCGGCGGCGCCGAGCAGCGCCGTGGCCCTGAGGAAGCTGCGCCGTCCGGCTCCGGCCTGTGCGGCCTCGCCCTGAGGGTGGTCATGCGAAGTACACACGTGTGCTCCGTGAGAGGTGACGGGGGAGAGGAGGCGTGGGGGGAGTCAGAGAACGCGCAGGGTCCAGCTCCAGCGGTGGACCCCGGAGGGAACGAGATGGGAGGAAGCGGTGTCGGGGCCGCAGGACCCGGTGCCGAGGCCCCGGTGCACGGCGTCGAGGTGCACCACGCAGCCCGGGCGCGGCGCCAGTTCGTCATGGTGGGCGGCGGCGGTCACGTCCTCGGCTCGACAGCGCGTCACGGACACCTGCCGCGGCTCGTCGAGCTCGATCGCGAGTCCCGTGGCGTCCGCCGCCGACAGTGTGACCCGTCGTACCCCGTGTCGGCCGCCGCTCTCCTGCGGGCGCAGATACGGTGTGAACAACTCGTCCACCGGCAGCGCGTGACGGCCGACCGGTGCGCCCGCCGAGCGGTCCGGGTACGACTCCCAGGGACCCTGCCCGAAGCACTCCAGCAGATCGAGCCCCGGCACCGTCTCGAACACCGAGCCGACCCGGGCCGCCTCGTCGAACTCGGCGGGCAGTTCCGCCGATTCGGCCACTCGAATACCGCCCTCGACCGCCGTGAACTCCTGCCGGTGCCGTACGACACCGGCCGTCCCCGCGTACTCGGCGAGCACGGTCACCGTCCCGCCCTCGCGCCGCACCGAGACGACCTTGCGGACCAACGCGTCCAGACCCCAGGTGCGCCGGCGGCGGGCGACGCCGCCCAGTTCGTCGTCGGTCGGCGCCCGCCACAGGGACAGCACCGGCGCGGCCGTCAGCAGCGGATGCGCCAGCAGCCCGTCGTCGTTCACCTGCACCGGCGGCCCGGCCACGGCCGGCCGCGGCTCCGGTACGGCGGCCGCCCGCAGCCGTATCCGCGGTGCGCACACCTCCGTGCCGCGCGGCGCCCACGGCTCGTCCTCGGCGGTCGTCACGCGCAGCGTCAGCCACGCCTCGCCGCCGTCCCGGGGCAGTGCGAAGGGCAGCGGCACGGCGGCCGTCTCGCCGGGCCGCAGGTCGGGCAGTTCGGCCGGCACGTTCAGGACGCGGCCGTCGGCCAGGGACAGCTCCCAGGCCGCCGCCAGCCAGTTCAGGCCGCGGACGTGCTGATGGTTGGCGAGGACGATCCCCTCGTGCCGGTAGCACCGGATGCGGACCGGGGCCTCCGGCTCACGGTGCTCGTACATCACGGGCTTGGGTGTGCGTTCCGGGAAGACGACCCCGTCGGCGATGAAGGCACCGTCGTGGAGGGTCTCGCCGAAGTCGCCGCCGTGCGCCCAGCGACGGCCGGGCGCGGCGACACCGTTGTCATGGAGCCCGGCGCCCGCGCGCCCGGCCGGTCTTCCATCGCTCACGCGCTGCAGAATTCCGTGGTCCCAGAACTCCCAGATGAAGCCGCCCTGAAGACCCGGCGTTGACTCGATGGCCGCCCAGTGGTCCGCGAGCGTGCCGTTGCTGTTGCCAACGCGTGCGAGTACTCGCACTGGATCAGCGGCTTGGTCTGCTCCCGGACACGGCGTGCGCCACACAGTGCCACACAGTCCTCGAGCGGCGCGTACATCGGGCAGGCGATGTCGGAGGCGACGTCCGGATCCGCCCAGCCGCGCTTGGCGGCCCCCTCGACTGTTCACATTCGGTGCACGGAATCGTGCGCCGCTACGGGAGATTGGTCAATACCTGAGCAGAAGTGAGCATGGATCTGATTGAAGATGACGAGTAGTGTTCATGGTGTGCTGGCAGAACGACGACACCAACTCATCCTGCGGGCCCTGCGCTCCGGTGGCCCCGCGGCCGTGACCGACCTCTCCGAACAGCTGGGCGTCAGCCCCGCCACGATCAGGCGCGACCTGGTCAAACTGGAGGAGGACGGCCTGCTCACCCGGGTCCACGGCGGCGCGGTCGCCGAGGAGGGCGACCAGCCTTTCGCCGAGGTCGCCGAGGTGCGCGTGGCCGAGAAGGACGCCATAGCGGCGCGCGCGGCGGCGATGGTCGAGGACGGTCAGTCGGTGCTGCTCGACATTGGCACCACCGCCTACCGGCTCGCCCGCCAGCTGCACGGCCGCCGGCTCACCGTGATCACCAGCAACCTGGTGGTCTACGAGGAACTGGCCGACGACGAGGGCATCGAACTGGTGCTGCTCGGCGGCATGGTCCGGCGCGAGTACCGCTCCCTGGTCGGCTTCCTCACCGAGGACAACCTGCGCCAACTGCACGCCGACTGGCTCTTCCTCGGCACCAGCGGAGTGCGCCCGGGCGGGCAGGTGATGGACACGACGGTCGTCGAGGTGCCGGTCAAGCGCGCCATGATCAAGGCCGGTGACCGGGTCGTGCTGCTCGCCGACGCGGCGAAGTTCCCGGGTACGGGGATGGCGAGGGTCTGCGGTCCCGAGGACCTGGACATGGTGGTGACGAACGCGCCGGTCGACCCGGTGACCCGCTCCGCACTGGAGGAGGCGGGCGTCGAAGTGGTCCTGGCGGGAAGGGTGCAGAGGTGAAGCTGACGATTCTGGGCGGCGGCGGATTCCGGGTGCCGCTCGTGTACGGGGCGCTGCTGACGGACCGCGCCGAGGGCCGGGTCACCGAGGTGGTCCTGCACGATCTGGACGACAGCAGGCTGTACGCGGTCGCCCGGGTGCTGGAGGAACAGGCGTCCGGTGTCGCCGACGCCCCCCGCGTGACCGCGACCACCGACCTCGACGAGGCCCTGCGCGGCGCCGACTTCGTCTTCTCCGCGATCCGCGTCGGCGGCTTGGAGGGCAGGGCGAACGACGAGCGGGTGGCCCTCGCGGAGGGCGTCCTCGGCCAGGAGACGGTCGGCGCGGGCGGGATCGCCTACGGCCTGCGGACGGTCCCGGTCGCCGTCGACATCGCGCGCAGGGTGGCCCGCCTGGCGCCCGACGCCTGGGTCATCAACTTCACCAACCCGGCCGGACTGGTCACCGAGGCCATGTCCCGCCACCTCGGCGACCGGGTCATCGGCATCTGTGACTCACCGGTCGGCCTCGGCCGCCGGATCGCCCGGGTCCTCGGCGCGAACCCGAACGAGGCGTGGATCGACTACGTCGGCCTCAACCACCTCGGCTGGGTACGCGGCCTGCGCATCGCGGGCCGCGACGAACTCCCCCGCCTGCTCGCCGACCCCGGCCTGCTCGGCTCCTTCGAGGAGGGCAAGCTCTTCGGGGCCGACTGGCTGCGGTCCCTCGGCGCGATCCCCAACGAGTACCTGCACTACTACTACTTCAACCGCGAGGCCGTACGCGCCTACCAGCAGGCAGAGCAGACCCGCGGCGCCTTCCTGCGCGACCAGCAGGCGCGGTTCTACGCTCAGGCCCGGCGCGCGGACGTCTCCGCCCTCGACGCCTGGGACCGCACCCGCGCCGAACGCGAGGCGACCTACATGGCCGAGGCCCGGGAGACGGCCGGCGCCGGCGAGCGCGACGCCGACGACCTCTCCGGCGGCTACGAGAAGGTGGCCCTCGCCCTGATGCGGGCCATCGCCCGGGACGAGCGCACCACCCTGATCCTCAACGTCCGCAACCAGGGCACCCTGTCGGTCCTCGACCCGGACGCCGTCATCGAGGTGCCGTGCCTGGTCGACGCCAACGGGGCCCATCCGGTCGCGGTCGATCCGCTGCCGGGTCACGCCACCGGTCTGGTGTGCGCGGTCAAGGCGGTCGAGCGCGAGGTGCTCGCCGCCGCCGAGTCGGGTTCGCGCGCCACGGCCGTGAAGGCCTTCGCGCTGCACCCGCTGGTCGACTCCGTGAACGTCGCCCGCAGGCTGGTCGAGGGCTACACCCAGGTCCATCCGGGCCTGGCGTATCTTGAGTAAGCGCTTTCCCTCCTCGCTCCCTGGAGACTTCCATGCACGATGAACGCCCCCGGATCGAGGAGCGCGTGGAGCGACTCCACCAGCAGCGCATCAAGCCGGCGATCCACGCGGCCACCGTCCCCTTCGAGGTGGAGTCCTGGCAGGCCCCGGGAGAGCCGGTCTCCTTCGAGGAGGCCGCGGCCGCACCGTACGAGCCCTTCGCGATGGACACCCCGTGGGGACCGCCCTGGGGCACGACCTGGTTCCGGATGCGCGGCCGGGTGCCCGCCGAGTTCGCGGGCCGGCGCGTCGAGGCCGTCATCGACCTCGGCTTCGTGGGCGACTGGCCCGGCAACCAGGCCGAGGCGCTGGTTCACCTGCCCAACGGGACGCCGCTGAAGGCGGTCAACCCGCTCAACCAGTACGTGCCGATCGCCAACCCGGCGGCGGGCGGCGAGGCGGTGGACTACCTGGTCGAGGCGGCCTCGAACCCGGACATCCTCGCGGGTGGCTTCGCGGGCCCGACCCCGCTCGGCGACGTACTGACGGCGGGCGACCGTCCCCTGTACACGTTCCGCCGCGCCGACATCGCCGTCCTCGACGAGGAGGTCTGGCACCTCGACCTCGACATCCAGGTACTGCGCGAACTGATGCTGCAGCTGGGCGAGCACGACCCGCGCCGGCACGAGATCATGCACGCCCTCGACCGGGCCATGGACCTCCTCGACCTGGACGACGTCTCCGGCTCGGCGGCCGCCGTGCGCGAGGCGCTGAAGCCGGCTCTGTCCAAGCCCGCGAACGCCAGCGCGCACCGCATCTCCGGCGTCGGCCACGCCCACATCGACTCGGCCTGGCTGTGGCCGATCCGCGAGACCAAGCGCAAGACGTCCCGCACCTTCTCCAACGTGACCTCCCTGGCCGACGAGTATGAGGAGTTCGTCTTCGCCTGCTCGCAGGCCCAGCAGTACGAGTGGGTGCGCGACAACTACCCGCAGGTGTGGGCCCGTATCCAGGAGTCCGTCGAGAAGGGCCAGTGGGCGCCGGTCGGCGGCATGTGGGTGGAGGCCGACGGCAACCTGCCCGGCGGCGAGGCCCTCGCCCGCCAGCTCGTCCACGGCAAGCGCTTCTTCATCGAACACTTCGGCGTCGAGACCAAGGGCGTGTGGCTGCCCGACTCCTTCGGCTACACCGCCGCCTACCCGCAGCTGGCCAGGCTCGCGGGCAACGACTGGTTCCTGACCCAGAAGATCTCCTGGAACCAGACCAACAAGTTCCCCCACCACACCTTCTGGTGGGAGGGCATCGACGGCACCCGCATCTTCACCCACTTCCCGCCCATCGACACCTACAACGCCCGCTTCAGCGGCGAGGAGATGGCCCGCGCGGTCCGCAACTACAGTGAGAAGGGCGGCGCCACCCGCTCCCTGGCCCCCTTCGGCTGGGGCGACGGCGGTGGCGGCCCCACCCGCGAGATCATGGAGCGGGCCCGGCGGCTGAGGGACCTGGAGGGCTCCCCGAAGGTCGAGATCGAACACCCCGACGCGTTCTTCGCGAAGGCCCGCGCCGAGTACCCGGACGCCCCGGTCTGGGTCGGCGAGCTGTACCTGGAGCTGCACCGCGCCACCTACACCTCCCAGGCCCGCACCAAGCAGGGCAACCGGCGCAGCGAACACCGGCTGCGCGAGGCCGAGTTGTGGGCGACGACGGCCGCGCTGCACGCGCCGGGCTACACCTACCCCTACGAGAAGCTCGACCGGCTCTGGAAGACGGTCCTGCTGCACCAGTTCCACGACATCCTGCCCGGCTCGTCCATCGCCTGGGTGCACCGCGAGGCGGAGGCCGAGTACGCCCGCGTGGCGGGGGAGCTGGAGGAGCTGACCGCCGAGGCGGTGGCCGCGCTGGGCACCGGCGGGACACGCGTGTTCAACACCAGCCCGTACGACCGTGCCGAGGTGGTCCGCACGTCCGGGGGTGCGCCGGCGTACGTGCGCGTGCCCGCGAACGGCAGCGCGCCCCTCGCGGACGCGGAGCCCCCGCAGCCGGTCACGGTCAACGGCCGCGTCCTCGACAACGGCCTGGTCCGGGTAGCGGTGGCAGAAGACGGAACGCTGTCGTCCGTGTACGACCTGCGGGCGGACCGCGAGGTCCTCGCCGAGCCGGGCAACCTCCTGCGCCTCCACACCGACCTGCCCAACTACTGGGACGCCTGGGACATCGACAAGCACTACAAGAACCGGTACACGGACCTCCTGGACGCCGACTCCGTCACCGTGGTCGAGGAGGACCCGCTCGTCGGCGCGATCCGCGTCACGCGCTCCTTCGGCAAGGGCTCGAAGATCACCCAGACCCTCACCGTGCGCGCGGGCAGCCCCCGGATCGACATCGAGACGGACATCGACTGGCACGAGACCGAGAAGATCCTCAAGGCTGCCTTCCCGGTGGACATCCGGGCCCCGCACTCCTCGGCCGAGATCCAGTTCGGCCACGTCCAGCGCCCCACCCACACCAACACCAGCTGGGAGGCGGCCCGTTTCGAGGTGTCCGGCCACCGCTGGGTCCACATCGCCGAGCCCGGCTACGGCGTCGCGGTCCTCAACGACTCGACGTACGGCCACGACGTCTCCCGCACGGTCCGCGAGGACGGCGGTACCACCACGACCGTCCGCCTGAGCCTCGTGCGCGCCCCGCGTGTCCCGGACCCGGGTGCCGACCAGGGCCGGCACCGCTTCACCTACTCTCTGCTGCCCGGCGCGGACATCGCGGACGCGGTCGCCGAGGGCTACGCGCTCAACCTCCCGCTGCGCGTGACGGACGCGGCGGGCGCGCCGGAGCCGGTCGTCTCGGTGGTCGGCGAGGGCGTGACGGTCGAGGCGGTCAAGCTCGCCGACGACCGCTCCGGTGACGTCGTCGTACGACTCTACGAGTCCCGGGGCGGGCGGGCGAGCGGGGTGCTGCGCACCGGATTCCCGCTCGCGGGCGCCCAGGTCACCGACCTGCTGGAACGACCCCTGGAGGACGCCGTCGTGCGGGACGACGGCGGGGTGTCCGTCGCGCTGCGGCCCTTCCAGATCCTGACCCTGCGGCTGCGGCGCGCCGAGGTGGGCTGACCCATGGCCGTACAACCCTGGTTCACCGACGCCAAGTTGGGGATCTTCGTCCACTAGGGCATCCACGCACATGTGCATCGGGTCGGCCGGTCGCTCCCCGTGACCGCGACCGACCGACCCGATCCCCCGTTGGTGCTTCCCCCGTTCCCCCGTGTGTGCTTCCCCCGTTGATCCCCCGTGTTTCCCGTTCCTGATATGAAGAGCGGCCAGGTCGCCGCCTGATACACCCCAGGCGGAAAAAAATCCCCCGGCTCGGGAGCCGGGGGATTCAGGTCGTGCCGGTGCCGTGCTCAGCCGGTGAACCCGGCCGTGATCGAGGTGAACTGCCAGGTGCTCTGGCTGATGCCGGAGCAGTTGCTCACCACGCCACCGCCGGGGCACGGCCGGTCGCGGTTGACCGACCAGTAGGCGAGCCGGGCGATGTGGTGCGAGTTCGCCCAGTCGCGGATCTGGGTCCAGATCGCCGGGGTGGTGTTCTCCTGCTGGTCGGACAGGCCGTTCATGCCGGAGATGCCGATGTGGGAGTAGGCGGTCGCGTCGTCCCAGCCGAAGGTGGACTTCAGCTTGTTCTTCAGCCCCTCGGCCGCGTTGACCGTGTTGCCGTACATGTCGGAGCCGCCGCCGAAGTCGAACGGCATGATGGTGAAGACGTCGATGTTGGCGCCGAGCGACTGCGCCTGCTCGATGAGCCGGTTGCCGTAGTAGGTCGGGCCGGTGGTCGAGGTGCCGAAGGTGACGATGGTCTTCAGGCCGGGGTTGTTGGCCTTGACCGTCTTCAGGGCGGTGAGGATCTTCGCCTGGACGGCCTCGTTCTCGAACTCGTCCGTGTTCTCGATGTCCATGTCGATCGCCTTGAGCGAGTAGGCGTCGATCACCTTCTGGATCGCCCCGGCCAGCGCGCTCGACGAGGAGCAGTTGGCGCCCAGCTTGCTGCCCTGCCAGCCGCCGAACGACGGGACGATGTCACCGCCCGCCGAGCGGATCTGGTTGATGGCGGTCTGGTCGACACCGCCGGTCAGCGCCCTGCTGCCGTCCCAGGCCGGGGTGCAGCCGCCGGAGTCCAGCACGAACGCCATCGTGAACCACTTGATGCCGGTCGCGCTCATCACCGTGCTCGGGTTCGGCGGATCGCCCCAGCCCTCGTACAGGTACGGCGCGGCCTGCTTGAAGCCGGTACCGCCGCCGCTGCCCGCGTCCGTCGTGACGGAGACGGAGTTGGAGGCCGCGGAGGTGTTCCCGGCCGCATCCCGCGCCTTGACCGTGAAGGTGTACGCCGTGCTCGGCGACAGCCCGCTGACCGTGGCGGACGTACCGGAGACGCTGAGCACCCGGCTGGAGCCGCGGTAGATGTCGTACGCCGTCACGCCCACGTTGTCCGAGGAGGCGTTCCACTTGAGCGACACGCTCGACGAGGTCTTGCCGGTCGAGGTGAGCCCGCTGGGCGCGGTCGGCGCCTGGGTGTCCCCGCCGCCTCCGCCGCCGCCCGGGCCGTCCAGGCTGATGTCGTCGGCGTAGTAGGTGCCCTGCGCGTACCAGCCGTGCACATAGATGGTGGCGCTGGTCTGCGATGCACCGGTCGTGAACGAGACACTGAGCTGGCTGTACGCGGACGGGGACGTCGTCCAGGTGGAGGCGCCGCCGTTGACGCCGAGGTACACGTACGAGCCGCGAACCCACCCGCTGAGGTTGTACGTCGTGTTCGGCTGGACCGCGACGGTCTGGCTGCACTGCGCGTTGTCGCTCGAAGTCACCGCGCCCTGCAGGGCCTTGGAACCGCCGTGCACGGGGGAGGAGACGACCGATCCGAGGTTGCCGGTGCAGCTCCAGGGGGAGAGGCTGCCCGACTCGAAGCCGGGGTTGGTGAGGATGTTGGCGGCCTGAGCGGTGCCGGGAAGGGCGATGGCGCCGCCGAGCGCGAGGGCGGCGGTGCCGAGGAGGGCGAGGAGCCGACGTCTGGAACGTCTGAGTGTGTGGCGCACGCGATCTCCCTGTGGGGAATGGGGTGTTCGGGAGTGCAGGGGAGTGCGAAGGTGCGCCAACCAAGTTGGTATGGACCAATCCGGGTGTCAAGAGGGCTGGCCGAGATTGGTCCAGACCGGTGTGGGGGGTCCACGCGCCCGTGCCGGGCTTCAAAAACTTCCTTCGCGTCTCGCGGCGAACCTAGAGTCGGCGGCGCGAGACTGTCGATGGAGGCGATGGAGGAGACATGACGCCGCCCACCGATCGTTATGACCTGATGGATCCCGCGCTCATCAAGGACCCGTTCAG
This sequence comes from Streptomyces sp. NPDC001816, assembly GCF_042892235.1. Taxonomy (NCBI): domain Bacteria; kingdom Bacillati; phylum Actinomycetota; class Actinomycetes; order Kitasatosporales; family Streptomycetaceae; genus Streptomyces; species Streptomyces sp. NPDC001816. Next base: position 1,259,748 of record NZ_JBIATY010000001.1, read on the forward strand.
CGGATTCTCCCGGATCAGAGAGGAAAAGCCGCTGGCCCGAGCCGTGCTCCCCGGTATACGGGGGACGATCTGGCTCGTCACGCGTTTCGACGACGTGCAGGCAGTACTGGGTGACCGACGCTTCGTCAACGATCCGGCCGGCGTACCCGGGCCGGACGTGAAGAACCTGCGGGCCGAGGCGGTGAAGGCGGCCGGAGTGCCCGAAGAGTATCTCGAATTCGTCACCCGGAACGTGGTGGACTTCGACGGGGCCGAGCACGTCAGGCTCCGCAGGCTCGTATCCCGTGCCTTCACGCCCCGCCGTATCGCCGAACTGCGGCCCCGCGTCGAGGAGATCACCCGAGACCTCCTCGACGCCCTGCCCGACAGGGCGAGGAACGGAGTCGTGGACCTTGAGGAGCACTTCAACTTCCTCCTACCGATCACCGTCATCTGCGAACTGGTCGGCGTGCCCGAGGAGGACCGCCCGAAGTGGCGTGAATGGAGCCGGGCGCTTGTCTCGATGAAGAGCGAACGGGTCGGCGTCGCCGTCAAGGAGGCCGTCGCCCACGTCCGGACGCTCATCGAGGCCCGCCGCGCCGAGCCTCGCGAGGACCTGCTCACCGGGCTGATACGCGCCCAGGACGAGGACGGTGACCGCCTGTCCGACAACGAGATGGTCACCATGGTCCTGACCCTCGTCATGGCCGGACACGAGACCACCGCCGGACTGCTGGGCAACGGCACCGCCGCCCTGCTCACCCACCCCGACCAACTCGCCCTCCTGCGCGACGACCCGGCCCTGGCACCCCAGGCCGTGCAGGAACTGATGCGCTGGTGCAGCCCGATCCAGGCCCCGCGCATGCGGTACGCCACCGAGGATGTCGAGTTCCACGGCGAGACGATCAGACGCGGCGAGCCCGTCATCCCCATGATCGTCGCCGCCAACCACGATCCCCGCCGGTTCGCCGAACCGGAGCGCCTGGACATCAAACGGTCGACCGACGGACGCAAGGAGGCACACGTCGGGTTCGGCCACGGCCTCCACTACTGCCTCGGAGCGGCCCTGGCGAGGGAGGAGGCCGAGGTCGCCCTCGTCGCCCTCTTCCAGCGCTTTCCCCAGCTCACCCTCGCCGTACCGCCCCAGCGCCTGCGCCGCGTACCGCTGCCGCTCACCTGGCAACTCGTCCAACTGCCGGTGCGCCTCGGGGCCGTGACCTGACGCCACGCGTCGGGCGTGACCCGAAGGGGCGTGGCCTGGGCTCCGACCACACCCATGTGGTCGGAGCCCAGGCCACGTCGTTCTCCGCCCTGCCCTGCTCCCCGTCTCCGTCCCGGCGCGGCTAGCCTGCCTGAGCGACCTTCTCGAACAACTCGGCGTTGTAGAACTCGTCGACGCCGATGGCGCCCGAGAGCGTTGCGAAGTAACGGTCTGTCAGCTCCTGATCGCCGGCGATCGCACGGAACAGGGCGAGCCGGGCCTCCGGGACGCGGAGTTCGGCCACGGTCAGGGTGCTGCGGTAGAAGTCCATGAACCGCAGGTCGAGGTCTCGGGCGTAACGTCGCAGGGCGGCGTCGAGACGCTCCCGGTCGCCCAGGGTGTCGCCGATGCGATCCACGAGGAGCTGGGCCTGGAGGAAGGCGTCCATGATGCCGCGGGCCGCGATGGAATCCTTGTGGTGGGCGGCGTCCCCGACCAGAGCCCAGCCGGGACCGGCCGCCTGACGCAGGAAGTTGAGCTGTTCACCGGTGCCGTACAGCCGCTCCGCCTGATGCGCCGCGGCCATGCGCTCGTACAGCTCCGGTGCCGTGCTCCGGACGTTCTCGGTGAACGCGGACTGGGCGTCCCTGCGTACGGAGTCGAACTCCGCCTGGGGGAAGTAAGCCATGACCAGCGTGCGCTTGTCGTTCGTCGGAATCACGCCGACCCAGCGGCCCGGTCTGTCGTACAGCTCGAAGTCCGCGGGCAGTCCGTCCCAGTAGCTGTAGTACGTGCACGTCAGCGGCGGGTCCTCGACGAGCGTTCGCGCCTCCACGAGACGGGCCACGAGCGAACGCATGCCGTCCGCGCCCACCACCAGCCGGGCGCGTTCCACGTGTTCGTGCCCCTCGGCCGTCCTGTAGGCGACGCCGGTCACCCGATCGTTCTCGAAGAGGAGGCTGGTGACCTGGCAGCCCTGCCGGAGCTCCACCCCGGCGGCCACCGCACCGTCGGCGAGGATGGGGTCGAGCACGAAGCGCCGGGGCGCGTATGCCGTGCGATGGCCGTCCACCGGCAACGAGCAGCCCTGAAGCCGCACATCACCGACGTGATAGACGACCCGGTCGATGGGCTGGACGTCGGTCGCCCGTAGGGCGTCGAGCAGTCCCCAGCGGTCGAGAAGTGCGACGCCCGGCTGGTGGATGTAGTGCGAGGAAAGCGTGTCCCTGGGGAAACGCGCCTTCTCCAGGAGGAGGACGCGATATCCGGCGCGGGCCAGCAGCATGGCCGCCGGAGCTCCCGCACACCGTGCGCCCACAACGATGACGTCGTACATGGCGAATCCCATCCTGTGACTGGTGAAGACTGCTGTGCGTGTTCCGGGCGCGATCAGTTGCGCTGCCTGCGTTCCCTGGCCACCTCGTGCAGACTGGGCCGACGGGATCTGGCGGACTGATCGGTGCGCGCCGCCAGTTGGGCCACCGTGGTGCACTCGAAAAGCGTCCGGATCGGAACCTCCACACCGAGCAGGCCGCGGATCCGGCCGACCAGCTTGATCGCCAGCAGCGAATTCCCGCCCATGGCGAAGAAGTCGTCGTCAATGCCGACCCGGCCGACTCCGAACATCTCGGCGAACAGTTCCGTCAGCGCCTTCTCCTGCGCCGAACGGGGAGCGCGGTAGGGCTTCTTGACGGGCTTGGACGTCGGCTCCCTGTCCCGCTGGGCTGCCCGCAGGTCCATCAGTGCCTTGTGCTCTCCGGGCGCGGGCGTCGGAATGCCGGCAAGGGCGCGGTGAGGGCTGTAGGTCAGGTGCTTGAGGATGCGGGCACAGTGCGTGGCGATGTGTCCGGCGGTGGCGGGGTCGATGAGGTCCTGCCGGTACTGGAGAGTCAGGCGCAGGTCCGGGCTGGTGGTGGCGGTGAGGGTGAGGGGGTAGTGGGAGCCGGAGTACGGGCGGATGCCCGTGACTTCCAGGTGAGCGGCGGTTGTGGTGTCGGTGAGGCTGGTGCGGTCGATGGGGTAGGACTCGAAGGCGATGAGGGTGTCGAAGAGGGGGGTGTTGTGGCCGGTGTTCTGTT